>NZ_JBBEGM010000001.1:0-1344349 GCF_037400335.1 Actinomycetospora flava
TGCGCGACACGCCGATGGTTCGCGCCGGGCCGGGCCCGGGGCCGCGAGGGGCACCTCGCGCATGACCGACAGGCTCGCGGTCCTGCCGGACGTGCCGGTCGTCCGGGTTGCCGACGTCGCTGCGTGCGCGACCGGCGCGTCCCGCAGCGTCGGTCGGCCGGGAGCCTGCCGAACGTGCTGCTCACCGTCTCGATCTCCCGAGGATGTCGTCACGGCTACAGCCGCCACGACATCCTCGGGAGATCGAGATGGAGAGCCCACCGACACTCGTGCCCCCGCTCAGCGCGGGGTGATGCTCCAGTTCCCCTCCGATGTCACCTGCACCAGGGCCGGCGTGTCGAGTGAGACGGTCCCGTTGTAGCTGCCGATCTCGTTGACGGCGAGGTCGATCCGCGAGCGGGTTCCCGAGAGCACGTGGACGACGAAGTTGCCCGAGCCGCGATTCGTCACGCTGGCGACCGAGCTGTTGCCGGACATCATCACGACGTCGTCGCCCTCGCCGGAGACCTGCCCGTTCGCCTGGGTGGCTCGGTCGAGCCCGCCGATGGTGATGGTCCAGGAGCCGGTGGCCTCGACCTCGAGCTGCGTGGTGACGCTCCCGTCGCGGATGTCGATCCAGCGCTTGCCCTCGTAGGAGCCGATGGTGTTCACGAGGAGACGCTCGCTGCCGTCGCTCCGGAGCACGGTGTTCCCACTGCACCGGGGACAGGAGAACTCGAGGACGTAGGCGCCGGGTTGGTTGGACACGGACACCACGTCGTCCCCGCTCCCGCGGTACGTGCGGGGAGTGACGGGCGCCGTGGTGGCCGGTGCCGTGGGCGTCGGGGTGTACGAAGGGTAGGAGTACGACGGGTACGTGTACGAGGGGTACGAGTACGTCGGCGGCGTGAAGGTCGGTGCGCTCGGTGCAGGCGCGGAAGCACTGACGCGCGACACCGTCGTCGAGGTCCCGACGAGCAGCCCGATCACCGCCGCGAAGACGCCGACCCACGCCAGCGTGTGTCCGGTCCGCCGACCCGCCGCGAGGCGTAGGCCGATGAGGGAGAGGGCGAGCCCCACGGGGCAGAGGACGAACGACAGCCCGGTGACGACGGGGACCAGGCTGACGATCGCGCCCGAGAGAGCCATGGCGAAGCCGACGGTGGCTGGTTCGTTGCGCGTCGCACCGGCCGGCGGTATCGGAGGACTCTGGTCCGGTTGCTGGCCGTCTGTCGTCCGGGCGTCGTCGATCGTGCTCATGCCGCTCCCCTGTCTTCCCTCGTCAGCCGGGTAAGACCAGGTCGCGAGAGATCCACGAAGGGTTACGGGAGCAAGCGGACATTCACCCCGAAGAGTGGTTCTCGCACGGTCGGATCAGCCGCCCTCGCCGTACGCCGCCAAGGCCTCGCGGGCACGGGCGCGCCGGGCCTCGACGAGGTCGGGCGGGGCGAGGACGTCGACGGCGTCGCCGAGGCCGAGCAGCAGGCGGACCATCCAGTCGCGGTCGCCGTAGCGCATCGTGACGCGCGCCGAGCCGTCGTCGTCGGCGTGGAGGTCCTCGACGGGGTAGTACTCGGCCACCCACCGCGCGGCCGGGTGCAGCACGAGCGCGGCGACGAAGGCGCCGTCGTCGGGGCGCAGCAGGTCCTCCCCCGACCCCTCGCGGCCACGGGCGCCCGGCGGCGGGGCGGAGGGCTCGTCGAGGACCTCGGCGTCGTCGACCCGGTCGAGGCGGAACAGCCGCACACCCTCGGCGCGGCGGCACCACGCCTCGAGGTAGGCCGAGGCGTCGACGAGCAACAGGCGCATCGGGTCGACGACACGGCGGCCGACGGCGTCCCGCGACGCCGAGTAGTAGGTCAGCCGCAGGGCCCGGCCGGTCTCGACGGCCCGGCGCACCTCGTCCTCGGCACGTCCCGGCCGCCGGCCCAGCCCGACGGCGACGCCCTCACCGGCCGGTTCGGGGGCGTCGTGGGTGACGCCGGCCTTGCCGGCGGCGTCCTCGATCTTCGCCAGCGCCCGCTGGACCGCGTCGGCGTCGACCATGCCGGGCGCGTCGGCCAGGGCGCGCAGCGCGACGGCGAGCGTCGCCGCCTCGGCCCCGGACAGGCGCAGCGGGCGGCGCATGCCGGCGTCGAAGGTGACCGTCACCGTGTCGCCCTCGAACGACAGGTCCACGAGGTCACCGGGCCCGTAGCCCGGGAGCCCGCACATCCACAGCAGCTCGAGGTCGCGGCGCAGCTGGGCCTCGGGCACCCCGAAGTCCGCGGCCGCGTCGGCCACCGCGATGCCGGGGCGCGCCAGCAGGTAGGGCACGAGCGTGAGCAGGCGCGGCAGCCGCTCGGACACACCGGCGGTCATCGGACGCTCCCCGCCTCGAGGGTGACCAGCGACCCGCGCAGCAGCCCCACCACGGCCTCGCGCAGCTCCGGCGGGTCGAGCACCACCGCGTCCGGGCCGTACGCGGCCACCCAGCGCGCGGCGGTGTCGACGCGGGACAGGTCGATCTCGACGACGTCGGGGTCGCCGCCCGGGTCGGGCCGCGACCCGCGCCGCAGGCCCTCCGCGCGCCCCGGCACCAGCCGCACCCGCGCGGTGCCCGACGGCGGCGGTGGCCCGGCGGACGCGGCGACCAGGGCGACGAGGTCGACGTCGGCGGGCGGGGTGACCGCCCCGCGCGCCCCGACCGCCCGTACGTCGTCGCCGATGCGCGAGAGCCGGAAGCAGCGCACGTCGTCGCGGTCGCGGTCGTGCCCGACGAGGTACCAGCGCCCCCGCCACGACACGACGCCCCAGGGCTCGACGGTGCGGACGCGCGCCTCGGCCGTGGGGTGCGACCGGTGGGTGAAGGTGACGACCCGGCCCGCGCGGCTGGCCGCGAGCAGCGGCGCGAACGCCGGCTCCGCGGCCTGCAGGCGGGGCTGGACCGCGGACGCGGCGTCCGGGTCGACCGCGATCCCGGCGGCCCGCAGCTTCTGCAGCGCCGAGCGCGCGGCGCCCGCCAGCGCCGGGGAGTCCCAGAGCCGCGCGGCCAGGGCGACGGCGGTGGCCTCGTCGGGCGCCAGGTCGATGTCGGGCAGCTCGTAGTCGCCCCGGGCGATGCGGTAGCCGTCGACGGGCTCGGCCATCGACGACCGCCCCGTCTCGAGGGGGACCCCGAGCTCGCGCAGCTCGGCCTTGTCCCGCTCGAACATCCGGAAGAACGCCTCGTCGGAGGCGACGTCCGCGTAGCCGGGCACCGTGGCGCGGATCCGCTCGGCGCTGAGGTACTGGCGCGTCGAGAGCAGACAGAGCACGAGGTTGACCAGGCGTTCGGCGCGCGCGGACGGGCTGGTCGTCACGGGCGTGAGCCTACCGAGGTCTCGCCCAGGTGTTCGAACGCCGGGCCCGGCGCGTCCCGGGCCTCACATCGAGTCGCTACTGCTGCGCTGCGCACGCTGGATGCGGATCTGGCCGTCGGAGTCCTTGTCGACCTCGAAGCGGTAGGTCTCGCGGCTGGTCCGCCCGCTCGCGGTGGTGAACTCGATGTCGGCGAAGACGGTGGTCCCGCGGGCCTCGACGTTCGCGGTCCGGACCTCGCGGATCCCCGACCAGAACCGCTGGTAGCCGCCGTACCCGCCCGATTCGTCCTGCGCGCGCTCGGACAGCGTGCTCCAGGCGCGGTCGATGTCGCCGGGCAGGGCGGCGTAGTAGTCGACGACGACCGTGGCCGGCGCCGGCTCCCCGGGCGAGACCGGGGCCGCGACGCTGGGGGGCGGAGAGTCGGGCGCCGAGGCCGGGGCCGCCGCGCGCGGCGCGGTGGTCGACGGGGCCGGCGCGGCGACGGTGCCCCCGCCGGTCGCGGCGAGCGCGACGCCGACGCCGATGCCGCCGGCGAGCACGAGCGCCGAGGCCGCGGTGACCGCGACGACCCGGCGCGAGGGCCGGCGCGACGGGCGACGCCGGTCGCCGCCGGCCGGGCGCATCGGCGCGGGCGCAGGCGGCGGCACCGTGGCCACGGGAACCGGTGCGGGTGCGGGATCGATCCCGTCGCTGAGGGCCGCGGGCTCCTCCCCCATCGCGACGGCGCCGACCGGCAGGTCCGCGGTGCCGGTCGGACGCGGGGCCGGGACCGCGACGTCGGCGCTCTCGGCGGCGTCGTCGCCGTCGTCCACCGGCGCCGGGATGAACGGCGTGGACCCCGCGCGGGCGCGCAGCGCGCGCTCCACGGCGGCGGTGTCCGGGCGGTGGGACGGGTCGAGACGCAGCATCGCGGCGAGCGGGCGCCCCAGCACCCCGGCGCGCTCGGCCGGGCGGAGCTTGCCCTCGGCCATCGCGTGCAGGACGGCGAGGGTGTTGTCGTGGTGCCCGCACACGAGCTGGTTCTCGACCGCGGCGTAGAGGGTCGCGCCGAGGGAGAACACGTCGGAGGCCGGTGACGGGTCGCCGCCGCGCGCGACCTCCGGGGCGAAGTAGCCGGGCGTCCCGGCCACCATGCCGCCGCCGGTGGACGTGGTGTCCCAGGTGGCCCGTGAGACCCCGAAGTCGGTGATCTTGGCGACGCCCTCGTCGGTGATCAGGACGTTGCCGGGCTTGATGTCGCCGTGGACGATGCCGGCCTCGTGCACCGCGCCGAGCGCCTCGGCGACCTGGGCGCCGATCCACGCGGCCTGCGCGGGCTCGAGCGGCCCCTGCGCGGCGAGCACCGCGGCGAGCGAGCGCGACGGCAGGTACTCCATGACCAGCCAGGGGCCGGCGTCATCCACTACCACGTCGAACACCGCGATGGCGCGCGGGTGCACCACGCGGGCGGCGATGCGGCCCTCGCGCATGGCCCGGGCCCTGGCGACCCGCTCCTCGGTGGCGTCGCGGTACCCGCGCGCGGCCAGCTGCTTGATCGCGACCGTGCGCCGCAGCCGGCGGTCCCAGGCGGTGAACACCACGCCCATGGCCCCGGCGCCGATGCACTCCCCGACCCGGTAGCGCCCGCCGAGCACCGTGCCGACGACGGACGTGTCGACCGGGACCGGCGCGGCGTCGTGCATCGTGCTCGGCGCCGCGACGGGGCCGTGCAGTCGGGAGGTGCGGGGCTGGTGCTGCATCGCGGTCTCGTGCCGTCCTCGGCGTCGTCGTTCAGTGCGGATCGTGCATACCTCGCGCGCCCCCGACGCACGCCGCCGACGTGGCCTCGGTTACAAGGTCGCGATCAGCCGGTCCACCCGTTCGTCGACGGCGCGGAAGGGGTCCTTGCAGAGGACGGTTCGCTGGGCCTGGTCGTTCAGTTTGAGGTGGACCCAATCCACTGTGAAGTCCCTCCCGGCGGCCTGGGCGGCCGCGATGAAGTCGCCGCGCAGCTTGGCCCGGGTGCTCTGGGGCGGGGTGTCCTTCGCCGCCTCGATCTCGCCGTCGTCGGTGACGCGGTCGACCATGTCCTTGCGCTGCAGCAGGTCGAACACGCCGCGGCCCCGCCGGATGTCGTGGTAGGCGAGGTCGAGCTGCGCCACCCGGGGGCTGGACAGGCCGAGGTCGTTGCGGTTGCGGTAGCGCTGCACGAGGCGGTGCTTGATCGCCCAGTCGATCTCCCGGTCGATGAGCGAGAGGTCCTGGCGCTCGACGGCGTCGAGCGTGCGGCCCCACAGCTCCACCACGCGGTCGGTGACCGGGTCGGACCCGCGGCGCGCGACGTGCTCGACGGCCCGCGCGTGGTACTCGCGCTGGATGTCCAGCGCGCTGGCCTCGCGCCCGCCGGCGAGGCGCACCGGGCGGCGCCCGGACAGGTCGTGGCTGATCTCGCGGATGGCGCGGATCGGGTTGTCCAGCGTGAAGTCCCGGAACTGCACGCCCTGCTCGATCATCTCGAGCACGAGGTGGGTGGTGCCCACCTTGAGCAGCGTGGTGACCTCGGACATGTTCGAGTCGCCGACGATGACGTGCAGGCGCCGGTAGCGCTCGGCGTCGGCGTGGGGCTCGTCACGGGTGTTGATGATGGGGCGGCTGCGGGTGGTCGCGGAGGAGACGCCCTCCCAGATGTGCTCGGCGCGCTGCGAGAGGCAGAACACCGCGCCCCGCGGCGTCTGCAGCACCTTCCCGGCGCCGGCGATGAGCTGGCGCGTGACGAGGAAGGGCAGCAGGACGTCGGCGATGCGCGAGAACTCCCCCGACCGGCCGACGAGGTAGTTCTCGTGGCAGCCGTAGGAGTTGCCCGCGGAGTCGGTGTTGTTCTTGAACAGGAAGATGTCGCCGCCGATGCCCTCGTCGGCGAGGCGCCGCTCGGCGTCGAGCAGGAGGTCCTCGAGGATCCGCTCGCCCGCCTTGTCGTGCGCGACGAGCTGGGTCAGCGAGTCGCACTCCGCGGTGGCGTACTCCGGGTGGCTGCCCACGTCGAGATAGAGGCGCGACCCGTTGCGGAGGAAGACGTTCGACGACCGTCCCCAGGACACGACCCGGCGGAACAGGTAGCGCGCCACCTCGTCGGGCGAGAGGCGCCGCTGGCCGTGGAAGGTGCAGGTGACACCGAACTCGGTCTCGACCCCGTAAATCCTCCGCTGCATCCCTCCACCCTAAGCCAGCGAGGGGCTTCGCGAGGCCCTTGTGACGCGCCGGGTCACCCGCCGTCACGAGCCGCCCACCCCGGATCACTACGGTCGGTGCCGTGGCGCTCCCGGCACGAGAACTGGCATCGGACATCTCACGCGGCGTGGGACGGCGGGTGCGTCAGGGCGCCCGGGGCAGCAGGAGGCGTCTGGCCGACGTCAACGACAAGGACTGCCGGATCACGACGGCGATCGGGCACCTGCCCTACTCGGCCGCCGACCCTGCGCTGGCTGCGCTCAGTCGTTCGGCCGACCACAGCAAGCTGTGGTTCGCGGTAGCCGCGGCGCTCGCCGCCGGCACCCGCCACACCCGCCGCGGCGGCCTGCGCGGCGTGCTCGCGATCGCGGGCGCGAGCCTGCTCGCCAACGGCGTGCTCAAGCCGCTGGTCCCCCGCCGGCGCCCCGCGGCCGAGCTGCTGCCGACCTTCCGCTCCCTGGACGACCCGCCGACGTCGTCCTCGTTCCCCTCGGGCCACGCCGCCTCCGCGGCCGCCTTCGCCACCGCGGTCGCCATGGAGAGCCCCAAGGCCGCGACCTGGGTCGTGCCGCTGGCGGCGACCGTGGCCTACTCCCGCATCCACGTCGGGGTGCACTGGACCAGCGACGTCGCCGCCGGCGTGGCGCTCGGTGCGGGCGCCGCGCTGGCCACCAAGCGCTGGCTGCCCGTCCGCGACATCGACGAGGCCGCCGCCCGCCCCGTCGCCGGCGCCCCGGTCCTGCCCGAGGGCGAGGGCCTCGTGATGCTCGTGAACAGCCGCTCGGGCAGGGCCGGCGTCGACCCCTACGACGAGCTGGTCTCCGCGCTCCCCAAGGCCCGCGTGCTGCGCCTCGAGGACGGCGCCGACCTCGCCGACACGCTCACCGACGCCGCCCGCGAGCCCGGGACGCGGGCGGTCGGCATCGCCGGCGGCGACGGCTCCGTGGCCGCGGCGGCCCGCGTCGCCGAGGACCTCGACCTGCCGCTCGCCCTGGTCCCCGCCGGGACGCTGAACCACTTCGGCCGCGACGTCGGGGTGTACGACACCCAGGAGGCCATCGACGCGACCGGCGCGGGCGAGGCCGTCGCGGTCGACCTCGGCGAGCTGCGCGTGCACGCCGACGTCGAGGGCCGCCAGGAGCCCCAGCGCATCGTCTTCGTCAACACCTCGGCGTTCGGCGGCTACCCCGAGATGGTCCGCCTCCGGGAGAAGTGGCAGCCCCGGTGGGGCAAATGGCCCTCGGCCGTGGCCGCCCTGCTCGTGACGCTCGCCCGCAGCCGGCCCATCCGTGTCCGCCTCAACGGGGTCGAGCGGTCGGTGTGGATGCTGTTCGTCGGCAACGGGCCGTACGTGCCGACCGGGATGGTGCCGTCGTACCGGCCCCGGCTCGACACCGGCGTGCTCGAGGTCCGTTACCTGCGGGCGGACCGGCCGTTGGCGCGGGTGCGGGCGTTCGTCGCGCTGGCCACCGGCGTGCTCGGGCACAACAGGATCTACCAGGAGAGCGCCATGCGATCACTGGACATCGAGCTGCTCGACGGCCCCGTCGACGTCGCCGCCGACGGGGAGGTCGTGGGCCGCGGCCGCCGCCTGCGCTACCGCGTCGCCGACCACCCCGTGCCGATCTACCGCCGCGACGAGGCCCTGTGGCCGCACCGGGCCACGGCGCGCTGACCCCGTGACCGACCCCCGACTGCGCTCCCCCGTGGGCCCGCGCTGGATGCGCCGGCTCGACCGCACCGCCGACCGCGGAGCGCTCTGGGCCGTCGTGGCCGGCGGCCTGTTCGCCGCCGGGCGCGGGCCACACCGGCGCGCCGGGGTGCGCGGGGTGATGGCAGCGGCCGCGACCTCGGCGATCGCCCACGCCCTCGCCAAGCCCCTGCTCCCCCGCGCCCGCCCCTGGGGCCGGCGCTTCCCGTCGGCGCACGCCGCGTCGTCCTCGGCGTTCGTCACCGCCGCGGCCATGGAGTCGCCGGTGGTGGGCGCCGCGCTGGTCCCGGTGGCGGTCGGCGTCTCGACGGCCCGGGTCGTGCTCGGGGAGCGCACCGTGGAGGACGTCGTCGCCGGTGCGGCCCTCGGGGCCGGGGTCGCGGTGCTGACGCGGCGCTGGTGGCCGGTGGTCCGCCACGCCCCGGCGCGCGCCCGCCCGGCCGGTGGCGCGCCCGCGCTCGGTGACGGCGCCGGGCTCGTCGTCGTCGCCAACACCTCGGCCGGCACCCCGGGGCCGCTGGAGGCGATCGGGCAGATCGTGGCGCCCGTCGTGGCCCCGGTGATCGGCGTCGCCGACGAGCAGGGTGACGACGAGGCGCCGCCCGCCCCGCCGTCGGTGATCCACGACGTGCTCCCCCGCGCCCAGGTGATCGTGCCCGAGCCGGGCGTCGACTTCGTCGAGGAGGTCGAGGCCGCCCTCGACCGCCCGACCCCCGAGGGCGCGCCGCCCCAGGCGGTCGGCGTCGCCGGCGGGGACGGCTCGGTGGCCGCGCTCGCGGGTCTGGCCCAGCGGCGCCGGGTGCCGCTGATGGTGCTGCCCGAGGGCACGCTCAACCACTTCGCCCGCGACGTCGGCATCGATGACACCGCCACCGCGCTGGCCGCCGCGCGCGACGGCGAGGCGGTGCTCGTGGACGTCGGTGTCGTCGACATCGGCTCCGGCGACGACGACCGCGCGGTCGCGTTCGTCAACACCGCCAGCCTCGGCGGCTACCCCGACATGGTGAAGCTGCGCGAGAGCTGGGAGGGCCGCTGGGGCAAGTGGCCCGCCGCGGCGTTCGCGCTGGTGCGGGTGCTGGCGGAGGCCACCCCGCTCGTCGTGGAGCTCGACGGCAAGCGCCGCACCATCTGGCTGCTCTTCGTCGGCAACGGCGGCTACGAGCCCCGCGGCATGGCGCCGCTGTTCCGGCCGCGCCTCGACGCGCGCAAGCTCGACGTGCGCTACCTGCGCGCCGACGTGCCGTTCTCCCGCACCCGCTTCGTCATCTCCGTGGCGGCCGGGACGCTCTCGCGCAGCCGGGTCTACGTGGCGCACTCGCGGACGCGCCTGACGGTGCGCGTCATCGGGAGGCCGGTCGGCCTGGCGACCGACGGCGAGGTGCAGCCCGACGCCGACCGCTTCGTCTTCCGGATCGCGCCGGGGGCGATCCCGGTCTACCGGCCCCGGGAGACCTGAGGGGGATCAGGCCTGCGGGTCGGCCCCGCCGGCGCCCGAGACCTCGTCGCCGGCGCCGGTGTCCCCGTCGGGGGCGCCGTCGCCCGACGCCTGCTCCGCGGCGGGCAGCAGGCCCGCGAGCGCGGCACCGGTGATGCGGCGGAAGGCGCGCCGCGGGCGGCGGCTGCGGTCGAGCACCGCCACCTCGAGGGCGTCGACGCCCAGCGTGCGGTCCTCCGACCCGGACGTGCCCGCGCTGCCGTTGGCGGACTGCAGGGCGTCGACCGCGATCCGCAGGGCGCCGGCCATGTCCAGCTCGGCGTCGTAGGACGAGCGCAGCGCCGCGCTGATCGGCTCGGTGGTGCCGCCCATGACCACGAAGCGGGGCTCGTCGGAGATGGAGCCGTCGTAGGTGATGCGGAAGAGCTTGTCGCGGTCCGGGGTCTCGCCGACCTCGGCGACACACAGCTCGACCTCGAAGGGCTTCTGCTGCTCGATGAAGCTCGCGCCGAGGATCTGGGCGTAGGCGTTGGCGAGCGAGCGCCCCGAGACGTCGCGGCGGTCGTAGGAGTAGCCCCGCACGTCGGCGAACCGGATGCCGGCGGTGCGCAGGTTCTCGAACTCGTTGTAGCGCCCGACCGCGGCGAACCCGAGCGCGTCGTAGATCTCCGAGACCTTGCGCAGGGAGTTCGACCGGTTCTCCGCCACGAACAGCACGCCGCCGGAGAACGTCAGCACGACGACGCTGCGGCCCCGCGCGATGCCCTTGCGCGCGAGGTCCGAGCGGTCGCGCATCAGCTGGTCGACCGACGCGTAGAACGGCATCGTCATGGCGGGGAGCGCTCCTGGTCTCTCGTCTTGGTGGGGACTCGGCGGTCTTTCAGCCGCCGGGACGCTCGCGACGCCCGGCGATGACGGCGTCGGCGACCGTGCCGACCTCCTCGTCGCCCAGCATCGTCGCGCCCTCGGCGTCGATCGTCACGACGATCGGGTTGATGCCGCGGATGGTGTCGGGCCCGCCGGTGGCGGTGTCGTCGTCGGCGGCGTCGTAGAGCGCCTCGACGAGCACGCGCACGACGTCGTCGCGGGAGCCCTGCGGGTCGTGGCGCTTCTTGAGCGACGACTTCGCGAACAGCGAGCCGGAGCCGACCCCCGCGTAGTGGGTCTCCTCGTTGCGGCTGCCGACGACGTCGTAGGACACGATGCGCCCGGCCCGCGCCGGGTCGGCCGCGTCGACGTCGAAGCCGACGAACAGCGGCACGAACGACAGCCCCTGCAGGGCGGCGCCGAGGTTGCCGCGCACCATGCCCGCGAGCTTGTTCGCCTTGCCGTCGAAGGTGAGCGGGACGCCCTCGATCTTCTCGTAGTGCTGCAGCTCGACGGTGAACAGCCGGACGGCCTCGACGGCCATCCCCGCGGTGCCCGCGATGCCCGCCGCCGACCAGTCGTCGGTGACGTAGACCTTCTGCATGTCGCGCGAGGAGATGAGGTTGCCCATCGTCGCGCGCCGGTCGCCGGCGATCGCGACGCCGCCGGAGAAGGTCGCGGCCACGATCGTCGTGCCGTGCACGGTCGACGTGCCCGCCTGCTCGGCGGTCACCGTCCGGGCGCCCGCCCCGGGCAGCAGGTCGGGCCGGACCTCCCGCAGGAAGTCGACGAACGAGGCCGACCCGGCGGAGAAGTAGGCCGGGGGCAGGGCCGACGAGGGCTCCATCGGTGGGGCGCTCCTGTGTCTGGTGCTGTCGGGGATCTCGCGGAATGGACCACCGCCCCCGCGGCCCGGGTGCTGATCTGACCCGGGCGACGGGGGCGGCGTGGTGTCTCTAGGCCGAACGGAGTACCTGACTCCGCCGGGAGGTTACTGGCCGCCCTTCTGGACGTACGCGCGGACGAAGTCCTCCGCGTTCTCCTCGAGCACGTCGTCGATCTCGTCGAGGATCGTGTCGACGTCCTCACCGAGCTTCTCGCGGCGTTCCTGGCCGGCAGCGGTGCTGTCCTCGCTGCCCTCGCCGTCGTCGCCCCCGCCCTGCCGCTGGGTCTGTTCCTGCGCCATGGCTAGCCTCCCGGGGTCTTTCCTCACATCGGGGTACTGCGATTCCGAACCCTACAGATCGCGGACGACATCTGCCCGGGAACTAGCCCCGCGTGAGCGCCTCCACCAGTGCCGTGGCGTCCGCGGAGTTGTCGATGAGCTCGCCGACGTGCTTGCGGGTGCCGCGCAGGGGCTCGAGGGTCGGGATGCGCACCAGCGACTCGCGGCCCAGGTCGAAGATGACCGAGTCCCACGACGCGGCGGCCACCTCGCCGGGGTAGCGCTCCAGGCAGCGGCCCCGGAAGTACGCGCGGGTGTCCTCCGGTGGGTGGGTGACCGCCGAGCGGACCTCCTCCTCGGTGACCAGGCGCTTGATGGAGCCCCGGCTCACGAGACGGTTGTAGAGCCCCTTGGCCTGGCGCACGTCGGCGTACTGCAGGTCGATGAGGTGCAGCTTCGGCGAGTCCCAGGGCAGGTTGTCGCGCTGCTGGTAGTTCTGCAGCAGGTTCAGCTTGGCCACCCAGTCGAGACGGTCGGCGCAGCGCAGCGGGTCGGTGCCGAGGTCGTCGAGCACCTGCTGCCAGGTCTCGAGCACCTCGCGGGTCATCGGGTCGATCTCGCCGCCGCCCGTGGTCTCCTCGTGCTGCCAGGCGCGCTCGAGGTAGGCGCGCTGGATGTCCAGGGCGGTCATCTTCCGCCCGTCGGAGAGGTCGACGACGGTCTTCAGCGTCGGGTCGTGGCTGATGCGGTGCACCGAGCGGACGGGCTCGAGCAGGCGCAGGTCGTCGAAGCGGACGCCGGCCTCGATCATCGAGAGCACCAGCGCGGTGGTGCCGACCTTGAGGAACGTCGAGTACTCGGCGAGCGTCGCGTCGCCGATGATGACGTGCAGGCGGCGGTACTTGTCGGCGTCGGCGTGCGGCTCGTCGCGGGTGTTGATGATGCCGCGCTTGAGTGTGGTCTCCAGGCCGACCTCGACCTCGATGTAGTCCGCGCGCTGCGAGAGCTGGAAGCCCGGCTCGTCGCCCGACGGCCCGAGCCCCACCCGGCCGGCGCCGCACACGACCTGCCGCGACGCGAAGAACGGCGTCAGCCCGGTGATGATCGTCGGGAACGGCGTCTGGCGGGCGCAGAGGTAGTTCTCGTGGGAGCCGTAGCTGGCGCCCTTGTTGTCGATGTTGTTCTTGTAGAGCTGGATGCGCGGCGTGCCCGGGACGGTCGCGGCGCGCTCGGCGGCGTCCTCCATGACGCGCTCGCCCGCCTTGTCCCAGACGACCGCGTCGCGCGGGGTGGTGACCTCGGGCGCGGAGAACTCCGGGTGGGCGTGGTCGACGTAGAGGCGCGCGCCGTTGGTGAGGATGACGTTGGCGGCGCCGAGGTCGTCGAGGTCTCCCGCGTCCGGCGGCGGGCCGGCGCTCGGGCCCAGGTCGAAGCCGCGGGCGTCGCGCAGCGGCGACTCGACCTCGTAGTCCCAGCGGGCGCGCCGGGCGCGCGGGACGTCGGCGGCCGCCGCGTAGGCCAGGACGATCTGCGTGGACGTGATCACCGGGTTCGCGGCCGGGTCGCCGGGGACGGAGATGCCGTACTCGATCTCGGTGCCCATGATGCGGCTCGCGGTCATGCCCCGACCCTAATTGTGCTGGGCGTCGTCGGCCCTCTCCGGTCCGTCAGTGGTCGAGCTCCCCCTATCGGCGTGCTCCCCTGATTGCTCCGTCTCCCGGCCGGCGGGCACCGCGCCAGAGAATGCCGAACACCACGGCGCCCAGGAGGACGGCCGTGGCCATCGTGGCGGCCATGGGCACGGCCGAACGGCTCCCGGCGAGGCCGACCAGCGGGGCGGTGCCCGCGCCCACGAGGAACTGCGAGGTGCCCAGCAGCGCCGACGCGCTCCCCGCGTGGTCGGGGTGGTCCGCGAGCGCCAGCGTCGTCGCCGAGGGCAGCACGAGGCCCACGCCGACGACGGTGAGCACGAGCCCGGCCAGCAGGCCCGCCAGCCCGGCGTCGAGCAGCGTCGAGACCAGCAGCCCGCCGGTGCCGACGAGCGCGATGCCCAGCCCGACGACCAGCAGGCGCTCCGGGAGCACCCGCCCCGACCCCGCCAATCGGCCCGCGACCTGCACCGACGTCACGATCGCCACCGAGTTGGCCGCGAACACCCCGGAGAACGCCTGCGGCGAGAGGCCGTAGAGGTCCTGCAGCACGAACGTCGACCCCGAGATGTAGGCGAACATCGCGGAGAAGACCAGCCCGGCGGACAGCACGCACGCCACGACCCGGCGGTCGGTCAGCAGCACCCGGAACGACGCGAGCGTGGCCGCGGCGCTGCCCGCGCGCCGGCGCGACCGCGGCAGCGACTCGCGCACCAGCCAGAGCACGGCGAGCCCGGTGAGCGCCCCGTACACGGCCAGCACGACGAACACCCCGCGCCAGCTCGTCAGGCGCAGCAGCTGCCCGCCCAGGACCGGCGCGACGATCGGCGCCACGCCCGAGACCAGCATGAGCGTCGCGAAGGCCCGAGCCGACGTCGTCCGGTCGCTCGTGTCGCGGACGACCGCGCGGGCCACGACGATGCCGACGGCCCCGAGCAGCCCCTGGGCCAGGCGCAGCGCGATGAGCACCTCGACGTTCGGGGCCACCGCGCACAGCACCGACACCACCGCGAACCCGGCCGCCCCGAGCAGCATCGGGCGCCGCCGGCCCAGGACGTCCGACAGCGGCCCGGCCACCAGCTGGCCCAGCGCCAGGCCGACGAGGCACGCGGTGAGCGAGAGCTGGGTGACCGACGGCGTGGTGGCGAGGTCGGCGGTCAGCGCCGGGAGGGCGGGCAGGTAGGTGTCGAGCGACAGCGGGGCGGCCGCGGTGAGCGCGCCCAGCACGATCAGCCGTGCCCGGTGACCTCCTGCCCGGTCGGCTCGTCCTCCGCTGTCAGCCATCGCATCAGATGGTCGTGCACGTCCGGGTCGTTGAGCAGGTGGAAGTGGTGTGACGACGTCAACGGTTCGACGTCGGCGACCGCGCCGCCCGCCGAGTTGACGGGCACGAGCAGGTCGCCCAGCGCGTTGGCGAGCGGGTGCTGCGGCGAGCTCGTGACGCAGGCGGCGACCGCGTGGTGCGAGGCGTGCGCGAGCAGGGGCACCTCGGTGTCGGACACCCCGGCGACCAGGTCGCGGATGCCGGCCGAGCGGCGGTCGAGGAACTCGCCCCACGTGCGCGAGTTCGACCAGCGCGACAGCTGCGAGGCCAGCTGGTCGACCCGGTGGGCCAGCGGCGCCCCGCGGTGGGGCGAGCCGAGGTAGACCATCCGCCGCACGGCACCGACCCACGGCTGGCCCGTCTGCACCGCGTGGTGGCAGGCGTGGCGCAGCACCAGCCCGCCCATCGAGTGCCCGACGAGGTCCAGCCGGTGGACCTGCTCGGGCCAGCGGTTCCACAGGTCGGTGAGCAGCAGCGAGAGCGCCGTGCCGTTGTCGGCGACGCGCAGCCCGCTGTTGTAGCGCAGCAGCAGCGGCGTCGCGCCGGTCGCCGACGCCACGCGCTCCGCGTAGCCCTCCCCCGCGCTGGCCTCGCCGTACAGGCGCCAGGCGTGCTCGGTCTCGCCGAGCCCGTGGACGAACAGCACGAGACGCTGCAGGTCGCGCTCCGGGTGGTCGGCGACGACCGCCCGCAGGGCCTCGGGGTCGCCGGGCAGCTCGTCGTGCTCGTCGTGGACCGTCGACGTGTACAGCGTCATCGGGACGGCGAGGTCGTTGTCGAGCGCCACCATGTGGTCGCCGACGAGCCCGTTGACCGCGCCGGTGAGCACCGCGCCCGTGGGCGTGCCGGTGATGGGCCGCCAGTCGCCGGGGCGCGCGAGCGCGGCGGCCGCGCCCACTCCCCGGCCGGCGAGGCCCGAGATGCCGCGCACGGCCGCGTAGACCCCCGAGGTGATGCCGTCGTGCACCACCTGGACCGGCTTCGACGCGGGGCCGAGCCCGACCCGGCGCAGCGCGCCGAACACGGTGCCCGCGATCGCCTCGTGGGTGCCCTGGACCGGGCGGGAGACGATGTCGACGGCCTCCGACGCGACACCGGCCGCCCCGCGGACCTCGTTGCGGTCCGGGCGGGACGGCCGGTGTTGCTGGTCGTTCATGCCTTACACGGTACCTGCTGTCACAGGTACTGGCCCGTGTTCGACGCGGTGTCGATCTCCTTGCCCTGCGTCGCGCCCTTGCCGGTGACGAGCGTGCGGATGTAGACGATCCGCTCGCCCTTCTTGCCCGAGATCCGGGCCCAGTCGTCGGGGTTGGTCGTGTTGGGCAGGTCCTCGGACTCGGCGAACTCGTCGACCACCGCGTCCAGCAGGTGCTGCACCCGCAGACCCGGCTGCGAGCTCTCCAGCTGGGACTTGATGGCCGACTTCTTCGCCCGCCCGACGATGTTCTCGATGACGGCGCCGGAGTTGAAGTCCTTGAAGTACAGGACCTCCTTGTCCCCGTTGGCGTACGTGACCTCGAGGAACCGATTGTCGTCGGTCTCGGCGTACATCCGCTCGACGACCCGCTCGATCATGCCGTCGAGGCACGCCGCCCGGTTGCCGCCGAACTCCTCGATGTCGTCCTCGTGCAACGGCAGGCCGTCGATGAGGTACTTCGAGAAGATGTCCTGCGCCGCCTCGGCGTCCGGACGCTCGATCTTGATCTTCACGTCGAGCCGGCCCGGCCGCAGGATCGCGGGGTCGATCATGTCCTCGCGGTTGGACGCGCCGATGACGATGACGTTCTCGAGCCCCTCGACGCCGTCGATCTCGGACAGGAGCTGCGGGACGATCGTCGTCTCGACGTCGCTCGAGACACCGGAGCCACGGGTCCGGAAGATCGAGTCCATCTCGTCGAAGAACACGATCACCGGGGTGCCCTCGGACGCCTTCTCGCGCGCCCGCTGGAAGATCATCCGGATGTGCCGCTCGGTCTCGCCGACGAACTTGTTGAGCAGCTCCGGGCCCTTGATGTTGAGGAAGTGCGCCTTGACGTCGCGGCTGTCCTCGCCGCGGGTCTCGGCGACCTTCTTCGCCAGCGAGTTGGCGACGGCCTTCGCGATGAGCGTCTTGCCGCAGCCGGGCGGGCCGTAGAGCAGCACACCCTTGGGCGGGCGCAGCTGGTAGGTCCGGAACAGGTCCGCGTGCAGGAACGGCAGCTCCACCGCGTCGCGGATGGAGTCGATCTGCCGCGTGAGCCCGCCGATGTCGGTGTAGGCGACGTCGGGGACCTCCTCGAGGACGAGCTCCTCGACCTCGGCCTTCGGCACCTTCTCGTAGGCGTAGCCGACGCGGGTGTCGACCATCAGCGAGTCGCCGGGCTTGAGCTCGGGGGCGTCGTCGAGGAGCAGCGAGTCCGCGAGGTGGATCACCCGCTCCTCGTCGGCGTTGCCGATGATCAGGGCGCGGTTGCGCGTGCCGTCCTCGTCGACGAGGACCTCGCGCAGGGCCACGACCTCGCCCACGCGCTCGTAGGTGCCGGCCTCGACGACCGTGAGCGCCTCGTTGAGCCGCAGGGTCTGCCCGCGGGTCAGCTCGGCGACCTCGACCGCCGGCGACACGGCGACACGCATCCGGCGTCCGGAGGTGAACACGTCGACCGTGGAGTCCTCGAACGACTCGAGGAACACGCCGTAGCTCGACGGCGGCTGCGCGAGCCGGTCGACCTCCTCGCGGAGCGCGACGAGCTGCGCCCGCGCCTCCTTGAGGGTCTCCGTGAGCTTGTCGTTGCGCTCGGTCAGCTGCGAGACGCGCTGCTGTGCCTCGCCGAGACGCTGTTCGAGGATGCGCGCGTGCCGAGGGGATTCGGTCAACTTGCGACGCAACAGCGCGACCTCGTCCTCGAGGAAGCGCACCTGTGCTGCCATGTCCGCCGAGCCACGGTCATGTCGTTCGCCGCGGTCCCGGCCGCTGTCTGCCCTGTCGGATCGGCCCCTGGGGTCGTCGTCGTTCGTCACGGCGCCCTCCTCCGCTACTCCGTGCCGCAAACCGTACCCGCGAATCGAGGTGTCCGTGGAGTAGCGTTCCGGTGACGGACTTCTCACGCAGACCTCTTGCGCCAGGTCACCGAGGGTGATTCCTCCAGCACCGAGCACCACCGGTGCTCACGCTGGGTCAGCCCCGGCTGGGCCGCCGCTGCACCCGCGGCGGCGTGACGCCGTCGGCCAGTCGCCGGGCGGTCAGCAGGAACGCGGTGTGGGCGATCATGCGGTGCTCGGGGCGCACCGCGAGCCCGACCGCGTGCCAGGGCCGGACCATCGTCTCCCAGGCCTGCGGCTCGGTCCAGCACGCCTGCTCGCGCAGCGCCTCGGTCAGCGTCGAGAGCTGCGTCGTCGTCGCCACGTAGCCCACGAGCACGCCGCCCGGGACCAGCGTGTCGCGCACGACGGGCAGCACCTCCCACGGCGCGAGCATGTCGAGCACGATGCGGTCCGCGGTCTCGCCGGGGTTGTGGTCGGCGAGGTCGCCCACGCGCAGGTCCCAGTTCCCCGGCCGCTCGCCGTAGAAGCGCTCGACGTTCTGCACCGCGTGCTCGGCGTGGTCGGCGCGGATCTCGTAGGAGCGGACGTGGCCCTCCGGCCCGACCGCGCGCAGCAGGGAGCAGGTCAGCGCGCCCGAGCCGGCGCCGGCCTCCAGCACCCGCGCGCCGGGGAACACGTCGGCCCACATGAGGATCTGCGCGGCGTCCTTCGGGTAGATCACCTGCGCCCCGCGCGGCATGGCGAGCACGTAGTCGGGCAGCAGGGGGCGCAGCGCGAGGTACGGGGTGTTGGCGGCGGAGTGCACGACGCTGCCCTCGGGGGCGCCGATGAGCTTGTCGTGGTCGATCGCCCCGCGGTGCGTGTGGTAGCTCTGCCCGCGCTCGAGCACGAGGCTGAAGTGCCGGCCCTTGGGGTCGGTGAGCTGCACCCGGTCGCCCGGGCGGAACGGACCGCTGCGCACGGGCCCGCGCTCTTCGTCCAGTTCCTCGCTGTGCACGACGGACCACCCTAGGCACCGGAGTCGCGGTGTCGGCGAGGGGCAGGTGCGGCGGACCCGTTGCGGCGGTGACCGGCACGTTCGGCACCTCGCTGGGCCGGCGGATCCTGCGCGGGGTGCCGGTCGCGGGCCCGCCGACCCCTTGATCGCTCCGGGTGCTCCCGCGACCTCATGACATCGGGTCGACGGAGCACCTGGAGCGATCACGGGCCGTCGCGAGGACACGTGGCCTGTCGGTGCCCTGATCTAGCCTCGCGGACATGAGCACGGAGGTGGAGGTCGAGGCGCCGCGCGCACCCGCGCTGTCGCCGTCCCGTGCCGTCGACTTCCGGCGCTGTGCGCTGCTCTACCGCTTCCGTGCCGTCGACCGCCTGCCCGAGACGCCGTCGCCCGGCGCGCTGCGCGGCACGGTGGTGCACGCCGTGCTCGAGCGCCTGCACGCCCTCGACCCCGCGTCACGCCGGCCCGACGCGGCGCGGACCCTTGCCCAGGACGTCCTCGGCGAGCTCGCCCCCGAGGAGCGCGCGCTGCTCGGCGAGGAGCCCGGGGTCGACGAGCTGCTCGCCCGCTACTTCGCGCTGGAGGACCCGCGGGCCGTGGTGTCGGAGGCCCGCGAGCTGCGCGTCGAGGCGGAGCTGGACGACGGCACGCCCCTGCGCGGCCACCTCGACCGGCTCGACACCGACCCCGGCGGGCTCACGGTCGTCGACTACAAGAGCGGACGCTCGCCGTCGCTGCGCGCCGAGGGGCCGATGATGTTCGGCGTCCGCTTCTACGCGCTCCTGCTCGCCCGCAGCCGCGGCGTGGTCCCGACGCTGCGGCTGCTGCACCTCGCCGACACCACGTCGCTGACGCTGCGACCCCGCGCCGACGAGCTCGACCGCTTCGCCGGCGTGCTCAGCGCCGTCTGGGCCGCGATCCGCCGCGCGGCGCCCACCGGCGACTTCCGCCCGAACCCCGGGCCCGGGTGCGCCTTCTGCAGCTTCAAGCCGCTCTGCCCGGCGTGGGACGGCACGCCGCCGCCGTACCCCGGGTGGCCGGGCGAGGCCGTGGCGCCGCCGCTCCCCCGCCCGCGGACCGGCGAGCCCGGATGACCGCCCCGCCGTGCACAGCCCTGGCGGCATCCTCGCGAGATCGAGACGGCGAGCGACCACCGGTCACCCCGCCCCTCAGCACCCCGGCGGCGCGCCGCCCGTGCCGTCGGGGAACGGCAGCGCGCAGGCCGCCCGCCGTGGCGAGCCCAGCGCCCCGCCGCCGGGCGTGTCCGGCCCGTTGTTCGTGACCACCGCCAGCGAGGTCACCAGCCGCACCATCTGCGGCGAGTCGATGTTCGGGAGCTCGGGCTCCGCGCCCGCCTGGACGTTGATGGCGTTGGTGTCCGAGCCGCCGGTCTCGTCGACGACGTAGGCGCCGTAGTCGCGGAGGGCCTCGGCGATCTTGCGGGTGTCCTTCTCGGTGATCCAGCTCAGGTCCGTGTCGGGCGCGATCGCGAGCAGCGTGCCCATGTTGACGTCCGGGTTCGCGCCCCGGTACTGGTCCCGGAACGCGGCGTCGGCCTTCATCGCCGGCCAGCGGAAGCCGTCGCGGGCCGTGCTGCAGCTCAGCTGGCAGTTGAGGTTGATCTTGAGGGCGTGCCGGAGCGGATCCGGCCCGGAGATCTCGCCGACGCGGATCGTGCCGCCGATCCCCGAGAGGTTCGAGCCGCCGTGGCACCCGAGCAGCCCGTCGCCGCGCAGCGAGACCGCGGGGTAGGTGTAGTTCCACGACGGCGTGCCCCCGGGGTCGAGCTTGAGGGGCTGGCCGGCGACGACGGTCTCGTCGTCCGGGGTGTCGGCGAGGAACGTCGAGCAGTTGTTGTACGACCCGTCCGCCGACAGCCGCGGGTCGACGTGCACCCGGGGCGCGCCGTTGTCGGAGTCGAGGTCGCGGACCGGGGCGTTCGGGTCGACGGTGATGTTCTCGATGTCGAGGTAGACGTCCCGCGCCTGCGTGCTGAACGGCGTGTACTGCGCGGACCCCGCCAACGGCAGGTTCCAGACCGAGTCCCAGGCGAAGGGATGAGCGCGGAGATCGCGGGACGGCCCCCGATAGGGTTGCGGCCCTGTGGCGGTCGGGGCCCGCGTCGCGACCACCACGCCCGCGACGGCCACCGCCGCGATCAGCACCGCCAGCAGGACGCGGATCCTCGATCCCGTCATCGGACTCCGTCCCCCCGGTGAGGACCCGACCCTAACCGCCGCGATCTCGGCCGTTCGGCGTACCCCGCCCCGCTCCAGGAGAGGCATGACCACGACCGTCACCGAGCCGTTCTTCCGCCTGCTGTCCGCGGCGGGCGACGAGGCCGAGCGCGTCCTCGCGACCGGCTCGACCGCCGGCCCCTGGTTCCCCGACGGCCAGCACATGGGCCCGCCGAGCGCGCTGCTGGTCCGCGCGCTGGAGCGGTGCGCGCCGCGGGAGGGGATGCTGCTCTCGCGCGTCACCGTCGAGGTGCTGGGCAAGGTGCCGATGGGCGAGCTGACCGTGCACGCGCGGGTCGAGCGGCCCGGCCGCACGATCGAGCTCGTCGTCGCGGAGATCGCCGCGGCGGGCCGGGCGGTCGCGCGGGCCACCGGGTGGCGCCTGGCGGTCACCGACACGAGCGCGGCGGCCACCGACCCCGGACCCGCGATGCCGGGTCCGGACGAGGGCCGCGTGATCCCGACCCCGCAGGGCTGGCTGCCGGGCTACCTCGACGCCGTCGACTGGCGGTGGCTGCGGGGGCACCTCGGCGAGTCCGGGCCCGGGCGGGCGTGGGGGCGACTGCGCGTGCCGGTGGTCGAGGGCGAGGAGCCGACGCCGTGGCAGTGCCTCGCGGCCGTCGCCGACTCCACCAACGGCGCCGCCGCCCGGCTGGACCTCAACGACTGGCTGTTCGTCAACACCGACCTGACCCTGCACGTGCACCGCGCCCCGCGCGGCGCGTGGGTCGGGCTCGACGCGGACAGTGTCATCGGCCCCGAGGGCCTCGGCACGGCGTTCGCCGTCGTGCACGACGAGCACGGCCCGGTCGGGCGGGCCGCGCAGGCCCTCACCGTGCGGCCGCGATGACGGTCAGTGCCCGTTGGCGGAGCCGATCGCGCGGCAGGACTGCAGCGACGAGGTGACGATGCCCGTGGCGCCCAGCTCGGCGAGCTCGTCCATGATGTCGTTGACCCGCTTGCGCTCGACCATCGAGCGGACGGCGACGAACTTGTCGTTCGACAGCGGCGCGACGGTGGGCGACTCGATGCCCGGCGTCAGCTCGACGGCCCGCTCGAGCAGGTCGATCGGGCAGTCGTAGTCGAGCATCACGTAGCGGCGGGCGTAGACGACGCCGCGCAGCCGCTCGACGAACCGGGACTTCTCGCGCTCGGTGTCCGGGGCGTCGGGCACCTGGTCGAACTTCGCGTTGCGGTCGATGATCACCGCCTGCGACTCCGTGATCGGGTCCCCGAGGGTCACCAGGCCGTGCTGGGCCAGCGTGCGCCCGGAGCTCACGACGTCGGCGATGGCGTCGGCGACACCGAGCTCGATCGAGATCTCCACCGCGCCGTCGAGGCGGATGACGTCCTTCGCCGCGATCCGCTGCTGCGCGAGGTTCGCCCGCACGAGCCGGGGATACGACGTCGCGATCCGCTTGCCGGCCAGGTCCTGGATGCTCCACTCGTTGCGCAGGGGCGCGGCGTAGCGGAACTTGGACTGCCCGAACCCGAGCTGGAGCAGCTGGTTCACCGAGGCGCTGGACTCCTCGGTGAGGTCGTGGCCGGTGATCCCGAGGTGCAGCTGGCCCTCGGACACGTAGGTCGCGATGTCCTTCGGGCGCAGGTAGAAGAACGTGACCGAGTTGGCCTCGTCGTGCAGGCTCAGGTCGCGGCTGTCCGTCCGTTGCCGGTAGCCGGCGTCGCGCAGCATCGTCGACGCCTCCTCGGCCAGGGATCCCTTGTTGGGAACGGCGACGCGGAGCATGGGTCCTTCTCCTCCCGACACCTGCGGGTGTCGAACTACAGGTGCTTGTAGACCTCGGTGAGGGTGAGCCCGCGACCGAGCATGATGACCTGGACGCGGTAGAGCAGCTGGGAGATCTCTTCAGCCAGCTTGTCGTCGGTCTCGTACTCGGCCGCGATCCACACCTCGCCGGCCTCCTCGAGCACCTTCTTGCCCTGGGCGTGGACCCCGGCATCCAGAGCTGCCACGGTCCCCGACCCCTCGGGTCGGTCCCGGGCCTTGACGGTCAGCTCGTCGAAGAGCTCGTCGAACGTCTTCACGTCGAGCCATCGTCGCACGGAGCGGAATCCGGTCGCACACCACGGGATGTCCTCACTGTCCCCGGTCCTCCCGCCTGCGGTGGTCGTGCTGCGCCCTCCGGGCCGTGGGACGCGCCGAACGGACGGTCGGGCGGGCGGACACGCCCACGAGCGGGTCCGGCATCCCCCGTTCGCTCATCGCCCGTCCTCCGCTCCCCCGCTGCCGCCACGCGCTCAGTGCACGTCGGCCCGCGTCCGGTGGTCGCCCCGGACGGGGGCGCCACTGCGCAGCACCTCGCGCAGGTCGTCCACGGTCACCCCGACGAGACTCTCGCGCAGCACGCGGCGCTCCCCCGGCGGCACGGCGACCTCCGCGGGCACGACGAGGACGGTGGCGCCCGCTGCGACCGCCGAGCGCGTGCCCGTCGGCGAGTCCTCCACCGCCACGCAGGCCGTGACGTCGACGCCGAGCAGCTCGGCGGCGCGCCGGTAGGGGGCGGGGTCCGGCTTGGTCGCCGACACCTCGTCGCCGCACACCGTGACGTCGAAGAACCCGCGCCCGATGCTGTCGAGCGCGACGTCCGTCAGCTCCCGGTAGGTGCTCGTGACCAGCGCGGTCGGCAGCCCCGACGCCCGGACCGCCGCCAGCGCCTCCGGGGCGCCGGGACGCCACGGGAGGTCGTGGGCGAACAGGACCTTGGTGCGCTCGATCAGCCACCGGCCGTCGGCCTCGACGCCGGCGGCGTCGCCCGGGTCGAGGCCGACCTCGGCGCGCACCGTCGACACCGAGCGCCGCAGCGACGAGCCCACGAGGTCCTCGCGGGTCGCCGCGGACAGCGTGCCGCCGAGGTGGGCGGCGAGGTCGGCCAGGGACACGTCCCAGAGCCGCTCGGAGTCGACGAGCGTGCCGTCCATGTCCCACAGGACGGCCTGCAGCTCGGTCATCGCCCCGGAAGGAGATCAAGCATTGAAGTACTTCGCCTCCGGGTGGTGCACGACGAGCGCGTCCGTGGACTGCTCGGGGTGCAGCTGGTCCTCGTCGGAGAGCTCGACGCCGATGCGGCTCGGGTCGAGCAGGTCCACGATCTTCGCGCGGTCCTCGACGTCCGGGCAGGCGCCGTAGCCCAGCGAGAAGCGGGCGCCGCGGTAGCCGAGCTTGAAGTACTCGTGGACGTCCGCCGGGTCCTGGTCGGCCATCGTGGAGCCGTCGGCGAACGTCAGCTCCTCGCGGACGCGGCGGTGCCAGTACTCGGCCAGCGCCTCGGTGAGCTGCACGCCGAGGCCGTGGACCTCGAGGTAGTCGCGGTAGGAGTTCTCCGCGAACAGCTTGTTGGCGAAGTCCGCGATGGGCTGGCCCATCGTCACCAGGTTCATCGGCATGACGTCGACGCCGCCGAGCTCGCGGGCCTCGTCGCGGGTGCGGAAGAAGTCCGCGAGGCACAGGCGCCGGTCGCGCTTCTGGCGCGGGAAGGCGAAGCGGTGCAGCTCGCCCGCGTCCGGCTTGGCCTCGTCGAGCACCACCACCTCCTGGCCCTCGGAGATCACCGGGAAGTACCCGGTGACGAGGGCGGCGTGGCTGGTGATGCCCTCGGACTGCAGCCGGTCGAGCCAGTAGCGCAGGCGCGGGCGGCCCTCGGTCTCGACGAGCTCGTCGTACGACGGGCCCTCGTCGCCCTTCTGGCCGCGCAGGCCCCACTGCCCGAAGAAGGTGGCGCGCTCGTCGAGCAGGGCGGCGAAGTCCTGCAGCCGCAGGCCGCGGACCACGCGGGTGCCCCAGAACGGCGGCGTCGGGACCTCGATGCGCCGCGCGACGTCGGAGATCGCGGTCGGGTCGAACGCGGGGTTCTCCTCGCCGGCCTCGGCCTCGCGCTTGGCCTTGATGCGCTCGGAGCGCTCGCGGCGCTCCTTGCGCTCGGCCATCTTCTCCTTCTCCTCGTCCGAGGGCCCCTCCCCGGTCATCACCGAGTCCATGAGCTTGAGGCCCTCGAACGCGTCCTTCGCGTACCGGACGTCGCCCTGGTAGAGCTCGCCGAGGTCGTTCTCGACGTAGGAGCGGGTCAGCGCGGCGCCGCCGAGCAGCACCGGGTACTTCTCGGCGATCCCGCGGTCGTTCATCTCCTGCAGGTTGTCCTTCATGACCACGGTGGACTTCACCAGCAGCCCGGACATCCCGATCGCGTCGACCTTGTTCTCGTCCGCGGCCTCGAGGATGGCGTTGATCGGCTGCTTGATGCCGATGTTCACCACGTCGTAGCCGTTGTTGGACAGGATGATGTCGACGAGGTTCTTGCCGATGTCGTGGACGTCGCCCTTGACCGTCGCCAGCAGGATCTTGCCCTTGCCGGAGTTGTCGGTCGCCTCCATGTGCGGCTCGAGGTGGGCCACGGCGGCCTTCATGACCTCGGCCGAGGCGAGCACGAACGGCAGCTGCATCTTGCCGGCGCCGAAGAGGTCGCCGACGACCTTCATGCCACCGAGCAGGTCGGTGTTGATGATCTCGAGCGGGTCCTTCTCCTGCATGCCGGCGTCGAGGTCCTCCTCGAGCCCGTTGCGGTCGCCGTCGATGATCCGCTGCGCGAGGCGCTCGAAGAGCGGCATCGCGGCGAGCTTCTCGGCGCGCTCGTCCTTCGCCGACTGCGCCGACACGCCCTCGAAGAGGTTCATGAAGTGCTGCAGCGGGTCGTGCTTCTCGCGGCGGTCGTAGACGAGGTCGAGCGCGGCCTCGCGCTGCTCCTCGTCGATCTGCGAGAACGGCAGGATCTTGGAGGCGTTGAGGATCGCGGTGTCGAGACCGGCGTCGACGCACTCGTTGAGGAAGACGGAGTTGAGCACCTGGCGGGCGGCCGGGTTGAGGCCGAAGGAGATGTTGGACAGGCCCAGCGTGGTCTGGACCTGCGGGTACTTCTCCTTGAGCTGCTTGATCGCGTTGATCGTCTCGATGCCGTCCTTGCGGACCTCCTCCTGGCCGGTGGAGATCGGGAAGGTCAGGCAGTCGATGATGATGTCCTCGACCCGCATGCCCCAGTTCTCGGTGAGGTCCTCGATGAGGCGGAAGGCGACGCGCGTCTTCCACTCCGCGGTGCGGGCCTGGCCCTCCTCGTCGATGCAGAGCGCGACCACCGCGGCGCCGTGCTCGCGCACCAGCCGCATGATCTTCTGGAACCGCGAGTCCGGCCCGTCGCCGTCCTCGTAGTTCACCGAGTTGATCGCCGAGCGCCCGCCGAGCTGCTCCAGGCCGGCCTCGAGCACCTCGGGCTCGGTGGAGTCGAGCACCACCGGCAGCGTCGAGGCCGTCGAGACGTCGTGGGACAGGCGGTCCATGTCGGCGACGCCGTCACGCCCGACGTAGTCGATGCACAGGTCCATCCAGTGCGCGCCCTCGCGGGTCTGCGCCTTGGCGATGTCGACGCACTTCTCGTAGTCCTCCTCGACCATCGCCTCGCGGAAGGCCTTGGAGCCGTTGGCGTTGGAGCGCTCGCCGATCATCAGCAGGCCGGTCTCCTGCCGGAACGGCACGGAGTGGTACATCGACGAGATGCCCGGCTCGGGCTGCGGGTCGCGGGCGAGCGGCGTGAGGTCGCGGCACTTCTCGGCCAGCGCGCGCACGTGGTCGTTCGTGGTGCCGCAGCAGCCGCCGACGAGCTGCAGGCCGTAGTCGGTGATGAACGAGGCGCAGTAGTCGGCCAGCTCGTCGGGCCCCAGGGGGTACTCGGGGCCGTTCGGGCCGAGCTCGGGCAGGCCGGCGTTGGGCATGACGCTGACCGGGATGCGCGACTGGCGCGAGAGGGCGCGCAGGTGCTCGCTCATCTCGGCGGGGCCGGTGGCGCAGTTGAGGCCGATGCCGTCGATGCCCAGCGGCTCGAGCGCGGTGAGCGCCGCGGTGATCTCGGAGCCGACCAGCATCGTGCCGGTGAGCTCGACGGTGACGTGGCAGATGACCGGGACGCGCTTGCCGTACTGGTCCATCGCCCGGTAGGCGCCGAGGATGGCGGCCTTGGACTGGAGCAGGTCCTGGCAGGTCTCGACGAGGATCGCGTCGGCGCCGCCCTCGAGCTGGCCGAGCACCGACTCGACGTACGCGTCGCGCAGCTGCGCGTAGGGCGCGTGGCCGAGGGTCGGCAGCTTGGTGCCGGGGCCGTTGGAGCCGAAGACGAAGCGCGGGCGATCGGGCGTGGAGTACTCGTCGGCGGCCTGGCGGGCGATCTTGGTGCCCTCGAGGGCGAGCTCGCGGATCCGGTCCGGGATGTCGTACTCGTTGAGGTTCGGCCAGTTGGTGCCGAACGTGTTCGTCTCGATGATGTCGCTGCCGGCCTCGAGGTGGCCCTGGTGCACGGCCAGCACGGCGTCGGGGCGCGAGACGTTCAGGATCTCGTTGCAGCCCTCGAGCTGCTGGAAATCGTCGAGCGAGAGGTCCTGGTCCTGGAGTGCGGTTCCCATGGCACCATCGCCGATGAGGACCCGGGAATGCAGCGCGGACAGGAATGCAGACTCACTCGAAGTAGTCATCACACGATCGTAACGTGATCGAGGAGCAGTGCCAGGCGCACTGCGAGCCTCGTCACGAGTCGTAGGCTGTTCGCGTGTCCGTGCCCGACGACCGCCCCGACGAGCCCGTCCCGACCCCGGAGATCACTCCGGACGACACCGAGGAACCCGCCGCGCAGCCCGTGGACCCCAGCGCGCCGGTGATGCTGGCGGCGTTCGAGGGATGGAACGACGCCGGGGACGCGGCCAGTACGGCGGTCGAGCACCTCGCGCTGCACTGGGACGCCACCGAGCTCTCGGCGATCGACCCCGACGAGTACTACGACTTCCAGGTCTCGCGCCCCACGATGCGCCTGGTCGACGGCGTGAGCCGGGCCATCGACTGGCCCACCACCCGCCTCACCCGCTGCCGCCCGCCCGGGTCCGCGCAGGACCTCGTGCTCGTGCGCGGGATCGAGCCGAACATGAAGTGGCGCGCGTTCTGCGCCGAGATCATCGAGTACGCCCGCGAGCTGGGCGTCGGCACGGTGATCACGCTCGGCGCGCTGCTCGCCGATACGCCGCACACCCGCCCCGTGCCCGTCACCGGCACCTCGTTCGACAAGGCGTCGGCGGCCCGCTACCGCCTGCAGCGCTCGCGCTACCAGGGCCCCACCGGGATCGTGGGTGTGCTGCAGGACTCCTGCGTGCAGGCCGGGATCCCCGCCATCTCGTTCTGGGCCGCGGTGCCGCACTACGTGTCCCAGCCGCCCGCCCCCAAGGCCACGATCGCCCTGCTGCAGCGCGTCGAGGAGGTCCTCGACGTCGAGGTGCCGCTCGGCGGCCTGCCCGAGCAGGCCGAGAAGTGGGAGCGCACGGTCTCGGAGATGGCCGACGAGGACGACGAGGTGCGCGAGTACGTCAAGGCCCTCGAGGAGGCAGGCGACGCCGAGACCGACCTCGAGGAGGCCTCGGGCGAGGAGATCGCCGCGGACTTCGAGCGCTACCTGCGCCGTCGCGGTCCGGGCGGCGGCCCGCCCGGCCCCGGCGGCACCGCCGGCGGCCCGCCCGGGCCCGGCAAGGGTCCCTGGGAGCGGTGAGCTCGCCGGCACCCTCCACGACCTCGGGGGTCGACCGGCTCCGGATCGCGGCGCTCTACGCGGGCGGCTTCCTCGGGCCGTTCGGCGGCGGCATCACGGCGTCGATGCTGCCCGAGCTCGGCGCCGACCTCGGGCTCTCGCCGTCCGCGGCGTCCGCGTCGCTGACCGCGTACCTGCTGCCGTTCGCGCTGCTCATGCTCGTGTCCGGGACGCTCGGCCAGCGCTGGGGCGCCCGCCGCACGGTGCGCGTGGCCTACGTGGCCTACGTGGTGTTCTCGCTGCTCGGCGCGGTCGCGGGCACCGGGTGGCTCTTCCTCGCCGCGCGGGCGCTGCAGGGCGCGGCCAACGCGTTCACGACGCCCCTGCTGCTGGCCTCGCTGGCCGCGGCCACGCCGCGGGAGCGCCTGGGTCGCTCGCTGGGGGTCATGGGCTCGCTGCAGGCGGCCGGGATGACGTTTGCGCCGCTGGTCGGCGGGCTGGCCGCCGCGGTCGACTGGCGTCTCGCGTTCATCGGTGTGGCGGCGGTGGCGGCGCTGCTCGCGGTCGCCGGGATCCCCGCCGACCCCCCGCGCGACCCGGCAGGCCCGCCGCGCCTGCGCGACGCCTGGCGGCCCGCCGTGCTGCGGCTCGGGCTGGTCGCCGGGCTCGCGTGGGGCGCGCTCGGCGGGCTGTCGTTCCTCGTCGCCCTGCGCGTCGAGGACGCCTTCACCCTCGGCGCCGCGCTGCGCGGTGCCCTGCTCACCGGTTTCGGTGTCTGCGGGCTGCTCACCGCGCGCCTCATCGGATCCGGCGTGGACCGCTTCGGGCCGGGCGTGACGATCCGCGTCGGCGCGGTCGCGGGCGCGCTGCTCGTCGGGGCGGTCGGGGTGCTGCCCTCCGCGCTCGCCGTCGCCGTGGCGTGGGCGCTCGCCGGGGCGACCGCGCAGCTCGTGCTGGTGGGCGTCAACACCCTGGTCCTGCGCGGCACCACGGCCGGCGGGGTGTCGGTCGTGCAGGCCGGGCGCTTCCTCGGCGCCTCGGCCTCGCCCGCGCTGTTCCTCGCGCCCTACCACCTCTCCCCCGTCGCCGGGTTCGGTCTCGCCGGCGTCGTGCTGCTCGCCGCGGGGGTGCTGGCGCCGCGGCGGTGAGCGGGGCGCGCGGTCCCCGGGGAGCGAGGGACTCCTCCGCTGCGTGGGAGGCAGCGAGGGTGACCCTCGCTGCCCCCACCGCTCAGGGCGCGACGAGGCGGCGCGCACCCGGGAGGGCGAGGGCGGCGCCCGCGAGCGCCGAGACGATCGCGAGCCCGGCGAGCGGACCCGTGAGGCTGCCGTCCCCCGCGAGCGCCGAGAGCAGGTAGGGCACGCCGAAGCCCAGGTAGGCGCACGCGTAGAAGGTGCCGGTGAGGGCGCCGCGCTCGCTGGGGAGCGCGAGGCCGGCGACGATCGTCAGCCCGGACGTGAGGCACAGCCCGTACCCCGCGCCGAGCAGCAGCGACACCGGGAGCAGCACGGGCCACGCGCCGGTCGCGAGCGCCAGGAGCGCCAGCCCGAGGCCGGCCGCCCCGAGCGCCAGGCCCACCGGGCCCGCCCGCTCCGCGCCGAGGCGCCGCGCCAGCGGTGGGACCAGTGCGCCGGTGGACAGGGTGACGCCCGCGACGATCCCGGCGATCGCCACCGCGATGCCCGGCATCTGCGGGGTGAGCAGCAGCGGCAGGACGGTGGCGGCGGTGGACGGGAACGCGAACACCCCGATCGCGATCGGCACGACGACGAGCACGAACGCGCGCCGGGTGCCGGCCGGGACGCCGAGGTTGACGACCGGTCCGCCCACGCGCCGGCGATCCGGCAGGAGCGTCTCGGGGACCAGCGGCAGCAGCGCCACCGCGACGACCATGAGCGCGACGTGCACGAGGTAGGGCAGCACGGTCGGGAGCACCACCCACTGCCCCATCAGCCCGGCGACCAGCGGGCCGCCGGCCCAGCCCATCGCGAGCGCGATCGTCGTCAGCCGCGCGGACCGGCCGGGCTCGCCGATCAGCTCGCCCAGCCAGGCGGTGCCGACGCTGAACACCACCCCGGACACCGCGCCCTGCAGGAACCGCCCGGCGAACAGCACGAGCACCGACGAGCTCGCCGCGAGGAAGAGGATCGAGACCAGCCCGGCGAGCACCACGAAGGGCACGACCACCGGCCGTCGTCCCAGGCGGTCCGACGCCGGGCCCGAGAGCAGCAGCGCGGGGATCAGCCCGGCCGCGTAGACGCCGAACGCCGCGGTCAGCGTGGTCGGCGCGAGCCCGAGGGTCTCCCGGTAGACCAGGAGCAGGGGCGTCGGCACGTTGGTGCCGAAGGCGACGACGAGCACGACCGTCCACAGCGCCCACGGCGCGGCGAGCGCACCTCTCATGCCCGGCACCCTGCCGTACGCGGGCCCTCAGCGAGCCGTCTGCGCCGCGAGGGGATCGAGCGTGGGGCCGCGCGGGAGGAGGTCCAGCACGGCGCGCGGTGCCGGGCGCGGGGTGCCGAGGCCGAGCGCCGCCGCCGCGGCCGGGTCGGGCACGGGGTACACGCGCCCGCCGGGGTCGACGAGCACCGCCGGACCGGTCCCCTGGGCAACGACGTACGCCCCGCCGCCCGCGACCCAGGCGCCGTCGAGGGGCGGGCCGACGAGCGGGGTCGGCGCGGCCGGGCCGGGCAGGGCGGGCGCGGCGAACAGCGCGGCGGTGCCCGTCGCGTCGGGGCGCGCGCAGACGGTGGTGGCGGCCTCGTAGGTGACCGGGCGCGGGAACGTCGCGGGGTAGGCGCGCACGTCGACGACCGCCACGCGCGGGGCGTCGGCGAGGCGCCCGGCGGGCACGGCGGCGATGCCGGGGTCGGCGGCGGGGTCGGTGTTGGCGAACCGGGCGAGCTGGGCGACGACCGCGGGCACCTCCTGCACCCCGTCGGCGGCGACGAGGAAGAAGCGGGTGCCGTCCGGGCTGACCACCGTGCCGACCTGGACGCCGAGCGCGGCGGTCCGCGGCTCGGTGGGCGTGGTGCCGGTGCCCGGCACGGTGACCTGCTGCAGCGGCGGGCCCTGGGGCAGCGTGCCCAGGAGGGCGGGGCTGGCGGCCCGCGCCCGGGCGCCGGTGAGCTCGAGGCCCCGGACGACGGCGCCGGCCCCCGGCGTGATCAGGGCCCGGCGGCCCTCGGTGACCAGCCAGAACGCGCCGTCGGCACCGCGCAGGAGCAGGGCCTCCTCGGGGGCGAGCGGGCGCCCCGGCGACGGGAGGCCCCCGAGCGCCACCGTCGAGAGCGCAGGGTCCGCGGCGGGGTCGGGCACCGAGGGGTCGAGGGTCACCTGGTCGCACACGGCCCAGGCGTCCGGCACGGGGGCCGCCGGGTCCGGCAGCACCGCCGGCGCGCCGGGGATGCCCGCGGGCGCGGTGCGGGGTGCCTCGGCGAGCAGGTCGTCGCGCACCGGCACCGGGGGGCCGAGGACGTCGGTGTTCCCGGCCGACGCGGCGAGCAGGCGCGCGGAGGTCAGGTTCAGCGCGGGCACCAGACGGTCGGGGCCGTGGGCGACGGCGTACAGCGCGCCGGAGGGCTCGCCGCGCACCACCGCCTCGTCGCGCCACCCCTCGTCGCCCCGGACCAGCCCGACGACGAAGAACCCGACGAGCGCCAGCACCCCGAGGACCGCGCCGACGAGCAGCGCCCGGTTCTGGCGGCGGCCGGGGTCGTGGCGGGGTGTCGGGTCGCGGCCCACCAGCGCGGACTCCAGCCGGCGCACGGCGAACCGGTGCGCCTGCACCTGCGTCGTCGTCGGCGGGTCCGAGGGCACGACGCGATGCCTACCGCATGTGAGCGTTCCGGGTCGCCCGGACGACACAAGACACTCACGTGCGCGGCGCGCATCGCTCACTCCAGGGCGCGGTGCTTCTCCAGGTCCGCGAGGTCGACCCACTCCAGCGTGCGGGCGTGGGTGGCCTCGAGGACGACCGGCGGGGCGACGCCGGCGTCGAGCGCCTCCTTCCACCGGTCCGCGCACAGGCACCAGCGGTCGCCGGGCGTCAGGCCCGGGAAGTGCGGCGCCGGGCGGGTGAGGTCGTTGCCCCGGGAGGCGCTGAAGCTGAGGAACTCCTCGGTGACGCGGGCGCACACGGTGTGCACGCCCGCGTCCTCCGGGCCGGTCTGGCAGCAGCCGTCGCGGTAGAAGCCGGTGACGGGGTCGTGACTGCAGTCGGCGAGCTCGCCGCCGAGGACGTTGCGGGCCATGCCTCCCGCATACCCCGGTGCGCCTCAGCGCAGCGGCACACCGAGCAGCGCGTCGACGGCGTCGGCGATGCGGGTCGGACCGTCGGGGGTCCAGCCCTCGCCGCCGCGGCGGCCGAGCACCTCGTCGGCCCAGGCGTCCAGGGCGGCCAGCGCGCCCGGGGTGTCGAGGTCGTCGGCGAGGTGGGCGCGCACGCGGGCGATCGTGTCCTCGGGGTCCGGGCCGGTCGGGGCCGCGGCCGCCTCGCGCCAGCGGTGCAGGCGCGCCTGGCCGCCGGTGAGGAGGTCGGCGGTCCAGGACCGGTCGGTGCGCCAGTGCCCGCCGAGCAGGGCGAGGCGCACGGCCATCGGGTCGACGCGGTCGGCGCGCAGGCGGGAGACGAAGACGAGGTTGCCCTTCGACTTCGACATCTTCTCGCCGTCGAGGCCGATCATCCCGGCGTGGCAGTAGTGCCGGGCCAGCGGGTGCGCGCCGGTGAGCGCCTCGGCGTGCGCCGAGCCGAACTCGTGGTGCGGGAACGCGAGGTCGGACCCGCCGCCCTGCAGGTCGTACTGGTCGCCCAGGCGGTTCAGCGCGATCGCGGCGCACTCGACGTGCCAGCCGGGGCGCCCCTCGCCGAGGTCCGAGGGCCAGGACGGCTCCCCCTCGCGGGCCATGCGCCACAGCAGCGCGTCGAGCGGGTGGCGCTTGCCCTTCCGCTCCGGGTCGCCGCCGCGCTGGGGGAAGACCTCGAGCATGCGCGCCTCGGAGTAGCGCGAGACGTAGCCGAAGTCCTGCGTCGCGGTGTGGTCGTGGTAGACGTCGGGGAACTCGGCGTCGTCGGCGCGGTAGCCCGCGCCGCTGGCCAGGAGCTTGCCGACCAGCTCGCTGATCTCGTCGACCGCCTCGACGGCGCCGATGAACTCCCGCGGCGGGAGGATCCGCAGCGCGGTCATGTCCTCGCGGAACAGCGCGGTCTCGCGCATCCCGAGGACCACCCAGTCGTCGCTGTCGCGCTCGGCCCGCTCGAGCAGGGGATCGTCGATGTCGGTGACGTTCTGGACGTAGTGCACGTCGTGGCCGGCGTCGAGCCAGAGGCGGTTGATCAGGTCGAACGCCAGGTAGGTCGCCGCGTGGCCGAGGTGGGTCGCGTCGTAGGGCGTGATGCCGCAGACGTACATCCGGGCGGTGGGGCCCGGCGAGGTCGGCCGGATGCTGTCGCTCGCGGTGTCGTGCAGGCGCAGCGGGGGCGGGCTTCCGGGGACCCGCGGGATGTCGACCGATGACCAGGCTCGCATGGTCACGAGCCTAAGCCCGACGGGCCGCAGATTCCGGCGCCCGTGGCGAACCGCTCGCTCGTCGGGCGCGAACACCCGTGTGGAACCCCGGCCGGGTCGTGTCAGCAGGGCCGTCGTGGGCGAGCACGTCGCCCCTGCACGGGATGACGGACCCGGCCGGGGTGGCCGGGAGCCGCGGGGGGGATCGGCTCCAGCCACGGTCGAGCGTACGCGGTGTCGCCCCCGGTAGTCGTGACGCCCGAGTGCGGGCGGTTCGTTCACCCGGTCAGGGTGTTCGCCCGTCGGCCGCCCAGCTCAGCGTCGTCGGCGGCTCGCCAGGTAGTCGCTCACCACGGCGGCTCCGAGCCCGTCGAGGTCGGGGTTCACGACCCGCCCGCCGGCCCGCCGCGCGACGAGGTCCACGAACGCCTCGAGCCGCGGGTCGTCGCCGAGCATGAACACCGTCATCGCCGCGTTCAGCCGCGCCAGCGCATCGACCTCGCCGAGCGTCGCCCGCAGGGTCTCCGGGCTCGGCGGGTAGTCGAACGCCGCGTGCCCGTCGGGCTCGAGGTGCGCGGTGGGCTCGCCGTCGGTGACGACGAGGACGACCGGCGCCGCGTCGGCGTTCCTGCGCAGGTGCCGCCCGGCCAGCAGGAGCGCGTGGTGCAGGTTCGTGCCCTGCTCCCACGCCCCTTCCAGCGCGGTCAGCTCCCCCAGCTCGACCTCCTTGGCGTGCCGCCCGAAGGTGACGAGCTGCAGGGCGTCACCCCGGAACCGGGTCGAGACCAGGTGGTGCAGCGCCAGCGCGGTGCGCTTCATCGGCACCCACCGCCCGTCGGCGACCATCGACCACGAGGTGTCGACGCACAGCGCCACCGCCGCGCGGGTGCGCTGCTCGGTCTCGACGATCTCCACGTCGGTGACGTCGAGGGCCCGCGGGTCGCCGGACGCGTGCCGCATCTCCGCGTTGAGCAGCGTCCGGGGCACGTCCCACTGCTCCGTGTCGCCGAACGACCACGGCCGCGTGGCACCGGTGGCTTCCCCCGCCGCGCCGGAGCGCTGGGTCTCCCGCTCGCCACGCCGCGTCGACAGCGACCCGACGACGTCGCGCAGCGACGACTGCCCGAGCTGGCGCAACGCCTTCGGCGAGAGCATCAGCGAGCCGTCCGCCGCGCGCTGGAACACCCCCTGCCGCTCGAGCTCACGCTGCAGCTCCGCCAGACGCTGAGCGTCGACGCGCGCCTGCTCGCCGAGCGTCGCCTCGAGCGCCTCGAGGTCGATGTCCTCCATGCGCGCGCCCGGGTACGACTGCGAGAGCTGCTCGGCCAGGGCGTCCATCTGCCCGAGCTCCTCCATGGCGCGGGTCGCCTCGCCCATGCCGAGCGGGTCCTCGCCGCGGAAGCGCCCGCGCCCCTGCCAGTCCTCGCCGGGGCGCATGCCCTGGAGCTGCTGGTCGAGCCGCGAGAGCTGCTCGGCGAGCCGCGGGTCGCCGAAGGCCTGCTGCATGAGGCCCTCGAGCTCGGCGCGCTGCTCGGCCGACAGCGAGTTCATCATCCGCTGCGCCGCCGCCGACCGCTCCGCGAGCAGGTCGATCAGCTCGTCGGTGCTCTGCGGGTTCTCGGGGAAGAACTCGCCGTGCTTGCCCATGAACTCGCGGAACTGGTCGGTGGTGTCCTCACCGCGTCCGTGGGCCTCGAGCAGGTCGTTGAGATCCGAGATCATCTCGCGGACACGCTCGACGTCCTCGGGCGTGGCGTTCTCCATCGCCTGCTTCATGCCCTGGAAGCGCTGGTCGAGCGCCTCCCGACCGAGCAGGTCCTGGATCTGCTCGTAGGCGGCGCGCGCCTCGGCGTTGCGCCAGTCGTAGTCCTGCAGCTCGCGCACCGCGCCCGCCGGTGACGGGGGCAGCGCGTCGAGCTGCATCTCCCGGAACCGGGCGTCGTCGGAGTCCTCGGCCTGCAAGGAGTTGCGCTCGGCCTCGAGCGCCTGCTCGAGCAGCTCGCGGACCTCCTGCAGCGTGCCGTCGAGGCGGTGGGTGCGCTGCAGCCGGCTGCGTCGCTCGTTGAGCCGGCGCATGAGGTCGTCGAGACCCTGCTGCTCCCCGAGCCCGCGGCGCATCAGCTCCTGCATCGCCTGCCGCGGCGAGGTGCCCTCCATGACGTCGCGGCCGAGCTGGTCCATCGCCTCGCGCAGGTCGAACGGCGGGGCGAGCGGATCGGGGCCGTCGTAGTACCGGCCGTAGGAGTAGCGACCGGACGCCGGTCCGGTCGGGCCTGCCGGATCAGCCGCCATAGGCCACCGTCCCCGCGTCCTCGTCGTCGTCCTTGGCCAGCTTGCGGGTGAGGTACAGGTGCTCGAGCGCCAGCTCGACGGCGCTGGCCAGCGGCCCGGGGGCCTCCGTGCCGGCGGCGCCGAGACGCTCGGCGACCGTGTAGACCACCGAGATCGACGGCAGCGCGTCGACCACCTGGCGGGCGGCGACGCGGTCGCCGGTGACGACCCGTCGGTCGCCCTCCAGGGCCGACACCCCGTCGGCCAGGGGCGACAGGTCGACCCCGGCGAGCCGGGCGCGGGCGGTCTCGGTGATCGAGCGGCGCAGCAGGTGGGTGAGCAGCTCGGCCTCGCGGCCCTCCTCCCCCGACTCGAACTCGAGCTTGCCGCGCAGCACCGGCGGCACGGCCTCGAGGTCGACGGGGCGGGCCACGGCGACCTCCTCACCGGTGACCGCGGCGCGGCGCAGCGCGGCGGCCGCGACGGTCTCGGCGGCGGCGATCGTGAAGCGGGCGGACACGCCGCTGCGCTGGTCGACCGCGCCGGACTGGCGCAGGTGGCGGGTGAAGCGGGCGAGGACCTCGACGAGGTGGTCGGGCACCTCGGCGACGAGCTGGGCCTCCTGGCGGGTCAGGGCGACCTCGCCGGCGACCTCGAGCGGGTAGTGGGTGCGGACCTCGGCGCCGAAGCGGTCCTTGAGCGGGGTGATGATCCGCCCGCGGTTGGTGTAGTCCTCGGGGTTCGCGCTGGCCACGAGCATGATGTCCAGCGGCAGGCGCAGCGTGTAGCCGCGCACCTGGATGTCGCGCTCCTCCATGACGTTGAGCAGCGCGACCTGGATGCGCTCGGCGAGGTCGGGCAGCTCGTTGATCGTCACGATGCCGCGGTGGGCTCGTGGTACGAGGCCGTAGTGGATGGTCTCGGGGTCGCCGAGGCTGCGGCCCTCGGCGACCTTGACCGGGTCGACGTCGCCGATGAGGTCGGCGACGCTGGTGTCGGGCGTGGCGAGCTTCTCGGCGTAGCGCTCGTCGCGGTGCCGCCACGTGATCGGCAGGTCGTCGCCCAGCTCGGCGACGCGGCGCCGGCTGGCCGGGATGATCGGGTCGGCCGGGTGCTCGCCCAGCTCGGAGCCCGCGATGACCGGCGTCCACTCGTCGAGCAGGTTCACCAGGCTGCGCAGCAGCCGCGTCTTGCCCTGGCCGCGCTCGCCGAGCAGCACCACGTCGTGCCCGGCGAGGATCGCCCGCTCGAACTGGGGCAGCACGGTGCGGTCGAACCCGACGATCCCCGGCCAGGGGTCCTCGCCGGCCCGCAGGCGGGCCAGCAGGTTGTCACGCAGTTCGGTCCGCACACCGCGGACCGTCGCCGCCGGGTGGCCGCTGCGGGCCAGCTCACCGGCGGTGGTGGGGAGGCCTGAGGGAACAGTGGGAACGGAGGGAGCAGCAGAAGAGCTCACCTCTCCACGCTACGTCGCGGGACGTGATCCGGCTCCCCGCTTCTGCTGTGCGAGAACACGGAGACGAAGCGAAGCGAGAGCTCGACCATCGAGGGAGCGGGCCGTACCCGTGCCCGGCTCGCCCGATCCGTCGCGTCCGGCGGGATCCCCCGAAGGTGTCGCCCGACGCGCCGTCACGCTGCGTGTGGTTTGAACACTCACTGGAGTTGACTGCGTCCGCTCCTCCCGCGCGGGGCGGGAGGGCCGTGGACGATCGGCGGGGATCATGCAGCGATCCAGGCACTGTGCGGTGGTGGCCGGGGTGTCGGCCCTCCTGTTCCTCGGGACGGCCGGGCCGGCGCTGGCCGTCCCGGCGGTCTACTACGCCAACTGCACCGAGGCGTTCGCCGCCGGCGTGCAGAACATCCCCCAGGGCACGCCCGGCTACCGGCCCGCGCTCGACCGCGACCGGGACGGCGTCGCCTGCGACCAGGGCGACCCGGCCAACGCGGCCGGCGCCAGGACGGTGACGGACGAAGCCGTCGATGTCGTCGATGCCGTCGATCCCGCGGAGCCCGCTCAGGTCGAGGTGGTCCCCGTCGGCGCGGCGCCGACCGGCGACGGGTCGTCGGTCGACCTCGACGAGCTGGTGGAGCAGGACGCTCCGGCCGCGTCCGTCTCCTCGTCGGTGCTGTGGTGGTCGGGCGGCGGGCTCGGCGTGCTGCTGGCGTGTCTCGTGGCGGGCCGCAGGCCGTCGTCGCAGCGGTGAACCGGCACCGTCGCCAGGACCCCTCGCCGGTCGACCCCTCGGTCGTCGTCCGCGTCGTGGCCGTGCTCGCGTTCGTCCTCAGCGCCGTGTGCGCGGCGATGGGCGTGGCGACCGCGACGTCGGACGGGGCCGGGGCGAGCGCGGATCCGTGCCCGCCGGTGACGACGCCGTTCCGTGCCGATGCCGAGCCGATGGCCGCGGCCGACCCGGTGGCGATCACCGTCGACCGCATCGACGCCTGCTCCTCGCTCGTGCCGGTCGGGGTCGACGCGCAGCGGCGCATCGAGGTGCCGTCGGTGCACACCCCGGAGCAGGCCGGCTGGTACCGCCACGGGCCCACGCCCGGGGAGCGCGGCCCGGCCGTCGTGGTCGGGCACGTCGACGGTGACGGCAGGCGCGGCGTGTTCGCCGACCTCGCCGAGGCCACCACCGGCGACCGGGTCACCATCACGCGCCGCGACGGGTCGCTCGCGGTGTTCACCGTGACCGGCACCGTGCAGGTCTCGAAGAACTGGTTCCCCACCCGCGACGTCTACGGCGACACCGCGGGCGCCGAGCTGCGGCTGATCACCTGCGGCGGCGCGCTCGACGCCTCCGGGCGGTCGTACGAGGACAACGTGATCGTCTACGCGCGCCTCACCGGGCAGAGCCGACCCCAGGGCTGACCAGCTTCATCAGGGTGTCGGCGAGCTCGTCGAACGCGCGCTCCTGCTCGTCCTCGGCGAGACCCGCGCACCACAGCGGCGCCTGGCTCATCGCTGCGTGCATGGCCTGCAGGGTCGTCCCGGTGGCGACGACCGCGAACTCGCCGCTCTCCAGGCCCTCGGCGAGGAGCGTGCGGAAGACCTGGTCGTGGCGCCGGCGCATCTCGGTGATCCGGGCGCGCAGGGCGTCGGGCCAGGTCCGCGGCACGAGGAACAGGCGCAGGGCGGCGGGGTACTCGCGCACGGCGATCGCGACGTGGGCGCGGATCAGGGCCCGCAGCCGCTCCCCCGCACTCCCCGGCGCGCTGGCGGCCATCGCCTCGAGGCGCCCGGTCCAGTCGCTGCCCAGCGTCTCGATGGCCGCGGTCGCGAGCTCGTCCTTGCCCGCGAAGTAGTAGTAGAGCGAGCCCTTGGTGACGTCGAGCCGCTCGGCGACGTCCTCGAGGCTGACCGCGTCGTAGCCGCGCTCGCCGAACAGCTCGGCGGCGACCGCGAGGATCTGCTCGACCCGCCGGCCCCGCTTGCGCTCGGTGCGGCTCACCGTCGTGAGGATGGCGGCGGATTGACTGCGAAGTCAAACTTTGACCCACGGGTTGACTCGCTGCGCGAACCTTGCCAGCGTCCTGCGCATGGGCAGGATGGACGAACGGATCGCGATCGTGACCGGCGCCGGCCGGGGCATCGGTCGCGGCATCGCCGAGAAGCTCGCCGCGGAGGGCGCCACGGTGGTGGCCACCGACGTCGACGGCGACACCGCGCGGGACACCGCGGCCGCCCTCGGGGGCAGTGCCGTCGGCCTGGCCACCGACGTCGCGGACCGCGCGTCGGTCGACGAGACGGTCGCCGACGTGCGCGCGCGGTTCGGCCGCATCGACGTCCTGGTCAACAACGCCGGCTGGGACAAGGCGGGGCCGTTCGTCGACTCCGACCCGGCCGACTGGGACAAGGTCATCAGGATCAACCTCTACGGGGTGCTGCACACCTCGAAGGCCGTGCTCCCGATCATGGCCGAGCAGGGCGGCGGGCGCGTGGTCAACCTCGCGTCCGACGCGGGCCGGGTCGGCTCCTCCGGGGAGGCCGTGTACTCGGCGGCCAAGGGCGGGGTCATCGCGTTCACCAAGACCTGCGCCCGCGAGATGGCCCGCCACCGGATCGGCGTCAACTGCGTGTGCCCCGGCCCGACCGACACGGCGCTGTTCGCCGAGTTCGCCGGGGACGACCCGAAGCTGCGCGAGGCCCTGACCAGGGCCATCCCGCTGCGCCGCCTCGCCCAGCCCGAGGACCTCGCGGGCGCCGTCGCCTTCCTCGCCTCCGACGAGGCCGCCTACATCACGGGCCAGACGCTGTCGGTCAGCGGCGGGCTGACGATGAGCTGATCCTGTTCCCCACACCGCCAACCGAGGAGTCGACGTGTCCTTCGAGGGCTACGAGCAGCTGATCTTCGAGCGCCGCGAGCACGGCGTCCTGCTGATCACCATCAACCGTCCCGACAAGTACAACGCCGCCGACGAGGGCCTCCACGGCGAGCTCGCCCGGGTCTGGCGCGACGTGAACGACGACCCGCAGACCCGCGTCGCGGTGATCACCGGGGCCGGCAAGGCGTTCTCCGCAGGCGGCGACCTCGCCATGGTCGAGCGGATGGCCGGCAACTACGACGGCGTGCAGCACATGCTGCGCGAGATGTCCGACCTGGTCTACAACATCATCGACTGCGACAAGCCGATCGTCTCGGCGATCAACGGGGTCGCCGTCGGGGCGGGCGTGGTCGTGGCGCTGCTCGCCGACGTCGCGATCGCCGCCGAGGACGCCAGGCTCGGCGACGGGCACGTCAAGCTCGGCGTCGCGGCCGGCGACCACGCCGCGATCATCTGGCCGCTGCTCGCGGGCATGGCCAAGGCGCGCTACTACCTGCTCACCGGCGAGATGGTCACCGGCGCCGAGGCCGAGCGGTTCGGCATGGTGGCCAAGGCGCTGCCCCGCGACCAGGTGCTCGACGAGGCCCTGCGCGTCGCCGACACCCTGGGCCAGGGCTCGCAGCAGGCCATCCGGCTCACCAAGCGCAGCCTCAACAACTGGCTGCGCAGCGCCGGGCCGACCTTCGACCAGTCGGCGGCCTACGAGATGCTGACCTTCCTGGGCCCCGACGTCGTCGAGGGCTACACCGCGCTGCGGGAGAAGCGGGCGCCGGTGTTCCCGTCGGCGGCCGACTGAGCCCGGACCCTCCGCGCGGAGCGCGCGATCCCCACCAGCGCCGCCGCCCACACCGGCGCCTGCACGAGCATGGCGATGCGGAACGCGTCGAGCGTGTAGGTGTCGGGGGTGCCGGCGCCCTGCAGGTCGAGGGCGACGCCGACGACCAGGACGACGGCGACGGTGGAGACGAAGCCGCCGACGTTGACGATCCCCGACGCGCGCCCGATGCGCTGCGGCGGCACCGCGGCGCGGGCGATGTCGAAGGCGACCAGGGACGCCGGGCCTCCGCCGCCGAGCACGACGACGTGCAGGGCGAGCAGCGCGAGCGGCGCCGGACCGGGCCAGGCGAGGACGACGAGCCACGACACGGCCTGGGCCACGGTGGCGACGACGATCAGCCGCACCCGGCGCGCCGGGAACCGCCCGGCGAGCGTCCCGAGCAGCGGTCCGATCACGATGCCCGCGACGACGTAGAGCACGAGCAGGCCCTGGGCGGTCCCGCCGGCGAGGCCCTCGCCGCCGGTGAGGAACGGGAAGCCCCAGAGCAGCCCGAACACGTTGCCGGGGAACGGCGCGGCGAGGTGGCACCAGAAGGCCAGCCGCACCCCGGGCTCGCGCAGCGCCGCCGCCACTCCCCCGGCGACGCTCGGGCCGTCCAGACCGGTCGAGCTCCGCTCCGCTCCGTCTCCGGCGGGGGCGCTGCTGCCGGCCGGGCCGTCGCGGACCACCGCGATCACGAGCACGGCGACGAGCACCGCGGTGCCGCCCGCCATGAGGTAGGCGGGCGTCCAGCCCGTCCCGAGCACCAGGGCGGCGAGCGGGACCGCGGAGACCACCTGCCCGAGCTGGCCGAGGATGCCGGCGAGCTGGTTGAGCAGCGGCACGCGCCGGGCGGGGAACCACGAGGGGATCAGCCGCAGCACGCTGACGAAGGTCACCGCGTCCCCGGCGCCGACGAGCATGCGCCCGGCCACGGCCAGCCAGAACGGCGCGGCGAGCGCCAGTACGACCTGCCCGACGGCGACGAGCACCGCCCCGCCCGCGATCACCCGGCGCGGGCCGACCCGGTCGACGAGCACGCCGGCGGGGATCTGCAGCGCCGCGTACACCGCGAGCTGGACGACCGCGAGCAGCGACAGCACGCCCGACGAGACGTCGAAGCGCTCGGCGGCGGTGACGCCGGTGGCCGCGAGCGACGACCGGCCCGTCACCGCGGCGACGTAGGCGAGGACGGCGACGCCCCAGACGGCGAGCGCCTGGGCGGACAGGCGCGGGGGGACCACGCTCACAGGACCCGCGTCCCCCCGACGGGCAGGTCCCAGAGGTCGGCGCGGTCGCGCCCGTCGCGCACCCACTCCTCGCGGACGCGCTCCAGCGGCTCGAGCACCGGCTCGCCGGACAGCACGAAGGTGCCCCAGTGGATGGGGACGAGGTGGCGCGCGCCGAGGTCCCCGGCCGCCCGGACCGCCTCGGCGGGGTCCATGTGCACCCCGCGCAGCAGCCGCCGCGGCGCGTAGGCGCCGACGGGCAGGACGGCCACCTCGATGCCGGCGTGCCGTTTCCCGATCCGCGCCGGGAAGGGCCCGTAGCCGGTGTCGCCGGCGTGGATCACGCTGCGGCCGCCGGCGCCCGTGACCACCCAGCCGCCCCACAGCCGCCGGCAGGTGTCGCCGAGGGTGCGCCGGGACCAGTGGTGGGCGGGGACGAACTCGATCTCGGTGGTGCCGATGCGGGCGCTCTCCCACCAGTCCAGCTCGGTGACGTCGGTGAACCCGCGGCGGGCGAACCACGGCCTGCTGCCGCCGCCGACCAGCACCGGCGTCGAGCGCGGGAGGCGCTTCAGGGTGGGCGCGTCGAGGTGGTCGTAGTGGTCGTGGCTGATGAGCACGGCGTCGAGCGGCGGGAGCTGGTCGGGGGTGAGGGCCGGCGCGGTCAGCCGCCGGCGGGCGCCGGGGATGCCGCCGACGAGCACGGGGTCGACGAGCACCGTGACGTCGTCGACGTGCAGCAGCACCGACGCGTGGCCCAGCCAGGTGACCGCGATCCGCCCCGGCCCGGCCGCCGGCGGGTGGGGGTCGGCCGGGACCACGGGGACCCGCGAGCCGTCGCGGTCGGCGGGGAACGTCCGGAAGAGCTCGAACGCCTGCACCGGATTGAGGAGGTCGGCGGTGCGCCGGTGGTGGAAGTCGCGCGGCCAGCGCGGATCGCGGCGTGCGAACAGCACGGCGGTGGCACCTCGGATCGGGGCTATGTGAGCACCTTCCGGGCCGATGGGCCCGGAAAGTGCTCACATGGGGTCGGGACGGGCTAGAAGGCGGGCCACGGGATCGGGGGCCAGCGGCCACCGGGCGAGGGCAGCTCGTCCGCGTCGAGGAGCTTCGAGACGCGCGAGCGCAGCGCGGTGACCTCGGCGCGGGTGAGGTGGTCGTGCAGCGTGTCGTTCAGCCCGGCGGCGTTGCCGGGCGAGAGCGCGGCCCGCAGCCGGCGCAGGCCATCCCGCACGTCGTCGGTCAGCGGCTCGCCGACCCAGCCCCACAGCACCGTGCGCAGCTTCTCCTCGCGGTGCAGGCAGATGCCGTGGTCGACGCCGTAGACGCCGCCGTCCTCCCCGGCCAGGACGTGCCCGCCCTTGCGGTCGGCGTTGTTGACGACGACGTCGAGCGCGGCCATCCGCCGCAGCGCCGGGTCGTCGGCGTGCACGAGCAGCGCCGGGTCGCCGTCCATCCCGCGGGCGCGCAGGACGGTGCGCCAGTTCTCGTCGACGTCCTTGGGCGAGAGGATGTCGACCAGCTCGCGCTCGTCGTCGGTCTCGATCCAGCGCTGCACCATGCCGGGCCCGAACGGGCCGTCACGCAGCACGGTCGGCGGCACCACGCGGAAGCCGGCGGCCTCGCTGACGAGGAAGGTCGCGACCTCGCGGCCCGCGAGCGTGCCGTCGGGGAAGTCCCACAGCGGACGCTCGCCGCGCACCGGCTTGTAGACGCAGTGCTCCTCGACGCCGTTGACCGCGATCGAGCAGAACAGCGTGGTGTTGGAGGCCTCGGTGAGGCGTCCCTCGACCTCGATGCGGCCGTGGAGCAGCAGCTCCAACGCGTCCTGGGTGGTCTCGTCCGTCGGCTGGTCCACGCGCCTACTCGGGGGTGGTGACGCGTCGGTAGCCGTTCTGCCGCGGGCACACGTGGCCGGCGGCGTCGAGCGGCTGCGTGCACAGCGGGCACAGGCGGCGGCCGGCCCCCACGACCCGCTCGGCCCGCGTCGCGAACGCACGCGCCCCGGCCGGTGAGAGGAACACACGCAGGGCGTCGGGGCCCTCGTCGGTGTCGTCGAGGACGACCGACTCGTCGACCTCCTCCTCGGTGACCGCGAGGAGCTCGACGACGACGTTGCGCGACTCGGCGTCCCAGCCCAGGCCCATCGTGCCGACCCGGAACTCCTCCTCGACCGGGACCTCGAGCGGCGAGGTGTCCACCTCGTCCTCGGGCACGGCGACGGGGACGTCGGCGCCGAAGCGGCGCGAGACCTCCTCCAGCAGGGTGCCGATCCGCTCGGAGAGCACCGAGACCTGCTGCTTCTCGAGCAGCACGCTCACCTTCCGGGCCTGCTCGGTGGCCTGGAGGTAGAAGGAGCGCTCGCCGGGCTGCCCGACGGTGCCGGCGACGAACCGGTCGGGCTGGCGGAAGACGTGGATCACCCTGGGCATGACATCTCGATCGTAGGACTCCGGGCAGGGCGGCGCTGGAGGACGGTGTCCTCGGGCGTCGGCGGAAGCTTCATGCTACTCCGGTCGACCCACCGACGGTGGCCTCCTCGGGCACCGCGTCCTCGGCCGGCGGCTGCTCCGCGTCCCCGTCCGTCTTCTCCGACTCCGGCTTCGGGACCAGCGCGGACAGGTCGCCGCCGGTGTCGTTGACCCGCACCACGAACGGACGCGTCGGCGTGTAGCTGATCACGCTCACCGAGCACGGGTCGATGACGATCCGCTGGAACGAGTCGAGGTGCAGACCCAGGGCGTCGGCGACAGCGGCCTTGATCACATCGCCGTGGCTGCAGGCGACCCACAGGGACTTCTCGCCGTGCTCGGCGCCGACGCGCGCGGCGTGGCGGCGGATCGCGGCGACCGAGCGTGCCTGCATCGCGGCCAGCCCCTCGCCGCCGGGGAACACGGCGGCCGACGGGTGGGCCTGGACGACCTTCCAGAGGTCCTCCTTGCCCAGGTCGCCGAGCTTGCGGCCCGTCCACTCGCCGTAGTCGACCTCGGCGAGGTCGGGCTCGACGGTCGCGGTGAGCCCCCGGGCCTCCAGCAGCGGCGCGAGCGTCTCCTCGCAGCGCAGCAGCGGCGACGTCACGACCGCCGCGAGCGGGAGCTCGGCGAGGCGGTCGACCAGCTTCTCGGCCTGCGTGCGCCCGTGGTCGTCGAGGCTGACCCCGGGCGTGCGACCGGCGAGCACCCCCGAGGTGTTGGCCGTCGACCGGCCGTGCCGCAGCAGGATCACCGTCGTCACGTCACGACCCTACGCGGCCCTCGGACTACACAGCGGGGACGATCCCGTTGCTGACGGCGAGCAGCACGATCAGGCCGAGCAGGACCCGGTACCAGACGAAGACGTAGATCGTGTGGTTCTCGACGAACCGCAGCAGCCAGGCGATCGAGGCGTAGCCGAGGACGAACGCGATGAGCGTCGCCACGACCATCTGCGCGATGCTCGGGAACACGACCACGGCGCCCTGCACGTCCGAGGCGGTCGGGTCGAGGATGTCCGGGATCTGCGTCAGCCCCGAGGCGAACACCGCGGGCAGGGCCAGCAGGAACGAGAACCGCACCGCGACGGCCCGTTCGAGGCCGAGGAACAGGCCGGCGGTGATCGTCCCGCCGGAGCGCGAGACGCCCGGGATGAGCGCCATCGCCTGCGCGCAGCCCATGACCAGGCCGTCGCGCAGCGTGAGCTGATCGGAGCCCCGGCGCTGGGTGCCGTAGCGCTCGGCGAGGGCCAGGACCAGCGCGAAGATCACGAGCACGGCGCCGTTGAGGTAGAGGTTGCGGGCCGGTCCCTTGATGGCGTCCTCGAACAGCAGGCCGATCACGCCGATGGGGATCGAGCCGAGGATCACGTACCAGGCGAGCTTGTAGTCGTAGCCGCGCTCCTCGCGACGCGCGAGGCCCACGAACCAGGCCTTGAGCAGGCGCCAGATGTCGGAGAAGAAGTAGATGAGCACGGCGGTCTCGGTGCCGAGCTGGGTGACCGCGGTGAACGCCGCGCCCGCGTCGTTGCCGAAGAAGAACGCCGAGGTGATCCGCAGGTGCGCGGAGGACGAGACGGGCAGGAACTCGGTGAGCCCCTGCACGATGCCGAGGACCACCGCCTCGAGCCATCCCATCGGTGCGCCGGCTGTCACGGCGACGGACGGTAGTCCCCTCGGGTCTCGGCTCGGCGTGCCCCCCGGACCGCGTCCGTGACCTGTTCGTAAGCTGCGTCCCCGTGGAGCAGCGACGCCTGGGCGCCAGCGGCCTGAAGGTCTCGCGCCTGGCGCTGGGCACGATGAGCTGGGGCCGCGACACCGACGCCGACGAGGCGGGCGCGTCGCTGCTGGCGTTCCTCGACGCAGGCGGCACGCTCGTCGACACCGCGGACGTGTACTCCGGCGGCGAGGCCGAGCGCATCCTCGGCAGCCTGTTCGACGACGTGATCCCGCGGAACGAGGTGGTCGTCGCCACCAAGGCGGGTGCCCGCCGCGACGACGGCCCGTTCGGCGGGGGCGCCTCGCGCGCGGCGCTGCTCACGGCGCTCGACGACTCGCTGGACCGGCTGAACACCGACTATGTCGACCTGTGGCAGCTCCACGAGTGGGACGACGACGTCCCGCTCGAGGAGACGCTCGCGGCGGTCGACGTGGCGCTGACCACCGGGCGCGCCCGGTACGCGGGGATCGCGAACTACGCGGGCTGGCAGGTCGCGTCGGCCGCGACGCGTCAGAGCCTGACCTCGCTGCCGCTGGTGTCGGTGCAGTCGGAGTACTCGCTGCTCGACCGGTCCGTCGAGACCGAGGTGCTGCCGGCCGCCGAGCACCACGGGCTCGGGCTCATGCCCTGGGGCCCGCTCGGGCGCGGGGTGCTCACCGGCAAGTACCGCGAGGGCGTGCCCGCCGACTCCCGCGGCGCCTCGGAGCACCTGGCGGGCTACGTCAACCGTCACCGCACCGAGCGCACCGCCCGCATCGTGCAGGCCGTCGTCACCGCCGCGCACGGGCTGGGCACGTCGCCGCTGGCCGTGGCGCTGGCGTGGGTCCGCGACCGGCCCGGCGTCGTCGCCCCCGTGGTGGGTGCGCGGGACGGGGCCCAGCTGCTCGGTTCCCTGGCCGCCGAGGACCTCGTTCTGCCCTCGGCGATCCGCGGGGCGCTCGACGACGTCAGCTCCCCCGCGGGCCCGTCCGGGACGTCGGTGCTCGACGACGAGGCCGAGGAGCCGGATCTGCCGCCCTGGGAGTGATCGACGCGGCTGTCCACCGGGCGTCGTGATGGGTGCGCAGGGTGTGTGGCTGTGCGTACGGTGGTGCGGCTGGGTCAGGTGTCCCGGAGGTGGTCGGCTCGTGAACACTGGTGGCGCCCGCGACGGCGGGGCGCTCGTCGGAGCGCCGGTGGTCGAAGGGGATTGGGAGTACCAGCCCGTGCGGCTGCCCCCGGACGTCACGCGGATCTCCGCGACCGTCCAGCTGGGCATCCGCGCCGAGTTCGGGGGCTGGGAGCTCGCCCGCACGTTGCTGTACGCCGACGGCACCAGGAAGGTCTGGCTGCGCCGCAAGCTCTCGCGCTCGTCGCTGGTCGCCGGGCTCGCGACCTAGACCTCGAGCAGGACGGAGCGAGGGGCGCCCCGGGGTGGGACGCCCCTCGTGACCTCCGTGCCCGCCTCCGCGGTGCGGTGCCCCGCCGCGTCTGGCTGTGCGATGCGGTGGCCGTGACGCCGGGAGGACGGTCGTGGTCGTCCGACCGGTCCGAGAGCCGGGGACCGGCCGGGCGACCGAGGAGAACGCTAGGAGCCGCGGACGCCCCGCGGACCCCCGACATCGGGAACTAGTTCCCCGCGACGGCGTTGTGCGGTCTCAGGGCGCCCGGAGCACCACGCGCCCCGTCGTGCGGCGCGCCTGCAGCTCCTCCATCGCGGTGGGCAGATCCTCGAAGGCGTACTCGGCCCCGACGATCGGGGCGATCGCGCGCCGGTGCCACAGCGCCTCGATCTCGCGCTGCCACGCCGCCACGAGCTCCGGGGACCGGTCCCGGTACGCCGACCAGTGCACGCCCACCACGGCGTAGTTCTTCACCAGCGCGTGGTTGGTCGGGGCGTCGGCGATCCGCCCGCCCGCGAAGCCGATGACGAGCAGCCGGCCCTCCCACGCGACGACGCGGCGCGCGGCGTCGAAGGAGTCGCCGCCGACCGGGTCGTAGACGACGTCGGCCCCGCGGCCGTCGGTGAGCTCGCGGACGGCGGCGACGAGGTCTGTCCGGTCGGGGCCGGCTCCCCTACCGGCGTGCTCCCCTGATCGCTTCGTGTCGCCCGGGTCCACGAGCACCTCGGCCCCGGCGGTGCGCGCGACCGCCGCCTTCTCCTCGTCACCCACCACACCGATCACGCGCGCGCCGGCGGCCCGGCCGAGCTGCACGGCCGCGAGCCCCACGCCGCCGGCGGCCGCGAGCACCAGCAGCGTCTCGCCCGCCCGCAGCGACGTGCGGTGGTGCAGCGCGCACCACCCCGTCTGGTACGAGACGAAGAACCCGGCGGCCTGGGCGGCGCTCATCCCCTCGGGCCACGGCCAGGTCGTGCGCAGCACCGCCTCCTCGGCGAACCCGCCGTGCGGCAGCGCCACGGGGCCGAACACGCGGCGCCCGTCGTCGGTCGTGCCGGCCACCTCCAGCCCGGGCGTGAACGGCGGCGGGACGCGTTCCTGGTACTCGCCGGCGGTGTGGAGGATGTCGGCGAAGTTCAGCGCCGCGGCCGCCACGCGCACCCGCGTCTCCCCCGGCCCGGGCTCGGGACGCGGGACGTCGGCGACCTCGAGGACCTCGCCGAACGGCCCGTACCGCGGCACCCGCCAGGCGCGCACCCGTCAGTCCTCGCCGTGCAGCCGGGGCGGCGCGCCGGCCTCGGCCGGGCCCGGGACGCCGCGGAACCGGAACGGTCCGGGCTCGCGGCCGGGCTGGACGAACCAGCACTCCCCCGACGCGCCCCGCGCGAGCATCGCCGTGACCGCGTCGGCGACGTCGGCGGCGACGAGCAGCGGGAAGTCGCCGAACCGGTCGCGGAACCCGGCGATGAGCGCCGTGTCGGTGAAGCCCGGGCACACGGCCATGACCCGCACGGGCTCGTCGGCCAGCGACGCCGCCACCGAGCGGACGTAGCCGACGACCGCGTGCTTGCTCAGCGTGTAGATCGCGTCGCCGGGCATGCCCGTGAGCCCGGCGAGCGACGACGTCGCGATCACCGTGCCCCCGCCGTCGCGACGCAGGGCGGGCAGCGCCGCGGTCGTCCCGAACACCACGTGGTCGACGTTGACGCCCATGACCCGCCGGTACGCCGGGACGTCGAGGTCGTCGACGCCCGACTGCCCGCCCGTCGAGCCGGCGTTGAGCACGACCAGGTCCAGGCGCCCGCCCCACGTCGTGGCCTCGTCGACGGCGGCCTTCACCGCCACGTCGGAGGTGACGTCGCAGGCGATCGCGAGCCCGGCGCACTCGCCGGCGACGCGGGCGGCCGCCTCGGCGTCGCGGTCGACCACCGCCACCCGGTAGCCGTCGGCGGCGAGGCGGGCGCAGACCGCGGCGCCGATCCCGCCGCCACCCCCGGTGACGAGAGCGACGTGGCCGCTCACGCGCGCAGCAGGATGCGCTCGAGCACCCGGGTGCCGAACTGCAGGGCGTCGACCGGTACGCGCTCGTCGATGCCGTGGAACAGCGCGGTGAAGTCGAGGTCCGGGGGCAGGCGCAGCGGCGCGAACCCGAAGCAGCGCATCCCGAGCTTCACGAACGCCTTCGCGTCGGTGCCGCCCGACATCATGTAGGGCAGCGTGTGCGCCTGCGGGTCCTCGTCCTGCACCGCCCGCGTGATCACGTCGACCAGCTCGCCGTCGAAGGCGGTCTCGACGGCCTCGAGGTTGCGGATCCACTCGCGCTCGACGTCCGGACCGAGCAGCTCGTCGAGCTCGCGCTCGAACGCCTCCTGGCGCCCCGGCAGCACGCGGCAGTCGACGGTCGCCTCGGCCAGCGACGGGATGACGTTGGCCTTGTAGCCCGCCTGCAGCATCGTCGGGTTCGCGGTGTCGCGGGTGGTGGCGCCGACGACGCGGGCGACCCCGCCGAGCTTGCGCACGGCGCCGTCGAGGGCGGCCGCGGAGTCGGTGGGGAACTCGATGCCGGTCAGCTCGGTGATCTCGTCGAAGAAGCCCTGCACCGACTCGGTGAGCACCAGCGGGAAGCGGTGCCGCCCGAGGCGTGCGACGGCCTCGGCGAGGATCGTCACGGCGTTCTCGTCTTGGACCATCGAGCCGTGGCCGGGCCGCGACCGCACGCGCAGCTTCATCCACGCGATCGACTTCTCCGCGGTCATCACCGGGTAGACGCGCACGTCCTCGCCGAGCGTCAGCGAGAACCCGCCGACCTCGCCGAGTGCCTCGGTGCAGCCCTCGAAGAGATCGGGGCGGTGCTCGGCGAGCCAGTGCGAACCGTAGGCGCCGCCCGCCTCCTCGTCGGCGAGGAACGCGAAGACCAGGTCCCGCGGCGGCACCGTCCCCTCGGCTTTGAACTGGCGCGCGAGCGCCAGGATCATCGCGTCCATGTCCTTCATGTCCACCGCGCCCCGGCCCCAGACGTAGCCGTCCTGCACCGAGCCGGACAGCGGGTGGACCGACCACTCGCTCTCGTCGAAGGGCACGACGTCGAGGTGCCCGTGCACCAGCAGCGCCGGCCGGTCCGGGTCCGCGCCCTTCAGGCGGGCGAACACGTTGTGGCGTCCGGGAGCGCCGGACTCGATCACCTCGGTCTCGTAGCCGACCTCGCGCAGCTTCGCGTCCACGTAGGCGGCGGCCTCCGCCTCGCCCGTCGTCGTCGCGAGCTCTCCGGTGTTCTGGCTGTCGATCTGGATGAGCTCGCTGGTCAGCGTCACGACCTCGTCCTCGGCACGACCCATGCGCCGCATCCTGCCACCCACCGTGATCGCTCTGCGCGGCGTCGTCTACGCTGGTCCCACGCAAGTCCGAGTGGCGGAATGGCAGACGCGCTAGCTTGAGGTGCTAGTGCCCTAGTAGGGCGTGGGGGTTCAAGTCCCCCCTCGGACACACTCCTCTCTTCTTCGCGCCGAGTGCGCGCGATCCCGGCTGTCGATCGTGGTCGCCAGGGGCACCTCGTTCTGGCGAAGGGTTCCCCTCGCCCGTCTACCCGACCGAAGGTGCCCTTCGGTCGTTCCGGCTGACGCGCCACGAGCTCGCGCCTGATCGCGATCCGCCGCGACGCGGGAGCACCCGGTCGGGTGGTGCCCGGGCGCGGCCCCCCGCAGACTGCGCCCATGGACGGGGCGCCCTGCTGGGCGGAGCTGGACGCGGAGGACCGGGAGGCCGCGGCCGTCTTCTACGCCGCGGTGCTCGGCTGGTCGGTGCACGACGCGGTCGTCGCCGGGCACCAGCACGGGATCCTGCGGTGCGACGCCCACGACGTGGCGGCGTTCGGCTCCCCGGGTGTCGTGGCCCCGCCGGCCTGGACGCTCTACCTCGCTGTCGAAGACGTCGACGCCGCCGCGGAGAGCATCGAGGAGCTCGGCGGCGAGGTGCTGCACGGACCGGAGGACGACGACGGGGGCGGGCGTCTGCTGGTCGCGCTCGACGCCGGCGGGGCGGTGGTCGGGCTGTGGGAGTCCGACCGCGACGTCCCGCCGCCGGGACCGGGCCGCCTGTGCTGGGCGGAGGCCCTGTCCGCGGAGCCCGGCACCACGCGCACCTTCTACCGCGAGCTGCTGGGCTGGCGCTGGGCGGAGGACGGCGCCGGTCCCGGCCACCTCGCGGGTCACGGTGAGCACGGGCCGCTCGCGGGTCTCGGGCTCGCCGGCGACGCGCTCCCCCACTGGGTGCCGGTGTTCGGCGTGGCCGACGCCGACCGCGCGGTCGGGGTCGCCGAGCAGCACGGCGGGACGGTGGTGACGGCCGTGGACGCCGGCCCGCGGGGCCGCCACGCGACCCTCGCGGACCCGGCCGGCGCCCGGTTCGGCGTGCTCGAGGTCGGCTGAGTCACCCGGGGAGCCCGCTCCGGATCGGTACAGTCGATCAGGGCTGACGGGGAGGGCCGAGCGTGGAGCGGGACACGGTCACGGTGACGCCGCCTCGCCGAGGACACCGGATCCGCTCCTCCCCCTGGTTCTGGCTGCTCCTCGCCGCGCTGCCCTGGGCGTGGTTCCCCCTGCGCGACGCGCTGGGGCTGGTCGGCGACGTCCTCGCGATCGTCCTGCCCGTCGTGGCGGTGATCGCCGCGATCGCCTGCGTCGTCAGCGGTCGCTGGTGGGGCCTGGTCACCGCCGTGTCGGTGCTGCTCGCGGCGACCGTCGCGGTCGTCGGGCCCTGGACGCCCGACGACGCCGGCCGCGTGCGCGCCGGCGCGGGCGTCACGGTCGCGAGCGCCAACGTCACCGGGCGGTCCTCGACGGTGCCCGCGCTGCAGGCGGCGGGCGCGGACGTGCTGGTGGTCGTCGAGAACGACCGGGGCATCGACACCGCCCTCTCCGCGACGTACCGCTTCCACGTCTACGCCGGCGGCGCGCCCGCGGTCGGCGTCTACAGCCGGTTCCCCGTGCGGCTGCTCGACGCCCCGGGTCCCGACTTCCCGGGCGTGCGGGCGGCGGTCGACGCGCCGACACCGTTCGTGGTCTACGGCCTGCACGTCCCGCGGCCCTGGTGGACCGGCGGCTTCGGCTACCAGTCCACGCCCGCCGAGCACCACCGGCTCGTCGAGGAGGTCGACGCGCGGGTGGCCCGCGAGCCCGGTCCGGTGGTGGTGACCGGCGACCTCAACTCGACCGACCGCGCCCGCGACTACCGCCTGCTCGACGCCGGGCTCGTCGACGCGATGCGCGACGGCTTGGCCGGACCCACGTCGGTGACCCAGTGGCGCGCGTTCCTCCTGCGCATCGATCACCTGTTCGTGAGCCCGGGCTGGTGCGGCGACGGCGCGCACCGGTTCGAGCTCCCCCGCTCCGACCACGACGGCATCGCGGCGACGGTCGGGCCCTGCGGCTAGGGATCGGGCAGGGCGACCTCGTCGCCCACGGCGATCGATCCCGACGTCAGCACCCGGCAGATCGCCCCACCGCGGCCGTGCAGCGCCCGCGCGGCGCCGGGCCCGATCTCGGTGTCCATCACGCGGCACGGGGCGGCGCGGCGGACGACCTCGAGCACGACGTCCCCGACGGCCAGGCGCGCCCCGGGCTCCGTGGGCACCGTCCCGTGGTCGAGCGTGAGCGTGCGGCGGGTGCGCTCCTCGGGCACCGGCGCGCCGAGGGCCTCGCTCGCGGCGGCGAGGTCGTCGCGGCTCTGCAAGGAGACGTGACGGTGCCGCGTGCCGTGGTACCGGTCGCCGACCAGCCCGCGGCCGGCCTCGGCCTCGACGCGCGCCACCGCGACCATCGGCGCCGTGCGCTCGGGCGCGATGTGCAGGGAGGCCACGCGGGTCACGCCGGGTAGAGGTCGGGTGAGGGCTCGGTCATTCCCCGTTTCGGCCGGGCGGGCGCGCGGCAACGCACCGTTCCATGCCCCGATCGGACGTCATCGCCCGACCCACACTGCCCGCGGCCGCGGACGCCTTCCGCGCCGCCGGGCACTGGCGGGACCGCACCCACCTCGACGACCTGCGCGACGAGCTCGCCCGCGACCCGGGGCGCCCGCTGCTCGTCGACCGCTCCCGGGGCGGACGGCGCGTCCTCGACGTCGCGGCCGTCGCCGACGGTGTCGAGCGGCTCGCCGCCGCGCTGGCGCGGCACGTCGGGCGCGGTCACCGGGTCGCCTACCGGCTCTCGAACCGCTGGGAGACCGTCGCGCTCTTCCACGCCTGCGGGCGCGTCGGCGCGGTCGCGGTGCCGATGCCGGCGTCGCTCGGCCCGGCGCAGGTCGAGCAGCGCCTGGCGGCCACCGGGGCCGTGCTGGTCGCGGACGACGACGGCGGCGGGCTGCTCGACCTCGACGACCTGCCCGACGGCCCCTCCGTCGGGACCGGCGACGAGATCGGCCCCGACGACGTGGCGCTCGTGCTCTTCACCTCGGGCACGACGGGCACCTCGAAGGCCGTGCTGCACACCGCGAACACGCTGGTGGCGAGCACGCGCGGCACCCTCGGCGCGCTGGTCGGCGACGAGCCCGCGCGCGTGATGACCCCGTCGGTCGCGACGCACGCGATCGGCGTCATGACCAGCGTGCTGAGCCCCCTGCTGCACCGTCACCCCGCGGTGCTCGACGACGACGGCGCCCCGGAGGCGGTGCTGCGGGCGGTGCGCGACGAGGACGTCACCCATCTGCTCGTCGGCCCGCGCGGCTACGACGCCCTGCTCGACGCGCTCGGCCCCGACGGCACCGCGACCGTCCCGCCGAGCCTGCGGACGGTGGCCCTCGGCGGCGCGCCCCTCGCCCGCGGCGTGCTGCGCAAGGCCGACCGCCTCCCGGTGGTGCTGCGCATCCACTGGGGCATGACCGAGGTGCCCGGCGGCGGGGTGTCGCGCGGGCAGGAGGTCCCGGGGACGTCATGGCACACCATGGGCCACGCGGTGCCCGGCCTCGAGCGCGAGCTGCGCCCGGTCGAGGGGGCCGCGGCGGGACACGGCGAGGTGCACGTCCGCGGGCCGCAGGTCACCGTCGGGCTGCTGGACACCGGCGACGGCCGGGCGGTGTGGAGCCCGCGCGACGACGACGGCTGGTACGCCACGGGCGACATCGCGGCCCACGACGAGACCGGCGAGCTCGCGTTCGTCGAGCGCGACGCCGACGAGGTCAAGGGCTCGAGCGGCATGCTCGTCCCGACCGGCGAGGTGGAGGACCTCCTCGAGGACCACCCCGACGTCGACGAGGTCGTGCTCGTCGCCCACCACCCGGGCGAGCAGGCCGAGGTGCCGGCGGCCGTCGTCGTCCCCGTCGCGGGACGGACGCCGACCCTGGCCGCGCTCCAGCAGCACCTCCGCGACCGCGGCACCACCGAGTGGTACCTGCCCGCGCACCTCGCGACGATCGACCGGATGCCTCGCGACGCGAACGGGAAGATCGACAAGAAGGCGCTGCGGAGCTTCGTCGACGGCTGAGGCGGGTCTCGCCTCGCCGTGACCGAGCATGCACACTCCGTGTGGAGACGCGGGTCACCCGTCCGTGTCGCGACCCTCGACCCACCGGGGCGGAGCAGCTCATGGCGCGATCGACGGCGACCGATCCCCCACCCGCGGAGACCCGTGCGGAGGAGCCGCCGCCGCGCACGCCGTGGCGCCCCGGACCGGCGGTGGCCCTGCTCGGCGTGGTCCTGGCCGCGCTGCTGCTGGTGCCGCCCGCGGTCGGCGCGCTGACCGGCGGCGGTGACGGCACGCAGCTCAAGGGCCTGCGGATGATGGTGCCCAACAGCCCGGGCGGCGGGTACGACGTCACCGCCCGCGCCGCCGCGACCGCGATGGAGGACAGCGGGCTGTCGGGGCCGGTCGAGGTGTTCAACCTCCCGGGCGCGGGCGGCACCGTCGGGCTCAACCGCACGGTCAACGAGGCGGGCGACGGCCGGCTGCTGATGTCGATGGGGCTCGGCGTGGTCGGCAGCGTCTACTCCAACGAGTCCGCGACGACCCTGCGCGACGTCACCCCGATCGCGCGGGTCACCGAGGAGACCGAGGTCGTGGTGGTCGGCCGCGACTCGCCGTTCGCCGACATCGGGCAGTTCCTCGCCGCCTGGCGCGCGAACCCGGCGTCGGTCCCGGTCGGCGGCGGCTCGTCGGTGGGCGGCCCGGACCACCTCGCGCCGATGCTCATGGCGCGGGGCGCCGGCGTCGACCCGCGCGCGGTCACCTACGTCCCCTACGACGGCGGCGGCGAGCTCATGGCCGCGGTGCTGGGCGACAAGGTCGGCGTCGGGGTCAGCGGGCTCGGGGAGTTCGCCGACCAGGTCGAGTCCGGTGACCTGCGCGTCCTCGCGGTCACGGCCGGGGCGCGGGTGCCGGGCGTCGACGCGCCGACGCTGCGCGAGGCGGGCGTCGACGTCGAGTTCACCAACTGGCGCGGGATCGTCGCGCCGCCCGGGCTCTCGGGCGAGCAGCGCGCCGAGCTGGTGGGCGCTCTCGACGCGCTGCACGTCACCCCGGAGTGGCGCGACGTGCTGGCCCGCAACGGCTGGCAGGACGCCTACCTCCCCGGGGACGCCTTCGGCGCGTTCCTGGCCGACGAGGACACCCGGGTCGCCGGCGTGCTCCGGGAACTGGGGCTCTAGATGACCGCTCCCGCGCGCTCGTGGTGGCGCGAGCACTCCGAGCTCGGGGTGTCGGCGCTGTTGGCGCTGGTCGGCGTGCTGGTGCTGGTCGACACCGTGGTCGAGGGCGGGCTGTCGGGCGGGGACGAGGACGACCCGATCGGCCCGGGCGCGGTGCCGCTGATCCTCGGCGTCGCCCTGCTCGTGCTCGCCGCGCTGCTCACCGTCGACGTCCTGCGGGGCGGGCACGGCGAGGCCGAGGCCGGCGAGGACGTCGACCTCGACGCGCCGATGGACCTGCGCACCGTGGGGATGCTCGCCGGGGTGCTGATCGCGACCGCGGTGCTCATCCCCCTGCTCGGCTGGCCGATCGCGGGGACGCTGCTCTTCGCCGGCGCGGCGTACGCGCTGGGCTCGCGGACGGTGGTCCGGGACGTCGGCGTCGCCGCGGCGGTCTCGCTCGTCACGTGGATCGCGTTCGACGGGCTGCTCGGCGTGGACCTGCCCGGCGGGCCGCTCATGGGGGTCCTGGGGTGAACGACTTCGGGCTGCTCGACGGGTTCGCCTCGGCGCTGACCCCGACCCACCTGCTCTTCGCCGCCATCGGCGTGCTGCTGGGCACCGCGATCGGCGTCCTGCCCGGCATCGGGCCGGCGATGGCGGTCGCGCTGCTGCTGCCGGTCACCTACGCCTTCGAGCCCACTGGCGCGTTCATCATGTTCGCCGGCATCTACTTCGGCGCGATGTTCGGCGGCTCGACCACCTCGATCCTGCTCAACACCCCCGGCGAGAGCGCCTCGGTGATGGCCGCGATCGAGGGCAACCCGATGGCCAAGCAGGGCCGCGGGGCGCAGGCGCTGGCCACCGCGGCCATCGGGCACTTCGTCGGCGGCATGATCGGCGTGCTGGGCCTGGTGCTGCTCGCGCCGCTGATCGCCGCCGTCGCCGTGGACATCGGGGCCCCGGACTACTTCGCGATCATGGTGCTGGCCTTCGTCGCCGTGACGGGCGTGCTCGGCTCGTCGCGGATCCGCGGGTTCGCCTCGCTCGTCCTCGGGCTGACGATCGGCATGGTCGGCCTCGACCCGATCACCGGCTCGCCGCGGCTGACGTTCGGGGTGCCCCAGCTCGCCGACGGCATCGACGTCGTCATCGTCGCGGTCGGGCTCTTCGCCGTCGGCGAGGCGCTGTGGGTGGCGGCGCACCTGCGACGCAAGGCGCCCGAGGTGATCCCCGTCGGGCGGCCGTGGCTGGGCCGCGAGGACGTGCGGCGGGCGTGGAAGCCGTGGGCGCGGGGCCCGTTCATCGGCTTCACCTTCGGGTCGATCCCGGCCGGCGGCGCCGAGATGTCGACCTTCATGTCCTACGTGACCGAGCGGCGCCTCTCGAAGCGGCGCGAGGAGTTCGGGCACGGGGCGATCGAGGGCGTCGCGGGCCCGGAGTCGGCGGCGAGCGCGTCGTCGGCCGGAACGCTCGCGACGATGCTGACCCTCGGGCTGCCGACGACGGCCATCGCCGCGGTGATGCTCGCGGCGTTCCAGCAGTTCGGCATCCAGCCCGGGCCGCTGCTCTTCGAGCGCGAGCCCGACCTCGTGTGGACGCTGATCGCGAGCCTGTTCATCGGCCTGGTGCTGCTGCTCCTGCTCAACCTGCCGCTCGCGCCGGCCTGGGCGAAGCTGCTGCGCATCCCGCGCCCGTACCTCTACGCCGGCATCCTGTTCTTCGCCTGCGTCGGGGCCTACGCGGTGTCCGGCCAGCCGGTCGACCTGATCGTCCTGCTCGTCATCGGGGCGATCGGCTTCGGGATGCGCCGCTTCGGGCTCCCGGTGCTGCCCGCGATCATCGGCGTCATCCTCGGGCCGGACGCCGAGCTGCAGCTGCGGCGCGCGCTGCAGATCAGCGACGGCGACGTCACCACGCTGGTGTCGACGCCGTTGTCGATCACCGTGTACGTGGTCATCGTGCTGCTGTTCGTGGTGCCCCTCGTCCTGCGGCTGCGGCGATCCCGGCGCACGCCGTCCTCCGAGGAGCGCGACTCCGAGCGCGTCTAACCCTTGTCCACGAGCGGCGCGACCTCGGTGCCGAGCAGCTCGATGGAGTGCAGCAGGTCCTCGTGCCGCAGGCGCGGGTTGGTCATCTGCAGGTTGATCCGCTCGACGCCGCCGAGCTGCTCGGAGACCCGCAGGACCTTCTCCGCCACGGTGCGCGGGTCGCCGACGAAGAACGCGCCGTCGGGGCCGCGCATCGCGTCGAACGCGCGCCGGGACGGCGGCATCCCGCCCCGCTCGGCGGCGACCTGCGTGAACATCTCCTGCCAGCCCGGGTAGAAGGCGTTGGTGGCCTTGGCGACGTCGTCGCCGACGAACCCGAAGCAGTGCAGGCCGACCCGCAGCGCCTCCGGCGGGTGGCCGGCGTGCTCCCCCGCCCGGCGGTAGAGGTCGACGAGCGGCGCGAACTGCCGGGGCTCGCCCCCGATGATCGCCACCATCAGCGGCAGCCCGAGCAGCCCGGCCCGCGCGAACGACTCCGGCGTGCCGCCGACCCCGACCCAGATCGGCAGCCGCTCCTGCGACGGGCGCGGGTAGACCGGCTGGTCGTGCAGCGCCGGGCGGTGCTTCCCGGACCACGTCACCGTCGGCGACTCGTTGATCTTCAGCAGCAGGTCGAGCTTCTCCTCGAAGAGCTCGTCGTAGTCCTCGAACCGCAGCCCGAACAGCGGGAACGCCTCGGTGAACGAGCCGCGCCCGACGACCAGGTCGACCCGGCCGCGCGAGATCAGGTCGATCGTCGCGAACTCCTGGAACACCCGCACCGGGTCGGCGGCGGAGAGCACCGTGACGGCGCTGCGCAGCCGGATCCGCTCGGTGCGCGCCGCGGCGGCCGCGAGGATCACCGGCGGCGCGGCGTCGAAGTACTCGCTGCGGTGGTGCTCGCCGATGCCGTAGGAGTGCAGGCCGACGCGGTCGGCGAGCGCGATCTCGTCGAGGAGGTGCTCGAAGCGCTCCTCCGGGCCGATCACCCGCTCCGTGTCGGGGTCGGTGACCCGGGCGACGAAGCTGTCGACGCCCAGCAGCACGGTGTCGGCCATCAGAGGGTCTTCTGGAGACGCTCGGCCAGCGTGTTGACGAACGCCGTCGGCTCCTTGAGCTCGCCGCCCTCGGCCAGCAGCGCCATGCCGTAGAGCAGCCGCGCCACGTCGGGGTCGGCGTCGCCCGCGCCCTGCTTGTCGCGCAGCCCGCTGACCAGCGCGTGCGCGGGGTTGAGCTCGAGGATCCGCTTGGTGACCGGCGGTTCCTGGCCCATCGCGCGGTACATCTTCTCCAGCGTCGGCGAGAGGTCGCCGGGGTCGCCGACGAGGCAGGCCGGCGAGGCCGTCAGGCGCGTCGAGAGGCGGACCTCCTTGACGTCGTCGGCGAGCTCCGTGCCCATCCAGGTCAGGAGGTCGTCGAAGCCCTCGGGCTTGTCCTCGTCGCCGCCGAGGTCGACGTCGCCCTTCGCGATCGAGGCCATCGGGGTGCCGTCGAACTCGGTGACGGCGTCGGTCCAGACCTCGTCGACCTGGTCGGTGAGCAGCAGGACCTCGTAGCCCTTGGCGCGGAACGCCTCGATGTGCGGGGAGTTCTCGATGCTGCCGCGCGTCGCCCCGGTGAGGTAGTAGATCGACTCCTGGCCCTCGGGCATCCGCTCCTTGTAGGCCTTGAGCGTGGTGTTCCCGTCCGGCGAGTGGGTGGACGGGAACGCGCTGGCGCCGAGGATCGCCTGCTGGTTGTCCGGGTCGGTGAGCAGGCCCTCCTTGAAGGCGCGGCCGAGCTCGGTCCAGAACGTCGCGTACTTCTCCGGCTCGTTCTCCTGCAGCGCCGCGACCGTCTGCAGCACCTTGCGGACCAGCCGCTTGCGGATCGCCTGGATCTGGCGGTCCTGCTGGAGGATCTCGCGGGAGACGTTGAGCGAGAGGTCGGCGGCGTCGACGACGCCCTTGACGAAGCGCAGGTACTCGGGGACGAGCGCCTCGCAGTCGTCCATGACGAACACGCGCTTGACGTAGAGCTGCACGCCGCGGCGGGCCTCGCGCATGAACAGGTCCATCGGCGCGTGCGCCGGCAGGAACAGCAGGCCCTGGTACTCGAACGTGCCCTCGCCCGAGAGCCGCATGGTCTCCAGCGGCTCCTGCCAGTCGTGGCTGACGTGGCGGTAGAACTCGGTGAGCTCCTCGTCGCTGACCTCGGAGCGGGCCCGCGCCCAGAGCGCCTTGCGGGAGTTGATCGGCTCGGTGTCGCCGTCCTCGGCGTTCTCGGCGTTCTCGCTCGTGAGCAGCCGGATCGGCCAGGTGATGAAGTCCGAGTAGCGCTTCACGATGCGGCGCACCGTGTCGGGCTTCGCGTAGTCGTGGAGGCTGTCCTCCGCGTCCTCGGGTTTGAGGTGCAGGGTGATCGCGGTTCCCTGCGGGGCGTCGGCGACCGGCTCGAGGGTGTAGGTGCCCTCGCCGGTGGACTCCCAGTGCACCCCCTCGTCGCCGCCGGCCTTGCGGGTCACCATCTCGACCTTGTCGGCGACCATGAAGCTCGAGTAGAAGCCGATGCCGAACTGGCCGATGAGGTCCTCGGCGTTCTCGTCCTGCGCGTCCTTCATCTGGGCGAGCATCTCGGCGGTGCCCGACTTCGCGATGGTGCCGATCAGCTCGACGACCTCGTCGCGCGTCATGCCGATGCCGTTGTCGCGCACGACGAGCGTGCGGTGCTCGGCGTCCTGCTCGAGCTCGATCCGCAGGTCCGAGGTGTCGACCTCGAGATCCTTGTCCTGGTAGGACGCCAGACGCAGCTTGTCCAGCGCGTCGGACGCGTTGGAGATCAGCTCGCGGAGGAAGACGTCCTTGTCGGAGTAGATCGAGTGGATCATCAGCTGGAGCAGCTGACGGGCTTCGGCCTGGAACTCGATCGTCTCGCTCATGCGTCCTCTCCCGCGGTGGGTCGTGCTGACACGTCGAGGATATCCGCCGGTCGGCGCGGCTCCGGCGGACCGGGGATCACACCGGGAGCTCGCTCGGCAGGGCGCGGACGTGCAGGAGGTCGAGACGCCGCTCGACGATCGAGCCCACCGGCCACCCGGCCACGTACTCCGCGAGGTCGTCGGCCTCGTCGGTCGAGCAGCAGGCGCAGGGATCCCATCCCTGGGCCTGCAGCGAGGACCGGATCGCCTCGACGTACTCCGCCCGGGTCAGGGGCACCTCGGCGACCCGCGCCGTCGTCGTCGCCCGGTGCGAGTTCAGCCCGGCGAACCCGCGCCCGCAGCCGCAGCCGCCGTCCGGGTCGTCCCGGTCCTTCCGGCAGACCTCACCGACACGGACGAGCTCGCCCTCCGTCGCCCAGTGATAGTCGTTCGCGCGTGCGCCCTGCGTCTGCGCCGTCGCCACCAGCACCTTCATCGCTGTCTCCCTCGTCCGTGCCGTGGCACGAGGGATAGCACCGACCCCCGACAGCGCCGGGGCGTCAGGCAACGCCCGCGCGCGGCGCCAGACGGACGACGAGGTCGGCGTCCATCGCCTCCGCCAGGCGGGCCAGTACCGGGAGCGTCGGCATCGTGCCGCCGGCCTCGAGTCGGGCCACCGCCGACTGCGTCATGCCGGCCGCCTCGGCGAGCTGGGCCTGGGTCCAGCCACGGGCCGCTCGGAGCTCCCGGACGGCGGTTCCGAGATCATGAGCCCGCCGGGCGTCGTCGTAGCCGTCGCGCGCGTCCTGCTGGTCCAGCCGCTCGTCTCGAAGCTCCTGCCACGCGGCGCGGTCACTCATCATCGGCCTCCACGGCGTGCATCTCGCGCTGGCACCGCCTCATCGCCTGCTGAGCGCGGCGGACCTCGGCCGTCTCGCGCAGACGGCGCTTCCGGAAGACGGTGAGCAAGACGATCCTCCGTCCTGGTGCGATCCAGTAACCGACGCGCACGGCCTCGCCGCCCACGTAGAACCGCAGCTCACGCAATTTGCCGTCGAGCTGACGTGTGTAGGGCTCTCCGAGGAGGGGCCCCCGGTCGGCCAGGAGATCGACGTGGAACGCAGCCGCACCGAAGTGCCGCGGAGACAGGCCCTCCAGCCAGCGCCGCACCTCGGGTTCCAGCTCGACGCTACCCCAGGTCATAGCACGAACGCGATATTCTCGGTGCCACCGACAGCTCTCCTCAGCAGGTCGTCGCCCAGGTGCTCACGACGGTGGCACCGCGAGCGGGGCAAGGAGGGGCGATCGGCGGAACGGAGCCGATCGGATCAGGTCGCCCAGCCGCCGGAGACGGGCACGACCTGGCCGGCGAGGAAGTCGCTCGCCCCGGTCGCGAGGGCGAGCGCCAGCTCCGCCGCCTCGACGCCCTCGCCGAGCCGTCCGGCCGGGATCTGGGCCTCGAAGGACTCGCGGACCGCGTCGTCGGCGAGCATCGCGTCCGTGTAGTACATGTTGTTGCGCACGTGGGCGGGTCCCAGGGCGTTGACCTGCACGTTGTGCGGCGCGACCTCGGCCCCGACGGCCTGGAGGAAGGCGTTCTGCGCGCCGCGGGCCGCCGAGTAGATGCCGAGGCCGGGGATCGCGCGGATCGGCGTCGCACTGGTGACGCCGACGATCTTCCCGGCGCGTCGCTCGATCATCGGGGGCAGCGCCGCGCGGATGACGCGCAGGAACGGCCACACGAGGTGCTCGAGGTAGGCGGCGAACGCCTCGTCGGTCCACTCGGTGGCGCCGACCAGCATCTCCGTCACCGGCATGGCCTCGCGTGGGCCGGCGAAGTTCGCGACGAGGACGTCGATCCGCCCGGCGCGCTCGACGGCGGCCTGAGGTGCGTCGGGAGCGGTGAGGTCGTCGGTGTCGGCGACGACGTCGGCCCCCTCGGCGCGGAAGAGCTCCACGACCGGCGGTCCCACGTAGCGGTCGGCGTGCGTCACGAGCACGCGGCGTCCCTCGAGCCGTCCCGGCATCGGTGCCGTCCTTCCGTCGGGGTGCGTCGAGGTGACCGTTCCCCCGGGGCGTCGGGTTCACGCCGGTTGTGCACGACCGATCGGCGGCGAGATCGCTCAGTCCTGGTCTCGTCCCACCGCGTGTCGTGCGTGCACCGTCAACGCGGCCTCCTCGACGGCACGCGCCACGCTCGTGGGGTCCGGGTCCCAGTCGAGGAGCAGCATGCGCGGCCAGAGGACGTAGTTGGCGATCATGCCGAGGAACTGGGTGGTCACGAGGTCGGCGTCGTCGAACCGCAGGGTGCCGGCACGCTGCTCGGCGAGCAGGTGGTCGCGCACCGAGTCGAAGAACGGCATCTTGCCCACCTCGAAGTGCGTGCGCCCGAGCTCGGGGAAGCGCGGGAGCTCCGCGATCACGATGCGGAAGAGGTCGGCCATGCCGGGGCGGGTCAGCAGCGCCGCGTACCGGGTGCCGAGCGTCGACAGAGCGGTGAGGGGGTGGCCGGGCACGGGAGGCGCCTGCGCGTCGTCGGTGGCCCACGAGGCGGTCACCATGGCGCTGAACAGCTCGGCCTTGGTCGGGAACTGCTTGAACAGCGTGGCGCGCGAGACCCCCGCCTCGGCCGCGACCTTCGCCAGCGACGTGCCGTCGTAGCCGAGCTCGAGGAAGAGCCGGCGAGCAGCACCCAGCAGCGCCTCCCGGTTCCTCGAGGCCAGGTCCCGGTGATAACGCGTCGCCCCCGGAGCAGGCTCGTTCCCGTCCATCGCGGACCATCCTGCCGGACCTCGCGCTCCGAGGCGAGCCGCTTGACTCACCTCTCCCCCGGTGGTTGTCTCGGTTGCGAGGTGAGTGGATCGACTCACCACAGGACGAGGAGGGGACGATGGGACGCTTCGACGGCCGGACGGTGCTCGTGACCGGGGCGACCGGCGGGATGGGGCGCAGCCACGTGCAGGCGTTCCACCGCGAGGGAGCCGCTGTGGTGGTCGCTGCGCGTGACGAGGCGGCCGGGCTCGCGCTGGCCGAGCAGCTCGGGGAGAGAGCGCTCGCGGTGCGGCTCGACGTGACCGACGAGCAGCAGTGGGCGGCGGCGGTCGCCGCGGCCGAGGAGCGGTTCGGACCGATCTCGATCCTCGTCGCCAACGCCGGGATGCAGCACCCGCCGACGCTGATCGAGGACGCCGACCGCCGCCTGTGGGACACCGTGACCGCCGCGAACGTCACGGGCACCGCGCTCGGTATCCGGGCGGTCGCACCCTCGATGCGCCGCGGCGGCGGGGGTGTGATCGTCACCGTCGCCTCGACGATGGCCCACGGCGGCACGGCGGCGTTCGGACCGTACGTCGCCTCGAAGTGGGCCGTGCGCGGACTGACCCGGACCGCGGCGCTGGAGCTCAGACGCGACGGCGTCCGCGTCGTGTCGCTGACCCCGGGCGTCGTGGCCACACCGTTGATCACCGAGCCGCTCGCCGAAGGGGTGCCGGCCATCGCCGAGGCCTTCGACCCCGAGCCGTTCGCCGTCCCGCGGACAGGCGATCCGGACGAGATCAGCCGCGCGCTCCTGTTCCTCACCTCCCCCGACGCGGCCTTCGTCACCGGCTCGGAGCTCGTGATCGACGGCGGGCTGCTGCTCGGCCCGGCGCTGCCGGCCTGAGCGCCGCTCGAGTACCGGCGAGATCGCTCCCGGTGCTCCTCCGGGGCGATGTCATCGACCCGTCGGAGCACCCGTGGCGATCACGGGCCGCGCCCGCACCGCCCACCACGCGAGCGCCACCGCCGTCCCGACGATCGCCACCCCGAGCGGGACGTGCACCGCGAGCACGCCGACGTAGCCGACCGCGACCTGCGCCGTCTCGGCGACCACGAGCACCACCGACACCGCGATCGGCCACGGCGCCAGACGCCCCGGGCGCCAGGCGAGGACCGCGAGCGGGACCTGCAGCATCGCGACCAGCAGGAGCGTCCCGCCGACGGCCTGGTGGACGGTGAGGCCGGCCGCGGACGCCTGCAGCAGGGCGCCGGCGGCGAACGCCTGGGCGACGGTCATCGCCGCGTGCAGCAGCGCGATGACCCGGAACGCGCCGGCCGCCAGGCCGCTAACCATGGGCGTGCGAGACGACCGCGGCAGGTCGCTGACCAGGGGCGACGACGAGGAACTGCAGCATCATGCCGTCGTCCTCGTGGCGCAGCAGATGGCAGTGGAGCATGTACGGCACCTCGGGATCGGCGTACGGGCCCACACGCACCAGCAGCCGCACCGTGCGCCCGGGCGGGACGGGGACCGTGTCCTTCCAGGCCGGTTCGCCGAGCACCTGGAGCCGGGCGTCGTGCACGTGGATGTTGTGCGGCAGCGTGTGCCGGTTGGTGAGCTCCCAGATCTCGGTCGCGCCGGCGTCGAGCACCTCGTCGACCCGGCCCATGTCCATCGCGAGCCCGTTGATCCGGTTGCTGGACAGCACGAAGCGGCGGGTCCGGGTGGCGTCGGTCTCCGCGAGGGGCGTCTCGCGGGAGAGCGTCGCCGGGATGGCGGGCGACGGCTCGAGACGGTCGGCGGGACGCAGTTCGAGCAGGTCGAGGGTGTCGTGGCCGCCCGCGGCGTTCGCGATCCCGTTGACCGCGCCCAGCTCGTCGGGCAACGACCGGAGCACCACGCGGCGGCCGGGGGCGAGCTCGACGACGACCTCGGCGCGCTCGCCGGGCGTCAGCAGGACGTCGGGCACCGGGCGCGGCGAGGGGAGCAGGCCGCCGTCGGTGCCGACGAGGGTCAGCGGGTCGTCGAGGGCGATCCGGTAGCTGCGTGCCGGCGAGGCGTTGAGGACGCGCAGGCGGACGCGGGTCGTGCGCACGTCCAGGTACGGCGCGACCGTGCCGTTGACCAGCACGGTGTCGCCGAGCAGGCCGACGGCGTTGCGGTGCGCGGTGTCGAAGCCGCCGTCCGGGGCGAACGAACGGTCGGTGAGCACGACGGGGACGTCGTCGACGCCGTAGCGGTCGGGCAGGTCGACTCCGACGTCGTCGTCGACGAGGAAGAGGCCGGCGAGCCCGCGGTGCACGTGCCGCTCGGTCCGCCCGTGCGGGTGCGGGTGGTACCAGAGCGTCGCCGCGGGCTGGTCGACGCGCCACGACGCCTCCCAGGTGTCGCCGGGCGCGATCGGCTGGTGGGGGCCGCCGTCCATGCGGGCGGGCAGGGTCATGCCGTGCCAGTGGGTCGTCGTGGTCTCGGGCAGGCGGTTGGTGACGCGGACGGCGACGTCCTCGCCGCGCCGGGCCCGGATCGTCGGCCCGCCGAACGGCATCCCGCCGTAGCCCCAGGTCGGCGTCGTCGGGCCGTCGAGGAACGCGCTCTCGCCGGGGGCGGCGGTGAGGTCGACGACGCGGCGGCCGGCCTCGCGGCGTGTCGGCGCGAGGGGCGGGATCGCGAGCGGGCGCCGGGCGGGGCGTGGCCGGACGGGTGGCGGGCCGGTGGAGCACCCGGCGACCGCGAGCCCGGCGAACGCCCCGGCGGCGAGCGTGGCGCCGAGGAAGCGGCGCCGGGAGAGGGGTCGGGACACGGCGACGAGAGTCGCGATGCCCAGGGGTCGGGCACGTCGGCGTGACGACGTGTTCCGCGCGTACGCACGGGGGCGTAGCGACCCCGGGATCCCCGGAGCCGGCGTTCGAGCGCGTGGCCCTATCGGCGTGCTCAACAGGACACGGACAAGCTCAACGTCTGCGACGCCACGTCGCTGACACCTCGGGGTCGGCATCGAGCGCGTGGCGTTACAGACACTCAACGTCTGCGACGCCACGTCGCTGACACGAGTCACCGGCGCGGGACGACCGCTCCGGACTCGTAGGCGATGACGACGAGGGCGGCGCGGTCGCGGGCGTCGAGCTTGGTCAGCAGGCGACCGACGTGCGTGCGGGCGGTGGCGGTGCTGATCACCAGGCGCGCGGCGATCTCGTCGTTCGTGAGCCCGCCCCCGACCAGCGCGAGCACCTCGCGCTCGCGGGGCGTGAGGACGTCGAGCCGGGTCGCGGGCACGAGCGGCTGCGGGCGGGCGGCGAACTCCGCGATCAGCCGGCGCGTCACCGCGGGGGCGAGCAGCGCGTCGCCGCGGGCCACGAGGGCGATGGCGCGCACGAGGTCGGCGGGCTCGGCGTCCTTGAGCAGGAAGCCCGCCGCGCCCGCGCGCAGGGCGCGGTAGACGTACTCGTCGAGGTCGAAGGTGGTGAGCACGAGCACCGCCGTGCCGGCCAGGACGGGGTCGGCGACGATCGTCTCCAGCGCGCCCAAGCCGTCGACGCCGGGCATGCGGACGTCCATCACGACCACGTCGGGGCGTCTCGCCCGGACCAGCGCGACGGCCTCGGCACCGTCGGCCGCCTCGCCGACCACCGCGAAGCCGTCCTCGGTCTCGAGCAGCACGCGCAGGCCCGCGCGGACGAGCTGCTGGTCGTCGGCCAGCGCGACGGTGATCACCGCGGCACCGGCAGGGACGCCTCGACGACCACGCCGTCGGTCGCCGCGGACACCGACGAGCGCCCGCCGACCGCGGCGGCGTGCTCGGCGAGCCCCCGCAGTCCGTGGCCCGGTGTCAGCTCCCCCGCTGCCCCGCCGTCGTCGGCGACCCGGATCGTCACGGCCTCGCCGTCGTGCCCGAGGTCGACGACCACCCGGCGCGCCCGCCGGCTGTGGCGCACCGCGTTGGTGACCGCCTCGCGCACGATCCGGAACGCCGCCCCGTCGACGGCCGCGTCGGGATGACCGGCGCTCCCCCGCACCTCGACCTCCACCCCCGCCAGGCCCGCGACGCGCACGACCTCGTCGAGGCGGTGCAGCCCCGGGGCGTCGGCCGCGCCGGCGTCGCGCAGCACGCCGAGCACGTTGCGCAGCTCGGTGAGCGCGGCGCCGCTGGCCTGCTTGATCTCGAGCAGCGCAGCCACGGCCTGCTCGGGGCGGCGGTCGGCGACGTGCGCCCCGACGCCCGCCTGCACCGCGATCATCGCGAGGCTGTGCGAGACGACGTCGTGCACCTCGCGGGCCACGCGCAGCCGCTCCTGCTCGACGCGCCGGCGCGCCTGCTCCTCGGCCCGGTCGACGGCCGCGGTCTGCGCGCGTCGCAGCCCGCCGACCGCGACGCCCACGGCCACCGTCACCACGATCCACATGACGTGCTCGGGCGCGCTCGCCACGGGCCGGTCGTCGATGAGGCGCTCCAGCCCGACCCACGCCGCGAACAGCAGGACGCCGACGCCGACCGAGCGCGGCCAGCTCAGTCGGGTCGCGACCGTGTACATCGCGACGGCGACCATCAGCGAGGCCGGCCCGTCCGGGTAGGCGAGCCAGTAGTAGGGCGCGACCGCGGCGAGGGTCAGTGCGAGCACCACGAGGGGGGCGCGCCGCCGCCACGCGAGCACGCCGGCCGCCGCGGCGATCAGCAGGGCGCCACCGGGCCACCACGGGCGGTCCGCGGGGCTCGCCGCCAGCGCCGTGCCCGCGAGGCACAGTCCCCCGAGCGCCGCGCCCAGCGCCACGTCGGTCGGCGGCGGGCACCACCGGGACCGGGCGAAACGGACGATCGGGGTCACCCTGGACACCACAGCGACGCTAGGGGCGCCTCGGGGCCCTGTCGTCAGCGTCCGGGCGTACGCGACCCGGGGATCCGTCGGGGTCAGCCCGGACGCCGCCTCCGGGGACACCTACCATCGATGGATCAACCCCTGGTAGTGGAGGAGCGGGACACCCATGGCGCGCGACGGCGGTACGACCTTCGAGAAGCAGGTGCTCGAGGCGTCGGAGCGTCTGGGCGGTATTGCCGAGCGCACCCCGCTGCAGCGCAACCCGCGGCTGTCCGGCGCCACCGGCACCCAGGTCTGGTTCAAGCGCGAGGACCTCCAGGTCGGGCGCTCCTACAAGCTGCGCGGTGCCTACAACCTCATCAGCCAGCTCGACGACGACGCCCGCGCCGCCGGCGTGGTGTGCGCGAGCGCCGGCAACCACGCCCAGGGCTTCGCGTTCGCCTGCGCGGCGCACCGCGTGCGCGGTCGGGTCGTCATCCCGTCGACCACGCCGCGCCAGAAGCGCGAGCGCATCGTCGCCCTCGGCGGCGACATGATCGACCTGGTGGTGGACGGCGACACCTACGACGAGTCGTCGGCCGCCGCGACGCGCTGGTCCGAGGAGACCGGCGCGACGCTCGTCCCCGCCTTCGACGACACGCGCACCGTGGCCGGCCAGGCGACGGTCGTCGCCGAGATCGTCGAGCAGCTCGGCGAGGCGCCCGACACGATCGTCGTCCCCGTCGGCGGCGGCGGCCTGCTCGCCGGCACGGCCACCTGGCTGCAGGCGACCCACCCGCGCACCCGCGTCATCGGCGTCGAGCCCGCCGGCGCGCGCAACGTTGCCGCTGCCCTGCACGCCGGCACCCCGGTGATGCTCGACGAGCACGGCTTCGACCGCTTCGTCGACGGCGCCGCGGTGCGCAAGGCGGGTGCGGTGACCTACCCGCTGATCCGCCGTTCGGGCGCCGAGCTCGTCGCCGTCGACGAGGGCCTCGTCTGCACGGAGATGCTCGCGCTCTACCAGACCGACGGCATCATCGCCGAGCCCGCGGGGGCGCTGGCCGGCGCGGCGATCCGCCCCGACGGGCCGGGCTTGGACCTGGTGCCGGGCGAGACGGTCGTCGTCGTCCTCTCCGGCGGCAACAACGACGTCTCCCGCTACGCCGAGGTCATCGAACGCTCGCTGCGCTTCCAGGGCCTCAAGCACTACTTCCTGGTCGACTTCCCGCAGGAGCCCGGCGCGCTGCGCCGCTTCCTCGACGAGGTGCTCGGGCCCGACGACGACATCACGCGCTTCGAGTACGTGAAGAAGGACAACCGCGAGTCCGGCCCGGCGCTCGTCGGCGTCGAGATCGGCTCGCGCGACGACCTCGAGCCCCTGCTCGAGCGGATGGCCCGCTCGCCCCTGGAGATCGAGGCGCTCGAGCCGGGGTCGGCCGGGTTCCGCTTCCTGGTCTAGCGCCCTGGTCTAGCGCAGATCCAGCGCCCACCGCGTGGCGGGCGCCGACCACCCGGGTCCCTGGTAGGGCTCGCCGTCGACGCGCCACCCGCGATGGGCGTAGAACGACTGCGCGCCCGTGTTCGCGGTGTAGACCCACAGCGTGGCGCGGGCGAACCCGGCGGCCGCGAGGTGCGCGACACCCGCGTCGTGCAGCGCGCCGCCCGCGCCGGTGCCGATGACCGCGGGGTCGAGGTAGAGGGTGTAGAGCACCGCCGCGCCGTCGTCGGACGGTTCCGGTTCGCGCGGCGGGCCGACGATGCAGTAGCCCTGCACCCGGCCCTGCTCGTCCTCGGCGACGAACACCGCCATCGGCTCGGGCGCGGCGATCGCCGCCCGGCGGACCTCGGCGATCTCGCCGGCGTCGAGGGCGTCGAGGCGCTCGTCGTCGACGATGCCGCGGTAGGCGTGCCGCCAGCCGGCGACGGTGATCTCGCCGATCCGGTCGGCGTCGGCCGCGACCGCGCGGCGGATGGACCAGCCCACCCGATCAGTCTCCGCCGGCCGTCGTCGTGGCCGCCCGGTCCGCGGCGACGCGCTCCGGCTCGGGCTCCGACCGGACGGGCGTGATCCCGATCGCCGCGAGCGGCGCGAGCGCGACGACGGCGAACCCAACCGCGTAGCTCGAGACGCCGATGAGCGCGCCCAGGGCCGGCGGCGCGATCGTCGCGACGATGTTCTGGGTGGTGTTCTGCACCCCGAGCGCGCGCCCGGACCAGCCGGGCCCGGCGATCTCGGCGGTGGCGACGAACGCGAGCCCGTTGTCGGCGACGGTGATCACCGAGCCGGCCGCAATACCGGCGACGGCGATCAGGCCCAGGGTGAGGTCGCCGACCGCGAACACGAGCAGCACCGCGGCGCTGGCCACCGCGAGCTGGCGCATCGGGCGCAGGCGCGAGCCCACGCGGTCGGACCACCAGCCGCTGACGATGCGCCCGCCCGCCCCGGCGATCTGCGCCGCCGCGACGAAGATCCCCGCCGCGCCCGGGGACCAGCCCTGCTCGCGCACCAGGTACTCCAGCGAGAACGCCGACACCGCGAACTGCGGGAGCACCAGCAGCGCGCTGGCCGCGTGCACGCGGGGCAGGACCGGGGTGCGGTACGGCGACGCCGGCGGCGCCTCGCCGGGCGCCCGCGGGACGCGCGGCGGGTCGGCCGCGACGATCACCACGACCACGGCGCACACCACGCACGCGAGCGCCGGCCAGCCCAGGGCGGGCAGCGGCCCCTCGCGCGCCGCGAGTGTCGGCAGCACGAGGCCGGCCGCGGCCACCCCGAGCGGCTGGGCCGTCTGGCGGATCCCCATGGCGAGCCCGCGCTCGTCGAGGTCGAACCAGCCCATGATCAGGCGCCCGCTGGCCGCGTTGACCGAGGCCGCGCCGATGCCCGCCAGCACGAGCAGGGCGACGGTGGTGGCGAGGGACGGCGGGGCGAGGAGCGCGAGCACCCCGGTCATCACGCCGCAGAAGCCCAGCCCGACGGCCATGGGCAGGCGCTCGCCGACCCGGTCGACCACCGCGCCCCAGGCGATCAGCGCCATCAGCAGCCCGAGCGTGGGAGCGGCCACGACGATCCCGACCGCGGCGAGCGACAGCCCGCGCTCGTCGCGCAGGCTCGGCACGAGGAACGGCACGCCGTACACCACGGCGGACGCGGCCGTCTGCGCCGCGACGCCGGCGGCGAGGACGGCCCAGCGTCGACGGGATCGCACGGCTCCCTTTTCTACGCCTCCCGCGCCCACGTCGCAGGAAATCCTTCCCACATCGTGAGACAGTTCAGCGTGACGTGAGTCCTACGAGCAGGTCGGCGCGACGGTCGGCGTCCTCGGCGCGGGCGTGGTGCGACCACGCCACGAGCACCGCGACCACCGCGGCGAGCAGCGGCAGGTCGCCGAGCAGCCACACGAGGACGCCCGCGAGGTGCTGGTCGGCGAGCAGGTCCGGGGCCCAGGGCAGGCGCAGACGCACGAAGAAGTCGTCGACGAAGATCTGCCCGCTTCCCCCGTCGGCGGGGAGCACCGGGGTGCGCGAGACCGGATGGTCCGCGGCGAGCAGGGCCAGCCCCACGAGCGCGTGCACCGGCATCGAGGCGATGAGGAACGTCAGGCGCGCGATCGGCGGCAGGCCCGGGCCGTCCGGCGGGCCGGCGACCAGCGGTCCGAGGAACAGCACCCCGACCACCAGGAACCACAGCGTCATGAGCGGCTGCAGCCAGCCCAGCGGCTGGGTCAGGGCGAACACCGGCGTCAGGTAGAGCAGCGCCGGCGAGCCGACGACGAGCACGAGCGCCACCGCGGGATGGCTCGCGAACCGCAGGGTCGGCGCGGCGAGCAGGTGCTCGAGCCACTCCGCCGGTCCCTCCGGCGCTCCGGGCGCCGCCTCGGGCAGGGTCCGCCGCGCCAGGACGATCGGCGCGCCGAGGGCCCAGAGCAGCGGGACGGCGGTGGCGACGAGCATGTGTCCCGCGATGTGGACGCTCAGCACCGCCGGGCCGTAGCGCCCCAGCCCCGACGAGGTCGCGACGACGAGCAGCGCGCACGCCGCGAACCAGGCGACCGACCGGCCCACCGGCCAGCGAGCCCCTTCTCTGCTCAGACGGTGCAGCCCGGCGGCGTAGAGCCCGGCGAGGACGACCGCCAGGGTCAGGGTGACGAGCTCGGGGCGCCAGGACGTCGCGAGCACCGCGGGCGACGGCGGCGCCGCGAGCCCGTAGCCGAGCAGCGCGGTCGGGGTGCTCGTCGCGCCGGGCGCCTGCACCGGCGGCACCGCGCGGGTCGCGACGGCGGACAGGCCCACGACGGCCGTGAGCAGCGCGAGCTCGACGGGCCAGGTCGTGCGACCGCTCCGCCGCCACAGCACCCCGCCGGCGACGGCGGTCAGGGCGGCGCCGAGCAGGACCAGGACCGTCCATTCGACGCCGGCGCCCGGTCCGCCCGGTCCGCTGAGCGCGACGGCCGCGGCGAGGGCGCCCGAGGCCACGGTGACGAGGCCGGCCGCGGTGCCGATCCGGGCGGCGCGCCACCAGGACCTGTTGTCGCCGCGGACGACGGCGAGCACCCCGAGCGTGCCGAGCCACACCGCGGCCGCGACGACGTGGAACGCCGTGCTCGCCAGGGCGAGGTCGCGGCCGACGCCGTCGGCGGCGTGCCCGGTGGCCACCGGCACCAGCAGCGTCGCCACCGCGAGCCCGAGCACGCCCGCGCCCCCGCTCCACCGCCGCACCTCGCCGGCGGCGACGGCCGTCGCGACGCCCAGCGCGGCCGCGACCAGCCAGCCGACCGGTTCGCCGCGCGCGAGCATCGTCGTCACGAGGTCCGGGCCGAGCGGGACGTGCCCGCCCAGCGAGTCCGCCAGGCTCGTGGGTACCGACAGCGCCGCGCCCGCCGCTCCGATCCAGGCCGCGCCGCGGGCGATCCGCAAGGCGCGCCGCCCGGTCGCGCTGAACGCCGTGGTCCCCGCGGGCGGGGTGGCGACGACCAGGGCGACGAGCAGCCCGCCCACCGTCGCGGCGCCGGCGAGGTCGACGACCGTGCGCAGCACCGGCACGAGGACCCGCACCAGCACGCCGGGGTCGGCGAGGCCCAGCTCGGGATAGCCGACCGGCCCCCGGACCAGCACCGCCACGGCCGCGACGAGCAGGCCGACCGCGGCGGCGGCGCCCGCGAGCGCCGCGCCCCGTCTCACGGGTCGATCTCGCTCGGGTAGCGGGCCCGGTACTCGTCGAGGTGCTGGGACTTGCAGACGTGCTGTTCCTTCTCGTTCTGCGCCTGGCGCATGCACTCGTCGAGCGTGCGCACGCCGCCGGTCTCCAGGTAGGTGACGGCGCCGGCGAGGGTGCTCCACTCCACGGCGACCGCGATCCCCACGGCGACGACGCCCAGCGCGAGCCCGGCGAGGGGGCCGCGGCGGGACCCGTCCCGGCCGCGGAGGCGCGAGAACGCGACCAGCGCGACGACCACCGCGACCAGCCCGAGCGCGAGCCCGCCCCAGCCCGTCCAGGCGCTGACCAGCGCCATCACGCCGAGCACGGGCGCCGCGACGACGATCCCGGGCCGGCGGCGCGGCGTCACCTCCGACGGGTCGGCGTCGGCGGCCGAGGTCGTCGAGGGGTCCGGGGGCACGCTCCGATCGTGGCAAGCGGCCTTCGGGGGCCTCGCCCCGGGGTGGCGGGGAGCCGGTCGCTCCGGTGGAGGGCGCTCCGGGAATCGAAGCGTTCCGTGGGGCGGGGGCCGGCGGCGTCGGCGGTGCGACCGGCACCCTGCGCATGGTCGACAGGGCCCGGAGCCGGCGGGAGGTGCCGGTCGCGGCGAGCTCGCCAGTTCGATCACTCGAGGATGCCGTCAGGGTCGTCGTCGCCGGGAGCCGTGGTGACATCGCGGAGAGATCGAGATGGCGAGCACCCGCGGGACGTCGCGGTCCGAGCGGCGCGGTGCGCACCAGCGACGGGCGTTGCGGCCTGCGCAGGGTGCCGGTGGCGACGAGGTGCCGTCGCGCCCCGAGTGCGGGTCGACGCGACAGGCGCACCCCGCATGATCGACGGGGTCGCGGCCTGCGGAAGGTGCCGCTCGCGGCGCTCAGCCCGGCGGGGCGAAGCCGCCGGGCGAGGGCGCGGGATCCGGGTCGTCCCGGCGGGTGGGTTCGGGTGCCGGCGCAGGTGTCGGAGTGGCCGGCGGTGGGCCGAACGGCGACGGGGACGGGGCGGGCGATCCCGGTCCGCTCCACGGCTGGCCGAACGGCGAGGTCGGCGGCGCCGCGACGGGAGGGGCCGGCGCGGCCCCGTTCCCCGTGATACCGGCGGCACCGCTGGCACCGGGGGCACCACTCCCCCACGGCGACCCGCCGAGACGTGCGGTCTCGCGGCGACGGCGCTCCCCCAGCACGGCGAGCAGGTAGGCCTCGGGCGGCGTGCCGGGCGGCGGGGGCGGGGCGACGCGGGCGGCGACGTCGGCGGCGAGCCGGGTCCCGAGCTGCGCGCGCATCGGGGCGGCGAGCTGCCCGGCGCGCACGAGGAACTGGCGGGCGGCGAGGGCGAGGTCGTCGGGGAGGTCCGCGAGCTCGCAGCGCTGCGCCCAGGCGGCGAGGGCAGGGTCGGCCGGCGGGAGGCCCGGCAGCCCGGTGCGCGGGAGCCGCTCGCGGACGACGATCGTGCCGGCCAGGAGGTCGCCGACGCGCTGGCCGCGGGCCGTGCTCGCCGAGACCACGATGCCGATCACGCCGGTGAAGAACGAGAGCAGCCCGAAGTCGACGATGAACCCGGCGAGCGCGCGGGCCAGGGCGTGACGGAAGACGATCGGTCCGCCGTCGGTGCGGACCACCCGCAGGCCCATCGCGTACTTCCCCGGCGACCGACCGCGGGTCAGCGTCTCCCAGAGCAGCGGGTAGCCGACGAACACGCCGACGGTGATCGCGAGCCCCGCCGCGGCGGCCAGGGCGGTGTCGACGTCGGAGCCGGCCAGCTCGATGGCGAGCAGGACCAGGAACAGCAGCGCCACCATGATCAGCGCGTCGAGGGCGAACGAGAGCGCGCGGCTGGGCAGGCGGGCGGTGCGCACGTCGAGCTCGACGGCCTCGCCGATCACCACCCGGTCCACGGGAGCCATCGTGCCAGCGCATGTCGGGGGTCTGTCGGAAGGATCAGTGGGAGGATCGCGGTCGTGGACGTCGACGCCTACGTGGCCGCGCACCGGCCCGAGTGGGACCGCCTCGCGGACCTGCTCGACCGCCGCCGGTGGACGGGCGCGGAGGTCGACGAGGCGGTGTCGCTGTACGAGCGCACGGCCACCCACCTGTCGGTCGTGCGCTCGACGTCGCCGGACCCGGCGCTGGTGGCGCGGCTCTCCACGCTGGTCGCCCGCGCCCGCACGGCGATCACGGGGTCGACCACCGCGTCGTGGCGCGACCTCACGCGGTTCGCCACGGTCGGCTTCGCGGTGGCGCTCGCCGCGTCGTGGCGGTGGTGGTTCACCACGCTCGCGGTGTGCTCGGTCGTCATGCTCGCCGTGGGGGTCTGGGTCGCCCGCTCGCCCGACGTCCAGTCCGCGCTGCTGCCGCCCGAGGAGACGCGGCGGCTGGTGGAGGAGGACTTCGCGTCCTACTACAGCTCGGACCCGGCGTCGTCGTTCGCCGCCCGGGTGTGGACCAACAACGCCTGGATCGCCGCGATCTGCCTCGTCACCGGCGTGCTGATCCTCCCCGTGCTCTGGGTGATGCTCCAGAACGTGGTCAACATCGGGGTCTCCGGCGGGATCCTCGCCGCCAACGGCCGCGCCGACCTGTTCTTCGGGCTGATCACCCCGCACGGGCTCCTCGAGCTCACCGCCCTGTTCGTGGCCGCGGGGGCCGGCCTGCGGCTGGGCTGGTCGTGGATCGACCCGGGGCCGCTGTCGCGCACGGAGTCGCTCGCCCGCGCGGGACGCACGACGGTCGGCATGGCGCTCGGTGTCGCGGTGCTGCTCGCGATCTCGGGGGTGATCGAGGCGTTCGTGACGCCTTCGGGCCTGCCGACCGCCGCGCGGATCGGCATCGGGGTGCTCGCCGAGGCCGCGTTCGTCGCCTACGTGCTGTGGGGCGTGGTGCTGGTCCGGCGCCACGGGGCGACGGCCCCCGCGCTCGCCGACCTCGCCGCGGACCGGCGGGGCGCCACCCTCCCGGCGGCGGGCTGACGATGACGACGGTGCCGGACGACCTGCTCGTCGGCCTGCGCCGCGCCCGCGACCGGATCGACCGCCACTACGCCGAGCCGCTCGACCTCGACGCGCTCGCCGCCACGGCGGGCCTGTCGAAGTACCACTTCCTGCGCTGCTTCGCCCGCACCTACGGCCGCACCCCGCACGCGTTCCTCACCGAGCGCCGGGTCGAGCGCGCCCAGGACCTGCTGCGCGCCACCAACCTTACCGTCACCGAGGTCTGCTGGCTCGTCGGCTACTCGGGGCTCGGGTCGTTCTCGACGCGCTTCCGGCGGCTCGTGGGCTGCAGCCCGTCGGAGTACCAGGCGCGCTGGGAGCTCTCCGGCCCGCCGCGCATCCCGGGGTGTTTCGTGATGATGCACGGGCTCTCCGACCGCGCAACGCAGCGGAGCCGGTCCACCGATGCCGACCGAGCAATTCCGGAGAAGGCCCGGGACGTGGGTGCGCCGGGAGAATCCTCCGCATGATCACCAACATCTCGCTGTTCACGCTGTACGTCACCGACCAGGACGACGCGAAGAAGTTCTACTGCGACGTGATGGGGTTCGTGGAGGGCACCGACGTCCAGATGGGCGAGGGCTTCCGCTGGGTGACGGTGAAGCACCCGCGGCAGCCGGAGCTCGAGGTGACGCTGATGGTGCCCGGCCCGCCCCTGAACGACGAGATGGCGGGCGCCGTCCGCCGCGCGCTCGCGAGCGGGAACATGGGCGGCTTCGGGCTGTCCACCGACGACTGTCGCGCGGAGTACGAGCGCCTGACGGAGCTCGGCGTCGAGTTCACCCAGGAGCCCTCGGAGCGCCCCTACGGCGTCGAGGCCGTCATGCGCGACAACTCCGGCAACTGGCTCGTGCTCGTGGAGCCGCGCGCCTTCAGCCCGGAGGACTTCGGCTGAGGGGTGTTCGGCTGACACGCTGTCGCGTGTGGACGCACAGGCGGAGCAGACCGCGGCCTGGAACGGCGCCGGCGGGAACGCGTGGGTGCGCCTGCAGCCCGTGCTCGACGCGCTGTACGCGCCGATCGAGGAGCTCCTCGTCGACCGGGTGGCGGCCGCCGTCGGCACCGCGTCGCCGACCGTCGTCGACGTCGGCTGCGGCACCGGCGCGACGACCCTCGCGCTCGCCCGCAGGCTCGGTCCGCACGCGCACTGCCTGGGCGTGGACCTGTCCGAGCCGATGGTCGCGCTGGCCCGGACGCGGGATCCCGGTACGGCCGAGTTCCTCGTCGCCGACGCCGCGCGCCACCGGTTCGCCCCGGGCGCCGCGGACGTCATCGCCTCCCGGTTCGGCGTCATGTTCTTCGACGACCCGCCCGCGGCGTTCGCCAACCTGCACGCGGCGACCCGTCCGGGCGGCGCGCTGCGCGCGGTCGTGTGGCGCGGGACCGACGAGAACCCCTTCATGACCCGCGCCGGGGAGGCCGCCGCTCCCCTGCTCGACGTGCCGCCGTTCGCGCCCGACGCGCCCGGCCCGTTCGCCCTCGCCGACCCCGACCGGACGCTCGGGCTGCTCCGCGCGGCGGGCTGGTCGACGGCGACCGCCGGCCCCGTCGACGTGCCCTGCGCCCTCCCGGCGGCCCACCTCGACGCCTACCTCGGCGGGATCGGGCCGGTCGGGCGCCTGCTCGCCGGCGCGGACGACGCGACCCGCACCCGCGTGATCGAGCACGTCCGGCCGGCGTTCGACGAGTTCCGCGCGGGCGGGGAGATCCGCTTCACCGCGGCCTGCTGGCTGCTCTGGGCGCAGGCCTGACCTACAGCCGGCCGGCGGCCTTGAGCGCCAGGTAGCGGTCGGCGACCGCCGGGGGCAGGTCGTCGGGGGCCGCGTCGACGATCTCCACCCCCCGGCGGGCGAGGCGCTCGGCGGTGCGGCGGCGGGAGTCACGCGCGGCGCCCGCGGCGGCGGCGGTGTAGACGGCCTCGGCGTCCCCGCGGCCGGCGGCCATCGTCGCGAGCTCCGGGTCGGCGACGGCGGCGAGGAGCAGCGTGTGCCGGCGCAGCAGCGCGCCCAGCACCGGGTCGAGGCCCTCGGTCACCGCGGCCTCCTCCAGCCCGGTGACCAGCACGACGAGGCTGCGCCGACCCGCCCGCGCCAGCGCCGCGGCGGCGAGCAGGCGCATGTCGGGCTCGACCAGCCGGGGCTCCAGCGGCGCCATCGCGGTGACGAGCGCGGGCAGCAGGTCGCGCTCGGTCGCGCCGAGCACCGAGGCCCGGACCTCGCGGTCGAGGGCGAGCAGGTCGACGCGGTCGCCGCCGCGCGAGGCCAGGGCGGCGAGGAGCAGCGCGGTGTCGAGGGCGGCGTCGAGCCGCGGAGCGTCGCCGACGCGGCCCGCGGCGCTGCGGCCGGTGTCGATGACGACGAGCACGTGCCGGTCGCGCTCGGGGCGCCAGGTGCGCACGACCAGGTCGTGCGAGCGCGCCGAGGCCCGCCAGTCGATGGAGCGCACGTCGTCGCCCGCGACGTACTCGCGCAGCGAGTCGAACTCGGTCCCCTGCCCCCGCACCTGGATCGCGCGGCGCCCGTCGAGCTCGCGCAGGCGGGCGAGCCGGGAGGGCAGGTGGCGGCGCGACCCGAACGCCGGCAGCACCCGCACGCGTGCCGGGACGTCGCGCCGGCCCTGGCGCGCGCCGAGCCCGAGCGGCCCGAGCGACCGGACCGTGACCCGCGCGGCGTCGCGGTCACCGCGCCGCGTCGGGGTCAGCGTGGAGACGACACGGCGCCGCTCCCCCGCCGGCACGACGAGCCGGTGCCGCGCGGGCGCCGCGCCCGCCGAGGGCTCCCAGGCGTCGCGCAGCAGCAGGACCGCGCGCCGCCGGCCCGGGTTGGCGACGCGCAGCGCCACCTCGATCGACGTGCCGAGGCGCAGGGTGACCAGGTCGTCCTGCTCGCGGTCGAGGCGCAGGGAGCCGACGGGCACCGCGGCCAGCGCGTCGGCGATCGCCGCGAGCGCGAGCACCCCGGACACCACGAGCACCCCGGTGCCCGACGGCCACGCCAGCCCGACGACCAGCGCGCCGAGCGCGACGAGGAGCGCGAAGCGCCCGGTGACGGCCACGAGATCAGCGCGGGACCGGCACCGCGGCGAGCACCCCGGACACCACGCCGTCGGCGGTGACGCCCTCGAGCTCCGCCTCGGCGCGGACCGCGACCCGGTGGCGCAAGACCGGCAGCGCGAGGGCCTGCACGTCGTCCGGCGTCACGTACTCGCGGCCCGAGAGCCACGCCCAGCACCGGGCGGCGAGCAGCAGCGCCGTCGCCCCGCGCGGGGAGACGCCCAGGCGCAGCGACGGCGACGACCGCGTCGCGCGGCAGAGGTCCACGACGTAGGCGAGGAGCTCGGGGCGGACGGTCACCCGGCTGACCGCCGCGCGCCCGGCCCGCAGGTGCTCCGGTCCGGCGACGGCGCGGACGCCGGCGGCGGCGAGGTCGCGGGGGTCGAAGCCCTCGGCGTGCCGGCCCAGCATGCGGATCTCGTCGTCGCGCGGCGGCAGCGGCAGTACGAGCTTGAGCAGGAACCGGTCGAGCTGGGCCTCGGGCAGCGGGTAGGTGCCCTCGTACTCGACGGGGTTCTGGGTCGCGGCCACGACGAAGGGGTCGGGCAGCGGGCGCGGCGTCCCGTCGACCGAGACCTGGAACTCCTCCATCGCCTCGAGCAACGAGGCCTGGGTCTTCGGCGGGGTCCGGTTGATCTCGTCGGCCAGCAGCAGGTTGGTGAACACCGGGCCCGGGCGGAACGAGAACTCGGCGCTGCGGGAGTCGTAGACCAGCGAGCCGGTGACGTCGCCGGGCATGAGGTCGGGGGTGAACTGCACCCGGCGGTCCTCGAGCGACAGCGCCGCGGCGACCGCCCGGACCAGCAGCGTCTTCGCGACGCCGGGGACACCCTCGAGCAGCACGTGGCGGCGGCTGAGCAGCGCGATGACCAGGCCCGTCACGGCGGCGTCGTGGCCGACGACGGCCTTCGCGACCTCGCGGCGCAGGGCGAGCAGGGCGTCGCGCGCCTCGTCGCCGGTCACGCCGTCGGTCGTCGTCACCACCGTGGTGTCGGTGCCCTCGCTGCTGGTCACGCCCGCCATCCGATCATGCGGACCCCGCCGGGGAGTCGGCGGCCGTGTCCCGCACGGCGCGGCGCAGCCCGTCGAGGTCGGCGGCGAGCGCCACCAGCGCCGGGTCGTCCGCCGGTGCCGGGCCGTCGAGGAGCGCGCCGACGTCCGTGGTGGACCGTCCGGTGCGCGCGGCGACGGCGTCCACGACGGCGGCGGTGCCCCCGCTGCGCGGCACGCCGAGGCGGGCGGCGAGCTCGCGGACGGCGTCGGACCGCAGCGCCGCGGCCGCCCGGTCGCGGGCGCCGGCGCGTCGATAGAGCCGGGCCCGCCCCCGCACGGTCTCGCCGGCGGGGACGACGACGGGCAGGTCCTCGGTGACCACCGGCCCGAGGCGCCTGCCCCGCCACAGCGCGACGGCCAGCCCGGCGACGAGCAGCTGCAACGGGCCCCAGATCCAGCCCGCGGGCAGGAGCTCGGAGGTGCTGCGCTCCTGGCCGGGCTCCGCGGGCGGCGGGACGGGCAGGTACCAGAGCACCTCGGGGTGGGCGCCGAGCAGGTTCAGCGCGAGGGCGGCGTTGCCCCGCTCGTCGAGCGCGTCGTTGGTGAAGGGGGTGGCGTCGCCGACGACGGTCACGGTGCGCCCGCGCTCGGCGACCGTGACCAGCGAGGCGGCGCCGGCCTGGCCCTCGGTGGGGTAGCAGCGCTGCGCCGCGATCCCCGGACCGACGCTGTAGGCGGCGCCGGCGAGGTCGACGGGCCCGGCGCGGACGGCCGCGGGCACGGCGCACGCCGGCTCGGTGGGCTCGGGCAGCTCGATGAGCTCCGTGCGCACGCCCGGGGCGAGGGCGCTCAGCGAGCGCTCGTCGGGGCGCACGAGCACGACGTCGGCACCCGACGCGGCGAGGGCGTCGCGCTGGCGTGTGCTCATCCGCTCCGGGAAGGCCACGAACACCGTGGTGCCCGGCGCGGCGGTGACGGGATCGAGGTCGTCGACCGGCTCGATGCGCACCCCCTGGTCCTCCAGCAGGTGGGCGAGCGCCATGGCGCCCTCGGGTGACGCGCCCTCGGGGCTGAGGTCGCCGATGCGCGGCGCGGCGGTGAGCAGCGCCACCACCAGCGCGGCGGCGAGCACCAGCGCCCCGATCAGCACGGGCCCGTGCCAGGCCCGGGTCTTCGCAGCGAACGCCCTATCGGCGTGCTCCCCTGACTTCGCCGCTTCGACGCGCCGGAAGCCCCCGGTGATCACGCGGCGCCCACCGCGCGCGTGGCGGAGACGGCGGTGTCGATCTCGCGCAGGCGGGCGTCGGTGCCGGCGTCGGCCGCGCGCCCGCCGTAGACCGTCTCGTCGAACCGGCGGGCGGCCTCGAGCAGGTCGTCGGCGACGGCGGGCAGCGCGCGCCCGCCCGCGCGGGCGGCGTCGCCCGCGGTGCGGCCCTGGCGGGGCTCGAGGATCGTGCGCTCCTCGAGCGACCGGACGATCGCGCGCATGCGCTCGCGCACCGCGTCGTCGAACGCGCCGGCGCGGGCGTGCCCGTCGGCGAGGCGGCGGTGCTCGGCGGCGGTGCGCTCGGTCCCGCCCAGCACCGCGCCGGGGGCCGCTGCCGTCCGGGCGAGCCGTCCGAACCGGCGGCGCACGACGACGACCACGACGAGCAGCAGCACCAGGAGCACAAGCAGCCCCCACCCGCCGCCCGGGGCGATGCCCGACGCCGCACGCAGCACGTCCTCGAGCCGCTGGGCGACCCACCGCAGGATCGTCTGCACCGGGTCGGGGGCCGCCTCCTGGTAGACCCGCCCGGAGAGCTCCTCACGGGCCAGCTCGCGGGCGGGGTCCGCGCCGATGTCGATCGGCACGACGCCCGGCGCCGGCGCCGGGTCCGCGGGCCCCACCGGGATCATCGACCCGCCCGTCAGCGCGGCCCGACGGCGGCGCGCTGCAGCTCGATGTCGAAGCCCTCGCGGCGCATGCGCTGGTCGACGTACAGGAGGCCGGTGACCCCGGCCTGGAAGGGCGTCGTGACCGTGCTCGCGATGATCGAGCCCAGCGACGTCAGGAGCAGCAGCGAGAGCGGCATGGTCCCCGCGCCCGCCAGTCCGCTCGCGCCGCCCCCACCGCCGAACGCGGCCAGGCCGCCCGCAATGGAGAACGGGACGGCGATCACCGCGGCGACGACGAAGGCGATGATCGCGCCGAGCAGCTGGATGCCGAGCACCGGCCACCAGCGTCCCTTGACGAGGAACCACGAGCGGCGCAGCGCTTCCGTCACGCCGACGCCCTCGAGGACGTAGGCGGGCGCGGAGAGCGAGAGCGAGACGCCGACCCAGATCATGACCACGAGCGCCGCGAGCACCCCGATGCCGATGACCACGCCGCCGAGCGTGCCGTCGACGAACAGGAGCAGGAGCCCGGGGATCGCGCCCACGAGCAGGATGCCGATCGCGATCAGGGCGATGAGCAGCGACAGCCCGATGATCCCGAGGATGCGCGGCTGCGCGGCGCGCCAGGTCTCGTTCGCGTCGACCGGGGCGCCGAGCACCGAGCGGCTGATGACCACCATGAGGATGCCGGTGAGCACCGAGGTCGCGACGAGCGTGACCACCCCGGACGCGAACGACGACACCCCGGTGCCGGCGACCTGTCCGGTGAGGCGCGACAGGTCCGGGGAGGCGCCGAACGACGCCGGCGACGCCGTCGGGACCAGCAGCGTCACGACGAGCTGGGCGAGCACGCTGATCACCGCGACGACCGCCGACCAGCCGAGCACGATCTTCGGGTGCGCGCGGATGTAGCCGAGCGCGCCGTCGAGGATCTCGCCGAGCCCCAGCGGGCGCAGCGGCACGATGCCGGGCTTCGGCGCGCGCGGTGGCATGCCGCCGAAGCCGGGCTGCTGACCGGGGCCGGGCTGGCCGTACCCGGGCTGGCCGTATCCCGGTGGCGGTCCGTACCCGGGCTGCTGCCCGTACCCCGGTTGCTGCCCGTAGCCGGGTTGCTGCCCGTAGCCGGGTTGCTGCCCATACCCGGGTTGCTGCCCGTAGCCGGGTTGTTGCCCGTAGCCGGGCTGCTGGCCGTATCCCGGCTGCTGGCCGTACCCGGATTGCTGCCCGTAGCCGGGCTGCTGGCCGTAGCCGGCCTGCTGGCCGTACCCGGGCACGGACCCGGGCGCGGCGCCGGGCTGGGCGAAGCCGGAGGAGCCGCTCGTCGTGGGCTGGTCACCGCCGCTGCCGCCCCCCGGGTCCCAGGCCGGGACCGACGACGCGCCGGGCGTGCCGCGGGGCGGGGTGGGCTCGCCGGTCCCGCCGTCGGTGCCGTTCCCGCCGCTCGAGGCGCCGGACGACCCGGACGAGCCGGACGTCTCGTCGGACGGCTGGTCGGACGACGGACCACTCACCTGGACGCTCCCCTCTCCGCGCCGGTGACTCCCCGCGCCGGACCCGTGACGCCGAGATCGTGCCACGCGTCCGGGCACGGCACGCGTGAATGCGCGTCACCGTGTGTCTGCCACCATCCCCCGGTGGCCCTGCACTCCGCGATGTGGCGACGGCTCGACGTCTCCGACGGCCTGGCCCACGGCGCCCTCTCCGATTACACCCCGGACGCGACGCACCCCGACGGTGCGCACCTGCTCGACGGCTCGGCGGTGATGCGCGACGACGCGGGGGCGTGGTCGCTGCGGTACTCGGTGATCGCCGACCGGGCGTGGCTCACCCGCACCGTGTTCGTCGAGGTGCTCGCCGACGACGGTCTCGAGCGGGTGACGCTGGAGGTCGACCACCTGGGTGAGTGGTCCCTCGACGGGCGGCCCTGGCCGGACCTGCGCGGCTGCACCGACGTCGACGTCTCGGCCTCGCCGCTGACGAACACGCTGCCCGTGCGCCGGCTGGACCTGCCGGTGGGCGGCGAGGCGTCGATCGACGTGGCGTGGCTCGACGTGCCGTCGCTCGCCGTGCACCGCGTGCGCCAGATCTACCGCCGGGGCCCCGACGAGGCCCGGGGCCTCGCGACCTACACCTACGCCGACCCGACCTATGGGGAGTTCGGCGTCACCGTCGACCCGGTGGGCATGGTCGTCGCGTATCAGGGCCTGTTCTCCCGCGTGGCCTGAGTACGCTCGCCGGGAACACGCCGACGAGCACGACAGGAGCACGCCCGACCGTGGCCCCGCTGCGCCTGACGTCCGGTCGTGGCCGCTGGTACCTCCTCGCCGCCGTGCTGCTCGCGCTGGTCGTCGTCGCCGTCACCGTCCCGCTGCCCACGCCGCTGGAGCTGCGCGACCGGGTCGCGGCGCTCGGCGGGTGGGCGCCGCTGGCGTTCCTGGGGGTGCACGTCGTCGTGACGACGGCGCCGGTGCCCCGCACGGCGTTCTCGCTGTGCGCGGGCCTGCTCTTCGGCCCCTGGCTGGGCCTGGTCCTGTGCCTGGTGGCGAGCGTGGCGTCGGCGGCGGCCGGGTTCGCGATCTCGCGGCGGCTCGGCGGCCGGGCGGTCCGACACCTCGGACCCGGCCGGGTCCGGATGCTCGAGGAGCGGCTGAGCTCGCGCGGCCTGCTCGCGGTGGTCTCGGCGCGCTTCGTGCCGTTCATCCCGTTCGCCCCGCTGAACTACACGTTCGGGGTGACGAGCGTGCGGTGGTGGCACTACCTCGTCGGCACGGCGATCGGGCTGGTGCCCGGGACCGCGGCGGTCGTGCTGTTCGGCGACGCGGTCACCGGGTCGCTCTCGCCGGGCACGCTCGTGATCTTCCTGATCAGCGGCTCGCTCGGGCTGCTCGGGGTCGCGTTCTGCGCGCGGACCCCGGCGCCGGAGAGCTGAGGACTACTCGCCGGGGGCCGGCGCGGGCTCCGGCTCCGCCGGCTCCACGCTGGTCGGCGGGCCCGGGGTCGGCTCGACGGGCTCGACACGCTCGAGGGGCGGCGCGGGAGCGGGCGTGATCACGCCGGGCTGGGGCGCGGGACCGGGCGGCGGGAAGCCCTCGGTGGAGTACTCGTTCGGGCTCGACGGCGACCCCGGGGCGGGCTCGGCGGGGAACACGCACGCGCTCAGGGCCACGCCTCCGGCGAGCAGCACGCCCACCAGCGCCGCCGTGCGCCCGGCCGTCCGTCGGTTCGCCACTGCAGGTCCTCCCGGGTCCCCCACCGGTCCTCCGCCGGCGGCGCGCAGACGGTATCGCGTCGCCGCTCCCGTCGCCGTGCACCCCACGTGAGTGATCTTCTGAGCTATCGCTCAGAAGATCACGCACGTACCCGCGGCGCCAGCACCCCGCGGGGGCGGATCGAGCGCATCGGTTCCGGCGCGGCGCCCTCCTCGCGCAGGACGTCGTTGGCGGCGGTGACCGCGGTGACCGCCGCCCGCTCCATGAGCGCCGAGGGCACGTCGCTCGCCACCCAGTCGCCGGCCAGGCGCAGCCCGCGCGCGTCGGTGAGGACGCCGGGACGCACCAGGTGGTAGCCGGGGTCGAAGCCGGGCGCGTTGGTGTAGCAGTGGGCGTCGACGTCGATCACCCGCAGGTCCGCGGCCTCGGGCCACAGCGCGGCGAGCTCCTCGCGCATCGCCGCCACCAGGTCGTCGACCGACTCCCCCGGCGGGCAGGCGTACGAGTGCAGCTCCACCACCGACCGCCCCGTGCCCGCCCAGCGCGCCGACCCGCCCTCGAGCCGGTGGAACAGGGTCACCGAGTCGAGGACGCGCTCGCGGGTGACGCCGGTGAACACCGCCCGCCCGGGGTCGACGTCGCCCTCGCAGAACAGGCGCGCGACGACGTAGGGCTCGCCGCCGGGCAGCGCCGCGATCCGCCGCGCGAGCCCGGGCGCCGAGGCGATCAGCTCCGGCGAGGCGGCGACGAGGTCCCGGGTGGCGGGCACGTCGGTGGCCACCACGAGGTGGCGGGCGTACCGGGCGGGCTCGCCCTCGACGTCGACCGCCCAGCCCCGCGCGCCGTCCGGGCGCAGCGACACCGCCCGCGCGCCGGTCGTCACCGTCGCACCGTGCTTCTCGAGCAGGCGGGTGAACGGCTCCCACAGCGAGGTCCGGTAGTCCTCGGTCGGCGCGTCCATCCCGAGGCCCTCGGGGTTGGCGGTGAAGTAGAAGTGGCACATCGCCAGGAACTCCGCCGCCGAGTACCGCTGCTCGAGGTTGAAGAACGAGTGCGCGAAGACCTCGAAGAGCATCGCGCGGCCGCGGTCGGAGAAGCCCAGGCCGTCGAGCAGGTCGGCGGCGCTGCGGTGGTCGTGCTCGGCGAACGTGCGGACCGGGTCGTAGCGCAGCATCGCCAGCGCCTCGTCGGCGTCGACGTGGCGCAGCTCGCGGAGCTTGAAGCTGGGGCTGCGCAGCACCAGGGCGACCAGGTTGAGCAGCGGCGTGCGCGGCAGCGCCGTGAAGTCCTCGGACTCCCAGCCGACCGACGGGCGGCTCGCGATCGGGTAGCCGCCGACGTCGCGCAGGAAGCCGAGGTCGGGGTCGAGGCGGCGCAGGATGTCGCGCAGCGTGTAGTACTGCCGGAAGAAGCCGTGGTAGCCGTGCTCGACGACCACCTCGGAGCCGTCGGCGAGCTGTCTGTCCCAGGTGCCGAGGCGCCCGCCGAGGTGCGGCGCCGCCTCGAGCAGCTCCACCCGGACGCCGCGCTCGGCGAGGACCAGGGCGGCGGTGACCCCGGCGATGCCGCCGCCGACGACGACCGCGGTCGCGTCCGGGCCGACACGCTGCGGGAGGTCGGGGCGGGCGGGGACGTGCTGATGCAGGGTGCGGGGGCCGGGCACGGACGCCGACCCTAATCGCGGGACGCGGTCTGGTCCGCGCGAGCGCGCGCCTCGTAGAGTCACCCCGGTAGTCGTTAAGGTCCCGACGACGGGAGGTCGCCCCGTGCGCGCTGTGGTGCTGTCCGGAGGTCTGACCCACGACTTCCCGGCCACGACGTCCTGCCTCGCCGACCTGCTGCGCCCGCTCGGGGTCACGCCGGAGGTCCACGAGGACGTCGACGCGGCGTTCCTCGCCCTCCCCGGCGCCGACCTCCTCGTGGTCAACGCCCTGCGCTGGACGATGACCGGCCCCGGTGTCCCCGACCGCTACCGGGCGCAGGCGGACGCCGAGGGCGCGAGCCCCTCGGACGCGGCGCGCGCGGCGTTCGCCGAGCACCTCGCCGGCGGGGGCGGCGTGCTCGCGATGCACACCGCCGCGCTGTGCTTCGACGACTGGCCGGGGTGGGCCGACGCGCTCGGCGCGCGGTGGGTCTGGGGCCACTCCCAGCACCCGCCGCTCGGCCCGGAGATCGACGTGTCGGTCACCGGGGACGACCACCTCGTCGACGGCGTCGGCGGGTTCTGCCTGGTCGACGAGGTGTACGGCGACATGGCGCTCGCCGACGACCTCGACCCGCTGCTCGCCGCGCCCCAGCCGGGACCCGACGGTCGCGTCATGCCCCTGCTGTGGCGGCGCGAGCACGGCGGCGGGCGGGTCGTGTACGACGCCCTGGGCCACCACCCGCCGTCGTACGCGGTGGCCGAGCACGCGGAGATCGTCACCCGTGCCGCCCGGTGGGCCCTCGGTGGCTGAGCACCCGCTCTCCCTGTCCGCCGGCTGCGTCCTCGACCTCGACCCGGCCGAGGTCGTCGCCTGCGCGGCCGCGAGCGGCTACGACATGGCCGGGGTCCGCCTCGCCGACCCCCGCGCGCAGGCCCCGGAGGTCGCCCGGGCGCTCGCGCGCCACGACGTCGGCCTCCTGGACGTCGAGGTCGTCCGGCTCGGCCCCGATCCGCTGTCGGACGCCGACCGCGCCCTCGCCGAGGCCGCCGCCGAGCTGGGCGCGCGCTTCCTGCTGACGGTGTCCGACGACCCCGACGAGGACGTCACCACCGCCCGGGTCGCCGAGCTGGCGTCGCTGCTGCAGGGGTCGGGCACGCGCGTCGCCCTCGAGCCCATGCGCTTCACCGGGGTGCGCACCCGCGACGCCGCCGAGCGGATCGCCCGCGCCACCGGCGTCACCGTCCTGCTCGACCCCCTGCACCTGCACCGCACCGGCGACGACCTGGCCCGCCCCGCCGACCCGGCGCTCACCGGCTACGCCCAGCTCACCGACGTCGCCGACCCGGGGACGCCGCCCGCCGACCTGGCCGACGAGGCCCGCCACCACCGCGTCCCGCCGGGCCGCGGCGGACTCGACCTGCCCGCCTTCGTCGCGGGCCTGCCCGGGGACCTCCCGCTCGCCGTGGAGGTCCAGTCCGACGAGCTGCGCACGACCTCGGCGCCCCTGGAGCGCGCGCTGATGCTGCGGATGGCCGCCGAGACCGTGATGAAGGGAATCGCCTGATGGCACGAGAGATCGCCGGCATGTCCGTCCTGGTCACCGGAGGGGGGTCGGGCATCGGCGAGACCGTCGTGACGCGCCTGGCCGCCGCCGGCGCCCACCTCACCCTCACCGGCCGGCGCGCCGAGAAGATCGACGCCGTCGCCCGTCGCTGCGGGGCCCGGGCGGTCGCGGGCGACGTCACCGTCGAGGCCGACCGGCGCGCGATGGTCGACGCCGCCGTCGCGCACGGCGGCGACCGCCTCGACGCGATCGTGCACGGCGCCGCCAACATGTACCGCGGCCCGCTCGCCGAGCTCACCGAGCAGGGCCTGCACGACGTCTTCGCGTCCAACACCGTCGCGCCGATGCTGCTGACCGGCCTCGCGCTCCCCCACCTCGTCGCCTCCCGGGGCGCGGTGGTGTTCTTCGGTTCGGTGCACACCCAGCGCGCGTTCCCCGGCGCGTCGCCCTACGCGGCGACCAAGGGAGCGCTCGAGACGCTGACCGGGGTGCTCGCCGCCGAGCTGGGCCCCCAGGGCGTCCGCGTCAGCTGCGTGCGCCCGGGCGGCGTGCTGACCGAGATCAACCAGCGCGCCGGGATCTTCGACGACGCGACCGCCGCCGAGCGCATGGAGTCCCTCGGCCCCGCGCACGCCCTGGGCCGGCCGGGCACCACCGACGAGGTCGCCGAGGCCGTCGAGTACCTGCTCGGCGCGGAGTGGGTCACCGGCAACGTGCTCACCGTCGACGGCGGCCTCGGCCTCGGGGTCACCAACGCCTGATGGGCCTGCGGCCCAGGTGAGTGAAATGGGCTGCCCTGACGACCCGTTTCACTCACATGGGCCGCAGGCCCATCACCGGCGCCGGCGGCGGGCGGTCGGCGCCTCGCGCCCGCCGAGCTTGAGCAGCGCCGCCGGGATGCCGTGGTCGGCGCGCAGGCGCTGGATCGCCGGGTCGTTCGCCCAGAACGTCTCGAAGTCCTCGGGGGCGAGCTTCTCGGCGATGAGGTGCATGGCGATGTCGTGGCGGACGTACTCGACCGCGACCAGCACGACGGCGGGGTCGTCGGTGAACACGCCCCACGCGTCGTCGCCGACGACGCCGCCGATGACGGCCTGCTCGCGGTCGGCGGCGACGACCATCAGCCGGCAGCCCAGGTTCTCCAGGGCCACGTCGGGCGACGAGAAGCGGTGCACCGTGGTGCTGCCGACCGGCTCGGCGTCCTCGCCGAAGCTCACGACGGAGACGTCGACGCCCTCGGTCTCCGCGCGGCGCGCCGCGGGCTTGAGCGGCGCGAGCTCGGCGGGCCAGCCGGAGAGGAAGAGGTCGTTGCGGGCCGCGCCGACGACGTCCTCGGCGCGCGCGAGCAGGGAGCCGCGGTCGGTGAGGTTGTGGACGATGCGCACCTGGGGCGGCGTCGCGAGCCGGGGCAGCTCGGTACCCAGGGCGTCCATCGAGGCGTCGAACTCGCGGCGCATCCGCTCGAGTAGCGACGCGGGCGGCAGCGACAGGTAGCCGACGCTCCCCTCCCCCGCGTGCACCTCGTAGGCGGCGCCGCGGCCGACGAGCTTGCCGAGCGTCTCGTAGACCGTGCTGCGCGGCACGCCCGAGCGCTTGGCGACCTCGTACCCGTTCAGCGGCGTCCCGGCGGCCACGAGGGCCACGTAGGCCTTGGCCTCGTAGCCCGACATCCCGAGACGGCCCAGCTCGTCGATGACGCTCTGCTGCGACATGGCCCCATCGTCCCAGGTCAGTCGGCGCTGGGGTCGGTGGCCGCGCCGCGCGGCATGGCGTTGAGGGCGCCACGGGTGATTCCGCCGTCCACCGCGAGCGTCTGGCCCGTGATGTAGGCGGCCTTCTCGGAGCCGAGGAAGAGCACCGCCTCGGCGACGTCGTCGGCCGTGCCGAGACGCCCGAGCGGGACGCGGCCGGACCGCGCCTTGCGCGCCGCGGGGTCGGCGTTGATCGGCTCCGACATGCCGGCGTCGATGAGGCCGGGCGCGACCGCGTTGACGCGGATGCCGTGGGCGCCCCACTCGAGGGCCATGTGCTCGCTGAGCTTGACGACCCCGGCCTTCGAGGACGTGTACGCCCCGGCCCCGGGTGCGGCGGCCAGACCGTTGATCGAGGCGATGTTGACGATCGCGCCGCCGACGCCCTCGGCGACCATGCGCGCCGCCGCGACTCGGGCGACCAGGAACGTGCCGGTGAGGTTGACGTCGAGCGCGGCGCGCCAGTCGGCCGCCGCCAGCTCGAGCAGCGGGCCGAAGCGCACGATCCCGGCGTTGTTGACCACGAGCGAGGGGGCGGCGGACAGCTCGGCCATCGCCGAGCGCACCGAGCTCTCGTCGGCGACGTCCACGGCCATCGGCACGCACGCCTCGCCGATCTCGGCGGCGACGGCGTGGACGGCCTCGCCGTCGAGGTCCCACGCCGCGACGCGGTAGCCCTCCTTCGCCGCGTGCCGGGCCAGGACGGCACCGATCCCCCGACCGGCTCCCGTGATCACTGCCCACGTCGTCGTCACGGTAACGACGCTAATGCCGACGATCGTCCGCGTCCATCACCCGGCGACCCTTCACCTCTGTGCGAGACTGAGAGCCACGGCACGGATAGTCGTCAGCACCCTGACGGCGCGAACGGGAGGCGCGTGATGGCGAGCATCCTGATCCACGGCGGCACGGTCGTCGACGGCACCGGCGCGGCGGCGCGGCCCGGCGAGGACGTCCTCGTGCGCGACGGACGCATCGCCGCCCTCGGCGCCGAGGCCGCGGCCGGCGCCGACGAGGCCACCGAGCGCGTCGACGCCACCGGGAAGACGGTGATGCCCGGGCTCATCGACGCCCACACCCACCTCACGTTCGGCGAGCCCACGGGCAACGACGAGCTCTTCAACCACCGCACCGAGGCCTACAGCTCGATGCTCTCGGCCTACAACGCCCGCAAGGTGCTGCGCGCGGGCGTCACCAGCGTCCTCGACGCCGACTGCCTGTGGAACATCGGCTGCGAGCTCCGCGACGCGATCGACGCCGGGATCGTCGAGGGCCCGCGGATGCGCGCCGGCGGCCAGGCGCTCATGACGATGCTGGGCGGCACGGCCGGGCGGATGATCAAGGACGAGGGCACCACCGGCTACGCCACGGTCGTCACCGGGCGGGACGTGATGGTCAACGAGATCCGCCGGCAGATCAAGTACGGCGTCGACTGGATCAAGATCATGGTCACCGGCCTGATCCCGTCGATGAAGGGCCCCGAGATCAAGGTCTGGAACATCGACGAGCTGCGCACGGTCTGCGACACCGCGCACGAGCTCAACACCAAGGTCGTCGCGCACTGCCGCAACTCCGACTCCACCCGCGACGCCGCCCGCGCCGGGGTCGACCTGATCTACCACGCCTCCTACCTGGACGACGAGGCGATCGAGGCCGTCGTCGAGGCCGGGGCGTCGATGTGCCCGACGTTCACGCTGCTGGGCAACCTCGCCGACTACGGCGCGCGCATCGGCACCGCCCCCGAGTTGCTCGACGTGTTCCGCGCCGAGATCGAGGTGACGGCCAAGCAGCTCACGAAGGCCCACGCCGCCGGGGTCCGCTTCCTCACCGGCTCCGAGACCGGCTTCGCGGTCACCCCGGTCGGCGAGTGGCACGCCCGCGAGCTGGAGATGTTCGTCGACTACATGGGCATGTCGCCGATGGAGGCGATCGTCGCGGCCACCCGCAACGGCGCCTTCGCGATGCGCATGGAGGGCGAGGTCGGCACGCTCGAGACCGGCCGGGTCGGCGACGTCCTGGTCGTCGACGGCGACCCGCTGCGCGACGTCCGGGTGCTCCAGGACAAGGAAAAGATCGTCGAGGTGATCAAGGGCGGGAAGCGCACCGACCTCGTCACCCCGATCCCCGAGCACAAGCAGCGCGCGTCCGACCAGGTCCGCTTCCTCGCCGCCTGCCCGCTGACGCGCTCGCTCGCGCTCACCGAGGAGCAGCTCGAGCGCATGTCGCATGTCTGAGATCCTCGACGTGCACGCCCACGCCGTCCTGCGCTCCTCCGAGGGCGCGGCGGGGCGGGCCGGACCGGAGCTGGGCACCTCGCCGGACGGGCGGCCGTTCTACCGCGTCGGCGACTACGTCCTGCACGGCGTGCGCTACGAGGGCAGCCCGTTCATGGACGTCGACGTGCGCCTGGCCGCCATGGACGCGGCCGGCATCGGGCGCCAGCTGCTCTCGCCCAACCCGCTGACCTACTTCGGCGACCTGCCCGTCGACGACGCGGTCGCGTTCGCGCGCCGGACCAACGACGGCCTCGCCGCCCTCGTCGGCGAGCACCCCGACCGCCTGCTCGCCGCCGCCCAGCTGCCCGTCCAGGACGTGGCCGCGGCCATCGGCGAGGCCCGGCGGGCGGTGCGCGACCTCGGCATGCCGGCGATCTACCTCGACACCGACCCGGCCGGGCGCACGCTCGACGACCCGGCGCTCGACCCGCTCTACGAGGCGGTCGTCGACCTCGACGTCCCGCTGTTCGTGCACCCCTCCCCGATCGGTCCCGACGGGCCACCCGCCGACCCGCGGCTGCGCCGGTTCGACCTCGACCTGCAGTGCGGCTTCGCCTACGACGAGACCCTCGCGGTCGCCGCGCTGGTGTTCGGCGGGGTGCTCGAGCGCCACCCCGGGCTCGACGTGTGCCTGTCCCACGGCGGGGGCGCGGCCGCGTTCCTCGCGGGCCGTTTCGCCCGGGCGGCGCGCCAGCGCCCGTGGGCGTCCGAGGCGCTGCGCGAGCAGGGGTTCGAGCCGTTCCTCCGCCGGCTGTGGTTCGACGTCCACGTGCACGACGAGGGCTCGGCGGCCCTGCTCGCGGCGCGGGCCGACCCGTCCCACCTCGTGTTCGGCACCAACTTCGCCGGCTGGGACTCCGACGCCGACGACACCCCGACCGGCACGTGGGGCAAGGAGCTGACGGCGAACGCCGAGCGGCTCCTGCGGCTCCCTACGGCGGCGACTACGGCAGCGGCCTCCGCGCCGTCTCCCTGAGCGCCAGCACGGCGGGCAGCGAGACCACCGCCAGGATCATGACGTAGTACGCGCCGACCATCGTCGAGCCGGTGACGCCGCCGAGCCACGTCAGCAGGTAGGGCGCGGACCCGCCGAAGATCGCGACCGACAGGTTGTACGTGATCCCGTGCCCGCTGACCCGCACCCGCGTCGGGAAGAGCTCGACGAGCGCGGCGTTGATCACCGCGGCGTACGCGCCCGCGAGCAGCCCGAACAGCACCAGCCCGCAGGCGATCAGCCCGAACGTCCCCGACGTGATGAGCAGGAAGCTCGGGTAGGCCAGCACGAGCAGGCCGACGACGCTGGCGAGCAGCACGGTGCGGCGCCCGATGCGGTCGGAGAGCCACGCCCCGCCGACCTCGGCCACCAGGCACGCCGCCAGCGCGATCACCGACGGCGCGAACGCCTGCAGCCCCGAGAGCTCGAGGCTGCGGGTCGCGAAGCTCGGCAGGTAGCCGACGATCATGTAGAACGACGACGCGTTCGCCGCGACGAGGCCGAACGCGATGAGGAGCAGGCGGCGCTGCTCACGGCCCGCGAGCGCGGCGCGCACGGGGTTCGACGCCCGGTTGCGCTCCTCGCGCAGCGCGAGGAAGTACGGCGTCTCGTCGAGCTTCTGGCGGATGTAGAGCCCGACCAGGCCGAGCGGCAGGGCCACGACCAGCGGGATCCGCCAGCCCCACGACTGCATCTGCTCGGTGGTGAGGGTGAGCAGCAGGACCCCGGGGATCAGGCTGCCGAGCAGCGTCCCGACCACGGCGCCGACGGAGATCATCCCGACGAAGAAGCCGCGCCGGTTCTCGGGCGCGTGCTCGGCGACGAACGACACGGCGCCGGAGATCTCCCCGCCCGCGGAGACGCCCTGCACGAACCGCAACAGCACGAGCAGCGCCGGCGCCGCCAGCCCGATCGCCGCGTAGCCCGGCAGCAGGCCCATCAGCGCCGTGGCCGCCGACATCAGCAGCACCGTCAGCGCGAGCGTGCGCTTGCGCCCGATCCGGTCGCCGACCGCGCCCCAGACGAAGCCGCCGAGCGGCCGGGCGAAGAACGCGACCGCGAACACGGCGAGCGTGGACAGCAGCGCCGTCGTGGGGTCGGTGGCCGGGAAGAACACCGTGGCGAGCGTGGTGGCGAGCACGGCGTACACCGAGAACTCGTAGAACTCGACGAGCGAGCCGATGACGCCGCCCGCCAGCAGTCGCCGCAGCGCGCGCCGGGTGGTGGCGTCCGCGGCGGCCGGGACGGCGGTCGATTCCGTGGACATGCGCGCTCCCGGACGTCGGTGTGGCGGGAGCTAGACGTTAGAGAACTGACGACGCCGGTGTCCAGACGTCAGAGCAACGCCTGGTAGGCCCCGCCGTCCACGGGCACCGCCGCGCCGGTGACGAACCCCGCGCCCTGCCCGCAGAGGAACGCGACGAGCGCCGCGCACTCCGCGGGGTCGCCGAGACGCCCGGCCGGCACGCCGGCGAGGGCCTGGGCGCGCAGGTCGGGGTCGGCGTACACGGAGCGGACGCGGTCGGTGTCGTGCAGCCCCGGCAGCACGGAGTTCACTGTGACCCCGTCGGCGGCCACCTCGCGGGCCAGCGTGCGCAGGAAGCCCGTCGCCCCGGCCCGCGCGGTGTTGGACAGCGCGAGGTTCGGATAGGGCTGGCGCACGCCGAGCGAGGTGATCGCGACGACCCGCCCCCAGCCCCGCTCGCGCATCCCGGGCATCGCGGCCAGGCACATGCCGACCACGGCGAGCAGGCTGCGGTCCAGCGCGGCCTGGTAGTCGCCCAGCGTCGTGTCGGCGACGCGCCCCGGACCGGGCCCGGGGCCGTTGACGACGAGGATGTCGACGCCGCCGTGGCGCTCGGAGACCTGCCCGACGAACCCGGCCGCCGCCTCGGGGTCGGTCAGGTCGGCGACCAGCCAGTCGGTGCCCAGCTCGGCGGCCGCGGCCTGCGCGCGCCCGGCGTCGGAGCCGCAGATCGTCACCGCGGCGCCCTCGGCCACCAGCGCCGCCGCGCACGCCCGTCCCAGCCCCGCTGTGCCCGCGGCCACCGCCGCGCGCTTCCCCCGGATCCCCAGGTCCACGTGCTCTCCTCAGGTGCTCACGACGCGAAGACGTCGACCTCGTCGCCGGTCTGCGCATCGAACACCAGCAGCGCCGACGACGGGCAGGAGCGCGCCAGCCGCAGCGTCACGTCGTCGGGCAGCGTCGGTGCCCCCGGCACGGTCTCGGCGACCTCGTCGTCGTCGAACCGGAACACCTCCGGGTGCTCGGCGACGCACCGTCCCGAGCTGATGCAGATCTCGCCGTCGACCTCGATGCGGTAGCTCACGAACCTCCTCCGAGCAGCACCGGGTAGGTGCCCCAGTACGGGCGGGCGGTCGAGGCGTCGCGCTCCGGCGGGTGGTCCGGGTCGGGGCGGACGCCGGCCGCGAACAGCTGCCCGACCGCGCCGGTGACGAGGCCGAACAGGTGCGTGCCAGAAGTGTCGCCAGCGTCGGCGCCGGACCGGGCGACCACCCCGGCGGCGAGGTCCTGCCCGATGCAGACGTGCATCCCGGCGGCGAAGCTCAGGCCGAACGGGGCGACGCCCGCGGGCACCGTGCGGTCGGGGTCGAAGGCGGCGGCGTCGGCGCCGAAGAGCGTGACGTCGCGGTTCACCGCCTGGAGGTCGATCACGACGGTGGCGCCCTCCGGGATCGTCGTGCCCGAGCGCAGCGCGACCGGGGCCAGCGCCCGGCGCATCCCCACCGGGCTCGACGGGTTGAGCCGCACGGTCTCGTGCACGCAACGCTGCACGAACAGCGGGTCGGCCCAGGCGTCGGTGCGGTCGGGGTGCTCGGCGAACCAGCCGAGCATGTGGTCGACGGTGCGCACGAACGCCGTCGCGCTCGTGTGCGCCCCGGCGAGCAGGTAGAACGCGACCTCGCGGCGGACGACGTGGTGCGGGAGTTCCAGCTCGTCGGCGTGGCGCAGCAGGGTGGCCAGGACGTCTCGGGGCGGCTCCACCCCCGCGTCCAGCATCTCGCGCCGCCGCGCGATCGACGGCGCCAGGAACTCGGCGTCCCACTCCTCGAGCGCGCGGGCCACCTCGGCGGCCTTCGCGGCCTTGTCACCCGTGGCGTGCGCGAGCGTCGCGCCCTCGATGAACCGCATCATGTGCGCGTGCAGCCGGGCCGTCTCGGCGGCGGTGCCCTCGGGGCGGTCGATGCCCGCGGTGAGCGCGGCGAGGTTGAGCATCAGCTCGTGCCCGAGGTGCACGAGGTCGACGTGGCCCGCCGCGACGTACGGGGCGAGGGTGTCCGCGGTGACCTGCGGGAACAGGTCGCGCTCGTAGCGCTCGAACACCTCGCGGCGGAACATGCGGTTCTCGACGCGGCGGCGGTCGCGGTGCTCGGTGCCGTGCAGGTTCACCAGCACGTCGGCCATCACCACCTCGCCCTCGTCGTAGAGCGACTGGCGCAGCTCGCGGCTGCGGTAGGCGTCCTTGGCGTCGGCGAACGTGCTCAGGGTGACGACGACCGACTCCCCGGTGGCGGCTGTGGTCACGGTTCCTCCCTCGACCCCGCAGGCTCCCGGACGGTAGTCGTTAGACGGCTGACGTCAAAGTCGCGAGGCCGCCGTCCACCGCGTCGGCCACCCGGAGCGCGGCCACGCCGTCGGCGAAGGTCGGCAGATCCCCGGCCGGCGCCCCGTCGGCCAGGTGCGCGACGAGCGCCCGCACGAGGCGGGTGAAGGGCTCGGTGGCGGCGCCCTCGGCGGCGACGATCTCGGCGACGTCCTCGCCGGTGCGCGCCCCGGAGAGCCGGACGGGGAAGTGCCCGGTGTGCCCGGCGGCCTCGGCGATCAGCACGCCCCCGGATCCGTGCGCGACGAGCCGCCAGCCCGCGCCCGCGGGCGCCACCCACGAGCTGTGCACCGAGCACACGGCGCCGTCGGCGGTCCGGGCCGTCCACGCCGCGGAGTCGACGCTGTCGGCGGGCAGCGGCCCGTCCGGTCCCGGCCAGGTCGGCGCCCGCCGCGCCACCACCCCCTGCACGTCGGTGAGCTCGCCGAACGTCCAGCGCACGATGTCCGCGGTGTGCAGGCCGTGCACCCGCAGCGAGCTCGCGCCGTGGCCCGCGTCGGCGCACCACCCCGAGCCCCGCACGGCCGCGGGATTCGTGAACGTCGGGTAGAACGCCTGCACCGCGACGTTGTCGACCCGGCCGATCCAGCCGTCGTGCACGCGGCGGCGCAGCTCGGCGAGACCCGGCCAGTACCGCGACTGCATGTCGACGACCGCCAGGCGCCCCGAGGACGCGGCCGCGTCGGCCATCGCGAGCCCCTCCGCCACCGACCGGGCCAGCGGCGCCTCGCACAGCACGTGCTTGCCCGCCTCCAGCGCCGCCGCGGCCATCGCCGCGTGCCGGCTCGGACGGGTCGCGACGTCGACCAGGTCGACGTCCGGGTCCGCGCAGAGCGCCTCGAAGCCCACGTGGGCCCGGGGCACGCCGTGGGTGCGGGCGGCCTCGTCGGCGGTCTCCCGGTGCGCGGTCGCGACCGCCGCGAGCTCGACCAGGCCCTCGCGCGCCAGGGCCGCGTAGACCGGCAGGTGCGTCCCGGCCGCGTAGTTGAGACCGACGACACCGAGGCGCAGCGGCGTCACGCGGGGACCGCGGAGCGGTCGAGCGCGGGCAGCACCTCGGTGCCGAACAGCTCCATGGCCCGCAGGACCGAGCGGTGGTCCGGGCCGGTCGGGTAGCGGAAGATCATGAGGAAGTCGTCGACCCCCGCCTGGTCGCGGAAGCGCCCGATCGTCTCGACGCACTCCTCGGGCGTGCCGAACACGAAGCGGTCGCGCACGAACTCCTCCAGGGTGATCTGGTCGGCGCTCGTCACCCCCGGCAGGTCGGTGATGGCGCCGTAGTCGAACAGCGTGCGGGCCATCGCGAGCGCGGTGTCGCCGAAGAGCTCGAGGGCCTCCTCGCGCGAGGTGTAGGGCCAGCAGAAGCGGATCGAGGTGACGTGGGGACGCCGGCCGGCGGCCTCCGCGGCGGCCCGGTAGTCCGCGGCCATGGTCGTCATGGTGTCCAGCGACATCAGCGCGTTGGTGATCCACCCGTCGCCGAGGCGCCCGGCGCGGCGCAGGCCGCCCGGGGTCCAGGCCGCGAGGTGCAGCGGCACGCCGCCCTCCTGGAGCGGGCGCGGCAGCACGGCCAGGTCCTCGAAGTGGTGCAGCTGGTCGTCGAAGGAGAAGCGCTCCTGGGTGTGCGCCGCCCGCACGATGCGCACGGTCTCGTCGAAGCGCTGGGCCCGGTCCTCCCACGGCACGCCGGCGGCGGTGTAGTCGACGGGCATGTAGCCGGCGCCGAGCCCGAGCCAGGCGCGCCCGCCGGAGAGCTGGTCGAGGATCGCGGCGTCCTGCGCGAGCACGGCGGGCGCGTAGAGCGGTGCGATGGCGATCGCCGTGCCCACGCGCACCCGCTGCGTGCGCGCGGCGATGGCGAACGCCAGGTGCAGCGGCGCGCCGAAGTACTCGTCGGAGTCCTTGTGCTCCGTGGTCAGCGCGGCCGAGAAGCCCAGCCGGTCCGCGGCCTCGGCCTGCTCCAGGATCTCCGCGAGCGTCGTCCGTGGCTCGCCCGTCACCTGGCCTTGCGTGAACAACACTCCGACCGACATCGTCGTCTCCTCGGGGATCGGGCTGGGTCTCAGGCGGTGGACTCAGGAGGTGGGCTCGGGGTCGAGCCGCACGAGGGCGATGCGGGTGTCGAGCATCCCCGGCAGGCCCGCGTGGAGGGCGGTGCCGTGGCCCGCGCCGCCGTCCACGCCGCGCGCCGCGGCCCGCCCGGCCACGCGGCCGAGCGTGAAGCCGCCGCTGATGTGGATGCCGCCGAGATCGGAGGTGGGATTGAGCCCGCCCACGCAGTCGCCGGCGGCGAACAGGCCCGGGATCGCGTCGCCGAAGACGTCGAGGACCTGGAGATCGGTGGTGACGCGGAAGCCGCCGCAGCAGAAGTTGATGCCCTCGACCATCGGCACCGCGGTGAACGGGGCCCGCGTGCACGTCCGGCGCCCGGGCGGCAGCACGACGCGGCCGAAGGCGGGGTCCCGGTCCGCGTCGGTCGCGAGGAAGTCGTTCCACCGCGCGACGGTGGCCTCGAGCGCGTTCGCGGGGACGTCGATGGCCTGCGCCAGCTCGGCGAGGCTCCCGGCCGACACGGGGGGCTCGGGCATCTGGCTGATCAGCGTGGCCTTCTCCCGGAAGACCTCCTCGTCGACGACGTACCAGGCCCGCCGCCCGGGCTGCTCGTGCAGGCGGTCCACCCGCTCCTCGTACGGCCCGGCCTCGTCGTGGAACCGCTCCCCCGCGACGTTCACCGCGATCGCGTCCTCCACGACCGACGAGGAGACGATCACCAGGGGCGGCACGAACGTCATGTTGATCAGGTCGCCGCCGACGGCCTGGCCGAGCAGGTGGCCGTCGCCGCGGCAGGTGTCGACGCCCAGGTAGGGCGCCCGGGACACCGCGACGGGCTGGAACCGGCGCCGCAGCTCGGGGTTCGCCTGGTAGCCACCGGTGGCCAGGACGACGCCGCGGCGGGCGGTGACCTCCAGCAGTGTTCCGTCGGTGACGCCGTGGGCGCGGACGCCGACGACGCGGCCGTCCTCGACCACCAGCCGGTCCGCGACGGTCCCGTACCGGACCGTGACGCCGTCGCGCGCCGTGTCGGCGCTGAAGGCGCGGCCGAGCATCCAGCTGTCCTCCACCGCGGCCATCCGGTCGACGCTGTGCTGACGCGGGCGCGGGATGAACCGGCTGAAGCGCACGCCGCGCTCGGTCAGCAGCCGGTAGGTCTCGGCGCTCTCGCGGGCGAACAGCCGGACCAGCGCCTCGTCCCACTCGACGCCGAACCGGTCGTGGGCCTGCTCGACCATCGCGCGGGCGTCGGCGACGAAGGTCTCCTCGTCGTCGGTGATGCCCTGCTCGCGCTGCATCGCGGAGTCGACGAAGGCCAGGTAGCCGGTGGACCAGACCGCGTTGCCGCCGATGTGGTCCATGGCCTCGAGGACGACGACCGAGGCGCCCTCGTCGGCCGCGGCGGCGAGGGCGGCCATGCCGGCGGGGCCCGTGCCGAGCACGACCACGTCGGCCTCGAGCGTCTCGACCTCGGGCACGGCGACTCCCGCTACGTTGGGTCCGGTGGGGCGGGTCACAGAGTGGGGAGATCGTAGGGCGGCGTCAAGCACCTGACGACGTCCTCGCCTCTCGACCGGTCCGGGACGCGTTGCTAGCGTCGTTAGTCACGCCACGCCGAGGGAGTGCTCCTTGTCCACGATCACCCTGGACCGCTACGCCGACGTCCGCGAGGCCTACCGGCAGCACGACCTCGAGCAGGCGCTCTACGACGCCGGCGGGGTCGTCATGGCCGACTGCCTGCTGGTGCTGCACGGCGCCGCGCACCGCACGCGGCGCCGCGTGGAGAACCGGCTCTTCCGCCGCGGCACGTTTCGGCACTGGGAGCACACGTTCCTGCGCGACGTCGTCACCGACACGCTCGCCCCGTTCGTCGCCGCCGGCCGCGCCGACCTGCTCGAGCTCGGCTACCGCACGGTCATGAACCTGACCGCGATGGTCGCGGGCGTCGACCACTCGACCACGGATGTCGCGGAGACCGACGCCCTCTACCGGTTCGCGAAGAAGTTCTCCGAGGGCGCGACGCTGGTGCACACCACCCGCGACCCCGCGGAGGTCCGCGCCGAGGTCGCCGACGCGCTCGAGGAGTTCGACCGGATCTTCCTGACGCCCTCGATCGCGCGGCGCGAGGCCCTGCTCGCGCGCCTGGCCGACGGGGAGATCGGCGAGGACGACCTGCCGCGCGACGTGCTCACCGCGCTGCTGCGGAACCGCGAGGAGCTCGGGCTCGACCGCGACATGCTGCGCCGCGAGGTCGCGTTCTACCTGCAGGCGGGCTCGCACAGCACCGCCGACGCGTTCTCCCACGCCGTCGACGACTGGTTCGCCTGGTACGCCCGCGACCCCGAGGCCGCCGAGGAGGCGCGCCACGACCCGGCCCTGCTGCAGGCCTGCGTCTACGAGACGCTGCGGCTGCACCCGGCGAGCCCCGTCGCGCGGCGCCGGGCCCTCGCGCCGATCGCGCTGCGCGGCGGCACCGAGATCCCGGAGGGCTCGGAAGTCGTGCTCGACATCGCGGCCGCCAACCGCGACCCGGCGATCTTCGACCGGCCGACCGAGTACGACCCGGTCCGCGAGGTCCCGGCCGACGTGCCGCGCTGGGGCCACGCCTTCGGCGGCGGGATGCACGCCTGCATCGGCACCGAGCTCGCCGGCGGGGTGCCGGCGGCCACGGACCGCGAGGGCGCCCAGGTGCTCGGCACCGTGACCCTCATGCTCGACGCCCTGCTCGCGGCCGGCGCGCGCCCGGACCCCGCGGCGCCACCGCAGCGCGACCCGCACTCGGCGCGGGACCACTTCGCGACGTACCCGGTGGTCTTCTCGTCGTGAGCGCACCGCCCGTCGTCACCCGGTTCCTCGCCGCGGTCGAGGCGCGCGACGCCGACGCCGCGGCCGCCTGCTTCGCCGACGACGCGACGTTCGCGAACGTCCCGCACGCGCCGGTCGTCGGCCCCGACGGCGTGCGGGGGCTGCTCGCGCCGATCCTGGCGCGCTCGCAGTGGGTGCGCTGGGACGTCGTCACCGCGGCGCACACCCCCGAGCGGTCGTGGCTGGAGCGGGTCGACCGCTTCGGCATCGACGGCGACGAGTACGCGGTGGCGTGCAACGGGGTCGTCGAGGTCGACCCCGCGCGCGACCTGATCACCGACTTCCGGGACTACGTCGACCTCGGCGAGTGGCGCGCGCGGCTCGGCGCCGTCCTGACGCTGTGACCGGCGAGCTGCGGATCGGGCTCGGGCTGTGGAGCGGCCAGCACGGCGACCCCACCGACGCCGTCGCGCTGGCCCGGGCGGGCGAGGACGCGGGCTTCGACTCCTTCTGGGTCACCGAGCACCACGGCATGCCCGACGGCTACCTGCCCTCGCCGTTGCCCGTCCTCGCCGCCTGCGCCGCCGTGACGCGGCGGATCGAGCTGGCGACGGGCGTGGTGCTCGCGCCGCTGCACCACCCGCTGCGCCTGGCTGAGGACGCCGCGCTGGTCGACCGGCTCAGCGGCGGGCGGCTCCTGCTCGGCCTCGGCCTCGGGTACGCCGAGCACGAGTACCGCGCGTTCGGCGTCGACCCGGCCACCCGCGGGGCGCGTCTCGAGGCCCTGGTCGGCGCGCTGCGCGCGGCCGGGACGGGCGAGCCGTTCTCGGCGCCGGGCCTGGATCTCCACGACGTCCGGGTGACGCCGGCGCCGGCGCGCCCGATCCCGCTGTGGCTCGGCGGGTACGCCGACCGCGCGGTGGCGCGGGCCGGGCGCCTCGCCGACGGCCACCTCGTCGGGCGTGGCGAGCCGGGGATCGTGTCGGCGGCCTCGCGCATCCTCGAGACCGTCCGCGACCCTGCCGACCCGACGTTCGTGCGCGGCGTCGTCGTCACCTGCGTGCTCGACGCCCCGGGCGGCGGGGCCGCCGAGGCGCGGGCCGGGTTCGCCCGCGCCCAGCAGGCCTACGAGGCGATGCAGCGCGGGCGGCAGGTCTACGCGGGACTGGTCACGGGCGCCCCCACCGTCGACGTCCAGATCGGCGGCGACGCCGACGAGGTCGTCGCGGGGCTGCGGGCCGTCGTCATGTCGCTCGCGGCGTGGTCGCGGGTGCACCTCGTGATCCGCCTGCTGTTCGCCGAGCCGGACCTCGGCACCGCCCTGACCCGCGTCGCGACCTTCGGCGAGCGGGTCCTCCCCCACCTGCGACTCCCGGAGACGTGATGACCCCCGAGGACCATGTCGGGATCACCGACGTGCTCGCGCTCTACTGCGAGCGGATCGACGAGTACGACATGGAGGCCGTCGTGGACCTGTTCACCCCGGACGCCGTCATGGACTTCGGTCCCGGGCGCGGCGGGGCGCTGCGCGGCCGGGAGGCGCTGCGCGCCCGGTTCGCGGGCGGCCAGGCGGGCTTCCGGCGGACCCACCACCACCTCGGCCAGGTGCGGCTCACCGAGGCCGCCGACGGCCGGGTGCACGCGGTGTCGTCCTGCTCGGCGGGCCACGAGATGCACGACGGTACGCAGTGGCGGGTGGGCCTGCGCTACGTCGACGTCCTCGTCCGGGACGGCTCCTGGCGCATCGCCGAGCGCCGGATCGAGGCCGCGCTGGTCGAGGGCGGACCGCGCGACGGGTGGACCTGGATCGGCCGGAAGGACCCCGAGCCCGCCTGATCCTTGCCGCCTCCGGTCGACGGCGTTAGCGTCCTCACGACGCGTGATGAGCGGCGTCACAGGAACTCAAGGAGGCGTTCGATGGCGGCAGTACTGCGTGGGCTCGAGGGCAAGAACGTGCTGATCACGGGCGCGGCGAAGGGCCAGGGGCTCAGCCACGCGCTCGCGTTCGCGGACGCCGGGGCCGACATCGCCGCCCTCGACATCACCGACCCGATCGCCGACATCTACCCGCTCGCCACGGGCCAGATGCTCGAGGACACCACCAAGGCCGTCGAGGCGCAGGGCCGGCGCTGCCTGCCGCTGCCGTGCGACATCCGCGACGAGAGCCAGGTCGAGGCGTCGGTGGCCAAGGCGCTCGACTACTTCGACGGCCGGATCGACGTCGTCGTCAACAACGCCGGTGTGGCCGCCCTGGACACCATCCAGGGGATGCGCAGCCACGTCATGGACGCGGTGATCGACACGATCCTCAAGGGCCACGTGTACGTCGCGAAGTACGTGGTCCCGAACATGATCGGCCGGCGCTCCGGCAAGATCATCAACATCTCCTCGGGCGTCACCGGCTCCGGGCACGCCCAGCTGTCGCACTACGTGGCCGCCAAGCACGCCATCCAGGGCCTGACCTCGGCGTGGGCCTTCGAGCTCGCCGAGTTCAACATCAACGTGAACGCCATCGCGCCCGCCACCATCAAGCCGGGCGAGGGCCAGGGCTCCGGGATGGTGCTGGGCCTCGCGGGCGAGGTCGGCATGACGCCCGACGACGCCTTCGAGATGTTCTCCGCCGCCGGCAACATGCCCGGCGAGAAGTGGCGCACCGAGGTCTCCGACATCACCGACGCGGTGCTCTTCCTCGCCTCCGACAACGCCGACCAGATCACCGGTCACATCCTGCGCGTCGACGCCGGGCAGGGGGCCAAGTAGCCGATGACCACCGGGACGCGCCCCACCAAGCCGATCTTCGACCAGGAGCCGGACACCATGCGGTGTCCGTACCCGCACTACGCGCAGCTCCGCCGCGAGGCTCCGGTCTTCCACGACCCCGAGTACGACATCTACGTCGTCAGCAGGCACGCGGACATCGAGAAGGTCAACACCGCACCGCGGCTGTTCTCCAGCCAGAACCCGATGGGGCCGACGGTGTCGGGCGCCGTCGCGGCGGTGGGGCGTGCGCTCGCGGACGCGTCGCCGGAGTTCGCCGAGCGCGTGCGCGTGGTCATGAGCCGCGGCGACGTCCTGTTCACCCAGGACCCGCCCGACCACAGCCGCCACCGCCGCATCCTCAACAAGGCGCTGACGCCGCGGTCGGTCGCGAAGATCGAGCCGCGGATCCGGGAGCTCTGCCACGGGCTCGTCGACGGGTTCGCGGTGTCGGGCGACGAGGGCGAGGTCGACCTCGTCCCGGCGTACTGCTCGCCGGCGCCCGTCCAGGCGCTGGCGACGCTGCTCGGGGTGCCGATCGAGAACTCCGGCGACTTCGCGCGCTGGGCCGACGCGATCAACGCCGCCATCGGCACGGCGATGACCGACGAGTCCCTGCTCGCGACCCTCGAGACCCAGATCGAGTTCTGGACCTTCTTCGAGGACGAGATCGCCGACCGCACCGAGAACCCGCGCGACGACCTGCTGACCGCCGTCGTGCAGGCCCCGGGCGAGGGTGACGCGCCGCTGACGCCGAACGAGATGGTGGGCTTCTGCAGCCAGCTCATCGGCGCCGGGGCGGACACCACCACGAAGCTGATCTCCTCGTTCATGCTGATGCTCTGCGAGGACCCGGAGCTGATGGCCCGGATGCGGGCGCACCCCGAGGAGCTGCCGAGCGCCCTCGAGGAGGCGCTGCGGCTCGAGTCGCCGGTGCAGGGGCTCTTCCGCGTCGCCACCGCCGACACCGAGCTCGGCGGCGTCGCGATCCCGGCCGGCGCGCACGTCTGGGTCGTGTACGCCTCCGGCAACCGCGACGAGGAGGTCTTCGCCGCGCCGGAGACCTTCGACCCGACGCGGGAGCGCCTGCGCTCGCACCAGGCGTTCGGCCACGGGCCGCACTCGTGCATCGGGGCGCCGCTGGCCCGGTCGGTCGCGCGGATCGCCTTCGAGGTCCTGTTCGAACGGCTCGACGACATCGCGCTCGCCGAGCCGGGCTTCGTCCCGCGCTACGACCCGAGCTACGTCATGCACGGCATGCAGCACCTGCCGCTGGTCTTCACCGCGAGGTGAGCGACGACCTGACGGCGCTGCGGCTCCGCCTCGAGGTCCTCGAGGCGGAGTCGGCGCTGCACAAGCTGCGCAACCGGTTCCACGAGTACGTCAACACCGACCGGTGGGACGAGATCGGCGGCCTGTTCGCCGAGGACGCCGAGCTCGACTACTCCTACCTCGGGTCGGCGTCGGGGCGGGCGGCGATCACGGAGTTCTTCGCGGCGATCCCCCGGCTGCTGCCGGCGAGCGGGAGACGAAGCGACGCGGAGCTCGACCCACCCACGGCGGGCAAGCCGTTCGTGCGCCAGTTCATCCACGGCCACGACGTGGACGTCGACGGCGACACGGCCACCGGGACGAGCTTCCTGTTCGCCACCCCGATCTACCACGGCCAGAGCTTCGTGCTCGCCGGCCGCTTCGCCGACACCTACACCCGCGTCGGCGGGCAGTGGCTCTTCGCGAGCGTGGCCCTGGAGATCTACTACTCGGTGCCCGTCGCCGAGGGGTGGGCGGGCCCCGACCGGCACCGCATGGCGCTCTAGGCACCACCCGGAGATCACGGGCGTCGTCATGCACCCGAGGCGGCGCGCGGAGGTGGGCACCGCGCTCCTGATCACCAGGTCGGGTCCGCCTACCTCGCCCGGACGACCGGCAGCAGCACCTCGTCGACGATCTCCACCACGAGCGCGTCGTCGATCGGGTCGCCGGAGACGAGCAGGCGGTGCCAGAGCAGCGACTGGCCCAGCTCGCGGGCGAGGTGCACCGGCACGTCCGGGCGCACCTCGCCGCGCGCGACCGCGCGGGCGATCAGCTCGCCCATCTCCTCCTTGCGCCACCCGATGACGCCGTCGCGGAAGGCGGCCGCGAGCTCCGGGTCCTCGGCCGTCGCGGCGACGACGGCGACGAGCACGGGGGCGAGCTCGCCGGTCATGGCGTCGGCCCACCCGTGCAGGACCGCGAGCATGTCGCCGCGGTAGCTGCCGGTGTCGGCGTGCGGGATCGCGGCCGTCGCCGCCGCGAGCAGGGCGTCGCGCAGCAGCGCGGCCCGGTCCGGCCAGCGGCGGTAGAGCACCGGCTTGCTCGTGCGCGCCCGCGCGGCGACCGCCTCCATCGTCACCGCGGAGGCGCCGCGCTCGCGCACGAGGTCGAGGACCGCGGCGCGGATGGCGGCCTCGAGCTCCTCGCCGTGCCGTCGCGTCGACGTCGTCACCGCGCACCTCCGAAGAAACGGTTGCGTTTCCTGCTGATCCAACCCAGGCTGGGAGCAAGAAACGCCACCGTATCCTAGGAGGTCCGTCATGCGCGTCGTCCCGCCCGCCCGAGCCGTGCTCCACCCGCTGCGCGAGCGCTCGTCGGCGCAGCTCACCCGCGTCGAGCACCATCCCCACGGCCGGCGCCGCGCCGTGATCGACCACCGCCCGCTGGCCGGGGTGACCCCGGCGATGCTGCTCGACTGGTTCTCCCACATCGGCGGCACCATGACCTACGGCGGCGAGACGCTCCCCCGCTACCTCGCGTGGCACCCGCTCGACCACATCGCCTGGGACCTGGCCCGCGAAGCTCCCGGCGGCGGGGCGGCCGAGGGCGCGCGCTTCCACATCGTCGAGGCCTTCGCCCGGCGGCCCGAGTACCTCTACGACGGCGTCGACCGCGTCGAGAAGCTCGACGTCACCGGCATCCGGCTCGTGCAGCGGATCGCCGGGGTGATGGTCGTCCAGCTCGAGCACACCTGGTCCGCGGGCGTCGAGGGCACCCACTACGTCAGCGTGCTCGACGTCGGCGCCCGTGCGGCGGCGTTCGCGCCGATCAACCGCCTGCTCGCGCGCCGTCTCCCCGACGACATGCTCGAGGCGTGGATCGCCCACAACATCGAGGAGGTCGGCCACCTGGAGCAGCTGCTCCCGACACTGCACGCCGTGCACGCGTAGCGACACCGGTACCAGGGCACTCCGCCGTCCGACCAGCCCCGCGCGACGGGGCAGCCGACGGGAGGGGACCCATGGCCGAGACCGACCGCGAACGCCGAGTGATCGACGAGGTCACCAAGGGCCTGATCATCGGCGGGTCGGTGCGCGACGCGACCGACGGGAGGACGTTCGGCGTCGAGGACCCGTCGACCGGCGAGCTCCTCTGCGACGTCGCCGACGCCTCCCCCGCCGACGGGATGCTGGCCCTCGACGCCGCCGCGGACGCGCAGGCCTCGTGGGCGGCGACCGCCCCGCGCGAGCGCGGCGAGATCCTGCGCCGCGCGTTCGAGCTGGTCACCGAGCGGGCCGACGACATCGCGCTGCTCATGACGCTCGAGATGGGCAAGCCGCTGGCCGAGTCGAAGGCCGAGATCACCTACGCCGCCGAGTTCTTCCGCTGGTTCTCCGAGGAGGCCGTGCGTATCTCCGGCGAGTGGAAGGTCAACGCGAACGGTGCCGGCCGCGTGCTGGTGACGCGCCAGCCGATCGGGCCGTGCCTGCTGATCACGCCGTGGAACTTCCCGCTGGCGATGGGCACCCGCAAGATCGGGCCGGCGATCGCGGCGGGCTGCACCATGGTGATCAAGCCGGCGGGGCTCACCCCGCTGACCATCCTCAAGCTCGCCGACATCCTCGCCGAGGCCGGGCTGCCCGACGGCGTGCTCAACGTCGTCACCACCTCCTCGACCGGCAAGGTCATGGAGCCGCTGATCCGCGACGGGCGCATCCGCAAGCTGTCGTTCACCGGCTCCACCGAGGTCGGGCGCCGGCTGATCGAGCAGTCCGCGGAGCAGGTGCTCAAGACCTCGATGGAGCTCGGCGGCAACGCCCCGTTCGTCGTGTGCGCGGACGCCGACGTCGACGAGGCCGTCGCCGGCGCGATGCTCGCGAAGATGCGCAACATCGGCGAGGCCTGCACCGCCGCCAACCGCTTCTACGTGCACGCTGACGTCGCCGAGGAGTTCACCAAGAAGCTCACCGAGCGGATGGGCGACATGAAGATCGGCCGCGGCACCGACGAGGGCGTCGAGGTCGGCCCGCTCGTGGAGGCCGACCAGCGCGACAAGGTCGCCGAGCTCGTCGACGACGCCGTGCAGAAGGGCGCCACCGTGCGCACCGGCGGGCAGATCCCCTCCGGCGCCGGCTACTTCTACCCGCCGACCGTGCTCGCCGACGTCCCCACCTCGGCCCGCCTGGCCAAGGAGGAGATCTTCGGCCCGGTCGCGCCGATCTTCACGTTCACCGAGGACGACGACGCGATCCGCGCCGCGAACGACACCGAGTTCGGGCTGGTCAGCTACCTGTACACCAACGACCTGACCCGGGCGATCCGGCTCTCCGAGCGCCTCGAGGCCGGCATGGTCGGCCTCAACCAGGGCATGGTGTCCAACGCCGGCGCCCCGTTCGGCGGCTGGAAGCAGTCCGGTCTGGGCCGCGAGGGCGGCAGCGTCGGCATCGACGAGTACCTGGAGATCAAGTACATCGCCATGAACGTCTGAGGGGCCTCCGGCCCAGGTGAGTGACATGGGTCGCCCTGGCGACCCATTCCACTCACGAGGCCCGTGGCCAGAGGTCGCCGACGAGGTGCTCGCCCTCGAGGCGGTGGGGCGCCGGGGTGTCGTGGAGGACGAGCAGGCCCTCCGGCAGGACCGCGAGCCCCTCGGGGCGGTCGCAGCCCCGGCCCACCGCCACCTCGGTGACCAGCTCGACCTCGCCGGCCGTGATCGCCGGTGGGAGCGGGTTCGCCGCCCCGCCGCGCAGGCGCAGGACGCGGGCCGGGCCGTCGAGCACCATCGTCGGCCCGGCCAGCACGAGCAGGTCGTCGCCGTCGCGGGCCAGGTCGCGCACGCCGAGGCCCTCGAGGTCGACGAAATGCTTGGTCAGCCCGTCGAGCACGAGCTTGGGACCGTCGGCGCGCACCGTGACCTCGAGCAGCACCGCCCACCCGCGCAGCACCGGACCGCGCAGGCCGAGGATCACACCGCCGCCCGCGTGCGCCTCGCGCACCGCGACGCCCTCGACGTCGAACCCGTTGTCCTTGCCGGGGATGCCGAGGAACGGGCCGAGGTGCTCGTCCTCGGCGAGCGCACCCATCAGCCCCTTCCTGCCCGACGGCAGCCGCGCCGCCCCGCCGAGCCCCGGCACCGTCTCCCCCGCCGGCACGGTCCGCGGCCCGTCGGGACCGTCGCGCAGCGGCAGGCGGGCGAGCACCCGGCGGGAGCGTTGCGGGTCGACCTCCGCGAGCCGGGGCCCGACGTCGTCGCGCTCGCTCTCCGCCTTGACCCGCTTCCGCTTGGCGCTGTGCGAGCCGGCCACCCAGAGGCACCCGTCGACGACGTCGAGGCCCTCGGCGTCGACCTCGTCCTCGGCGTCGCCCTTGAGGTCCACGGCGCCGTGGAGCGGGACCTCCTCGGGCGCCTCCCAGCCCAGCGACCCACCGCCGGGCTCGCGGCGCAGCCGCAGCAGCGCGGACCCCTCGTCGGGGGCCAGGAACATCGTGTCGCCGACGACCGCCACACCGGACAGGTCGACGCCGGCGGTCGGGGCGTAGGCGCCGAGCTCCAGGCGCACGGGCAGCGGGCTCATCGCTTCGGCCTCAATTCTTCCGGAACGTGAAGACGGCCGTCCGGCCGTCGGACGACTCGAGGCGCACCGTCGACCCGTCCTCGGTGAACGACCCGCCCTGCGGGACGCGGGTCACCGTGCCGTCGTCCTCGACGTCGACCCAGCCGGGTCCGATGGCGTTCACTCCGAAGTCCACCCCGTCATTGTTCCGCGGCGGACGGCGTTTGGTACTGCTGCGTGTGCGCGTGGACTGGTTCGCGTCCGGCTGCGAGACCTCGACCGGCGCGCCGGTGACCGTCGCCCGGCAGTTCGCGCCGCTGCAGCTCACCGACGTGCTGGAGCCGCCGCTGCACCCGGCGAGCAGGCCGCCCGCGAGGACGACCAGGGCGAGCGTGCCGGCGGGAGAACGGAAAGAGGCGATCATGCCCGCTGTGACGGTGCGGGCGGACCGGAATGTTCCGGCGGATCCTCAGCCGGCGACGGCGCGCAGCCGGCGCACGACCTCGTCGGCGCCGAGGGCCCGGGTGACCTCGTAGAGGTCGGGGCTGCGCTGCGCCCCGGTGATCGCCACGCGGGCCACGTTGGCGGCGTCGCGCAGCATGCCGGGGTAGGCGTCCGGGTCCTTCTTGTACGTCTTCGGGTTGGGCGCGAAGCCGTGGCGGGTCGCGAGGTCGCGGATCTGCTGGAACCAGGTCGGCTGGTCGCCCTCGTGGGTGTAGGTGTCCGCCAGGTCCGCGGCGACGGTGCGCACCAGCTCCGCGTCGAGCCCCCCGAAGCGCTCGTCGGCGGGGTCGGTGACGTCGGTGAACAGCTCCGGGAAGAAGAACCCGTAGGCCTCCCGGAAGTCCGACCACTTCGCGAGGTCCTTGCGCGGGTTCTCGACGCCGACCCGCTCGACGTCGATCGCCGCGAGCGCGAGCTCGGGGTTCGCGTCGAGCACCTTGACGATCTCGGGGTCGTACTCCGACGCCCACGCCCGCAGGCCGGCGACGACGTCGGGCGCGGACAGCGTGGCGATGTGGTCGGCGGAGATGTCGCTGAGCTTGACCGTGTCGACCAGCGGGCCGGCGAGCCCGAACTCGTCGAGGCGCAGCGGGGTGGTCAGGGCCTCGGCCAGCGGCATCTCGGCGAGCCGGGGGTTGGCGAGCCCGCGCAGGTAGTACTGCACGGCGGGCACCGGGAAGCCGGCCTCGAGGTAGAAGTCGACCGACGCCTCGGGGTCCTTGCGCTTGGAGAGCTTGCGCTTCGACCCGCCCTCCTGCTTCATCAGCGGCGCGAGGTGGGCGTAGTCGACCGGCTCGAAGCCCAGCGCGGCGAACAGCTGGCGGTGCGTCGGCACCGACGACAGCCACTCCTCGGTGCGCACGACCAGGTTCGTGCGCATGAGGTGGTCGTCGACGGCGTGCGCGAAGTGGTAGGTCGGGAGGCGGACCGGGCTGGCCGAGGTCTTGAGGATGACCACGTCGTTGTGGTTGTCCTCCATCTCGACCCGCCCGCGCAGGCGGTCGGAGAACGCGAACCGCTCCCCCACCTTGCCGTCCGAACGGAACCGCGCGACCCACGGCTTCCCGGCGTCGAGGGCGGCGCGCACGTCGTCCTCGCTCGCGTCGCGCCACGGCGCCCAGCGGCCGTAGTAGCCGGTGGGCAGCTTGAGGGTGCGCTGCGCGTCGGAGATCTCGGCGAGCTCGGACTTCGTGGCGAAGTCCGGGTAGGCCTTCCCCGCGCGCATGAGCTCGCGCACGAAGCTCTGGTAGATCGCCGCGCGCGCCGACTGGTGGTACGGCCCGTAGTCGCCCTGCGGCGCCGGCAGCGCGACGTCGCCCTCGTCGGGCACCAGGTCGAACGCCTCGAAGGCGCGCCGGAACTGCGCGTCGGCGCCCTCGACCTCGCGGCTCTGGTCGGTGTCCTCGATCCGCAGCACGTAGACGCCGCCGGTGGAGTGGGCGAGGTCCCGGGACACCATCGCCGTGTAGAGGCCGCCGACGTGCACGAACCCGGTCGGGCTCGGGCCGAAGCGCGTCACGAGGGCCCCGTCGGGCAGCGAACGCGGGGGGTAGCGCTCCTCGAGCTCGGCGGGCTCGGGCAGGTCGGCCGGGAAGAGGCCGTCGACGAGGGCGCGATCGAGCATGACGCCCGATCCTACGAGGTGGCCGGACGGTCAGACCGTGTCGGGCGGCGCTCCGTCCCCGCTCGCGTGGCGCCCGGCGCCGTTCGACTCCGGCTCGGCCGAGCTCGCCGCCTCGGCGCGCTGCTCGGCGGCGGCCACGACCTTGGCGATCTCCGGGTCGGTGCTCGTGTCGAACCAGTCCGCGACGTCGGCGTCGGTCTCGCCGGGCCGCGTCGCGGGCGCCCCGTCGTCCGGGGAGGGCGTGTAGCGGAAGACGCCGTCCTCGCCGGGCGCGCCGAGCATCTTCGTGAAGCCCTCGAGGGCCTTGCCGAAGTCGCTGGGCACCATCCAGACCTTGTTGGCCTCGCCCTGCGCCATCTGCGGCAGCGTCTGCAGGTACTGGTAGGCCAGCATCTCCGGGGTCGGGCGGCCGGCCTTGATGGCGGCGAACGTCTTCTCGATCGCCTTCGCCTCGCCCTGCGCCTGGTAGTACTGCGCGGCCCGCTCGCCCTGGGCGCGCAGCATCGTCGACTGCCGGTCGGCCTCGGCCTCGAGGATCGCGGCCTGCTTGGCGCCCTCCGCGGAGAGGATCGCGGCCTGCTTGTTGCCCTGCGCCTGCGCGATCGCGGCCTCGCGGTGGCCCTCGGCGGTGAGGATCATGGCGCGCTTCTCGCGGTCGGCCTTCATCTGCCGCTCCATCGAGTCCTGGATCGAGGGCGGCGGGTCGATCGCCTTGAGCTCGACGCGGACCACCCGCAGGCCCCAGGGCCCGGTGGCGTCGTCGAGGGCGCGGCGCAGGCGCGAGTTGATCGTCTCGCGGGACGTCAGCGCCTCCTCGAGGCTCATGCCGCCGACGACGTCGCGCAACGTCGTGGTGGTGAGCTGCTGGACGCCGTTGATGTAGTCGGAGATCTCGTAGACCGCGTTGCTCGGCTCGGTGACCTGGTAGTAGACGACGGTGTCGATCGAGACCGTCAGGTTGTCCTGGGTGATCACCGGCTGGGGCGGGAACGAGACGACCTGCTCCCAGAGCGCCACCCGCTCGCGGATGCGGTCGATGAACGGCACGAGGAACGTGAGCCCCGGGGCCGCGGTGCGCTGGTAGCGCCCGAGCCGCTCGATCACCGCGGCCTCGGCCTGGCGGACCACGGTGATGCTCTTGACCACCGCCGTGATGATGAGGATCAGCGCGGCGGCGATGACCACGTAGAGCACGAGCGTCGCGGGCTCCATCAGCTCTCTCCCTGGAGGGGCGGGCGCGACGGGCGGGACGGGTCGGGCGCGTGGCCCGGGCCCGTGACCACCGCGGTCGCCCCGCGGATGTCGACGACGACCACGGGGTCGCCGGTGGCGAGGGTGTCGCTCTCGTGCAGGGCGCGCGCGGTCCACAGCGCGCCGCCGATCCGCACCGTGCCGGCGTCGCCCGTGGTGATCGGCTCGACGACCTCGGCCTCGGCGCCGAGCAGCGCCTGCGGCCCGGCGTTGACCCCCTCGGGCCGGTCGGTGCGGAACCGGCGCTGCAGCGCGGGGCGGGCGAGCAGGATCAGCGCCAGCGCGCTGAGCCCGAAGACGGCGACGTCAGGGCCCAGCGGGACCCCGAGCGCGGAGGCCCCGGCGGTGACGAGCGCGGCGAGCCCGAGCATGAGCAGCACGAAGGTGCCGGTCACGAGTTCGACCGCGACGAGCACCACCCCCGCGATCGCCCACAGCAGCGGGATCACGGCCCGAGTGTGCCAGACGCCACTTCCCGTGAGCGTGAGTTCAGGGATCGACGGTGACGAAGTCGATCAGTTGCTCCATCGCCGTGATCAGGGGCGTCTCGAGATCCGCCCAGGTCGACACCGACGAGAGCACCCGGCGCGCGCCGGCGCGGTCGTCGCCCCAGCCCAGGGCCTCGCAGACCCCGCTCTTCCAGTCGATGCCGCGCGGGACGGTGGGCCAGGCCTCGATGCCCACCGCGCGGGGCTTCACGGCCTCCCAGATGTCGACGTACGGGTGGCCGAGCACGAGCACGTGGGCCGCGGCGGGACCGAGGTCGCGACGCAGCCCCTCGGCGATCCGGGACTCCTTAGAGCCGGTGACGAGGTGGTCGACGAGCACCCCGAGGCGCCGGTCCGGGCCCGGCCCGAACTCCCGCGCGGCCTCGACGAGCACGTCCGCCCCGTGCAAGGGCTCGACGACGACGCCCTCGACGCGCAGGTCGTGGCCCCAGACCCGCTCCACGATCTCGGCGTCGTGCAGGCCCTCGACCCAGATCCGGTGCGGGAGCGCGGTGCGCGCCTTCACGTTCTCGACGCGGCGCGAGCCCGAGGCCGAGCGCTGCGGGGCCTTCTCGGGGGTGGCCGCCCGCTGGGGCGGGACGAGCGTCGCCGGCCGGCCCTCGTGGAGGAACGCGGCGGGCTTGTTCGGGAAGAGGCGTCGGCGGCCGGCCGCGTCCTCGAGCACGACCTCGCGCACGTCGGCGCGGATCACCGCGCCGCAGAAGGTCTCGGCGGCGTCCTCGACGACCAGCCCCGGCTCGGCGACGACCGACACCACCTCGCGGGCCGGCTTGTGCGGTGCCAGCCCCGGCAGCCCGCCGGTGCGCCCGGCGCCCGACGACGGCCCGCCGCCGCCCCGGCCCGGGGCGCGCACCGCCCCGCCGGTCGATCGGAATCCGGGGTCGCCGGTGGAGCCGTGCATCCCCCGGCCCTGCGTCCTCGCCACGATCGGCGACGCTAACGGCGCAGCGTGATCGTCCGGGGCCGACACGCCCGTGCGCCGTCCGAGCGGTCGGCCCGCGACCTGCCGGACCGGGCGGGGTGCTCGTCGCGAGCGGCACCCTGAGCACGAGCGAGCCGCCCGGTCGCCTGCGGACGGTGCCGCTCGCGGCGACGTCTCCCACCCGATCTCTCGAGGATGTCGTCAGGGTCGATGGGCGCCCCTGCCGAAGGAGCGAGGGTCACCCTCGCTGCGTCCCACGCAGCCGGGGAGTCCCTCGCTCACACCGCGGACGGCGCGCCCCGGTCGGGGGACGCCGGTAGCGTTGATCGGGTGCCCTGTGCGAGTGCCTCCCTCGCGGTCTGGAGTGCGGCGTGGCTCGCCGGCGCCGCGGCGGCCGACGACGTCCTCGACGCGCTGGCCCCGTGGTCCGAGGCCCACGACGTCGTCGCCGCCGACACCGCGACCGCCGCGGTGACCGACCTGCCCACCCCGGACCACGCGGGGTCGGGGCTCGCGGCGCTGCTGGTGCTCGCCCGGCAGCGGGTGTCGCCGGCCGGGTCCGACGCGCGGCTCGTCATGCCGGCACCCGGGGACGTGCGCGGGCTGCCGGGTCCCGAGGCGCTGCGGACCGCGGCGATGGAGGCCGGCGAGTGCGCGGTGCTCGCCGGGGTGGGGCTGGCCGCCGTGCCGTCCCCGGTCGCCGACGGCGTCCTGCGCTGGACCGTGCACCTCGTCGACGACGTCCCGCCCGCCGCGCACCCGAGCCTGCCCGACGCCGAGCACGAGCTGCGCACCTCCGTCCGCGACGCCGCCGACACCCTCGCCGCGATGGACGTCGCCAAGCACCGCGCGGGCGTGCGCGAGGAGATCGCCGACCGCCTGCGCCGCCGGCCCCACCCGAGCTGGCCCGCCGGCACCCCGGGCCGTCCGCTGCGCGTGCTCCAGCACGCCGACGAGGTGGAGGCGATCCTCGTGGCCGCCTCGGGCGACGACCCGGGCGGCGCGGTGTCGGCGACGGCGGCGCTGGCCCGCACCGACGCCCTGCGCCCCCTCGCCACGGCGGTCCGCGCCGCGCGGGTCGCCGCGGTCGCCGAGACCGTGCGGGCGCTGACCGCCGCCTAGGAAGCGGCGGCCAGCACCCGTCAGGGCCTAGTGCCCGTGGCCGTGCCCGTGACCGTGGCCATGACCGTGGCCGTGCCCCGAGTCCTTCTTCGGGGACGAGGACTCCGACGAGGACGAGCCGGAGTGCCCCAGGTACGGCTCCCCCGCCCGCAGGGGCGCCTGCTCGTAGCGACCCTCGTGGGCCGCGACGGGCCGGGTGTCCCCGCGGAGCTCGGGGTGCTTCGCCTCGAGCTTCTGCCGCTGGTCCCACTGCTTCTGGAGACCGGTGACGTACTCCCGGTTGCCGCGGTAGGTGCCCTTCCAGGTCTGCGGCATGTACTCCTTGGACGGTCCGGGGTCGGCGGTCCCGTGGAGTGCGGGGCGGGACGGCACCTTGCGCGTCTCGCCACCGCACTCCGGGCACGCCGGCGCCGGGGCGTCCCGGCCGATCAGCCGCTCGAACCGCAGGCCGCAGTCGCAGCGGTAGTCGTAGATCGGCACAGTCTCACCCCCTCTTGGGCTACCAGTTCTCGATCGACTTGCGGAAGATGTCCGCGATGTCGTCCTCGGTGGGCATCCGGGGACACGTCGCGAGCAGTCGCTGCTGCTTCATCGTCCCGTCGACGAGGTCGGGGATGTCGCCCTCGCCGAAACCGACCGCCCCGATGCCGTTGGGGATGTCGATGTCGCGCATGAGCTGGGTGACCACGTGCGGCAGCTGCTCCGACGCGCTGTTCTGCGTCTCGGCGTTCGGTCCGAGCATCCGCGCGGCGGCCATATGCCGGTCGGGCGCGGAGTCGAAGCTGAACCGGAAGGCCTCCGGCGCCGTCAGCGACACCGACATGCCGTGCGGCACCATCGCCTCGTCCGAGGGGTAGCCGGCCGGGTGGAAGTCCCGGACCTGCCCGGCGATCGGGTAGGCGTTGGCGTGCGGGATGTGCACGCCGGAGTTGCCGAAGCCCATGCCGGCGAAGGTCGCCGCCATCATCATGTCCATCCGGGCGTCGACGTCCTCGCCGCCGCGCTCGACCGCGGTGCGGAACGAGCGGGCGAGCAGCGACATCGACTTCTCGCACCAGAGGTCCGAGACCGGGTTGGAGCCGCAGTAGGTCACCCGCTCCTCGGGCTTCTTGCGGTCGAACGTCGTGTACCAGCGCGCGGTGTACGACTCGAGCGCGTGGCAGACGATGTCCATGCCCGACGCCGCGGTGACCTCCGGCGGGAGGGTCATCGTCAGCAGCGGGTCGACGACGGCGAGGGTCGGGCGCAGCCGCCAGTGGCTGATGCCCGTCTTCACCCGCAGCGACAGGATGTCCAGCACGCACATGGCGGTGGACTCCGAGCCGGTGCCCGCCGTGGTGGGCACGGCGATCAGCGGCTTGAGCTGCCCGGGCGGCACCTGGGCGTTGCCGACCGGCTTGTTCACGTAGTCCATCAGCTCGCCGGGGAAGGTCGTCAGGAGGTTGACGGCCTTGGCGGTGTCGATGGCCGAGCCGCCGCCGACCGCGACCAACCCGTCCCACGGGCCCTGCTCGCTGGCGTAGCCGACGGCCTTGTTCATGGAGTCGTCGGTGGGCTCGACGTGGACGCCGTCGAAGATCTCGACGGTCATGTCGTAGCGGCGGATCTGGTCGGCGATGCGGTCGGGCAGGCCCGTCTGCTGCATGCCGGGGTCGGTGATCAGCAGGATGCGCTTCGCGCCGTACTGGGCGAGGTCGAAGCCGATCTCGTCGCAGGCACCCGCGCCGAACTTCAGCGGCGGGGCGCCCCACGTGAACACCGACTCGTCGGTGGGAACCGGGGGGACGGTCATACCGGTGCGATCTCCGATCAGGTTGCCGAATCGTCAGGTGTAGTGGCCGCCGCCGTTGCCCACGGTCTTGAGCTGGTGGATCTGCTCGGCGTCGTGGCCGAAGACGACCGTCGCGTTGGTTTTCTCCGCGACGCCGCGGATCTTCTCGACCGACGAGTAGAACTGCCCCATGTCGTTGACGATGGCGGCGGGCGTGGTGGGCGGGCCGTAGCTCTCGCCCATGTAGACGGCGTCCGAGGTGAAGATCATGGTGCCGGTGTCGGGCAGGTCGACCTGCATCGACATCGTGCCCGGCGTGTGCCCCGGGGTCTGGAGCAGCGTGACGCCGGGGAGGAACTCGGTGTCGCCGGACACCGTCTCCCAGTTCAGCTCCTCGTAGTCGGTCTTGAGGTGGGCGCCGTTGAACAGGCCGTCGAAGCCGAAGGCCCAGTCCTTCTCCTTGTCACTGCAGATGAGCTTGGCCGACGAGTCCTTGAACATGTCGGCGTTGCCGCAGTGGTCGAAGTGCAGGTGCGAGAGCACGACGTAGTCGATCTGGTCGACCCCGATGCCGAGCTGGCGCAGGCGCGAGTCGAGGTACTCGTCCTCGTTGACCTTGTCGTACGGGAAGAAGTCCTGCAGCCCCGTCGGGCCCCAGCGGTCCTCCCAGTCGCGGGGGCAGCTGGTGTCCCACAGGAGCGTGCCGTCGGGGGTCTCGACGAGCACCGTGTGCGTCGGGACGTCGGCCCACTCGGTGGGCTGGTCCCGCATCTGACGGGGCCGGATCGAGCGCCCGGGCTTGAGGAGCAACCACGTCAGGTCCGCGGTCATCATGCCGCAGTCCAGGATGCTCACCTTGATCTCGCCACTCGCAGCCATCAGCGCTCCTCCGCGTGCCGCGTGCCGATCGGGGACCGCGGCCGGGAGGCGCCGACACCGATGATGCATGCATCACCGACCACGTGATGCGGGACACTAGCCATGCTCACCATCGACGGCAAATGATCAGCTGAGACGTCTCAGCAGGTCGCCCTACTGCTCCGAACGGGTGGCCTGATCTGTGACGGAGGGTGACGATCGGGCAGGCTGACGCCGTGGCCGCCCCGCATTCGACACCCGGTACGTCGACCCACCGTCGCGCTGTGTGGGCGCGACGTTCCCGGCTCGCGACGGCCCGCCGGGGCCCGTTCTGGCTCCTGCTGACGGCTGGTGTGGTCGCGGGGCTGTCGGTGCCGATGATCCACCTCGCGATGACCGACCGGTGGCGTGACGCCGAGGGGATCCTTCCCGAGAACCTGGTCCGCCTCACCGTGCTGGCCGCCTTCGGCCTGATCGTCGCCGTGCTGGCGACCGCCGCCGGCGTGTTCCTGGTCCTCGGTGCCCTCGGAGAGGCGCCCACCGACGACGTCGAGCACTACGGCGGCGGCCGGCGCGTCGATCTCGCCTGGACCGACCGCTACGCCACGACCGGGCGGACGACGCTCGAAGACGCCCCCGACGCGCGCGTGGCGGCGGGCCGCGACACCCAGGGGCGGCGGGCGCTGCCGGCCACGGTCGCCGGGACCCGGGTCGCCGCGGCCCGCGAGCGCCTGTCCGCACCCGCGGACTACACGGTGACCGACCCCGTGACGGTCACGGCCCACGAGGGCCCGCGCGGCCTCGTCGACTGGACCCTCGACGACGGGCGGGGCACGACGCTGCGGTGGCGCCACCACGTCGCCGACCGCGTGCCGCGCCTGACGCTGATCGACGCCCACGGCACCGGGTGGTGGGTCCGGCGCATCGGCCGGGCGGCGCTCGCGGCCGAGGTCCCCGACGAGCTCGACCCCGCGGCCGCCCGGGTGCTCCTGCTCGTCGTCGACGACCAGCTGACCAACGCCCGGCACCTGCGCTCGGCGATGGCCGCGTCGGGCGCGGGCGGGGGCGACTAGCGGGGCGGACGTTTCGTCGGCTCGCAGCACCCCGCGTGGCAGAGCTCCCCGTTGCAGCCCACTCCCGCCCGCGGCGCCGCCCCGAGCGCCCGGACCGGCGCCCCGTCGACCTGCTCGGCGATCAGCTCGACGACCATCTCCACGAACCGGGGGTCGGAGCCGGCGCTCGCCGCGCGGGCGAACCCCATCCCGAGCTTGCCGGCGTGCTCGGCGGCCTCGTTGTCGAGGTCCCAGACGACCTCGAGGTGGTCGGACACGAACCCGACGGGGCTCACGACGACCGCGCCGACGCCGCGGTCGTGCAGGTCGTCGAGGTGGTCGACGATGTCGGGCTCGAGCCACGGGATCTGCGGGGGGCCGGAACGCGACTGCCACACCAGGTCGTGGTCGGGGGCGTCGACGGCGACGGCGACCAGCGCCGCGGCCTCGGACATCTGCCGCGAGTACCGGTGACCGCCCTCCCCGGGCGGGCCGGCGGTGCGGTCGGCCGACTCGGGGATCGAGTGCGCGGTGAAGACCAGCCGGGCGTCGTGCCCGGCGTCGAGGGTCTCGCGCGCGGCCCGCACGCCGTCGGCGACGGAGGCGACGAACAGCGGGTGGTCGTAGAAGTGGCGGAGCTTGACCAGGTCGGGCGCGCTCCCGGTCCTCGCGATCGCCGCCTCGCGGGCCCGGGCGATGTCCTCGTGGTACTGGCGGCAGGCCGAGTACCCGCCGTACGCGCTGGTCGCGAACACGAGCGCCCGCCGGACGCCGTCGCGGGCCATGCCCTCGACGGTGTCCTCGGCGAGCGGGTGCCAGTTGCGGTTGCCGAAGTAGACGGGCAGGTCGCGCCCGGACTCCCGCAGCGCGCGCGACAGGTCGGCGACGAGGCGCCGGTTCAGCTCGTTGATCGGGCTGACGCCCCCGAAGTGCTGGTAGTGCTCCTCGACGGCGTCGAGCCGCTCGGGCGGCACCCCGCGGCCCCGCGTGACGTTCTCGAGGAACGGACGGACCTCGTCGGGACCTTCCGGCCCGCCGAAGGACAGGACCAGCACGGCGTCGTAGGGCACGGCCCCAGGATGCCCCGCTCAGGCGCCCATCGCGTGATAGCCCCCGTCGGCGTGCACGACCTCACCCGTGGTCGCCGGCATCCAGTCCGAGAGCAGCGCGCAGATCGTCCTGGCGACGGGCGTGGGGTCGGCGAGGTCCCAGCCCAGCGGCGAGCGCTGCACCCAGGCCTCCTCGAAGGTGTCGAAGCCCGGGATCGACTTCGCCGCCATGGTGCGCACGGGGCCGGCGGCCACGAGGTTGGCGCGGATGCCGTCGGGCCCCAGGTCGCGGGCCAGGTAGCGCGTGGTGGCCTCGAGCGCGGCCTTGGCGACGCCCATCCAGTCGTAGCCGGGCCAGGCGACGGTGTTGTCGAAGTCCATGCCGACCAGCGACGAGCCGGGGCCGAGCAGCGGCTTGCACGCCATCGCGAGCGACTTGAAGGAGTACGCGGACACCTCGACGGCGGTCGCGACGTCCTTCCACTCGGTGTGCAGGAAGTTGCCGCCCAGGGCGTCCATCGGCGCGAAGCCGATCGAGTGCAGGACGCCGTCGAGGCCGTCGACGTGCTCGCGGACCTGGTCGGCCAGGCCGTCGAGGTGCTCCTGGTTCTGGACGTCGAGCTCGATCACCGGCGCCTCGGTGGGCAGCCGCTTCGCGACGCGCTTGACCAGCGAGAGGCGCCCGAAGCCGGTCAGCACGACCGTGGCGCCCGCCTCCTGGGCCGCCTTCGCCGCGTGGAAGGCGATCGAGGCGTCGGTGATGATCCCGGTGACCAGGATCCGCTTGCCCTCGAGCAGGCTCACTGTGGCTCCGTCCGTGGCGTGGATGTACTGCGGCTGATGTCTAGTGGCCCATGCCGATGCCGCCGTCGACCGGCAGCACCGCGCCGGTGACGTACCCGGCGTCGTCGGAGGCCAGGAAGGCGACGGCCTTGGCGATGTCCTCGGGCGCGGCGGTGCGGCCCAGCGGGATCGACGCGAGGATCTCCTCGCGGCGCTTGTCGGTCAGCTCGGCGGTCATGTCGGTGTCGACGTAGCCGGGCGCGACGACGTTGGCGGTGACCCCGCGGCCCCCGAGCTCGCGCGCCGTCGAGCGCGCCAGCCCCACGAGCCCCGCCTTCGACGCGGCGTAGTTCACCTGGCCGGGCGCGCCGGCGAGCCCGACGACGCTCGAGATGTAGATCAGGCGGCCGAAGCGGGCCTTCATCATCCCGCGGACCGCGCGCTGGGTGACCCGCCAGGCGCCGGTGAGGTTGGCGTCGAGGACCTCGGTGAACGCGTCCTCGGGCATCCGCATGAGCAGGCCGTCGCGGGTGATGCCGGCGTTGGCGACCACCACCTCGACCGGCCCGTGCTCGGACTCCACCTGCGAGAACGCGGCGTCCACCGAGGCGGAGTCGGTGACGTCGGCCTGCACGCCGTGCAGACCCTCCGGCGGCTCCCCCGAGCGGTGGGTGACCACCACCGTGTGCCCGCGCTCGGCGAGCTCCCGCGCGGTGGCGAGCCCGATCCCTCGGTTGCCTCCGGTGACCAGCACGACGCGGCTCACGCGGCTCCTCTCCACGGTGCGTACGGCGGCGGAAGGCTACCGACTACCCGGACCGTGAGCCCACCGGAACCCGTCCGTGATCGCGGCCGAACGGCGCTTTGCGGGGTGTGTCCCACGCCATAGGGTCGATCGCGGAGTCGATCAATCCTGCCGCTGCACCCGGAGGCCCGATGACCGCGACCGACGCACCCACGACCCTCCCGGGCCGGCTCGGCGACCCGTCGCTCGACCTGCGCACCGACCCGCGCGCGAAGCCCGACCTCGTCGCCGCGCTCGCGGCGTTCGGGCTGGACGGACCCGCCGCCGAGCCGCCGCTGACCCGGGAGGCCGGCCGGGAGGCGGTGGCCGAGGCCGTCGGCGGGCTGCACGAGGCGTTCAGCGGCCTCTACGCGAACATCCCCCTCGACCTGCCGGGGGACGCGCCCGACGACGCCGTCGAGGTCACCGAGACGTCGGTGCCGTCCCCGGACGGTCACCTCGTCCCGGTGGTCCTGTACCGCCCCGCCGGGGTCGAGGGCCCGCTCCCGTGCGTCGTCTACATCCACGGCGGCGGGATGACGATCCTCGACGCCGAGACCCGCGTGCACGACCGCTGGTGCCGCGAGCTCGCGCTGACCGGGGTCGTCGCCGCGCGGGTCGGGTTCCGCAACGCGTGGACCGAGCTGGGCCCGCATCCGTTCCCCGCGGGCCTCGACGACTGCGCGACGGCCCTGCGCTGGCTCGACGACCAGCGCGGCGAGCTGGGACTGACCCGCATCGTGCTGCAGGGCGAGTCCGGCGGCGCGAACCTCGTGCTCGCGACGACGCTGCGGGCCAAGCGCTCCGGCGACCTCGACGCCATCGACGGCGTGTACGCCTCGGTGCCCTACGTCAGCGGCGGCTACGGGTGGGACCGCGCGCGCAAGCTCCGCGAGCTCCCGTCGATGGTCGAGAACGACGGCTACTTCATCAACTGCGCCCTCATGGACCTGCTGGTCGCGCAGTACGACCCGCACGCCCGGCACACCGAGGACCCGCTGGCCTGGCCGTACTTCGCGACCGCCGACGACCTCGCCGGCCTGCCGCCGCACGTCATCACGGTCAACGAGCTCGACCCGCTGCGCGACGAGGGGCTGGCCTACTACCGCAAGCTCCTCGCGGCCGGGGTGCCCGTCGAGGGGCGGGTGAACCTCGGCATCGTCCACGGCGCGGAGATGATCTTCCGGCAGGCGCTGCCCGCGGAGCACCGCGCCGCGATCGCCGACATCCGGGCGTTCGTCGACCGGCTGTCCGTCGACCACATCTGACTAGGGCTCTCACAGCGACGAGGAGACGGCCCGACAGCGCTCCTTCGTCGCGCTGCCCTGCCGTTCCCGCGCCTAGGGCAGCCGCTGCCCCGTGACGATCGCGGTGGCGGCGCCCAGCACGACCAGGATCGTGGCCGCGAGGAACCAGCGCCCGGAGAGGTCGACCGTGCGCTCCTCGTAGCCCACCTGCTCGGCGAGGTTGGCGTAGGTCTCGCGCAGGTCGAGCTCGGTGGACGCGCGGCGGAAGTCGCCGCCGGAGAGCTGGGCGATCTCGCGCATCTGGTCGTCGGCGACCGCGACCGACACCGGGCGCCCGTCGATCTCGATCTCGCCGTACTCGGTGCCGAAGGAGATCGCCGAGATCGGGACGCCGGCGGCCCGGGCCTCGGCGGCGGCCGGGAAGGCGCCCCGGTCGTCGGCGGGGTCGGTGGTCGGCGTCGTCTGCTTGCCGTCCGAGAGCAGGATGATCCGCGCCGGCGGCGGGCCCTCCGGGCCCCGGATCTGGCTGCCGAACGCGCGGATCGCGGCGAGGCTCGCGCGGATCGCGTCGCCGGTGCCCGTCGACTCGGCGAGCTGCAGGCTGCCGATCGCGTTCTTCACCGCCTGGCGGTCGGTGGTGGGCGTGACCAGCGTGCTCGGGGTCGCCGCGAACGACGAGAGGCCGAGGTTGATGCCGGCGGGGAGCTGGTCGGCGAACGCGGAGGCCGCGGTCTCGGCGACCTGCAGCCGCGAGGGCTCGACGTCGGTGGCCCGCATGGACAGCGACACGTCGATCGTCAGCATCACCGTCGCCCGGTTGCGGGGCACCTGCGCGGTGCCCTGCGGGCCGGCCAGCGCGATCGTCATGAGCACCAGCGCGACCAGCACGAGCGCCATCGGGACGTGGCGCCAGCGCCCCGGCCCCTTCGGGGCGACGCGCTCGAGCAGCGCGAGGTTGGTGAAGCGCATCGTGTAGCGCTGCCGGCGCCGGTTGATCCACCAGTAGCCGACCGCCAGCGCGGCCACGACCAGCAGGAACAGGAACCACCAGGGGTGCGCGAACATCAGCGGCTCCCCGCGGGAGACGAAGCGGAGCGGAGCTCGACCAGTGCAGTGGGCTCCGGGACGCGGCCGGTCGTCGCCCCGCCCGACCAGCCGCGCTTGCGGGCCACGGCGAAGCGCACGACGTCGGCGATCCAGTCGCGGTCGGTGCGCAGCACGAGGTGGCCCGCCCCGCAGGCGCGCAGGGCCGCCGCGACCCGGTCGCGGTGGGCGGCGGCCTCGGCGGCGAAGCGCCGGCGCAGCGTCGGGGTGGTGGTGACCTCGCGGTGGTGCCCGGTCTCGGGGTCGGCGAGCACGACGGTGCCGACGTCCGGGAGCTCCTCGTCGCGGGGGTCGACGACCTCGACGGCGAGCAGGTCATGGCGCGCCCGCAGGGCCCGCAGCGCGCGCTCCCAGTCGACGTCGCCGAGGAAGTCCGAGACCACGACGACGAGTCCGCGCCGGCGCGGCGGGCGGCGCAGGGCCTCGAGCGCGCCGGGCAGGTCGCCGCGGGTGCCCTCGGGCGCGAGCGGGGTGGAGGCGATCCGGCGCAGCAGGTCGCGGGCGGCCGCCTCGCCGCCGCGGGCGGGCAGGCGCACGGTGTCGGCACCGGTGGCGACGACGGCACCGATCCGGTTGCCGCCGCCACGGGTCAGGTGCACCACCGCGGCGCACGCGGCGACGGCGAGGTCGCGCTTCTCGCAGGCCGCGGTGCCGAAGTCGAGGCTCGGCGAGAGGTCGACGACGAGCTGGGTCTCCAGCTCGCGGTCGGCGATCGTCTCGCGGATGTGGGGCTCGGTGGTGCGGGCGGTGACTGACCAGTCCATGCGCCGCACGTCGTCACCGGGCTGGTAGGGCCGCGGCTCCCCGGCCTCGGTGCCCGGCCCGGGGACCAGGCCCAGGTGGTTGCCCTGCAGCAGCCCGTCGAGGCGGCGGCGGACCGACAGCTCGAGGGTGCGCAGCGACGCCGAGAGCCGGGCCTGGGTGCGCTCGCCGGCGACCTCGTCGGGACCCGAGGGCACCGGGGCCGTCGGCGGCGGCGCCCACGCCGGGCGGGGGTCGCCGGTGGGGGTCGTCGCCGGCGGGGCGCCCGGCGGCCGCGGGCCGGGCTCGGGGACCGTGGCCGAGGGCGAGTCGTCGGGCGGGTCCCCCGGTGAGGTCACCGACCCGCCGCCGGCACGGGCGCCGGGCCCATCCCGACCGGGCGGGCCGACACCTGCGGCAGCGGGACGGTCTGCAGCACGCGGGTGACGACGTGATCGACCGGCACGCCGTCGGCCAGCGCGTCGTAGGACAGCACCAGGCGGTGGCGCAGCACGTCGGGGGCGATGTCCACGACGTCCTGGGGCAGCACGTAGTCGCGCCCGCGGACCAGGGCGAGCGCCCGCGCGCCGGCGATGATGCCCAGCGACGCGCGCGGCGAGGCCCCGTAGGCGACCCAGCCGCCGACGTCGGCCATGCCGTGCTCGGCGGGCGAGCGGGTCGCGACGACGAGCCGCACGACGTAGTCGACGAGGGCGTGGTGGACGAACACCTGGGCCGCGACGTCCTGCAGGCGGCGCAGCTCGGCGGGGTCGAGCACCCGGTGCGGGGAGGGCGGGTCCACGCCCATCCGGTAGACGATCTCGCGCTCCTCGTCGGCCGTCGGGTACTCGACGAGGATCTTGAACAGGAAGCGGTCGCGCTGCGCCTCGGGCAGCGGGTAGACGCCCTCGTTCTCGATGGGGTTCTGCGTGGCGAGCACGAGGAACGGGTCGGGCATCGCGTGGGTCTCGCCGCCGATGGAGACGTGGCGCTCGGCCATCACCTCGAGCATCGCCGACTGCACCTTCGCGGGCGCGCGGTTGATCTCGTCGGCGAGCACGAAGTTCGAGACGACCGGGCCCAGCTCGACGTCGAACTCCTCGCGGCCCTGGCGGTAGATGCGCGTGCCGAGGATGTCGGCGGGCACGAGGTCGGGCGTGAACTGGATGCGGGCGAACGAGCCGCCGACCACGCGGGCGAAGGTCTCCACCGCGAGGGTCTTGGCCACGCCGGGCACGCCCTCGAGCAGCAGGTGGCCCTTGGCGAGCAGGCCGACGAGCATCCGCTCGACCAGGCGGTCCTGGCCGACGATGACGCGCTTGACCTCGAGGACGGTGCGCTCGAGCTGCTCGGCGTCGTGGGCCGGTGTCGAGGGCTGGCCCGACCCGGTCCCCGTCTGCGCCGGGGGCGCCGGCGATCCCGACGGGCCCTGCCGTCCCGTCTGGCCCGTCTGGCCGGCGTCCGTGGGCTCGGTCACCGCTGTCCCTCTCTGCTCGGCGCACGCTGCGCCCCCGACCGCGCCGGACGGGGGCGTCCGGGGCGGCACGCTACCCGCCGGTCCACCAGGCAACCCGGTGGCCGGTGTGGGTGCGGTGAATGCGGCACGCAGCGCAGCGGAGCTGCCGCGCCGGAGGCCGTGAATGCGGCACGCAGCGCAGCGGAGCTGCCGCGCCGGAGGCCGTGAATGCGGCACGCAGCGCAGCGGAGCTGCCGCGCCGGAGGCCGTGATTGCTGGTCACACCAGCTCACACCAGTCGGGTGACCGTCGGGACGATCTCGTCGTCGAACCGCACGGACGCGATCCGCACGGTCTTGCCGGACTCCGGGGCCTCGACCATCTGGTCGCCCCCCAGGTAGAGCGCGACGTGGTGCACGGCGCCCTGCCCGTCGTCGTCGGCCCAGAAGAGCAGGTCCCCGGGCTTGCGGTCCTCGATCGCCACCCGCTGCCCCGCCTCGGCCTGGTAGCCGCTGTAGTGCGGGAGGTCCTTCCCGAGCGCGGCGAACGCGTAGATCATCAGGCCCGAGCAGTCGAAGCCGGTCTTGTCGTAGTCGCCGTGCTGGTCGGCGACCCCGCCGTCGCGGATGCCCTGGGTCGGGCCCTGCTCGTCCCCGCCGCCCCAGGCGTAGACGACGCCGAGCTGCGAGAGCGCGCGCTCGAGCACCGTGCGCACCTCGTCGGTCATCCCGTCGGTGCTGATGCCGGCGTCGGCGAGGGGGTCCTCGGCAGCGGCTGCCCGCGGGGTCGCGGCCCGCGCCGCCCGTGCCTCCAGCCCGGCGCTCGCGGCCCGGCGGACCCGCTGGTCGCGCGCGGTGTCGCGGGCCGTGGCGGCGGCGTCGAACGCCTCGGCGCGGTCGCGCTGCGCGGCGAGGGCCGGGTCGGCGTCCTCCAGGTCGCGCAGGCGGGCCTCGGCGGCGTCGCGCCGGGCGGTGAGGTCGCGCAGCTGCGCCTGCTGCGCGTCGGTGTCGGTGCGCACGCGGGCGAGCTCGGCGTCCGCGGCGACCCGCGCCGCGGCCGCCTGCACGGCGAGGTCGTCGGCGGCGATGCGCGCGGCGCGGGCCCGCGAGTCGGCGTTGGCGGCCTCGATGCGGGCGCGCTCGGCGCCGTCGAGGGCGGCCCGCTGGTCGGAGGTCACCACGTCGCGCAGGTGCGCCCGCGCGGCGACGTCGTCGGGACCCGACGAGCCGGAGAGCACCGAGAGCGGCCCGAGGACGTCCGCCTGCTGGAACCAGGCGGTGATCCAGGCGTCGACGTCGGCGCGGGCCCGCTCGGCGGTCGCGGCCGCGGCGTCGGCCCCGCGCCGGCTCTCCTCGGCGGCCTTGCGGGCGTCGTCGGCGCGGCGGCGGGCGGTGGTGTCGTCGGCGAGGGCGCGGTTGGCGAGCTCCTGGCGCCTGCCGAGGTCCGCGGTGAGGCGGTCGAGGTCCGCGCGGGCGGTGGCGATGCGCGCGACGAGGGAGCCGGCCTCGTCGGCGGAGTCCTGAGCGCTCGGGGCGGGCGGCGTCGGCGGCGTCGGTGACGGGCTCGGCGGTGCGGCGAGGGCGGGCGGGACGAGGGTCAGCGCCGTCGTGAGCACGAGAGCGACCACGGCCGGGACCGCGATCGCACCACGCACGCCGTCCTCCACTCCCCCGGTGCCGGCTCTCGGGCGGGAGGAGGATCGCGGCCTGCGGAGCCGCGCACGGGCTCCGACACGCGGTGGTGTGGCGTGAATCGCCCGCTCGTGGGGCCATCCGCCCCCGTACGGACCGCAGGTGGAGCCATACGGAGGGGTACCCGGTCGTAGGCTGGTGAGGGCGGGGGTGCGGCAGCCGTGAGGGTGCGCGAGACTCCCGCCCGACCCCCGGGCCGGGCGTCGCCACTGCATCGTTCGCACGGGCCGGACCGGACCACCACCCGGACCGGCCCGGCCTGCACCGGGCGACGCCGCCGGGACCGTAGCGACCCCGGGTCGCGGCCGACCACCACTCGCCGCGCCCGCGAGGAACGAGGAGGAACGTGTCCGTGAGCTCGTCAGACCAATCCGCCGACTCCTTCGGTGCGAAAGGCACCCTCGAGGTCGGCGGGCAGTCGTATGAGATCTTCCGCCTGTCCGCGGTCGAGGGCTCGCAGCGCCTTCCGTTCAGCCTGAAGGTGCTGCTGGAGAACCTCCTGCGGACCGAGGACGGTCTCGTCACCACCGAGGCGTCGATCCGGGCGCTCGCCGAGTGGGACCCGACCGCCGAGCCGGACACCGAGATCCAGTACGTCCCGGGCCGCGTGGTGATGCAGGACTTCACCGGCGTCCCCTGCATCGTCGACCTCGCGACGATGCGCGAGGCGGTCACCGAGCTGGGCGGGGACGCGCAGAACGTCAACCCGCTCGCGCCGGCCGAGCTCGTCATCGACCACTCGGTCGTCGCCGACCTGTTCGGCACCCCGGACGCCTTCGAGCGCAACGTCGAGCTGGAGTACCAGCGCAACGAGGAGCGCTACAAGTTCCTGCGCTGGGGTCAGACGGCCTTCGACGAGTTCAAGGTCGTCCCGCCGGGCACCGGCATCGTCCACCAGGTCAACATCGAGCACCTGGCCCGCGTCGTCATGACACGGAACGGCCAGGCCTACCCCGACACGCTGGTCGGCACCGACTCGCACACCACGATGGTCAACGGCCTGGGCGTGCTCGGCTGGGGCGTCGGCGGCATCGAGGCCGAGGCGGCGATGCTCGGCCAGCCGGTGTCGATGCTCATCCCCAAGGTCGTCGGCTTCCAGCTCTCCGGCGAGCTGCCCGCGGGCGCCACCGCCACCGACCTCGTGCTGACGATCACCGAGATGCTGCGCGAGCACGGCGTCGTCGGGAAGTTCGTCGAGTTCTACGGCGAGGGCGTCGGCGCGGTGCCGCTGGCCAACCGCGCGACGATCGGCAACATGAGCCCGGAGTTCGGCTCCACGGCGGCGATGTTCCCGATCGACGACGAGACGCTGACCTACCTGCGCTTCACCGGGCGCGACGACGAGCAGGTCGCGCTCGTCGAGGCGTACGCCAAGGAGCAGGGCCTCTGGCACGACCCGACGGCCGAGCCGGACTACTCCGAGACGCTGTCGCTGGACCTCTCGACGGTCGTCCCGTCGATCGCCGGCCCGAAGCGCCCGCAGGACCGCATCCGGCTCGACGCCGCGAAGGAGTCGTTCCGCCAGTCGCTGCCGGAGTACGTGAGCAACGGCGCGGAGCCGAAGGCCGGGTCCGAGGAGTGGTACTCCGAGTCGTTCCCGGCGTCCGACCCGCCCGCCGAGACCCGCGACGAGGAGGCCGACAAGCCGGCGGTGCACAAGCAGCCCGTCGACCCGGCCGGCCGCCCGTCGCACCCGACGCCGGTCACCACGGCCGACGGCGTGGAGCTCGAGCTCGACCACGGCGCGGTGACGATCGCGGCGATCACGTCGTGCACCAACACCTCGAACCCGTCGGTGATGATCGGCGCGGCCCTGCTGGCCCGCAACGCCGTCGACAAGGGCCTCGAGCGCCGGCCGTGGGTGAAGACCTCCCTGGCCCCGGGCTCCAAGGTCGTCATGGACTACTACGAGCGCTCGGGCCTGCTCCCCTACCTGGAGAAGCTGGGCTTCAACCTCGTCGGGTACGGCTGCACCACGTGCATCGGCAACTCGGGCCCGCTGCCCGAGGAGATCTCGAAGGCGATCAACGACGAGGACCTCGCCGTCACCGCGGTGCTCTCGGGCAACCGCAACTTCGAGGGCCGCATCAACCCCGACGTCAAGATGAACTACCTGGCCAGCCCGCCGCTGGTCGTGGCGTACGCGCTCGCCGGGACGATGGACCTCGACCTCGCCACCGAGCCGCTCGGATACGACACCGACGGCAACCCGGTGACCCTCGAGGACATCTGGCCCTCCCCGCAGGAGATCCAGGACACGATCTCCTCGGCGCTCTCGCCGGAGCAGTTCACCGAGGGCTACGCCGACGTGTTCGCCGGCGACGAGCGGTGGACCTCGCTGCCGACCCCCGAGGGCGAGACGTTCACGTGGGACGAGGCGTCGACCTACGTGCGCAAGCCCCCGTACTTCGAGGGCATGTCGCGCGAGCCCTCGGAGGTGTCGGACATCGAGGGCGCCCGCGTGCTGCTCAAGCTGGGCGACTCGGTGACCACCGACCACATCTCCCCCGCCGGGTCCATCAAGGAGGACTCGCCGGCCGGCCGGTACCTCAAGGAGAACGGCGTCGAGCGCAAGGACTTCAACTCCTACGGCTCGCGGCGCGGCAACCACGAGGTGATGATCCGCGGGACGTTCGCCAACATCCGGCTGCGCAACCTGCTGCCCACCGGCGACGGCGGCTCGCTCGACCAGGGCGGCAACACCGCCGACTACACCCAGGGCGGGAAGCAGGTCGCCGTGTACGACGCGGCGCAGAACTACGCCGCCGAGGGCACGCCGCTCGTGGTGCTGGCCGGCAAGGAGTACGGCTCGGGCTCGTCGCGCGACTGGGCGGCCAAGGGCACGACGCTGCTGGGCGTGCGCGCGGTCATCGCCGAGTCCTACGAGCGCATCCACCGCTCCAACCTGGTCGGCATGGGCGTGCTGCCCCTGCAGTTCCCGGACGGGCAGAACGCGGACTCGCTGGGTCTGACGGGCACCGAGACGTTCGCGATCAGCGGGGTGACGGCGCTCAACGACGGCGGCGTGCCCGACACGGTGCACGTCACCGCGACGCCGGAGTCCGGCGACGCGATCGAGTTCGACGCGCGCCTGCGCATCGACACCCCGGGTGAGGCGCAGTACTACCTCAACGGCGGCATCCTGCCCTACGTCCTGCGCAAGATGCTGGGCTGAGCGGGACCGTTCTTCCTGAGCGAAGGGCCCCTCCGGTCGACTCTTTCGACCGAAGGGGCCCTTCGCTCGTTCAGTCGTCCTGTTCCGGGGGCGCGGTGCCGTCCATCGCGGCGCGCACCTCCTGCTCCTCGGTGCGCCCGCGGCGCCAGTAGCCGGTGAAGCAGACGTCGCGCTTGTCGACGCCGCGCTCGCGCACGATGTGCCGGCGCATCGCCTTGACCTCCGAGGCCTCGCCGGCGAGCCACACGTAGGGCCGGTCGCCGGGGAGGTCGAGCTCGCGGAGGCGCTCGGCGAGCCGGTCCGGCGAGGTCCAGTAGGTGGTGACGTCCCCGTCGGTCGCCCAGACCTGCTGCTCGGTGACGTCCCGGACGCTCGCCAGCACCGTCACCCGCCGGCCGGGCGGGAGGCCCTCGACGATGGCGCCGATCGCCGGCACCGCGGTCTCGTCGCCCGCGAGCAGGACGCCGTCGTGCTCGTCGCGCGGGTCGTAGAGCCCGTACGGGCCGGTGAACGCGATGTGTGCGCCCGGCGCGGCCCGGACCGCCCAGTCGCGCGCGGGGCCCTCGTCGTGCAGGACGAAGTCGACGTCGATCTCGACCGGGTCCTCGCGCCGCTGCCGCAGGGTGAACGTGCGCATGGACGGGCGCACGTCGTCGGGCATCGCCAGGTAGCGGGCGAACCAGCCGGCGATGTCGGGGCCGTCGCCGGTGTCCTCGACGAGCGGCGGCAGCTGGGGCTCGACCTCGCCGGGACGGGGGAAGAAGAGCTTCATGTAGCCGTCGGGGGCGACCACGGGGAGGTCCGCGAGGTCGGGCCCCGCGAACGTCACCCGCACCACCCGCGGTGTCGGACGGGCCACCGCGCGCACCACCGCGCGCCGCAGCCGGACCGCCGGACGTGTCGACGCCGCCGTCACGCACTCCCCTTCCGTCGCCACCAGGTGAGGTCACCCTAACTCGGGCATGCCGATCGCCGCGCCGGTCAACCCCGGGCGGAGACGGAAGGAGTAGCGATGACGCTGCAGGACACCGCGCGCGAGATCCTCGCCGGCTCGAAGGGCATCCTCGCCGCGGACGAGAGCACCGGGACGATCACCAAGCGGTTCGAGGCGGTCGGGGTCGAGTCGACCGAGGAGACGCGGCGCCGGTTCCGGGACCTGCTGTTCACCACCAAGGACGTCGAGGAGCGCCTCGGCGGGGTGATCCTCTACGACGAGACCGTGCGGCAGGACGCCCTCGACGGCACCGGGATGGTCGACCTGCTGCGCCGGCGCGGGATCGTGCCCGGCATCAAGGTCGACGGGGGCGCGAAGGACCTCGTCGGCTTCCCCGGGGAGAAGGTCACCGAGGGGCTCGACGGGCTGCGCGAGCGGTTCGCGGAGTACGCCGACCTCGGGCTGCGCTTCGCCAAGTGGCGCTCGGTGATCACCGTCTCGGACGCCCTCCCGACCGCCACGGCGATCGAGCTCAACGCGGCGGGCCAGGCCCGCTACGCGGCGCTCGCCCAGGAGGCAGGCCTGGTGCCGATCGTCGAGCCCGAGTCGATCATGGACGGCGACCACGGGATCGCCCGGTCCGCCGAGGTCACCGAGCAGGTCCTGGCGGCGACGATCGAGGCACTGCGCCGCCAGCGGGTCGCGCTGGAGGGCGTGCTGGTGAAGACCAACATGGTCGTCTCCGGCTACGCGGGGTCCGACCAGGCCGGGCCCGACGAGGTCGCCGACCGCACCCTCGAGGTACTGAGCCGGACGATCCCGGCCGCCGTCCCCGGGGTCGTCTTCCTCTCCGGCGGGCAGGACGACGAGCAGGCCAACGCCAACCTCGACGCGATCGCCCGCCGCGGCCCGCAGCCGTGGACCGTGAGCTTCTCCTACGCCCGCGCGCTGCAGGGCCGCCCGATGGCGGTCTGGGCGGGCGCGGAGGAGAACGTCGCCTCGGCCCAGGACGCCTTCGCCGAGCGGCTGCGGCTCACCGGCGCCGCCAACCGTGGCGAGTGGAGCGCGGACGCGGAGCGCGCCACCGGGTGAGACAGCCCGTGATCGTCGTTTCGGTGACGTTCGCCGGTGGATCGACCGGGGTTCGTCACCGGGATGACGATCAACGTCGATTGCGCGCGCTCTACTCCGCCAACCGGTCGAGTGTTCAACACCCGAACGTCGGTGTGACATGACCCGCACGGTGGCTCACACGGACGTCACTCAGCTGCTTGAAGCTCGTTTGGCCGAGCATGATCTTCTCCCCCCGGAGGGCGGTCGGGGCCACGGCGCTGATCACGGCGGTGCTGGTGGTCAGCGGATGCGGCGGGGGGTCGGCGCCGCCGCCCCGGACGGTGCCGGTGGCCCGGGCGGCGGTGGAGACGGGTGTCTCGGCGCAGGGCTCGGTGTCGGCGACCGCCAACAACAACATCGGCTTCCCCAAGGGCGGGCAGCTCACCGAGGTCAACGTCGACGTCGGTGACCAGGTCCGCGCGGGCCAGGTCCTCGCGAAGATCGACGACTTCAACGCCCGCCAGGCCGTCGACCAGGCCGAGGCCGCGCTCGCCGGGCAGCAGGCCGCCTACCAGCAGGCGCTCGACAACACCGCCGTCGACGGCGCCGGGAACTCGGTCGCCCAGGCGCGGCGGATCGTGCAGGCGACGGAGCGCCAGGTCGACGCGACCCTCGACGCCGACGGCGAGGCGATCCACCAGGCCGAGCGGGCGGTGAACCAGGCAAAGAAGGGCGCGGCCGCGGCGCAGGCCCAGTACGCAGCCGACCAGCAGAGCTGCGCTTCTCAGGGAGGCGCCAGCGCCTACGGGCCTCCGCGCATGCCGTTCCTGCCCGTCCCGGGGCAGACCCAGCAGCAGCAACAGGCCGGGGCGGCGGCCACCAACTCCTGCATCACGCTCCCGGGGTCCCAGAACCAGGCCGCCATGGCCCAGCAGGGCGTCGCGCAGGCCGAGGCCCAGCTCTCCCAGGCGCGGTCGAAGAAGCAGATCGACGAGGCGTCCGGCCGCGTGCAGATCGAGCAGGCCCGCAACGGTCTGGTCCAGACCCAGAACCAGCTCGACGCGTCCCGCGCCGACCGGCCCCACCAGCTCGACGGGGCCCAGGCGCAGGTGGACAACGCGCGGGTCGGGGTCGAGAACGCGCAGCGCGACCTCGCCAACACGACGCTGCGCGCCCCGGTCGACGGCGTCGTCACCGCCATCAACGGGGCGGTCGGCGAGTTCCTCCAGCCGAGCTCGGGCACCACGCCGCTGGCCCCCGGCGGCGAGGCCGCCATCCCCGGCGCGGCGTCCGCCAACGCCGGTGCCGCAGCCGCGTCGATGGGCGGCGGCGGGGCCTCCCCCGGCCGCCCGGGCGGCTCCCAGTTCCTGGTCCTGCAGAACACGTCCGGGTTCTCGGTGGTCGCCCCGTTCCAGGAGATCGACGCCGCCGCCCTCGTCCCCGGCCAGGCCGCGCACGTCACCCTCGACGCGCTGCCCGACGTGACGCTCGACGGCACGGTGCTGGCGGTGTCGCCGGCCTCGACCGACATCGCCAATGTGATCAACTACTACGTCACCGTCGCGGTCGCCCGGCCCGACAGCCGGCTCAAGGACGGGCAGACGGCCCAGACCTCGGTGATCACCGGGGAGGGTCCGGACGCGATCAGCGTCCCGAACTCCGCGGTGATCCGGCAGGGCGACCGGACCTCGGTGGTCGTGGTGGAACCCGGCGGGCGCCAGGTGCCGACGCCGTTCACCCCCGGGCTCGTCGGCGCCGACCGCACCGAGGTCCGCAGCGGCCTCACCGAGGGCCAGCAGGTGCTCGTGGCGGCCCGCCGATGAGCGACCACGACACGACCACGGGCCCCGTGGCCACCGACACCCCGGAGACGACCGAGGACGGCGGGCGCCGCCCCATGCGCCGCGGCACCCGCATCGCGCTGATCGTCATCGTGGTCATCGCGCTGCTGGCGGCGGTCGGCTTCACGCTGAGCTACTTCCTCGACGCCCGCCAGTACGTCTCCACCGACAACGCCCAGGTCGACGGCACCCAGATCCCGATCGTCGCCCCGACCAGCGGCACCCTCATCGGCTGGACCGGCACCCAGGGCTCGGTCCTGCGCGCCGACCAGGTCGTCGGGCGCATCGAGATCGACGGCGGATACGTCCGCCCCCAGCGCAGCATCCGCGCCCCCGCCGCCGGCACCGTCGCCATGGAGGACACCACCGACGGCGCCTACGTCACCGCGGGCCAGCAGCTGGCGATCGCCTACGACCCGGCGGGCGTCTACGTCACCGCCCGCGTCGACGAGACCGACATCGACGCCGTCCGGGTCGGCCAGGAGGTCGACTTCGCCGTCGACGCCTATCCCGACCGCACGTTCACCGGCTCGGTCCGCGAGATCCAGGGCGGGGCGGCGGGTGTCTTCTCGCCGCTGCCGCAGTCGAACAGCCAGGGCAACTTCCAGAAGGTCACCCAGGTGATCCCGGTCAAGATCACGATCGACGACCTGCAGGGCTTCGAGCTGATCCCCGGCATGAACGTCGAGGTCAACATCCACCGCAACGGCTGAGCGGGCTCAGCCCTCCATCACCCGCGGCCCCTCGCTCGGCGCCGGCTTCCCGCTGGGCAGCATCAGCGCCAGCAGCACCGCCCCCGCGGTGAGCACCGTGGTCACGACCATCAGGTCGCCGAACGCGGTGTCGAACACGCGGGTCTGCAGCTGCTGGTACATCGAGTACTCGCCGAGCACCGAGCCGAACGTCTCCGGGTCGGCGGGCACCAGGCTCGCCCGGTCCGCGTAGCCCTGGGACTGCTGCGCGGTCATGAGCGCGGTCATGGCGGCCAGCCCGATCGCCGACGACGAGCGCTGCACGACCGTGTTGAACGCGCTCGCGCCGTCCACGCGGTGCGGCGGCAGCGCCGAGAGCCCACCGGTCATGATCGGCATCATCGCGAGCCCGATCCCCGCCGCGCGGAAGCCGAGGATCCACGCCAGGTCCCCGTGCGAGGTGTCGATGGTGAGGTCGCGCAGCATCCACGTGCCCCACGCCGTGATGACCAGACCGGCCACGGCCGGCCAGCGGGCGCCGATCCGGTCGTAGATCTGCCCCGCCAGCGGCATGATCACCGCCATCACGAGCGCCTGCGGGAGCAGCAGCAGGCCGGTCTCGAACGCCCCGAGCCCCTGGTTGAGCTGCAGCGACTGCGGGATGTAGAAGAGCACCCCGAACAGCCCGGCCGAGATGACCGCGATGAGGATCAGCGAGTTCGTGAACGGCCAGGAGGCGAACACGCGCACGTTGAGCAGCGGGTGGTCGACCTCGAGCTCGATCACCACGAACAGCGCCATGGCCAGGACGCCGTAGGTGATGAGGATGAGCACCGGGTACGACGTCCAGCCCCAGTCCTCGGCCTCGTGGAGCCCCAGCAGCAGGGCGAACAGCCCCGTCGCGATGGCCAGGAAGCCGGGCAGGTCGAACTTCCGCGCCGTGCCGCCCCCGAAGTTCGGCAGCCACACCATCGCCGCGATCGTGCCGACGATGCCGATCGGCACGTTGATGAAGAAGATCAGCCGCCAGTCGACGTACTCGACGAGGTAGCCCCCCAGCGTCGGCCCGATCGCCGGCGCGAAGACGATGCCGAGCCCGTACATGCCCATCGCCGCGCCGAGGCGGTCCTTCGGCACGATCTTGTAGAGCATCGTCAGCGCCACCACGGGGATCACGCCGCCGGGGATCGCCTGCAGGATGCGGAAGGCGATCATGGAGTTCAGGTCCCAGGCGAGCCCGCACAGCACCGACCCGATCGCGAAGCCGACCATCGCGACGATGTACGCGCGGCCCAGCCCGAGCCGCAGGCCCAGCCAGGCGCTCGCCGGGACGATCACGCCCTCGGCGAGCGAGTACGACGTCGACACCCACGAGATGTCCTCGGTGGTGACCCCGAAGTCGTTCTGCATGACCGGGATCGCGACGTTGACGATGCTGATGTCCAGCACCGACATGAACATCCCGGCGACGAGCACGAGCAGCGCGACGACCCAGCTGGTCTCCCGGGCGGGCGCCGGCGTGGTGGGCTCGACGTGCTCGGGGACGGCCGGGACGGGTCGGTGACCGTTCGTCTCCACCGGCTCCGGGAGCGGGGTCGGCGCCGCCTCGGTCTCCCGCGTCTCGGGCCTCGCCGTCACCGGTCGAGGCTACGTCGACCGGCGCAGCGCTTCACGCCGAACGCACAGTGACGGTGATCGCCTCATCGCCCCTGGAGCAGGGCGACGATCTCGTCCACGGCCCGGCGCAGCTCCGTCGCGAACCGCTCCATCTCCTCGCCGACGGTCGCCGGCGTGCTGAGGTGCACGACCAGCCGCGCGGGCAGGAGCACGTACGCGACGCCGATGCACTGGGTGCTCGTGGAGCCGAAGCCGAAGACGCGCACGTTCTCCGACGGCGCCGAGCTCGTCGACAGGTAGTCGTCGCGCATCACCGTCCATCCGGGCGACGAGACGACCTCCAGCGGCTCGGTCGCCCCGAGCTCGCCGCCGCGGCGCTGCTGGATCAGCGAGAGCTCCCAGAGGTGCTGCTCGGGCGCGTGGCCCGCCTGGCACTCCTGGGCGCGCCGGACGTGGGCGGAGGCCGCGGCGTCGAACGCCTCCCGGCGGGCCGTCCCGTCGGCGCCGGGGTCGTCCATGGCGGCCGTGAGCGCGAGGATCTCCGGCGTCACCACCCGCATCGCCTCGGTGCGCCCGTGGTGGAACTGCAGCGTGGCGATCGACTCGTAGGTCGCGCCCACGAAGCCCTTCGCGCGCACGTGGGCCAGCTGGTAGGCCATCTGCACGAAGGCGTCCGGCGACACCCCGAGCTTCTTGATGCGGTCGCTGCCGAGGTCGTCGAACACCACCAGCTGCGTCGCCACCGACGCGGTGAACCGCGCGAAGTCCTCCCCCGCCGCCGCGATGTCGGCCGCGCGCTCGTCGGTCACGGCGAACGGCAGGGGCGACGCCGCCGGCACCCCCAGCGGGCGTGCGCCCAGGGCCGCCGCGTGCTCCGCGGTCGTCGCGCCGAGCACCCCGTCGACCAGCGCGAGCACCGTCGTGCCGTCGAGGCGGCAGTGCTCGGTGTTGATCCCGGCGGTGCCGTCGGGGAGCACGACGAAGGTGACGGCCTTGTCGAACCACCGGTTCGCGCTGTCGCCGCCGAGCAGCTGCTTGCCGACCGCCCGGTCGTCGCCGGGATGTTCGTCCTCGAGCGCCACGCAGAACAGCGCGGTCTCGAGGGCGTCCAGCGCGGCCTCGTTGCCCTCGGCGAGCAGCGCCCGCCGGCTCGCCGCCCACTCCGCGCGAGCCTTGGTGGTCAGGTGCCCGACCCCCGGGCCGCGGCTCTCCCCCACCTGCGCGCGGATCGCCCGCAGCCCCTCGGCGATCTCCTCGGCGGTGTGCGCGGTGCCGTCGGGCCCGAGCACGTCCATCCGGTACGCGTGCCCGCGGACGAGCACGACGACGTGGCGCTCGGCCGACGGGCCGGGCCAGGCGACGGTGTAGGGCGTGCGGGCGGTGTCCTGCTCGTCGCCGGGGATCCGCGTCGAGGAGAACAGGAACTTGTGCTGCTCCATCGTCATCGGCGCGCCCTTGCGGGTCGCCGGCGGCAGCGTCTCGGTGTCGACGCGGTGCTTGTGGTCGAGCGCGCCGAGCACGAGGCCCGCGGCGCGGGTGGCCTGGTCGTCCTCGCCGGCGGCGTCGGCGAACAGGAAGAAGAAGTTGGCGTTGAGCGCGATCCGGTCGCGGCGCCCCAGGTAGCGCGACTCCCAGAAGTCGTCGAGCCAGCTGTGGGTGGAGGGCTCGGCGTCGTAGGCCTCGAGCGCGGCCTGCAGCACCGGGCCGGGGCCGTCGGGGCGCAGCAGCTGGTCGACGGCCGCCCGCGTCCGCGCGCGCTGCTCGTCGTCGAGCAGCGGCTCGCTCCAGGCGAGGAACTGCTCGGCGCTGGCGGCCAGGGTCGGCACCGGGACCCGGGGCAGGTCGTCCTCGGCGTCGAACGTCCCGGTCATGGGTGTCCTCTCGGGTCAGGGCCGGTCGGTCAGTCGAGCAGGGTGTCACTACGGACGCTCGCCCCGGCCAGGTGCTCCGGGGCCACACGGCCGAAGAGCTGGCGCGTCCGCGCCGGCGAACCGACGACACCGGGGCGCTCGCTGTAGGCGAGGATCGCGGCGTGCCGTGGCGTCGTGCCGCCCACGGGTGTCACACGGTGCAGCGAGAACCGGCCGCGGAACAGCTGCAGGTCACCGGGGCGCAGCTCGAGGCTCCGCACCGGGGCGCGGTCGCCGTCGAGCACCGCGCGCACCCCGGCGTGGTTCTCGTCGCCGGCGGCGCGGATGCCCGGGCAGTACTCGAACAGGCCGCCCGACGCGGGCGCGCGGGTCAGCAGGCTGACCGCGAGCTCGTTGGTGTCGAAGTGCCACGGGTGGTCGTCACCCGGGGCCACGACGTTGAGGGTCAGGCCGGCGTACGGGTCGGCGAGCCCGTGCACCGCGCGGACCTCGAAGCAGGCCGCGACCAGCCGCTGCAGGCCCGGGTGCGTGTAGAGGCGCTGGACCAGGTGGTCGGCGGGGATGTGGTCGCGCGCCACGAACGCGTTGCGTCGCTGCAGCACGACCCGCGCCGGGTGGTCGTCGGGCAGCGCCGGGTCCGGGTCGGTGTTGTAGACGTTGACCTCGGCGACCTGCGCGTGCGCGGCCCCGGCGACCGCGTCGCCCTCGTCGCGCAGCCGGTCCCGGTGCGCGGCGGGCACCACGTCGCGCAGCACCGTGCACCCGTCCGCCCGCAGGTCACGGCGCGCCTGCTCGACCACGGCCCGCCAGACGGGGTCAGCGGGGTCGTCGAGCGGATAGCGCCGGGTGTCGACGACGCCGTCGGATGCCTGCGAACCCACGGACGGGAACCTAGCGACGATCACCCGTCCGTGGCCCGCCCGGCACGCCGGGCCCGCCCCGTCCTGTTCGTCAGGGCGGGGCGGGCGGCACGGAACCTGCGGAGCTGCCGCGCCGGAGGCCGGTGACGGTCCTCGCTAGCGCGGGTTCTTGATGAAGTCGGCGCAGCGCTCACCGATCATCATCGTGGTGATGCACGGGTTCACCGTGATCAGGTCCGGCATGACCGACCCGTCGGCGACGCGCAGGCCGTCGACACCCCGGACGCGCAGCTGCGGGTCCACCGGGGCGAGGGGGTCGTCCTCGGCACCCATCTTCACCGTGCACGACGGGTGGTAGACGGTGTTGTGGGTGTTCTTGATGTAGTCGAAGAGCTCCTCGTCGGTCTGCGCGCCGTCTCCGGGCGCGAGCTCCTTGCCCACCCACTCCTTGAGGGCCGGCGCCGACGCGATCTCCCGGGCCACCCGGATCCCGCGGATCATCACCTCGCGGTCGTGCTCGTGGGTGAAGTACCGCGGGTCGACCCTGGGCTTGTCGTGGAAGTCGCGCGACGACAGCCGCACCGTGCCCTTCGACTGGGCCCCGGTGACGTTCGGCGTGAGGCAGAACGTGTTGTCCGCCGTCGGGTAGCCGTAGCGGACGATGTTCATGTCGAACGGCACGGACCCGTAGTGGAACATCAGGTCGGGGGTCGTCCGGCCCTCCGAGCCGGCGAAGATCCCGATCTGCCACCACTGCGTCGACGCCGTCGGCATCGGCTGCAGGGCCTCCCACTGCACGAGGCCCTCCGGGTGGTCCTGCAGGTTCTCCCCGACCCCCGGGGCGTCGACGACGACCTCGATCCCGATCTCGCGCAGGTGCGCGGCGGGCCCGATGCCCGAGAGCATCAGCAGCTTGGGCCCGTCGATCGCCCCGGCCGAGAGGATCACCTCGCGGCGCGCGGAGACGTCGACCGCGTGCCGGGTGTCCGGGGTGCGCAGGCGGGCGCCGGTGGCCCTGGGGCGGGCGCCGGAGGTGTCGAGGTTCAGCTTCTCGGCCCGGTAGCCGGTCATCACCGTGAGGTTGGGCCGGTCCAGGTTCGGGTGGACGTAGGCCACCGACGCCGACGACCGCGAGCCGTCGGGCTTGGCGTTGACCTGGAACCAGTTGGCTCCGCGCAGCACCGTGCGCCCGGTGTTGAACGGCGTGGTCGGGAGCCCCACCTGCTCGCAGGCCTCGAGCAGCGCCTCGCCGCAGGGGTCCTGGTCCCCCACCGTGCGGATGGTCACCGGCCCGTCGGTGCCCCGGCCCGGCGCCTCGGCCTCCTCGGTCGTGTCCAGCGCGGTCTCGAGCTTGCGGTAGAAGGGGTAGCACTCCTCCGCGCTCCAGCCCGTCGCCCCGCCAGCGGCCCAGTCGTCGAGGTTCTCCCGCGGCGCCCAGAAGGCGATCGCCGAGTTGTGCGACGAGCACCCGCCGAGCACCTTCGCGCGGGCGTGCCGCATCCAGGAGTTGCCCGACTCCTGGGGCTCGATCGGGTAGTCCCAGTCGTAGCCGGACTCGAGCAGCTCCATCCAGCGGCTCAGGTCGAGGATCTGGTCGTCGCCGACGTCCGACGGCCCGGCCTCGACGAGGCACACCGAGACGTCCCGGTCCTCGGAGAGCCGGGAGGCCACCGCACAGCCGGCGGTGCCCCCGCCGACGACGACGTAGTCGAATTCCCTGTCGGCCATCACGCCTCCTGGACGGGCTTGTCGGTGGGCTGGACGGACTCGACGCGCGCGTGCTCGGCGACGACGCCGGTCTTGTGCCGCTGGACCGTCCAGTAGTAGGCGAACCCGGCCCCGAGGATGACCCCGGGCAGCAGCACGCCGCCCCACTGCAGGTACCAGTGGAACGGCTCGCTGGCGTTGTAGACCTCGTTGCGCGGCCACGCGAGGTTCACCGTCATGAACCCGCCCCAGATGATCGCGAGGACGTTGACGGGCAGGCCCCACCGGCCCAGCGAGAAGCCGTCGGGCCGGGGCTGCCACGTCCCCCGCACCCGCTGGATGAGCATCGGGACCGTCACCAGCAGGTACGCCGTGTAGATCATGATGATCGCGATCGACGTGACCACCGTGTAGATCTGCGGGCTGAAGGTCACGAACAGCAGGACGATCGCGATGACCCCGATCGTCACCGAGGACACCACCGGCGTGCCGAAGCGGGGGCTGATCGTGCAGAGCTTCGAGCCCGCGGGCAGGTTGTTGTCGCGGCTCATGGCGAACGCGAGCCGGATCGCCGCGGCGTGCACCGCGAGGTCGCAGACGACGACCGCGATGACGACGGCGATGAGGATGACGACGCCGACACCGCCCCCGAGCACCTGGAGGATCAGCGTCTGCAGACCGCCCAGCGAGCTCAGCGCCGGGTCGGACAGGTCGGGCGCCGACATGATCGCGAACAGCAGGATGAGGCCGCCGAGGACGAACGAGAAGAACAGGGCCCGCAGGATCGCCTTGGGGGCGTTGCGGCGCGGGTCGTGCGACTCCTCGGCCAGCGAGCTCGCCGTGTCGAACCCGTACATCACGTACAGCGACGCGAACATCGCCACGAGGAACGCCCCGGCGTAGCCGAGCGGCCGCCCGCTCGCGTCGATCCCGCCGGTGTCGAACACGATCTGCGGCCCGCGCACGATGTTGACGGCCAGCAGGATGATCAGGACGACGGCGGCGATCAGCTCGAGGAACACCCCGGTCGAGTTGATCTGCGCCATGAGCTTGGTGCCGAAGGCGTTGATCAGCGTGGTGAACACGATGAGGGCCGTGGCGAGGATGACGCCGTTGAGCGCCTCGGCGTTGGTCACGTCCTCCGGGATGAACTGGAACCCGGACCAGATCTCCGGCAGCGTCGCCTGCAGCGCCAGGGCGACGGCCGCGAGGGAGACGATGGAGGCGGTCAGCATCGTCCAGCCGGCGAGCCACGAGACGCCGTGGTTCGAGAGCCGCTTGCTCCAGTTGTAGATCGACCCGGCGACCGGGTACCGGGCGGCCAGCTCGCAGAAGCAGAGCGCGACCATCAGCTGCCCGACGAAGACCAGCGGCCACGACCACCAGTACGCCGGGCCGGCCGAGCCGAGCCCGAAGTAGAAGAGCTGGAACGTGCCGGTGAGGATCGAGATGTAGCTGATCCCCGCCGCGAACGTGTGGAAGCTGCCGAGCGACCGCACGAGGCTCGGCTTGTAGCCGAACTCGTCGATGTCCTCGGCGTCGGCCGCGCTCGCCTGCTTGTGGGCTTTCTCGGGACTGCTCATGAACCACTCCCTGAGGTGGAAGAGGGGAACCACCCGGTCGGACCCGGCCGGGTGTTGGTCCAGATGTGCTTCGGCTCCTGGTACTCGGCGAACCCCGCGCGGCCGAGCTCGCGCCCGACCCCGGAGTGGCCGAAGCCGCCCCACTCGGCAGCCGGGACGTACGGCCCGAAGTCGTTGATCCAGATCGTGCCGTGGCGCAGCCGCGCCGCGACCTCCTCGCACGTGCCGTGGTCGGACGAGAAGACCGCCCCCGCCAGGCCGTACTCGGTGTCGTTGGCGATGCGCACCGCGTCGTCGATGTCGGTGAACGTCTCGACGGTGAGCACCGGGCCGAACGACTCGTCGTGCACCACGGACATGTCCTGGGTGCAGCGGTCCAGGATCGTCGGCGGGTAGAAATAGCCGTTCTGCAGCGCCGGGTCCGTGGGCCGCTCGCCGCCGCAGCGCAGCACCGCGCCCTCGGCGACGCCGGCCGCGACGTAGGCCTCGACCTTGTCGCGGTGCGCCGCGGAGATCAGCGGGCCGGTCTCGGTGCCCGGGTCGTCGGGCCCGCCGAGACGGATCCGCCGGGCGCGCGCGACGAGGTCGTCGACGATCCGGTCGTGCGCGGACTCCTCGACGACCAGCCGCGCGCCGGCGGAGCACACCTGCCCGGAATGCAGGAAGATCGCGGTGAGGGCGTTGTCGACCGCGGTCTCGTGGTCGGCGTCGGCGAACAGCACGAACGGGTTCTTGCCGCCCAGCTCGAGCGCCACCTTCTTCACCGTGGGCGCCGCCGACTCCATGATCTTCCGGCCGGTGACCAGCCCGCCGGTGAAGCTGACCATGTCGACGCGCGGGTCGGTCGACAGCGGTGCCCCCGCGGTGGCCCCGGCCCCGAGCACGAGGTTCGCGACGCCGTCGGGCAGGCCGGCCTCGGCCAGCAGCTCCATGAGGATGATCGCGGTGCTCGGCGTGAGCTCGCTGGGCTTGAGGACGAACGAGCACCCCGCCCCCAGCGCCGGCGCGACCTTCCACGCGGTCTGCAGCAGCGGGTAGTTCCAGGGCGTGATCAGCCCGCAGACCCCCACCGGCTCGTGCACGACCTTGCTGCGGGCGGCGGCGATGCCCGTGTCGACCAGCCGCCCGTCGTCGGTGGAGGCGAGGTGCCCGAACCACCGGAAACAGTTGGTGATGTCGTCCATGTCGATCTCGGACTCGACGACGCGCTTGCCGGTGTCGTCGGTCTCGGCGCGCGCGAGCCGCGCCCTGTCCCGCTGGAGGAGGTCGGCCACGCGCAGCAGCAGGGCACCCCGCTCCGGGGCGGGCACCGACGACCAGCGGTGGTCGTCGAACGCCCGTCGCGCCGCCGCGATCGCGAGGTCGGTGTCCTTGGCGCCCGCCTCGTCGACCTCCGCGACGAGCGAACCGTCCGCGGGCGAACGAATCTCCCGCCTTCCCCCGTCGACCGCTGTCGTCCACGCTCCGTCGATGAACAGCTGCCCCACTCCTGGCGCCTCCTCGTCGTCGTCACCCGGTCGGCCCTGACCGACCGGTCGCCCGAGTATCGACCTGACGCACCGTCCGCACCATGCCTTGACACGGACCACACGCGCTGTCGTCCCGGGGTGACGCAGGGAGCACGGCGACAGCTCAGCCGCGCGCGACCAGGCTCTCCTCGCCGTGGCCCTCGGCGTGGTGGAGCACGGCGAGCCCGCCGAACGCCGCGAGCAGCTCGCCCGGCGGGGCCCGGAACGGCCCGCCGGCGTCACCGGCCTGCGACAGCACGCTGATCACGAGCAGCCCGCCGGGGGCGAGCGCGCCGATCAGCGCCGGGTGGAGCGCCGGGTCGCGGAAGCGCTGGCAGACGATCACGTCGTAGGGCCCGGTGACCGGCAGGCCGTCGTCCAGGTCGGCCCGGATCCAGTGCACCTCGGGAGCCTGGGCGCGCCCGGCCGCGAGCCCCACCGGCGACACGTCGACCGCGTCCACCTCCAGGCCGCGGCGCGCCAGCCAGACCGCGACCGTGCCGCGCCCGCAGGCCAGGTCGAGCGCGCGCCCGGAGGCAGGAACGAGGTGCTCGCGGCCGACGAGCGCCCCCGGCGGGCCGGGCTCCCCGGGCCCGAGGCCGGTGAAGCGGGCGTCCCAGCGCTCTCTGTCGGAGTCGGTCACCGGGCCGGGCTCAGGGCTTGCGGCCCACCACACCCGCGATGCAGTGCTGCGCGGGCAGGAGCGGGGCGAGCTGCGGGCCGTCCGGCCACCACTTCACGCAGAGCTCGAGGCCCGGGTCGACGAGCTCGAGGCCCGGCATCATCGCGAGGATCTGCTCGCGGGTGCGGTACACGCCGGTGCCCAGCGGGCTGTGGAGGAAGACGTCCTCCATGCGGCGGGCGACCACGCTGTGCTCGTTCTCCGGGTCGAGGAAGTGGCTCAGCGCCACCCAGGAGCCCGACGGCAGCGCGTCGACGTACTGCTGCATGATCTCGGCGCAGGACAGCCGGCTCTCGTCGTAGTGGTGCAGCGTGCCGAGCTGGAGCAGGGCGATCGGCCGGTCGAAGTCCAGGTTCTTGGTGACCACCGGGTCCGCGAGCACCTCACTCGGCACCGTGAGGTCGCCCGGCGAGAAGAACGTCCGGTCGTTCTCCTCCAGCAGGGCGCGCCCGTGGGCGACGACGCTGGGGTCGTTGTCGACGTAGACCACGCGGGCCTCGGGACGCAGGCGCTGCGCGGCCTGGTGGGTGTTCTCGGCCGTGGGCAGGCCGGAGCCGAGGTCGAGGAACTGGTCGATCCCGGCCGTGCCCGCGAGGAAGCGCACGGCGCGCACGAGGAACGCCCGGTGGTCGACGGTGAACTGGCCGATCTCGGGCGCGACCTGGCGCAGCTTCTCGACGACCTCGCGGTCGGCCGGGTAGTTGTCCTTGCCGCCGAGCGCGGTGTCGTACACGCGCGCGATGCTCGCCTTCGTGGTGTCGACGTAGGCGGGAGCCGACCCCGAGCGGGAGGACGAGTGCGCAGCGGTCATCGGGTTCCCATCGGGGCGTACGTCACGGTCGGGCGCTCACCCTAGGAGGGTACTGATGTTCCTCCCGGCACGGGTCGATCAGCGGACACCCGGACACGACGCCGTGTAACGTCTCGGATTCGGCGACCCGACCGGCGCCGGCAGCGGGGCCCGAGGACAGCGGGGAGCGCACCAGACGTGGCCGAGCAGGAGCACACCGAGCCGGAGGGCACCGGGCCCACCGCGCGCCGGATCATCCTCGGAGCCCAGCTGCGGCGCTTGCGTGAACGCGCCGGCGTGGCGCGCTCCGACGCCGCGTGGTCGATCCGCGGGTCCGACTCGAAGATGAGCCGCCTCGAGGCCGGCAAGGTCGGCTTCAAGGAGCGCGACGTCGCCGACCTCCTGACGATGTACGGCATCACCGCGGACGCCGAGCGCGAGCTCCTGCTCGACATGACCCGGCGCTCCAACGAGCCGGGCTGGTGGCAGCCCTACGGCGACGTGCTCCCCGACTGGTTCGAGGACTACGTGGGCCTGGAGACCAGCGCTTCGCGCATCCAGACCTACGAGCTGCTGTTCGTGCCCGGCCTCCTGCAGACCGAGGACTACGCCCGCGCGATCATCACGTCCGGCCACCCGGACCGCGCCACGCCCGACGACGAGCGCCGTCTCACCGTCCGCATGCGCCGCCAGCAGATGCTCGGCCGCCGCGACTCGCCGACGCTGTGGGCGATCATCGACGAGTCCGCGCTGCACCGGCCGATCGGCGGCCACTCGGTGCTCGTCGGGCAGGTCGAGCGCCTGCTCGAGCTCTCGGCGCTCCCGAACGTCGTCGTGCAGGTCCTGCCGTTCACCCTGTCCGGGTACGCCGCGGAGAGCACGTTCTCGATCCTGCGCTTCTCCGAGCCCGAGCTGCCCGACCTGGTGTACCAGGAGCACCTCACCCACGCGACGTACCTGGACAAGCGCAACGAGGTCGAGCAGTACAGCCGCGTCATGGACCGGGTGGCCGTCGACGCGCTGACGCCGGACGAGACCCGGCAGTACCTCACGAAGATCGCCGCCGAGCGCTGAGCCGGTCCGGCCGGGGTCACGCCGCCCGAACCGGTCGGTAACCGGACGACCCGCCCGCGTCACATGCACGTGCAGATGATCGGCACGCTTGCTATCGTGCTCTCGACGGATGCACGTGCAGACGATCGAGGCGGTCGCATGGGCCAGGTGCCGAATGCACACGACGCTCTGCCCGACGTGATCTGGCGCAAGAGCGCCCGGTCCGGCAAGCAGGGCAACTGCGTGGAGCTCGCCCCGGTGCGCTCGCAGGGGGTCGCGGTGCGCAACTCCCGCTTCCCCGAGGGTCCGGCCCTCGTGTTCTCCGTCGCCGAGATGAGCGCCTTCCTCGCCGACATCAAGGGCGGGGCGTACGACGACCTGCTGGGCGCCGACGGCGTGGCGGGTGTCGCGTCGTGAGGCGCAACCGCCCGATGTGGCTGACGTGCGCCGTCGACGGCGCCGACCACGCCGTCTCCGACGCCGCCTTCCTCGCCGCGCAGGGCGGCGACGGCCGGTTCGAGGCGATGTGCCACGCCACCGTCTGGGCGTCGTCGCTGTCGGCTCCCCCCGCCTCCCGGTGCGAGACGTGCGCCTCGGAGGCCGGCGAGCCCGCCGACACGTCGCCCGACCGCCGTGGTGGCCTCTGGTCGCGCCTGGTCCCGCGCGCGTCGGCCTGAATCGTTCCCGAGGCTGTCGATCCGCCGTTCCGGTCACGGCGTCACCCTCGTGCGTCGACGCTTTCCGGGAACACTGAGACCACACGGCCGTTCGGCGTAGAGTAATCACTCCGTCCACGGACGAACGGTTGCATCACCCGGCTAGGCACTGTCAGCCGAACGGCCAATTGCTCTCCGTAACTCTCGTACCTAGGCTCGTGACTCCACCGAGCAGCGAGCGAGAGGATTCCGTGACCACGGCGGCGACACGTCCGGCGACCCCCACAGGGCCCGCCCCGGGAGCTCCACCGAGCCCCGCCGCCGTGATGTCCCCCGCCGCGCCCGCGCAGCCCGCGCTGCTGCTCACCTCGTTGCGCGACCTCCCGGGCTTCGCCCACGCGCTGCTCACCGACACCGACCCCGACGGCCACGACCGGCGTGTGGTCGCGGAGGTCGGCACCGACGAGGGCACCGCCGCCGCCGTGCTCGGGTGGGGCCGGCGCGCCGCGGGCGTGGCGGGCGACCGCGACCTCGCGCTCGACGACGTCATCGTCACCACCGACACGGCCCACCACCTGCTGCGCGCCGTCGGCACGCCGATCACCGGCTGGATCTACCTGCGCGTCCGGCGCGACGGCGGCAACCTCGCCCTCGCCCGCCGGCGCCTCGCGGCCCTCACCGCCCCCCAGGCCCCCGCGGCGGGCCGGGCCCCGGCTCCGGCCGGGCCGCCCGAGCTCCCCGCGGGTCCGTCGTCGACACCCTCGGCGACGCCGCCCCTCGCGGCCCGGTCCACCCCGTGGCCGGACCGCGTCCCACCCCCGACCCGCCCGCCGGCAGCGACGCCGACGGGCGCAGGTCCGGCGACGGTCACGGCCGCGACGACGCCGGGAGCCCCGGCCGCGCTGCCCGCCCCGCCGGGCCCGGCCCCCTCGCGACCGCGGGACGAGGCACCGGCCCCCGCGCCGGCGCCCCCGCCCCGGTCCGTCCCGGCGACGCCCTGGGCGCCGCCGCCGGCGCGCGTCGCGGCACGGGGACCGTCACGCACGGCGGCGGCATCGGCGCCGCCGCCGGCGCGGGAGATCCCGGACATCGCTCCGGAGCTCCCCTGGCCCCGGCGCCCACCGGCCGCGTCCGCCCTGCCCGCAGTCCCGGCCCCTCGGCCGGACCCGGCGTCGGACACCGGACCGGACGGCGACCCGGGAGCACCGAAGGACTCGGCCGGCGTGCTCGGCCAGCGCTGGCGCTCCGACCCCGAGACCTTGCGGCGCGTCCTCGCCGGACTGCTCCGCCTGGGACGAGCGCCGCAGACGGCTCTCGCCGGCCCCGAAAGCACCACCACCCGCTCCCCCGGAGCGACCCCGACACGGAGGAACCCATGAGTGATGTCGAGTACGCCCTGAACGCCGCCGCCAACATCAAGGGCGCGTTCGCCGTGGCGATCGTCGACTACGACAGCGGTATGACCCTCGGGTCACGCGGAGGCAGTGCCGAGTTCGACCTCGACGTCGCCGCCCCCGGCAACAGCGAGGTCGTGCGCGCGAAGTTCGACGTCATGCAGAAGCTGGGCCTGCGCGAGACGATCGAGGACATCCTGATCACGCTCGACACGCAGTACCACCTCATCCGCCCGATCTACTCGAACGGCGACGACAAGCTGTTCTTCTACCTGGTGCTCAACCGGCAGCAGGCCAACCTGGCGATGGCCCGCCGGGACCTCAAGGTCATCGGCCAGCGCTTCTACCTCGACGACCCGTCGTCGCAGGCGTCCGTGCCGGCGCAGGACCAGGGCTACTACCAGCAGGTCGGCCGGCGCTGACGCCGGTCACGGAAAGGGAGCCGCGAGGGTGGGGCGACATCGCCACCTGACGTGCGTGCGGTCGGACGGGCTGTCGGCGGTGCTCCGCCCGCTGCTCGACGACCGCCGCATCGTCGCCGCCACACTCGTGGACGTCGACAGCGGGCTGGTCCTCGACGGCTACGTCGACGACCCGGGCGAACACCCCGGGCTCGCCGACCTCGAGCTGCTCGGGGCCGCCCACGCCGACATGGTCAAGGCCGCCACGGTCGTCTCCGCGTCGCTCGCGGAGCTGACCGTGAGCACCGACGACGGCCACCACCACGTGCTGCACGCCGTGCCCGACCCGCACGGCGAGCGGCTGGTGGTGGCCGTCGTCGTCCACGGCGCGCCCCGCCACGTCACGCGGGCGCGCCTGCGCCTGCGCACGGTGTCCGTGGAGGCGCTCACGGCCGGGCCCACGCTCGCGCGCCGGCCCGTCGACGGCAGCTGGGTCGTCGAGGAAGCCGCACCGGAGATGCCCGACACGGACGACGAGGACAGCGAGGAGCCCGCCGAGGCCCCGGTGCCCAGCGGCGCGCCGCTGTCGGCCATGGCCCCGCGGGGCGCCACGGCGCCCAGCACCGACCGCACGCCGTCGCCCACGGTCTCCTCGGTGGCGTCGTCGCTGGCCACGGGCCTGGGCGCGGGGATCTCGTCCCCTCTCGTGCCCCTCAGCGACGCACGGCGAGGGACAGCGCGAACCGGCCCTGCGGGTCGGTGAACCACCCGTCGTGGGAGAACCCCGCGGCGGCCAGCTCGTCGCGGATGCGCTCGCGGGTGAACTTCGTCGAGATCTCGGTGCGCATCTCCTCGCCCTCGGCGAAGTCGATCTCGAGGTCGAGCTCGGGGACCCGCACGTGCATGGCGCGCCGGGCCCGCAGCCGCATCTCGATGCGGCTGGCCTGCGGCACCCAGACGGCGAGGTGCTCGAAGCCGTCGGGGTCGAAGTCCGCGCCCAGCACGCGGTTGAGCACGCCGAGCACGTTGAGGTCGAACGCGGCGGTGACGCCCGCGGGGTCGTCGTACGCGGCCACCAGCGTCGCCTCGTCCTTGACGAGGTCGGTGCCCACGAGGAACGCCTCCCCCGGGTCGAGCGCGTCGGCGAGCGCGGCGAGGAACGCCTTGCGCCCGTCGGGCTCGAAGTTGCCGAGGGTGCCGCCGAGCAACGCCACGAGCCGGCGGCCGTCGCGCGGGACGCTGCGCAGGTCGCTGGTGAAGTCGGCGACGACCCCGTGCACGTCGAGGCCCGGGTACGCCGCGATCAGACCCGGCACGGCCTCCTCGAGCGCCGAGGGCGACACGTCGACCGGGATGTAGCGGCGCAGCGTCCCGGCGCGGTGCAGGGCGTCGAGCAGCACCGGGGTCTTCGACGACGACCCGGAGCCCAGCTCGACGAGGGTGTCGGCGTCGGCGGTGCGCGCGATGGCGTCGGCGTTCTCGGTGAGGGCCTCGCGCTCGGCGGTGAACGGGTAGTACTCGGGCAGTGCGGTGATCTGCTCGAACAGCTCGCTGCCGCGGGCGTCGTAGAGCCACTGCGGGGTGAGGACCTTCGGGGTGGAGGTCAGCCCGCGGCGGGCGTCCTCCCGCAGGGCGGCGTCGGCGTCGTCGGCGGTGAGATGGATGTCGAGCGCGGGCAGGCTCATCGGTCTCGGGTCACGTCCTGGGGTCGGGGCCCGCGCCCGGTGGGGCGCGCGCAGGCGTTCACGGCATCGGGAACGGCGGTGTGGCGGCGCCGGGTCACAGCGCCGACACGGTCACGGCGGGTGGGTCGTGCGACCCGCCGGGACGGGCGACGAGCAGGGAGCCGTCGGGGACCGGGACCCAGGCGGGGTCGGGGTCCAGGGGTTCGGAGGCGACGGTGACGGCACCGTCGGCGTGCGTCCGGTAGGACAGGGCGTGGTCGACGGCGGTGGCGACGATCTGCTCGCCGTCGCCGACCAGCAGGTTCAGCCGCGAGCCGGGGGCGGCCGCGAGGGTCTCGGCGACGACGCCCGCGATCGCGTCGGCGACGTCCTTGCCGGCGGCCAGGCGCGCGCGGACCAGGGCCCACAGCAGCGCCGAGTCGGTGGCCGCCTCGAGGGTCAGCAGGTCGAGCGCGGGCAGCGTGGCGGCGAGGTCGGCCATGCTGTGCGGCCAGCCCCGCACGACGCCGTTGTGGCTGAACAGCCGCCCGTCGGCCCGGAACGGCGCGCACGCCGCGGTCGACACCGGCATGCCGACCGTCGCCGAGCGCACGGCCGCCACCAGCGCCGTCGTCGTCACCCCGCGCGCGAGGTCGAGGAACGACGCGTCGGTCCACATCGGGTCGTCCCGCCGGTACAGGAGGGCTTCGCCAGGTGAGTGGAACGGGTCGCCATGGCGACCCATTTCACTCACCTGGCGAAGCCATCCCACGCCGAAGCCGTCGGCGTTGACCGTGCCGCCGCCGCGCATGTCGGCGGGCGCGTAGCTCTGCACGAGCAGGGAGTGCGCGGGCTCGGTCAGCAGCGACGCGAGCGTGACCGGGGTCGGGCCCACGTGGGCCAGATGTCGGCACACCTCTCAGACGTCCCGCGCGCAGCGGAAGCCGGAGAAGATCTGGCGCCGGATCGGCAGGTCCCAGTTGCGGAAGGTCGCACGGGCGTTCGGGGTGCCGACGCCGAACGAGGAGCCGCGCAGCATCCGGAAGTCGCCGCCGAAGAAGACCTCGGAGTACTCCTTGTACGGGAACGGCTCGAAGCCCGGGTAGCCCTCGAACCCCGAGTCGCACCACTCCCACACGTCACCGATGAGCTGGTGCACGCCCAGCGGGGACGCGCCCGCCGGGTAGGCGCCGACCGGGGCGGGCTGGAGGTGGCGCTGGTCGAGGTTGGCGCGCTCGGGGGTCGGGTCCTCGTCGCCCCACGGGTAGCGCCGGGTGGTGCCGGTGGCGTGGTCGTGGCGCGCCGCGAACTCCCACTCGACCTCGGTGGGCAGGCGCTTGCCCGCCCAGGCGGCGTAGGCGGCGGCCTCGTGGAAGCAGACGTGCAGCACCGGCTGGTCGGCGACCTCGTCGATCGCCTCGCGCACGCCGAACGACGTGCGGTGCCAGCGCCGCGTCCCGTCCTCCTGGCTGACCTGCTCCCACGTCATCGGCGCGGTCCAGCCCTCGCCGGTGATGTGGTCCCAGCCGGCCTCGGACCAGAACGACCGGTCGCGGTAGCCGCCGGCGTCGACGAAGCGCGCGTACTCGCCGTTGGTCACCGGGGCGGCGTCGAGCCAGAAGTCGGCCACGGTGACGGGGTGGGCGGGCTTCTCGTTGTCCAGCGCGGCGGTCTCGGTGGAGGTGCCCAGCAGGAACTGCGCGCCCGGGTGGAACACCTCGGTGCCCGCCAGGCCCGGCACCACCGACGGCGGCGGGGGGTCGGCGTGCAGCACCGGCGCGCCGGCGCGCAGCTGGTGGGTCGCGAGCATCGTCTCCACGTGCTGCTGCTCGTGCTGCACGATCATGGAGAAGACGAAGCCGTCGGCGAGCGTGCGGCGCTCGTCGAAGGACCCGGCCTCGAGGTGCTCGAGCGCCTTCTCGCGCACCCGGTCGCCGTAGACCCGCGCCTCGGCCGGGTCGAGCAGCGGCAGCGCCGGGCGCCCGGCGCGCGGGTTGGTGAACGCGTCGTAGAGGTGGTCGATGTCCTCGCGCACGCCGGTGACCAGGTCGGTGTCGGGCGCGCCGCGGCGCACCAGCCAGTAGTCCTCCATGTTCGCGATGTGCGCGAGGTCCCAGTGGAACGGCGACATCAGCGGGGAGTGCTGGTGGGTGAAGTCGGGGTCGTCGCCCGCGAAGACCCCGTGCGTGAGCGAGCGGGTGCGCGCCCGGGCCGCCGCCAGCTCGGCGGCGAGACGGCGGCGCAGGGTCGTGCGGTCGGTGGGGGTGCCGGCGGTCACGAGCGTTCACCTCCGAGGAGGGTCGGGGGCCCGGCGACGGTGTCGGTGTCGTCGGGGGGCGGGTCGTCGGCGCCGGCCAGGGGCGCGAGGCCCGCCTCGGCGTCGTCGAGCGGGTCGTCGGCCGGGCAGCGCCCGCGCAGGACCCGCTCGCTGATGACGCGGTCGACGAGCTCGTGCACGTCGGCCGGGAGGTCGGCGAACGCCGGGCCGGCGAGCGTGCGGTGCGCCTGCGCGAAGACGTCGCCGGCGGCGCGGCGCAGGACACGGTCGGCGAGGCCGTGGCGCGCGGCGGCGGTCCACCGGTCGACGGCGGGCTCGGCGGCGGCGCGGGCACGGGCGACCGTGTCCGGGTCCTGCATCAGCGCGGCCACGACGACCAGCGGGACGACCCACTCGTCGCCGGCCTGCTGGTCGAGGTAGCGGACCTCGAGGTGGCCCTGCGGGCGCACGGGCGGGAACAGGGTCGTGAGGTGGTAGTCGAGGTCGGCGCGGGTCGGGGCGGGCTCGAGCGCGCCGTCGATCCACTCGGCGAACGTGACGTCGGGCGCTTCCCAGGACACGCCGTCGGCGCCCTCGCGGCGCACGCACAGCAGCCGGGTGTCGAGCGCGCGACGGGCGTACTCGGCGGCCGGGTCGCCGTCGAGGGTGCGCGGCGGGCTGGTGCGCTCGGGGTCGAGCGCCATCCACGCCGCCCACCGGGAGGACTTCCAGCCGGTCCGGCGGCCGTGGACGGCGGGCGAGTTGGCGAACGCGGCGAGCAGGACGGGCCCGAGCTCGTGCAGCGCGGCCCACCGCCGGGCGATCTCGTCCCCCTCGCCGGCGTCGACGCAGACCTGCACGGCCGTCGTGGAGCACATCATCGTGCGCCCGTGCGGGCCGATCCGGTCGAACGTCGCCTCCATCGCCGCGTAGCGCGGGACCTGGAGCAGGCGTCGCGGGGGACGCAGCGGGTCGCTCGCGCGCGGGGTGGTGGTGAGTCCCTCGGCGGCGAGCAGCGTGTGCAGACCCGCGACGTCGGTGCGCACGGCGTCGACGAGGGCGCCGACGCGGGGCAGGGGCCGGCTGGCGATCTCCACCTGGCCGCCGGGCTCGACGGTGATCGTGCCGCCTGCGGGGAGGGGCGCGGGACCGGAGCCGTTGGTGGTGCGCAGGGAGCCGAGGGTGTCGGGGGCGTGCGGTCCGAGGGCGCGGGCCAGCACGGCGGGGTCGAGGGGGCGGGCGGGGTCGTCGACGTGGCGCACGAGCCACTCGAGCTCGGTGCCGACCAGCCGCGGCGGGCCGTGCTTGAAGCACACCGACGCCACGTAGGCCTCGGCGACCGCGCGCTCGGTCAGCGGGGCCGCCGGGTCGAGCGCGATACCGGGCCGGGCACCACCGGAGCGCACGGACGGGGTCGGAGCCGACACGAACCCTCCCTGGTCGGCCGACACCGGCGGTGATCACCGGACGGCCGCGGCGAACGAACACGGACGCGAAACGACGCTACACGCGGGTACGTCGCCCCGCAGGGGGTCGAGCGGCGAGTGGCCGCGATGCGAAGATCACAGTGAGTGATCGCTCAGGCCGCGGTCTGCGACGGCGCGAACTGGGTGTGGTAGAGGTCCGCGTACCGCCCGCCGCGCTCCAGCAGCGACGTGTGCGTGCCCTGCTCGACCACGCGCCCGTGCTCGACCACCGCGATGGTGTCCGCCGCCCGGACCGTCGAGAGCCGGTGCGCGATCACCACCGAGGTCCGCCCGACCAGCGCCTCCGTCAGCGCCTCCTGCACCGCGTGCTCGGACTCGGAGTCCAGGTGGGCGGTGGCCTCGTCGAGGATGACGACCCGCGGCGACGCCAGGAGCAGCCGCGCGATCGTCAGCCGCTGGCGCTCGCCGCCCGACAGCCGGTGCCCCCGCTCCCCCACCACGGTGTCGAGCCCGGCGGGCAGCTCGTCGAGCAGGTCGCCGAGCCGCGCCCGCACCATCGCCGCGCGCAGCTGGGCCTCCGTGGCGTCCGGCGCCGCGTAGAGCAGGTTGGCGCGGACGGTGTCGTGGAACAGGTGGCCGTCCTGGGTGACGACGCCCACGGCCCCCCGCAGGTCCGCGAACGAGAGGTCGCGCACGTCCACCCCGCCGACGGTGATCACGCCGGAGTCGACGTCGTAGAGCCGCGGGATCAGCGAGGCGATCGTCGACTTCCCCGCCCCGGACGGCCCCACCAGGGCGAGCATCCGCCCGGGCGCCACCGCGAGGTCCACGCCGTGCAGGACCTCGTGGCCGGCCCGGTCGTCGAGGCGGCTGACCTCCTCGAGCGAGGCCAGCGACACCGCCGACGCCGAGGGGTAGGTGAAGTGCACGTCGCGGACGGCGACCCCGACCGGGCCCTCGGGCAGCGGGGCCGGGCGCTCGGGCTCCTTGAGCGCGGGCTCGAGGTCGAGCACCTCGAAGACCCGCTCGAAGCTCACCAGGGCGCTCATGACGTCGACGCGCGCGTTCGCCAGCGAGGTCAGCGGCGAGTACAGGCGCGTCAGCAGCAGCGCGAGGCTGACGACGGTACCGGCGTCGAGGCGCCCGGTGACGGCGAGCCAGCCGCCGAGGCCGTAGACCGACGCCTGGGCGAGGGCGGCGACGAGGGTCAGGCAGGTCAGGAAGACGCGGCTGACCATGGCCGTGCGCACGCCGACGCCGCGCACGCGGTCGGCGCGGTCGCCGAACTCCTCGGCCTCGGCCTCCGGGCGCCCGAAGAGCTTGACCAGCGTCGCGCCGCCCGCCGAGAAGCGCTCGGTCATCTGGCCCGTCATGGCGGCGTTGAGGTCCGCGGACTCGCGCTGCAACGACGCGATCCGGCGGCCCATCCGCCGGGCGGGCAGCAGGAAGATCGGCAGCAGCACCAGCGCGAGCAGCGTCACCTGCCACGCGAGCGCCACCATGACGACGACCGCGAGCACGAGCTGGATGACGTTGGTGACCAGCCCCGAGAGCGTCGAGGTGAAGGCGCGCTGGGCGCCGATCACGTCGTTGTTGAGCCTGCTGACCAGCGAGCCCGTGCGGGTGCGGGTGAAGAACGCCAACGGCATGCGCTGGACGTGCGCGAACACCGCACGCCGCAGGTCGTAGATCAGCCCCTCGCCGATGCGGGCCGAGAGCCAGCGCTCGCCGAGGGTCAGGCCGGCGTCGACGACGGCGAGCCCGGCGATCACCAGGGCGATCGTGACCACGACCGACGGCGCCGACCGGTTGGTGATCGCCGTGACCACGCGCCCGGCCAGCACGGGCGTCGCGACGCCGATCACGGCCGAGGCGGTCGCGAGCAGCAGGAACACCGCGAGCGTCCGGTGATGGCGCCCGGCGAAACGCCAGATCCGGGGCAGCGTCCCCCGCGGTACGGACCGCGGGACGCTGTCCGCCCGTGCCGCGGACTGCATCAACGACCAGGCGTCCATGCCCGCTCCCGTCGCTCGTCAGGACCGTGTGTCCCACGAGCGTGCGACCTCGACGATGGTCGAGGTCAAGCGGGCGCCCGCTCGGGACCGGCGTGTGGTGTACACCGGGTCCGTCGCGGTCGGGATACCCCTCGCTCGCCCCCGCAGGCGAGAGGTGTCCTGTCCTACTTCTTCTTCGTGCGCGTGGCGCCCCCGCGCCCGCGCAGGGTCACGCCCGATTCGGAGAGCACGCGGTGCACGAATCCGTACGAGCGACCCGTCGACTCGGCCAGCGAACGGATGCTCGCGCCCTTCTCGTACTTCTTCTTGAGGTCGTTGGCGAGCTTGTCGCGTTGGGTGCCGGTGATCCGAGCACCCTTCTTCAGGTCGGCCATCTCGTGTTCCACCCCTCGTCCCACCGCAGGTCCGGTCGACCCATGATGATCGTTGAGTGGAGTGTGCGCCATCGCACATTTCCCGTGATCGGTAAGCGGTTCGGCCGATCGGAGTGATCGACGTCCGTTTGTCTGATCCTTCGGGAGCTGCACGAACTCGCTCGGTGAAGAACCGTTCAGTCAGGCGAGCTCGACGAGTTCCAGGTGATCGGCGGAGAAATGGTCCTCGGTGCCGTCGGGCAGCAGGATGACGCGTTCCGGCTCCAGCGCCTCGACCGCACCCGGGTCGTGGGTGACGAGCACGACCGCGCCCTCGAAGCGCCGCAGGGCGTCGAGCACCTTCTCCCGGCTCGCCGGGTCGAGGTTGTTGGTGGGCTCGTCGAGGAGCAGGACGTTGGCGGCGCTCGACACGAGGCCGGCGAGCGCGAGCCGGGTGCGCTCGCCGCCGGAGAGCGTGCCGGCGGGCTGCTCGAGCTGCTCGCCGGAGAACATGAACGCGCCGAGCAGCGTGCGCAGCTGCTGCTCCGGGGTGTCCGGGGCGGCGCTGCGGGCGTTCTCCCAGACGCTGCGCTCCATGTCGAGCGTGTCGTGCTCCTGCGCGAAGTACCCGGTCCGCAGCCCGTGGCCCGCCAGCACCGAGCCGGTGTCGGGCGTCTCGGCGCCGGCGAGGATGCGCAGCAGCGTGGTCTTGCCGGCGCCGTTGAGGCCGAGGATGACCACCCGCGAGCCGCGGTCTACCGCGAGGTCGACCCCGCTGAACACCTCGAGCGAGCCGTAGGTCTTCGACAGCCCCTCGGCGGTCATCGGCACCCGGCCGCACGGGGCGGGCGCCGGGAAGCGGATGTGCGCCACCTTGTCGTCGACGCGCTCGTCGTCGAGGCCGTCGAGCATGGCCTGGGCGCGCCGGGCCATCTGCTTGGCCGCGACGGCCTTGGTGGCCTTCGCCCCCATCTTCGCGGCCTGGGCCTGCAGGGCGCCCGCCTTCTTCTCGGCGTTGGCGCGCTCGCGGCGGCGCCGGGCCTCGTCGTCGGCGCGGGCCTGCTGGTACTTCTTCCAGCCCATGTTGTAGACGTCGAGCTCGCCGCGGGTGGCGTCGAGGAACCACACCTTGTTCACCACGGCCTCGATGAGCTCGGTGTCGTGGCTGATGACCACGACGCCGCCCTCGTGGGCCTGGAGGAACGAGCGCAGCCAGCCGATCGAGTCGGCGTCGAGGTGGTTGGTGGGCTCGTCGAGCAGCAGCGTCGTGCCCGCGTTGCCGCCCGAGTCGCCGCTGGCGGCGAACAGGATGCGGGCGAGCTCCACGCGCCGGCGCTGACCGCCCGACAGCGTGCGCAGCGGCTGGGCCAGCACGCGCCCGGGCAGGCCGAGGTTGGAGCAGATCCGCCCGGCCTCGCTCTCCGCGGCGTAGCCGCCGAGGTCGGCGAACCGCTCCTCGAGGCGCCCGTACCGCGCGATCGCCTTGTCGCGCGCCGCGTCGTCGGCCAGCTCGGCCATCGCGCTCTGCGTCTTCTCCATCTCGCGCAGCAGCTCGTCGAGGCCGCGCGCCGAGAGCACCCGGTCGCGCGCCAGCACGGTGAGGTCGCCCTCGCGCGGGTCCTGCGGCAGGTAGCCGACCGGGCCGGTCGACCGGATCGTGCCGCCGTAGGGCTCCCCGACACCGGCGAGGCAGCGCAGCGACGTCGTCTTGCCCGCGCCGTTGCGCCCGACGAGACCGATCCGGTCGCCCGGCTGGACGCGCAGCGTGGCCCCCGCGAGCAGGACGCGGGAGCCGGCGCGCAGCTCGAGATCGGACGCGGTGATCACAGGGAGGTCCTCGGGGAGGTGTCGGTGCGGACGAATGCCGACTCTCCAGTGTAGGCGGCGCCCCGCGTCCCACCCCGATCTAGGGTGCGCGCATGACCGACGCCACGCCCCCTGTCCCCCGGGATCTCGCCGGCCGTGCGGCGCTCGTCACCGGCGCGAGCCGCGGCATCGGCCACGGGATCGCCCGCCACCTGCTCGAGCGCGGGGCCGCGGTGACGATCACCGCCCGCAAGCAGGCCGAGCTCGACGAGGCGGCCGCGGCGCTGGGGGCGCCGGACCGGGTGCTGGCGGTCGCGGGCAACGCGGGCGACGCCGCGGCGCGCACGGAGGCCGTCGACCGGACCGTCGAGCGGTTCGGGTCGCTGGACGTCCTGGTCAACAACACCGGCATCAACCCGCAGTACGGCCCGCTGGTGCACGCCGACCTCGCCGCCGTCTCGAAGATCTTCGACGTGAACGTCGTCGCCGCGCTCGGCTTCGTCCAGGAGGCGTACCGGGCCTGGATGGGCGAGCACGGGGGCACCATCGTGAACATGGCGTCGGTGGGCGGGCTGCGCTCCAGCGGCGTCATCGGCGCCTACGGGGCGTCGAAGGCCGCGCTGATCCGCCTCACCGAGGAGCTCGCCTTCCAGCTCGGCCCGACGATCCGGGTCAACGCCGTCGCGCCGGCGGTGGTGAAGACGAAGTTCGCCGAGGCCCTCTACATCCAGGGCGAGGACGAGGTCGCGTCCCGCTACCCGATGAAGCGGCTCGGCACCCCGCAGGACGTCGCCGCCCTCGTCGGGTTCCTCGTCTCCGACGCCGCGTCCTGGATCACCGGGGAGACCGTGCGCGTCGACGGCGGCATGCTCGCGACCGGGAGCACGTGAACCCGCCGTCACGAACCCAACGGCCATCTCAACCGGACACCGGCACAATGGTGATGATCGGGAGTTGGCCAAAGAGGTGACACAGCATGGGTCTCTTCAGCAGGTGGCGCCGCGGCGGTGGCAGCGGGGTAGGGGCCGGTGGCCAGCGCCAGGTGCTCGACCGCGAGGGCGGTCCGGCCGACCTGGAGCACCTCCGAGCGTTCGCGAAGAGCCGCGAGGGCGTCGCGTTCTACGTCGAGCCCGAGACCACGGCCACCGACACGACGGTGGTCGCCGTGGCGTTCGACGGCGAGTGGACGCGCCGGCGCGTCGGGACCCCGAGAGCCGCGGAGAAGCTCGCGCGCTCGGTGAAGGTCGCGTGCCACGACGTCACGGTCACCGGCTACCCGCCGGAGATGCGGCGCTGGAACGCCCGCGCGAAGGCCGACCGCGCCGCGCTGGAGGAGATGGCGCAGGCCGAGGAGGACCGCAACCGGTGAGTCCCTCCGCCCCGGTCGCGGACGTCGTCGTGGCCGGCGCGGGACCCGCCGGCCGGGCGCTGGCGCGGTCCTGCGCCGCCCGCGACCTGCGCACCCTGCTCGTCGACCCCCGCCCGCAGCGGGCGTGGACGCACACCTACGGCGCCTGGGTCCACGAGCTGCCCGACGACCTGCCGGGCGAGATCGTCGCCGCGCGCGGGCGGGGCGTGGCCATCGCCCAGCGCACCCACGAGCTCGACGACGAGTACGCCGTGCTCGACACCGCCGCGCTCCAGCGCCACCTCACCGACCCCGCGGTGGCCGTCCGGCGCGCCCGGGCCGTCGGCGCGACGCCCGCCGGCGCCGGGCGCCACCCCGGGCTGGTCCTCGAGGACGGCAGCACCGTCACCGCGCGCGTCGTCGTCGACGCCACCGGTGCCCGGCAGGCCCTCGCCCGGCGCGGCACGGCCCACGAGCTCGACAGCGGGCGCCGACGGGCCGAGCAGACGGCGTTCGGCGTGGTCGTGCCCCGCGCGGTCGCCTCGCGGGTGAGCGGCGACCGGCTGCTGTTCATGGACTGGCGACCCACCCACGGGCGGCCCGGCTGGCCGACGTTCCTCTACGCGGTGCCCCTCGACGACGACCGGGTGCTGCTCGAGGAGACCTCGCTCGCCCGCCGCCCGGGGCTGCCGATGCCCGAACTGCGCACGCGGCTGCGGGCGCGCCTGCGGGCCGCGGGGCTGTCCGACGCCGAGATCCCCGACGACCCCGCCGACGTCGAGAAGGTGCGCTTCCCCGTCGACTCGCCGCGGCACCGGTCGCCGTCGGGGGTGGTCGCGGTCGGCGCGGCCGACCCGCTCGTGCACCCCGCGTCCGGGTTCAGCCTCGCGACCTCGCTGCGCCTGGCCCCCCGCATCGCCACCGTGCTCGCCGACGCGCTGCGGGGCGGCACGGAGCCGGTCGGCGTCGCCCGCGCGGCCCGGCGGGTCGTGCGCTCCCCCGCCGCGGTCACCGTGCACGCCCTGCGCCGCCGCGGGCTCGAGACGCTGCTCGCGATGCCGCCCGGCGAGGTGCCCGCGTTCTTCGACCGCTTCTTCTCGCTCCCGCAGGCCCACCGGCGGGCCTACCTCGACGCGCGCGAGGACGTCGGCGCATCGTTGGCGGCCATGTCCTCGTTGTTCGGACGACTGACACCCCGACTGCGCGGCCACCTGATCAGGGGAACGCTCCTCGGGGCCCAGAGCGTCCGAACGGAGCAGTAGCGGTACGCTCGCGAACCGTATTCGTGACGGGTTCGTGACCCGCCACCGAGGAGGAGGGTTCTCCGCGATGGGTGCTTACCAGACCGTGGCCGTCGGCACGGACGGCTCGGAGTCGTCGTTCCGCGCCGTCGACCGCGCCGCCACGATCGCGGCCGACAGCAAGGCCCAGCTGCTCATCATCTGCGCCTACAAGCCGGCCAAGTCGACCGGCGAGGCCGAGCAGGCGCTCGGCGAGGACGCGGCCTTCCACGTCGTCGGCTCCACGCCCGCCGAGGAGACGCTGCGCGACGCCCGGGAGCGCGCCGCCTCCAAGGGCTCGACCGACATCGACACCGTGGCCGTCCAGGGCGACCCCATCGAGCGGGTCATCGAGGTCGTCACCGACCGCAAGGCCGACCTGGTCGTCGTCGGCAACCGGGGGCTGAACAGCCTCGCGGGCCGCCTGCTCGGCTCGGTCCCCCAGGGCATCTCCCGGCGCGCCGGCAGCGACGTCCTCATCGTCCACACCACGTGACGGCGGGTCCGGACCCCGCGTCCACCGACCCGGAACGGTGGGCGCGGGCGCAGGAGCGGATCGAGGATCTGCTCCTCCGCGGGCCCCGGACCATGACGCGCGGCGAGGTCCAGAGGCGCACCGGGTTCTCCCCGGAGCACACCTCGCGGCTGTGGAGCTCGCTCGGCTTCCCGGCGACGCCCGACGACGTCCGCGGGTTCGCGGAGGCCGACGTCGACGCCCTCGAGCTCTCCGGGCGCCTGCTCGACGAGGACACCTTCGACGAGGCCGAGGAGCTGGCCGTCGCCCGCGCGCTCGGCCAGGGCCTCGGCCGGCTCGCGGAGTGGCAGGCCACGCTGGTGCGCCGCACCATCGCCGACGCGGGCCTCGCGCACGACCCGGACGCGATCGTCGACGCGGTCGAGGCGCTGGTCCCGACCCTCGAGAAGCTGCAGTCCTACGTCTGGCGCCGGCACCTCGCGGTGACCGCCGGGCGGATGCTGTCGACCCTCGCCGACCCGGACGGTGACGGGCAGCCCGAGAACCGCGTGGTCGTGGGCTTCGCCGACATCGTCGGGTTCACCGCCCTCTCCCGCAAGATCGACGAGGTCGAGCTGCGCGCGCTGCTCGAACGCTTCGAGACCGTGTCCGCCGAGGTCGTCGCGCGCCGGCGGGGGCGGATCGTCAAGACCCTCGGCGACGAGATCCTGTTCGTGTGCGAGCGCGTCGAGGACGCCGTCGACATCGCCTTCCGCCTCCACGAGGAGGTCACCGGCGGCGAGGAGCGCCTGACCCTGCGCGTCGGGCTCGCGCTCGGCGAGGTCCTCCCCCGCTACGGCGACGTCTACGGCCCCGTCGTGAACATCGCCAGCCGCCTGACCTCCGAGGCCCGCCCGGGCACGGTGCTCGTCGACGAGGACCTCACCGAGGCCCTGCGCGCCTCGGACCTCGAGCTCGACATCCGCTCCGTGCCCGGCGTCGCCGTCCGCGGCTACCGGCACCTGCGCCCGCACGTGGTGCGCGAGAAGTAGTCGCCCTGGACGCACGAACGGCGCCCTCGCTGCCTCGGAAGCAGCGAGAGCGCCGTTCGTTCGCTCGCGGGGTGGTGCTAGACGGTGAAGCCGAGCGCGCGGAGCTGCTCGCGCCCGTCGTCGGTGATCTTGTCCGGACCCCACGGCGGCATCCAGACCCAGTTGATCCGCACGTCCTTGGCCAGTCCCCCGCCGGGGCCCTGGGTGAGGGCGGCGCGGGCCTGGTCCTCGATGACGTCGGTCAGCGGGCAGGCCGCCGAGGTCAGCGTCATGTCGAGGGTGACCACCGGGCCGCCGTCGTCGCCGTGGACGTCGATGCCGTAGAGCAGGCCCAGGTCGACGACGTTGATCCCGAGCTCGGGGTCGACGACGTCGCGCATGGCCTCCTCGAGGTCGTCGTAGGAGGGCAGGTCCGCGCCGGGGGCCGGGGCCTCGGGCATGCCGGCCGCACCGCGCTGGACGGTCTCGTCGATCTCGGTCATGGGTTACCTCCAGCTTGAGCCTGCGCGACGGCGTCCTTGAACGCCAGCCAGCCGAGCAGGGCGCACTTCACGCGCGCCGGGTAGGCCGCCACGCCCGCGAAGGCGACGGCGTCGTCGAGCACGTCCTCGTCGGGTTCGACCTTGCCGCGACCCTGCACCATCTCCTGGTAGGCCTCGAGGGTCTCGAAGGCCTCCCCGACGGTGTGCCCGACCAGCAGGTCGTGGGCCACCGACGTCGCCGCCTGGCTGATCGAGCAGCCGAGCGCGTCGTACGAGAGGTCCTCGACCTTGGCGTCGCGTCCCTCGCCGCCCGACAGGTGCACGCGGACGGTGACCTCGTCGCCGCAGGTCGGGTTGACGTGGTGGACCTCGGCCTCGAAGGGATCCCGCAGCCCGCGGCCGTGCGGGTTGCGGTAGTGGTCCAGGATGATCTCCTGGTACATCGAGTCGAGCTTCATCGTGGCTGCACTCCGAAGAACTCCTGGGCGCGACGCACGCCCGCCACCAACGCGTCGACCTCCTCCAGCGTGTTGTACACGTGGAAGCTGGCGCGGATCGACGACTGCACGCCGAACGCGCGGTGCAGCGGCCACGCGCAGTGGTGCCCGACGCGCACGGCGATGCCGGAGTCGTCGAGCACCTGCGAGGCGTCGTGGGGGTGGATGCCCTCGATCTCGAAGGCCACCGCTCCCCCGCGCGCCTCGGTGGTGCGCGGACCGATGATCGTGACGCCGGGCAGGTCCTGGAGCTTCACCAGTGCGGCGCCGGTCAGCTCGTTCTCGTGGGCCTTGACGGCGTCCATGCCGATCGCCGAGAGGTAGTCGACGGCCGCGCCGAGCCCGATGGCCTGCGAGGTCATCGGCACGCCGGCCTCGAACCGCGCCGGCGGCGCCGCGTAGGTCGAGCCCTCCATGCGCACCAGCTCGATCATCGAGCCGCCGGTGAGGAACGGCGGCAGCGCCTCGAGCAGCTCGCGCCGCCCGTAGAGCACGCCGATCCCCGACGGCCCGAGCATCTTGTGCCCGGAGAACGACGCGAAGTCGACGCCCAGGGCGTGCAGGTCGACCGGCGCGTGCGGCACCGACTGGCAGGCGTCGAGCACGGTGTACGCACCGACAGCGCGGGCCCGCCGCACCAGCTCCTCCACCGGCGGGACGGTGCCCAGCACGTTGGACTGGTGGGTGAACGCGACGACCTTGGTGCGCTCGTTGATCGGGTCGTTCTCGAGGTCGAGCCGCCCGTCGGACGTCACCGAGAACCACCGCAGCGTCGCCCCGGTGCGCCGGCAGAGCTCCTGCCAGGGCACGAGGTTGGCGTGGTGCTCCATCTCGGTGGTGACGACCTCGTCGCCCGGCCCGAGGCGGAACCGCTCGGCCGCGGCCTCCACGCCGTCGCCGACGGACGCGTTGCTCATGCCGTACGCGACGAGGTTGAGCCCCTCGGTCGCGTTCTTGGTGAACACGATCTCGCCGACGTCCGCGCCGACGAACGCCGCGATCCGCTCGCGGGCGGACTCGTAGGCGTCGGTGGCCTCCTCGGCCAGGGCGTGGGCGCCGCGGTGCACGGCGGCGTTGGACGTCTCGAGGAACGTGCGCTCGGCGTCCAGCACCTGGCGCGGACGCTGGGAGGTCGCGCCCGAGTCCAGGTACACGAGCGGCTTCCCGTCGCGGACGGTGCGGCTCAGGATGGGGAAGTCCGCACGGATCTTCGCGACATCCAGGGTCGCACCCGGGGAACTGGGTGCGAGGGCCGTCATGCCGGCTGCTCCTCCTTCGTACCGACGAAGCGCTCGTAGCCGTTGGCCTCGAGCTCCTCGGCGAGCTCCGGCCCGCCGGACTCGGCGACCCGGCCGTTCACGAACACGTGGACCTTGTCCGGCGCGATGTAGCGCAGGATCCGCGTGTAGTGCGTGATCAGCAGGATGCCGACGTCGGAGGCCGCCTTGTAGTCGTTGACGCCCTTGCTCACGACGCGCAGGGCGTCGACGTCGAGGCCGGAGTCGGTCTCGTCGAGCACGGCGATCTTCGGCTTCAGCAGCGCCATCTGCAGCACCTCGTGGCGCTTCTTCTCGCCGCCGGAGAAGCCCTCGTTGACGCTGCGCTCGGCGAACGCCGGGTCGATGTCGAGGTCGGACATCGCGCCCTTGACCTCCTTGACCCAGTGCCGCACCTTCGGCGCCTCGCCGCGCGTGGCGGTGGCCGCGGAGCGCAGGAAGTTCGACATCGAGACGCCGGGCACCTCGACGGGGTACTGCATCGCCAGGAACAGCCCCGCGCGGGCGCGCTCGTCGACGGCCATCTCCAGGACGTCCTCGCCGTCGAGGAGCACCTGGCCCTTCGTGACCGTGTACTTCGGGTGGCCCGCGATCGAGTAGGCGAGCGTCGACTTGCCGGAGCCGTTCGGACCCATGATCGCGTGGGTCTCGTTCGAGCTCACGGTGAGGTCGACCCCGCGGAGGATCTCCTTGGGGCCGGACTCGGTCTCGACCTCGACGTGGAGGTCGCGGATCTCGAGGGTGGACATCAAGCCTCTTTCAGCAGTACGTGGTGGAAGGGTGCTCTAGGTACCGATCGCTTCGAGCTCGGCCTCGATCGCCGCCTCGAGCCGGTCGCGCAGCGCGGGCACGCGGACCTTCTGGATGACCTCGCCGAAGAATCCGCGCACGACCAGCCGCCGCGCCTGGGGCTCGGGGATGCCGCGCGCCATCAGGTAGAACAGCTGCTCGTCGTCGAACCTTCCGGTCGCGCTCGCGTGGCCGGCGCCGACGATCTCGCCCGTCTCGATCTCGAGGTTCGGCACCGAGTCGGCGCGGGCGTTGTCGGTGAGCAGCAGGTTTCGGTTGAGCTCGTAGGTGTCGGTGCCCTCGGCCGCCTTGCGGATCAGCACGTCGCCGATCCAGACGGTGTGCGCAGCCGTGCCACCCTCGGCACCCTGCAGCGCGCCCTTGTACATCACGCGCGAGCGGCAGTTCTCTACGGAGTGGTCGACGAGCAGGCGCTGCTCGAAGTGCTGACCGCCGTCGGCGAAGTACAGCCCGTCGAGCTCGACGTCGCCGCCGGGCGCCCGGTAGTTGATGACCGGGGACAGCCGGACGAGGTCGCCGCCGAGCGTCACCGACGTGTGCCGGATGGTGGCGTCGCGCCCGACCGACAGGTGCTGCGCGCCTACGTACACGGCGTCGTCGGCCCAGTCGTGCACCTCGACGACCTCGAGCTTCGCGCCGTCCGCCACCACGAACTCGGTGTTGGCGGCGACCGTGCCCGACCCGCGGTGGTCGAGGACCACCACGGCCTCGGCGTGGTGCTCGAGGCGCACCTGCACGTGGGCGTAGGCGGTCGTGCCCGCGCCGGGCCCGCCCACCGTCACGGTGAGCGGCTCGTCGTCGGAGCGCGCCTCGTTGACCGACACCACGTGGGCCTCGGTGAACGACGACCACGCCTGCGCGGCGACACGGTCGGCGGGGATGCCGCCGTCGCCGAGGCGCGGGTCGTCGCGGCCGACCTTCTCGTGCTTCGTCCCGGTGCCGGTGAGGTCGGTGGCGCTGTCGCCGAAGCCGGCGCGCACCGTCACCTCGATGGCGCCGTCCGCGCTCGCCGAGCCGTCGTGGAGCCCGCGCAGGCGGCGCAGCGGCGTGAAGCGCCACTGCTCCTCACGCCCGCGCGGGACCTCGAAGGACTCGACGTCGTAGGAGGTGTGTCGCTCCTCCCACGGCGCGGTCTTCGGGCTGGAAGCGGTCTTGATTCCGGGGTCTACGTCGAGGACCGGAGCCCCGGGGGCGGTCGTCGTGCCGCCCCCGGTGCTCGCGACAGTTCCGTCGGTCATCCGACCGCGCCCTCCATCTGCAGCTCGATCAGGCGGTTGAGCTCGAGGGCGTACTCCATGGGGAGCTCGCGCGCGATGGGCTCGACGAACCCGCGCACGATCATCGCCATGGCCTCGTCCTCGGTGAGGCCGCGGGACATCAGGTAGAAGAGCTGGTCCTCGCTGACCTTCGAGACGGTCGCCTCGTGGCCCATCGTCACGTCGTCCTCGCGGACGTCGACGTACGGGTAGGTGTCGCTGCGGCTGATCGTGTCGACCAGCAGCGCGTCGCACTTCACCGTCGACCGCGAGTGGTGCGCGCCCTTGTTGACGCGCACGAGACCGCGGTAGCTGGTGCGCCCGCCGCCGCGCGCCACCGACTTCGAGATGATCGTCGACGACGTGTGGGGCGCGAGGTGCACCATCTTGGCGCCCGCGTCCTGGTGCTGGCCCTCGCCGGAGAACGCCACCGAGAGCACCTCGCCCTTGGCGTGCGGACCGGTCAGCCAGACGGCCGGGTACTTCATGGTCACCTTGGAGCCGATGTTGCCGTCGACCCACTCCATGGTCGCGCCCTCTTCGGCCTTGGCGCGCTTGGTGACCAGGTTGTAGACGTTGTTCGACCAGTTCTGGATGGTCGTGTAGCGGCAGCGGCCGCCCTTCTTCACGACGATCTCGACGACCGCGGAGTGCAGCGAGTCCGACGAGTAGATCGGCGCCGTGCAGCCCTCGACGTAGTGGACGTAGGCGTCCTCGTCGACGATGATCAGCGTCCGCTCGAACTGGCCCATGTTCTCGGTGTTGATCCGGAAGTAGGCCTGCAGCGGGATGTCCACGTGGACGCCCTTGGGCACGTAGATGAACGAGCCGCCGGACCACACCGCGGAGTTCAGCGCGGAGAACTTGTTGTCGCCGGCCGGGATGACCGAGCCGAAGTACTCCTCGAACAGCTCCGGGTGCTCACGCAGGCCGGTGTCCGTGTCCATGAAGATGACGCCCTGCGCCTCCAGGTCCTCGCGGATCTGGTGGTACACGACCTCGGACTCGTACTGCGCCGCGACGCCGGCGACGAGGCGCGCCTTCTCCGCCTCGGGGATGCCGAGCTTGTCGTAGGTCGACTTGATGTCCTCGGGCAGGTCCTCCCAGCTCTGGGCCTGCTTCTCCGTGGACCGCACGAAGTACTTGATGTTGTCGAAGTCGATGCCCGAGAGGTCGGAGCCCCACTGCGGCATCGGCTTCTTCTCGAACGTGCTCAGCGCCTTGAGCCGCGCCTGCAGCATCCAGTCCGGCTCGCTCTTCTTGTCCGAGATGTCGCGCACGACGGCCTCGTTCAGGCCTCGCTGCGCACTCGCCCCGGCGACGTCGCTGTCGTGCCACCCGAACTGGTACTGCCCGAGCGCCGCGAGGGTCTCCTCCTGGGTGAGCTCGGCCGGGGCGGTGGGGGTGGTCCGCTCCGCGGAGGTGGTCATACGACCTGCCTTCCCTTGACGTCGGTGGTGGTGGAGCCCTGCTGCCCTTGTTGCTGGCGGGGCACGTGCGTGGTGCACGCGGCGTCGCCGCGCGCGATGGTGGACAGCCGCTGGACGTGGGTGCCCAGGAGCTCCGCGAAGACCTCGGTCTCCGCCTCGCACAGCTGCGGGAACTCGGCGGCCACACCGGCCACCGGGCAGTGGTGCTGACACAGGGCCTCGCCGGCCGTGGTGGCCCGGGACGAGGCCGCGTAGCCCTCGTGGGAGAGCGCACCGGCGAGCGCGTGCACCCGCTCGGCGTGGTCGGCGTGGGACCCGATCTCCTCGCGGTGCTCGGCGAGCATGCCCTCGACGCGCTTGCGGGCGAACGCGCGGACCGCGTCCTCCCCCAGCACGTCGGACAGCTCGCGCATCACCGCGACGGCGAGCTCGGCGACGTCGTCCTCGTCGCCCCCGGCACGCCGGCGGCCCTGCTCGGTGAGCAGGTGCTGTCGTGCGGGACGACCACGCCCGCGCCCGGCGCGGGGAGCGTCCCGGGTGGTCACGGCCGCCTCGGCGATCAGGGCGTCGAGGTGCCGCCGCACCGCCGCCCCCGACAGCCCCAGCACCCCGGCGAGGTCGTTCGCCGTGGTGGGGCCGTGCTCGAGGAGCCGGCGGACGATGAGGTCCCGTGTCCGGCCGTCGTGGCCGTCTCCCATGGTCCTCACCTCCTGGGCGTGCTTCTTAGGTCTGCCTTCTTTTTGACAACACCAGTCTTGCTTATTTGTCGCCGCCCGGCAAAGCGGACCCCCGCACCGGGCGAGGTGATCGCACTCACCCAGGGTCACCTAACCCGAACCCGCGGCCGGGGTACGGCGGGCGGGAGCCGCGATCGGCCTCGGTATCGTCCCTGCCCGTGACCGGCACGACGGAGGCCCCCGCGCCGGTGCCCGCTGCCGTGTCGCCGTCCGTGACGCCGCCGGGCGCGCAGCCTCCCCCGCCGACCCCCGACGAACGCCGCCGCCTGCGCACCGTGCGGCGCTTCGGCACCACCGGCTCGCTGCTCATGGCGATCGGGGCGCTCGGCTGCGGGGCGACCCCCGCGCCGGCGTACAACCCGCTGCTCGGCACGCGGGTGCTCGGCCTCTGGGGCCGGATGCCGACCGTGTCGCTGACGCTGGCCTACATCGGCATGGGCATGCTCGTGCTCGCCTGGCTCTGGCTCGGGCGGCTCGCGTGGCCGGGCCGCGTGCGCCTCTCGGTGCGCCAGCTGACCCGGATCCTCGTCATGTGGATGGCGCCGCTCGCCGTCGCGCCGCCCCTGTTCTCCACCGACGTCTACGGCTACCTCTCGCAGGCCGAGGTCGTCTCCCGCGGGTTCGACCCCTACATCTACGGCGCCGCGCAGGCCCTCGGGCTCTCCGACCCGCTGGTCGCGAGCATCCCGACGATCTGGCGCACCACGCCGTCGCCGTACGGGCCGGGCTTCCTCTCCTTCGGGCGCCTCATCACCGCCATCGCCGGGGACGACATCGTGCTCGGCGTCTACCTCCACCGGGCGCTGGCGCTCGCCTCGCTGGGCCTCGTGATCTGGGCGGTGCCGCACCTCGCCCGCCGCGCCGGCGTCGAGCCGATCGCCGCGCTCTGGCTCGCGATCAGCCCGCTGGTGCTCTTCCACCTGGTCAGCGGCATCCACAACGACGCGATCATGATGGGCGTCGTCCTCGCCGGCATGGAGCTGGGGATGCGCCGCTCCTGGGTGCTCGGCGCGCTGCTCATCGGGCTCGGCGCCTCCGGGAAGATCCCCGCGGTGGTGGCGCTCGGCTTCCTGGCCGCGCACGTCGCCCACGAACGCGGCGGCGGGTTCGCGCGCCTGGTGCGCTACGGCGCGGGCTGCTCGGCGCTCGGGCTCGGCATGGTCGTCGCCGTGTCGGTCGGCAGCGGGCTGGGCTTCGGGTGGATCCAGGCGCTCGCCGTGCCGAACCTGCTGCGCAGCTGGCTCTCGGTCACCACCGACCTCGGGGTGCTGGGCGGCTGGCTCGGCGGGATCCTCGGCCTCGGCGACCACACCGACGCGGTCCTCGACCTCACCCGCTCCGCCGGGCTGGGCGTCGCGGGCGTGGTGTGCCTGATCCTCGTGTTCATGGTGCTCAACGGGCGCCTGCACGCCGTCGCCGGCATGGGCTACGGCTTCGGCGCGGTGTTCCTCGCCGGGCCCGTGCTGCACCCCTGGTACCTGCTGTGGGCGGTCGTCCCGCTCGCGGCGTCGGTGCGCAACCCGAGGATCCGGGGCTTCGCCGTCGCGATCTGCGCGATCGTGGCCCTGCTGGTGCCGCCCACGGGCGCGGACTTCTCGTTCCGCACCTACCAGCTGCCCATGGCCATCACCGCCGCCGCGCTGCTCGCGCTGGTCCCGCTGCTCGCGGTGCGCGGGCGCGTGACGCGCACCCCGGCGACCTAGGCTGTCGGCCGTGTCGGGATCCGCAGGCGCGCTGGAGGTGCGCGACCTCGTCGTGCGCTACCAGGGCCAGGCGGCCGTCGACGGGCTCGACCTCGACCTCGCGCCCGGCCAGGTGCTCGCCCTCCTCGGGCCCAACGGCGCCGGCAAGACCACGACCGTCGAGGTGTGCGAGGGCCTGCGGGACCGCGACTCGGGACAGGTCCGCGTGCTCGGCACCGACCCGGCCGGCGCGCCGGACGCGCTGCGCGCCCGCATGGGCGTGATGCCGCAGGGCGGCGGTGCCTACCCCGGTGTCCGCGTGCGCGAGATGGTCGGCCTCGTCGCGGCCTGCTCGGCGCACCCGCTCGACCCCGACTGGCTCGTCGAGACGCTCGGGCTGGGCGCCTGCGCCCGCAAGCCCTACAAGCGGCTCTCGGTCGGCCAGCAGCAGCGCCTGGCCCTGGCGTGCGCCGTCGTCGGGCGCCCGGAGCTCGTCTTCCTCGACGAGCCGACCGCGAGCCTCGACCCGCAGGGCCGCCGCCTCGTGTGGGACCTCGTGCGCGCCCTGCGCGCCGACGGCGTCGCGGTGCTGCTGACCACGCACCTCATGCAGGAGGCCGAGACCCTCGCCGACCACATCGTGATCATCGACCACGGCCGGTCCGTCGCCGAGGGCAGCCCGGACACCCTGACCGCCGCCGGCGCCGACCGCGAGCTGCGCTTCCGCGCCGCCGCGGGCATGGACCTGCGCCTGCTCGCCGACGCCCTGCCCGAGGGGTGCACGGTGTCGGAGCCGACGCCGGGCAGCTACCTCGTCGAGGGCTCCATCGACCCGCAGGTGCTCTCCACGGTAACGTCGTGGTGCGCGCGCCAGGGCGTGCTCGCCGACGACCTGCGCGTCGCGCGCCGCAGCCTCGAGGACGTGTTCCTGGAGCTCACGGGCCGAGAGTTGCGCTCATGACGTTCCCTGCCGGCACCTTCACCCCCGCCCCCGAGCGCGGCCCGCTCGGGCGCATGCTCGCGACCCAGGTCGCCCTCGAGACGCGGCTCGCGCTGCGCCAGGGCGAGCAGGTGCTGCTGACGCTGATCATCCCGCTCGCCCTGCTCGTCGGGCTCTCGCTGCTGCGGGTCGTGCCGCTGCCCGAACCCCGCCCCGCGTCCGCGCTGGGGACGGTGCTCGCGCTCGCGGTGATGTCGACGGCGTTCACGAGCCAGGCGATCTCGCTGGGCTTCGACCGCCGGTACGGGGTGATGCGCCGGCTCGCGGCCACCGCGATCCCCCGCTGGCTGATCGTGCTCGGGCGCCTCGGCGGCATGGCCGCGGTCGTGCTGGTGCAGCTCATGGTGCTCGCGGCGGTCGCCCTCGCGCTGGGCTGGCGTCCCGAGGCGGGGTCGCTCGGCGCGGTGCTGCTGCTCGTCGTGCTCGGCACGGCGGCGTTCGGGGCCGTCGGCGTGCTGCTCGGCGGCAGCCTGCGCGCCGAGCTCGTGCTCGCGGTGGCCAACATCGTCTGGTTCGTGCTGCTCTTCGCCGGCGGTGTGCTCGTCCCGACCGCCGACCTGCCCGGCCCCCTCGCCGCCGTCGTCCAGCTGCTGCCCTCGGGGGCCCTCGCCGACGGCCTGCGGGCGGCGCTGCTCGGCGACGGGGTCACCGGCGGGCAGATCGCCGTGCTGCTCGTGTGGGCCGTGGTCGGCGGGGCCGTCGCCACCCGCACCGTGCGCTGGTCCTGAGTCCCTACGACGACCCGTAGGACTGGGTCCGGCTCGGCGGGGCTCCGCGTCCTAGGATCAGCCCTGTGCTGGAGCGTCTCCCCGCCACACCGCCCCGGCTGATGCTCGGCCTCGCCATGGCCGCGGTCGTCGGCCAGGCCGGCATCGCGGTCACGGGTGCCGTCGTCCGCGTGACCGGATCCGGGCTCGGCTGCCCCACCTGGCCCGAGTGCTTCCCGGGCAGCCTCGTCCCGGTGCCGCACCCCGAGATCGCGGTGCTGCACCAGTGGGTCGAGTTCGGCAACCGCCTGCTCGGCATCGCCCTCGTGCTGATCACCGGCGCGTGCCTGCTCGCCGCCCTCAACGTGCGGCCGCGGCGTCGGCGGTTGATCCTGCTCGCCGCGACGATGCCCCTCGGCGTCGTCGCACAGGCCGTCATCGGCGGCGTCACCGTGCTCACCGGCCTCGCCTGGTACACCGTCGCGCCGCACTTCCTCGTGACGATCCCACTGATCTGGCTCGCGGTGCTGCTGGTGCGCGAATCCTCCCCCGCCGCCCTGGCCACCCCGCCCGGCACGCCCTGGACCCCCGCGGTCCCCGCCGCCCTGCGCGGGCTGCTCGCGGTCACCTCGGTCGTGCTCGTGGCCCTGCTCGTCGCGGGCACGCTGGTCACCGCGGCCGGCCCGCACGGCGGCGACGCCGCGACCCCGCGCCTCGAGGTGGTCCCGCTCCCCACGCTCGCGACGGCCCACGCGCACCTGCTCTTCGCCTTCCTCGGGCTGCTCGTCGGCGTCGGCTTCATGGCGCACGCGGTGGCCGTGCCCCGCGCGGTGATCGTGCGCCTGCGCGTGCTCGTGCTCCTCACGCTCGCGCAGGGCGCCCTCGGCGGCATCCAGTACGCCCTGGGCGTCCCGGAGCTGCTCGTGGCCCTGCACGTCCTCGGCGCGGTCCTCACCGTCGCCGCCGCGGCCTGGCTGTGGTCCGCGACGGCCACGGTCGACCCGGCGCCCGACCCCGTCGACACCCCCGCGCCCGCCCTCGCCGGGAGGCCGTGACCGTGCACGCGATCCAGGTCTCGCAGCTCGGCGGTCCCGAGGTCCTCGAACCCGCCGACCTCCCCGACCCCGCGCCCGGCGACGGCCAGGTCCTCGTCGAGCTCGCCGCGGTCGGCGTCAACTACATCGACACCTACTTCCGCACCGGCCTCTACCCCACCGCGCTGCCCTTCGTGCCCGGCCTCGAGGGCGGCGGGACCGTGCGCGCCGTCGGCTCCGGCGTCACCACCGTCGCGCCGGGCGACCGCGTGGCGTGGACCAACACCCTCGGCGCCTACGGGACGCTCGCGGTGGTGCCGGCGACCGACCTCGTGACGGTCCCCGCCGGCGTCGACCTCGAGACCGCGGCCGCCGTCGCCCTCCAGGGCATGACCGCGCACTACCTGCTCCACGACACCTACCCCGTGGCGCCGGGCGACGACGTCCTCGTGCACGCCGGGGCCGGCGGCATGGGCCTGCTGCTCTGCCAGATGGCGCGCTCGCTCGGTGCGCGGGTGATCGCGACGACCTCCTCGCCGGAGAAGGACACCCTGGCCCGCGAGGCCGGCGCGGACGAGACCCTGCGCTACGGCGACGACCTCGCCGACCGCGTGCGGGCCCTGACCGGCGGCGAGGGTGTCGCCGTGGTCTACGACGGGGTGGGCACGTCCACCTTCGACTCCTCGCTGGCCAGCCTGCGCATCCGCGGCGTGCTCGCCCTCTACGGCGCGGCGAGCGGTCCGGTGCCGCCGGTCGACCCTCAACGGCTCAACAGCGCAGGCTCGCTGTACCTCACCCGCCCGTCCCTGCACTGGCACGTGCGCACCCCGGAGCAGCTCGCCGCCCGCGCCGCGGCGGTGTTCTCGGCGGTGGCCGCCGGCGACCTCTCGGTGCGCCTCGGCGGCCGCTACGCCCTGGACGACGCCGCGACGGCCCACCGCGACCTCGAGTCCCGCCGCACCACGGGGAAGCTCCTGCTGCTGCCCTGAGCCCGGCGAGCGCGTCGTGCCAGTTCCCCAGGGGGTCACCGCCGCGCGCGGTGGCTCTCTCTTTCGACGAGCTCTAGGAACAGCGCACGTAGCTCTCCATCTCGATCTCTCGACGATGTCGCCACGGCTCAGCCCAGACGACATCCCCGAGAGATCGGGATGGAGAGCACGGGCGAGACGGAACCGTTCGGGCCCGGGCGGCGTCGAACCCCGCATGGAGCTCGACCGACCGTTCCGCGGGTCGGAGGTGATGGCGCGCGGCGAGGTCAGCAGGGGACGGCTGCGCGGTCACGGGTTCGTCACGCTGGGCCATGACGTCTACCTCGCCGCGGGCGTGCCCGTGGACCAGGTGACGATGGCGCGTGCCGCGATGCTGCGCCTTCCCGACGGCGCGATCACGGGCCTCGCGGCGGCCGTGCTCTGGGGTGCCGGGACCGCCGTCGCCGACGTCGACGCCTCGCTTCCGGACGCGCCCGGCACCACGGAGGTGATCGTCCCCGGGACCGGCACACGATCGCGCGGCGACCTCGACGTCCGGCGCGCCGAGCTCCCCGACGACGAGGTCGTCACCTGGCGGGACGGCCCCGACAGGCGGATCCTCCGGCTCACCTCGCCGGCGCGCACCGTGCTCGAGGTCGCGCGACGCCTGCCCACGGTCGAGGCCGTGGTGGTCGGGGATGCGCTGGCCCGCCGCACCGGGGTCACCGCCGCCGACATCGTCTCGCTCGCCGATCGGCACGCCCACGAGCGCGGCATCGCCCGGGTGCGGGCGGTCGCGGCGCTCATGGACCCGCGGAGCGACACGCCGCGGCGCACGCGGGTGCGGCTCGGGGTCCTGCTCGCTCAGCTGCCGGCTCCGACCGTCGACGCGCTCGTCACGCACACCGCGACCGGGCAGACCGTCGGCGCGCTGGACCTCGGGTGGTCCGAGACGTCCAGTGGCGTGCTCGTCGACCGGCATCCTGCGCAGGCCCGCCTGTGCGCGGAGGAGCTGATCGCGCACGGCTGGGAGGTGGCGTCACTCGGACGAGAGGGCGAGCAGCCCGTCGCCGAGGTGGTGGCCGACGTCGTCACCTTCCTGGCGCGCGTCGACCGGCGGCGGTGGCGCGACCTGCCGGACCTCCGCGGGCGGTACCCCCGGCGGCCGACTCGTCCGAAGGTCTGGGCCTAGAAGGGCCAGCCGAAGGCCGGCCAGCCGAAGGCCGAGTCGACCGCCACCGCCACGAACAGGCCCGTGAGGTAGGTGTTCGAGAGGTGGAACAGGCGCATCGACTGCACGACCTCGTCGCGCTTCACCGCGGCGTCGAGGCGGTGGGCCGCGACCAGGAACCAGACGCCGCCGAGGGCCGCGACGGCGAGGTAGATCCAGGAGGTCGCGGGGATCAGCAGCGCCGACCAGGCCACCATCGCCCACGAGTAGGCGACGATCTGACGGCTCACGCGCCGGGGCGAGGCGACGACCGGGAGCATCGGGATGCCCGCGGCCGCGTAGTCGTCGCGGTAGCGCATCGCGAGCGCCCAGAAGTGCGGCGGCGTCCAGAAGAAGATGATCGCGAAGAGCACCCAGGCGGGCCACCCGACGCCGCCCGTGACGGCCGCCCAGCCGATCACCACGGGCATGCAGCCCGCGGCGCCGCCCCAGACGATGTTCTGGGCGGTCCGGCGCTTGAGCAGCAGCGTGTAGACGAGGATGTAGAAGGCGATCGCGGCGACGGAGAGGCCGGCGGCCACCCAGTTCGCGGTGAACCCGAGCCAGACCGCCGACAGCGCGCCCAGCACGAGCCCGAACACCAGGGCGTGCGAGCGCGGGACGGCGTCGCGGGCGAGCGGGCGCTTGCGGGTCCGCGCCATCTTGGCGTCGATGTCGGCGTCGACGACGCAGTTCAGCGCGTGCGCGCTGGCCGCGGCGCCGGCCCCGCCGACGAGGACGGAGAGCACGAGCCACAGGGACGGCACCGACCGCTCGGCGAGCATCATCGCCGGCACCGTGACCACGAGCAGCTGCTCGATGATCCGGGCCTTGGTCAGCGCCAGGTAGGCCCGCACGGTGGTGAGCAGGCCGCCCCGCCGCGTCGCGGGGACCGGGCCGACCGCCGTGCTCACTCGGTGGCACCTCGCTGTGGTGGACGAACTTGCTTCGGGCACGACCCGCGTCTCCTACACGCTGTCGTCGGTGAAGTCTGCACCCCCGCGGCGCCGTCCGCTCGCGGGGGTCGTCCCTCGACCGGTGCGGTGTCCGCCACGTCACGACCCGACGACGCCAGGATGATAGGTGGACGGTGTCCGCGCCGGGGCGCGAGGGTATCTCCGGGGCAGTCCCACCACGGGGGATCGACGCAGGTCCGTAGGGACTTGAATCGATCCCGTGGGAGCATCGCCCGCACTCCGGACCGACACGCAGGAAGGCACCTCGTGACCGCCACCGATGTGAGCAACACGCAACCCGCGAGCGAGGACCCCGACGAGATCCAGGCACTGCTCACGCCGCACCGTCCCGACGACTGGTCGGAGCTGGACCAGAAGGCGGTCGACACCATCCGCGTGCTCGCCGCCGACGCGGTGCAGAAGGTCGGCAACGGCCACCCGGGCACCGCGATGTCGCTGGCGCCGCTGGCGTACACGCTCTTCCAGCACACGATGCGCCACGACCCGTCCGACCCGGGCTGGCAGGGCCGCGACCGCTTCGTCCTGTCCTGCGGGCACTCGAGCCTGACGCTGTACCTGCAGCTGTTCCTCGCGGGCTACGGCCTGGAGATGCGCGACCTCGAGGAGCTGCGCACCTGGGACTCGGCGACGCCGGGCCACCCCGAGTACAGCCACACCCCCGGCGTCGAGATCACCACCGGCCCGCTGGGCCAGGGGCTCGCCTCCGCCGTGGGCATGGCGATGGCCGCCCGCCGGGAGCGCGGCCTGTTCGACCCGGACGCCCCGCAGGGCGAGAGCCCGTTCGACCACTTCGTCTTCGTCATCGCCTCTGACGGCGACATCGAGGAGGGCGTGACGGCCGAGGCGTCCTCGATCGCCGGCCGCCAGGAGCTCGGCAACCTCGTCGTGATCTACGACGACAACCACATCTCGATCGAGGATGACACCAGCGTCGCCCTCGACGAGGACGTGGTGAAGCGCTACGAGGCCTACGGCTGGCACACCCAGGTGGTGCGCGGCGGCGAGAACGTCGTCGGCATCCGCGAGGCGCTGGCCAACGCGAAGGCCGAGACCGGGCGCCCGAGCTTCATCGCGCTGCGCACGATCATCGGCTATCCGGCGCCGGACAAGATGAACACCGGCGCCGCGCACGGTGCCGCCCTCGGCGAGCCGGAGGTCCGGGCGGTCAAGGAGATCCTCGGGTTCGACCCCGACCAGCACTTCGCGATCGACGCCGACGTGCTCGCGCACGCCCGTTCGGTCGGCGAGCGGGGCAAGGCCGAGCACGAGCAGTGGGACAAGCAGTTCGCCGACTGGGCCGAGGCCAACCCCGAGCGCCGCGCGCTGCTCGAGCGCATGGCCCGCCGCCAGCTGCCCGACGGCTGGCACGACAAGCTCCCGAGCTGGGAGGCCGGCGGCGACCCGGTCGCCACCCGCAAGGCGCTGCAGAAGATCCTCGGCGAGATCGGGCCGGAGCTCCCCGAGCTCTGGGGCGGGTCGGCCGACCTCGCCGAGAGCAACAACACGACGATCAAGGGCGCCGACTCGTTCGGGCCCTCGACGGTCTCCACGAACATGTGGGGCCAGATGAGCCCGTACGGCCGCACGATCCACTTCGGGGTCCGCGAGCACGCGATGGGCTCGATCCTCAACGGGATCGCGCTGCACGGCGGCACGCGCGTCTACGGCGGCACGTTCCTGATCTTCTCGGACTACATGCGGCCCGCGGTCCGGCTCGCGGCGCTGATGAAGCTGCCGACCACCTACATCTGGACCCACGACTCGATCGGGCTCGGCGAGGACGGCCCGACCCACCAGCCGATCGAGCAGCTCGCCTCGCTGCGCGCGGTGCCGGGCCTGTCGATCGTGCGTCCCGCCGACGCCAACGAGACCTCGGCGGCGATCCGCGCGGTGCTCGACAACCCCACCGGCCCGGCGGGGCTCGCCCTGACCCGGCAGAACCTGCCGATCCTCGAGGGCACCGACGCCGACGGCGTCGCCCGGGGCGGCTACGTCCTGGCCGACGCGAGCGGCGGGCAGCCCCAGCTGATCCTCATCGCCACCGGCTCCGAGGTGCAGCTCGCCGTCGAGGCCCGGAAGGTCTTCGAGGCCGAGGGCGTTCCCACCAGAGTGGTGAGCATGCCCTGCGTGGAGTGGTTCCAGGCGCAGGACCGCTCGTACACCCGCCACGTCATCCCGCCCGAGGTCAAGGCCCGCGTGTCCGTCGAGGCCGCGATCGCCCTGACCTGGCACCAGTTCGTCGGCGACGACGGCGAGTGCGTCTCGATCGAGCACTTCGGCGCCAGCGCCGACTACAAGACGCTGTTCCAGCAGTTCGGCTTCACGACGCAGCACGTGGTCGAGGCCGGACGCCGCACGCTCGCGCGCGCGGCCGAGCACTCCGCCTGACCGGCCTGAACGCGCGTCTCGAGGAGGACACCCTCATGGCCACCGACACCCCCCTCGCCGACCTCTCCGCGGCCGGCGTCTCCATCTGGCTGGACGACCTGTCCCGCCAGCGCATCGAGTCCGGCAACCTGACGTCGCTGATCCAGGACGACCACGTCGTCGGCGTCACCAGCAACCCGACGATCTTCGCGAGCGCCTTCGCGGACGCCGACCACTACGCCGAGGACCTCGACGCGCTCGCCGCGCGCGGTGCCTCGGTCGAGGACGCGATCCGCGAGCTCACCACCGAGGACGTGCGCCGCGCCTGCGACGTGTTCCGCGGCGTGTGGCAGCAGACCGGCGGCGTCGACGGGCGCGTGTCCCTCGAGGTCGACCCGGGCAAGGCCCACGACACCGAGGCCACCGTGGCCGAGGCCGCCGACCTGTGGAAGACGGTCGACCGGCCCAACCTGATGATCAAGATCCCGGCCACCCGCGAGGGCATCCCGGCGATCACGCGCACGCTCGCCGAGGGCATCAGCGTCAACGTCACCCTGATCTTCTCGGTGCAGCGCTACCGCGAGGTCATGGAGGCCTACCTCGCCGGCATGGAGCAGGCCCGCGCCAACGGGCACGACCTCACCGGCATGGCCTCGGTCGCGTCGTTCTTCGTCTCGCGCGTCGACTCCGAGGTCGACAAGCGCCTCGACGCGATCGGCAGCGAGGCCGCGCTGAACCTGCGCGGCACCGCGGCGATCGCCAACGCCCGCCTCGCCTACGCCGCGTTCCTCGAGGTGTTCGGCACCGAGCGCTGGGCGGCGCTCAAGGGCGCGGGCGCCAAGCCGCAGCGCCCGCTGTGGGCCTCGACCGGCGTGAAGAACAAGGCCTACCCGGACACGCTCTACGTCACCGAGCTGGTCGCCCCGAACACCGTGAACACGATGCCGGAGGCCACGCTCCGTGCGTTCGCGGACCACGGCGAGCTGCACGGCGACGCCGTGACGGGCACCGAGGACGCGGCCCGCGAGGTGTTCGCGAGCCTCGCCCACGTCGGCATCGACGTCGACGACGTCTACCAGGTGCTCGAGGACGAGGGCGTCAAGAAGTTCGACGACTCCTGGTCCGAGCTCACCGAGACCGTCTCCGACCAGCTCACCCGCCGCAGCCCGGGGCAGAAGTGAGTGCCGGCGCCGAGGTTCGCATCGTCGACCGGGCGCTCGCGGACGCCGCGAACGCGCTGGTCGAGAAGCTCGTCGGCGACGGCGCGGCGTCCAAGCTGTCGGCGAAGGACGCCACCCTGTGGGGCCCGGACGCCGAGCCCGAGGCGAGCAAGCGCCTGGAGTGGGTGAGCCTGCACGAGACGTCGCGCCCGCTGGTGGACGAGCTCGCCGCCCTGCGCCGCGAGCTGCACGACGACGGCGTCGACCGCGTCGTGCTCGCGGGCATGGGCGGCTCGTCGCTCGCACCGGAGGTCATCTGCGCGACGCGCTCGGGCGGGTCGGTGGGCGGCGAGTTCCCGCTGGTCGTGCTCGACACCACCGACCCGATGCAGGTCTCCGACGCGCTCGCCGGCGACCTGACCCGCACGGTGCTCGTCGTGTCGTCGAAGTCCGGCGGCACCGTCGAGACCGACAGCCAGCGCCGCGTGTTTACCGAGGTCTTCGAGGCCAACGGCATCGACGCCGCGTCGCGGATGGTCGTCGTCACCGACCCGGGCACGAAGCTCGCCGACCTCGCCCGCGACGAGGGCTACCGCAAGCTCGTCGAGGCCGACCCCGGGGTCGGCGGGCGCTACTCGGCGCTCACCGCCTTCGGGCTCGTGCCCTCGGCGCTCACGGGCGTCGACATCGGCGAGCTGCTCGACGAGGCCGCCGCGGTGGCCCCGGAGCTCGCGCGCGACAGCGCCGACAACCCGGCGGTCGTGCTGGCGGCGGCCATGGCCGCGGCCCACAACGCCGGCGCCGAGAAGCTCGTCCTCGCCGACACCGGCTCCGGGCTCGTCGGCTTCGGCAACTGGGCCGAGCAGCTCATCGCCGAGTCCACGGGCAAGCAGGGGACCGGCCTGCTCCCGGTGGTCGTCGAGGGCAGACCCACATCGGATCCTGGGACAGCCCCGGGCTTCAGCGACCACGGCAGCGACGCCACCCCCGTGGCGATCGGCCCGGCGGACGCGGGCGCCCAGGTGTCGGTCACCGGCACGCTCGGCGGGCAGTTCCTGCTCTGGGAGCACGCGGTCGCGCTGGCCGGGCGCCTCATCGGCATCAACCCGTTCGACCAGCCCGACGTCGAGTCGGCGAAGCAGGCCACGCGCGACCTGCTCGCCTCCGCCGAGAGCGGTGCCGGCGACGCCGGGTCGAACGGAGGGGCCGACGACGCCCCGATCGCGACCGACGGCGTCATCGAGATCCGCGCGGCGGGCGACGCGAGCTGGCTCGGGACGCCGGAGACGGTGATCGACGCGCTCCAGGCGCTGGTTGATGCCGCGCCGGACCACGGCTACATCGCGATCCAGGCCTACCTCGACCGGCTCGACGACGCGTCGTTCGCGACGCTGCGCCCGGAGCTGGCCAAGGCCACGGGCCTGCAGACGACGTTCGGGTGGGGCCCGCGGTTCCTGCACTCCACCGGCCAGTACCACAAGGGCGGCCACCAGAACGGCGTGTTCCTGCAGGTCACGGGCTCGGTCGCCGACGATCTGGCGATCCCCGGGCAGCCGTTCTCGTTCGGTACGCTCGAGCACGCGCAGGCCCGCGGCGACGCCGGCGTGCTCGCGGCGGCCAAGAACGGGGGCTCGCCCCGTCCCGTCCTGCGGCTGCACCTGGCCGACCGCGCGGCCGGGCTGGTGGCGCTCGCGAACGCGGTGCGGGCGGTGAGTCGGTGACCCCTGCGACGGGGCACGAGGACTGGATCAATCCTCTCCGCGATGCGCGGGACAAGCGGCTCCCGCGCATCGCCGGGCCCTCGGGGCTGGTGCTCTTCGGGGTCACCGGTGACCTGGCGCGCAAGAAGCTGATGCCCGCCATCTACGACCTGGCCAACCGCGGCCTGCTGCCGCCGGGCTTCGCGCTCGTCGGGTTCGCGCGCCGCGACTGGGCCGACCAGGACTTCGCGGAGGTCGTGCACGACGCGGTGCGCGAGCACTCCCGCACCCCGTTCCGCCAGGAGGTGTGGGACCGCCTCGCCGAGGGCCTGCGCTTCGTGCAGGGCACGTTCGACGACGACGAGGCGTTCGACAACCTCGCCGCCTGCGTCGCCGAGCTGGACAGCGAGCGCGGCACCAACGGCAACCACGCGTTCTACCTGTCGATCCCGCCGTCGGCGTTCCCGACCGTGTGCAAGCAGCTCTCGCGGTCGGGCCTCGCCGACGACGAGGGCGACGTCTGGCGCCGCGTCGTCATCGAGAAGCCGTTCGGCCACGACCTGCGCTCGGCGCAGGAGCTCAACGGGATCGTCAACGACGTCTTCCCCGAGGACTCGGTCTTCCGGATCGACCACTACCTCGGCAAGGAGACCGTCCAGAACCTGCTGGCGCTGCGGTTCGCCAACGAGCTGTTCGAGCCGATCTGGAACGCCCACCACGTCGACCACGTGCAGATCACGATGGCCGAGGACATCGGGGTGGGCGGGCGCGCCGGCTACTACGACGGCATCGGCGCGGCCCGCGACGTCATCCAGAACCACCTGCTGCAGCTGCTCGCGCTCACCGCGATGGAGGAGCCGGTCTCCTTCTCGCCGCACGACCTGCGCGAGGAGAAGATCAAGGTCCTGTCGGCCACGACCCTGGCCGAGCCGATCGACGAGACCACCGCCCGCGGCCAGTACACCGCGGGGTGGCAGGGCAGCTCGGAGGTCAAGGGCCTGCAGCAGGAGGAGGGTTTCCCTCCGGACTCGGTCACCGAGACCTACGCGGCGATCACCTGCTCGGTGAACACCCGGCGCTGGGCGGGCGTGCCGTTCTACCTGCGCACCGGCAAGCGCCTGGGGCGGCGGGTCACCGAGATCGCCGTGGTGTTCAAGCGGGCCCCGCACCTGCCGTTCGACCAGACCATGACCGAGGAGCTCGGCCAGAACGCGCTGGTCGTGCGCGTGCAGCCGGACGAGGGCGTCACCCTGCGGTTCGGCTCGAAGGTGCCGGGCTCGGGCATGGAGGTCCGCGACGTCACGATGGACTTCGGCTACGGCACGGCGTTCACCGAGGCCTCGCCGGAGGCCTACGAGCGCCTGCTGCTCGACGTCCTGCTCGGCGAGCCGTCGCTGTTCCCGACCAACACCGAGGTCGAGCTGTCCTGGCGGATCCTCGACCCCGTGATCGACAAGTGGCACCGCGAGGGCTCCCCCGACAGCTACGCGGCCGGCACGTGGGGCCCGCCGTCGGCCGACGTGCTGCTCGAGCGCACCGGGCGCCAGTGGCGCCGGCCCTGACGCCTCTCCGAAGGGACTTCCCGTGATCGTGGACCTGCCGTCGACGGACACGTCGGCGGTCAACCGCACGATGGTCGACCTGCGCGAGAGCGCGGGGGCGGTGGCGCTCGGCCGCGTCCTGACGCTGCTGATCATCACCGAGGACGGCCCGGAGGCCGAGGCCGCCATCCAGGCCGCCAACGACGCGAGCCGTGAGCACCCCTGCCGCGTGCTCGTCCTGGCCCGGGGCGTGCGCCGGGCGGCCTCGCGCCTCGACGCCCAGATCCGCATCGGCGGCGACGCGGGCGCCAGCGAGGTCATCGTGCTGCGTATGTACGGGCCGCTGGCCGACCAGGGTGGGGCGATCGTCGTGCCGCTGCTGCTGCCCGACGCGCCGATCGTGGCGTGGTGGCCGGGCGAGGCGCCCGCGGTGCCCGCCGAGGACCCGGTGGGCAGCGTCGCCGGGCGCCGGATCACCGACGTCTCGTCGGCGAAGTCGCCGTCGAAGGCGCTCGCCAAGATGCGCCAGCGCTACCACCCGGGCGACACCGACCTCGCGTGGAGCCGCATCACGAGCTGGCGCGCGCTGCTCACCGCGGCGCTCGACCAGCCCCCGCACGAGCGGATCACCGGGGCGACCGTGTCCGGCGCGCCGGACTCCGCGTCCACCGACCTGCTCGCGGGCTGGCTCTCGTCGCGCCTGCACTGCCCGGTGACCCGGAGGAGCGAGGACGTGCCCGGCGGGCAGGGCGGCCAGATCGCCGCCGTGCGCCTCGAGCGCGCCGGCGGGGCGGTGGAGCTGCGCCGCCTCGACGCGAAGAGCGCGGTGCTGTCCCAGCCGGGCCAGCCCGACCGCCGCGTGGCCCTGTCCCGGCGCACGACCCGTGAGTGCCTCGCCGAGGAGCTGCGCCGCCTCGACCCCGACGACATCTTCGCCGAGGCGCTCGAGGCCTCGCAGAACAAGCCGCCGGGACGCTCGCGGTCGGCGACGAAGAAGGTGAGCGCATGACCACGGAGATCGTCGTCCACGCCGACGAGGACACCGCGGCCCGCGACGCCGCCGACCGGCTGCTGACCGCGCTCGCCGCCGCCCAGGCCGCGCGGGGCCTCGCCTCGGTGGTGCTCACCGGCGGCGGGATCGGCATCGCGATGCTGCGGGAGGTCGCGGCGTCCGCGCGCCGCGACGCCGTCGACTGGGGATCGGTCGAGGTGTTCTGGGGCGACGAGCGCTTCGTCCCCGCCGGCGACGCCGAGCGCAACGACGCCCAGGCCCGCGAGGCGCTGCTCGACGCGCTGCCGCTCGACCCGGCGCGCGTGCACCCGATGGCGGCCTCCGACGCCCCCGAGGACGCCGGTGGCGGCGACCCGGACCTCGCGGCCGACGCCTACGCCAAGACCCTGTCGGCCGCCGCGACCCGGCTGGGCGGCACGGAGGCGATCCCCGCCTTCGACGTGCTGCTCGCGGGCTGCGGCCCCGAGGGCCACGTGCTGTCGGTGTTCCCCGACTCCCCCGCCGTGCACGCCGGCGGGGCCGGTGTCGTCGGGGTGCGCGACTGCCCGAAGCCGCCGCCGACGCGCGTGAGCCTCACGCTGCCGGCGGCCCGCCACGCCCGCGAGATCTGGCTCGTCGCGGCGGGTGGCGGCAAGGCCGAGGCGCTCGCGCGGGCGCACGGCGGCGCGTCGGAGATCGACGTCCCGATCGCCGGCCTGCGCGGGACCGAGCGGACGCTCTGGTTGCTCGACCAGGAGGCTGCCGCGCAGCTCTGAGGCGCGGCAGGATCGGCCCCACGGCGGCAGACGTTGCGCCGAGGGGGCGGACACATGGGCGGTGGGGCGTGACCGGGCTGCGGGCCCGGTGGCGGGCCGGGGACGTCGACGCCGCGGTGATCGGCACCCACGACCTCGCGGTGAGCATGGGCCACCGCGGGCGGCCCGACCATCCCGAGGTGCAGGCCGCCGTCGCCCGGGCCGAGGCCGCCGTCCTCGACAGCCCCGTGGTGCTCGGCGGCAACGCGTTCTCGCCGGCCGAGGCCCGGGCGATGGCCGACCGCGGCTACCAGGTGATCGCGCTGGGGTTCGACTGGGTGCTGCTCCAGCGGGGCGCCACCGCGGTCCTCGACGGGCTGCGCTGAGCGTCCGCCTCCCACGGCCGCAGGGTCTGCTCGAAGAGCTCCCAGCAGCGGCGGTGGGCGAGCCAGGCACGCACGAGCCGCAGGTCCGAGGCGGGCGTGTGCTCGCGGGTCGGGCGGGACGGCCACATCGGGTCGCGACCGGTGGGGTCGCCGGTGGGACGGGAGTCGGCGCCGTAGCGCGCGACGAGCAGGAGCCCGGCGACGACCGCGACGCCGAGCACGGTGACGGTGATGACCATCGGAGGCTCCTCGGGGAGAAGTGGCTGGACGTCATCCAGAGTGGCTTCCATTGGCAGCGCGCGCCACGGCCAATCACGAGCAAGTGGCACCCATAGTGGCAGAAGTGGCAGACTGTGTGGCATGGACGACCACCTCGGCGCCGGGAGCCTGGCCCGCCTGCTCGGCGGATGGCGCGAGGGCGCCGGTCCGGGGGTCAGCGCGCAGGCCGCGCTGGCGGGCCGGATCACCACGCTGCTGTCCGACGGCCGCCTCGCGGTGGGGACGCGGGTGCCCAGCGAGCGCGAGCTCGCCGTGGCCCTCGGCGTCGGGCGCGGGACGGTCGCGGCCGCCTACCAGGAGCTGCGCGAGGACGGCTACCTCGTGCGCCGCCGCGGGTCGGGCACGTGGACCGCGTCGCCCGCGACGCCGGCGTCGGGCGCAACCGGCGGGACGCCGCTCGACGGGCCGCTGCCCGTCGGGCCCTCGGCCATCGCGCCCTTCGCGCCGATGGGCACGCCGACCGGGCAGCTCGGCGACCGCGCGGTCATCGACCTCGCGCACGCGGCCCCCTGGGCGCCGATGGAGGCGATGGGCGCCGCGGCGGCCCGCGCCCTCGCCGAGCTGCCGATGCACCTGGCCTCCACCGGGTACGACGTCCTCGGCCTGCCCGCGCTGCGCGAGGCCGTCGCCGCCCGGCTCACCGCGCAGGGCCTGCGGACCTCCGCCGACGAGGTGATGATCACCGCCGGCGCCCAGCACGCCCACTCCCTCGTGGCCCGCACGCTGGTGCGTCCCGGCGACCGCGTGCTCATCGAGCAGCCCACCTACCCCGGCGCCATCGACCTGTGCCGCCACGTCTCGGCGCGGGCGGTGCCGGTCGCGATGGTCGAGGACCCAGCCAGCGGGCGGCCGGGCTGGGACCTCGACGCGCTGTCCGCGGCGATGCGGGCCGCGACGCCCACGCTCGGCTACCTCGTCGTCGACCACCAGAACCCGACGGGCGCGGTGATGAGCCCGGAGACCCGGGCCGCCGTGGTGGCCGCCGCCGGGCGCCACGGGGTCACGCTGGTGGTCGACGACTGCCTGCGCGACATGTGGCTCGACACCCCGGTCCCGCCGCCGCTGGGCGCCTGGGCCGGTGGCACGCCGGTGATCACCACGGGCGGCCTGTCGAAGACGGTCTGGGGCGGGCTGCGCATCGGGTGGCTGCGGGCCCCCCGGACCCTCCTGCGCCGGATCGCGGCCGCCCGGGCCTCGGACGACATCTCCACGCCGGTCCTCGAGCAGCTCGTGGCGGTCGGCCTCCTCGAGCGCCTGGACGAGCTGGTGGAGCAGAGCCGCGGGGTGCTGGCCCAGCGCCGCGACCACCTGCGCGGGGCGCTCGCGCGGGCCCTGCCGGAGTGGCGGGTGCCGAACCCCTCGGGCGGCTTCAGCCTCTGGGTCGATCTCGGCGTCCCGCGCTCGAGCGCCTTGGTGGAGGCGGCGGGGCGGTTCGGCGTGCACCTCGCCGCCGGGCCCCGCTTCGCCACCGGCGGCGCGTTCGAGCAGTACCTGCGCCTGCCCTACACCCTCTCCCCCGACGCCCTCGACGACGCCGTCGCGCGGCTCGCCGAGGCGTGGGACTCCCTCGGCGTCGACACCACCACGCTCACGACCGTCGTGTGAGCTCGCGCCGCTCCTGCTCGTCGGTCTCCCACGGTCGCAGACTGCGGTCGTAGGCGGCCCACAGCCGCCGGTGGGCGTCGATCCGGCGGGCCAGCTCGCCCAGCAGCACCGCGTCCCCGCGCAGCGTGTGCGGCCGGCGCGTCACCGGCCAGGCCGGGTCGCGACCGGTGGGGTCGGAGCCGCTGCGGCTGTCGACGCCGTAGCGCGCGACCGCCAGGAACCCGACCACCAGGAGCACCCCGAAGAACGTGACCATCTCGACCATCCCCTCGTCCGTCGTGCCGATGAGGACAATTGTCGAAGGCCCAGGCTCTGGACTCCATGGCGTTCTCACGGGGATAGTGGCCAGATGACTGCAGTTTCCGAAGTCCGGGGCACGTCGCGCCTGGAGAACGACAAGGTGCTCGACGAGACCAACCGGCGCATCCTCGCGGAGCTCGAGGAGGACCCCCGCCAGAGCATGTCGGCGCTGGGCCGGCGGGTCGGGATGTCCGCCCCGGCGGTCACCGAGCGGGTGCAGCGCCTCGAGCGCACGGGTGTGATCCGGGGCTACCGCCTCGACATCGACCCGGGGGCGCTCGGCTACCCGATCGCCGCGTGGGTGCGGGTCCGCCCGGCGCTGGGCCAGGGGAAGATCTCCGAGCAGCTCGCCGCCCGGCAGCCCGAGGTCGTCGAGTGCCACAAGATCACCGGCGAGGACTGCCTGCTCATGCGCGTGCAGGTCCGCGACGTCGCCGACCTCGACCGCGTCCTCGAGATCTGGCAGGACCACGCCGCCACGGTCACCGCGGTCGTGAAGTCGAGCCCGGTGGAGCTGCGGAACATGCCCGTCGACTCCTGACCGCGTCAGGCGACGATCACGTCCAGCACCACCGGTCCGGGCGCCCGCAGCGCGTCGGCGAGGGCGGGCTCGAGCTCGTCCGGGTGCTCGACGCGCACCCCCGCGACGCCCTGGCCGGCGGCGAGGGCGACGAAGTCGAGGCCGGGCAGGGCGGTGCCCACGGGCTTGGTGATGCCGAAATGCTCGGCGAACTGGTCGAGGGCGCGGTAACGGGCGTTGTGCACCACGACGACCGTCAGCGGCACGCCGAGCTGCGCGGCCGACCAGAGCGCCTGGATGCCGTACATCGCGGAGCCGTCGCCGATCAGGGCGACCACCCGCTCGGAGCGCGCCAGTGCCATCCCCACCGCGGCGGGCAGGCCGTGGCCGAGGCCCCCGCTCGCGCAGGTGTAGAAGCTGCCGGCGCGGTCGAAGGGCAAATGGGCGTGCATCGGCCCGCGGGTGGCCGGCGCCTCCTCGACGACGACGGAGTCGGCGGGGCGCAGGTCGGCGAGGGTCTGCAGCAGCAGCGCCTCGGTGATGACGTCGCCGTCGGCCGCGACACGCTCCACCCGCGGCGCCGGGGCCGGCAGCGGGCGGTCCGGCGGGGGCGGCCCGGCGAGCAGGGCCCGCACGCCGTGCCGCACGCCCGTGACCACCGAGGTCCCGACGGGCGTCCAGGCGGCGTGCGCGGGGTCCTCGGTGAGCTGCATCAGCTCGGTGCCCTCGGGGACGGCGGTGTCGCCGGGCACCGCACCCTCGGTGTGGAAGGGGAACACCGGCGAGCCGAGCACCAGCACGAGGTCGTGGGCGTCGAGCGCGGCGCGGATGCCGTCGTGCGCGGCGGGCAGGAAGCCGCCGAAGAGGCGGTGGCGCTCGGGGAAGCCGCAGCGCGGGGACATCGGCGCGACGTACACGCGCGCGGCGTGCCGCTCGGCGAGGGCGACGACGTCGGCGAACGCCCCGTCGCGGTCCACCTCGCCGCCGACCAGGAACGCGGGCGACCGTGCGGCGGCGAGGCGGGTGGCGACGTCGGCGAGCACGTCGGGGTCGCCCGCCACCGTGCCCGCGACGGCGTGGGCGGGCACCGGCGTGGCGGGCTGGTCCCAGTCGTCCACCGGCACCGAGAGCAGCACCGGACCGCAGGGTGGGGTCGTGGCGACGTGGATGGCGCGGGCCAGCGTCGCCGGCACGTCGACCGCGCGGGCGGGCTCGCGGCTGAACTTCACGTAGGGCTCGGGGAACTCCGCCGGGCGCTCGGCGAACAGGAACGGCTCGCCGATCAGCAGCGAGCGGGCCTGCTGCCCGGCGACGAGCACCAGTGGCGTCCGGTTGCGGAACGCGGTGAACACGTTGCCCAGCCCGTGCCCGACCCCGGCGGCGGAGTGCAGGTTCACCAGCGCCGCCCGCCCGGTGCCCTGCGCGTAGCCGTCGGCCGCGCCGACCGCCACCGACTCCTGCAGGCCGAGCACGTAGCGGAAGTCGTCGGGGAAGTCGCGGAACATCGGCAGCTCGGTCGAACCCGGGTTGCCGAAGATCGTCGTGATGCCGTGGCGGCGCAGCACGGCCAGGGACGCCTCCCGGACGGTCACCATGCCGTCACCTCATCACGGTGCGGTGCCCGCCCGCGAGGTCCCTCCCGCTGCCCGGAACCCGCGGGGCGTGGCGATTCCGGCGAAAGGTGCCCCTCACCCGTCTGTCCGACCGAAGGCACCCCTCGCCGGAACGCGGGCCCTCGCCCCGTTCTGGCGAAAGGGTGCCCCTCGCCCATCTATCCGACCGAGGGCGCCCTTCGGTCGGAAACGCGCGGGGTCACGCCGTGGGCTCGTCGACGAGCTCGCCCGACAGGTACTCCTGGTAGGCGGCGAGGTCGAGCAGGCCGTGGCCGCAGTAGTTGAAGAGGATCACGCGCTCCTCGTCCTTCTGCGTCGCGTCGTCGGCCTCCTGGATCACCGACGCGATGGCGTGGCCGGCCTCCGGCGCCGGGACCTTGCCCTCCACGCGCGCGAACAGCACGTTCGCCTCGAACACCGCGCGCTGACGATGGGCCACCGCCTCCATGCGGCCCTCGTGGACCAGCTTGGAGATGATCGGCGAGTCGCCGTGGTAGCGCAGCCCGCCGGCGTGGATGCCGGGCGGCACGAAGTCGTGGCCGAGCGTGTACATGTTCATCAGCGGCGTGAACCCGGCGGTGTCGCCGAAGTCGTACTCGTAGCGGCCCTGGGTCAGGGTCGGGCAGGACGCCGGCTCGGCGGCGAGCAGGCGCACCGACGGGTCGGGCAGGAACGGCAGCGCGACGCCGCCCAGGTTCGAGCCGCCGCCGCACGGCGCGATGACGACGTCGGGCCGGGTCTCCCCCGCGCTCGCCAGCTGCTGCTGCGCCTCGAGGCCGATGACGGTCTGGTGCAGCAGCACGTGGTTGAGCACGGAGCCGAGCGCGTAGTGGGTGTCGTCGCGCCCCACGGCGTCGCGGACCGCGTCGGAGATCGCGGCACCGAGCGAGCCCGGGTGGCCCGGGTCGTCGATCGGCGACGGGACGACGGTGCCGCCCCACGTCTCCATGATCACCTTGCGGTAGGGCTTCTGCTCGAAGCTCTTGCGCACCATGTAGACCGCGCACTCGAGGTCGTACTGCGCGCACGCGAACGCCAGCGCCGTGCCCCACTGGCCCGCGCCGGTCTCGGTGGACAGGCGCGTCATGCCCTCCTTGGCGTTGTAGAACGCCTGGGGCACCGCGGAGTTCGGCTTGTGCGAGCCGGCGGGCGACACCGACTCGTCCTTGAAGTAGATCCGCGCGGTGGTGCCCAGCGCCTTCTCGAGGCGGCGGGCGCGCACCAGCGGCGTGGGCCGCCAGAGGCGCAGGACGTCGAGGACCTCGCCCGGGATGTCGATCCACGGGTCGGCCGACATCTCCTGGCCGATCAGCTCCTGCGCGAAGAGCGGGGCGAGGTCGTCGGGGCCGACGGGCTCCCGTGTCGCCGGGTGCAACGGCGGGTCGAGCGGCGAGGCCAGATGCGGCGCCACGTTGAACCACGCCGTCGGCAGCGCCGACTGCGGGAGGGAGAAGCGGGTGTCTGTGGTGTCAGCTGGAGCCGCCATGACCCCGCATCATGTCAGCTCTCGCCGCGCCGGGCCCGCAGCTTCGCGAGCGCCTCGTCGAGCAGCGCCTCGCCGTCGGCGTCGGAGCGGCGCTCCTTCACGTAGGCCAGGTGGGTCTTGTACGGCTCGGTGCGCTTCGCCGGCGGCGGGTTCTTCTCGTCGGTGTTGGCCGGCAGCCCGCAGCGGGGGCAGTCCCACGACGTGGGGATCTCCGCGTCGACCGCGAAGGACGGGCGCGTCTCGTGCCCGTTGGAGCACCAGAAGGAGATCACGGTGCGCGCCGCGCTCTCCCCGCGCTCGGACTCCCCCATGGGGCCCGAACCCACCCGGGTGCCTCGGATCGCGTTGCCAGTCGCCATCGCCGGAGTACCTCCGCGTCCAGGGGCGGCCCGGCCGCAGGAGGCCCGGGCCGCCCGTCAGCCTTCGATCTTGACGAGCAGCCCGGTGCCGACGATCGAGATCAGCCAGATGGCACCCACGAACAGGGTGAGCCGGTCGAGGTTCTTCTCGACGACGCTCGACCCGGCGAGGCTCGACTGGACACCGCCGCCGAACAGCGACGACAGCCCGCCGCCCCGCCCGCGGTGCAGCAGCACCAGCAGCACCAGCAGGACGCTGGACGCGATGAGCAGGATGTCGAGGAACAGTCGCATGTCGGTGTCCGAGACCTCCGGGTGCCGACCCCGCCCGGTGTGAGCGGGGTTCTGGCCGTCCCGACGTGCGGGATCGGCGCTTGTGGTGCACGATACCCCGCCCCGGTGACGGGCCGGCGTCGACCCGGCGGCCGAACGGGGCATCGTGCCCGGGACGTCAGGGAAGCGGTCCGCCCGCCGCCAGCGCGCACAGCTCCGCGAAGCCCTCCGGGTCGAGGCTGGCCCCGCCGACCAGGGCGCCGTCGACGTCGTCGGACTTCACGAGGTCGGCGACGTTGTTCGACTTCACCGAGCCGCCGTAGAGGATGCGCAGGCCGTCGGCCGTCGGTCCCCCGTGCACCTCGCGGACCCGCTCGCGCAGCGCGTGGCACACCTCCTGGGCGTCGGACACCCCGGCGGTCTTGCCGGTGCCGATCGCCCACACCGGCTCGTAGGCGATGACGATCTTGGCGACGTCGTCGGCCGACAGCCCCGTCAGCGCGGCGTCGAGCTGCTCCGTGCAGTGCGGGACGTGCTCGCCGGCGTCGCGGACCTCCTCGCCCTCCCCCAGGCACAGGATCGGGGTGAGGCCGTGGCGCAGGGCCGCGCGCACCTTGCGGTTGACCAGCTCGTCGTCCTCGCCGTGGATCGTGCGGCGCTCGGAGTGCCCGACGACCACCCAGGTGCAGCCGAGCTTCGCGAGCATCGCCCCCGACACGTCGCCGGTGAACGCCCCGGAGTCCTCCGGAGAGAGGTCCTGGCCGCCGTAGGTGATCGGCATCGAGTCCGCGTCCACGAGCGTCTGGACGCTGCGCAGGTCGGTGAAGGGCGGGAGCACCGCGACGTCGACGACGTCGAAGTACTTGCCGGGCAGCGCGAAGGCGAGCTTCTGGGTCACCCCGATGGCCTCGAGGTGGTTGAGGTTCATCTTCCAGTTGCCGGCGATGAGCGGCTTGCGGGCCATCAGGCGCCCTCCTCGAGAACGGCGATGCCCGGCAGGACCTGGCCCTCGAGGAACTCCAGGGAGGCCCCGCCGCCGGTCGAGATGTGGCCGAAGCGGCTCTCGTCGAGGCCCGCCGCGCGGATCGCCGACGCCGAGTCGCCGCCGCCGATGACGCTGAACGCGGCCGAGTCCGCGACCGCCTCGGCGACCCCGGTGGTGCCCGCCGCGAACGGGGCCATCTCGAACACGCCCATCGGGCCGTTCCAGAACACGGTGGCCGCGTCCGCCAGGTGCGAGCCGAAGAGCCGGACGGTCTCCGGGCCGACGTCGAGGCCCAGCCAGCCCTCGGGCATCTCCGACACCGACACGGTGCGGGTCTGCGCGTTCGCGGAGAACTCCGACGCCACGACGACGTCGGTCGGCAGCACGAGCGTGTCGGCGTACTTGGTCAGCAGTTCCTTGCAGGTGTCGATCTGGTCGGACTCGAGCTTCGAACCGCCGACGTCGTGGCCCTGCGCGGCGAGGAACGTGAAGCACATCGCGCCGCCGACCAGCAGCTTGTCGACCTTCGGCAGCAGGTTCGACAGCACCCCGAGCTTGTCGGACACCTTCGAGCCGCCGAGGATCACGACGTACGGGCGGGCCGGGTCGCCGACCAGCCGGCGCAGCACCTCGGTCTCGCGGGCGACGAGGTCGCCGGCGTAGGCCGGGAGCCGCCGGGCCACGTCGACCACCGACGCCTGCTCGCGGTGCACCACGCCGAACCCGTCGGAGACGAACGCGCCGCCGGGCACCAGGGCCGCCAGCGCGGCCGCCAGGTCCGCGCGCTCCTCGGCGCTGCCGGTCTCCCGCGCGTCGCAGCGCACGTTGGCGAGCATCGCGATCCCGCCGGGCTCGATGCGCCCGACCATCTGCTCGGCCGACTCGCCGACGACGTCCTTCGCGAGGAAGACCCGCTCGTCGAGCAGCTGGCCGAGCCGCCCGGCGACCGCCGAGAGGCTCTCCACCTGGTCGCGCCCGGGCGGCGGGCCGCCCTTCGGCCGGCCCAGGTGCGCGGTGACGACGATCTTCGCCCCGGCCTCGCGGAGCTTGCGGATCGTCGGCAGCGCGGCCTGGATGCGGCCGTCGTCGGTGATCGTGTAGCCGTCGACGGGGACGTTGAGGTCGGCCCGCAGCAGGACGAAGCGGTCCTGCACGCCGTCGGCGATGAGGTCGTCGAGCGTCTTCATCGAATGGTCCAGCTCCCCCATCGGCGTGCTCGATCCGATGCTTCGTGTCCCGACATCAGAGCTTGGAGCCCACGAGCGTCGTCAGGTCGACGACGCGGTTCGAGTAGCCCCACTCGTTGTCGTACCAGCCGACGATCTTCACCGTGCGGTTGCCGAGCACCTTGGTCATGCCGGCGTCGAACGTGCAGGACGCGGGCTCGCCGACGATGTCGGTGGAGACGATCGGGTCCTCGGTGTAGACCAGCACGTTCTTCAGCTCGCCGTCGGCGGCCTTCTTGAATGCGGCGTTGACCTGCTCGACCGTGACGTCGCTGTTCAGCGTCGCGGTGAGGTCGGTGACCGAGCCGTCGATGACCGGCACGCGGTAGGCCAGGCCGTTCAGGCGGCCCTCGAGCTCCGGCAGCGCCAGCGCCGTGGCCTGGGCGGCACCGGTGGTGGTCGGGATGATGTTGTCCGCGGCGGCGCGGGCGCGACGCAGGTCCTTGTGGGGGGCGTCGTGGATGCGCTGGTCGCCGGTGTAGGCGTGGATCGTCGACATGAAGCCGGTCTCGAGCCCGAACGCGTCGTGCAGCACCTTGATCATCGGCGCGACGCAGTTCGTCGTGCACGAGGCGTTGGACAGGATGCTCTGGCTGCCGTCGTAGGACGAGTCGTTGATGCCCATGACGACCGTGAGGTCCTCGCCCTTGGCCGGGGCGGAGATGACGACCTTCTTGGCGCCGGCCTTGAGGTGCTTCCCGGCCGAGTCGGCGTCGGTGAAGATCCCCGACGACTCGATGACGACGTCGACGCCGAGGTCGCCCCACGGCAGCGACGCCGGGTCGCGCTCGGCGAGGGCCTTGATGCTGCGGCCGTTGACGATCAGCGCGTCGTCGGAGACCTCGATGGTGCCGTCGAAGCGGCCGTGCACCGAGTCGTACTTGAGCAGGTGCCCGAGCGTCTTGTTGTCGGTGATGTCGTTGACCGCGAGCACCTCGATGTCGGCGGTGCCCGCCGCGCGCTGCTTCTCGAGCGCGCGGAACACATTCCGTCCGATACGACCGAACCCGTTGATCCCGATACGGACCGTCACTGAACCTCGCCCTGCCTCTCGTGCCTCGGTCGTCTCGCCAGGGGGGTGTCCCCTCTCGCGCCGCACCCTAACGAATCCGGCGCTCCCGTCCTGGTCACGCGAACGACGTCACGGCGCCGCCCGGGGCCGGATCAGGTGTCGGCCATCTCGGCCATCTCCTCGGTCACCACCGAGGACGTGTCGGGGACGCGCATGTCCTTGGCCTTCTTGTCCGCCATCGCCAGCAGACGCCGTATGCGGCCGGCCACCGCGTCCTTGGTCATCGGCGGCTCGGCGAGCTGGCCCAGCTCCTCGAGCGACGCCTGCTCGTGCTCGACGCGCAGGCGCCCGGCCTGCACCAGGTGGTCGGGCACCTCGTCGCCGAGCAGCTCCAGCGCCCGGTTGACGCGCGCCGACGCCGTGACGGCCGCCTTGACCGAGCGGCGCAGGTTGGCGTCGTCGAAGTTCGCCAGGCGGTTGGCCGTCGCGCGCACCTCGCGGCGCATGCGGCGCTCCTCCCAGGCCAGCACCGAGGTGTGCGCGCCGAGGCGGGTGAGCAGGGCGCCGATCGCGTCGCCGTCGCGGACAACGACCCGGTCCGCGCCGCGGACCTCGCGGGCCTTGGCGACCACGCCGAGCCGGCGGGCGGCGCCGACCAGCGCCATCGCCGCCTCCATGCCCGGGCAGGTGATCTCCAGCGCGGAGCTGCGGCCCGGCTCGGTGAGCGAGCCGTGGGCGAGGAACGCCCCACGCCACGCGGCCTCCGCGTCGCACACGCCCCCGGACACGACCTGCGGCGGCAGGCCGCGGACCGGGCGCCCGCGCGGGTCGAGCAGGCCGGTCTGGCGGGCCAGGGAGTCGCCGTCGGCGGCGACCCGCACCACGTAGCGCGTGCCCTTGCGCAGCCCGCCCTGGGACAGGACGTGCACCTCCGGGTTGTGCCCGTACAGGTCGTGGATCTCCCCGCGCAGGCGCCGGGCGCCGGCGCCGGTGTCGAGCTCGGCCTCGACGACGACCCGGCCGCCGACGATGTGCAGGCCCCCGCCGAAGCGCAGGAGGGCCGCGACCTCGGCCCGGCGGCAACACGTCTTGGTCACCGCCAGGCGGCTGAGTTCGTCCTTGACCGCTGCGGTCATGGCCACCTTCGGTCCTCCTCCTGGTGCGGGCGGGCGGGATCGGCTCCCGGCACGGCGACGCCCCCGTGGGCGTCGGTGCCGTTGGTCGCCGGGCCGCCCGAAGGGCCTTCCACCCGGTGGTGGGCGGCCTCGGCGAGGGCCGATGCGAGGGCATCGGGGTCGTGCTGCGGGCTGCCGTCGGCGGCGCCGACGGTGGTGAGCAGGGTGTCCGCGCCGAAGGCCTCGGCGCCGCGGCGCAGCAGGTCCGGCTCGGGGACCGCGGCGGTGTCCGCGACGACGACGTCGAGGCGCAGACGCGGCGCGTGCGCGGCGAGCACCTCGAGGTGCTGCTCGGGCGAGAAGCCCGCCGTCTCGCCGGGCTGCGGGGCGAGGTTGAGCACGAGCACCCGGCGGGCCTCGCTCTCCACCAGCGCGCTGAACAGCTCCGGCACCAGCAGGTGCGGCAGGACGCTGGAGAACCACGACCCCGGCCCGAGGGTGATGACGTCCGCGGCCCGCAGCGCCTCGCAGGCCTCCGGGCACGCCTTGGGCCGGCGGGGATCCAGGCGCACCTGCTGGACGCGCCCGGGGGTCGTCGCCACGGCGACCTGGCCGCGGATCCGGTGGGCGACGTCCCGGTCGTGGTCGCTGCCGGACGATCCGCGGATGCCGGTGACGTCGGCCTCGATGTCGACCGGGTGCGGGCTCATCGGCAGCACCCGGCCGGTGACGCCGAGCAGGTGGCAGGCCTGGTCGAGGGCGGCCACCGGGTCGTCGAGGACCTCCAGCAGGCCGGCGAGCACGAGGTTGCCGACGGCGTGCCCGGCGAGCGCGCCGTGGCCGCCGTAGCGGTGCTCGAACACCCGCTGCCACACGGTGGTCTCCGGGCCGGGGTGCTCCTGCCCGGACAGCGCGCCGAGGGCCATCCGCAGGTCGCCCAGCGGCAGGATGTCCAGCTCGCGGCGGATCCGGCCCGACGAGCCGCCGTCGTCGGCGACCACGACCACGGCGGTGATGTCGTCGGTGAGCCGGCGCAGCGCCGAGAGCGTCGCGTGCAGCCCGTGGCCCCCGCCGAGGGCCACCGCTCTCAACGGACGCTGCGGTCCCCCGCCCACCCCGGTCACTCGCGCCCCACGTCGCGGTGCGACACCGTCACGTGCACGCCGTCCTCGCCGGCCATCCGGCGGGCGAGCTCCTCGGCGACCGCGACGCTGCGGTGCTTGCCCCCGGTGCAGCCCACGGCGACGGTCAGGTAGCGCTTGCCCTCGCGCCGGTAGCCGGCCCCGACCAGGCGCAGCAGCTCGAGGTAGCGGTCGAGGAACTCCTCGGCGCCCTCCTGCGAGAGCACGTAGTCGCGGACCACGTCCTCGCGCCCGTCGTGCTCGCGCAGCTCGGGGATCCAGTGCGGGTTGGGCAGGAAGCGCATGTCGACGACGAGGTCGGCATCCGGCGGCAGGCCGTGCTTGTAGCCGAAGGACACGACGGTGACGCTGTGGCCGACGTCGGCGGCCTCGTCGCCGAACGCCGCCTCGATCGCCGTGCGCAGCTGGTGCACCGACCGGTTCGAGGTGTCGACGACGAGGTCGGCCTGGTCGTGCAGCGGGGCCAGCAGCTCGCGCTCGGCGCGGATCCCGTCGCTGATCCGGCCGTCGCCCTGCAGCGGGTGGGAGCGCCGGTTGGACTCGAACCGGCGGATGAGCACCGCGTCCGACGCGTCGAGGAACAGCACCCGCGGGCGGTGGCCGCGCGCGTCCAGCTCCTTGATGACGGCGCCGAGGTCGGCGGTGAAGGCGCGGCTGCGCACGTCCATCACCACCGCGATGCGCGTGACCTGGCCCGACGAGCGCGCGCCGAGGTCGACCATCGTCTCGATGAGCTCGGGCGGCAGGTTGTCCACGACGAACCAGCCGAGGTCCTCGAGCACCTTGGCGGCCGTGCTGCGCCCGGCCCCCGAGAGGCCCGAGACGATCGCGACCTCGATCCCGCCCGGGTGCGCGGGGTGCACCGGTGGCACCGCGCGTCCGGTCATGTCGTCCCCCCGTCGTTCAGTGCCGCCAGCACCGCCTCGGCGGTGCGCCGGCCGACGCCGGGCACCTCCGTGATGGCCTCGACCGAGGCGGCGCGCAGCTTCTTGACCGAGCCGAAGTGCTTGAGCAGGGCGGTGCGCCGGGCCTCGCCGAGCCCGGGCACGCCGTCGAGCGCCGAGGCGGTCATCCGCGTCGAGCGCTTCTGGCGGTGGTAGGTGATCGCGAAGCGGTGCGCCTCGTCGCGGATGCGCTGGAGCAGGTAGAGCGCCTCGCTCTGGCGCGGCAGGATCGCCGGGTCCTCCTCGCCGGGCAGCCAGACCTCCTCGAGGCGCTTGGCCAGCCCGACCACGGCGACGTCGGTGATGCCGAGATCGCTCAGCACCTCCGCTGCCGCCGCGACCTGCGGAGCGCCGCCGTCGACGACCAGCAGGTTCGGCGGGTACGCGAACTTCCGCGGGCGCCCGGTGGTCGGGTCGATGCCGGGCAGCGGGCCGTCGTCGGCGGGGTCGATCTCCCCCGAGGCCGGGGCACCGTCGCTGGTCTCCCCGGCGCACGCCGTGTCCGTGTGGTCGGGCGCCTCCTCGGCCGTCTCCTTGAGATAGCGGGCGAACCGCCGCCGCACCACCTCGGCGATCGCCGCGACGTCGCCGCCCTCGGCCCCGCCGCGGATCGAGTAGCGCCGGTAGTCGGCCTTCTTCGCGAGCCCGTCCTCGAACACCACGAGGCTCGCGACCACGTCGGAGCCCTGGACGTGCGAGACGTCGGTGCACTCGATGCGCAGGGGCGCGGTGTCGAGGCCCAGCTGCTCCTGGAGCTCCTCGAGCGCCGCGCTGCGGGCGGTGAGGTCGCCGGCGCGGCGCAGCTTGTGCCGGGTCAGCTCCTCGCGGGCGTTGCGCTCGACGGTCTCGGCGAGGGTGCGCTTGTCGCCGCGCTGGGCGACGCGCAGCGACACCCGCGAGCCCCGCAGCTCGGTGAGCCAGGCGGAGATCGCGGCGTTGTCGGGCGGCAGGGCGGGGACGAGCACCTCGCGCGGCACGGGCTGCGCGGCGTCGTCGGCCGAGCCCGCGAGCGCGGCCTGCTCGCCGTAGAACTGCGAGAGGAACTGCCCCACGAGGTCCGGGACGTCGCTGTCGGCCTCGGTCTCGACCACCCAGCCGCGCTGGCCGCGCACCCGCCCGCCGCGGACGTGGAACACCTGCACCGCGGCCTCGAGCTCGTCGGTGGCGAACGCGACGACGTCGGCGTCGGTGCCGTCGCCGAGCACGACCGCCTGCTTCTCGACGACCCGCTTCAGCGCGCCGGCGTCGTCGCGCAGCCGCGCGGCCTTCTCGAAGTCCATGTCGGCCGCGGCGACCTGCATGTCCTTCTCGATGCGGCCGATCAGCTGGTCGGTGTGGCCGCCGAGGAAGTCGCAGAAGTCGAGGACGATCTCGCGGTGCTCCTCGGCGCTGACCCGCCCGACGCAGGGCGCCGCGCACTTGTCGATGTAGCCGAGCATGCACGGGCGCCCGATCTGCCCGTGACGCTTGAACACGCCGCCGGAGCACTGGCGGGCCGGGAACACCCGGGTCAGCAGCTTGACCGTCTCGCGGATCGCCCAGGCGTGGGCGTACGGGCCGAAGTACCGCACGCCCTTGCGCCGCGGGCCCCGGTAGACCCGCAGCTGCGGGTACTCCTCGTTCAGCGTCACCGCGAGGACCGGGTAGGTCTTGTCGTCGCGGTAGCGGACGTTGAACCGCGGGTCGAACTCCTTGATCCAGTTGTACTCGAGCTGGAGGGCCTCGACCTCGGTGGTCACGACCGTCCACTGCACGGCCGCCGCAGTGGTCACCATCCGGCGCGTGCGCGGGTGCAGCCCGGCCACGTCGGCGAAGTAGGAGTTGAGCCTGCTGCGCAGGCTCTTGGCCTTGCCCACGTAGATGACGCGCCCGTTCTCGTCCGAGAACCGGTACACGCCGGGCGCCTCCGGGATGCTCCCCGGCGCGGGTCGGTACGTCTGCGGGTCGGCCATGGTGACCCCCAGCGTAGGCGCGTCCGTCCGGAGACCCGGCGTGCACCCGGATGGGTGGAATCGGCGTGTCGCGCGGCGTGTCTCGGCGTGTCGGCGTCACGCCGCGCCGTGGTCGCGCGTTAGGAGCGGACCAGTGCCGCCCCCTCCGCGATGGCGCGCAGCTTCATCTCCGCGACCGTGGGGCCGACCCGCCCGAAGCCGACGAACGTGCCGAAGCCGCAGTCGGTGCCGGCCATGACGCGGTCGGTGCCCACGACCCTCGCGAACCGCTCGAGGCGCTGCGCGATGAGCCGCGGGTGCTCGACGATGTTGTTCAGCGTGTCGACGACCCCGGGCAGCAGGACCTTGTCCTCGGGGATCGCCATCTCCGCGACGTCGGCCCACTCGTGCTCGTGACGGGGGTTGGCCGCCTCGAACGAGATCGTCTGCGGGCGCCCGGCGAGCACCGGCGGGAGCAGCTCGGCGAGCGGGGCGTCGAAGTGGTGCGGGCCCTCGTAGTTGCCCCAGCACAGGTGCAGGCGCACCCGGGAGGGGTCGATGCCCTCGAGGGCCCGGTCGATGGCCGCCATGTGGCGCTCGGCGAAGCCGACGAGGCCCCGGCGCTCGACCTCGTCCCCGCACCAGAACCGGGTGTGCCCGGCCATCGGGATGTCCGGGCAGTCGAGCTGCAGGACCAGGCCCGCGTCGACGATCGCGCGGTACTCGTGCGCCATCGCGTCGGCGAGCGCGTCGAGGTAGCTGTCGTAGTCGGGATAGTGCAGGTTCGGGCTGCAGGTCGCGATGCAGCCCGGCGAGGCGGCGGGCATGAACGCGCCGGCGTCCGCGGTGTGGCCGGTCTTGTCGAGCGCGAGGCGCAGGGTGTCGATGTCCTTCTGCACCGCGGCGGCGCCGGTGTAGCTCACGGGGCCCTCGCAGTTCGCCGGCATGATGTGCGCGCCGGCCTCCCCGCCGTACTGCGCGATCGCCAGCTCCGGCGCGGCCTCGAGGTCGTCGATGCTCCAGGCGCCGGCCTGCCCGCCGAAGCCGTCGAGACGCTCGCGGACGTAGTTGACGAAGCCCGGCTTGCCCATCTCGCCGTCGGAGACGACGTCGATGCCGGCGCCGTGCTGCATCGCCACCACGTCGTGCACGGCGTCGGTGATCGCGGCGTCGAGCTCGCCGGCGTCGCCCTTGCCCTCCTGGTGGAGATACATCAGGCGGGTCAGCGTCTCCGGGCGCGGGAGGCTGCCGACGTGGGTGGTGCGAACGGTCATGATCGTGTCCTCGGGGTCGGGAGGCGTGTCAGGAGGCGGGGGTGGCCGTGGCCCGGGTGAAGGTGTCGGGCGCGAAGCCCTCGAGCGCGGCGATCTTGGTGAGCACCGTCAGCCGGTCCGGCCGCGGGATCGTCGGGTCGAGCTGCTGGTAGACGTTCAGGACGTTCTGCGCGAGGCGGCCGTGCTCGGGGAGCCCGGCGAACTTCCCGAGCTCGATCGACTCGATCGCGGCGTCGACGTCCAGCCCGTCCTCGTAGCGCTGCCGCGCCTGGGTCTGGACGGTCACGAGGTACTCGCGCATCAGGGAGACCTCCGGCTTGCCGCTGACCGGCCCGTGACCCGGAACGATCACCGTCACGTCGAGGTCGAGGATGAGGTCGAGGGCGGCGATCCAGCGGTCGATCGGCCCGGCCCAGGCGATCGGGGTGCCGCCGACGAACAGGATGTCGCCGGCGTAGAGCAGGCGTGCGTCCGGCACGTGGACGAGCGCGTCGCCGGGCGTGTGCGCCGGCCCGACCTGGATGAGCCGGACCTCGCGGCCGCCGACGTCGACGCTCTCCTCGCCGGTGAACGTGCGGTCCGGGCCGGTCGCGGTGATCCCGTCCAGGGCGAACGGGCCGAAGATGTGCCGGGCGAAGTCGCCGAGCGTGCCGTCGAGGCGCTTGACGAGCGCGACCGCGTCCACGGTCTCCTGCGTGATCAGCTCGGCGGCCGCGGCCGACGCGAGGATCTCGACGTCGCGCGAGGCGACGAGCTCGTTGCCGTTGATGTGGTCCGGGTCCGAGTGGGTGTTGACCAGCGTGCGCAGCGGGTGCGCGTCGGTGATCGGCCGCAGCCCGTCGAGCATCTCCCGCGTCAGCGGGAGGTCGAACAGCGTGTCGACGAGCAGCGAGGCGCCCGACCCCGTGATCAGGCCGGCGTTGCTCCAGCCCCAGCTCCCGTCGGGCTGCAGCCAGGCGTGGCAGCCCTCGCCGAGGTCGTGGAGTCCTTTGCGGTAGTCCAGGGCGCTCATCGCCGTCCTCTCCCGGGGTCCCCGAACCCGTACTCGGGTACGGATTCGAGTTCGGAACCTAGGACAGGGTGTGATCCGAATCAACACTGGAGTACAGGTTCGTACGCCGCGTATCGGGTCGTGTACGGCGCGCGAGCCGGTCGCGGGCGTCGGTGAGGCCGGCGGCGCGCTGGTGGAGGGCGTCCCCCATCGCGACGATCCAACGGGTCACGACCTGCAGCTCGGCGTCGCTGAAGCGGCTCTGGCGGGCGACCAGCTCCTCGACCAGCTGCCGCCACGGCGCGGTCTCGCCGGGCGGGACGTCGGCCGTGACGACGGTGCGGCGCCGATCCTCCTCGTCCTGCCGGCGCACGACCTTGCCGAGGGCCACGAGCCGGTCGACGACCGGCGTCGTCCCGGCACGCGTGAGCCCGAGGCGTTCGGCGAGCGCCGTCATCGACATCGCCCGCGGGCGGTCGAGGATCTGCAGCGCGGCGAGCTCGACCTCCCGGAGTCCGAGCAGCCGCGCCTGCTCGTGGTGGTGGCGCCGGAGCGCGACCGCGAGGACCTCCACGAGGGCCGCGGCGGGCCACCGGCGGTCGGCGAGCCGGTAGCGCTCCAGCTCGGCCTCGGCCGCCGCCTGCCGCTCCGCGTCGTCCACCGACTCCTCCCCTGGTCCGGACCGACGCTACGGAGATGACGTCCCGGCCGGGGGCGCTTCCGGGGAAACCGACGAGGACGTCCTGGCTTTCGTGAGAACGCTTCGGAAATCGAAGCGTTCTCACCGAAGAGACGGCGTCCTCGACCGGACCCACACGACGACGGCCCGCGAGCCGGAGCTCGCGGGCCGTCGGGAAGAGCAGTGTCGGGTCAGGCGGGGGTGGCGTCCGCCGGGGCGGGCTCGCCGGGCCGGCGGCCGAGGATCTCGGCGAAGAACGCCTCGAGGTGCGTGGGGCGCCCGGCGGCGTCGAGCGTGGGGTGCTCGCGGAGACCGGCGGCCGCTTCGTCGACCGCCGCCTCCACGAGCGCGCGCTCCTCCGAGCTCACGACGAGGAAGCCGCGCAGGGAGCCGTGCCACGGACGGCGCCACTGGAGGTAGGTGAGGTCCGTGTCGTCGATGTCCTGCATCTGGACACGGTTGCCGAGCCACTGGAGGTCGCTCATGAGGTTTCTCCTCTACGGCCGGGGAGCGGTGCCGACGTGTCAGGTGGAGACGACGTCGGCCCCTCGCGGCAGATACCAGGCTGACCGCTCGCGCACCGTCGGTAAACCGTAGGCGACGTTGTGTAGCTCACCTCGTCGGGTGCATCACTCGGTCGGCCGCGCCCTAACGGGTGTCGAGGACGAGATAGCCCTCGGCCAGGCGCTTCTCGCCGAACTCCGCGGCCTTCGCCTGGGAGCGGCCCCACCCCCACATGCGCCCGCTGAGGTCGTCCATGTGGGCGGTCTGGCTCTTGTGCGCCCGCAGCGCGTCGACCTTGCGCTCGAACGCGTCGGTGGTGTCCACGTAGTGGTCGGCGCCCTCCCCCATGTGGCTGATCCAGACCTCGGCGACCGTGTGCGCCGCCAGGCCCTCCTCGGCGAGGAGCTCGGGGTGGGCGAACGGGTTGCGGGCGTCCGGGTAGACCGCGCACATGACGGCCTCGCCGGCCGCGGTGTGGTCGGGATGGCTGCCGTACATCGAGCGCAGGTTGCGCGTCGGGGACTGGGTGACGACCCGGTCCGGGCGGACCTGGCGGATGACGCGCGCGAGATCGCGGCGCAGCTCGTGGGTGACGTAGAGCCGGCCGTCGGGCCAGCCGAGGAAGTGGAACTCGTCGACCCCGAGGATCGCGCCCGCGGCCTGCTGCTCCTCGCGGCGGAGGGTCGCCATGTCGGTGCGGCTGACCTCCTCGTCGAACCCGCCCGCGTCGCCGTCGGTGATCAGGCAGTAGACGACGCGGTGGCCCGCGTCGGTCCACGTGGCGACCGATCCGCCGTTGCCGAAGTCGATGTCGTCGGGGTGCGCGACCATCACGAGGATGGTCAGCGGCGCGGTGCCTCGTTCGGTCTCAGGGGTCTGATCGGACTCCACCCCTCCAGTCCTACCCCACCTCACCGACACCCGGCTCGGCGAGCCGCCGGTACAGCGGGCGCAGCACCTCGCGGACGTCGGTGCCGTCGTCGAGGGTCAGCGGCGGCAGCTCGTCGAGCAGGGCGTCGGCGGCCGGGGCGCGGGTGTGGTCCGGCGGGTCCGGGATCGGGACGCCGGGGCGGTGGAAGCGGTCGAGGAGCTCCTCGAGCGCGGTGGGGGCGCCGGCGCCCGCGTCGCGGCGGTCGCGCAGCGCGGCGAGCAGGGTGGCCCGATCGCGGCCGCGCCAGCGCAGGAGGGCGAACGGGTCGACGTCGAACTCCTCGGCGGCGAGGTACGCGACGGCCGCGAGGTGCTTGCAGGGCACCGACCAGTCCGGGCACGAGCAGTCCATCGGCAGCTCCGCCGACCCCTGCGGGAACAGCGAGAGGCCCACGCGCGCGAGGACGTCCTCGAGGTCGTCGGGGACCTCCCCGGCGAGCAGGGCGGCCGCGTACCAGGAGTCGGCGGCCAGGGCGTCGAGCACCGCGTCCCACGCCTCGTCGGCGAAGGGCCGCAGGCCGATGCGCGCGCGGTAGGGCTCGTCGCGGCTGCCCTGGACGGTCGCGGTGATCGCGCCGGCGTCGATGGTGAGGTCGACGACCTGCCCCGCCCGCGCGTAGGTCTTGCCCCGCGTGAGGCGTCCGCCGACCCCGAGCTCGGTGAGCACGGCGAGGAAGCGCCCCGACCACCACGACTCCCCGATGTCGCCGCGGCGGCTGCGGGCGACGATGCCGTCCTCGACGGGCTTGCGCCTGCCGAACTCCTCGAACCTCTCGGAGAACCGGGGCCCCGAGCGCGTCTCACGCACCATCGTCGTCGTCCTCCTCCCCCAGGTCCTCCTCCGCCTCGGCGTCGAGCGTGAGCACCTTCGCGAGCTCGTCGGTCGACAGGTCGGTGAGCCAGTCCTCGCCGTCGCGCACCGCGAGGTCGGCGAGCGCCCGCTTGTTCGCGACGAGCTCGTCGATCCTCTCCTCCAGCGTGCCCGCGCAGACGAGCTTGCGGACGCCCACGGTGCGCTTCTGGCCGATGCGGAAGGCGCGGTCGGTGGCCTGGTCCTCGACGGCGGGGTTCCACCAGCGGTCGAGGTGCACGACGTGCTGGGCGGCCGTGAGCGTGATGCCGGTGCCGCCGGCGCGCAGCGAGAGCAGGAAGAGCGAGGGCCCGTCCCCGGACTGGAAGCGCTCGACCATCGTGTCGCGCGCGCTGCGCGACACCCCGCCGTGCAGCCAGGCGACCTCGGTGTCGAAGCGGGCGGCGAGGTGCGGGGCGAGCATGTCCCCGAACGCCGCGAACTGCGTGAACAGCAGCGCCCTGTCCCCCGCCGCGAGCACCTCGGCGAGGATCTCCTCGAGCCGCGCGATCTTCCCGGAGCGCCGCCCGACCGGGGAGCCGTCGTGCAGCAGCAGAGCCGGGTGGTCGCAGACCTGCTTGAGCTTGGTCATCGCGGCGAGCACGCGGCCCCGGCGCTCGATCCCCGGCTCGACGTCGTCGAGCTTGTCGAGCATCTCGTCGACGACGACGCGGTAGAGCGAGGCCTGCTCGCCGGTGAGCCCGCACCGTTCGACGGTCTCGATCTTGTCGGGCAGGTCGTCGACGACCGTGGGGTCGGTCTTGAGGCGCCGGAGCAGGAAGGGGCGGGTGCGCCGGCGCAGGTCCTCGGCGACGTCGACCCGTCCGTGGCGCTCGACGGGCACGGCGTAGCGCTCGCGGAAGGCGGTGGCGCTGCCGAGCATGCCCGGGTTCACCGCGTCCATGATCGACCAGAGCTCGGCGAGGCGGTTCTCGACCGGCGTGCCGGTGAGCGCCAGGCGGTGCTCGGCGTCGAGGCGCCGGACGGCCTTCGCCCCGCGGGACCGGTTGTTCTTGACCATCTGGGCCTCGTCGAGCACGACCCGGTGCCAGGCGATGTCGCTCAGGGCGTCGGTGTCGCGCACGAGGGTGCCGTAGGACGTGACGACGAGGTCGGCGTCGGCGGCCTTGCCGGCCGGGTCGTCGCGCCCGGCGCCGTGATGCACGGCGACCCGCAGCTCCGGGACGAACCGCTCGGCCTCGCGCCGCCACGTGGAGACCACCGAGGTGGGGCAGACGAGCAGGGTGGGACCGGGGTCGTGGCCGGCGCGCTCGTGCGCCTCCAGAGCCAGGACCTGCAGCGTCTTGCCCAGCCCCATGTCGTCGGCGAGCACGCCGCCGAGGCGGAGGTTCGCGAGGAAGGCGAGCCACGACAGCCCGCGCCGCTGGTAGGGGCGCAGGGTCGCGCGGACGGTCGCGGGGGCGTCGAGGGGCTCGAGGGTGCTGCCGCCGGCGAGGAGGTCGCCGAGCTCGCCGCCGAGGCGCAGCGACTCGACCGGCAGCGGCGCCGGGACGTCGTCGGGGTGCGTGATCGCGAGGTGCAGGACGTCGCCGACGGTCGGGCGGTCGCGCCGCTCGGCGAGGAACGCGAGCCCGTCGCGCAAGCGGTCGGCGTCGAGGGCCACCCAGCGCCCGCGCAGGCGCACCAGCGGCGCCTTGGCGCGCACGAGGGCGTCCATCTCCTCGTTCGTGAGCTCCTCGCCGTCGACCGCGAGGCGCCAGGAGAAGTCGACGAGGTCGTCCTTGCCGATCTTCGCGCCGGTGTCGACGACGCCGTCCGGGCGCTCGGCGTGCCCGCCGGCCGCGGCCAGCCCGAGGCGCGCGGGACCCGCCCGCCAGCCCGTCGGGAGCAGGACGCCGAAGCCGGCGCGGTCGAGGTCGGCGGCGACGTGGGCGAGGAAGTGGTGGGCGCCGGCGAGGTCGAGGTCCATGCCGCCGGGGCGCGGGACGCGCAGCGCCTCGCCGAGCTCGGGGTAGACGCGCGCGGCGCGGCCGAGCTCGCCGAGCAGGACCTCGGCGGGGTCGTCGAGCCAGCGGCGCAACGCGGTGGGGTCGCGCCACACGGTGTCGGCGTCGACGGTGAGGCTGGGGTCCTGGGCCGACTGCAGCGAGAAGGTCAGCCGGAAGACCGGTTCGGGCTCCTCGAGCGCATGCCCGAGACGGTCGACGACCACCTCGTCGAGCCGGAACGACACCCGCGCCGGCCCGGCGTGCGGGGCGCCGACGACGGCCCAGCGGCGCAGCCCGGCAGCGAGCGCGTCGGGCGGGGCGGGGTCGCCGAGCACGGGCTCGTCGCCGAGGGCGTGCGCCCAGTCCGGGGCGGCGGCGAGCTCCTCGGAGCCGGTGATCCGGGCGCGGGCGTGGGCGTCGACCGCGGCGGCCAGCGCGCCCTCCACGACCGCCGGGGCGCTCACCGGCTCCTCCCCCGGCACGCGCTCGCAGCGGCAGACCGGCGGCAGCGCGGCGGCGAGGGTGTCGGCGGCGACGAGGTCGGGACCCTGGAGGACGGGGCGCCAGGTCAGGCCGGCGTGCTCCTCGTCGGGCTCCGGGAGCACCCGGCCCCGCGTCACGAGGTCGGCGGCCAGCGCGTCGACCGCCCGCAGCGCGGCCACCGAGGGGCTCGCGCGCATCCCCGCCGGCGGCGCCGGCGGCGGGGCCCCGGGCGGGAGCTCGAACACCGGGACGGTCCAGTCGGCGAGCACCGGGGTGCCGGGCGCGGGGCCGGTCTCCTCGCGGTCGAGGTCGTCGGAGTCGCGCGGGGCGTCGGGGTCCGAGGGCAGGGCGAGGACCGCGACGCCCGCGGTCGCCGTCGTCGTGCCCCACACGGCGGCCAGCCGCTCGGCCGGCACCGCGAACGGGTGCGGGCGGGCGCCCCGGCGCGCACGGCTGGTGCTGCGGGGCGGGAGCTCGGGGTCCTCGGCCCAGACGCAGACACCGCGTCCCGGCGACCAGAGGGCGTGCAGGGCGAGCACGGGCGCTCAGTTCACCTGCACGGTGCCGTTCATGACGCTGACGGGCACCTCGGTGAGCCCGGTGTCGGCCGGGCCCTTCCGCAGGGCGCCGGTGGCGGCGTCGAACTGGCTGAAGTGGTTCGGGCAGGTGATGACGCCGTTCTCCGGCGGGTCGACCGTGGTGCCCTGGTGCGGGCAGGAGGCGTCGAAGCCCTTGAACTCCCCCGCGGTCGGCTGGACCAGGAGGACCTCGCGGTCGCCCGCGGTGACGATCGTGCCGCCGCCGACCGGGATGCGGGAGACCGGCGTGCCGCCCCCGACCGTCGTCTCGGTGCCAGGCGCGGGCGTCGGGGACGGCGCCGGGGCCGCCGCCGGCGCTCCCCCGCCGCCCGACGAGCAGGCCGCGAGCGCGCCGGGTGCGGTGAGGGCGACCGCGAGCCCGCAGAGCATCGTGCGACGGCTGGGACCGGTGGTGGTGGACACCGAGCAACCTCCGTGATCGTCAGGGTGACCGAGTGATCGTGGAACCCCAGTCTGCCCGCGCCCCCCGTCACCGCCGGGTGAGGGCCCTTGCTCACATGACTACGGGGTCGGCTCCGCGGGGAGGGCGAGGAGGCCTTCGACGACGTCGTCGAGGGCGGGGCCGGTGACGTGCGGGACGGCGACGGCGTCGGGGATGCGGCCCTCGAGACGCTCGCAGAACGCGCCGATCAGCCCCGCCGACACCGCGCCGTGGACGTCCCACGAGTGCACGGCGACCAGGGCCGTCCGGGCCGGCGGCGTCGCGATCCGCTCGCACGCCCAGTGGTACACGCGCGCCGGGGGCTTGAACATCCGCAGCTCGGCGCACGACATCACGTCGGTGAGCAGGTCGCGCACCCCGCCGGCCTCGAGCGCCGCGCCCGCGACCTCCGCCGACCCGTGGGTGAACCCGTAGGCCGGCACCCCGGCCTCGGCGAGCCGCCGCAGCGCCGGCGCCACGTCGGGGTGCACCGGCAGCTCCCGGAAGCCGTCGAGCACCGACGCGACCTGGTCGTCGGTGAGGTCGCGCCCGCTCGTGCGCCGCAGCATGTCCGCCGCCACGACCGCGAACGGCGGCGCCTCGCCCGCCAGCGTCATCGCCATGCCCTGGTGCAGCAGCCGGGCGAAGAACAGCTCCAGCTCGTGGCCGGGGCGCCCGAGCGCCTCGAAGCGTGGCCGCAGGCCCTCGAGCTGCAGGCACGTCTCGAAGAGGTCGAACAGCACGACCTGGGGCCGGCGGGCAGGGGCGCGCAGCGGGGCGGTCACGCCTGCCAGGTACCCGCCAGCTCGCCCAGCACCCGCCGCGGCCACGCCGGCCCCCCGTACACGAAGCCCGTGTACGCCTGGACGAGCGTCGCGCCGGCCTCGAGGCGGGCTCGGGCCTCCTCGCCGGAGTCGATGCCGCCCACCGAGACCAGCGTCAGCCGCCCGCCCACCCGGGCGTGCAGCCGGGCGAGCACCGCGCGGGCGGGGCCCACCAGCGGCGCACCCGACAGCCCCCCGGACCCGGCCGCCGCGACGACGTCGGACGGCGAGGCCAGGCCGGTGCGCGCCACCGTGGTGTTGGTGGCGACGATCCCGTCGAGGCCCTGGGCCACCGCGAGGTCGGCGACGGCGTCGACGCCCTCGTCGTCCAGGTCGGCGGTGATCTTCACGAGCAGCGGCGTCGACCCCACCTCGGCGCGCACCGCGGCCAGCAGCGGCTCCAGCGCGTCGACACCCTGCAGGTCGCGCAGGCCCGGCGTGTTCGGCGAGCTGACGTTGACGACCACGTAGTCGGCGTGCGGGCCGAGGATCCGCGCCGAGTACCGGTAGTCCGCGACGGCGTCGGTGGCGGTCTTGGAGCGGCCGATGTTGACCCCGACGACGGTGCCCGCGCCCCGCTCCCGCAGCGTCGCGAGCCGGGCGGCGACGACGTCGGCGCCGGCGTTGTTGAAGCCCATCCGGTTGACGAGCGCCCGGTCGGCGGGCAGCCGGAACAGGCGCGGGCGCGGGTTGCCGGGCTGCGGGCGGGCGGTCACCGTGCCGACCTCGACCGCACCGAAGCCCAGGCGCGCGAGCCCCCGCACGCCCTCGGCGTCCTTGTCGTAGCCGGCGGCGACGCCGAGCGGGTTGGCGAAGCGCAGGCCCATGGCCTCGACGGGTGCCGCCGGGCTCGCGCCCGGGGAGAGCACCGGCGTCGCCGCGCGCAGCGCCGTCACGCCCACCCGGTGGGTCAGCTCGGCGGGCACACGCGTCGCGACGTGCCGGAACAGCGAGTCGTAGAGGCCCATCAGTGGTACTGCGCGTGCAGCTTCCGCAGCGCGCTCACCCCGCGGGCGGCGTGCCCCCGGTCGACGGCCTGCAGCGCCGAGATCGTCAGGTACTCGTCGTCGGGCAGCTCGAGTCGGGCGAACTGCGCGCCGTCGGGGAAGCTCACCGCGAGGATCCCGGACCACGGCACGCGGCGCGTGAGGATCGTGGCGCGCACCTCGACCCCGCCGGGCCCGGCGCGCAGCCGCGGGCGGGTGAACAGCAGCGCGCAGCCGGCGAGGATCGTCCCGAGCACGACCATCGCGACCTGGTCGGCGGGCCGGAAGTTGAAGCCCGACGACTCGACGAACACCAGCAGCGCGCCCGCGCCGAAGAACGCGAAGAGGAAGACGGCGAGCACCCAGGCGACCAAGCGGATCCGCACCGGGCGCACCTCGAGCTCGACCTCGCCGAGGTCGAGGCCCTCGGGCGGCACGACGGGGCTGGTCATCGCGCGAGCTGCTTCAGAGTCAGCGCCGCATCCAGCGCCGCCACGGTGGCCTCGAAGCCCTTGTCCTCGCTGGAGGTCGGCGTGCCGGCGCGCGCCCAGGCCTGCGCCTCCTCGTTGACGGTCAGCACGCCGTTGCCCACCGGCGTGCGGGCGTCGAGCCCGACGCGCAGCAGGCCGGCGGTGACGGCGTCGCAGACGTAGTCGAAGTGCGGGGTCTCGCCGCGGATGACGACGCCGAGCCCGACGACCGCGTCGTGGTACTCGGCGAGGCCCTGGCACACCACCGGCAGCTCCATGGCCCCGGCGACGCGCACGACCGTCGGCTCCGCGGCCCCGGCCTCGGCGGCCGCGTCGCGGGCGCGCTCGAGCAGCACGTCGGTGATCGTCGCGTTCCAGCGCGTCACCGCGATGCCCAGCGTCAGGCCCGCCGCGTCCGGGACCTCGACCTCCGGGCGCCCCTCGCCGCTCACGCCCGCGTCCCGCCCACGGCCTGCTCGCCGTCGGTCGGCTGCGCGACGACCCCGTCGTCCTCGGTGTCGAGGCCCTCGAGGTCGTGGCCCATGCGGTCGCGCTTGGTGCGCAGGTAGCGCAGGTTCTCCGGGGTCGCCCGCGCCGGGAGCGCCACGCGGCCGAGGATCTCCAGGCCGTAGCCCTCGAGCCCGGCGCGCTTCTCCGGGTTGTTGGTCAGCAGGCGCATCGAACGAATGCCGAGGTCGGCGAGGATCTGCGCGCCGGTGCCGTAGTCGCGGGCGTCGGCGGGCATGCCGAGCGCGAGGTTGGCGTCGACGGTGTCCGCGCCGGCGTCCTGCAGCTGGTAGGCCTGCAGCTTGTGGATCAGGCCGATCCCCCGGCCCTCGTGGCCCCGCACGTAGAGCACGACGCCGCGGCCCTCGGCCACGACCGCCGCCATCGCCGCGTCGAGCTGGGGCCCGCAGTCGCAGCGCCGCGAGCGCAGGACGTCGCCGGTGAGGCACTCGGAGTGGACGCGGACCAGCACGTCCTCGCCGTCGCCGATCTCGCCGTGCACGAGCGCGACGTGCTCGATGCCGTCGAGCAGCGAGTCGTAGCCGTAGGCGACGAACGTGCCGTGGTCGGTCGGGATGTTGGCGTGCGCGACCTGGACGACCTGCTTCTCCGAACGGCGCCGGTAGGCGATCAGGTCCTTGATCGTGATGAGCGAGAGCTCGTGCTCGTCGGCGAAGACCTGCAGCTCGTCGAAGCGGGCCATGTCGCCGTCGTCCTTCTGCGACACGATCTCGCAGATCGCGCCGGCCGGGGACAGCCCGGCGAGGCGGGCCAGGTCGACCGCGGCCTCGGTGTGCCCGGGGCGGCGCAGCACGCCGCCGTCGCGGGCCCGCAGCGGCACGACGTGCCCGGGCCGCGAGAGGTCGGTGGGCCCCGACTCCGGGTTCGCGAGCACGCGGATCGTGTGCGCCCGGTCGGTGCCCGAGATGCCGGTGCCGATGCCCTCGCGGGCGTCCACCGACACCGTGTACGCGGTGCCGTGCCGGTCCTGGTTGATCGAGTGCGCGGGCGGCAGGTCGAGCCGGTCGCAGCCCTCGCCCGTCAGCGGCACGCAGATGTACCCCGACGTGTAGCGCACCATGAACGACACGAGCTCCGGCGTCGCGCACTCCGCGGCGAACACGAGGTCGCCCTCGTTCTCGCGGTCCTCGTCGTCGACGACGACCACGGCCTTGCCCGCGGCGATGTCGGCGATCGCCCGCTCGATGTGCTCGAAGCCCTCCACCTGCTCCTACTTCCCCTGTGACGTGCCCGCGGTGTGGGCTCCCACGAGGCGCTCGACGTACTTGGCGACCACGTCGACCTCGAGGTTGACCGTGGATCCCACGGCACGCTCCCCCAGGGTCGTCTCGCGCAGTGTGGTCGGGATGAGCCCGACGGCGAAGGACTCGTCGTCGACCTCGGTGACCGTGAGGCTGACCCCGTCGACGGCGATCGAGCCCTTCTCGACGACGTACCGGGTCAGGCCGCCGTCGACCCGGAACCGGACGGTCGTCCACGCGTCGTGCTCGGTGCGCTCGACGACGGTGGCGGTGCCGTCGACGTGACCCTGGACGATGTGCCCGCCCAGCCGGTCACCGGCGGCCACGGCACGCTCGAGGTTCACCCGCGTGCCCGCGGTCGCACCGGCCAGCGAGGAGCGCCGCAGCGTCTCGCCCATGACGTCGACGCCGAACTCACCGGTGGCGGGGTCGACGACCGTCAGGCAGACGCCGTTCACCGAGATCGAGTCGCCGGGGCGCGCGTCGGAGGTGACGACGGGGCCGCGCACGCGCAGCCGCGCAGACCCTCCCGCGCCGTCCTCCTGCGCGACGACGTCGACGATCTCGCCGACCTCCTCGACGATCCCCGTGAACACAGCGTTCCCCTTCGTCCCTGGCTCGTCCTGGCCCGGCCGTGGCGACCCGACCGCCATCATCCTCACGACGCGCTCCGGTGGCAGTGCCACCGTGGTGATGCCGCTCTCACCCCTGCCCGAGGTACGCGGCCACGCGCACCGCCTGGTCGCGCAGCGCCTCGACCGCCCGTTCGGGGTCGTCGGCGCCGTACACCGCCGACCCCGCGACGAAGCAGTCGACGCCGGCCTCGGCGGCCGCCTCGATGGTGTCCCGGCTGATCCCGCCGTCGATCTCGACGATGACGTTGAGGTGCCCGGTGTCGACGAGCCGCCGCGCCGTGCGCACCTTGTCGAGCACCTCGGGCATGAACTTCTGCCCGCCGAAGCCCGGCTCGACGCTCATGACGAGCAGCGTGTCGTAGTCGCGCAGCACCTCGACCCAGTCGTCCAGCGGCGTGCCCGGCTTGATCGACAGGCCGGCGAGCGCGCCCGCGGCCCGGATGTCGCGCGAGCACTTCCGGGGGTCGTTGGCCGCCTCGGCGTGCACGGTGACGTTCTGCGAGCCCGCCTCGGCGTAGCCCGGCGCCCAGCGGTCCGGGTCGTTGATCATGAGGTGGCAGTCGAGCGGGATGTCCGTGGCCCGCTCCAGCGCCTCGACCACCGGCAGCCCCAGCGTCAGGTTCGGCACGAAGTGCCCGTCCATGACGTCGACGTGCAGCCAGTCCGCGCCGGGGACCGCGTCCGCCTCCTCCTTGAGGCGGGCGAAGTCCGCGGACAGGATGCTCGGAGCGATCATCGGGGCACGCGCCACGTGACGGATGGTAGTCGCCTCGTTGGTCCGGGTGGTCACACGGGAGACGAAGCGTCAAGACGAGCACGCCGATAGGGGAGCTCGACCATCAGCGTCTGCGCAGAACGGCGGCGTACATGGCGTCCGTGCCGTGGCGGTGCGGCCACAGCTGGATCCCCGGCCCGTCGTGAGCGGTGGTGTCCGGCACCTCGGGCAGCAGCGCGGGCGTGTCGAGCAGCTCGGCACCGGTCTCGGCCGCGACGGCGGTGACGACGGCCGTGGTCTCCTCCGGGTGCGGCGAGCAGGTCGCGTAGGTGACGACGCCGCCGGGGCGGGTGCGCTCGATCGCCGTGCGCAGCAGCGCGCGCTGGAGCTCGGTGAGCTCGGCGACGTCCTCGGGCTGCCGGCGCCACCGGGCCTCGGGCCGGCGGCGCAGTGCGCCGAGCCCGGTGCACGGGGCGTCGACGAGGACGCGGTCGTAGGCCTGCTCGGGGTGCGCGATCTCGCGGGCGTCGCCCGTGTGGACCCGCACCGGCAGGCCCTCGACGGCCTGCTCGACGAGCCGCGCGCGGTGCGGCGCGCGGTCGACGGCGTCGAGCGTGGCGCCCTCGATCGCGGCGAGCGCCCCGAGCATCACGGCCTTGCCGCCGGGGCCCGCGCAGAGGTCGAGCCAGCGGGTGTCCTCGCCGGGGACCGGTGCCCGGGAGGCCACCAGCGCGACCAGCTGGCTGCCCTCGTCCTGGACCACGGCCAGGCCCTCGCGCACCGGGGCGAGCTCGCCCGGGTCGCCGCCCTCGGTGAGCAGCACGCCGTACGGCGAGTACGGGGACTCGTCGCCGCCGGTGATGGCGGCGAGCTCCTCGGCGGAGATCTCGCCGGGGCGGGCGGCGAGGTGCACGGCGGGGCGGGCGTCGTCGGCGGCGAGGGCGGCGCCGAGCTCGTCCTCGGAGCCGAGGGCCTGCGCGAACACCTCGGCGATCCAGCGCGGGTGCGCGTGGGCCAGCGCGAGCCGACCGAGGGCATCCGGCGGGGCGAGGCGCTCGACCCAGGCGGCCTCGTCGCGCTCGGCCACCCGGCGCAGCACCGCGTTGACGAACCCGGTCGGCCGCGACCCGGCCCGCGAGCGGACCAGCTCGACCACCGCGCTCACCGCGGCGTGCGGGGGGATCCGGGTGCGCAGCAGCTGCTGGGCGCCGAGGCGCAGGGCGTCGAGGACCACCCCGTCCAGCTCGTCGAGCGGGCGGTCGCAGCACGCCGCTAGGACGGCGTCGAGGAGCCCCTGGGCGCGGCAGGCGCCGTAGGTGAGGTCGGTGGCGAGCGCCGCGTCGCGCCCGGAGATCCGCCGCTCGCGCAGCAGCGCGGGCAGGGCGAGGTTGGCGTACGCCGCGTCCTCGCGGACGGCGCGCAGGGTGTCGAGCGCGGCCTCGCGGGCCGGGTCGCCGGACGGCGGGCGGCCCGGGCCCTGCCGGCCGCGGGGCGGTCCGCTGCGTCGCCTGCGGTCGTCCTTGCGGCGCGGGCCCTTGCCGGAACGGTGCCCGCCGGGCGGGACGGAGCTGTCGGTCATACCCACCCCGTCGCTTCGCTCGCCCCGGTCATACGAACCGCTCCCCCGCCTCGGGGCGCACGCCGCGGGCCCAGTCGACCGCGGGCATCGCCTTCCTGCCCTGGGGCTGGACGTCGCCGAGCGCCACGGTGGCCGTGGCCGTCCCGACCAGGACCCGCTGGCGCTCGACGCGGATCGAGCCCGGCTCGAGGCCCGCCTCGCCGGTGGTGAGCACCGGGCCGAGCTTGAGCCGGGCGTCGCGGAACGTCGTCCAGGCGCCGGGGGCGGGGGTGACCGCGCGGATCAGCCGGTCGACGGCGGGCGCCGGGTGGGTCCACAGCACGCGGGCGTCGTCGACGGTGATCTTCGGGGCGTACGAGACGCCGTCGGTGGGCTGGGGCACCGGGGCGAGCTCGCCGTCCTCGATGCCGTCGAGCGTGCTCGCGAGCAGCGCCGCACCGGACGTCGCGAGCCGCTCGAGCAGGACGCCGGCGGTGTCGTGGCGGCCGATCTCCTCGGTGACGGTGCCGTAGACGGGGCCGGTGTCCATGCCTTCTTCCAGGGCGAACGTGCTCGCGCCCGTGATCTCGTCGCCCGCCCGGATGGCGGCCTGGACGGGCGCGGCGCCGCGCCAGGCCGGCAGCAGCGAGAAGTGCAGGTTCACCCAGCCGTGGCGGGGCACGTCGAGGGCCTCGCGGCGCAGCAGGTTGCCGTAGGCGACGACGGGGCAGCAGTCGGGGGCGAGGCCGGTCAGCTCATCGAGGAACGCGGGCTCGTTCGCCTTGTGCGGCGTGAGGATCGGGATCCCGGCCTCGTCGGCGAGCGCGCCGACGGGGCTGCGCTGCGGGCGGCGCGAGCGTCCGGCCGGGGCGTCGGGCCGGGTGACGACGGCGACGACCTCGTGGCGCGCGCTGTCGAGGAGGCGCTGGAGGGAGGGCAGGGCGGGCTCGGGCGTGCCCGCGAAGACGACGCGCACGGGCTACAGGGCTCGCCCGAACAGCGGGTGCGGGCTCGTCTTCACGGTGGGCGGGGCGCCGGCGTCGAACCAGGGCGCCTCGCGGATCGCCTTCATCGCCTCGCGGCGGGTCGCCGGGTCGAGCTTGTCGAGGAAGAGGACGCCGTCGAGGTGGTCGGTCTCGTGCTGGATCGCGCGGGCGACCAGCGCCGTCCCCTCGACCGTCTGCGGCTCGCCGTACATGTCCCACCCGGTCGCGACCACGTGCTCGAAGCGCCGGCAGTCGAAGCGCAGCCCCGGGATGGACAGGCAGCCCTCGGGGCCGACCTGCTCGGTGTCGTCGGCGGCGTTCCACGTCGGGTTGATCATGTGGCCCTCGACGTCGTCCGCGCGGAAGGTGAACACCCGCAGCCCGACGCCGATCTGCGGTGCCGCGAGGCCCGCTCCGCCCTGGTCGCGCATGGTCTCGTGCAGGTCGGCGACGAGGGTGCGCAGCTCCCGGTCGAAGTCGACGACGGGGTCGGCCTTCGTGCGCAGGACGGGGTCGCCGAAGAGGCGCAGGGGCTGGACGGTCATCGGTCCTCTCTCACCGGAGACGGCGTGCACCGGGAGCTCGGACCCGTGCTGTCTCGACCGTCCAGCGTAGTCCTCGCGTCAGGGCTTCCACGCGGGGTCGCGGCCGATGAACCCGAGCAGGCGGGTCTGCGCGTCGGCGTCGTCGGGCACGGCGACGCGGGGGCCGTACTGCCCCGAGCTGCGGATGATCTCCTCCATGCCCTCCATCCCGTCGACCAGCACGGCGCACTCGCCGGGGTCGAGGCGGTCGTCCTGGCCGGTGGCGCGGGCGAGGTCCCACGTGTGCATGAGGACGTCGGTCGTATAGATCATGTCGAGCATCGCGGCCAGCTCCATCGCGCCCATGTGCGGGTTCTCGATGACCCGCCCGGCCGTCCCGGGGTCGTCGAGGAGGGCCTGGACGGCCGCGACGTGGGCGTCCCAGGCGGCGACGGGGTCACCGTCGCCCGGGCCCGGCGGGAGGTCGACCCCGGACGAGGCCAGGAACCCGGTCGACCAGCCCGTCAGGTGCCCGACGACGTCGCGCGCCCGCCACTCGGGCACCGGCGTCGGGACGTCCCAGTCGCCCGTTCCGTGGACGCGCTCGGTGAAGGCGGCGGCGATCCGGCGGTGACGGTCGGCCGGGGTTTCGGTGGTCATGGCGTGGCTCCCTTGTTCAACCTGTTGGTTGATTACGGTGGCACGTGTCTGCTCCGCGGTCAACGACTCAGAGCGGGTCGAGCGGGTCGAGCAGCACCCGGACCGGCTCGCGCTCCTTGCGCGCCGAGCGCACCGCCTGGGCCGCGTGGAGCTCCCTGGCCAGGGTCCGGCCCTCGGTGCGCGGGACGCGGACGAGGCAGCGCTCGGCGCCCTCGGTGCGCTCCTCGGCGCCGGGCAGCTTGGTGCCCGGCGGCAGCTCGACGGGTCCGAGCACCTCGACGGTGTCGGGCAGGGCGGCGAGCAGGTCCGCGACCGCGGGCGGCGGCCCGTCGACCGCGGCCATGCGCATCGCCGGCGGCAGGGCGAGCTCGTCGCGCGCGGCGAGCTCCGTCGCGGCGGAGCCGGCGGGGTCCCAGCGCACGAGCGCCTGCACCGCCGGGGTCGACGAGTCGGCGACGACGACCACCCGTCCCCCCTCGCCCGCCGGGCGGACCAGCGCGGCGGCCCCGAACCACCGGCGCAGCGTCTCCTCCCCCGCGCGCAGCTCGGGGCGGGCGAGCAGCACGGCGCCGTCGAGCAGCAGCGCCGCGCCGTAGCCGCCCTCGGCCACCGGCTCGGCGCCCGGGGTGGCGACGACCAGGGCGGGGTCGCCGGGCACGTGGTCGAGCACCGTGGCGCCGCCGCCGGAGCTGCGCACCACCGTCTGCGGGAACGCGCGGCCCAGCTCCTCGGCCGTCCGGGCCGACCCGACGGCGAGCGCCCGGAGCTTCGGCGAACCGCAGGCACCGCAGCGGTAGGCGGCATCCGGGTGCCCGCACCAGCGGCAGACGGGGGCCGCCTCGCCACCGGTCGGAAGGGCGAGCGGACCGGCGCAGCGGCGGCACCGGGCGGGCTCGCGGCAGTTCGCGCACGCCACGGCGGGCAGGTAGCCCTTGCGCGGCACCTGCACGAGCACCGGTGCCCCGGCGGTCAGGGCGGCCCGGGCGGCCTCGAACGCCACCGACGGCACGCGGGCGGCGCGCGCGGCGGGGTCGCGCATCAGCTGGCGGTCGTCCTCGCCGATCGCGGTGACGCGCGGGCCCCGGGCGCGGACGGTGGCGCGGTCGGCGACGACGTCGTGCGCCCAGCCGCTGGCCACGAGCAGGGCGGCCTCGGCCGTGCGGGCGAACCCGCCGACGAGCAGGGCGGCGCCGTCGCGGTGCGCGCGCGTCATGGCGACGTCGCGGGCGTGGGGGTAGGGCGCGCGGGGCTCGGCGTGGGAGTCGTCGCCGTCGTCCCACACGACGATCAGCCCGGGGTCCCGGACCGGCGCGAACGCCGTGGCGCGGGTGCCGACGACGATGCGGACCTGCCCGCGCGCGACCGCCAGCCAGCGGCGGTAGCGCTCGGCGGGGCCGAGGTCGGCGGCGAGCGCGACGACGGCGTCGGCGCCCGCCACGGCCTCGCAGGCGGCCTGGACGCGGTCGAGGTCACGGCGGTCGGGCACGACGAGCACGGCGCTGCGCCCGCCGGCGGCCGTCGTCGCGGCGGCCTCGGCGAGGCGGGCGGGCCAGTCCTCGCCGGGCAGGGCCTGCCAGACGGCGTGGGCTCCGCGGCCCTGGGCGAGCGCCTCGAGGAGCGCGGGGCCGCGGGGGTAGGCGCCCCAGCCGTGCTCCTCGGGGGCGCGGGGTTCCGGGCGCTCCGGGGGCGTCTCGGCCTCGACGCGGGCGTGACGCGGCGGGACCGCGAGGCGCAGGACGTCGGCGAACGTGCCGGCGTAGCGGTCGGCGACGGCGCGGCAGAGCCCGGCGAGCTCGGCGCCCAGGACCGGCTCCGGCGACACGACCTTCTCGAGCCACCCCAGCCGCCCGGTGTGCTCGCTGGTGTCCTCGCGGGCGAGCACGAACCCGTCCACGAGGCGCCCGGCGAACCGGACCCGCACCCGCGCGCCGGGCACGGCGTCGGCGGAGAGCTGCTCGGGGACCTGGTAGTCGAAGGCGCGGTCGAGGTGTGCGAGGTTCACGTCGACGGCCACCCGCGCGACCGGGCGTTCCTCGGCGGGCAGGCGCTCGTTGCGGTGCGGCTTCTTCGGCGCCGGCGCGGGCTTCTCGGCGGGCTTCTCCACGCGGGGCGGCGCCGCGAACAGCGCATCGCTCCCCTCGCCGGCCCTCACGGACCCCGGTCTACCAGAGCCGGCCGACGATCATCGCGCCCTCCGCCCACCTCGCCCCGACCGCGCCCCGACCTCGCCCCGACCTCGCCCCGACCTCGCCCCGCCGCCGGTGATCAGCAGGCGGAAAGACACCTCGCGGGCCCTCGTCGACGTGGGTTTCGACCTGCTGATCTCCGGCGCTGTACCCGACGTCCGGCGACCGGCACGTCACGCGGGTCCGGGGTCGCGTCGACGATGCGCGGCGCGCCTCTCGCGCCGCGCCACCAGTCCCCGACCCGTGATCAAGGGCGTCGTCATGCACCTCGAACCGGTCCGGGAGGTTGATGGCGGCGCCCGTGATCTCCCCGCGCGTCGCCGACCCGGCCCCGTGCCGATCGAGCTGGCGGATTCTCTGACGTTGAACGCGAGCGTGGCCGCCACGCTGGAACACCCCGCGCCACGCTGGAACACCCCGGGCACACGCCGCCGAGCACACGAACGGCCCGGTCACCCCGCGGACGGGGTGCCGGGCCGGCGTGTCGCGAACCGAGCATGTGGCGATCCTGGCGTCAGACGCCAGCAACGCCGCATCGCTCGTACTGAGACCTCAGCTGGCGATCGACTTCAGCGCGTCGGCGCGGTCGGTGCGCTCCCAGGGGAGGTCGAGGTCGTCGCGGCCGAAGTGGCCGTACGCCGCGGTCGGCTGGTAGATCGGGCGCAGCAGCTGCAGGTCGCGCACGATCGCGCCGGGGCGCAGGTCGAAGACCTCGTGGATGGCCTTCTCGATCTGCTCCGGGTCGACGTTCGCCGTCCCGAAGGTCTCGAGGAACACCCCGACGGGCTCGGCCTTGCCGATGGCGTAGGCGAGCTGGACCTCGGCGCGCTTGGCCAGGCCGGCGGCGACGACGTTCTTCGCCACCCAGCGGCCCGCGTAGGCGGCCGAGCGGTCGACCTTCGACGGGTCCTTGCCCGAGAAGGCGCCGCCGCCGTGGCGGGCGTAGCCGCCGTAGGTGTCGACGATGATCTTGCGGCCGGTCAGGCCGGCGTCGCCCATGGGGCCACCGGTGACGAAGCGGCCGGTCGGGTTGACCAGGACGCGGGTGTTCGAGGAGTCGAGGTCGATCCCCTCGAGCACCGGCTGGATGACCTTGGACCGGATGTCCGGGGCCAGCAGGTTGTCCAGGTCGATGTCGGCCGCGTGCTGGGTCGACAGGACCACGGTCTCGACGCTGACGGGCTTGTCGCCGTCGTAGGCGATGGTGACCTGGGTCTTCCCGTCCGGGCGCAGGTACGGGAGCGTGCCGTCGCGGCGCACCGCGGTCAGCTTGCGGGCCAGACGGTGCGCGAGCCCGATGGGCAGCGGCATGAGCTCGGGGGTGTCGGCGTCGGCGTAGCCGAACATGAGCCCCTGGTCGCCCGCGCCCTGCTTCGCGATCTCGTCCTCGGAGCCCTCGACGCGGGACTCGTAGCCCTCGTCGACGCCCTGCGCGATGTCCTTGGACTGCGCGCCGATGGAGATCGAGACACCGCAGCTCTCGCCGTCGAAGCCCTTGGCCGACGAGTCGTAGCCGATGTCCAGGATCGTCTTGCGGACGATGTCCACGTAGTTGACCTGGGCGTTGGTGGTCACCTCGCCGGCGACGTGCACCTGCCCCGTCGTGACCATGGTCTCGACCGCGACGCGCGACTTCGGGTCCTGCGCCAGCAGGGCGTCCAGGATGCCGTCGCTGACTGCGTCACAGATCTTGTCTGGGTGGCCCTCGGTGACGGATTCGCTGGTGAACAGACGCCTAGCGGGCACAATCTCTCCCTGCCTCGACAATGGGACCCGTCCACACTAACGGCATCCCGCTCTTCCGCGAGGACGCTGACCTGGCTGAATGCCATGCCTGTCACAGAACGGTTGTGTTCATCGCCGAATCGTGGGAATGCGCCGACCAGAGCAATACGTCAGGGCAGCCGCTCGGCGACGGCATCCCAGACACGCGCGGCCAGCGCGGCTTTCGAGCCCATGGGCAGGCTCGTCGTCGAGCCGTCGGCGCCGAGGAGCCAACCCTCGTTGTCCTCCGTCTCGAACGCCTTCCCGGCGCCGACGGCGTTGACGACGAGTAGGTCACACCCTTTGCGCTCGAGCTTGGCGCGCGCGTAGTCGAGCACGCTGCCGCGCTCGTCGCCGGTCTCCGCCGCGAAGCCCACGACCAGCCGGCGCGGGACGTCCTCGGTGACCAGCTCGCGCAGGATGTCCGGGTTGAACTCGAGGGGGATCGAGGGCGCCTCCTCCCCCTTTTTGATCTTGCCGACCGACGTCGACGCGGGCCGGAAGTCGGACACGGCGGCGGCCATGACGACGACGTCCGCGGCCTTCGACGCGTCGAGCACGGCGTCGCGCATCTCGCGGGTGGTCTGCACGCGGCGCAGGTCGACCGCGGCGGGCGGGTCGAGGTCGGCGATCGTGCCGGCGACGAGGGTCACGTCGGCGCCGCGCTGGGCCGCGACGCGGGCGAGGGCATAGCCCTGGCGGCCCGACGAGCGGTTGCCCAGCGTGCGCACCGGGTCGAGCGGCTCTGCGGTGCCGCCCGCGGAGACGACGACGCGCCGTCCCTCGAGGTCGCGCGGCAGCGGGAACGGCTCGGTGCCGCCCGCGGCGTGGCCCGTGCCCCACTCGAGCAGCAGGCGGGCGAACTCGGCGATCTCGGGCGGCTCGGGCAGGCGCCCGGGGCCGGTGTCGGCGCCGGTGAGACGCCCGGACGCGGGCTCGAGCACCACCGTGCCGCGCCGGCGCAGCGTCGCGACGTTGTCGACCGTCGCGGGGTGCTCCCACATCTCGGTGTGCATCGCGGGCACGGCGAGCACCGGGCAGCGCGCGGTGAGCAGCGTGGAGGTGAGCAGGTCGTCCGCGCGGCCGTGGGTCATCCGCGCCAGGAGATCGGCTGTCGCGGGGACCAGGAGCACGAGCTCGGCACGCCGCCCGAGGGCGACGTGCTCGACGTCGTGGACGTTCTCGAAGACCCCGGACATGACCGGGCGCCCGGACAGCGCCTCGAACGTCGCGGCGCCGATGAACTCGAGCGCCGACCGGGTGGCGACCACCTGCACGTGGTGGCCGGCCTCGCGCAGGCGCCGCAGCACCTCGCAGGCCTTGTAGGCGGCGATGCCGCCGGAGACCCCGAGAACGATCTCCCGGGGTCGGTCGACGGCCTCGGTCACTCGCCCTCGGTGTGCTCGAGCAGGCCGGAGTGGATCTCGCGCATGGCCACCGACAGCGGCTTCTCGCGCGGGCCCGGCTCGACGAGCGGGCCGACGTACTCGAGCAGCCCCTCGCCCAGCTGGGCGTAGTAGTCGTTGATCTGACGGGCGCGCTTGGCCGCGTAGATGACCAGCGCGTACTTGGAGCTCACCGTCTCCAGCAGCTCGTCGATCGGGGGGTTGGTGATGCCCTCGGGCCCCTCGAGAATGCTGCCGGTCCGCCCGGTGGGAATGCTCACTCGCTCGCTCCTGCAGAGGTCGCGCCGGACGCGGAACGGTCCGACGATGTGGGAACACTCAACTCTACCAACCGGCGAGCGGTCTCCCCGATGTCGTGGTTGACGACGGTGACGTCGAACTCGCTGCTCGCGGCCAGTTCCTCGCGGGCCGTGGCCAGCCGGCGGTCGACCACCTCGGTCGCCTCGGTGCCCCGGCCGATCAGGCGGTCCACCAGGACCTCCCACGACGGGGGCTCCAGGAAGACGAACAGGGCGTCCGGCCGCTGACCGCGCACCGCCCGGGCACCGGCCAGGTCGAGCTCGAGCAGCACCGCCTCACCGGCGGCCAGGTGCTCGTCCACCGGGGCCCGCGGCGTGCCGGAGCGATGCATGCCGCCGTGGATCTCCGCCCACTCGAGCAGCTCGCCCTCGGCGATCATGCGGTTGAACTCGGCGGCCGAGACGAAGTGGTAGTCGCGCCCGTCGACCTCCCCGGGCCGGGCGGCCCGGGTGGTCGCCGAGACGCTGAACCACAGGGGTGCGCGGATGCGCCGGAGCTCGGCGACCACCGTGCTCTTCCCGACTCCCGAGGGCCCGGCCAGCACCATCAGCCGGCCGGGCCCGCGGGCGGGGGAAGGACTCACAGGCTCACTCGCCGGAGAACTCGTCGAGCAGAGCCTTGCGCTGACGCTCGCCGAGGCCGCGCAGCCGGCGGCTGGGGGCGATCTCGAGGCGCTCCATGATCTGCTGGGCGCGGACCTTGCCCACGCCCGGCATGGCCTCGAGCAGTGCCGAGACCTTCATCTTGCCCAGCACCTCGTCCGAGTCGGCCTGCTCGAGCACCTCGGAGAGGCTGGTGCCTCCCCGCTTGAGCCGCTCCTTGAGCTCGGCCCGGGCACGGCGAGCGGCGGCGGCCTTCTCGAGCGCCGCGGCCCGCTGCTCCTCGGTCAGCTCGGGTAATGCCACGTTCTCCTCCGGGGGTCGTGACGGCGGACCGGCTCAGGGGATCCGGCCCGTGGTGGCGAATGGGCTTTGACCAGTGGTGCGAACGTACCGCGCGAGCCCGACACCGACAGTCCGTGGGGCGGGAATGTCCGCAGGTCGGGGCCTCTCTCGTACGGGGTCACACGGGGAACGGCCGACACCGTGACCGGACGGAGGTCGCGCCCACCGGAGCGTGATCCCCGATCATCGGCCGTCCCCGCGACGGGCTACCCCGTCAACGCCCCGTTCAGCGCATCGACCGCTGCTCTCAGCGCTCCGTGGGAGGGGCCGGCGGTCAGGACCTCCCGCGCGCTCACGGGCACGACCGGTCCCCCGTCAGCGCCCAACGCCCCGCCGGCACCGAAGACATCGGCCACATCGGCGGGCGTGCCGCCCTGCGCGCCGAGCCCCGGGACGAGGACCGGCCCGCCGAGCGCGGAGAGATCCAGGCCGTGGTCGCGGCCGGTCGTGCCGCGGGTCAGGCCCACCACGGCGCCGGCCGAGCCGTCGCCGTGGGCGGCGTTGTGGTCGGCCAGGGCGTCGACGACGGACTGGGCGACCTCCCGCATGCCCCGCGCGGAGCCGCCCGACCCCGCCACCCACGCCTGCGCCGACTGCACCCCGGCGGCCTCGGGGTTGGACGTGCGGGCGAGCACGAACACCCCGCGCCCGGTGGCGACGGCGAGGTCGAGGGCCGGCGCCAGCGCGCCCACCCCGAGGTACGGCGAGAGGGTCACGGCGTCGGCACGCAGCGGGGCGTCCTCGGCCAACCAGGCGTGCGCGTAGGCGGCCATCGTCGAGCCGATGTCGCCGCGCTTGGCGTCGGCGATCGTCAGCACCCCGGCCTCGCGGGCGTCGGCGAGCGCCCGCTCGAGCACCGCGAGCCCGCCGGACCCGAACGTCTCGAACAGCGCGACCTGCGGCTTGAGCAGGGCCACGTGCCCGGCCATCGCCTCGACGACCTGCCGCGTGAACCGCTCGAGCCCCGCGACGTCCACGTCGAGCCCCCAGGCCTTCAGCAGGCCCGGATGCGGGTCGATCCCGACGCACAGGGGGCCGTACTTCCCCACCGCCTCCTGCAGCCGCCCGCGGAACGGCGCGCGGCTCACTCGCCCGCCCCGAGCTGCGCGCGCGCCTTGGCGAGCCGCTCGTGGAACACCTGCAGGGGCGTCACCGCGACCTCGCCGCGGATCGCGGCCTCGACGGCCTGCACCGCCGCGGCCGCGCCCTGCACGGTGGTCACGCACGGCACGCCGACGTCGAGGCACGCCGCGCGGATCTCGTAGCCGTCGATGCGGGGCCCGGAGTGGCCGACCGGGGTGTTGACGACGAGGGCGACCTCGCCCGCGGCGATCCGGTCGACGATGTTGTCCGGCCCCTCGAAGTGCTTGCGGACCACCTCGCACGGGATGCCGTTGCGCTCGAGCACGCTGGCCGTGCCCGCGGTCGCGAGGATCTCGAAGCCCAGGTCGGCGAGGCGCTTCACCGGGAAGATCAGCGAGCGCTTGTCGCGGTTGGCCACCGAGACGAACACCTTGCCGCTCACCGGCAGCGGTCCCGACGCGGCCGCCTGCGACTTGGCGAACGCCGTCGAGAACGCGTGGTCGATGCCCATGACCTCGCCCGTCGACTTCATCTCCGGGCCGAGCAGGGAGTCGACGCCGCGGCCGTCGGGGCGGCGGAACCGGTGGAACGGGAGCACGGCCTCCTTGACCGCGACGGGGTGCTCGCGGGGCAGCTCGGTCCCGTCCCCCGTCGCCGGCAGGAGGCCCTCGGCGCGCAGGTCCGCGATCGTCGCCCCGAGCATCACCCGGGACGCCGCACCGGCCAGCGGGACGCCGGTCGCCTTGGAGACGAACGGGACGGTGCGCGACGCCCGCGGGTTGGCCTCGAGCACGAACAGCACGTCGTCCTTGAGCGCGTACTGGATGTTCATCAGGCCGCGCACGCCCAGGCGGCGGGCCAGCGCGACCGTCGACTCGCGCACGGTCTCGAGCTCGGCGACCCCGAGCGTGATCGGCGGCAGCGCGCACGACGAGTCGCCGGAGTGCACCCCGGCCTCCTCGATGTGCTCCATGACCCCGCCGAGGTAGACGTCGCCCTCGGCGTCGCAGAGCGCGTCGACGTCGATCTCGATGGCGTCGTCGAGGAAGCGGTCGACGAGCACCGGGTGGTCCGGCGTGACCTCGGTGGCGCGGGCGATGTAGTCGGCCAGCGTGGCGTCGTCGTACACGATCTCCATGCCGCGCCCGCCGAGCACGTACGACGGGCGCACGAGCACCGGGTAGCCGACCTCGGCGGCGATCTCCCGGGCCCCGTCGAAGCTGGTCGCGGTGCCGTAGGGGGGCGCGGGCAGCTCGGCGTCGGCGAGCACGCGGCCGAACGCGCCGCGGGACTCCGCGAGGTCGATCGCCGCGGGCGGCGTCCCCACCACCGGCACCCCGGCGGCCTCCAGCCCGGCCGCGAGCTTCAGCGGCGTCTGCCCGCCGAGCTGCACGACGACCCCGACGAGCCCCGGTCCCCCACCGCCCGACACCTGCTCCGCGTGCACGACCTCGAGCACGTCCTCCTGCGTGAGCGGCTCGAAGTACAGCCGGTCGGAGGTGTCGTAGTCGGTGGAGACCGTCTCGGGGTTGCAGTTGAGCATCACGGTCTCGAATCCCGCCGCCCGCAGCGCGGTGGCCGCGTGCACGCAGGAGTAGTCGAACTCGATGCCCTGCCCGATCCGGTTCGGCCCGGAGCCCAGGATGATGACCTTGGGGCGCTCGGTCTGGGGCTCGACCTCGGTCTCGGCCGCGGGGTCGGACTCGTAGGCCGAGTAGTGGTACGGGGTCCGCGCGGCGAACTCGGCCGCGCAGGTGTCGACCGTCTTGTAGACGGGGCGAACGCCGAGACGGTGGCGCAGTGCCCGCACGCCCGCCTCGCCGGCGAGCTCCGGGCGCACGGCCGCGACCTGCGCGTCGGACAGCCCCGCGCGCTTGGCCCGCCGCAGCAGCACCCCGTCGAGCACCGGCGCGTCGGCGAGCTCGGTGCGCAGCGCGACCAGGCCCTCGATCTGCTCGACGAACCACGCGTCGATCCCCGAGGCCTCGGTGACCTGCTCCACGCTCGCCCCGAGGCGCAGCGCGCGCTCGACGGCGTAGAGCCGCCCGTCGCGCGGCAGCGACGCCTGGTGCAACGCTGCCTCGATGGTCGAGCTCCGCTCCCCTATCGGCGTGCTCCCCTCGATGTCTCCCGCCTCGGGGGTCTCGTCGGGGTCCGGCTGCGTCCAGAACCCGAGCGCCTTCGTCTCCGCCGAGCGCAGCGCCTTGTTCAGCGCCTCCGGGAAGCTGCGGCCCAGCGCCATCGCCTCGCCGACCGACTTCATCGTCGTGGTCAGCGTGGGGTCCGCGCCGGGGAACTTCTCGAACGCGAAGCGCGGCACCTTCACCACGACGTAGTCGAGCGTGGGCTCGAAGCTCGCCGGGGTCTCGCCGGTGATGTCGTTGGTGATCTCGTCGAGCGTGTAGCCCACGGCGAGTCGCGCCGCGATCTTCGCGATCGGGAAGCCGGTGGCCTTGGACGCCAGCGCCGACGAGCGCGAGACCCGCGGGTTCATCTCGATGACGACGAGGCGCCCGGTGTCCGGGTGGATCGCGAACTGGATGTTGCAGCCGCCGGTCTCGACGCCGACCTCGCGCAGCACGGCGATGCCGGTGTCGCGCATGACCTGGTACTCGCGGTCGGTCAGCGTCATCGCCGGCGCGACGGTCACCGAGTCACCGGTGTGCACGCCCATCGGGTCGACGTTCTCGATCGAGCACACGACGACGACGTTGTCCTTGCCGTCGCGCATGAGCTCGAGCTCGAACTCCTTCCACCCGAGCACCGACTCCTCGATGAGCACCTCGTGCACCGGGCTCGCCGACAGGCCCGTGCCGGCCAGGCGCTCCAGCTCGTCGTGGGTGTACGCCAGCCCCGAGCCGAGCCCGCCCATGGTGAAGCTGGGCCGGATGACGACGGGCAGCCCGACCTCCGCGACGGTCGCGCGCACCTCGTCCATCGAGTGGCAGACCTCGCTGCGCGGGACGTCGCCGCCGATCGAGCGCACGATCTCCTTGAACTTCAGCCGGTCCTCGCCGCGCTGGATCGCGTCGATGTCGGCGCCGATCAGCTCGACGCCGTAGCGCTCGAGCACGCCGGCGTCGTGCAGGGCGATCGCCGTGTTCAGCGCCGTCTGGCCGCCGAGGGTGGCGAGCAGCGCGTCCGGGCGCTCGGCCTCGATGACCTTGGTGACGTGCTCGACGGTGATCGGCTCGACGTAGGTGGCGTCGGCGATCTCCGGGTCGGTCATGATCGTCGCCGGGTTGGAGTTGACCAGCGAGACGCGCAGGCCCTCCTCGCGCAGCACGCGGCACGCCTGCGTCCCGGAGTAGTCGAACTCGGCGGCCTGCCCGATGACGATCGGGCCGGAGCCGATGACCAGGACGTGGCGGATGTCGTCGCGGCGCGGCATCAGTGACTTCCCATCAGGTCCGCGAAACGGTCGAAGAGGCCCGCGGCGTCGTGCGGACCGGCCGCCGCCTCCGGGTGGTACTGCACGCTGAACGCCGGGACGTCCTCGCAGGTCACGCCCTCGACGGTGCCGTCGTTCGGGCAGGAGTGGCTCAGGTGGACCGTGCCGACCGGGGAGCTCACGCGCGACCCCGGCTCGCCCGCCACCGCGAACCCGTGGTTCTGGCTCGTGATCGCCACCGTGCCGGTGGTGTGGTCGACGACCGGGATGTTGATCCCCCGGTGGCCGTAGCGCATCTTGTACGTCTCCAGCCCCAGGGCGCGGGAGAGGATCTGGTTGCCGAAGCAGATGCCGAACAGCGGCACCTCGCGCCGCAGCACCTCGCTCGTCAGGGCCACCGCGTGCGACGCCGTCGCCGGGTCCCCCGGGCCGTTGGAGAGGAAGACCCCGTCGGGGCCGCCCTCGAGCAGCTCCTCGATGTGCGCGGTCGACGGCAGGACCCGCGTCTCGATGCCGCGCTCGGCGAGCATCCGGGGGGTGTTGGCCTTGATCCCGAGGTCGAGCGCGGCCACCCGGAAGCGGGTCGTGCCGACCGCGGGCACCGTGTAGGGCTCCGTCGTCGTCACCGCGCCGGCGAGGTCCGCGCCCGCCATCTCCGGGCTGTCGAGGACCGTGGCGCGCATCGACGTCGCGTCGCTCAGCGCGTCGCCCGAGAAGATGCCGGCGCGCATCGAGCCGGCCTCGCGCAGCCGCCGCGTCACCGCGCGGGTGTCGACGCCGGCCAGACCGACCACGCCCTGCCGGGCGAGCTCGTCGGCCAGGTCGCGCTGCGAGCGCCAGTTCGACGGCCGCCGCGCGGGGTCGCGCACGACGTAGCCGGCGACCTGGATGCGCGCGGACTCGTCGTCCTCGTCGTTCCACCCCGTGTTGCCGATGTGCGGCGCCGTCGCCACCACGATCTGGCGGTGGTAGCTGGGGTCGGTCAGGGTCTCCTGGTAACCGGTCATCCCGGTGGCGAAGACCGCCTCCCCCAGCGTGCGGCCGCGGGCGCCGAAGGCCTCGCCGCGGTGGAGGCTGCCGTCCTCGAGGACCAGCACCGCCTCATCAGCGGTCAACGGTCCAGCTCCCGCTTCGCTCCGTGTCCATCATTGCCCACTACCTTCCCGTCCCGCACCGTCCACCGGCCCCGCAGCATGGTGTGCACCACGGAGACCGGCATCTCCATCCCCTCGTACGGGGTGTTGTCCGCGAGGCTCGCCAGCGCCGCGCCCCGCACGGTCCACGCCGCGTCGGGGTCGACGAGCGTCAGCGTCGCCGGCTCGCCCGGCGTCAGCGGCCGTCCCTGGTCGGGGAGGCCGGCGATCCGCGCGGGGGCCTCGCTGCACACCCGCGCGACGCCGCGCCAGTCCAGGAGGCCGGTGGCGACCATCGTCGTCACCACCACCGGCAGCGCCGTCTGCAGACCCAGCATGCCGGGTCGCGCGGCGGACCACTCGCAGTCCTTCGCCTCGACGGCGTGCGGCGCGTGGTCGGTGGCGACGCAGTCGAGCGTCCCGTCGGCGAGCGCGCGGCGCAGCGCCTCGGTGTCGGCCGCCGGCCGCAGCGGCGGGTTGACCTTGTGCACCGGGTCGTAGTCCTCGGCCGCGGTGTCGGTGAGCAGCAGGTGGTGCGGGGTGACCTCCGCGGAGACCCGCACGTCCAGCGTCTCCCGGGCCCAGCGGAGGATCTCCGTGGAGCGCGCCGTCGACAGGTGGCAGACGTGCAGGCGCGCGCCCGCGGCAGCGGCGAGCATCACGTCGCGCGCGATGATCGACTCCTCGGCCGTCGGGTCCCACCCCGCGAGCCCGAGCCGCGCCGCGACCGGCCCCTCGTGAGCCTGGGCGCCGACGGTGAGGCGGTGGTCCTCGGCGTGCTGGGCGACGACGGCGTCGAGGGCGCGGGCGTACTCCAGCGCCCGGCGCATGATCAGCGGGTCGTTCACGCAGCGGCCGTCGTCGGAGAACATCCGCACGCCGGCGGGCGAGGCGGCCATCATGCCCATCTCGGCCAGCTTGGCGCCCTCGAGCCCGACCGTGACCGCCCCGACCGGGTGGACGTCGACCAGCCCGACCTCGCGCCCGCGGCGCCACACGTGCTCGACGACGACCGGGGAGTCGGCCACCGGGTTCGTGTTCGGCATCGCGAACACGGCGGTGTAGCCGCCGAGCGCGGCCGCCGCCGAGCCGGTCTCGACGGTCTCGGCCTCCTCGCCGCCCGGCTCGCGCAGATGGGTGTGGAGGTCGACGAGGCCCGGGAGCGCGACGAGGCCGTCGGCGTCGACGGTCTCGTCGGCGTCTGAGACCTCCCCGGCCTCGATGAGCGTGCCGTCGCGGACGTACAGGTCGGTCGGGTCCTCGCCGTAGGGGCGGACGCCCTTCAGCTTGATCGTGCCCGTCACGCGACGTCCTCTCCGGCGAGCAGGTGGTAGAGCACGGCCATCCGCACGTGGACCCCGGCGGTGACCTGCTCGGCGATGGCGGCACGGCTCGAGTCGGCGACCGAGCTGGCGATCTCCATGCCGCGCACCGCGGGTCCGGGGTGCAGGACGACCGCGTGGTCGGGCAGGCGGTCGGCGCGGCGCTGGGAGAGCCCGAAGCGCACCGCGTACTCGCGGGCCGACGGGAAGAAGCCGCCGTGCATGCGCTCGGCCTGCACGCGCAGCATCATCACGGCGTCGGGTCCCTCGCCCAGCGTCGCGTCCAGGTCGTGGGACACGGTCACCGGCCAGTCGCCGACGCCGACCGGGAGCAGCGTCGGCGGCGCCACGAGCGTCACGCGGGCCCCGAGCGTCGCCAGCAGATGGGCGTTGGAGCGGGCGACACGGCTGTGCAGGATGTCGCCGACGATCGCCACGTGCGCGCCCTCGACCCGCCCGAGCCGCGCCCGCAGGGTCGCCGCGTCGAGCAGGGCCTGGGTGGGGTGCTCGTGGGTGCCGTCGCCGGCGTTGACCACCGCGACGTGCCCTTCCCCGCCCAGGTGGGAGTGCCCGACCTCGTCCAGCCAGGCGGCGATGCGGTGCGGGGCGCCGGAAGCGGGGTGGCGCACGATGAGGCAGTCGGCGCCCGCGGCGCCCAGGGTGGCGGCGGTGTCGCGCAGGGACTCGCCCTTGCTCACCGAGCTGGCCGACGCGCTGACGTTGATGGTGTCGGCGCTCATCCACTTGCCCGCGACCTCGAACGACACGCGCGTGCGGGTGGAGTTCTCGTAGAAGAGGGTCACGACCGTGCGCCCGCGCAGCGTGGGCAGCTTGCGCACCGCCCGGCCCGTCAGCGCCTGCTCCATGCCGGCGGCGGTGTCGAGCAGCGCCTCGGCCTGCTCGCGGCGCAGGCCCTCGGTGGAGAGCAGGTGGCGCAGGCCGATGCCGGTGCTGACCGACTCCGTCATCGCAGGCTCACCCCGTCCTCGCCGTCGACCTCGGTCATGCGCACCGCGACGTCCTCCGAGCGGTTGGTCGGCACGTTCTTGCCGACGTAGTCCGCGCGGATCGGGAGCTCGCGGTGCCCGCGGTCGATGAGGACCGCCAGCTGCACGGCCCGCGGCCTGCCGTGGTCGCGCAGGGCGTCGAGCGCGGCGCGCACCGTGCGCCCGGAGAACAGGACGTCGTCGACGAGCACCACGACCGCGTCGTCGATGCCGCCGGGCGGCAGCTCGGTCTCCGCGAGCGCGCGGGTGGGGCGCATCCGGAGGTCGTCGCGGTAGAGCGTGGGGTCGAGCGTCCCGGTGGGCACGGTGGCCCCGGTGATCTCGGAGATGCGCTCGGCGAGCCGCCGCGCGAGGTAGGTCCCTCGTGTCGGGAGCCCGAGGAGGACCACCCGGGCGGACGCGCCGTCGGGGGTGGTGCGTTCGATGATCTCGTGGGCGACGCGGGCCACGGTGCGCGCGAGGTCTGCCGCGGAGAGGAGCTCGCGCTCACCCTCGGCACTCGCGCCACCCGACCCGGGTTCGCCCCGGCGCCTCGACGGCACTGGGGGGACCCTCCTTCTCCGCCTCGCCGGACGGCTCTTAAAGGATGTCGGTCAGGACTCGCTCCGACACTATCAGCGACGACACGCCGGTCCGGCGGCGCCCGTGTGATGGCCGTCGTCGCGCTGCTCCGGGTGGGGCACTACAGGGCGTGGTCCGTGTCCGGACGGAGTGCCACGGGCCACACCGGCGACGATCCGTGCGGATCCCGGCTTGACCATGTGACGGCACTGGGCGCATCATCACTCTCCGTATCGACTTCGCTGAGTGCACGGGCGGGGCGAGCCGGGCGACGCGAGAGGACGGGTGTCCGCCAGATGGGTGACTATGCGAAGGCGCTGGGGTCGAAGCTCCGGGGCATCCGCCAGCAGCAGGGTCTGTCACTGCACGGGGTCGAGCAGAAGTCGGGCGGGCGGTGGAAGGCCGTCGTCGTCGGGTCGTACGAGCGCGGTGACCGCGCCGTGACCGTGCAGAAGCTCGCCGAGCTCGCCGACTTCTACGGCGTCCCCGTCGCCGAGCTCCTCCCCGAGGGCCGCGTGCCCTCCGGCTCGGAGCCGGCCGCGAAGATCGTGATCAACCTCGAGCGGCTGCAGCAGCTGCCCGCCGAGAAGGCGGGACCGCTGGCCCGCTACGCCGCCGCCATCCAGAGCCAGCGCGGCGACTACAACGGCAAGGTCCTCTCGATTCGTAACGAGGACCTGCGCTCGCTCGCGATCATCTACGACATGAGCCCGGGCGAGCTGTCCGACCAGCTCGTCGACTGGGGCGTCCTGCCCCCGGAGGCGCGCGTGGCCCGGGCGCTGGACGAGTAGGGCGAGCTCAGCCCTCGGTCGGCTCGTCGTCGGCCGGGGGTGCACCGTCCGCCGAGCTCAGCTCGACCCCGGCCGGCAGGTCGACGCGGTCCGGGCTCGGCGCCGCGACCGTGCCCGGCCGCCCCGACGACACCCCGGCGAGCACGCCGTTGACGAACCGCGGCGAGTCGTCGGTCGACAGCTCGCGCGCGAGGTCGATGGCCTCGTCGATCGCGACCGGGTCCGGCACGTCGTCGGACCACCGGATCTCGAACACGCCGATCCGCAGGATCATCCGGTCGACCGCGGGCATGCGCGCCATGGTCCAGCCGCGCGCATAGGACGAGATGACCTCGTCGATCTCGTCGCGGTGGGAGACGACGCCCTCGACCAGCGTGGCGGCGAAGTCGGACACCGGCGGCGCGTCGGCGCCGGCGATGCGCCGGGCGAGCACCTCCTGGGCGTCCTCGCCGCGGGCCTCGGACTCGAAGAGGATGTCGAGGGCCCGCTTGCGGGCCTTGGAGCGCGACCCCTTGCGGGGTGTGGCGGGTGAGGCAGGGCCGACCACGTCAGCTGCTCACGCGGCCCAGGTAGCGCCCGTCCCGGGTGTCGACCTTGACCCGGGTGCCGGTCTCGAGGAACAGCGGGACCTGGATCTCCGCGCCCGTCGACACCGTCGCCGGCTTGGTGCCACCGGTGGAGCGGTCGCCCTGCAGGCCCGGGTCGGTCTGCGTGATCTCGAGCTCGACCGAGGCCGGGAGCTCGATGTAGAGCGGCACACCGTCGTTGAACGACACCTGGACCTCCTGGTTCTCCAGGAGGAAGCGTGCCTGGTCGCCGACCGTCTGCTCGGGCAGCGGGATCTGCTCGTAGTCGGCGGCGTCCATGAAGATGAACTCGGAGCCGTCGCGGTAGAGGTAGGTCATGTCGCGGCGGTCGACGTTGGCGGTCTCGACCTTGGTGCCCGCGTTGAAGGTCTTGTCGACGACCTTGCCGGTCATGACGTTCTTCAGCGTCGTGCGGACGAAGGCCCCGCCCTTGCCGGGCTTGACGTGCTGGAACTCGGTGACGGTCCAGAGGTTGCCGTCGATCCGCAGCACGAGGCCGTTCTTCAGGTCGTTCGTCGTCGCCACGGGAGCGCTCTCTCCTACGGGTCGTTCCGGAACTCGAGGTCCCGGGGGCTCTGCGTGAGGGGCACGGCACCGGCGTCGGTGACGACCAGCGTGTCCTCGGTCCGGACCCCGCCCCGTCCGGCCAGGTAGACACCCGGCTCGACGGTGACCGTCATCCCCGCCTCCAGGGTAGCGGTCGCCGTCGCGGACACCGCCGGAGCCTCGTGGATGACGAGCCCCACGCCGTGCCCGAGTCCGTGCACGAACTGCTCGCCGAACCCGGCGGCGGTGATGACGTCGCGGGCGGCGGCGTCGACGTCGCGCGTCGCCGTGCCCGGCCGCAGGGCCGCGCGTCCGGCGGCGGCCGCCTCGGCGACGAGGGCGTGCAGGTCGCGCTGCCAGTCGGCCGGGGTCCCGACGATCAGGGTGCGCGTCATGTCCGAGTGGTAGCCGTCGACCAGCGCCCCGAAGTCCATGGTCAGCAGGTCTCCGACGGCGAGCGGCGCGTCGGTCGGGTGGTGGTGCGGGATCGCGGCGTGCGCGCCGGCGGCGACGATCGTGTCGAACGACGGTGCCTCGGCGCCGGCCTCGCGCATGCGCTCCTCGAGCTCGCGGGCGACCTCGCGCTCGGTGCGGCCGGGCTCGAGCCCGCTGTGGGCGATCATGCCGGCCAGCGCGACGTCCGCGGCGGCGCACGCCTGGCGCAGCGCGTCGATCTCGCCCTCGTCCTTCACCGCGCGCAGTCGCTCGACGAGGCCGGGGGCCCTCGCCAGCTCGCCGTCGGCCAGCGCCGTCATCAGGTCGGCGTGGCCGTCGACGGTGACGTGGGCGCTGTCGAAGCCGATCCGCCCGTCGCGGCCGGTGAGCAGGGCCGGGGCGCACGCGCGCTCGACGAGCATCGCGAGGTCGGGCGTCTGCGCGGCGGCCTGCGTGGTGTAGCGGGCGTCGGTGGCGAGCACGGTGCGGTCCTCGCCGCCGTCGGCGTCGTCGCCGGCGTGGACCAGCAGCGCGGCGTTGGAGCCCGTGAAGCCCGTCAGGTAGCGGACGTTGATCAGGTCGGTGACGAGCAGGGCGTCCAGCCCGGCCTCGCGCAGCAGGTCACGCAGCGCGTCGCGGCGCCGCGCGTGGCCGCCGGGCGCGCGCTCCGGACGGGTGGGCTCCACACCCGTCAGCGTAGGAGACGGCGGGTCGTACGGTGTCACCGTGCGTCCTGCCTCCACGTTCGGGCTCCGCCCCTGGGTCCTCCGCGCGATCGTCCTGACCGTGGTCTACGGCGTGGCCGAGGCACTGTTCGTGGCGCTGCGGTCGTGGTCGCCCGACCTGCTGCGGCTCTGGAGCATCGTGCTCCTGCTGGTCGTGGTGGCCGTGGTGATCGGCTGGGTGGGCGCGGAGATCGTGCTCGACCGGCGCCCGCCGGAGTGGACCTGGTTCATCGCGGCCCTGGTCACCGCACCCGCCGCGGGCCTGCTGAGCTGGATCCTGCTGGCCCTGCTCGTCGACGGCACCGGCGTCGCCGACCTCCAGGCGGCGCTCGTGGGGCGCGCCTCGTTCACCGCGCTGCTCATCCTCGCGGCGGTGTTCGTCGGGTCCCGTCTCGGCTGGCTGTCGATGCGACGCCACGGCGAGGGCGCCGACGACCCGATGCTCGACGCGGACGACGACGAGCTGGAGCGCGAGATCGCCGACGAGCGCGCCCCCTCCGCCGCGCGCGCCGCCGCCCGGGTGGGCGTGGTGCCCGCACGGGTCGTGCCGGCCGCGGACCCGGCGGTGGCCGGTGTGCGCACGCCGCGGCGCCGGTCGGCGGAGCGGGTGCCCGCTGCTCCTGGACCCGAGATCAGCGAGCGGGAGCGCATGCCCGAGGCGCCGCGACTCGCCGGGCAGCGCCGGGCGTCCACGGTGCGGCCGGCGGCTCCCGCCCCGGCACCCGGGCCCGTGGCGTCGCCGTTCGGTACGACCCCGGAAGCCCCGGCGGGCGACCAGGCCGAGTCCCTCGAGCCGCCGGTCGTCGCGGTCCTGCCGGCGTTCCCCCGCCCCGGCGGCCCCCTCGACTCGACCGGCTCGCAGCCGGCCGTGGACCCCGAGCCCGGCGCTCCCCCCGCTGCGTCTGAGCCCGAGGAGCCGGAGCGCGGCTCGCGTCGCAAGTTCGGCCTGCGCCGCCCGAAGGGCTGAGCGGGCGCCCGGGCACCCTGCCGGCGCGCCGGTGCCTCGCGCGGTCGGCGTGGGGGATCAGGAGCGCGCTGTGCACCGGGGCCCGCGCCAGGGGTGCACCAGGTGCTCGTGATCAGCGGGCGGACGCCTCAGCTCGCGAGCGCCGCGTACGCCGCGGCGAGGTCGGCCGGGTCGGGTCCCTCGAGTCGGCCGGGGTTCGCGAGGCCGTCGAGCACGACGAAGCGCAGCAGCGCGCCGCGGGACTTCTTGTCCAGGCGCATCGTGGCGACGAGGTCGTCGAAGGCGTCGGCGGGGTAGGTCGTCGGGAGCCCGACCGCCCGCAGCGTCGCCGCGTGCCGGTCGGCGGTGGCGTCGTCCAGGCGCCCGGCGCGGCGGGCGAGCTCAGCGGCGAACACCAGGCCCACCGACACCGCCTCGCCGTGGCGCCAGCGGTAGTCCTCGCGACGCTCGACGGCGTGGCCCAGGGTGTGGCCGTAGTTGAGGATCTCGCGCAGGTGGGACTCGCGGAGGTCCGCGGCCACCACGTCGGCCTTGACCCGCACCGAGCGCACGACCAGCTCGCCCAGCGTGTCGCCGGCGGGGTCGAGGGCGCCCTCGGGGTCGGCCTCGACGAGCTCGAGGATCGCGGGGTCGGCGATGAACCCCGTCTTGATCACCTCGGCCATGCCGGCGGCGAGCTCGGGACGGCTGACGGTGGCGAGGGTGTCGAGGTCGGCGACGACCGCGGCGGGCTCGTGGAAGGCCCCGACGAGGTTCTTGCCGGCGGCGGTGTTGATGCCGGTCTTGCCGCCGACCGCGGCGTCGACCATCGCGAGCAGCGTGGTCGGCACGTGCACCACCCGCACCCCGCGCATCCAGCCGGCGGCGACGAAGCCGACGAGGTCGGTGGCCGCTCCGCCGCCGACCGCGACCAGTGCGTCGGAGCGGGTCAGCCCGAGCCGGCCGAGCTCCTCCCAGCACGCGCCGGCCGTGGCGAGGTCCTTGCCGTCCTCGCTCTCCGGCAGCACGAGCAGGTGGGTGCGGGTGCCCGCGGCGTCGAGCGCGTCGCGGACCGCCGTCGCGATCCCGGCCACCGCGGGCTGGTGGCAGACGACGACGGTGGCGGTGCCCGCGAGGGTCTCCGCGACGGCCCCGGTGACCCCGCGGCCGACGACGACGTCGTAGGGCGAGGCGCTCGCGACGTGCAGGCGCTGCTCGGCGAGCGAGCTACCGGCCGGCACGGTCGGCCTCCGGGGAGAGCGCGGCGAGCACCGCGTCGGCGACGGCCTCGGGCTCGAGGTCGTCGGTGGCGATCTCGTGGCGGGCGACCGCGCGGTACACCGGCAGGCGCTCCTGGAGCAGCGCCGAGAACGTGGCCCGCGGGTTGACGCCGGCGAGCAGCGGGCGTGCGGTCGACAGGCCGACCCTCCGGACGCCGGCGGCGAGCCCGACCGCGAGGAAGACCACGGGGTGGCCGTCGAGGTCCGCGCGCACGCCCTCGGTCATCGGGGCGCCGCCGCCGAGGGCGAGGACGCCGTCGTGCTCGGCGAGAGCACCGGCGACCGCCTCGCGCTCCATCACCCGGAACGCCGCCTCGCCGTCGGACAGGAAGATGTCGCTGATCGCCCGGCCCTGCTGCGTCTCGACGATCGTGTCGCTGTCGGTGAACGGCACCCCGAGGCGCTCGGCGAGCAGCTGCCCGACCGTCGACTTGCCCGCGCCCGGCGGGCCGATGAGCACCGCGACCGGGCTCACGACTCGCTCCGCAGCAGGTTCGGGTCGATCGCGCCCCGGTAGGCCTGCAGGTTGCGGGCGGTCTCCCGGAGCGAGTCGCCGCCGAACTTCTCGAGCGCCGCGTCGGCGAGCACGAGCGCGACCAGCGCCTCGGCGACGACCCCGGCCGCGGGCACGGCGCAGACGTCGGAGCGCTGGTGGTGGGCGACGGCGGCCTCGCCGGTGGCGGTGTCGACGGTCGCGAGGGCCCGGGGCACCGTGGAGATCGGCTTCATGGCCACGCGCGCCCGCAGGGGCTCGCCGTTGGTCATGCCGCCCTCGATGCCGCCGGCGCGGTTGGAGGCGCGGCTGATGCCGGGCTCGGCGACGTGCATCTCGTCGTGGGCGGCGGAGCCGCGGCGCCGGGCCGTGGTGAACCCGTCGCCGATCTCGACGCCCTTCATGGCCTGGATGCCCATCAGCGCACCGGCCAGGCGCGCGTCGAGCCGGCGATCGGCCTGCACGTAGGAGCCGAGCCCCACGGGCAGCCCGTGCGCGACGACCTCGACGACGCCGCCGAGGGTGTCGCCGTCCTCCTTGGCGGCGTCGACCTCGGCCACCATCGCCTGCGTCGAGGCCTCGTCGACCGCGCGCACCGGGCTGGCGTCGATGCGCTCGCCGTCGCCGGGCAGCGGGATGGCGCCGGGGGTGGCGTCCGCGGTGCCGAGGCTCACCACGTGCGAGAGCACCTCGACGCCCAGGGCCTGTGCGAGGAACGCCTTCGCGACCGCGCCGAGCGCCACCTTGGCGGCCGTCTCGCGCGCGCTCGCCCGCTCGAGCACCGGGCGGGCCTCGTCGAAGTCGTACTTCGTCATGCCCGCGAGGTCGGCGTGGCCGGGGCGGGGGCGCGTGAGCGGCGCGTTGCGCGCCCGGCCCTCGATGAGGGCGGGGTCGACGGGGTCGGCCGACATGACCGTCTCCCACTTCGGCCACTCGGAGTTGGCGATCCGGATGGCGATCGGGCTCGCGAGCGTCACGCCGTGGCGGAGTCCGCCCGAGATCTCGATCTCGTCCGCCTCGAACGCCATCCGCGCGCCGCGCCCGTAGCCCAGGCGCCGCCGCGCCAGCTCGGCCGACACCTCCTTGGAGCTCACCGAGACGCCCGCGACCATGCCCTCGAGCACGGCCGTGAGCGCCGCTCCGTGCGACTCTCCCGCCGTCAGCCACCGCAACACGCGTCCATCGTTCCACGTCACCTCCCCTCACCCGCCCGTCAGGGACGCCGTGAGGACGAGCCACGTCGCGACCAGCAGCGGAGGCCCGAACGGGACGCGCCGCACCCGCTGGATCGACGCGAGCAGGAGGACACCCAGCGCCGCCAGGACGACCGCGAGCACCGGCGCGGTCCAGGAGGCGGCGGCGAGGGGCGCGCCCAGGGTGGGGGCGAGCTTCACGTCGCCGGCCCCGAGGGCGGTGGGCACGGCGAGGTGCACCGCCGCGAAGACCGCGCCGGTGGCCACGCCGCCGAGGATCCCGGCGCCGAGGGTGAGCGGGTCGAGCGGGACGAGCGCGGCGAGCACGGCCACCGCCGCCGTGCCGGTGAGCGCGTCGGGCAGGCGGCCCGCGGCGAGGTCCACCGCGCTGCCGGCCACCACGAGCGCGCCCAGGACGAGCTGCGCGGGCAGCCAGACCGCGGGCACCACGTCGGCGGCGACGAGGGCGCCCGCGACGGCCCAGAGCAGCCCGAGCGCCCCGGCGCAGGCGAGCGCCGGGACCAGCGCCCCGCGTCGCAGGCGGGCGAGCCACGCGCGGATCGCGAGCCCGCCGAGGACTCCCGCTCCCCCGCCCGCCGCGCCGGCGAGCACCACGTCCCTGATCACGTCGACGAGCGTGGCCTGACCAGCACCGATCCGTCACGCGCCGGCCTCGGACCCTGTGGAAGCATCCGGCCGATGGGGACGGCCGACGGAGCAGCGCCGCTCCGGTCCGTCGAGCGAGCCGGCGGATTTCGTGACGTTGAACGCCTGCCGTTCGCCTCCGGTGCGGCAGCTCCGCTTCGCTTCGTGCCGCCCGTGGCCCCCACGCTGGAACACCCCGCACCACGCCTGCTCCCCCGGCGTGTCGCGCGAGCGAGGCTGTGGCGATCCTGGTGTCAGACGCCAGCAATGCCGCATCGCTGGTCAGACGGGCAGGGGCAGGAGGGGGGTGTCGGAGGTCGCCGCGAGGGCAGCGTGCATCGCGGCCCGGGGCGCCGCCCGGCCCGTGAACTGTTCGACCTGGCCGAACGCCTGGTGCAGGAGCATGTCGAGGCCCGTCGCCACGGCCAGACCGCGGGCCGCGGCCGCGGCGGCCAGGGGCGTCGGCCACGGGTGGTACACCGCGTCCAGCACGACCGCCCAGTCCGGCAGGGGCGCCACGAGGCGTGCGGCCAGCTCGGCGTCCACCGACCCCGCCGGCGTCGTGTTCACGAGCGCCTTGGCGGTCTGCAGGTCGGACGGAGCGAGGTCCGCCCACGTCACCGCCCGCCGCGCGAACCCGAAGTCGCGGGCCACGTCCAGCGTCCCGGCGGCGCGGCCGGGATCCCGCACCACGAGGGTCACCCCCTCGCAGCCGACCTCGTAGATCCCGCCCAGCGCCGCGCACGCCGTCGCCCCGCTGCCCAGCACCACGGCGTCCGCGGCGAACACGGTCGGCGGGAAGTCCCGCACGCCCGCGGCGCGCAGGGCGCCGGCGACGCCGTCGACGTCGGTGCAGTCCGCGTGCCACCCGCCCTCGCGCGGGACGAGCGTGTTCGCCGCCCCCACCCGGCGCGCGCGCAGCGAGACCGAGGTCGCCGTCTCCAGCGCCGCGCGCTTGCTCGGCATGGTCACCGAGAGGCCCACCCAGGACCCGTCGAGTCCGACGACGAACGACGGCAGCTGCTCGGCGGTGCACTCGACGGTCTCGTAGGTCCAGTCGTCGAGCCCGAGCGCGGCGTAGGCGGCGCGGTGCAGCACCGGCGAGCGGGAGTGCGCGACCGGCGAGCCCAGGACAGCGGCGTGCCGGGAGACGCAGCGGAGCGGAGCTCGACCCATCGACACGGCCCTAGTAGACCCCGCGCTCCTGCGCGAGCCGCCGGTTGGCGTCGTGCTCGGCGGGCGTCACCGCGAAGCACGAGATGCCGTCGGTCTGGCACTTCACGAAGTACACCCAGGGCCCCGGCTCCGGCTCCAGCGCCGCCCGCAGGGCGTCCGGGCTCACCGCGCCGATGGGGGTCGGGGGCAGCCCGAGGTTGAGGTAGGAGTTGTACGGGCCGGGACGGGCGCGGTCGTACGGGCTGGTCAGCAGCGTCTGGCGGTCGAGCGGGTAGTTCACCGTCGAGTCGAACTGCAGCCGCATCGGGATCGCCAGGCGGTTCACGATCACCCGGGTGACCTTCGCGAAGTCCGCGGGCACGCCCTCGCGCTCGGCCAGGGATCCGAGGATCAGCGTGTCGTAGGGCGCCATGCCCGCGGCCTCGGCCTCGCGGACGAGCCCGCCCGCCTCCAGTCGCGGCGCCGACGCCCGCACGACGATCTCGAGGGCGTCGCGGGCGCTCGTGCCCGGCGCGATGTCGTAGGTGCCGGGGGCGAGCAGGCCCTCGAGGCGGCGGTTGGGCTCGGCGCGCCGGGCGCCGTCCTGCGCCCAGGTCGGCACCCCGAGCTGGGCGGGATCGGTGTCCGCCATCGCCTTGCGGAGGTCCGCGACGGTCGCGCATCGCTCGGCGCCCGTCTCGTCGACGGTGCACGTGGCCCGCGCGATCGCGGACAGCACGCCCGGGACGGTCGCCGTGCCGGCCCCGACGGTGTCGTCGAGCTGGACCCCGCTGCGGATCTCCAGGCGCCCGACACGGCTGGCGGGGTCGAGGAGCGCGGTGACCGCGCCCGCCGAGGACATCCGGTGCGCCAGCTCGTAGAAGCCGGGCTGGATGGCGCGTCCGTTCGGGTCCTCCTCGGCGGCGTCGGCGAAGGCCCGCGCGGACGCGACGACGTCGGCGCGGGCGAGCTCCTCGCCGATCGCGCGGGTGGACGAGCCGTCCGAGACCTCGACGACGACGCGGCCGTCACCGGGCCCGTCGTAGTCGGGTGGGAACAGGATCGGCCACAGGTCGCGGGTGAAGAACACGCCGCCGAGCAGCGCGAGCACGATCACCGCGGCGACCGCGGGCCACAGCCAGCGGCGCCGTCGCGGGCGCCGGCCCTGCGGCAGCGCCTCGGTGACGGCGTCCCCGCCGGGGCGGTCCGGCTCGTCGTCACCGAGCAGCCACCCGGCGTCCGGCTCCGGGGCCTCGTCCGACGAGGACGACGACGCCGTCGACCCCGTCGACGACGCCGAGTCGGACGGCGGGGGCACCCGCCACGCCGCCGCGTGGTGCCGGTCGGTCTCGGCGTCGGGGTGCGCCACGTAGCGGTCCCGCGGCACCGCCGTCCGCGCCCGGCCCGTCGTCGCCGACATCCGGATCACACGACGCTCACCGTGGGAGCCGTGGGAGCCGTGGGAGCCGTGCGACCCCTGCGAGCCGTGCGGCCGCCCGGGGCCGGGGTGACGTCCGGTCACGAGTCCTCCGCGCGGCGCGCGGCCCGGCGCCCGTCGAGGTAGCCCTGCAGGATCTCCACCGCCGCCGCCTGGTCGATCACGCGGCGCTGCTTGCGGCCCTTGACGCCCCGGTCGGACAGCGTCCGGGTGGCCGTCACCGTGGTGAGCCGCTCGTCGGAGAGCACCACCGGCACCGTCAGGCGGCCGGTGAGCGCCTCGGCGTAGGCGCGCGCGGTCTGCGCGGCCGGGCCGTCGCGACCGGCGAGCGTCCGGGGAAGTCCCACGACCACCTCGACCACCTCGTGCTCGTCGACGAGCGCCACGAGCCGGTCCAGGTCGGTACCGGCCTCATCGTGATCGAGGGTAACGAGCGGCGTGGCGAGCACCCCCGCCGGATCCGAGAGCGCCACGCCCACCCGCACGCTGCCGACGTCGACGCCCAGGCGCCGGCCGGTGTGGTCACCGGCCAGCGCGGTCCACCTCCGCGCGGAGGGCGGCGATGGCGTCGTCGATGCCGGCGACCCCGCTGCCGCCGCCCTGGGCGAGGTCCGGCTTGCCGCCGCCGCGCCCGTTCACCGCGGGGGCGAAGGCCTTGACCAGGTCGCCGGCCCCCAGACCCCGCTCGCGGGCGCCCTCGGTGGTGGCGACGACGAATGACACCTTGTCGCCGTCGGAGGCGTAGAGCGCCACGACGGCGGGGCGGGCCTGCAGCCGGCCGCGGACGTCGAGGGCCAGCGAGCGCAGGTCTCCCCCGCCGACGCCGTCGGGCGTGCGGGCGGCGACCAGCGCGACCCCGCCGACGTCCTCGGCGCCGTCGGCGAGCGCGCCCGCCGAGGAGAGGACCTCGCGGGCCCGGACGGCCTCGAGCTCCTTCTCGGCGGCGCGCAGGCGGTCGACGACGCCGGCGATGCGCTCGGGCAGCTCGTCCGGCTGGGCGCGGAACTGCTCGGCGAGCTGGTTGACCAGCACGTGCTCGCGGGCCAGGAACCGGAAGGCGTCGATGCCGACGAGGGCCTCGACGCGCCGCACCCCGGAGCCGATCGAGCCCTCGCCGAGCAGCTTGACCAGCCCGAGCTGCCCGGTGCGCCCGACGTGCGTGCCGCCGCAGAGCTCGCGGGAGTAGTCGCCGATGTCGACGATGCGCACCTCGTCGCCGTAGCGTTCGCCGAACAGCGCGATGGCGCCGAGCTTGCGGGCCTCGTCCATCGAGGTCACGTAGGGCCGCACCTCGTCGTCGCCGAGGAGCACCGAGTTGACCTCGTCCTCGACGTCGGTGAGCACGGAGGCCGGCACGGCCCCGCCCGGCGAGGTGAAGTCGAACCGCAGCCGCCCCGGGGCGTTGAGCGACCCGGCCTGCGCGGCGGCGTCCCCGAGGGCGCGGCGCATCCCGGCGTGCACGAGGTGGGTGGCCGTGTGCGAGCGCGAGATGGCGTGCCGGCGCTCGATGTCGACCTCGGGGTGCACTCCTGCGTCCCGGAGGGCCTCGCCGGTCACGACGCGCCCGCGGTGGACCTCGAGGCCCGGCACCGGCGTCTGCGTGTCCTCGACGGCGATGACGAAGCCGTCGCCGACGATCCGCCCGGTGTCGGCCTGCTGGCCGCCGCCCTCGGCGTAGAACGGGGTGCGGTCGAGGATGACCTCGACCTCGGCGCCCTCGCCGGCCGCGAGCACCGGCTCGCCGCCCACGATGAGCCCGACGATGGTCGCGTCGGCGTGGAGCAGCTCGTAGCCGAGGAACTCCGTGAGCCCCGAGCGCTCGAGGATGTCCCGGTAGGCGTGGGTGTCGCCCCCGCCGGTCTTGCGGGCGGCGGCGTCGGCCTTGGCGCGGGCCCGCTGCTCGTCCATGAGCGTGCGGAAGGCGCCCTCGTCGACCTCGAGGCCCTGCTCGGCGGCCATCTCGAGGGTGAGGTCGATGGGGAAGCCGTAGGTGTCGTGCAGGGCGAAGGCGCTGGCGCCCGGGATGGTGCGCCCGCCCCCGGCGCGCGTCTCGGCCACGGCGCCCTCGAAGATCTTCGAGCCGGTGGCGAGCGTGGCGAGGAAGCTCTCCTCCTCGGTGCGGCACGCGGCGGCGATGCGCTCGTAGGAGGTGTACAGCTCCGGGTACGACGGCCCCATGGCGTCACGGACGACGCCCACGAGGTCGACGAGCACGGGCTGGGTGCAGCCGAGGATCCGGGCGTTGCGGATCACGCGGCGCATCAGCCGGCGCAGCACGTAGCCGCGGCCCTCGTTGCCCGGGGTGGCGCCGTCACTGATGATCATCGCGGCGGTGCGGACGTGGTCGGCGATGACCCGGAAGCGGACGTCGTCGGCCTCGTCGTCGCCGTAGCGCCGGCCGGTGAGCTCCTGGGCCCGGTCGATCACCGGGCGCAGCAGGTCGGTCTCGTAGACGTTGTCGACGCCCTGCAGCAGGAAGGCGACGCGCTCGACCCCGAGCCCGGTGTCGATGTTCTTCTGCGGGAGCTCGCCGATCGGCGCGGCCCCGTACTTGGGGCTGGCCTCCCCGCGGATGTCCTGCATGAAGACGAGGTTCCAGATCTCGAGGTACCGGTCCTCGTCGGCGACCGGGCCGCCCTCGACCCCGTACTCCGGGCCGCGGTCGTAGTAGATCTCCGAGCACGGGCCGCCGGGACCGGGGATGCCCATGTCCCAGTAGTTGTCGCGGCCGTCGCGGCGCTGGATGCGCTCGGGCGGCAGGCCCGCGACCTCCTGCCACAGGCGCTCGGCCTCGTCGTCGTTCTCGAAGACCGTGACCCAGATCCGCTCGGGGTCGAAGCCGAAGCCGCCGTCCTCGAGGCTCCCGGTGACGAGCGACCAGGCGTGGCGGATCGCGCCTTCCTTGAAGTAGTCGCCGAAGGAGAAGTTGCCCGCCATCTGGAAGAACGTGTTGTGGCGGGTGGTGTGGCCGACGTTCTCGATGTCGCCGGTGCGCACGCACTTCTGGATCGACGTCGCCGTCTTCCAGGGGGCCGGGGCGTCGCCGAGGAAGTACGGCTTGAACTGCACCATGCCGGCGTTGACGAACAGCAGCGTCGGGTCGTCGAGGATCAGCGAGGCGCTGGGGACGGGGGCGTGGCCGGCGTTCTCGAAGTGGGCGAGGAAACGACGGCGGATCTCGTGGGTCTGCACGGTGTCCTGCTCGGGAAAGGTGCGGATGGGGGCGCGAGGGGCGCGGGGACGTGCTCAGCGGGCGTGCGAGTCTCCCCGCCGGGGCGCTCGCGCGTGCCGGGCCGACGACGGCGGGTCGGGTCGCACGGGGATCTCGGTCGTGTCCTCCACCATCGCGTACAGCTCCTCGGAGCGTTCGTTCATTCCGGCGCGCACCTCCGCGCCGAACGCCCCGAGGCCCGCCCCGAGCTCGCGCAGGCCCTCGCCCAGGCTCGTGCCGACGCCGGCCGGCGTGGCCTTCTGCGTCAGCTCGTTGACCTTGCGGGTGGCGGTGACGCCCACCGCGACGCCGACGCCGACCCAGAACAGACGCCTCATGCGCGCACACTCCGCTTCGACTTGCGGCCCTTGGCCGGCGGCGCGTTCTTGAGCCTGCGCGCCTGCTGGGCCTTGCGCAGCCCGTAGGACAGGGCGGCGACCTTGACGAGCGGCCCGCCGAGCGTCGCCGTGAACAGCGTGCTCAGGGCCTTCGTGTTGGCCGCGACGGCCTGGGCGCTGGCGGTGACGCCGTCGACCCGCTCGAGCTGGGTGTTCACCGTGGTCAGCGTGACCCCGGCGTCCGAGAGCAGCGGCTCGGTGCCCTCGTGGGCCTTGCGGATCGCGATCGTGGCCTCGTCCAGCGTCCGTCCGAGCTTGATCAACGGGATGGCGAGCAGCACCACCAGGATCACGAATGCCACCGCAGCGACGATCGCCGCGATCTGGCCGACCGACACGGGTCCTCCTCGGGTGCTGGGTGCGGTACAGGTCCCCGGACCGACGCCCGCCGACACCACCCGGAGGCGGGACGCGGACGACACCTGGCGCAGGTGGCGGCAGGTTACCGTGCGCCGTCCGGGCGACCTCCGGCCCCGCCGCCCCATCTTGATCAGCAGGCCGGGAGCCCCAGACCGCCCCGGTAGGCCGGCGCGAGGTAGACCTCGGAGATGTAGCCGACGCGCCCGTCGGGGGCCCGCGCGCCCAGCCAGACCTCGGACACCGCGGCGTTGGGGTTCTGCCCGATGTTCGTCGAGGTGACGTCGGCATTGGTGATCACCTCGCCGACGATCTGGCACACCGCCACGAAGGTGAAGCCGCTGCCCACGTCCGTGCCGGGGATCTTGCAGCCGGGCATGTTCGCGCACCGGGCGACGGGCCGGGACGACAGGTACGACGGGCTCCGGTCCTCGACGAGCGCCCCGTCGCCGATCGCGACGCGGTTCTGGACGACGACGGTGCGGTACGGCGGCGCGTCCGGCGCGGCGGCGAGCACGAGGACGAGCGCGGTCGCGAGGCCCGCCACGAGCACGACGAGCACGGCGACCACCGCGATCTCGACGTGGCGGCGGGTGGAGCGCCGGGGAGGTGCTGGGGCCGCCGGTGGCGCTGGTGGTGCGGACGGCGGCGGTGGCGCGTCCGGCTCGCGCAGCCGCTCGTGGCGGGACCGCCAGGCCGCCACCTCGTCCGGGGTCAGACCGACGGCGCCGAGCACGTCGGTGACGAGGTCCGCGTTCGGCAGCCCCGGCCCGCGCGTCGCCGCGGCGATGGTCGACTTGCCCCACCCGGAGAGCTCCTCCGCCCGCCGGAACGACACGTCGCGGGCGCGCAGGGCGTCGCGGAAGTCCGCGCAGAAGCGCTCCGGGGAGTCCCGCGCCCCGGGCTGCCCCGCCTGTGGTCCCACACCCTCGCCGTCGATGACGTCCCCCTCAGGTACCCCTGTGGTCCCCCCGGACCTCACGCGTGATCGTCCGGCACGCGGGCCCCGATGCCCAGCCGCCGTCCGGCCGCTGTCCGGGACGGCGCCCGGACGGCGCCCGGACGCCGCGGGACGCGTTCGGCGAAACCCCGCGGTGATCGCCCGCGAAGATGCGGGCGTGGCCACCACCGTCGGGGGGCGGTGGCCCCGCGATCGAGGTGCCGCGGGCAGCCGGGGGGCGTGCCCGCGGCATCTCACCCTCGCTCAGCTGCCGCTGCGTCCGCGCACGACCTCGCGGAGCCGGGCCAGCCGCTCGGAACGTTCGCGCTCGTCGCCGCGCCCGCCCGGGCGGTAGTAGTCGCGGCCGACCAGCTCGTCGGGCGGGTACTGCTGGGTGACGACCCCGGCGCGCTCGTCGTGCGGGTAGACGTAGCCGACGGCGTTGCCCATGGCCTGGGCGCCCGCGTAGTGCCCGTCGCGCAGGTGCGGCGGCACCGGCCCGGCCGCGCCGGTGCGCACGTCGCCCATCGCCTCGTCGATCGCGGTGATCACGGCGTTGGACTTCGGGGCCGTCGCGAGGTGGATCGTCACCTGCGCGAGGTTGATCCGGGCCTCGGGCAGGCCGATGAGCTGCACCGCCTGGGCCGCGGCCACGGCGGCGGGCAGCGCGGTGGGGTCGGCGAGCCCGACGTCCTCGCTGGCGTGCACAACCAGGCGGCGCGCGATGAACCGCGGGTCCTCCCCCGCGACGATCATGCGCGCGAGGTAGTGCAGGGCGGCGTCGGGGTCCGAGCCGCGGATCGACTTGATGAACGCCGAGATGACGTCGTAGTGCTGGTCGCCGGCGCGGTCGTAGCGCACGGCGACCTCGTCGACGACCCGCTCGACGTCGGCGAGCGTGATCTCCCCCGAGCCCCCGACCGCGTCGGCGGCCGCCTCGAGCGCGGTCAGCGACCGCCGCCCGTCGCCCGCGGCCAGTCGCACGAGGTGGGCGCGCGCGTCGGGGTGCAGGGTGACCTTCCCGCCGAGGCCGCGGGGATCGGCGACGGCGCGGTCGAGCAGCGTGCCGACGGACTCGTCGTCGAGGGCGTGCAGGCCCAGCACCAGGCTGCGCGAGAGCAGGGGGGCGACCACCGAGAAGCTCGGGTTCTCGGTGGTGGCGCCGACGAGCAGCACCACGCGGTCCTCGACGGCGGCGAGCAGGGCGTCCTGCTGGGTGCGCGAGAAGCGGTGGATCTCGTCGATGAACAGCACCGTGCGGCGGGGTTCGGACGCGGCGAGGCGGCGGCGCGCGACCTCGATGACCCCGCGCACCTCCTTCACCCCGGCGTTGAGCGCGCTCAGCGCCTCGAAGGCCCGGCCCGTGGCCTGCGAGATCAGGCGCGCGAGCGTCGTCTTGCCGGTGCCGGGCGGGCCGTGCAGCAGCACCGACGCGGGTGCGGCGCCCTCGACGAGCCGCCGCAGGGGCGCGCCGGGGGCCAGCAGGTGCTGCTGGCCGACGACCTCGTCGAGGCTCGCCGGGCGCATCCGCACCGCCAGGGGCGCCGCGACCCCCTCCGCCGCCGGGGCCGGGCGGTCCTCCACGACCCCGCGCGTCACCGGACGGTCCGGGTCCGGGCCCTCGTGGACGGGCTCCGGAGCCGCGACCTCGAACAGGCCCTCCTCGCTCATGCTCCGAACGGTACTGACGCCCCCCGACGGGTGACGCTCCACCGGTGCGCGGCGGCGGGACGCACGTCGACGGGCACGTCGCCGTGGACGAGGACCCGCCGCGCCGGCCCCGGCTCGGGACCGGCCAGCACGAGCGGCTCGCGGTGGACGAACGCGGCCACCGACACGTGGACGACGGCGTCGGCGAGGGTCGGACCGATCTCGGCGACGGTCCCGGGCCGCACCCGCGCGACGATCTCGTCCACGCACCCGGCCGGCGGCAGCGGACCGAGCGGGCCGGCGAGCGTGTAGCCGCCGGCCCACGCCGCCACCCGCCAGCGCCGCGGCGCGAGCCACCGGGTCAGCGCGGCCGCCCGGCGTCGCGCCGCGCCGGGGTCGGGCGGGCCGAGCGTGTCCTCCCAGGGCGCGCGGACCCGCCCGGAGCCGCAGGCACCGCACATCAGGAGCGGGGGTTCCGGGCGACGAAGTCCTGCGCGATCTCGTCGAAGGTCGCCCAGCGGACGCCGTCGTGGCCGTTGATGTGCTCGATGAGCCGCTCGAGGGCCAGCAGCACCTGCGGGCGCCCGGAGACGTCGGGGTGGATCGTCATCGTGAACGCCGCGTAGTCGCACTCGCGGTAGGTCCAGTCGAACTGGTCGCGCCACATCTGCTCGATGTCGCGCGGGTTGACGAAGCCGTGGCTGTTCGGGCTGCCCTTGATGAACATCATCGGCGGCAGGTCGTCGAGGAACCAGTTGGCCGGGATCTCGACGAGGTCGGTCTCGGTGCCGCGCTCGAGCGGCTTCATCCACGTCTGCGCGGGCTGGTCGTAGTCGATCGGCGTCCACGAGTCGCCGACCCGCACGTAGTACGGCGTGACGTCGCGGTGCATCAGCGAGTGGTCGTAGCGGATGCCGCGGTCGAGGAGGATCTCGTTGGTGACGCGGCTGAACTCCCACCACGGCGCGACGTAGCCGGTGGGCCGGCGCCCGCTGCGGCGCTCGATGAGGTCGACGCAGTGGTCGAGGATCGTCTCCTCCTGCTCGCGACTCATCGCCAGCGGGTTCTCGTGGCTGTAGCCGTGCACGCCGGTCTCGTGGCCGGCCGCGACGCAGGCGTCGAACTCGGCGGGGAACGTCTCCACCGAGTGGCCGGGCCAGAACCACGTCTGGGTCAGCTCGTGGCGGCGGAACAGCTCCAGCAGCCGCGGCACCCCGACCTCGCCGGCGAACAGGCCGCGGGAGATGTCGTCGGGCGAGTCCTGGCCGCCGTACGAGCCGAGCCAGCCGGCGACGGCGTCGACGTCCACCCCGAACGCGACGAAGATGTCCTTTTCTCCTGCGGCGGCCATGGTGCTCCTCCCGACGGTCCTGACGCTCGCCGACTAGGGTTCCCCCATGCGCGAGATCCTCAGCGTGCTCGAGTCCGACGCCCGTGCGACACCCGACCGGATCGCCGCGCTGACGGGGATCGCGGAGGACGAGGTCCGCGCGCAGATCGCGGCGTGGGAGGCCGAGGGCGTCATCCGCCGCTACAAGACGGTGATCGACCGGGACCGGCTCGGCGAGGACCGCGTCACCGCGTTCGTCGACGTCACGGTCGCGCCGGAGCGGGGCCGCGGGTTCGACGACGTGGCCGAGCGGATCGCGCGCTTCCGGGAGATCCGGGCGGTGCACCTGGTGAGCGGGGCGCAGGACCTGCGGGTCGAGGTGGAGGGGGCCTCGATGAAGGAGGTCGCCGACTTCGTCGCCCAGAAGCTCTCGGGCGTCGACCGCGTTACCGCGACGAGCACCCACTTCCTGCTGCGCCGGTACAAGGACGACGGCCAGCTGCTCACCGAGCCCGAGCCCGACCAGCGCCTGTCGGTGATGCCCTGATGGGTGCTCCGCAGAAGCCGCTGTCCCGGGTCGTCGAGGCCTGCCCGCCGTCGGGCATCCGGAAGTTCTTCGACCTTGCGCAGACGATGAAGGGCGTCATCACGCTCGGCGTCGGCGAGCCCGACTTCCCGACGCCGTGGGGCGTGCGCGAGACGGCGATCCACGCGCTGACCCGCGGGGCGACGACGTACACCGGCAACTCGGGCCTGCTCGAGCTCCGCGAGCTCGTCTGCGCCGACCTCGAGGCGCGCCACGGCATCACCTACCGCCCGGCCGACGAGTGCCTGGTGACCTCCGGGGTCTCCGAGGGGCTCGACCTGGCGCTGCGGGCGATGATCAACCCCGGCGACGAGGTGATCGTCCCGGAGCCGTCGTACGTCGCCTACCAGCCGTGCGTGGCGTTCGCGGGCGGTGTCGCGGTGCCTGTGGCGATGGACCCCGCCGAGGGCTACCGGCTCGACGCCGAGCGGATCGCGGCCGCCGTGACCCCGCGGACCAAGGCGGTGCTGTTCGGTTCGCCGTCCAACCCGACGGGGGCGGCGCAGTCGGCGGCGGACCTCACCGCGCTGGCGGCCCTCGCCGAGCGCGAGGACCTCTGGCTGGTCAGCGACGAGATCTATGACCGGCTGACCTACACGGGCACGCACACCAGCACCGCGGCGATCCCCGGCGCGTGGGACCGGACGGTGCTGCTCAACGGGTTCTCGAAGTCGTACGCGATGACCGGCTGGCGCGTGGGCTACGTCTGCGCGCCGGAGCCGCTCGCGGCGCTGATGCACCGCATCCACCAGTACACGATGCTGTGCGCGCCGCACGTCAGCCAGGTCGCGGCGATCGAGGCCCTGCGCAGCGCGGAGCCCGACGTCGCCGAGATGGTCGCCGACTACGACCGGCGCCGGCGGCTGTTCGTCAAGGGCCTCGACGAGCTCGGGCTGACGTGCCCGGAGCCGGGCGGGGCGTTCTACGCGTTCCCGTCGATCCGGGCGAGCGGGCTGTCGTCGCAGGACTTCGCCGAGCAGCTGCTGAACGAGCAGAAGGTGGCCGTCGTGCCGGGCGACGTCTTCGGCCCGTCCGGCGAGGGCCACGTCCGCTGCTCCTACGCCACCGCGCTCCCCCTGCTCGAGGAGGCCCTCGACCGCATGGGCCGGTTCCTCTCCACACGTGCGTGATCTTCTGAGCCCTACCTCAGAAGATCACGCACGGAGGGCGCTCAGTTCAGCTTGCGGGTGCCGTCGGGGAGGCCGCCGCCGGCGTAGGCGTCCTCGGCGAGCTTGGCCAGGGCGGTCAGCGCGACGTTCTGGCTCCACGGGCCGAAGGAGCAGCGGGCGACGCCGAGCTCGCCCAGGCGCTTCGTGCCGGGCATCCCGGGCACGCCGATGACGTTGACCTTGCGCTCGCCCAGCTCCGAGACCAGCGCCTGGATCGTCTCCTCGTCGAGCTTGCCGGGCACGAAGAACGACGTGGCGCCGGCCTCGAGGTAGGCGCGGCCGCGCTCGATCGCGTCGTCGAGGATGACCTTGGGGTCGCGGTCGCCGCCGCGGACCCAGGCGTCGGTGCGGGCGTTGAGGGCGAACGGGACGCCCGCCTTGTCGGCCGCGGCGACGGCGGCCTCGACGGCCTTGACCGACTCCGACAGCGGCTTGAGCTGGTCCTCGAGGTTCGCGCCGACGATCCCGACGTCGATGGCACGGGCGATCGTGCCGCCCGGGTCGCCGTACCCGCCCTCGAGGTCGGCGCTCACCGGCAGCTCGGTCTGGCGGGCGATGAGCCCGACCTCGCTGATCATCTCGTCGCGCGGGATCACCTCGCCGTCGGGATAGCCGCGCGAGGCGGCGATGCCGTGGCTGGCGGTGGCGAGGGCCTTGGTGCCGGGGGTGTTCGCGACCGTGGTCGCCGTGATCGCATCCCACACGTTGACGACCACCAGCAGCTCGGGGTCGTCGTGCAGGCGGCGCAGTTCCTGTGCCTTGTCGGCGGTGCTCATGATGATCTCCTACCCGCGAACGGCGGCGGCCACCACTCGCTCACCGGTGTGGTCGTTGCCGCCTGTGGTGCCGGTCACATAGTGTCCCCACACCAGGCGACCGACGGGCGGCGAGAGCGATGGACGACGCGACGCGGGCCGTGCTCGATCTGTGGGACGTCACCGAGGACGCCGTCGCCGGGCTGGACGCGGACGACTGGACGCGCCCCGCCCCCGGCCCGGAACCGACGGTCGGCGACCTCGTGGCCCACCTCGCGGGCGTCCACGGCGGCGTCCACTACGCCGGCCCCGAGCGCCTGCAGACCTCGCTGGCCGGCGCCCGCCGGCGCACCGCGCTGCGCCTCGACGGCCGTCCCCCGGGCGACCGGGAGCGCAGCGCCGACTGCCTGGACCTGTGCCTGCACGCCCACGACCTGACGACGGCCCTCGCCGCGCCGGTCGACCTCGCCGACCACGCCGCCGCCACCGTCGAGGCCTGCCGGCTGATCATCGACATGGCGCCGCGCCTGCTCGTCGCCGCCCTCGGGGCGCGCGAGGCGACCGTGCGCCTCGTGGTGCGCCGCCCGGCGGGCGCCGCCGCGCTGGAGCGCACCGTGCACGTCGTCGGCGGGCGCTGCACCGGCGCACCCGACGCCGACCCGGACGTGGTCGAGATCGATGCGGACGCCCTGCTGCTCCTGCTCGCGGGCCGCCGCCGGGCCGAGGCGCTCGCCGCCTCGGGAGCCGCGGCGTGGTCGGGCGACGCGGCGGACGCGTTCGTCCACCGCGCGCGCCTCTCGTGAGGTCAGCTCACGCGAACGCCGGGTAGGGCGGCAGCACGACGTCGCCGCCGTGGCGTCCGAGCGCGCCGACCGTCGCGGCCGCGAGCTCGGCGGTCGCGACCCGCCCCGCCCGCTCGGCGTCGGTGCCGAGACGCCGCCAGAGGGCGCTGAGCACCGACGGCGCGTCGTGACCCGGGTCGGCGACGACCACGTGCGGCGGGCGCTCCGCCTCCTCGGCGCCGACGACCCCGGGCAGCAGCGCCCGGGTGGCGAGCCAGACCCACAGCACCTCGGCGTGCAGGAGGCGCTCGCGCAGGACCTCGGGGTCGGCGAGGTCGGCCCACACCGGCGTCAGCTCCGCCTGCCAGGCGGCGACCATCGCCTCGGCCATCCCCGGCGGCTGGGCGTGCGCCGGCCCGCCGCTGGGCAGGGGCAGGCGCAGCGAGGCGCCGGTGAGGGCGACGTCGCGGAAGCAGGCCCACTCGAAGTCGAGGAACCGCGACCCGCTGCCGGTGACCAGGCAGTTGTCCGGGCGGATCTCGGCGGGGCTGAACGCCCGGTAGCCGGACCCGCCGAGCAGGCGCGCCGCCCCGCGCGCCTCCGCGACCGCGGCCGGCGCGGCCTCGACGCGCAGGAGCTGGGCCAGCTGGTCGGGCACCTCGGCCAGCGCGGCGCGGGCGTCGTCGGCCAGCGGGTCGCGCCAGGTGCGCTCGCCGAAGCGCCGCAGCAGGGCGCCGAAGTCGTCCTCGCGGCCCGCGGTGGACGCCTGCATCCGCCCGAGGGCGCGGGCCCAGCCGAGCAGCGCGCGCTCGGCTGCCTTGGGGTCGCGCTCGTCGAGACGGTCCGCGAGCGTCGCGCAGCGCCCGAGGTCCTCGAGGACCAAGAGCCGGTGCGTCGGGTCCTGGGCCACGAGCATCGGGCTCGCCCGCTCCTCGGACGGCATCGCCGTCAGCAGCTGGCAGGACGCCGCCTCGTAGCTGAACCGGTCCGCGCCGTGCACGGCCGGCTCGTCGAGGTAGTGCTTGACGACGAGCGTGCGCGGCAGCGAGAAGGGGTTCTCGGTGACGCGCACGCGCACCACCAGCGAGCGCTCGCTGCCGCCGAGATCCTCCGCGCCGGCGAGCCGCACGGTGGCGCCGTGGCGCCGGGTGAGCAGCTCCTCGGCCAGCGCGACCAGCTCGGCGGCGCGGTCGGACGAGCCCGGAGCACCACCTGCCCGACCGTCGGAGGGGCCTGCGCTGTCCGTCGTGAGGGAGGCCATCAGCCGGTGAACTCTACCCGCTCGCGGTGTGCGTGAGGTAGGAATCGACGGCTCCGGTCGCTACTGGACGGGGCGCTCCGGCGGCTTGACCGGTGCGGCCGGCTTGGCGGGCGCGTCGACCCCGGCCTCCTTGCGCTGCAGCGCGGTGATGGGCGCGGGCGCCGCCGTGAGCGGGTCGTAGCCGCCGCCGGTCTTCGGGAAGGCGATGACCTCGCGGATCGAGTCGAGCCCCGCCAGCAGGGCGCAGATCCGGTCCCAGCCGAAGGCGATCCCGCCGTGCGGCGGCGGGCCGTAGGCGAAGGCGTCGAGCAGGAAGCCGAACTTCTCCTCCTGCTGCTCGGGGGTCAGGCCCATGAGCGCGAACACCCGCTGCTGGACGTCCTTGCTGTGGATACGGATGGACCCCCCGCCGATCTCGTTGCCGTTGCAGACGAGGTCGTAGGCGTAGGCCAGGGCGTGCTCCGGGTCGCTCTCGAAGGAGTCGATCCAGTCCGGGTTGGGCGAGGTGAACGCGTGGTGCACCGCGGTCCACTGGCCCGACCCGACGGCGACGTCGTCGGTGCTGCCGGCCGCCTCGAACAGGGGCGCGTCGACGACCCACACGAACGACCAGGACCCCGGCGGGATCAGGTCGAGGCGCCGCGCGATCTCGCCGCGCGTGGCGCCGAGCAGGGCACGGCCCTCGGCGGGCGTGCCCGCGCCGAAGAAGATGCAGTCGCCGGGGTTGGCGCCGGCGGCCTTGGCCAGGCCCTCGCGCTCGGCCTCGCTGATGTTCTTGGCGACGGGGCCGGACAGGGTGCCGTCCTCGCCGACGAGGACGTACGCGAGGCCCTTGGCGCCGCGCTGCTTGGCCCAGTCCTGCCAGCCGTCGAGCGTGCGCCGCGGCTGGGACGCCCCGCCGGGCATGACGACCGCGCCGACGTAGGGCGCCTGGAAGACGCGGAACGGGGTGTCGGCGAAGTACTCGGTGAGCTCGACCAGCTCGATGTCGAAGCGCAGGTCCGGCTTGTCCGAGCCGTAGCGCGCCATCGCCTCGAGGTAGGGGATCCGCGGGATCGGCGTGGGGATCTCGTACCCGCCGAGCTCGGACCACAGCGCGGACACGATCGCCTCGCCGAGCGCGATGACGTCGTCCTGGTCGACGAAGCTCGCCTCGATGTCGAGCTGGGTGAACTCGGGCTGGCGGTCGGCGCGGAAGTCCTCGTCGCGGTAGCAGCGCGCGATCTGGAAGTAGCGCTCGAGCCCGGACACCATCAGCAGCTGCTTGAACAGCTGCGGCGACTGCGGCAGCGCGTACCAGCTGCCCGGCTTCAGGCGGGCCGGGACGAGGAAGTCGCGCGCGCCCTCGGGCGTCGACCGGGTCAGCGTCGGCGTCTCGATCTCGACGAAGTCGCGGTCGGACAGCACGTCGCGGGCGATCTTGTTGGCGCGGCTGCGCAGCCGGATCGCCGCGGCCGGGCCCTCGCGGCGCAGGTCGAGGTAGCGGTACCGGAACCGGGCGTCCTCGCCGACCTCACCGTGCTCGTCGAGCTGGAAGGGCAGCGGCGCGGACTCGGACAGGACGGTGAGCGCGGTGGCGCTGACCTCGACCTCGCCGGTGGCGAGCTCGGTGTTCTCGCTGCCCGCCGGGCGCTGCTCGACGACGCCGGTGATCTGCACGCAGAACTCCGAGCGCAGCCGGTGCGACTCCTCGGCCACGTCGCCGAGGCGGAACACCACCTGCACGACACCGGACGCGTCGCGCAGGTCGATGAACACCACGCCGCCGTGATCGCGCCGGCGGGCCACCCATCCGGCGAGGGTGACGGTGGCGCCGACGTTCTCGGCGCGCAGCGTGCCGGCGGAGTGCGTGCGCATCATCTGGGGTGGTGCTCCCGGGTCGGCTCGGAACGTGTCCCCAGAGGCTATCGACCGTCACGAACCGGGATCTCAGCCGCTCACGTTCGGGCCCGCCCGGTCGAGGTGGACGCGCAGCAGGACCCGGCGCTCGCGGCGCATGGCCTCGTCGAAGTCGTCCCAGTCGGGGTGCTCGCCGGACACCGCCCGGTAGTAGGCCCGCAGGCCCTCGAGGGCGTCGGGGAGCTCGACGATCTCCACGTCGCCCTCGACCTGGATCCACCGCCCGAAGAAGCCGTCGGGCAGGACGCAGAGCCAGGCCCTGGGCTCCCGGCGCAGGTTCTTCGTCTTGAGCGCGGTCTCCCGGGTGCTGATGACCGCCGCGCCGTCGTCGTCCACCGCGACGGCGACCGGCGACATCTGCGGCGCGCCGTCGCGACGCCGGGTGGCCAGCACCGCGTGGTGCTGCTCGCGCATCACTTCTCGTGCTTCGTCGAGGTCCATGCACGCAGGCTAGGACTCCTCAGAGCAGGGAGAGCTGTTCGGCGGGCGCCTCCTCCACGAGCTTCCGCGGGACGTCCGGCACCGAGCCGGCCGGCCAGGAGTCGGGGCTCTCCTCCCCCTGGCGCCCGCCCATCGCGTGACCGCCGCCGGTGAGGCCGTGGCGCTCCAGCAGCGGGCCCACCCGCGCGGCGAGGTCGCGCCGGTAGGCGACGTCGACGTAGGCACCGCGGCGGTAGAGCGCGGCGTAGCGCTCGAGCAGCCCGGGGTGCTCCCGGGCCAGCCAGGCGTGGAACCACTCCCGCGTCCCCGGTCGCAGGTGCAGCGCCAGGACCGTGGCGCCGTTGGCCCCCGCGTCGGCGATCGCGGCGAGCAGGGCGTCGAGGGCCTCGTCGGTGTCGGTGAGCCCGGGCAGCACCGGGGCGACGAACACCCCGCACGGCAGCCCGGCGTCACGGATGCGGCGCACCAGGTCGAGCCGCGCGCGGGGCGTCGGGGTGCCCGGCTCGACGCGGCGGTGCAGCTCCGGGTCGAGGAGGGCGAGCGACACCCCGACCCCCACCGGCACGTCGCGGGCCGCGGCCGCCAGCTCCGGCAGGTCCCGGGCGAGCAGCGTGCCCTTGGTGAGGATCGAGAACGGCGTCCCGGACCCGCCGAGCGCCCGGATGATCCCGGGCATGAGGGCGTAGCGGCCCTCGGCGCGCTGGTACGGGTCGGTGTTGGTGCCCATCGCGACGTGCTCGCGGCTCCAGCGCGGCGCCCGGAGCTCGCGGGCCAGTACCTCGGGCGCGTTGAGCTTCACGACGACCTGCCGGTCGAAGTCGTCGCCCGCGTCGAGGTCGAGATAGGTGTGGGTGTTGCGGGCGAAGCAGTTGTGGCTGACGACGCCGTCGGCCACGAAGTCGCCCGTGCCGGTGGTGAGGTCGGCCAGCGCGTGCTCGCCGGGCAGCTCCTCGACCGCGGTGACGACCCGCCCGCCCGGGACGTCGCCCGGCGGGGCGGGCGCCACCGGCGGCGTGCCGGGCCGGCGGAACGCCTCGTCGGCCAGCGTCTCCGCGCCGACCAGCGCGTCGCCGACCCGCAGGTGGGGCCGCTCCTCGCCCACACCGCCCTCGCAGCCCTCGGGCCGCACGTGCACCCAGCCGCGGGGCGTGAGGAACCGGTGGTCCGCGCTCGCGACGAGCGTCGTGCCGTCGAGCAGCCGGACGCGCCAGGCCGGCTTCGTGGTGGTCCAGGCGTCGTGCACGGGCGTCGGGACCAGGCTGCGCACGCCCCCGCGCATCGCGGTGCCGACCACGAGGTCGCCGACGCGGACGTCGGCGAGCCGCACGCTGGTGCCGTCGACCATGAGCACGGGGGTGTCCGGCCCGAGGCAGTAGGTACAGGCGTGCGAGCAGCCGCGGTACGGGTTGACGGTCCACGAGAACGGCATCGGCGACTGCCCGGGCACGCGGTTCAGCACCGAGCGCGCCCGGACCTCGTGGAACGTGATGCCGGCGAACTCGGGCGTGCGGACGCTGCGGACCAGCCCCTTGAGCGCGGGCATGCCCGGCAGCTCCTCGGGCCCTCCGGCGACCTTCTGCGCTTCCCACCGCACCCGCTCATTCGAACACGTGTTCGATGTGCGGGCAACCGCTGCTCGGGCCACCATCATCGCCGTGGACGACGCCCGCCGCCTGTGGACCCTGCTCGAGCCGCTCCACGCCGTCACCTACTTCACGCGCGAAGCACGAGAAGCCGCCGACGCCGCGGGCCTGCGGGGTTTCTGGATGGGCTACGTGGCCCAGCGCGCCGCCCCGCTCGGCGCAGTCGGCCCCGACGCGGTGTGGGCCTGCTTCCACGGGTTCCACCGCGACCGCATCACGCGCGCGCTGCCCGACGCGTGGGGCTTCGCCGACCCCGCGAGGTGCCTCGCGGCCCGCCTCGAGGGGGCCGACCGCTCGCTGCGCCGCCTGCTCGCCGACGTCCCGGGCGGTCCGGAGGGGCCGTCGGTCGCCGAGGCGGCCGAGCTGGCCTGGACGGCCGCCGGCGCGGCGGACACGGCCGGCCGGGTGCTCGGGGCGGCGAACCAGGGCCTGCCCCGCCCCGCGGAGCCCCACCTCGCGCTCTGGCAGGCGGCGACGACGCTGCGCGAGCACCGGGGCGACGGGCACGTCGCGGTGCTCGTCGCCCACGACGTCGGCCCCGTCTCCGCCCACCGGCTCAAGACCGCCGCCCGGGAGTCGGGCTCGCTGCAGGAGTCCCGCCGGCTCGACGACGCGGTGTGGGCGACGGCCGGGGAGGGCCTGCTCGCGCGGGGCTGGCTCGACGGGGAGGGCGCGCTGACCGCGACGGGCCACGAGGCGCACGCGGCGATCGAGCGCGACACCGACCGGGCCGCCGCCGGACCCTGGCGCGCGCTCGGGGGCACGGGCACCGACCGTCTGGCGGAACTACTCCGCCCGCTCGCCGCAGCCGCCGCGGACGCGATCCCGTTCCCGAACCCCATCGGCCTGCCCCGCGCCTGAAGGTTTCGGTACCGCCGGTACGCGGTACCGGGTGTCATGAGTTCCTTCACCCTGGAGCTGACCCCGGCCCACCACGAGCTGGTGCGGCGGACGCACGCCTTCGCCGAGGACGTCGTGCGGCCGGCCGCCGCGCACTACGACGCGGCCGAGGAGTGCCCCTGGGAGATCGTCGACAAGGCGGCTCAGGAGGGCTTCTACAACGCGCTCTTCTACGCCGACCTCATCGCCGACCCCACCGGGCTGTCGCTGCCGCTGTTCCTCGAGGAGATGTTCTGGGGCTGCGCGGGGATCGGGCTGACGGTCGTCCTGCCGGCCCTGGCGCTCTCGGCGCTCAACCAGGCGGGCACGCCCGAGCAGGTCGCGCGCTGGGCGCCGGAGATGTTCGGCGAGCCCGGCGACATCAAGCTCGCCGCGCTCGCCGTCTCGGAGCCGCAGGGCGGCAGCGACGTCGCCAACCTGCAGACGCGCGCCCGCCGCGAGGGTGACGACTGGGTGCTCGACGGCGAGAAGATCTGGATCGGCAACGGCGGGATCGCCGACGTGACGATCGTGAACGCCGTCGTCGACCCCTCGCTGGGGACCAAGGGCCAGGCGATGTTCGTCGTCGCCAAGGACACGCCGGGCATGGAGCAGGTCCGGCGCCTGCGCAAGCTCGGCCACCGCGCGTCGCATACCGCGGAGCTGTCGTTCAGCGGGTGCCGCATCCCCGGCGACCAGCTCCTCGGCGGCGCGGACAAGCTCGAGCACAAGCTGGAGAAGGCGCGCCGGGGCGAGGGGAAGCCCGCCGCGCTGGGGACGTTCGAGCAGACGCGCCCGATGGTGGCGGCGATGGCGCTGGGCGTCGCGCGGGCGTCGTTCGAGTACGCGTGTGGGTACGCCCGGGAGCGCGAGGCATTCGGCGGCCCGATCCTCGACAACCAGGGCGTCTCGTTCCCGCTCGCGGACCTCGCCGCCGACATCGACGCCGCCCGGCTGCTGTGCTGGCGCGCGTCGTGGATGGCGGCCAACGGGGTGCCGTTCCGGCTCGGCGAGGGCTCGATGTCGAAGCTCAAGGCCTCCGAGGTCGCCGTCCGCGCCGCCGAGCAGGCCGTGCAGACGTGCGGCGGCTGGGGCTACGTCGACGACCTCCCGGTCGAGAAGTGGTACCGCGACGCCAAGCTCTACACGATCTTCGAGGGCACCAGCGAGATCCAGCGCATGGTGATCGGACGCTCCCTCGGCGACCCCGAGGCCACCGCCACTCCCCTGCACCACCACCTGCCCGGCGACCACGGCGGCCTGAGCCGTCGGTTCGGCCACGGCTCGCTCGCCCGCGCCCGCGCCGGCGAGACCTTCCTGCGCCTGGCGAAGAAGGCACCGGAGTCGGTCCTGCGCCTCGGCGGCCGCCTCGCCTCCCCCGGCGCCTGAGCGTGTTCCCGCCTGGCGGCCACGGGCGGCACGCAGCGCAGCGGAGCTGCCGCGCCGGAGGCGAATGACTCGCGTCGGCCGTCAGGAGCCGCCGGCTCAGGGCTTGATCGCGACGATCTCGCCGGGCACCGGTGGTGCGGCCAGCGCCGTCGGCGCGGCGTCGAGGCCGATCGTGCGCGTGACGAGCCGGGCCACGTCGAGGCGTCCGCTCGTGACGAGGTCCGTGAGCCGCGGGTAGTCCGCCGCCGCCATGCCGTGGCTGCCGAGCAGCGCGAGCTCGCGCGCGATCATGTCGGGCACCGGCACGGGTGGTTCGGCCGCGAGGAGCCCGACCTGCACGAGCGTCCCCTGGCTGCGCAGTGCCCGGACGCCGAGCGCGAGTGAGTCGGCGCGCCCGGACGCCTCGACCGCGACCCGCGGGCCGCCGCCCCCGACGACGTCGCGGACCCCGTCCGGCCCGGCGTCCGGGTGCAGCACCGCCGTCGCGCCCAGCTCGAGGGCACGGTCCCGCGCGGCGGGTGCCGGGTCGACGACGACGGCCTCGGCGTCCAGCGCCCGGGCGACGAGCACCGCGGCCAGCCCCACCCCGCCGGCGCCGAGGACCAGCAGCCGGTCCCCGGCCCGCAGCCCGCCGCGGTCGACGACGGCGCGGAACGCGGTCGCGACCCGGCACCCCAGCAGGGCCGCCCCACCCGCGTCGACGTCGTCCGGGACCGCGACGAGGTTGGCGTCGGCGTGGCGCAGGGCGACGAGCTCGGCGAACGAGCCGTCGTGGGTGAAGCCGGGCTGTTCCTGGTGCGGGCACACCTGCGCCTGGCCCGCGAGGCAGCTCGGGCAGCGCCCGCAGCCCTGGACGAACGGGGTGGTGACGCGGTCCCCGACGCGGGCCCGCCGGACCTCGGCGCCCACCGCGACCACGCGCCCGACGAGCTCGTGGCCGGGCACGAACGGCAGCACGACGCCGTCGTCGTGGCCGCGCCAGGCGTAGCGGTCGCTCGCACAGAGCCCGGTCGCCTCGACGGCCACCACGACGCCGTCGGGCGCCGGCTGCGGATCGGGCCGTTCCACGACGGCCGGCTCGACCCCGAACTCCTCGATCAGCACCGCGCGCACGTGCCGAGTCTGCCCCGACGTCCGATTCGGGAACGTCCCGGCGATGATGGGCGGGTGACGTCCTCCCGGCCGCCGACGCGACACGCGCGTCCCCAGGCGGCCGCGGCGGCGACGTCGAGCGAGGACGACGCGCCGACCGGCCCGATCCGTGTGCCGCGGAACGGCAGGGCCTCGGCGGAGGACCCGGCCCCGCCGACCCTCCGCCGAGCTGGGGGAAATCCTGACGTTGAACGTGGGCGTGGCCGCCAGGCTGGAACACCGGCACGGCGCCGACGGCGGGCCGAGGCGCCGGCCGCGAGCGGGCACGGCCACGGCCACGGCCACGGGCACGGCGGCGGGGACCTCGACGGTCCCTCGGGGCGACGGGTCCGGATCCTGCTCGCCGCGCTGCTCGTGCCCTGCGCGCTCGCGGTGCTCGTCGGTCTCGTCGTGCTCGCGCCGTCGCCCGGCGAGTACGCCGACGTCGCCGCGCGGGCCGCGACGGGTCAGGGCGCACCGGGGCTCGGCGCGCAGACGCCCGTCGACGCCGAGGTGACGCGGGCCGCCGCCGAGTCGGACTGCACCGACCCGAACCTGCCCTCCCCCGGCCCCGGCGAGGGCTGCGTCGCGGTCACCCTGCGGCTCGACGAGGGCCCGGCCGCCGGCTCCACGATCGTCACCCTCGCGCCCGCCACCCCCGGCTCGCCGCGCTTCGCCGTCGGCGACCCCGTGGTGCTCGGCTGGGCCGGGGGCGACCCCGCCGACCCCCTCACCTACACGATCGTCGACTTCCAGCGCGGCGCGCCGCTGCTCGTCCTCGGGGCCGCGTTCGCGCTCGCCGTCCTGCTGCTGGGCCGCTGGCAGGGCCTCGCGGCGCTCGTCGCGCTCGGGGCGACCCTCGGGGTGCTCGCCCTGTTCGTCCTCCCCGCGCTCGCGACCGGGTCCCCGCCGGTCGCGGTCGCCCTCACCGCCTCCGGGCTCATCGTCGGCATCGTGCTGCCGCTGACCCACGGGCCCTCGGCGCGCACCGCCACCGCGGCGCTCGGCACGCTGGCGAGCCTCGGGCTGATCGGGGTGCTCGCGGTGCTCTTCGCCGCGACCTCCCGGCTCACCGGGCTCGGCGAGGAGTCCTCGGAGCTCGCGGGGGTGCTCGGCGCGGGGCTCGACGTCCGCGGGCTGCTGCTCGCGGGCGTGGTCATCGGCGCGCTGGGCGTGCTCGACGACGTCACCGTCACCCAGACCAGCGCCGTCTGGGAGCTGCACCGCGCTGACCCGGCCGCGCGGCTCGCGGACCTCTATGGTTCCGCCATGCGTGTCGGTCGTGATCACGTCGCGTCGGCGGTGAACACGCTGGTGCTCGCGTACGCCGGGGCGGCGCTGCCCCTGCTGCTGCTGTTCGGACTGGCGGGACGGGGTCTCGGCGACCTGCTGACCGCCGAGGACGTGGCGCAGGAGGTCGTGCGGACCCTGGTCGGCAGCATCGGCCTGGTCGCGTCGGTCCCGCTGACCACGATCCTCGCCGCCGTCGTCGTCCGCGCCGTCCGCAGCACCGAACCCCGGGGTGAGACCGCATGAACCGTCCCGCGCTGCCCCGGTCGGTCGAGAGCCCCCCGAGCGGCATCCTCGACACGGCCCGCGCGCTGGTCGTCGCGTCGACGCGCACCGCGGTGGAGTTGACGCTGCACGGCCCCGCGATCGTCCGCGGGATCGCGGACATCGCCACCTCCGGCGCGCGGACCACCGCCGACCTCAGCCCGCTCGTCGCCGACGCGCTGCGCGCCGTGCCACGGCTCGTGTCGATGCTCGAGCAGCTCCTGCCCGTGGCCTCTGGGCTGCAGCACACGCTGGCCGAGCTCGCGCCCGACCTCACCCGCCTCTCGTATGCCACCGACGCGCTCGACCGCCTCGGCGGCGCGGTCGACGACCTGCACGCCCTGGCCCGGGCGGTCCCGACGCTCGACCGGATCGCCGACGCCGCCCCGGCGCTCGACCGCCTCGCCGACGCCGGACCCGCGCTGACCCGGCTCGGCGACGCCACCGACGACCTGCACGCCCTCGCCCAGGCGGCCCCCGCCCTGCAGGCCATCGCCGGCGCGGCGCCCGACATCCACGCCCTCACCGAGGCGGTGCCGGCCCTGCAGCAGATCGGCGCGGCCGGCGACGACATCGCCGCGCTCGCCCGGGCCGTGCCCGCGCTGCAGGCGATCGGCGAGGCCCGCGGCGACATCGCCGCGCTGGCCGGCGCGGTCCCCGCGCTCCAGGCGATCGCCGGCGCCGCCCCCGACATCCACGCGCTCTCCGAGGCCGTCCCCGCCCTGGCGCGGATCGGCGAGGCCCGCGACGACATCGCCTCGCTCGCTCAGGCCGTCCCCGCCCTCCAGCAGCTCGGCGACGCGGCCCCGCGGCTCGGGCAGCTCGCCGAGGCGGCGCCCGCGCTGCAGCAGCTGGGCACCGCGGTGCCGCACCTCGAGGAGCTCGCCGGCGCCGTCCCCACCCTCGCGCGCATCGCCGCGGCCGTCGACGACCTGGGCACCCTCGCCGGGGCCACCAGCGACCTGCGCACCATCGCCGGCGCCACCGGTTCGGTCTCGCAGATCGCGCACGGCGTGCCCTCGGTCGGCCGGCTCGCGGACGCCGTGCCCACCGTGGCGTCCCTGGCCGACGCCGTCCCCACCCTCACGCAGCTGGCCGAGGCGGTGCCGACGCTGCGGTCCCTCGCCGCGGCCGCGGACGACCTGCACGCGCTCACCGGCGCCGTCGACGACCTGCACGCCCTCGCCGCCGCGGCCCCGTCGCTGGAGCAGATGGCGGGCGCGGTGGACGAGGTCCGCAAGCTCACCGGGGCGATCGAGCACGTCGAGACCCTCGCCCGGCACGCCGACTCGACGTTCCCCGAGGTCCCGGCGCGGCTCGGCACGCTGGACACGTCGCTGACCACCGCGGCCGGCGAGCTGCAGAAGGTCAGCCCGGACCTGCGCACCCTGGCCGGGCGGATCGACAACCTCGACGAGCAGATCAAGGTCCTCGCCGACGCCCTGGCACCGCTGCAGGGCACCACGGAGCGGCTCGGGCGCCTGGTGGACCGCCTCCCCGCCGGCCGGAAGGGCCGCTCGGGCGAATAGCCCTGGGCACGGCGGCGGCTCGGGGCCGTCGCCGGCGTCCGGGTCAGCCTGCCGCGGACGGCAGGGCCGCGCCCGTGTCCTTGAGGTCCACGCCCGAGAGCTGCCGGCGGAAGGACTCCGTGAGCAGGGCCGCCAGCACCTCGGCCGCCGCCTCGTAGGTCAAGCCGTCGGGCGGGCGGATGTTGGAGACGCAGTTGCGTTCCGAGTCGACGCGGCCGGGGCGCGGTGCGAAGGTCAGGTAGGCGCCGAGCGAGTCGGGCGCGGACATGCCGGGGCGCTCGCCGATGAGCACGAGCACCAGCGACGCCCCGAGCGCGGCGGCGATCACGTCGCCGAGCGCCACCCGGGCCTGCTCCGCGACGACGACCGGCGCCACCGCCCACCCCTCCACGCGCGGCAGCAGCGCGTCGACGAGGCCCCCCGCGTGCTCGTGCACCGCGGTTGCCGAGAGCCCGTCGGCCACCACCACGGCGAGGTCGTACTCGCCGGACGCGAGCCCGTGGTCGGACGCGAGTCGTCGGCCGAGGTCGGGGCGCTGCAGGTACTCGGTGCGGTCGGCGACCTGCGAGCGCACCACCGGCCCGGCCCGCTCCCCCAGCGCCGCGAGCACGAGGTCGGTGTCCAGCGGCGTGTGGACGGCGTCGCGCGCCTGCGCGTGGGCGGCGGCGAGGCGGAGGTTCTCGGCGGTCGACAGCCCGTCCCCGGCGCGGCCGAGTCCCACCCGCGCGCGGGTGGCGGCGCGGAGCGTCTCCCACGGGTCCGAGCTCATGCCGTCCCCCTCATGCCATCAAGGCCCGGATCGGCTCCGGCACCAGCTGCGGCACGCGCCCGGCGTCGTCGAGCAGCCCCACCGACCCCAGCCACGCCTCGAACTCGGGCGCGGGCCGCAGGCCGAGGGTCTGGCGGACCTGCAGGACGTCCTGGAACGACAGCGACTGGTAGTTGAGCATGATGTCGTCGCCGCCCGGCACCGTGATCACGAAGGCGCATCCCGCCGCGCCGAGCGTCAGCAGGAGCGTGTCGGTGTCGTCGGCGTCGGCCTCGGCGTGGTTCGTGTAGCAGACGTCGACGCCCATGGGGACGCCGAGCAGCTTGCCGCAGAGGTGGTCCTCGAGCCCGGCGCGCAGGATCTGCTTGCCGTCGTAGAGGTACTCCGGCCCGATGAAGCCGACGACGGTGTTGACCAGCAGCGGGTCGAACGCCCGGCACACCGCGTAGGCCCGGGCCTCGAGGGTCTGCTCGTCGACGCCGTGGTGGGCGTCGGCCGACAGCGCCGAGCCCTGGCCGGTCTCGAAGTACGTCACGTTCGACCCGACCGTGCCGCGGCCCAGCTCGAGCGCGCCGGCCCGCGCCGCCGCCAGCTGGTCCAGCGTCACCCCGAACCCCCGGTTGGCGGCCTGTGTGCCGGCCACGGACTGGAACACCAGGTCCACCGGCGCGCCCCGCTCCAGGAGCTCCAGCGTCGTCGTGACGTGGGTGAGCACGCAGGACTGGATGGGCGCGTCGAGCCGGCGGCGGGCGTCGTCGATGAGCTCGAGCAGGGCGAGCACCGTCGAGGGCCGGTCGGTGGCGGGGTTGATGCCGACCACCGCGTCGCCCGCGCCGTGCAACAGCCCGTCGACGAGCGAGGCGGTGATGCCGACGGCGTCGTCGGTGGGGTGGTTGGGCTGCAGCCGCGTCGCGAGTCGCCCCTCCAGGCCGATGGTGGTGCGCAGCGCGGTGACGACGCGGGTCTTGCGGGCCACGGCGACGAGGTCGCCGACGCGCATGAGCTTGCTCGCGGCGGCCACCATCTCCGGGGTCAGCCCGGGCGCGAGCGCCGCGAGGGTCGCCGTGTCGGCCTCCCACGACAGCAGCCAGTCGCGGAAGCCGCCGACGGTCAGCGACCGCACCGGCGCGAAGGCCTCGGCGTCGTGCGAGTCCATGATCAGCCGGGTGACGTCGTCGTCCTCGTAGGGCACGACGGCCTCGTCGAGGAAGTGCGCGAGCGGGAGGTCGGCGAGCACGGTCTGGGCGGCGACCCGCTCGGCCGCCGACTCCGCCGCCACGCCGGCGAGCACGTCGCCCGAGCGCAGCGGGGTCGCCCTGGCGAGCAGGTCGCGCAGGTCGGCGAAGGAGTACGAGTGACCGCCCAACGTGGTGGACCAGCTCATTCGAGCTCCTCCTCCGCCTTCGCCAGCGCCGCGAACTCCTCGTCGGGCGCCGCGGCGACGAGGTGGTGCCGCGAGTAGAACCCGAACCACGCCATGAGTACCGCGAACGCCCCCAGCGCGCACAGGGCCGCGACGACGTCGACGAGGAACGTCGCCACCACCGCGGCGAGGGCGAGCACCAGCGCGACGCCGGTGGTGATCCGCCCGCCCGGGGTGCGGTAGGGCCGCTCCATCTCCGGGTGGCGGGCTCGCAGCACCTGGTGCGCGACCATCATCAGCACGTAGGACAGCGTCGCCCCGAAGACGGCGAGGTTGATCAGGATGTCGCCGTTGCCGGTGGCGGCGAGCACGAAGCCGATGATCGCCGGGACGACCAGCGCGAGGGTCGGGGCCTTGCGGGCGTTGGTCTTCGACAGCGCCCGGGGCAGGTAGCCCGCCCGCGAGAGCGCGAAGGTCTGCCGCGAGTAGGCGTAGATGATCGAGAAGAAGCTCGCGATGAGCCCGAGCAGGCCGATGTAGTTGACGGTCGTCGAGAGCCACGACGGGCCGCCCAGCCCCACCTCGAGGGCGCTGACCAGCGGGTTCTCGCTCTCGGAGAGGGCCTGCGCGCCCTGGGCGCCAGGGGCGAGGAACAGGACCGCGGCCGCCGACACGACCAGCACCGCCATCGCGACGATGATCCCGCGCGGCACGGCTCGCACGGGGTCGCGCGCCTCCTCCGCGGCCAGCGGGACGCCCTCGACGGCGAGGAAGAACCAGATCGCGAAGGGGAAGCTCGCCCACACACCGACCAGCCCGAACGGCAGGAACGGCGACGCGCCGGCCGTGTCCGTGGGCGGGATGTCGGTGAGGTTGGCGGCGTCGAACGACAGGAGGCCGCCGACGGCGAAGAGGATCAGCCCGACCAGCGCGATCGCGGCGATGACGAAGCAGACCTTGAGCGCCTCGCCGACACCGAGCAGGTGGATGCCGACGAAGACGACGTAGCAGGCGAGGTAGACCCACCAGCCGTCGGTGATCCCGAACAGGCCCAGCGACTCGACGTAGCCGCCGATGAACGTGGCGATCGCCGCCGGGGCCACCGCGTACTCGAGCAGGATCGCCGCGCCCGTCGCGAACCCGCCCCACGGCCCCATGGCCACCCGCGCGAACGTGTAGCCGCCGCCGGCCGCCGGCAGGGCCGAGGACATCTCGGCGAGGCCCAGCACCATGCACGTGTACATCACGGCCATGAGGACGGCGGCGACCGCGAGGCCGCCCCAGCCGCCCTGGGCCAGGCCGAAGTGCCAGCCGGCGTAGTCGCCGGAGATCACGTACGCGACGCCCAGCCCGGCCAGCAGCACCCAGCTCGCCGAGCCGGCCTTCAGCTGCCGGGCGGCGAGGTACTCGCTGCCCGAGCCGCGAGGGGATTCGACCTGCTCCGCCATCCGCGTCCCCTTCCACTCCGTACGAAGGGGGACAGCGTGAGCCCCGTGTGAAGCCCGTGGGTGACGATCGGGTGACGATCGCCGACGTGAGGTCAGGCGACGGGGGTGCGGGTGGGGTCGGCGGCCGGGGTGTCGGCGTCGTCGAGGCCGCGCCGGCTGGTCTCGCCCGTGGCCAGCACGCAGCCGACGGTGAGCAGGCAGCAGGCGCCGATGACGACCGACACGAGCAGGGCGCTGCCGGTGCTCTGCAGCACGCTCGCGAACACCACCGGCCCGAGACCGGCCCCGATGCCGGCGACCTGGTAGCCCAGCGAGGCGCCGGTGTAGCGGGCGCGGGTGGAGAACAGCTCGGTGTAGAGCGCGGCGAGCGGCCCGTACATCGCCGCGTGCACGACGCCCTGCCCCACGACCACCGCGAGCACGAGCAGCCCCGTGGACCCGGAGTCGACGAGCGGGAAGAGCAGGAACGCCCAGACGGTCATGGCGAGCGCGCCCACGAGGACGACGGGGCGCCGGCCGACGCGGTCGGAGAGCGCCGCGAAGCCGATGATGCCGAAGATCGCGGCGATCGAGGAGATCGTCAGCGCGTTGAGCACGGTCTGGCGCGCGAACCCCGCCTGCACCGCGTAGGCGATGACGAACGTCGTCAGCACCCCCTGCGCGACGAAGGCGCCGAAGCCGACGCCGATCGAGAGCACGAGGTTGCGCGGGTGGCGGCGCAGCACCTCGAGCAGCGGCGGGGCCGACGGCGCCGCGTCGGTGCTGGCCCGCGCGAACACCGGCGTCTCGGTGACCCGGGCCCGCACGAACAGCCCGACGGCGAGCAGCACGGCGCTGAGCAGGAACGGCACGCGCCAGCCCCACGTCAGGAAGCCCTGCTCCCCCGCGATCGCGGCCGCCCCGGCGAGCGCCGCGGTGGAGAGCACCATGCCGCTCGGGGCACCGGCGTTGGTGAAGCTCGCCCACAGCCCGCGCCGCGTGGTCGCGTGCTCGGCGGACATCAGCACCGCGCCGCCCCACTCGCCGCCGACCGCGACGCCCTGCAGGACACGCAGCAGGATGAGGAGCACGGGCGCCCAGACGCCGATCTGCGCGTAGGTCGGCAGCACGCCGATGAGCACGCTGACCACGCCCATCAGCGTCATGGTGACCACGAGCATCTTCTTGCGCCCGACCCGGTCGCCGAAGTGCCCGAACAGCACCCCGCCCAGCGGGCGCGCCAGGTAGCCGGTGGCGAGCGTGCCGAAGCTCGCGACCGTGCCGACCAGCGGGTCGAGCGTCGAGAAGAAGACCTTGGCGAAGACGACCGCCGACGCCGTCGCGTAGAGCAGGAAGTCGTAGTACTCGATGACGCTGCCCAGGTAGCTGGACAGCACCGCCCGGCGGAGCTGGGTCCGCGAGCGCGGGTCGGCGTCGGTCACGCCGCACCTCCTGCTGATCGTGTGGTCGGCGTCACGGATGTCCGGGTCAATGTAGGCAGCATCGCGACGGGCGTCAACGATGTGCCCAACATCGTCGCGGCGCTAGGCTCCGGCCGTGTCCGGGGAGGTCGTGTCCGAGGAGACGCCGGCTGCGATCGACGAGGACGTCGACGCCCGGCGGCCCCAGGCGATCCTGCTGACCTTCCTCGGCGGCTACCTCCTCGGGCGCGGCGTGCACGTCGCGACGAGCAGCCTCGTCGACGTGCTGGGCCGCGCCGGCGTCTCCGAGCACGCGACCCGCTCGACGGTCAGCCGCATGGCCCGCCGCGACCAGCTCCACCGCGTGCGCCGCGGGCGCCAGGTCTACGTCGGGTCGACGCCCGCCACGCGCGAGGTGCTGCGCGACGGCGAGGCGCGCCTCTGGCGCACCGACGTCGTCAACACGCACTGGGACGGGTCGTGGACGCTGTTGTCGTTCTCGCTGCCCGACGCCTGGGCCCGGGAGCGGCACCTGCTGCGGGCGCGCCTGACCTGGGCCGGGTTCGGTCCCCTGCAGGGCGGGCTGTGGATCGCGCCGGGCGACGTCGACGTCGGCGCGCTCGCCGACGGGCTCGGCGTCGAGGGCCGGCTGCGCGCGTTCAGCGCCCGGGCGCTCGAGGGCACCGACGTCGACACGCTCGTCCGCGACGCCTGGGACCTGCCCGCGCTCGCCGCGCGCTACGAGGCGTTCCGGGCGCGTTGGGGCGATCCGGCGACGCACCCGCCCGTCACCGATCCCCTCGCGGCGCAGCTCGTGCTGCAGACCGACTGGCTGCAGGCGATCCGGCGCGACCCGCGCCTGCCCCGGCGCCACCTGCCGCCCGACTGGCCCGCCGAGCCCGCGCACGCCCTGTTCCGCGAGCTCTACACGTCCTACGAGCGCGGCGCCCGCGCCGGCGCGGCCGCCCTCGACGTCATCCCCGACGAGGAGGCGGCCGAGCGGACTACGTGAGCGGAATGGGCCGGTCAGACCAGGTTGGTGCGGCACTGGTTGAGCAGGGTGCGCAGGGCGGCGCGCTGGTCGGGGTCGAGGCCGCTGACCATGCGCTCCTCGACCTCGGCCGCCCCCGGCGCCACGTCCTCCAGCAGCGCGCGGCCCGCGTCGGACAGCCCGATGAGCACGCGGCGCTTGTGCGCCGGGTCGGGGGTGCGGGTGATCCAGTGGCCGCGCTCGAGGGCGGCGAGCAGGTCGCCCATCGCCTGGGGACTGACGAAGGCGTTGCGCGCGAGGTCGGCGCCCGTCTGCCCCTCGCGGCGGGCGAGGACGGTCAGCGCCGTCCATTGGGGCACCGTGACGCCGGTGGTGCGCAGGAGGTCGTCGAGGCGGGCGCGGACCGCGAGCTCGACCTGCTTCACCGCGTAGAGCAGCGACGGCGCCTCCGCCACCCGGTCCTGTTCCTGTACCGCCACCGTCGTCCCCCTCGTCCACTACCGTCCGCGCTCGCCGACCCCTAGTCTCAAGGTTCCTGATAACGAAGGAGGGCCGATGAGCGCGACGTCACGCGCCGCCATGGTCCCGCGCCGCCGAGGAGACCGATGACCGAGCCTCAGGCTCTCCTGCCGCGGTCGCTGACCCTCCACCGCGACGGGCCCGTCGCCGTGCTGCGCCTCGCCCGCCCGGCCAAGCGCAACGCGCTCGACGACGCCACGGTGCTCGGCCTCGAGACCTTCTTCGCCGCACCGCCCGCCGACGTGCGCGCAGTCGTCCTCGACGCCGAGGGCGACCACTTCTGCGCCGGCCTGGACCTCGCCGAGCTCGGCGAGACCGACGCCGTCACGGGCGTCGAGCACTCCCGGTTCTGGCACCGCGTCTTCACGCGCATGGAACGGGGCCGGCTGCCGGTGGTCAGCGTGCTCAAGGGCGCCGTCGTCGGCGGCGGGCTCGAGCTCGCCGCCGCCACCCACGTCCGCGTCGCCGAGCCCAGCGCCTTCTACGCGCTGCCCGAGGCGCGGCGCGGCCTGTTCGTCGGCGGCGGCGGGTCGGTGCGCGTGCCGCGGCTCATCGGCGTCGCGCGGATGACCGACCTCATGCTCACCGGCCGCGTCCTCGACGCCCGCGAGGGCCTGGAGCTGGGCATCTCGACCTACCTCACCGAGCCGGGCGGCGGGTTCGCGAAGGCCCTCGAGCTGGCCCACCGGATGGCCGGGAACCCGCCGGTGAGCACGTACGCGGTCCTGCAGGCCCTGCCGCGCATCGCCGCGGCCCGCGACGAGGACGGGCTCTTCATGGAGGCCCTCATGGCGGCGATCTCGTCGAGCAGCCCCGAGGCCCAGGAGCGGATGAGCGCGTTCCTCGACGGCCGCGCCGGGAAGGTCCGCTGATGGCGCCTCCTCCCGCCGGCACGGTCACCGCGCGGTTCGTCGAGTGGCTCGGCCGCGAGCGCGGCCTGACCTTCGACGACTACGACGCCCTGCAGCGCTGGTCGGTCACCGACCTCGACGGCTTCTGGTCGGCGATCGCGGCGTTCTACGCCGTGCCCTTCCACGAGCCGCCGCGCGCCGTGCTCGAGGACCCCGTGATGCCCGGCGCGGTCTGGTTCCCGGGCGCCACGCTCAACTACGCCGAGGCCGCCGTCGAGGCCGCCACCACCGGGACCGCGCTCCTCGCGTACTCCCAGACCCGCGAACCGCAGGAGTGGAGCCGCGAGGAGCTGCGCGACGCCGTCGCCCGCGCCCGCGCGGGCCTGCAGCGGCTCGGCGTGCGCCGCGGCGACCGGGTCGTCGCCTACGCCCCGAACATCCCCGAGACCGTGATCGCCCACCTCGCCGCGGCCAGCCTGGGCGCGGTGTGGGCGTCGTGCGCCCCGGAGTTCGGCGCGCGCAGTGTCGTCGACCGCTTCGCCCAGATCGAGCCGACGGTCCTGCTCGCCGTCGGCGGCTACGTCTTCGGCGACAAGCCGATCGACCGCACCGACGAGGTCGCCGCCCTGCGCGCGGCCCTGCCGACCCTGCGCCACGTCGTCGCGATCCCCTACGGTCCCGGCGACGTGCCGGACGCGCTGCCGTGGTCCGAGCTGGTCGGCACCCCCGCCGAGCCCGCCTACGACCCGGTGCCCTTCGACCACCCGCTGGTCGTGCTCTTCTCCTCGGGCACCACCGGCCCGCCCAAGGCGATCGTCCACGGGCACGGCGGGATCACCGTCGAGCACCTCAAGAACCACGGCCTGGCCTGGGACGTCCAGCCCGGCGACCGCATGCTCTGGTTCTCGACCACCGCGTGGATGATGTGGAACGCGCTGGTCAGCGGCCTGATGCACGGTGCCGCGCTGATCCTCGTCGACGGCAACCCGCTGCACCCCGACCTCGGCTGGCAGTGGCGCCTCGCGGCGGACGCCCGCGCCACGCACTTCGGGGCGTCGCCCGGCTTCCTCATGGCCTGCCGCGGCGCGGGCATCCACCCCGCCCGGGACCAGGACCTCACGCCGCTGCGCCAGGTCTGCGTGGCCGGCAGCCCGCTGCCGCCCGAGGGCTACCGCTGGGTGGCCGCCGAGTTCGGCCCCGAGGTCCTGCTGCTCGTGGGCAGCGGGGGCACCGACGTCTGCACCGGGATCCTGCAGGGCGGCCCGTGGCAGGAGGTGGTCGAGGGCGAGATCTCCGGGCGCGAGCTCGCCGTCGACACCGCGGCGTTCGACGAGGAGGGCCGCGAGGTGGTCGGCGAGCGCGGCGAGCTCGTCATCCGCTCCCCCATGCCGTCCATGCCGCTGTTCTTCTGGGGTGACGACGCCGCCGGCACCCGGCTGCGCGCCACCTACTACGACGTCTACCCCGGCGTGTGGCGCCACGGCGACTGGGTGCGGTTCGCGCCGAGCGGCTCGGTGGTCGTCTCCGGGCGCTCCGACGCCACCCTCAACCGCGGCGGCGTGCGGCTCGGTACCGCCGAGTTCTACGCCGTCGTCGAGGAGATGCCCGAGGTCGCCGACAGCCTCGTGGTGCACCTGGAGGACACCGACGAGCTGGTGCTCTTCGTCGTGCCGGCCCCCGGGCACGACATCGACGAGGCCCGCGTCCGCGCCGAGCTCCGCTCCGCGCTCTCGCCGCGCCACGTCCCGGACCGGATCCACGCCATCGCGGCCGTGCCGCGCACCCGCACCGGCAAGAAGCTCGAGGTGCCGGCGAAACGGATCCTGCTCGGCGCCGACCCCGACCGCGTCGCGTCCCGGGACTCGCTGGTCGACCCGACGGCTCTCGAGGCGTTCGTGGGGCTGGCCAGATGAGGCCGGAGGCGCAGCATCGAGGGGAGCACGCCGATAGGGGAGCTCGACCATGAGGATCGCGGTGATCGGGACCGGGGTGATCGGCACGAGCTGGGCGACGTTGTTCCTCGAGCACGGCCACGACGTCGTCGCGTGGGATCCGGCGCCGACGGACCTGCCCGGTGTCACGGTCGCCGCCGACCCCGCCGCGGCGGTGGCCGGCGCCGACTTCGTCCAGGAGAACGGGCCCGAGCGCCTCGAACTGAAGCACGAGCTGCTCGCGGTGCTCGACGCCGCCGCGCGCCCTGAGGTCGTCATCGCCAGCAGCTCGTCGATGCTGCGCCCGACCGACCTCGCCCGCGGGGCGCCCGCCCACCCGGAGCGCGTGCTCGTCGGGCACCCGTTCAACCCGCCGCACCTGGTCCCGCTCGTCGAGGTCGTGCCCGGCGAGGCGACCTCGGAGGCGGCCGTCGAGGCCGCGATGAGCTTCTACACCTCGGTCGGACGCACCCCGCTGCGCCTGCGCGCCGAGCTCCCCGGCCACCTCGCGAACCGCCTCCAGGCCGCCCTGTGGCGCGAGGCGTACTCGCTGGTGGAGCGCGGGGTGGCCACCGTCGCCGACGTCGACACCGCGATCACCGAGGGCCCCGGCCTGCGGTGGGCCGCCGTCGGCCCGATCACCGGCCAGCACCTCTCCGGCGGCGACGGCGGCCTCGCGCACGTCCTCGAGCACCTGCACCCCGGTACCGAGGCGCTGTGGTCCGACCTCGGGACCCCGACGATGACCCCGGACCTCGCCGATCGCCTCATCACGCAGGTGAGAGAGGCCGCCCCGAACCCCGACGCCCTGCTCGCCCGCCGCGACGCCGTGATCCGCGCCGCGCTCGACGCCCGAAAGGCCGCTGGGTGAACCTCGACGACCTCACCGCCATCGACGTCCACACCCACGTGGAGCAGGACGCCCACGGGTGCTTCGCGCTCACCGACGAGCTGCTCGACGCCTCGGCGCAGTACTTCCGCAGCGACCAGGACCGCACGCCGACCGTCGAGGCGATCGCCGCGCACTACCGCGAGCGGTCGATGGCCGCGGTGGTCTTCACCGTCGACGCCCCGGCCGCGACGGGGCACCCGCCGCTGTCCAGCGAGGAGATCGTCGAGCGGGCCGCGGCGTTCCCCGACGTGCTCATCCCGTTCGGATCGGTCGACCCGCACGGCGGCCGGGCGTCGGTGGAGCGCGCCCGCCGGCTCGTCGACCGCGGCGCCCGCGGGTTCAAGTTCCACCCGACCCTGCAGGGCTTCGCGCCGAACGACCGCACCTACTACCCGCTCTACGAGGCGATCGCCGAGGCCGGCGTCCCGGCGCTCTTCCACACCGGCCAGACCGGAATCGGCGCGGGCCTGCCCGGCGGCGCGGGGCTGAAGCTGCGCTACTCCGACCCGATGCTGCTCGACGACGTCGCCGCCGACTTCCCCGAGCTGACGATGATCTTCGCCCACCCGTCGGTGCCGTGGCAGGACGCGGCGATCTCGATCGCCGGGCACAAGGCGAACGTGTTCATCGACCTCTCGGGCTGGGCGCCGAAGTACTTCCCGCCCCAGCTCGTCCGCGCCGCGTCGCGCCAGCTGCGCGACAAGGTCCTGTTCGGCTCCGACTTCCCGGTCATCACGCCGGACCGGTGGCTGCGGGACTTCGCGGATCTGGACATCCCCGACGATGTCCGGCCGAAGATCCTCAAGGGGAACGCCGCGAGGGTGCTCGGCCTGCTCTGAGCGCCCTACGATCCCCGCCAGGGGGATCGCATGGGGCCGTCACTGCTGTGCCCGGCGCTCATCGGGCGCGGGGACGAGACGGCGGCCCTGCACGCGCACCTCGCGGCCGCCGGCAGCGGGCACGGCGGGGTGGTCCTGCTGGTCGGCGAGCCCGGCACCGGCAAGAGCCGTCTCGTGCGCGAGGCCGTCGACCTCGCCCGCGGACAGGGCCTGCGGGTGCTGTCGGGCCGCGCCGTGCCGGGCGGCGGCCCGGTGCCCTACCGCCCGCTGATCGAGGCGTTCCTCGCCGCGTTCCGGTCGGCGCCGCCGCCCACGGCCCCGGAGCTCGACGGGTTCGGGAGCCAGCTCGCCCGCCTCGTCCCCGCGTGGCGCAGCGCCCCGGCCGGGGCCGAGGACTCCCCCGTCGTCCTGGGCGAGGCCGTCGTCCGCCTGCTGCGCCCGGACGGCCCGTGCGTGCTCGTCCTCGAGGACCTGCACTGGGCGGACACCGAGACCCTCGGCGTACTCGACTACCTCGCCGACGCGCTCGCCGACGAGGCCCTGCTCGTGCTGGGCACGACGCGGCCCGAGGGGACGGCGACCGAGGTGCTCGCGCGGCTCCCCCGCCGGGATCCGTCGTCCGTCCTCGCCGTCGGTCCCCTCGACGAGGCCGGGGTGGACCGGATGCTCGTCGCGTGCCTGGCCACGGCCGGTCCGCCGCCCGAGGTCCGGGCGTTCCTGCGCCGCCACGCGGAGGGCGTGCCGCTGCTGGTCGAGGAGCTGCTGGCCGGCCTGGTCGCGGCGGGCGAGCTGCACTTCGCCGACGCCGGGTGGGTGAGCGCCGGCGAGCTCACCCCGCGGGTGCCGGCGAGCCTGCGGGAGTCGGTCGCGCGGCGGCTCGCGGACCTCGACCCCGTCGCCCGGCACGTGGTCGCCGCGGCGGCGGTGCTCGGCCGGCGGTTCGACTGGGAGCTGGTGCCGGGGATCGCCGAGGTCGACGGGCGCGCCGTCGTGGAGGGGCTGCGGGCGGCGGTCGGGCGGCAGCTCGTGGCCGTCGACGGCGACGGCTTCGCGTTCCGGCACGCCCTGACCCGCGAGGCGGTCCTCGACGACCTCCTGCCCCCGGAGCGCCGCGCCCTCGCGCGGCGCGCCTGGCCCGCCGTCGAGCGTGCCCACCCCGGGCTCCCCGGCACCGCCTGCGAGCTCGCGGCGGAGCTCGCCGAGGCCGCCGGCGCCCCGGTGGAGGCCGCGGCGCGCCTGGTCACCAGCGCCCGCCGGGCGCTCGACGAGGGCGCCGTGGCCAGCGCGGAGGTCACCGCGCGGCGCGCCCGCCGCCTGGCCCGCGGCGACGCGGCGGCCACCGTCGACGTCGACGAGCTCGCCGTCGACGTCCTCGTCGCCGCTGGCAAGCCGCGGGAGGCGCTGGCCCTCGGGCCCGACCTCGCCGCCCGCCTGCTCGGCGACCCCGACCGCCGCGCCGCGCTCCTGCTGACGCTCGCGCGTGCCGCCCTCGCCGCGGGCGAGGTCGACGAGGCCGCCCGGCTGGTCGGCGAGGCGCGGCAGGAGGAGCACGCGCCGCTCGCCGCCCGGCTCGACGCCGTGGCCGCCCACGTCGCCCTCGAGCAGGGCCGGCAGGACGACGCCACCGCCCTCGCCCACCGTGCGGTCGCCGCCGCCGTGGACGCCGCGCAGCCCGCGGTCGAGTGCGAGGCTCTGGAGGTCCTCGGGCGGGTGCAGCGCGAGTTCCGCTCCGGGCGCGCCGCGCGGTGGCTGGCGCGGGCCGCGGACGTGGCGGAACGCGCCGGGCTCGCCACCTGGCACCTGCGCGCGCAGCAGGAGCTCGCCCTGATCACCTGGAACGCGGACGCGCTGCGGGCCACGCGCGCGCTCGCCGCCCGCTACGGAGCCCTGACCACGGTCGCCGTCATGGACCTCAGCCTCGCCGACCTCGCCCTCGGCGACTTCGACCGGGAGGGCGCCCTGGAGGCCGCCCGCGCGTGCGCCGAGGCGAGCCGGCGCTACGGGCTCGCGACGGGGCCGGTCGCCCACCTCTGGCTCGCGAACGCCCACGCGCTGGCCGGCGACGACGCCGCGATGGAGGCCGCCGTCGCCGACGCGCTCGCCCCCGACCCGGACGACCCCCGCATCCTCGGCGACCTCTACGGGCGCGTGCTCGTCACCCGGGCCTTCGCCGTCGACGACCTCGACGCCCTGCGCGGCCTCCTCGACACGATGATGACCCACGTCCGCCGGGCCGACCCGGGACGCTCGGTCTTCCCCGGCCGCGCGCTCTGGGCGCTGGTGCACACCGCCGAGGACGACGACCTCGGCGTCGACGCGCGGGCCGAGTTCGCCGAGGTCGCCGACCAGGTCGGGCTGGACGTGTTCGGGTGCGCCCACCTCGCGGCGGAGGCCGTCGCCCGGGGGCGGGCGGGGGCACCCGCGGAGGCCGTGGCCCTCATGGAGCGCGCCCGCCCGGCGGGTCGGACCCTCGACGGCGGCCTCGGCCTGCTGCAGTGGGTGCAGCTCCTCGTCGCGCGCGCCGCGATCCGCGACGGCTGGGGCGACCCGGTCGCCTGGTTGCGTGAGAGCGAGGCGTTCTTCGCCGCCGTCGGCCTCGAGCGCACGGCGCGCCGCTGCCGCCTGCTGATGGGCGAGGCCGGCGCGCCGGTCCCCCGGCGGGGGCGCGGCGCGTCGGCGGTCCCGGAACCGCTGCGCGCCCTCGGGGTGACGAGCCGCGAGACCGACGTGCTCGGGCTGGTCGCGCTCGGCCTGTCCACCCCGGAGATCGGCGCCCGGCTCCACCTCTCACCGCGCACCGTGGAGCGCCACCTCGGCAACCTCTTCGCGCGCACCGGGCTGCACGACCGCCGCGCGCTCGCGGAGCTGGCCCGCCGCCACGGCGTCCAAGCTGGGTGACCGCCCGCGCTAACTGAGGGAGCGCTCCCGATGTGGCCGCGCTCACCGCGGGCGCACGCTGGCGCCATGGACACCTCCGTGCACGAGATCGCCGACGGCGTCTACCGCCTGTCGACCTGCCTGCCCGACGTCACCCCCGACGGCTTCACCATGAACCAGTACCTCATCGACGCCGAGGAGCCCCTGCTCTTCCACACCGGGCTGCGGGGGCTGTTCCCGCTGGTCTCGGACGCGGTGGGCCGGGTCATCGACCCCACCCGGCTGCGGTGGATCAGCTTCGGCCACGTCGAGGCCGACGAGTGCGGCGCGATGAACGAGTGGCTCGCCCTCGCGCCCGACGCCCGCGTGCTGTTCAACCGCCTCGGCTGCATGGTCTCGCTGTCCGACCTCGCCGACCGCCCGCCGGAGCCCGTCGGCGACGGCGAGCGCCGGGACCTCGGCGGCCACGTCGTCCGCACCATCGTCACCCCCCACGTCCCCCACGGCTGGGAGGCGCAGGTGATCTACGACGAGACCACCGGCACCCTGCTGTGCGGCGACCTCTTCAGCCGCACCGGGGACGGTCCGGCGCTCGTCCACGACACCGACATCGTCACCCCCGCCCTCGCCGCCGACGAGATCTTCGGCGCCACGGCGCTCACCACCGGCACCGCTCCGGCGATCCGCGGTCTCGCCGAGCTCGCACCGCGCACCCTCGCCCTCATGCACGGTCCCGCCTACGCCGGCGACGGCGCCGCGGCCCTCTCCGGGCTGGCCGACGCGTACGCCGCACGCCTGCGGCAGGCGGTGGCGTGATGGACACCGCGGTGCGCACCGCGGACGTGCCCCCGATCGCCCGCCCGGAGTGCGTGGCGCTCGGCGCCGCCGAGACCGCCCGCACGGCCGACCTCCTCGCGGCGCTGCGCCCCGACGAGTGGCGGGCGCCCACCGACTGCCCGGCCTGGGACGTCCGCGCGATGGCCGGTCACGTGCTGGGCATGACGGAGACCTTCACCGGCGCCCGCCGCATGATGACCGACATGACCCGCGGCGGACGCCGCGCGGGCGACGGGCCGTTCATCGACGGGCTCACCTCGCTCCAGGTGGAGGCCAACGCCGGTCTCGACACCGCGGAGCTCGTGCGCCGCATGGAGACGGCCGGACCGCGGCAGGCGCGCTGGCGCGGCCGGGTCCGGCTGCTGCGCGCGATGCCGTCGAAGGAGGAGATCAACGGGGCGACCGAGACGTGGCGCCTGGGCTTCATCCTCGACGTCATCCTGACCCGCGACACCTGGATGCACCGCGTGGACGTCTCGCGGGCCACCGGCCGCACGATGGTCCTGACGCCCGGACACGACGGCCGGATCGTCGCCCACGTCGTCGCCGAGTGGGCCCGCCGGCACGGGCGGCCGTTCGTCCTGCACCTCACCGGGCCGGCGGGCGGCACCTTCACCCAGGGCACGGACGGCCCCACGATCACGCTCGACGCCGTCGAGTTCTGCCGAATCCTCTCCGGACGCGCGCCCGGGGAGGGGCTGCTGGCGACCGAGGTGCCGTTCTGAGATCAGCCGTCATGCAGCGCCCGGTCGACCGCGGCGGCCGCGCCGTCCAGGGCGATCGCGGCCTGGCTGCCGTCGGCGAGGTCCTTGAGCTGGATCTCCCCGGCCTCGAGGTCGCGCTCGCCGAGCACGAGCGCGAAGCGGGCGCCCGAGCGGTCGGCGGCCTTCATCGCGCCCTTGAGCCCGCGGTTGCCGTAGGCGAGGTCCGCGCGGATGCCCGCCCGCCGCAGGGACCCGACGATGCCGACGAGGCGCTCCTTCGCGGCGTCGCCCAGCGGCACCCCGAAGACCTCCACGCGCCCGGCGGCGTCGTGGCCGGCCTCCTCGACGCGGCACGCCAGCAGCGCCCGGTCGACCCCCAGCCCGAAGCCGACCCCGGAGAGCGCCTGCCCGCCGAGCTCGGCCATGAGCCCGTCGTAGCGCCCGCCGCCGCCGATGCCCGACTGCGAGCCCAGGCCGTCGTGGACGAACTCGAACGTCGTCTTCGTGTAGTAGTCGAGCCCGCGCACCATCCACGGGTTCTCGACGTACGCGACACCGAGGTCGTCGAGGTAGCGCTTCACCGCCACGTGGTGCGCGGCCGCCTCGTCGGAGAGGTGGTCGACCATCAGCGGCGCGCCGTCGAGCTGGGCGCGGACCTCGGGGCGCTTGTCGTCGAGAACGCGCAGCGGGTTGATGCGGGCGCGCTCGCGGGTGGCCTCGTCGAGGTCGAGCTTCTCGAGGAACCCGGTCAGCTCGGCGCGGTACTGCGGGCGCGTCGTCGCGTCGCCCAGGCTCGTGATCTCCAGCCGGTAGCCGCGCAGGCCCAGCGCGCGGAACCCGGCGTCGGCGACGGCGAGCACCTCGGCGTCCAGCGCCGGGTCGTCCACGCCGATCGCCTCGACGCCGACCTGCTGCAGCTGGCGGAACCGGCCGGCCTGCGGGCGCTCGTAGCGGAAGAACGGGCCGTCGTAGCGCAGCTTCACCGGCAGCCCGCCCCGGTCGAGACCGTGCTCGATGACCGAGCGCACGACGCCCGCCGTGCCCTCGGGGCGCAGGGTGACCGAGCGGCCGCCGCGGTCGTCGAACGAGTACATCTCCTTGGAGACGACGTCGGTCGACTCGCCCACCCCGCGGGCGTAGAGCGCGGTGTCCTCGAAGACCGGCAGCTCGATGTGGGCGTAGCCCGCGCGGTCGGCCTCCCGGATGAGGGTGTCGCGGACCGTCGTGAACTCGGGCCCGACGTACTCGGGGACGCCCTTGGGCGCGGCGAAGCCGCCGGCCGGCACCGACGCGCTCACAGGTGACGCCCGGGCGCGCTGGTCAGGCCCTGCACGAACGGGTTGGAGGCGCGCTCCTGGCCGACGGTCGTCATCGGCCCGTGTCCGGGCAGGACGGCGGTGTCGTCGGACAGCGACAGGATCTTGTCGCGGAGCGAGGCCATCATCTCCTCGGTGGAGCCGCCGGGCAGGTCGGTGCGCCCGATGCCGCCCTGGAAGAGCGTGTCGCCGGCCAGCAGGAACGGCTGGTTGTCCTCGGTCGCCGACCGGAACACCACCGAGCCGCGGGTGTGGCCGGGCGTGTGGTCGACGGTGAGGCGCAGCCCGGCGAGCTCGAGCTCGGCGCCGTCGGCGAGGACCTCGACCGAGCGCGGCTCGCGGAACTCCAGGCCCGGGTACATCGCGGCGATCTGCCGGCCCATCGGCCCGACCGACCCGAGCGGGTCGGCGAGCATCCCGCGGTCCTCGGGGTGGATGAAGGCGGGGATGTCGTCGCCGTCGCACACCGGCGTCACCGACCACATGTGGTCGAGGTGACCGTGGGTGAGCAGCACCGCGACGGGGGTCAGCCGGTGGCGCGCGAGCACCTCGCGCAGCCCCTCCTCGGCGTCCTGGCCCGGGTCGACCACCACGGCGGACTCCCCCGGGCCGGGCGCGACCACGTAGCAGTTGGTCTGGAACACCCCGGCCGGAAAGGCCTCGACCAGCACGTTCTCGTCCTCCTCGCGCGTCGACCTCGCTCGGCCCACCCTAGTCGAGACCCTCACGGGGACCGGTCGGCGCGGTTCCTACGATGTCCGCCGTGCCGACGAACGAGCAGCGCCGCAAGGCCGCCAAGCGCAAGCTGGAACGCCAGATCGAACGGCGGGCCGAGCGCACCCGGCGGCGTCGGCAGCGCCTGGCCGTCATCTCGGTCATCGCGGTCGTCGCCGTGCTCGCCGTCGGCGCGGGGGTCTACTTCCTCGTGACCGGCTCCGACGAGCCCGCGCCCGCCGCCGCGGCCCCCTCGACCTGCACGTACAACCCGTCGGAGCCGGCGTCCAAGCCGAACACCCCGCCCGACGGGAACCCGCCGACGACCGGCACCGTCGACGTCACCCTGGAGACCACGCAGGGCGCGATCCCGATGACGCTCGACCGTGCGTCCGCGCCGTGCGCGGTGAACGCCGTCGTCAGCCTCGCGTCGCAGGGCTTCTACGACGACACGCCCTGCCCCCGGCTCGTCTCCAGCGCGGGGAGCCTGCAGGTGCTCCAGTGCGGTGACCCGACCGGCTCGGGGTCGGGCGGCCCCGGCTACCAGTACGCCGAGGAGCCCCCGCAGGGCCTGCCGCCCTTCCCGGGCGCCGAGGGCCAGGCCTCGACCTACGCCCGCGGCCTGATCGCCATGGCCAAGAGCTCGCAGCCGGGCTCCACGGGCAGCCAGTTCTTCCTCGTCTACGGCGACTCGGCGCTCCCGCCCGAGTACTCGGTCATCGGCCGGATCGGCGGCGGCGGGCTCGCCGTGCTCGACCGCGTCGCGCAGGCCGGCGACGACGGGTCCAACCAGGCCGGCGGCGGCGCCCCGCGCACCCCGGTCCAGATCCAGCGCGCGGTCGTCGCGGCGCCGCCCGCGCCCTGACCGGCAGCGGACCGGCAGCGGTCTGACAGCAGAGCGCGCCATCGTCGGGTCGGCACCCGACGAGAGGAGCTCTCATGCCCACCTTCCCCGGCGCCGCCGGCACCGTCTTCCACGACCAGTGGCTGCCCGCGACCCCGGCCCGCGGCGCGGTCGTCCTGGTCCACGGCCACGGCGAGCACCTCGGGCTCTACGACGCCCTGGCCCGGCGCCTGGCCGCCGACGGGCAGGCCGTCCACGCGCTCGACGCCGTCGGTCACGGCCGCAGCGAGGGCGAGCGGGCGCTCATCGCGTCGTGGGACCTGCTGGTCGACGACGCGCGGACGCTCACGACGATCGCGCGCGAGCAGCACCCCGGCGTGCCGCTGACGGTGATCGGCCACTCCGGCGGGGCGCTGGCGGCGCTCCTGCTCGCGCTGCGCTCGCCCGAGCCGGTCGACGCCCTCGTACTGTCCGCGCCGCCCGCGATCGCCCAGGACTGGATCCACGGGTGGCTGGCGCTCGGTGAGCCGGAGCTGCCCGTCGACGACCCGCGCGAGCTCCTGAGCACGCACCCGGACTACGTCGACGCCCTGCTCCACGACCCGCTGACCCACCACGGCGGCTTCCGGCGCGAGACGCTGCAGGCGGTCGCGGACACCTGGCCCGAGGTCGCCGACGGGCTGGCCGGCGGGCGCCCGGCGATGCCGGCCCTGCTCGTGCACGGGGAGGCGGACCCGCTGGTGCCGGTCGAGCACGCGCACCTCCTCGCGGGCCGCATGCCCGACGCGCGGGTCGTGACGTTCCCCGGCGACCTCCACGACGTGCTCAACGAGCACGACCGCGAGGCCGTGCACGAGGCGGTGGCGGCGTTCGTGAGCCGGGAGCTCGCCGTCAGGTGAGCCCCCCGTCGGCGCGGAGGTTCGCCCCGGTGACCCACCCCGCCTCCGGACGGCAGAGCAGCCCCACGACGTCGGCGACGTCGTGGGGCTCGCCGATCCGGCCCAGCGCCGTGAGGGCGGCCGCGCCGGCCAGCGCCTCGGGCGGGGCACCGGCGCGCAGGAGTTCGGTGTCGGTGGGGCCGGCGGACACGGCATTCACGGTGATCCCGCGGCCGCCGAGCTCCCGCGAGGCGACGCGGACGATCTGCTCCACCGCCGCCTTGCTCGCCGCGTAGACCGTCTCGCCGGGGCTCGGCCACGCCGTCCCGACGGTGGAGAGCGCGACGATCCGGCCACCGTCCAGCATCCGGGCGGCGGCGTGCTGCACCGACAGCAGCACCCCGCGCGCGTTGACGGCCATGACCCGGTCCCAGGTCTCCACGGTGACGTCGGCCAGCGGCCGGTGCTCGGCGACGCCGGCGCCCGCGACGAGGACGCCCAGCCCGCGGGCTCCTTCCCGCGCGAAGAAGGCCTCGGCGTTCGCGAACACCGGGGCGAACCACTCGGGGTCGGCGACGTCGAGCGGGAACGCGCGGGCGGTCCCGCCCTCGTCGAGGACGGAGGCGACCACGTCGTCGGCCGCGTCCCGGCGGTCGCGGTAGGTCAGCGCCACCGTGGCGCCGTCGCGGGCCAGGCGGCGGGCGACGGCGGCGCCGATCCCGCGGGAACCGCCGGTCACCAGGGCGCCGAGGCCGTCGAGAGGTGTCATGGCGGGAACGCTGCCGGGCGTTGCGGAAGGAATCGTTCCGCAACCCGGTCATGCTGGCCGTGTGTCCGAGACCGCGTCGCGGCTGCTGCGCCTGCTGACCCTGCTCCGGAGCAGACCGCGCTGGACCTCCTCCGAGCTCGCCGACCGGCTCGCCGTCAGCACCCGGACGGTCCGCGCCGACGTCGAGCGGCTCCGGGGTCTCGGCTACGACGTCGACGCGACGACCGGCACCGGCGGCGGCTACGTGCTGCGCCCGGGCGCGGCGCTCCCCCCGATGAGCTTCGCCGAGGACGAGGCGCTCGCGATCGCGGTGGCGCTGCGGACGGTCAGCGCCTCGGGGCTCGCCGACGCCGCGGACGCCACGGCGTCCGCCACCGCGAAGCTCGACCGGCTCCTGCCCTCGCACCTGCGCCACCAGGTCGCGACGCTCTCGGCGGTCGCCGACACGGTCGACGCCCCGCGCGACGCGGTCGCCTCCGAGGTCTTCGCGGCCGTCGCCCGGGCCTGCCGGGAGCACGTGACGCTGCGGTTCGCCTACCGCGACCGGGGCAACGCCGTGAGTGAACGCCGGGGCGAGCCCCACCGGCTGGTGCACGTCAGCGGGCGCTGGTACCTCGTCGCCCGCGACCTCGACCGCGACGACTGGCGCAGCTTCCGCCTCGACCGCATCACGCCGCGCGTCCCGACCGGTCCCCGCTTCGCCCCGCGGGACGCGCCCGAGGGCGGGTGGGACCGCCTCGTGGTCCGGGGACGCATGCAGGCGCTGTGGCGGTACCGGGCGCGGGTGGTCGTGCACGCGGGCGCGGAGACGGTGGCCGCGAGGGTCCCGGTCGGGAGCTGGTGCGTCGAGCCGCGGACCGACCACACCTGCTGGCTCGACGCCGGTGCGCAGACCGCGGACCTGCTCGCGGTGTACCTCGGGGCCCTCGACCTGGACCTCACGATCGACGCGGATGCATCCCCGGAGCTCCACCGGGCCGCGCGGACCCTCGCGGCGCGGTACGCGGCTGCTTCCGATTCGTCCAAGTCATCGGGGCCCGCTCCGGCATAGCGTGCGGGCATGACGACGACCGAGCACGAGCTGATCACGCTCCTCGACGACTGGGGCGCGGCGATCGTCTCCGACGACGCCGATCGGATGGCCGCATACATGGACGACGACTGGGCCATCGTCTCGTGGACGGGCATCACGTCCCGCGACGACTTCCTGGCCGTCGTCCGCTCCGGCGCGCTGGGGCACACGCGCATGGAGGGCGTCGGCGAGCGCCGCGTGCGCGTGCACGGCGACGTCGCCTACCTCAGCGTGCGCGTGCTCTCGACGGCGCAGTTCGGAGGGCAGGACATCCCCGCCGACGAGTGGACGACCGACGTCTTCGTGCGCCGCGACGGGCGCTGGCTCTGCACCCTGACCCACATCACGCCGGCCCGGAGCTCCTGAGCCCCGGATCGAGCGCGTGGCGTGACGGACACTCAACGTCTGCGACGCCACGCCGCTGACATCACCCCGCCGGCGAGAGGGGCAGGGCGCCGGGGTGCAGGGGCGCGGGGAGGTCCGTGGTGCCGTCGGGGTCGAGGTAGCGGTCGACCGCGGCGGCGGCCGAGCGGCCCTCGGCGATCGCCCAGACGATCAGCGAGGCGCCGCGGTGGGCGTCGCCGCACACGAACACGCCCGGCGCGTCGGTCTGCCAGTCCGACCCGCAGCCGATCGCGCCCTTCGGGGTCCGTTCGATGCCGAGCGCCGGGAGCAGCGCGGTGTCGTCGGGGCCGGTGAACCCGATGGAGAACAGCACGAGGTCCGCGGGCATCTCGTGCACCTCCTCGCTGGTGGGGACGACCTCCCGGCGCCCGTCGGCGTCGCGCCGGACCTCGACCGACGAGAGCTCGACCGCGCGCACGTGGCCCCGGTCGTCGCCGACGAACCGGCGCACGGCGGTGGCGAACAGGCGCTCGCCGCCCTCCTCGAGCGCCGGCGGGGTGCGGAAGACGTACGGCCAGGTCGGCCAGGGCGAGGTGGACTCCTGGCGCGTCCGCGGCGGCGGCGGGTACTGGTCGAGCTGGTGCACGGCGAGCGCGCCCTGCCGGGTCGCGGTGCCGTAGCAGTCGGCGCCGGTGTCGCCGCCGCCGATGATGACGACGTTGCCGCCGCGGGCGTTGATCGGTGAGGGCCCGTCGCCCTCGCACTCGCGGTTCGCCGGCACCAGGTAGTCCATGGCGAGGTGCACGCCGTCGAGGTCGCGGCCCTCGATCGTCCGGTCGTCGCGCCCGGCGAGCGCCCCGACGGCGAGCACCACCGCGTCGTGCTCGGCGCGCAGCCGCTCGACGGGCATGGCCGGCCCGCCGACCTCGCAGTCCACGACGAAGCGGGTGCCCTCGGCCCGCATCTGCTCGAGACGCCGGTCGATCTCCCACTTCTCGAACTTGAACTCCGGGATGCCGTAGCGCAGCAGGCCGCCGAGGCGGTCGTCGCGCTCGAAGACGGTCACGTCGTGCCCGGCGCGCGTGAGCTGCTGGGCCGCGGCGAGCCCCGCCGGCCCCGAGCCCACGACGGCCACGCGGCGACCGGTGCGGTTGCTCGGCACCTGGGGGGAGACCAGGCCGTCGGCCCAGCCGTTCTCGGCGATCGACCACTCGACCCGCTTGATCGCCACGGGCCCGGGCTGGCTGGTGATCGCCAGCACGCACGCCACCTCGCACGGCGCGGGGCACAGCGCGCCGGTGAACTCCGGGAAGTTGTTGGTGGCGTGCAGGCGCTCGCTCGCCCGGTCCCACTCCCCGCGGCGGACGAAGTCGTTCCACTCCGGGATGAGGTTGCCCAGCGGACAGCCCGCGCCGCCGGAGTGGCAGAACGGGATGCCGCAGTCCATGCACCGCGCCGCCTGGACCTCCGTGCCCTCGCGGACCGCCGGGTCGGTCAGCGGCGCGTACAGCTCGTGCCAGTCGGTGCGGCGCTGCTCGACGGGACGCTTCGGGTTGTCCTCGCGGGCGTACTTGAGGAATCCGCGCGGGTCAGCCACCGGCCGCCACCTCCATGATCACCTCGTTGGGGTCGCGACCCTCGGCCTGGGCGCGCTGGGTCGCGTCGATCACCCGCTGGTAGTCGTCGGGCATGACCTTGACGAACCGGCGAACGGCGTCGTCCCAGTGCGCGAGCAGGTCCGCCGCCCGCGGCGAGCCGGTCAGCTCGCGATGGCGCTCGACGACGCCGTGCAGCCAGTCGGCGTCCTCGTCGTCGACCTCGCGCAGCGACACCATCTCCGGGTTCACGCGCACCTCGGGCAGGTCGAGCACGTAGGCGACGCCGCCGGACATGCCCGCGCCGAGGTTGCGCCCGGTGGTCCCGAGCACGACGACCCGGCCGCCGGTCATGTACTCGCACGCGTGGTCGCCGGTGCCCTCGACCACGGCGAGCGCGCCCGAGTTGCGCACGCAGAAGCGCTCGCCGACCTGGCCGCGCAGGAACACCTCGCCGCCCGTGGCGCCGTAGGCGATGACGTTGCCCGCGACGACGTGCTGCTCGTCGGGGGAACCGACGAACGGTGCGTCCGGGTGCGGGCGGACGATCACCCGCCCGCCGGAGAGCCCCTTGGCGAGGTAGTCGTTGGCGTCGCCGACGAGGTCGAGGGTCATGCCCGGCGGCAGGAACGCGCCGAACGACTGGCCCGCCGAGCCGGTGAACTCGACGTGGATCGTGTCGTCGGGCAGCCCGGCGTCGCCGTACCGGCGGGTGATCTCGGCGCCGGTGAGCGTGCCGACGGTGCGGTTGACGTTGCGCACCGGCATCTCGAGGCGGACCGGGGTGGCGTCGGCGAGGGCACCCTCGGCGAGCTGGAGCAGCGTGCGGTCCAGGGCCCGGTCGAGCCCGTGGTCCTGGGGCCGCGTCCGGATGCGGTCGGTCGGCGCGCCCTCGGGCACGTCCGGCACGGTGAACAGCGGCGTGAGGTCGATCCCGCGGGCCTTCCAGTTGTCGACGGCCTCGGCGGCGTCGATCAGCTCCGCGTGCCCGATCGCCTCGTCCAGGGTGCGGAAGCCGAGCTCCGCGAGGTGCTCGCGGACCTCCTCGGCGATGAACCAGAAGAAGTTCTCGACGAACTCCGGGCGGCCCGTGTAGCGCTTGCGCAGCTCCGGGTTCTGGGTCGCGACACCGACCGGACAGGTGTCGAGGTGGCAGACGCGCATCATGATGCAGCCGTTCACCACGAGCGGCGCGGTCGAGAAGCCGTACTCCTCGGCACCCAGCAGCGCGCCGACGACGACGTCGCGGCCGGTCTTCATCTGGCCGTCGACCTGCACGGTGATCCGGTCGCGCAGCCCGTTGAGCATGAGCGTCTGCTGGGTGTCGGCCAGGCCGACCTCCCACGGGCTGCCGGCGTGCTTGAGCGACGTCAGCGGCGCGGCGCCCGTGCCGCCGTCCCAGCCGGAGATCAGGACGACGTCGGAATGGGCCTTCGCGACCCCCGCGGCGACCGTGCCGACCCCGACCGACGAGACGAGCTTGACGTGGATCCGCGCGTGCTCGTTGGCGTTCTTGAGGTCGTGGATGAGCTGTTTGAGGTCCTCGATGGAGTAGATGTCGTGGTGCGGCGGCGGCGAGATCAGCCCGACGCCGGGCGTCGAGTGCCGGACCTCGGCGATCCACGGGTAGACCTTCTGCCCGGCGAGCTGGCCGCCCTCCCCCGGCTTGGCGCCCTGCGCCATCTTGATCTGGATGTCCTCGGCGTTGACCAGGTACTCGCTGGTGACCCCGAACCGCCCCGACGCGACCTGCTTGACCGCCGAGCGCTTCGACGGGTCGTGGAGGCGGACCGGGTCCTCGCCGCCCTCACCGGTGTTCGACTTGCCGCCGATGTTGTTCATCGCGATCGCGAGGTCGGTGTGCGCCTCGGCCGAGATCGACCCGTAGGACATCGCGCCGGTGGCGAAGCGCTTGACGATCTCGGTGGCCGGCTCGACCTCGTCGATGTCGATCGGCGTGCGGTCCTCGGTGCGCAGCCGGAACATCCCGCGCAGGGCGCCGCCCTGCGACACCAGCCGGTTGACCTCCGCGGTGTAGCGGCGGAACACGTCGAACTGCCCGGTGCGCGTGGAGTGCTGCAGCAGGAACACGGTCTCCGGGCTGAACAGGTGCAGCTCGCCCTCGCGGCGGTAGGCGTACTCGCCGCCGACGTCGAGCGCGCGGTGGGCCCGCTCCCCCGGGTTCTCCGGGTAGGCCTGCCGGTGGCGCTCGGCGGTCTCGCGCGCGACGACGTCGAGCCCGCCGCCGCCCAGCTTCGACGAGGTGCCCCAGAAGTACTCGTCGACGAAGTCCTGCGAGAGCCCGACGGCCTCGAAGACCTGCGCCGCCGTGTAGCCCGACACCGTCGAGATGCCCATCTTCGACATGACCTTGCGGACGCCCTTGACCAGCGCCTGGATGTACCTCCCGACGGCGTCGGGGTACTCGACGTCGGTCAGCCACCCGCTGGCGATCATGTCCTCGAGGGACTCGAACGCCAGGTACGGGTTCACCGCGGCCGCGCCGTAGCCCAGCAGCAGCGCGATGTGGTGGACCTCCCGGGCGTCGCCGCACTCGACGACGAGCGCGGCCTGGGTCCGCTCCCGGGTGGCGACGAGGTGGTGGTGCACCGTCGAGACCAGCAGCAGCGCCGGGATCGGGGCCCACTGCGCGTCGGAGTCGCGGTCCGAGAGCACGAGGATCCGCCGGCCGGACGCGATCGCCGCGGAGGCCTCCCGGCGCACGCGGTCCAGGGCGTCGGCCAGCGCCCGCTCGCCGCCGTCGACCTCGTAGAGCCCGGAGATCACGGTGGCGGCGAAGCCCGGCATGTCGCCGTCCTCGTTGATCCCGATCAGCTTGGCCAGCTCGTCGTTGTCGATCACCGGGTTGGGCAGCACGACCTGGCGGCAGGACGCGGGGCCGGGGTGGAAGAGGTTCTGCTCGGGTCCGATGGCGCGCGCCATCGACGTCACCAGCTCCTCGCGGATCGCGTCGAGCGGCGGGTTGGTGACCTGGGCGAACAGCTGGACGAAGTAGTCGTAGAGCAGTCGCGAGCGCGCCGAGAGCGCCGCGGTGGGCGTGTCGGTGCCCATCGACCCGAGCGGCTCGGCACCCGTCGTCGCCATCGGCGCGAGCAGGATCCGCAGGTCCTCCTCGGTGTAGCCGAAGGTCAGCTGGCGCCGCACGACCGACGCGTGGGTGTGCACCACGTGCTCGCGGGGCCGCAGGTCGTCGAGGTGCACCAGCCCGGCGTGCAGCCACTCGCCGTACGGGCGCTCGGCGGCCAGGGCGCTCTTGTAGGCGTCGTCGTCGACGATCTCCCCGACGCGGGTGTCGACGAGGAACATGCGCCCCGGCCGCAGCCGGCCCTTCGCCAGCACGCGGGACGGGTCGACGTCGAGGACCCCGGACTCGCTGGCCAGCACGACGCGGTCGTCGTCGAGGTGCCACCAGCGCGCGGGCCGCAGCCCGTTGCGGTCCAGCGTCGCGCCCATCAGCGTGCCGTCGGTGAACGTGACGCACGCGGGGCCGTCCCAGGGCTCCATCAGGCTCGCGTGGAACCGGTAGAAGTCGCGCTGGTCGGCGGGCATCTCGGCGTGGTTCTCCCACGCCTCCGGCATCATCATCATGACCGCGTGCGGCAGCGGGCGGCCGCCGAGCGCGAGCAGCTCGAGCACCTCGTCGAAGCTCGCCGAGTCCGACGCGTCCTCGTGGCACACCGGCATCGCGCGCTGCAGGTCGCCGGGGAACAGGTCGGTGGCGAGCAGCGCCTCGCGGGCGCGCATGCGGTTCCGGTTGCCGCGCACGGTGTTGATCTCGCCGTTGTGCGCCATGCACCGGTACGGGTGCGCCAGCGGCCAGCTCGGGAACGTGTTGGTGGAGAACCGGCTGTGCACGATCGCGATGGCGCTGTCCAGGCGCTCGTCGCGCAGGTCGCCGAAGAACAGGGGCAGCTGGTCGGTGGTCAGCATGCCCTTGTAGGTCATGGTGCGGCTGGACAGTGAGGCGATGTAGACCTCGCAGTTCTCCTCGGCCGACTGCCGCTCGACCCGCTTGCGCAGGATCCAGGCGAGGCGGTCGAGCGCGATCCCGGCCACCGAGCGGTCGGGCACCGCGACCGCCAGCTGCGCGAAGTGCGGCATGGCGCCCCGGGCGACGGAGCCGACGTCGGCGCCGTCCGGGTCGACGGGGACGTCGCGCCAGCCGAGGACGTCGAGCCCCTCCTCGGCGGCGATGCGCTCGAGCAGCGAGATCGCCTTGAGCCGGTCGTCGGGGTCGGCGGGCAGGAACGCGAGCCCGGTCGCGTAGGCGAGCACGGGCGCGCCGCCGTCGGGCGAGGGCTGGGGCTCGGGGAGCTCGAAGTCGACGGTGGCGCGCAGCAGCGCGTCGGGCACCTGGACGAGGATCCCGGCGCCGTCACCGCTGGTCGGCTCGCTGCCGGCGGCGCCGCGGTGGTCGAGGTTGTGCAGCACCGCGAGCGCGTCGCGGACGATGGCGTGGCTGCGCTCCCCGCGGGCGTGCGCGACCGCGCCGACGCCGCAGGCGTCGTGCTCGTAGGCGGGGTCGTAGAGCCCCTGTCGTGTGCCCCCTGGTGTGCACTGGCGTGCGCTGAGTGCGGACATCCGGCGCCTCCTCCTCGTCGCGCGGGTGCTGGGGACCCGGGGACGACGGTGGCCCTGGATGGGTGCGGCGGTCGGCGTTCCCGCGCGCGCAGCGATGCGGCGGTACGCGCAGCGGGTGAAGGGACACCGACAGCGGCGCCGGACCCCGACGTCCCGCGCGGTGCCTCTGGATCGTAGACCGCCGGACGGACCCTGGCAGGCCCGTCGCGTGCGGTGGTGTCAGGTCGTGACGGTCAGCTCTTCGCGGCCGACGGCGGTTCCGCCGGCGCGTCCTCCTCGCGCTCCTGCGCGGGGTCGGCGGGCGCGGCGTCGACGCTGCTGGGGTCCGAGGCCCCGCCCTGACCCCCGGGCTCGGCCGCGGGCGACTTCTCGGTGCGGCGCGCCTCCACCTCGTTGTGGGCGCGCTGGTCCTCGTTCCCGTCCCCGGTGCTCTTGTCGGCCACGGACTCGGGCGTACCCGAGGTCCCGTCGGTCGAACCCGTCTCGGCCGCGCGGCCGAACACCTCACGCGGGCGGCCCCGGAAAACGATCATGTAGGCGACGGCGCCGAGGAACACGACGGCCGCCACCACCACGTTGATCCGGATGTCGCCGAAGACCCGGGTCGCGGGGTCGGTGCGCATGAGCTCGATGACGAAGCGCCCCGCGGTGTAGCCCGCGACATAGAGCGCGAAGGCCCGGCCGTGCGAGAGCCGGAAGCGCCGGTCGGCCCACACGACCAGCGCGGCCACCGCGAGGTTCCAGAGCAGCTCGTACAGGAACGTCGGGTGCACGATCGCGATCGGGGTGGGGTCGACGGCGACGCCGGTGAGGCTGTCGGTGACCCCGGTCGCCGGGTCGACGCGGCGGTAGATCTCGAGGCCCCACGGCAGGGTCGTCGGGCCGCCGTAGAGCTCCTGGTTGAACCAGTTGCCGAGCCGGCCGATCGCCTGCGCCGTGACGATGCCGGGCGCGGCGGCGTCCGCGAACGCCGTCAGCGGCACCCCGCGGCGCCGGCACGCGATCCAGGCGCCGACCCCGCCGAGCGCGATCGCGCCCCAGATGCCGAGCCCGCCCTGCCAGATGTAGAGCGCCGCCACCGGGTCGCCGCCCGGCCCGAAGTACGTCGGCCAGTCGGTCGCGACGTGGTAGAGCCGCCCGCCGACCAGGCCGAACGGCACCGCGAACACCGCGACGTCGGTGACCGTGCCGGGCTCCCCGCCGCGGGCCACGAACCGGCGCTCGGTCCAGAGGATCGCCACGACGATGCCCGCGATGATGCAGAGCGCGTAGGCCCGCAGCGGGATCGGCCCGAGCTCCCAGACACCTCGGGGTGGGCTGGGGAGATAGGTCGGGAGGGCGGACACCGCGGCGAGCACGGCCGCCACGCTATCTGTCGCGGGTCAGCGCCCGGTGTGCTGGCCCCGCACCCCGGCGGCGAGCTCGGTGGTCAGCCGCGCGATCGCCGCCCGCCCGTGCTCCGCGGCGCTCACCAGCGCCGAGCCGACGATGACGCCGTCGGCGAAGCTCGCGACCTCGCCGGCCTGGGCGCCGTTGCGCACCCCGAGACCGACGCCGATCGGCAGGTCGGTGTGGGCGCGGGCGCGGTCGACGAGTGTGGTCGCGGTGTCCGAGACCGCGTCGCGGGCGCCCGTGACCCCCATGGTCGAGGCCGCGTACAGGAACCCGCGGGTGGCCGCCGTGGTGGCCGCGATGCGCTCGTCGGTCGACGACGGGGCGACCAGGAAGATCGGCGCGAGGCCCTCGCGCTCGGCCGCGGCGAGCCAGCCCGCGCCCTCGTCGGGCACCAGGTCCGGGGTGATGACGCCCAGCCCGCCCGCGTTCGCGAGGTCGCGGGCGAAGGCGTCGACGCCGTAGCGCAGGACCGGGTTCCAGTACGTCATGACGACGGCGCGCCCGCCCCGGCCGGCGAGCTGCTCGACCACCCCGAGCGTGTCGCGCACACGCACCCCGGCCTTCAGCGCGGCGTCGACCGCGTGCTGGATCACCGGGCCGTCGAGCACCGGGTCGGAGTAGGGCAGGCCGACCTCGACGAGGTCCGCGCCCGCGTCGAGGGCCTGGGTGAGCAGGCCCAGCGAGCCCTTCACCGTCGGGTAGCCCGCCGGCAGGTAGGCGATGAGGGCGGCGCGGTCCTCGGCCCGGGCGGTGGTGAAGATCTCGCCGAGGCGATCCACGCCCGTCTGCACACCGGTCACAGCTCCCGCTCCCCCGTCTGCGCGTCGGTCTCGGCCGGCGGCTCCTCCGTGGGCAGCGCCTCCGGGTCGACCACGCCGAACCAGCGCGCGGCGGTGTCGACGTCCTTGTCGCCGCGACCCGAGAGGTTGACCAGGATCGTGGCGTCCGGCCCCAGCTCGCGCCCGAGGCGCACCGCGCCGGCGATCGCGTGGGCGGACTCGATGGCCGGGATGATGCCCTCGGTGCGGCAGAGCAGGCGGAAGGCGTCCATCGCCTCGGCGTCGGTGACCGGCTCGTAGGTCGCGCGGCCGGCGTCGGCGAGGAACGCGTGCTCCGGCCCGACACCCGGGTAGTCGAGGCCCGCCGAGATCGAGTGCGTCTCGAGGGTCTGACCATCCTCGTCCTGCAGCAGGTAGGACATCGCCCCGTGCAGAGCGCCGGGCGTGCCGCCCGTGATCGACGCGGCGTGCCGACCGGTCTCGACGCCGTCGCCCGCGGCCTCGTAGCCGACGAGCCGGACGCCGGCGTCGTCGAGGAACGGGTGGAAGATCCCGATCGCGTTCGACCCGCCGCCGACGCAGGCCACCACGGCGTCCGGGAGCGTGCCGTAGGCCTCGAGGACCTGCTCGCGGGCCTCCAGGCCGATGACGCGGTGGAAGTCGCGCACCATCTTCGGGAAGGGGTGCGGGCCCGCCGCGGTGCCGAGGATGTAGTGGGTGTGGCCGACGCTCGCGACCCAGTCGCGGTAGGCCTCGTTGAGCGCGTCCTTGAGGGTGCGCGACCCGGTGGTCACCGGCACGACCTCGGCGCCGAGCAGGCGCATGCGGGCGACGTTGAGCGCCTGGCGCTCGGTGTCGACCTCGCCCATGTAGACCAGGCACTCGAGGCCCAGCAGCGCCGCGGCCGTCGCGGTGGCCACGCCGTGCTGGCCCGCCCCGGTCTCGGCGATCACCCGGGTCTTGCCCATGCGCCGGGTCAGCAGCGCCTGACCCAGCACGTTGTTGATCTTGTGCGAGCCGGTGTGGTTGAGGTCCTCGCGCTTGAGCAGGATGCGCGCGCCGCCCGCGTGCTCGGACAGGCGCCGCGCGTCGGTGACCGGGGAGGGACGGCCGGCGTAGTCGCGCTGCAGGCGGTCGAGCTCGGCGAGGAACTCCGGGTCGTGGCGGGCCTTCTCGTACTCCGCGGCGACCTCGTCGACCGCGGCGATGAGCGCTTCGGGCATGAAGCGCCCGCCGTAGGGCCCGAAGTGGCCCCGGTCGTCGGGTTCGTGCGTGGTCCCGGCGAGACCCTGGCTGGCCGACGTCATCTCACGTACTTCTTCCTGCGCAGGCGGACGGGTCGCCGACGATGCTACGAGGCGCGGCGAGGGTCTTTCGGGATCTAGCGGGCCGGCTTCGGGCACGCCGGGTGCGACCCGGCGGTGACGAGCTGGCGCACCGCGGCGCGCGGGTCCTCGGCCGTGGCCATCGACTCGCCCACGAGCACCGCGTCGGCCCCGTGGCCGGCGTAGGTCATGAGGTCGCCGGGGCCGCGGACGCCGGACTCGGCCACCCGCAGCACCTCGCCGGGCAGGCCCGGGGCGATGCGGCTGAACACCGAGCGGTCGACCTCGAGGGTGTGGAGGTCGCGCGCGTTGATGCCGACGAGCTTGGCGCCGGCCCGCAGCGCCATGTCGGCCTCCTCCTCGTTGTGCACCTCGACCAGGGCGGTCATCCCGAGGGACTCCACCCGGTCGACGAGCGCGTCGAGGGCGTTCTGCTCGAGCACCGAGCACATGAGAAGCACGAGGTCCGCGCCGTGGGCCCGCGCCTCGTGCACCTGGTAGGTGCCGACCACGAAGTCCTTGCGCAGCACCGGGATGTCGACGGCCCCGCGCACCGCGTCGAGGTCGTCGAGCGAGCCGCCGAAGAAGCGCTGCTCGGTGAGCACGCTGATGACGCGCGCGCCGCCGTCGACGTACCGGCCCGCGAGCCACGCGGGATCCGGGATGTCGACCATGTGGCCCTTCGACGGGCTCGCGCGCTTGACCTCCGCGATGACCCCGATGCCGGGGCCCTGGAGGGCGGCGAGCGCGTCGCGCGCGGGCGGCGCGGAAGCTGCCTTGTCCTTGATGACGTCGAAGGGAACGGCAGCTTCCCGGGCGGCGAGGTCGGCCCGGACCCCTTCGAGGATCTGCTCCAGGACGCTCACGCCGGGTCTGCCCCTTTCCCCCGTCCGAGTTCGCTCCATGTTAACCCGCCCCTCCTCCGGTCCTGCCCACCCCGTCGGAGGGTCCGGCGCGGGGTCCGTCGGGAGGACCCGCCTCCGGCCCGGACGTGGGATCGCCGGTCGGGTCCCGCCCGTCGTCGAGAGCCTCCCAGAGCGCCGTGTCAGGATCGGCGGGACGCGCGGCGGCCGGGCGGGCGCCCGGCGCCTCGTACTGCGCCCCCATCCGCGGCAGCACCGCGGCCCAGCGGACCGTGAGCAGCCCCGCGGCGATCATGACCAGCGCGCCGAGGACGCCGAGCAGCGGTCCTGCGACCACGGCCTCGGACGGCAGCGGGCGGTCGCTCTGCGCGAGCCCGACCGGCAGGGCGTCCGCCCGTGGCGCGAGCAGCCCCGTCGCCGAGCGCAGCAGCGCCCAGAGCCCGGCGACGGCCACGAGCGTGCCGACGACCCGGCGCCCCCAGCCCGCCGTGGCGACGAGGCCGCCGATCGCGGCGAGGCACAGCAGCGCCCACGGCACCAGGATCGGCTCGGCGGTGGCCCCGTCGGCCGTGCTCGTCCGCGACCCGGCGACGCCCTCGACGACCTGGCTGACCCAGCTGACCCGCGAGGCCCCCCACAGCACCGCCGCCGCGACCGCGAGCAGCAGCGCGACGATCCCGAGCAGGCGCCCGGGCGGGGCTGTGCCGTCGCGCGGGGGCCGGCGCGGGACGGCGGTCACGACACGGCCGAGATCGGCGAGGCGGCCCCGGACCCGCCGGAGACCGTGGCCGGCGCAGCGACGGTGTCGGCGGCCGCGACCGCGGCGAGCACGGCGCGCGCCTTGTTGACGCACTCCGTGTCCTCGGCCTCGGGGTCGGAGTCGGCGACGATGCCGCCGCCGGACTGCACGTAGGCGACGCCGTCGCGCAGCAGCCCGGTGCGGATCGCGATGGCGGTGTCCGCGTCGCCGGCGAAGTCGAGGTAGCCGACGATGCCGCCGTAGAGCCCGCGGCGGGTGGGCTCGAGCTCCTCGATGATCTGCAGCGCCATCGGCTTGGGCGCGCCCGAGAGCGTGCCCGCCGGGAAGCATGCGGCGACGGCGTCGAACGCCGTGCGCTCCGGCGCGAGGCGGCCGCTGACCGTGCTCACCAGGTGCATGACGTGGCTGTAGCGCTCGATCTCGAAGAACCGCCGCACGGTGACCGTGCCCGGCACGCAGACACGCCCGAGGTCGTTGCGCCCGAGGTCGACGAGCATGAGGTGCTCGGCACGCTCCTTGTCGTCGGCGAGGAGGTCCTTCTCGAGGAGGGTGTCCTCCTCCTCGTCGGCGCCGCGCCAGCGCGTCCCGGCGATCGGGTGGGTGGTGGCCACCCCGTCCCGCACCGTCACCAGGGCCTCGGGGCTCGACCCGACGATCTCGAAGGGCCGGCCGTCGGCGTCGGCGAGCCGCAGGAGGTACATGTACGGGCTGGGGTTGGTCATCCGCAGCACCCGGTAGATCTCGAGTGCGTCGGCGCTCGTGTCCGCCTCGAAGCGCTGCGAGACGACGACCTGGAACGCGTCGCCCGCGCGGATCCGCTCCTTGGCGACCTCGATGGCCGCGTGGTGCTCCTCGGGCGAGCGGCGGCGCCGGACCGCGCCGGCACCCTGCGGGCGCTCCGCGGTGGCGACCGTCGACGGAGCCGGCGCGGCGAGCTCGGAGGCCATGCGGTCGAGACGCGCGAGCGCGTCGTCGTACGCGGCGTCCGCGCGCTCCGGGCTGTCGTCCCAGTTCACGGCATTGGCGATGAGCGTGACCGTGCCCTCGTGGTGGTCGAGCGCGGCCACGTCGGTGGCGAGCAGCATCACCAGCTCGGGGATCTGCAGGTCGTCCGTCGCGAGCTCGCCGACCCGCTCGAGCCGGCGCACCGCGTCGTACCCGACGTAGCCGACGAGCCCGCCGGTGAGCGGCGGGAGCCCGGGCAGCGGGTCGGTGCGCAGGCGCTGCAGCGTCTCGCGCAGGACGGCCAGCGGGTCGTCCCACGTCGCCTCGTCGTCGGGGCCGCCGGGCAGCCCCACCGGCACCTGCCCCGTCCACACCGCGCGCCCGTCCTGCTCGGTGAGCGTGGCGGCGCTGCGCGCGCCCACGAAGCTCCAGCGCGACCAGGACTCGCCGTGCGCCGCGGACTCGAGCAGGAACGTGCCGGGACGCCGCCCCGCGAGCTTGCGGTAGAGCCCGACGGGCGTCTCGCCGTCGGCCAGCAGGCGCCGCGTCACCGGGATGACGCGGTGGTGCGCGGCCAGGGCGTGGAAGCCCGCGCGATCGGGCACGACCGCGCCGAGCGGGGCGCTGGAGGCGTCGGACGGGGGCACGGAGCTCATTGTGGCCCCCTCCCCCGACAGGCCTCCCCCACCGGGTCCGGGATCTCCGGTGAGCGGGTCAGGCGCGCGACGCGTCGGTGGGTTCGTCGGACACCGCCGGCTCGCCGGCCGGTTCGGGCGGCGGGGCGGCGCGGGTCCGGGCGGCAACGGCGACCGCGCCGAGCACGACCGCGCAGCCGAGCAGCTGCAGCACGCCGGGCCGCTCGCCGAGCACGAGCGCGCCGAGCAGCACCGCCCCGACCGGCTGGAGCAGCAGGATCGAGGCGCCGGTGGACGACGCGAGCCGCGGGAGCGCCGACGCGATCAGCACCCAGCCGATCACCTGCCCGACGATCGCGAGGGTGATCAGCCAGCCCAGGGCGGGCCAGCCGGGCGCGAGGTCGACGCCCTGCCAGAAGGAGCCGACGACGAACGACGTGACCGCCGCGCCGACGGTGGCGATCGCGACCGGCGTGAACCGCTGCCCGGGACCGGCGCCGAGGCGCACGAAGAGCAGGTAGCCGGCGTAGGCGACCGCCGCGACCAGCGCCGTCACCGTCCCGCGCACCGGCGCGGGCGCCGACACGGCGTCGCTCCCCCCGGCCAGTCCGCCCGCCAGCGCGACGCCGACCAGCATGACCGGCACCGCGAGCACGAACGTCCGCCGCACCCGCTCGCCGAGCACCAGGAACGCGAGCAGCGGCAGGATCACGACCTGCGCGTTGACGACCACCGTCGACACGCCCGCGCCGACCGCGCGCACCGACTCCGCCCACAGCGTCATGTCGAGCCCGAGCAGCGCGCCCCCGGCGAGCAGCACGAGCGGACGGTTGCCGACGCGGGCGACCACCCGGCGCCGGCGGCGCCACTCGAGCAGCGCCAGCGGGGCGAGGATCGGCAGCGCGAGCGCGCAGCGGAAGAACGTCGCCGTCCCGGGGCTGACGTCGGCGAGCGCGATGAAGATCGGCGAGAACGCGATGCACAGGCTGCCGGCCACGGCGACGAGGCGCGGGTCGACGCGGACGCGAGGGGCGGCTTCGGAGGCGGTCGGGCGGGCGAGGGAGCGCGTCACGCCCTTGATGGTCGGTCGCCCGACCGTTTCCGACCAGCGATGATTCCTGCCCGACTTCCGTTACGTTCGCTGATGTGTTCGCGCTCGACCGCCTCCGCGCCCTCGACGCCCTCGCGCGGCACGGGTCGATCGCCGGCGCGGCGGCCGCCCTGCACCTGACGCCCTCGGCGGTCTCCCAGCAGCTGGCGAAGCTCGAGCGCGAGGCGGGCACCGGGCTCACCGAGCCGGCGGGCCGCGGGCTGCGCCTCACCACCGCCGGGCGGATGCTCGCCGAGCACGCCGCCGACATCCTCGCCCGCGTCGCCGCCGCCCGCCTCGACCTCGACCGCCTGCGCGACGAGGTGGTCGGCGAGCTGCGGATCGGCGCCATCCAGACCTCCGTGCACGCGCTCGCCCCGCCGACCCTGGCCCGCCTGCGCCTCGCCCACCCCGACCTGCGCGTGGCCCTGGCCGACGGCGAGGCCGAGGAGACGCTGCCCGCGGTGCTCGCCGGCGACCTCGACATCGCGGTGGTCGAGAACTGGGACGGCTCGCCGGCTCCGATCCCGCCCGGCACCTCGCGGGCGCGGCTCTGCGACGACGTCATCGACCTGCTGCTTCCGGCCGGTCACGGGCTGGCCACGCGCACGCCGGTCCGTCTGGGAGACGTCGACGACCTCGACTGGGTCGCCGACGGGTCCGACACCCGCGCCGGGGCGTGGCTCCTGCACACCCTGCGCGCGCAGGGCCTGGAGCCGCGCGTGACGTGCCAGGTCCGCGGCTTCGGCATGCACGTCGAGCTCGCGGCGGGCGTCGGGGTCGCCGCGCTGGTCCCCCGCCTCGCCCGGCCCCCGCTGCCCGCGGGCGTCGTCGCCGTCGTCACCGACCCGCCGCTGCACCGCAGCATCGACGCGGTGTGGCGCACCGACCGGGGCACGGCGGCCGTCCGGGCGGCCGTCGACATGTTCACCGCGGTCGCGGCCGAGCGCGACGCCGTCGCGGCCGGGTCGCCCGGGCGCACGAACGCGGTGGTTCAGCCGTCCGCGGGCAGCAGGACGTCGGCGTCGAAGCAGGTGTGATCGCCGGTGTGGCAGGCGGCACCGGACTGGTCGACGAGCACCAGGACGGTGTCGCCGTCGCAGTCGAGGCGGACCTCGACGACCTTCTGCACGTGGCCGGAGGTCGCGCCCTTGATCCAGAGCTCGTCGCGGGAGCGCGACCAGTACGTGCCCTCGCGCGTCGCGATGGTGCGGGCCAGGGCCTCGTCCGACATCCACGCGACCATGAGGACCTCGCGGGTGTCGTGCTGCTGCACCACGGCGCAGACGAGACCGTCGGGGGTGCGCTTGAGCCGCGCGGCCACCTCGGGATCGAGCGACCAGTTCGACGGTCCGGCTCCGCTCCGCGGCGCGTCCTGGCTCACCGGATCTCCACCCCGTCCTCGCGCAGCGCGTCCTTGACCTCGCCTATGCGCATGATCCCGAAGTGGAACACGCTGGCCGCGAGCACCGCGTCCGCCCCGGCCGCGACGGCCGGCGGGAAGTGCTCGACCTCGCCCGCGCCCCCGCTCGCGATCACCGGCACGTCCACGAGCGCGCGCACCTTGGTGATCATCTCGAGGTCGAAGCCGGCCTTGGTGCCGTCGGCGTCCATCGAGTTCAGCAGGATCTCCCCGACGCCGAGCTCCTGGCCGCGCTGGGCCCACTCGAGCGCGTCGATGCCCGTGCCGCGCCGCCCGCCGTGGGTGGTGACCTCGAACCCGGACGGCGTCGGCTGCCCGTCCGCGGGCACGCGCCGGGCGTCGACCGACAGCACGATGCACTGCGAGCCGTACCGCCTGCTCGCCTCGCCCAGGAACTCGGGCCGGGCGATGGCGGCGGTGTTGATGCCGACCTTGTCCGCCCCGGCGCGCAGCAGCTTGTCGATGTCGTCGTTGGTGCGCACGCCGCCGCCGACCGTGAGCGGGATGAACACCTGCTCGGCGGTGCGCCGGACGACGTCGTAGGTGGTCTCGCGCTCGCCCGACGAGGCGCTGACGTCGAGGAACGTGAGCTCGTCGGCGCCCTCGGCGTCGTAGAGCCGGGCCATCTCGACGGGGTCGCCGGCGTCGCGCAGGTCGACGAAGTTGACGCCCTTGACCACCCTGCCGGCGTCCACGTCCAGGCAGGGGATCACGCGGACGGCGACACCCATGTCGACCAGCCTAACCGCGCTGGCGACCCGTGATCGCCAGGGCGTCGCGGAGCGTGAAGTTGCCGGCGTAGAGCGCCTTGCCGACGATCGCGCCCTCGACGCCCTGGGGCGCGAGGGCGTTGAGCGTGCGCAGGTCGTCGAGCGACGACACCCCACCCGAGGCGACGACGGGCCGGTCGGTGCGCGCGCACACGGCCTCGAGGAGCTCGGTGTTGGGGCCGGTGAGCGTGCCGTCGCGCCCGACGTCGGTGACGACGTAGCGCGCGCAGCCCTCGGCGTCGAGGCGCGCGAGCACGCTCCACAGGTCGCCGCCGTCGGACACCCAGCCGCGCGCGGCCAGCCGGTGCCGCCCCTCGGTGATCTTGACGTCGAGGCCGACCGCCACCCGGTCGCCGAACTCCGCGATCGCCTTCGCGCACCACTCCGGGTCCTCGAGGGCGGCGGTGCCGATGTTGACGCGCCGGCAGCCGGTGTCGAGCGCCCGGCGCAGGGAGGCGTCGTCGCGGATGCCGCCGGAGAGCTCGACGGCGATGTCGGTCTGCTCGACGACGCGCGCGAGCAGCTCGGCGTTGGAGCCGCGCCCGAACGCCGCGTCCAGGTCGACGAGGTGCAGCCACTCCGCGCCGTCGTCGGCCCAGGCGCGGGCCGCCTCGAGGGGGTCGCCGTAGCCGGTCTCGGTGCCGGCCCGGCCCTGGACGAGGCGCACGGCCTGGCCGTCCACGACGTCGACGGCGGGGAGCAGGTCGATGGTCACGGCGGGCGATCGTAGCCACGCGCCCGTCACGTCCCGAGCAGCGCCGCCCGCCGCCGCTCCAGCAGCTCGCGCTCGGCGACCGTGCGGACCAGCTCCAGCGCCCGGTCGATCTCCCCGACGGCCTCGTCCACCCGGCCCAGCGTGGTGAGCATGTCGGCGCGCACCGCGGGCAGCAGGTGGTACCGGGCGAGGGTCGGGTCGTCGCGCAGCGGCGCGAGCACCGCGAGCCCGGCCTCCGGTCCCTCGGCGCGCGCCACCGCCACCGCGCGGTTCAGCTCCACCACCGGCGACGGCGCGAGCGCCGCGAGCTCGGCGTAGAGCGCGGCGATCGCGGCCCAGTCGGTGGCGTCGGTCGAGCGGGCGCGGGCGTGGCAGGCGGCGATGGCCGCCTGCAGCGTGTACCGGCCGCGCTCCCCCGACGCCTCCGCGCGCTCGAGCGCCGCGAGCCCCCGCCCGAGCAGCATCCGGTCCCACAGCGCACGGTCCTGGTCGCCGAGCAGCACCGGCTCGCCCGACGGCCCGACGCGTGCCCGCAGCCGCGAGGCCTGCAGCTCCATGAGCGCGACCAGCCCGTGGACCTCGGCCTCCTGCGGGCTCAGCGCCGCCAGCACGCGCCCGAGCCGCATCGCCTCGACGCACAGCGTCGGGCGCGTCCAGTCGACACCGCTCGTGGCGGCGTAGCCCTCGTTGAACACGAGGTAGATCACCTCGAGCACCGCGCCGAGCCGGTCCGCGAGCTCGTCGCCGACCGGGACGGCCAGCGCCTCCGGTCCGATCCCGGCCAGGCGCTTCTTGGCCCGCGAGATCCGCTGGCCGATCGTCGGGGACGGGACGAGGAACGCGTGCGCGATCTCGTCGGTGGTCAGGCCGCCGAACAGCCGCAGCGTGAGCGCCACCCGGGACTCGCGGGCCACCGCCGGGTGGCACGTCGCGAACAGCAGGGCGAGCACGTCGTCGCCGACCGCGGCGGCCCCGTCCCCGACCTCGGCGTCCGCCCCGGGCGCCAGGCCCGACTCCCCCGCCTCGAGCGTCTCGGTCTTGCGCGCGAGCGTCTGCTCGCGGCGGATCATGTCGATCGCGCGGCGCCGGGCCGTCGACGCCAGCCACGCCGCCGGGTTGTCCGGCACGCCCTGCGCCGGCCACTGCTCCATGGCCGCGACGAGGGCGTCGTGGGCGAGCTCCTCGGCGCGGCCGACGTCGCGCACCAGGCGCGCGACGCCGGCCACGATCCGGGCCGACTCCATCCGCCACACCGTCTCCAGGACGGCGTAGGGGTCGTCGGTGACGGTCCGGGTGGTCACCCGTGCTGCTGGGCCTGGCGGGCGCGCAGCTCCTCCTCGGCCTCGAGGACCTCCGGCGGGGCGATGCCCTCGAAGTCCTCGGCCTCGGTCACCCGGCGCACCTCGATGCGCTCGCCGTCGCGGAACGGTGCGCGGCGCGCCCACGACACGGCGTCCTCCAGCGAGTCGACCTTCAGGATCCAGAACCCGCCGACCAGCTCCTTGGCCTCGGCGAACGGGCCGTCGGTGACGGTGGGCTCCTCGCCGTCGAACGCGACGAGGGCGCCCTTGGCGCTCGGCAGCAGGCCCTCGCCGGCCATCAGGACGCCGGCGTCGACCATCGCGGTGTTGAAGGTGGCCATCTCCTCGAACAGCGAGGGGTCCGGCGGGGTGTCCGCCTGGGCGGCCTCGTCGTACTTGAGCAGCAGCATGAAGCGCATGACGATCTCCTGGGAAGTCGTTCGGGAGGGGGTCAGACCTGCTCGCGCTCGGCGACCCGCCGGCGCAGGGTGGCCTCGGCGTCGAGCACCTCGGCCGGGGCGATGTCCTGGAGGTCGGCCATCTCGGCGATCCGGCGGACCTGCAGCCGCACGCCCGGGCCGATCGGGCAGCGCCGCGCCCACTGCACGGCCTCCTCGCGCGAGGCGACCTCGAGGATCCAGAACCCGGCGACGAGCTCCTTGGCCTCGGCGAACGGGCCGTCGGTGACGGTCGGGGTCTCACCGTCGTGGGTGACGACGAAGCCGTCGCCGCTCGGCGCCAGGCCCTCGGCGGCGAGCAGCACGCCCGCGTCCACGAGATCGGTGTTGTAGCGGCCCATCGCCTCGAAGGCCTCCTCGGCGGGCGGGGCGTCGGGCTCGCCCAGCCTCATCGACTCCGGGGCCTCCATGATCAGCATGTAGCGCATCGGGATCTCCTCGCGGGTCGCCGGCGGGGTCGTCCACCCCGCCGCTCACCCCTGCGTCGAACGGGCCGGCCCGTCTTCGACACCGGTGCGGGAAGAGTTTCCGGGTCGGGCTCCGCTCCGCTTCGTCTCCCGGTTTCTACCGCAGGGAGCCGAGCCAGTTCGAGAGGAGTTCGGCCCCCGCGTCGCCCGACTTCTCGGGGTGGAACTGGGTGGCCGAGAGCGGCCCGTTCTCGACGGCGGCGACGAAGTCCTCGCCGTGGTGGGCCCAGGTGACCATGGCCGGGCGGAAGTGCTCCGGCGCCTCCTGCTCCCAGCGCCGCGCGGCGAACGAGTGCACGAAGTAGAAGCGGGTGTCGGGCCCCATGCCGGCGAACAGCACGCTGTCGGCCGGTGCGGTCACCGTGTTCCACCCCATGTGCGGCAGCACCGGGGCCTGCAGCTTCTCGACGGTGCCGGGCCACTGCCCCGCGCCGTGGGCCTCCTCGCCGAACTCGACGCCGCGCTCGAAGAGCACCTGCATGCCCACGCAGATGCCGAGCACCGGGCGCCCGCCGGCCAGGCGCTGCTCGATCAGCCGCTCGCCGTGCACCGAGCGCAGGCCCGCGGCGCAGGCGGCGAACGCGCCGACGCCGGGCACGACCAGCCCGTCGGCGTCCAGCGCGGCGCGGCCGTCGGCGGTGACCTCGACGTCGGCGCCCACGCGCTCCAGCGCGCGCTCCGCCGAGCGCAGGTTGCCCGACCCGTAGTCGAGGACGACCACGCGCGGGGTGCGCGTGGTCGGGCGCGGCACGGACGGCGCGGGGGTGCTCACGGGATCCAGATTACCGAGCGGCCCGGGCCCGGGACCTCCCGCGCCGCGAGGACGACGAGCCGCCCCGGGCCGGGGTCGCTCGTCTCCTCCACGACGTCGCCGTAGCCGTCGGACACCAGGCGCGCCATGACCTTGTCGTAGCCCTCCGCCGCCCAGGTGTCGTCGGCGACCGTGGCGACGAGGTAGCCGCCGGGCCTCAGCACGCGGAGGAGGCCGACGAGCGCGCCGGGGCCGAGGTGGCCGGGCGCGAGCGCGCCCACGCAGGTGACGACCCCGTACTTCCCGCCGGCCCCGGGCGTCGTGCGCCGCAGGTCGGCGGGCCCGACGTCGTGGTAGACCCCGCGCCGCCGGGCCCGGCGGAGCATGCCGGGCGAGAGGTCGAGGCCGTCGATCGACCGGAAGCCGCGGGCCGCGAGCTCGGCACCGACGCGGCCCGTGCCGCACCCTGCGTCGAGGACCTCGGTCTCGGGGCGCACGAGCGCGGCCACCCGGTCCGCCACCTGCGCCGCGCTCCGGTGGCCCATGAGGGCGCCGGCGTCCTCGTCGTCGTAGGTCGGGGCCCACTCGTCGTAGACACGGCGGGCGACCGCGGCGTCCGTCCCGCCGTCCAGGAGGCCCAGACGTGCTGCCGCGCCGGTGGCGCCGTCCACGCTGCCTCCTCGCTCGTCGGGTGCGCAGCGTGTTCCCGATCCGCGGCGCATGTATCACCCGAGTGACGCAGGCGTCAGCTAGACGAGACGCAGGACCGCTCCGCCGAGGGCGAGGGCGGCGAGGACACCGCAGATGACCGCGCCGACCTTGTTGCGCGGCCAGAAGCTCACGACGCCGCCGATGAGGAACCCGCCGAGGGCCAGGAGCCCGACGATCAGGACGTCGTCGCCGCTCATCGGGTCCAGCTCCGCTGCGCTCCGTGTCCCGTCACGACTCCAGGACACCCTTCGTCGACGCCGGGCCCTCGAGGCGCGGGTCGGGCTCGGTGGCCGCGCGCAGGGCGCGGGCGAGCGCCTTGTACTCGGCCTCGGTGATGTGGTGCGGGTCGCGGCCGCCGGTGACCCGCACGTGCAGGGCGATGCCGGCGTGGAAGGCGATCGACTCGAAGACGTGCCGGTTGAGCACCGTCGGGTAGTTGCCGCCGACGACGAACCCGGCCATCGACTCCGGCTCGCCGGTGTGCACGCAGTACGGCCGACCGGAGACGTCGACGACGGCCTGGGCGAGCGCCTCGTCCATCGGGATCCACGCGTCGCCGAAGCGGCGGATGCCCGACTTGTCGCCGAGCGCCTGCTTGAGCGCCTGACCCAGCACGATCGACACGTCCTCGACGGTGTGGTGGGCGTCGATCTCGACGTCGCCGGTGGCCCGCACGACGAGGTCGAGCGCGCCGTGCTTGCCCAGCGCGTCGAGCATGTGGTCGAAGAACGGCACGCCCGTGGCGACCTCGGTGCGGCCGGTGCCGTCGAGATCGATCTCGACGAGCACGCTCGACTCCTTGGTCACGCGCTCCACGCGTCCCGTGCGACTCACGCGCTCCAGGGTACGGAACGGACAGCGCTCAGCGCCGGACCACCTGCACGTGGACCGCGCCGCTCTCGCCGGGCACGAGGCTCTCGACGCGATAGCCGGCCGGCAGGGCGTCCAGGCCCTCGAACAGCCGCTCCCCCGCCCCGGCCAGGATCGGCGCGACCACGAGATGCAGCTCGTCCACGAGCCCCTCGGCGAGGAACGCCCGCACGGTCGCCACCCCGCCGCCGAGCCGGACGTCCTTCCCGTCCGCGGCCTTCGTCGCCGACGCCAGGACCTCGGCGGGCGAGCCCTCGACGAAGTGGAAGGTCGTGCCGCCGTCCATCGGCAGCGACGCCCGCGCGTGGTGGGTCATGACGAACACGTCGTGGTGGTACGGCGGGTCCTCGCCCCACCAGCCGCGCCAGCCCTCGTCGGGCCACGCGCCGCGCACCGGCCCGAACATGTTCCGGCCCATGATCGTCGCGCCGATGTTCTCCTCGCCGGCGAGGAAGGCGGCGTGGTCGACCCCGCTCCCCTCACTGTCCCGATGGTCGAGCTCCGCTCCGCTTCGTCTCCGGGCGAAGCTCGGCACCATCCACGCGTGGAGCTCGTCGACGCCGTCGCCGAAGGGCGCGTCGGCCCGCTGGTCGGTCCCGGCGCCGAAGCCGTCGAGGGTGAGGGTGAACGCGTGCACCCGGAGCCGGCTCATGACGCCCTCCGTGGATCAGTGGTTGCATCGTGCAACCGGTAGCCGAGAAGCTAGCCCCATGCAGTGGTAAAGTGCAACCACTGTCTCCCCGGGAGGTCGTGCATGCGGCAGGACGGACGGTCGGGCTGCCCGATCAACCGGGCGGTCGAGGCCCTCGGCGACCACTGGACGCTGCTCGTCCTGCGCGACATCACCTTCGGCGGGCGGCGCCACTTCCGCGAGCTGCTGGCCGGCTCCGAGGAGGGTATCGCGTCGAACATCCTCGCCGACCGGCTGCACCGCCTCGTCGCCGACGGGATGCTCACCCGCGACGACCCCGGTCGCGGCCGCCGCGCCACCTACAGCCTCACCGAGTCCTCGATCCAGCTCATCCCCGTCTTCGTCGCGCTCGGTTCCTGGGGCCTGCGCCACCGCGAGACCACCGAGGAGCTCGCCGTGCGCGCGCAGCTGCTCGAGGACGGCGGCCCGGCGATGTGGGACGACTTCATGGCCGAGCTGCGCGTGACCCACCTCGGCGCGCCCGCCCCGGCGCACCCCCGCGAGCCGGTCGTCGAGCGCCTCCGGGCCGCCCGCGACGCGGCGCGTCAGCCGAGCTAGATCCTGGCGCCGAGCACCTGAGCGCTGACCTCGAGGAACCGGTCGTTCTCCTCCGGCGTGCCGACCGTGACCCGCAGCATCCCCGGGATGCCGACGTCGCGGACGAGCACGCCCGCGTCGAGGTAGGCCTGCCAGGCGGCGTGGGCGTCGGCGTGCCGGGCGGGGAAGCCGCCGTAGAGCACGAAGTTCGCGGTGCTCGGCACGACGTGGGCGCCCATCCCGGTCAGCGCGTCCACGACCCGGTCGCGCTCGCGGGACAGGGTGGCGACCAGCGCCAGGGTGTCGTCGGCGTGCTCCAGGGCCGCGAGCGCCGCGGCCTGGGTGAGCGAGGACAGGTGGTAGGGCAGACGCACGAGCATCAGCGCCTCGATCACCGCCGGCGCCGCCGCCAGGTAGCCCAGCCGCCCGCCGGCGAACGCGAAGGCCTTCGACATCGTGCGGCTGACGACGAGCTTGTGCCCGAGGGGCTCGAGCAGCTCGACCGCGCTCGGGCCCGAGGAGAACTCGACGTAGGCCTCGTCGACGACGACCAGCCCGGTCGCGGCCTCGGCGATCGCCCGCAGCTCGTCGAGCTCGATCGACTGGCCGGTCGGGTTGTTGGGCGTGGTCACGAACAGCACGTCGGGCTGCTTCTCCCGCACGACGTCGACGGCCTGGGCGGCGTCGAGGGAGAAGTCGTCGCGGCGCGGGGCGGGCAGCCACTCCGTGCGCGTGCCCGCCGCGAGGATCGGGTGCATCGAGTAGCTCGGCTCGAAGCCCAGCGCGAGCCGCCCGGGTCCGCCGAAGGCCTGCAGCAGCTGCTGGAGCACCTCGTTGGACCCGTTGGCGGCCCACAGGTTCTCGGTGGCCAGGCGCACGCCCGTCGCCCGCGTCAGGTAGGCGGCCAGCGCCGAGCGCAGCGCGGTGTGGTCGCGGTCCGGGTAGCGGTGCAGCGACGCGGCCGCCTCGCGCGTCGCCGCGGCCACGCTCTCGACCAGCGCGGGCGGCGGCGGGAACGGGTTCTCGTTGGTGTTGAGCGCGACCGGGACCTCGATCTGCGGCGCGCCGTAGGGGCTGCGACCGCGCAGGTCGTCGCGCAGCGGGAGGTCGTCGAGGGTGACCCCGGCGCCGATGACGTCGGACATCCCCTACCGGTCCTTCCGGCGCCCGAACCGAGCGGTGACAGCCTGCCCGTGCGCGGGCAGGTCCTCGGCGTCGGCGAGGGCGACCACGCGGTCGGCGACCTCGGCCAGCGCGTCGGCGGAGTAGTCGACGACGTGGATGCCGCGCAGGAACGTCTGCACCGAGAGCCCACTGGAGTGCCGCGCGCACCCGGCCGTCGGGAGCACGTGGTTGGAGCCCGCGCAGTAGTCGCCGAGCGACACCGGGCTGTGCGGGCCGACGAACACCGCGCCCGCGTTGCGCACCCGGGCGGCCACCGCGCGGGCGTCCGCGGTCTGGATCTCCAGGTGCTCGGCGGCGTAGGCGTCGACCACCTGCAGGCCCTCGTCGACGCCGGACACGAGGATCGTCCCGGACTGCGGGCCGGAGAGCGCCGTGGTGATCCGCTCGGTGTGCTTGGTGGTCGCGACCTGCGCCTCGACCTCGGCGTCCACGGCGTCGGCGAGCTCCGGCGACGTCGTGACCAGCACCGACGCCGCCGCCGGGTCGTGCTCGGCCTGGCTGATGAGGTCGGCGGCGACGTGCACCGGGTCGGCGGTGGCGTCGGCGAGGATCGCGATCTCGGTGGTGCCGGCCTCGGAGTCGATGCCGATGCGCCCGCGCAGCACCCGCTTCGCGGCGGTGACGTAGACGTTGCCCGGCCCGGTGACCATGTCGACGGGCTCGAGCACGCCGCCGTCGGTGTCGACGCCCCCGTACGCGAGCAGGGCCACCGCCTGCGCGCCGCCGACCGCCCACACCTCGTCGACGCCCAGCAGGGCCGCGGCCGCGAGGATCAGCGGGTGCGGCCGCCCGCCGAACTCGGCCTGCGGCGGCGAGCAGACGACCAGCCCCTCGACCCCCGCCTCCTGGGCCGGCACGACGTTCATGACGACGCTCGACGGGTAGACGGCGAGCCCGCCCGGTGCGTAGAGCCCGACCCGCGACACCGGCACCCAGCGCTCGGTGACCGTGCCGCCGGGCACCACCTGGGTGGTCGTGTCGGTGCGGCGCTGGTCGGCGTGGACGGTGCGCGCCCGCTCGATCGAGGTCTCCAGCGCGGCGCGGACGTCCGGGTCGACCCCGTCGAGCGCCTCGCGCAGCGCGGCCGTCGGCACCCGGATCGACTCGGGGCGCACGCGGTCGAACCGCTCCGCGAACTCCAGGGCCGCCTCCGCCCCGCGATCGCGTACCGCGGCGATCACCGGCTGGACCCGCCCGACGACCTCGTCGACGTCGACCGCGGCGCGGGGGACGATGGCCCTCAGCTCGGCGGGGGCGGGGACGGCGGCGCGCAGGTCGATCCGGGACAGCACGGGTCCAGGGTAGTCATGTGCGGGTCCGTGTCCGGGTGCGCCCGAACACGAACCAGCGCATCGCGCAGTACATGAAGACGGCCTCGCACAGCCCGGCGGCGAGGCGCGCGAGCTGGTACGGCACGCCGAGGGCCGCGCCCGCGTGCGTCACCCCCAGCACGATCACGGCGTAGTTGACGGCGATCACCGCGACGTAGCGCCCGACCTGCGCACCGACGGGGCGCTCGGGGTCGAAGTTCAGCCACCGGTTGAGCACGAAGCTCAGCGCGAACGCCGTGCCGTAGGCGAGCGTGACCCCGGCCCACAGCGGCAGGCGCAGGCCGTCGACCAGGAGCGAGAGCAGCAGCAGGTCCACCCCGAAGGTGAACCCGTTGACGACCGCGAAGCCGACGAGGCTGGGCGCGACGATCCGGCGCAGCGGGCCCGGGAGGACGCCGACGACGGCGGCGCAGGCGCGGCGGAAGCGCTCGCGGGTGTCGGGCACGTCCCCCATCCCACCGAGCCGGCCCCCCGTCGCGCAGGGAATCCGACGGCGCCGGGATGACGGTCCGATGAACTCCTAGGCGCCGTTGCGCGTGACCGAGAACGAGGACGTCCGCAGCCCGGTGCCGCCGGTCCACGGCTCGAAGCCCGCCTGGACGCTCGTGAGGAACCAGGTCGGCTTGACGACGCCGACGCGCTGGGCCTCGCGGACGAAGTCGGTCAGCGGCAGGTTGGCCACCGACGTCACCGGTGTCTTGCGCACGAACGAGAGCACCGGCAGGTCGATCCGGCCGTACCAGACCTCCCACCGGGCCCCGGCCAGCGTGATCTCGTACCGCTTGGTGCCGATCGGCTGCACCCAGCTCGTCCGGTTGAGCCAGACCATCATCTCGGCCCCCGTGTTGCGCCCGGCCTGGGTCGCGACCGGGTCGAACCAGATGTCGTAGGCGGTGTTGTACTGCTGCGTCCCGGTGCCGGTCGGCCGCGAGGTCACCCAGCTCGAGCGCAGGTTCCCGAGGTCGGAGACCCGCCGGGGGAACGGGCTCTTCGCCGTGCAGTACCCGTAGACACAGCCGCGGTAGATCGACGGGTAGCCCGCCGGCCCCTGATTGTTGACGTGCCGGGCCGTGTCCACGGTGAAGCCGACGCCCGCGGCGGCGGCCGTGATGCACTGCTCGGTGCTCGCGCCCCACCGGTTGTTCTGCACGACGTAGGTCGCGCCGGCGAGCGGGAACGACCCGAACTGCTCGCACGTCCGCGCGGGCGCCGCGACGCCGCTGCCCGACCCCGTGAGCAGGCCGGTCGCGATCAGGCCGCCGATCACCGCGCCGGCGAGGTACCGCCGTGACTGTCGCACCGCCGTTCAACGACCGCGGGCTCCACGAGGGTGGTCACCCACTCGGTGTGTGACCGTCCGGTCACGGGGCGATCTGATCACCGATCGGGACTGGTGTGACCGGCAGTCCGGTGGGCACTCTGCACCGCGTGAGTGCGAAAGCCGAGATCGGCGTCAGCGGCCTGGCCACGATGGGGCGCAACCTCGCCCGCAACCTCGCCCGCCACGGGCACGTGGTGGCGGTGCACAACCGGAGCGAGTCGCGCACGCGCGAGCTCGTCGAGAACTTCTCCGACGAGGGCACGTTCGTCGGCAGCTCGTCGTCCCAGGAGTTCGTCGACGCCCTCGAACGCCCGCGCCGGATCGTGCTGATGGTCCCGGCCGGCGCGGCGACCGACGCGGTGATCGACGAGTTCGTCCCGCTGCTCGACCAGGGCGACGTCATCATCGACGCCGGCAACGCCCACTTCCTCGACACGCGCCGCCGCGAGAAGGCGCTCTCGGAGAAGGGCCTGAACTTCGTCGGCATGGGCGTCTCGGGCGGCGAGGAGGGCGCCCTCAACGGTCCGTCGATCATGCCGGGCGGCCCCAAGGAGGCCTACGACGCGCTGGGTCCGCTGCTCGAGGACATCGCGGCCAAGGTCGACGGCGAGCCCTGCTGCACGCACATCGGCGCCGACGGCGCGGGCCACTTCGTGAAGATGGTCCACAACGGCATCGAGTACGCCGACATGCAGCTCATCGCCGAGGCCTACGACCTGCTGCGCAAGGGCCTCGACCTCGACCCCGCCGCGATCGCGGACACGTTCCGCCAGTGGAACTCCGGGCGCCTCGACTCCTACCTGATGGAGATCTCCTCCGAGGTGCTCGCCCACGTCGACGCCGACAGCGGCAAGCCGTTCGTCGACGTCGTCGCCGACGAGGCCGAGCAGAAGGGCACCGGGCGCTGGACGGTGCAGGGCGCGCTGGAGCTCGGGGTGCCGGTCACGGGGATCGGCGAGGCCGTGTTCTCGCGGTCGCTCTCGGGCCACCGCGACCTGCGCGACGCCGCCCGCGACCTGCCGGGCACGTCCGGCGCGGTGCTCGAGGGCGCGGCGGCCGAGGGCTTCGCCGACGACATCGAGCAGGCGCTCTACGCGTCCAAGATCGTCGCGTACGCCCAGGGCTTCAACCAGATCCAGGCCGGGGCCGCCGAGTACGACTGGTCGATCGACCTCGGCGCGGTCGCCTCGATCTGGCGCGGCGGCTGCATCATCCGGGCACGGTTCCTCGACGAGATCACCGCCGCCTACCGCCGCGACCCCGAGCTGCCGACGCTGCTGACCGACACCTCGTTCCGCGAGGCCCTCGCCGGCGCGCAGGACGCGTGGCGGCGCGTGGTGTCCGTGGCCGCGCAGCTCGGCATCCCGGCGCCGGGCTTCTCGACGGCGCTGGCGTACTACGACGCGCTGCGCGCCGAGCGGCTTCCGGCGGCGCTCATCCAGGGCCAGCGCGACTTCTTCGGCGCCCACACCTACCGGCGCACCGACCGCCCCGGCGTCTTCCACACCCGCTGGGCCGAGGAGGGGCGTCCGCAGGAGGAGCGCTGAGGCGTGCCGCGGAGGGTCAGGTCGCGGGCTTCGCCTCGGCGACGGCCGCGACCTCCTCCGCGACCCTCGCGACCTCCTGCCGGCGTTGTTTCGCCTCGTAGCGGGCCAGGATCTCGCCGATGACGCCGATGAGCATGCCCCAGGAGGCGACGACGAACAGCCACGTCCCGGTCCGGGTCAGGGCGGGGTAGAGGAAGAAGATGCTGCCGACCACGAAGGCGAAGTTGCCGAACAGGGCCACGCCGAGGTGGACCCAGGGATAGTCATGGGCGGAGCGGCGGATGTGGCGGATGTAGATCAGCAACAGCATGCCGTCGAGGGTCGTCGCGCCGGCCCGCCGACGCGTCACCCGCCGGGCATGAACGGGTGACGGCGCGAACGGGACGAATCACACTCCCGGGTGGGAGAACGATCGCCGTCCCGTTCGTTCACCCCTCATGCCGACGCTCCTCCCCGTGATCAGCGCCGCCGCTCCCCCGGCTCCCCCCGCTCCGCCCACGGACTCCGGGCTCGCCGGGTGGGCCACCGACCTCATGGCGACCTTCGGCGCCCCCGGCGCCGGCCTGATCGTCGCGCTGGAGAACCTCTTCCCGCCGATCCCCAGCGAGATCATCCTGCCGCTGGCGGGCTTCGCGGCCGGGCGCGGCGAGTTCTCGGTGCTGTCGGCGATCGTCTGGACCACGGCGGGCTCCGTCGTCGGGGCGGTCGCGCTCTACCTCATCGGCATGCTCGCCTCGGACGCGTGGCTGCGCCGCACGCTCGCACGGATGCCGCTGGTCCACGAGCGCGACGTGGTGAAGGCCGAGCAGTGGTTCGACCGCAACGGGCGGCTCGCGGTCTTCGTCGGCCGGATGATCCCCGGCATCCGCTCGTTCGTGTCCATCCCCGCCGGCCAGCGCCGGATGCCGTGGTGGGAGTTCATCGGGCTCACGGCGCTGGGCAGCCTGATCTGGAACGCCGTCTTCGTCGGCGGCGGCTACGCCCTCGGCTCGCGCTGGCACCTCGTCGAGCGGTACGCGGGCGTCTTCCAGACCATCGTGATCGTTTTGCTCGGCGCCCTCGTGGTGACGATGCTGATCCGCCGCTACCGCCGCCACCGCGAGGTCAAGAAGATGGAGGCGCCGACCCAGGTGATCGAGCGCCCGACGTTCTGGTGACCACCGGCGGCGGGCCGCTACCGTCGCCGGGGGACGAGCGGGTGGGGCCGGCATGGACGTCGCGGTGGTGGGTGGCAGCGCGGGCGGGCTGTCGACGGCCCTGGTGCTGGCACGTCGCGGGCACCGCGTCACCGTGCTGGACCGTGACGACCTGACGCCCGCGCCCGACCTCGAGACCGCGGCCGCCGAGGCCCTGCGCCCGACGGCCCCGCAGATCGTGCAGCCCCACGTTCTCCTCGCGGGCACGCGCGTGCTGCTCGAGCAGCTCCTGCCCGACGTGCTCGCGGCCCTGTACACGGCCGGGGCGCGGGTCGCGCCGCTCGCGTCCCAGATGGCGGCGACCCTGCAGGACCGTTCCCCCCGCCCGGGCGACGACGAGCTGCGCCCGATCATGTGCCGGCGCGCCGCCCTCGACTGGGTGCTCGCGCGCGCCGCCGCCACCGAGCCGGGCGTCGGGGTGCGCCCGGGCGTCACGGTCACGGGGCTCCTGGCGGACAGGCCGGACGACGGGCCGGACGGGGCCGGGCCGCCCCGCGTGCGCGGCGTCCGGACGAGCGCGGGCGACGTGGCCGCCGACCTCGTCGTGGACGCCGCGGGGCGCCGATCCGCGATCGACCGGTGGCTCGACGGCATCGGGGCCCGGCGCAGCAGCGTCGAGTCGGCCGCGTGCGGGCTCGCCTACTTCGGCCGGCAGTATCGGATGCGCGAGGGCGCCCCGCTGCCCGGGCCGGAGACCGCCCGCGTCGTCATGGGGCTCGACGAGTTCACGCTCGGGATCTGGGCCGGGGACAACCGCACCGCCCAGATCGCGCTCGCCCCGCTCGCGGCCGACCGGCGGTTCCGCGCCGCCCGCGACCCCGACGTCTTCGACGCGACCCTGCGCACCGTCCCGTACTACGCCGCCTGGCTCGACGTCCTCGACCCGATCTCCGAGGTCGCGGTCATGGGCGGGCTGCACAACACCTTCCGGCGCCTCGTGGTCGACGGACGCCCCGTCGCCCTCGGGCTGTTCGCCGTGGGCGACGCGGTGTGCACCACGAACCCGACCTTCGGGCGCGGCATCGGCGTGGCGCTGCGCACCGTCGCCGACCTCGCCGAGGTCCTCGCGGCCCACCCCGACGACCCGGAAGCGGCCGCGCTGGCGATGGACCGGGCCGTCGTCGAGCACGTCCGCCCGTGGTTCGCCGACCAGGCCGCCTCCGACGCCGCCCGGCTCGCGGCGCTGCGCCACTCCGTGCTCGGCGAGCAGGCGCCCGACCCGCCGCCGCCACGCGCCGACCGCGTGAGCTTCACCGAGCTCCGCCGGGCCTCGCTGGTCGACCCGCTCGCCTTCCGTGCGGTGGTGCGGATCATGGGCATGGTCGGCGATCCGGGGACGCTCTACACCGACCCCGAGATCGTCGCCGCCACCCGCGCGGCCCTCGATCGCGTCGCCACGGCCGTACCCCAGCCGACGCGCGCCGAGCTCGAGGAGGCGCTCAGGCCAACCCCTGCTTCGAGCGGTTGCGCGCCTTGTGCCGCTCCTGCGCGTCCAGGATGACCTTGCGGATACGCACCGCGCCCGGGGTGACCTCGACGCACTCGTCCTCGGAGCAGAACTCCAGCGACTGCTCCAGCGACAGGATCCGCGGCGGCGTGAGGCGCTCGAGGACGTCCTGCGAGGACTGACGCATGTTGGTCAGCTTCTTCTCGCGGACGATGTTGACCTCCATGTCCTCCGAGCGGGAGTTCTCGCCGACGACCATGCCGGCGTAGACCGGGGTGGTCGGGCCGACGAAGAGGTCGCCGCGGTCGGCGAGCAGACCGACGGCGTGGCCGGTCACCGCCCCGGCGCGGTCGGCGATCAGCGAGCCGGAGATGCGGGCGCGCAGCTCGCCGACCCAGGGGCCGTAGCCGTCGAAGAGCTGGTTGGCGATGCCGGTGCCGCGGGTCTCGGTGAGGAACTCGGTGCGGAAGCCGATGAGGCCGCGCGAGGGCACCCGGAACTCCATCCGGACCTGGCCGGACGCCGAGTGCGCCATCTCGAGCATCTCGCCCTTGCGGGCCGCGAGGAGCTGGGTGACCGCGCCGAGGTGCTCGTCGGGGACGTCGACCGAGAGCCGCTCGAAGGGCTCGTGGGTCTTGCCGTCGACGACCCTCGTGACCACCTCGGGCTTGCCGACGGTGAGCTCGAAGCCCTCGCGGCGCATCTGCTCGACCAGGATCGCCAGTGCGAGCTCGCCGCGGCCCTGGACCTCCCAGGCGTCGGGGCGCTCGGTGGGCAGCACGCGCATGGAGACGTTGCCGACCAGCTCGGCGTCGAGCCGGTTCTTCACCAGGCGGGCGGTGAGCTTGGTGCCCGGCTTGGGGTCGCGGCCGGCGAGCGGCGAGGTGTTGATGCCGATGGTCATGGCGATCGCCGGCTCGTCGACCGTGATGCGCGGCAGCGGGCGGGGGTCCTCGGGGTCGGCGAGGGTGTCGCCGATGGTGACCTCGGCGATGCCGGCGACGGCGACGATGTCGCCGGCGTCGGCGTACTCGGTCGACACGCGCTCGAGGGCCTCGGTGCGCAGCAGCTCGGTGACCTTGACCCGGGTGACCGACCCGTCCGCGCGGCACCAGCCGACCTGCTGACCGCGGCGGATGCGGCCCGAGCGCACGCGGCACAGCGCGATGCGACCGAGGTACGACGACGCGTCGAGGTTGGTGACGTGGGCCTGCAGGACGCCGTTCGGGTCGTCGGACGGGGCCGGGACCTGCGACATCAGGATGTCGAACAGCGGCTGGAGGTCGGGCGAGTCCGGCACGGTGCCGTCGGCGGGGCGCTCGGTGGAGGCCTTGCCCGCGCGGGCGCTGGCGTAGACGACGGGCAGGTCGAGCAGGCCCGCGACGACGTCGTCGTCCAGGTCGAGGTCGGTGGCCAGCTCGAGCAGCAGCTCGAGGGACTCGTCGACGACCTCGGCACACCGGGCGTCGGCGCGGTCGGTCTTGTTGACGACCAGGATCACCGGCAGGTGCGCCGCGAGCGCCTTGCGCAGCACGAAGCGCGTCTGGGGCAGCGGACCCTCGCTGGCGTCCACGAGCAGCACGACGCCATCCACCATCGACAGGCCGCGCTCGACCTCGCCGCCGAAGTCGGCGTGACCGGGCGTGTCGATCACGTTGATCGTCGTGCCGTCGCGGTGGATCGCCGTGTTCTTGGCGAGGATCGTGATGCCCTTCTCGCGCTCGAGGTCGCCGGAGTCCATGACCCGGTCGACGAGCTCGGCACGCGCGGCGAAGGCGCCCGACTGGCGCAACATGGCGTCGACGAGCGTCGTCTTGCCGTGGTCGACGTGCGCGACGATCGCGACGTTGCGCAGGTCGGCGCGTCCCGCAGAGGACTCGGAACGCTCGGGGGCGGTGACGGACACGCAGGAACTCCAGCCGGAAAAGGGAGTGGACGTCCCCTCCAGGTTACGGGGCGTGATCTGCCGCACCGCCGCCGACCGGCGTGTCCCCCACCACGTCGGCCGCGACGACCTCGCCGATGCGGGGTGCGAGCTTGGCGAGGTTGTCCCCCCAGACCACGTGGACGGCGCCGGCGCGGGCCCGGTGGACACCGTCGCCCAGGCCCCGCATCGGGGTGCAGCGCAGCTCGTCGACGGGCGTCGGGTCGAGGTGGGGCAGCAGGCGGCGGACGTGGTCGACGACGGCCTCCCGGGAGCGGCGGGCGACCTCGTCGGCGCCCAGCTCCCAGGCGGTGTCGGTGTCGGGGAGGTGACCGCCGACCGCCCAGTGACCGACGCGGGTGCGGTGCTGGTCGGTGCTGGCGAGGTCGCCGTCGGCGCGGGCGTCGAGGTGGCAGGGCTGGTCGGCGGGGCCGGCGAACGTGAAGCGGGCGTGGTGCTCGAGCTCCGCGGGGACGTCGACACCCAGCGGGGCCACCAGCGCCGGGGTGCCGGCGCCCGCGGCGACGACGACGGCGTCGGGGTGGTCGGCTCCTCCGTCGGCGGTGTGGACGGTGCCGTCGGGGTCGATCGCCGTGACCTCGAGGCGCTCGGGGCGCACGGCGGCGGTGAGGAACTCCCGGGTGGCGACGAGGTCGAGCACGCCGCCGGCCGGATCGTGCAGGACGCCGTCGACCACCCGGTGGATCGCCCCGGCCGCGCTCATCGCCGCCGCCCACGCGGGCACCCGGGGCCCGCTGACCTTGGCGCGCTCGCCGCCGACCAGCGTCCGGCCGGCGGTCATCGACCAGTCGTCCCAGAGCTCCGAGGCGCGCCGGGCCTCCGCGACGAGCTCCGGGGTGCCGTGGGCGACGCGGAAGATGCGTGTGTCGCCCGCCGACCGCGCGCCCATGGGCTCGCCGACGTCGAGGCAGCGCACCCCGACGCCCCGGCCGACCAGCGTGTACGCCGCCGCGAGCCCGACGATCCCCGCGCCGACCACCGTGACCCTCATGCCGGCCTCCCCACCCTGAGCCGGGGATCAGGGTGCACCCCGATTCGCCGGGGCGCAGCGGCGCCCAGCATCGAGGTCATGAGGATCGTGGTGTGGGTTCTGGTGGGCATCGGCGCACTCGTGGTGGTCGGCGGGGTCGTCTGGCCGCTCGTGCAGTGGCTGTTCGGCGCGCTGCTGTGGCTGGTGCCGGCGGCGCTGGTCGTCGGCGGCGGCATCTGGCTGGCGCGTCGCGCCCGGGAGGACAAGAAGGTCGACGGCGCGCCGGGGACGCCGCAACAGCTGTCCTGACGGTCAGCGCGTCTGGTTCCGCGGCGACTTCGGCGCGAAGACGCCCTCGACGGCGAAGGCCGGCAGGACCGCCTTCGACAGCGGCTTCGACACCTCGGCGAGACGGGCCGTCCCGTCGGCGCCGAGGCGGCGCCAGGGGCCGAGCGACATGCGCGTGGTGTGGTCCTCGATCTCGCGGCGCAGCTCCTCGCCCTGCGGGGTGAGGGCGTTGTTGTCGGGGCCGTCCATGAGGCCCCGCTCGGCGAGGGCGCTCTTGGCGTCGGCCCACTGCTCGGGCGACCAGCCGCGGCTCTGCTGGGCGAACGCGACCGTGAAGCCGGTGCCCGTCGCGACGTGGGTGACCAGCGCCTCGAGGCCGGACAGCCCGGCGGACACGAGCGCGTGCAGGTGCGCGTCGCCGCGGTGCTCGCGCAGGAGCGTCACCGCGTGCCAGAGGGCGAGGTGCGGCTCGTCGGGCCAGGGCAGGTCGGCGTGGCCGGCGTAGAGCGGGCGGTCCTCGGGGGTCGCGCCCTCGAGCGCGCGGCGGGTCAGCGTGGCGGACTCGGTCACGGCCGCCGACGACACCTCCTCGCCGAGGAAGCGGCGCAGCGCGCGGTCGGCGGCGCGCAGGCGGGCGTTGACGATGTCACCGGGCGACGCGGACGCCCACACCCCGGGCACCGTGCGCGCGATCAGGGCGGGGTTGAAGTTGAAGAAGGTCGCCGCGACGAGCCCGGGCCCGACCGCGCCCATCGGGGCGGCGCGCTGGGCGAAGTACTGGTCGCGGGGGCGGACGCCGATCTCCTTGAGCTCCTCGCCCACCTCGGGGACGAAGTAGATCATCGAGTGCAGCGGCTCGAGGCGCTTCGCGAGCGCAGCGGCCTCGGCGGGGACGACGGTGTCGGTGGGTGCGGCCACGGATCCCACCGTCTCACGGGATCACGGCGTGGCGACGGGCAGACTGGGGGTCATGGGGTCTCCGCTCGTGTCCTGGCCCGAGCGGGCCCCGCTCGGCGGGCTGGCCCCGCGCCGGCGTGCCTTCGTGCTCGCGCTCCTCGCGATCGCGGCGGTGCTCGCCGTCCTCGTGGGCGTCGGCGTGGCCCAGGAGTACCGCGTGCCGCCGCCCGCCGACCCGGACGTCCCCGGGGCGGTCGTGCTGGTGCCGGGCTACGGCGGCAACCGCGCCGCGTTCATCGGGCTCACCGAGCGGCTGCGCGCCGAGGGACGGCGGGCCGTGATCGTCGAGCTGCCCTCCGGCGGCACCGGCGACCTCGTGGCCCAGGGCGCCGCGATCGACGACACCGTGCGCGGGCTCCTCGACGACGGCGAGCCGTCGGTGGACGTCGTCGGCTACTCGGCCGGCGGGGTCGCGACCCGCGTGTACCTCGACCGGGGCCGCACCGCGCCCGCCGTGCGGCGGGTGGTGACGCTCGGGTCGCCGCTGCGGGGCGCGGAGCTCGCGGCCGCGGGGGGTGCGCTGGTGCCGGGGGCCTGCCCGCGGGCCTGCCAGCAGCTCGCGCCGGGCAGCGCGCTGCTCACCGGCCTCGCGACCGCCCCGCCGGGCCTGCCGTGGCTGTCTTTGTGGACCGCCGACGACGAGACCGTCACGCCACCCGACTCCGCGGACCTGCCCGGCACCGACGCCGTCCGCCTCCAGGACGTGTGTTCCGACGCGACGATCGCCCACTCGCGGCTGCCGAGCGACCCGCTCGCGGTCGGGATGGTGCTCCGCGGGCTCGGCACCGGCCCACTCCCCACCGCCGACCCGGACCAGTGCGACGCGCTCCGGTCCGAGGGGGCGTCGGGGTCGTCCTGAGTCTTCCCGGCGACGAGGAGACGGCCCGACAGCGCTCCTCCGTCGCACTGCCCTGCCGTTCCCGCGCCTACGGTCCGAGGCATGGCGCGCGCGTACTGGATCAACACGTTCACGGCCGTCCACGACACGGAGAAGCTCGCGGCGTACGTCGAGCTCGCCGGCCCGGCGATGCTGGCGGGCGGGGGGCGGTTCCTCGCCCGCGGGGAGCCCGCCGCGGTGCTCGAGGGCGCCGACGTCCCGCGGGTCACGGTCATCGAGTTCCCGTCGGCGGACGCCGCGGTCGCCGCGTACCACTCCCCCGCCTACCAGCGGGCCCTGGAAGCGCTGGGCGACGGCGCGACGCGGGAGATCCGGGTCGTGAACGGGGTGGAGTAGCTCCTGTCCGGGGTCGGAACGGCGGCTGGTCTCAGAACGGCGGCTCCTCTCAGAACGGCGGCGGGTCGGCGGGGTCGCGGATCGCGGCGACCGGGGTGCGCCCGCGACGCACGCTGTCGAGCTGTGCTGTGGTCCTCCGGCGTCCCGGCGGATCGCCGTCGACCGGCCGGGACTCGGCGGCGAGGCTCCGCGAGCGTCCGCGTGTGAGGGTGCGCTCGTCGGTGTCGCCCCACGGCGTGCCGTCGTCCTGCTCCCGCCAGGGCAGCGGCCGGGCTGTCGCGGCGGGTCGCGGCGCCGGGAGGGGCCTCATGATCCGGGTGGGCCCGGTCTCGTAGCGGACGCCGGCACGGGTGGTGATGCGGAAGCGGCCCGGCGCGGGCTGCTCGACGCGCCAGCCGCCGTGGTGCTTGGCGCGATGGTGGTGGCGGCAGAACACGCCGAGGTTGCGGCTGAGCGTGGGCCCGCCGTGCGCGTGGTCGACGGTGTGGTCGAGGTCGGCGGCGTAGGCGGGTCGGCGGCACCCGGGCACGATGCAGCACCGGTCGCGGACCCGGACCCAGCGATCGACCTCGGCGCCGGGCCGCCGACGTCGCGCGTCGTCGGGGTGGACGTCGTCGTCGGGGGCGCGGGCCTGTCGGTCAGCGGGGTGCGCGCCGTTCTCGACCAGGCGATGCCGGAGCTCGGCGAGCAGACCGGTCCAGACCGGGTGATCGTCGGGATCGAGGGCGCCCAGCAGCGTCGTCGGGACCTGGAGCTCGACGACCGATGACCTTGCCCGCCCCCGCCGCGCGCCGCGGTGGGGGCCGGGCGGTCGGTCGGGTCGGCCCCGGGCGAGCAGTAGGTGCTGGAGGTGGCCGTCGTCGTCGGTGAGGACCACGCGCCACTCGCCCTCGTGGTGCCGGTCGAGCAGGGCGCGGGCGGTGGAGGCCAGCACGGTGCCCCAGCGGGGCACCGAGGCGGGCAGATCGTCGAGACCGAGCGCCGTGGTGAGGCGCAGCCGCACCTCGACCGTCCCGTCCCGCACCGCCGGCCCTCGGCGACCGTTCTCGCCGGTGGTCGCCGCGCCGGGGGTCGCTTCGCCGGAGGTCGCTTCGCCGTGCCCACCCTCGTCGGTCGCGTCCTCGCCGCCCGCGTCGTCGTCGGACTCACGGCCGTCGGGCTCAGGGCCGTCGGGCTCACCGCCGTCGGACTCACCGCCGTCGGGCTCAGAGCCGTCGGGCTCGGGCCAGCCCTCGTTCCCGGGCCACGCATGGTCAGGACCCGTGTCGTCGTCGGGACCGGCGTCGTCGGGACCGGCGTCGTCGGGACCGCGGTCGTCGTCGGGGCCCGGGTCGTCGGGACCCGGGTCGTCAGGACCGGGCCCGTCGCCTGAGCCCTCGTCACCGTCCGGCCCGGGCTCGGGACGGAGCTGAGCCGTGAGCAGGTCGAGCAGCGCGTCGTCGGTGAGGCCGGCGGCGGTGCCGTCGAACAGGGTCAGGTAGACGTGGGCCCGGAGGGCCTCGATCGTCATCGCGACCCCCCGGCGCAGCAGCTCCGCAGCCAGTGCCTCGTTGCGGGCCATGGCGACGACGGAGCGGTCCATCGGCAGGTCGTAGCCGCAGACGTTGGCGGTGCCCGAGGGGTTGCGGGAGGACACGACCCGCGCGCGTCGTGTAGCGCGACGAGGAAGGTGGCGGTGAGCTTGTTCCGGGCTCGATAGCAGTCGCGCGCGAACTCGACGACCTCGGCGCCCTCGAGCCCAGACAGATCGACCGGCAGCAGGGGCGGCACGACGCCGTCCCGTGGGCCCTGGTCGATGCTCATGAACCAGACGTTAGACCCGACCCCCGACAGCCTCTGTCGATCAAGAACCCCTGGTCACGGCCACTGCCGGCCGTCCCCACGGCGTCGGCGTGTCGCGCTGATCGACGTGGTGGCGTTTCTGACGTTCAACGTCAGCGTGGCCGCCACGCTGACACAGCACGGGTCCACGCGAGCCCCCGGCGTGTCGCGCCGGCGAGGATCTGGCGGTCCTAACGTCACACGCCAGCGATGCCGCATCGCTCGCACAACGGTGGCCGCATCGCTCGCGAAGAGACAGCCGCCGGTCAGCTCGTGACGTCCTTCGTCGTGAAGTTCGCCCACGCGGCCAGCATGAGCACGACCACGTAGCCGGCCTGGAGCCACAGGCCCGCGGTGATGTCGCGCAGGAAGATCGGGTCGCGGAAGAAGTCGACCCACGCGAGCCAGTAGCGCGTCGGCAGGTACGGGGTGACGGAGGCCGCCGCGTCGAGGCTGACCAGCACCTGGCTCGTGATCAGTGCGGCGAGGGCGCCGAGGGTGGCGCCGAGGGAGGACGTGGTGACCGTCGAGAGGAAGAGCGCGATCGCCGCGACGCCGAGCATCGACACCGTCACGTAGCCCATGGCGCCGAGCAGGCGGGCGGCGAGGTCGGCGGGCGAGAGCGCCTCCCCCGACAGCGACGACACCGAGGCCTGCGCCCGCTCCCGGGCGGCGTCGGGGTCGACCGCGGTGGCGTCGCCGGTGTCCGCGCCGGGCCGCTGGGCGCCCGCCTGTCCCCCGGACGACGCGTCGGAGCCCCCGACCTGTCCGCCGGCCGGCGGCGCCGCCTGCGGTCCCGTGCCGGCCACGGCGTCGTCGCCCCCGGTGACCTCCGGCAGCGCCCGCACCACCGCCACCGGGTCGCCCGCGCCGAACAGCGACACCCCGACCACGTAGGAGCTGCCCGCCACCGCGAGCACCGAGCCCACGACGAACACCACGACCGCGACGAGCTTCGCGAGCAGCAACGACGTGCGCCGCACCGGGCGCACCAGCAGATAGCGCAACGTGCCCTGCGACGACTCGCCGGCCACCGAGTCGCCCGCGATCACCGCCACCGCGACCGGCAGGAAGATCGGCAGCACCAGCGCCAGCGCGGCCGCGGGGTACAGCGACCCGGACTGCAGGACCGCCGACAGGAACGCCGCGCCCTGCCCGGGCGGCGGCGAGATCCGCGTCGTCGCCAGGAAGACGGCGACGATCGTCGGCAGCAGGCACAGCAGGCCGACCGCCACCCACGTGCGCGGGCGGCGGACCAGCTTCATCAGCTCGACGCCGATCACGGGCGCGCCCCGTTCCGCCGCGCACGCGAGGTGTCCGACCCGGGCCCCGTCAACGACACCACCACGTCCTCCAGGCTCCGGCGCTGCTCGACGAGCCCGTCGAGCGGGACACCGTGCTCGACGAGGTGGCGCGCGAGCGCGGGCGGGCCGCCGGGGGCGGCGTCGACGACGAGGGTGTGGTCGTACCGCTCGGCCACGGCGCGCCCGAGCAGCCGGGCCGCGGCGTCCGGGTCGGGCGTGCGGACCACCAGCCGCCCGGTCGGGCCGCGCACCGCGTCCAGGTCGTCCTCGAGCACCAGCCGGCCGCGGTCGACGACGCCGACCGTGGTGCACAGCGCCTCGATCTCCGCGAGCAGGTGGCTGGACAGGAAGACCGTGGTGCCGGCCGCGTTGAGCTCGATCAGCAGGTCGCGCACCTCGCGGATGCCGTGGGGGTCGAGGCCGTTGGTCGGCTCGTCGAGCACCAGCAGCCGCGGCCGGTCGAGCAGCGCCCCGGCCAGCCCGAGGCGCTGGCGCATGCCCAGCGAGTAGGCCCGCACCGGGCGCCGGTCGATGGCGCCCAGGCCGACCCGCTCGAGCACCTCCTCGATGCGGTCGCGCCGGCGCCGGGCGTGCCGCCGCCGCGGGCCGGCCGCGTCCAGCAGCGCGAGGTTCGCCCGCCCTGACAGGTGCGGGTACGCCGCCGGGCCCTCGACCATCGCCCCGATCTCCGGCAGCACCTCGGCCACCCGCGACGGCACCGGCCGGCCCAGCACCGTGATCTCGCCTCGCGTCGCGTAGACCAGGCCGAGCAGCATCCGGACCATGGTCGTCTTGCCCGACCCGTTGGGCCCGAGGAAGCCGTAGCGCGCGCCCTCGGCGACGTGCAGGTCGACGTCGTCCACCGCGGTGTGGTGGCCGAAGCGCTTGGTCAGACCTCGGGTCTCGATGACCAGCGCTGTATCGATGGGTCGAGCTCCCCTATCGGCGTGCTCCCCTGAACGCTCCGTCTCCCGACTCACTGTCGGCCTCCCGCCAGCAGGTCGGCGGCGCCGCTGTCGATCGCGGCCGGTGGCACGAGCCCCGCGAGCGCCCAGGCCCGCGCGCCGTCGTCGCTGCGCACGACGGCCAGGCTCAGCAAGGGGGTCTCCAGCGCCGAGGCCTGGCCCTGGACCGTCAGGGTCCGCCCGGCCCCGGCCCGGTCGATGCCCGCGAGCAGCGTGCCGGCGAGATCGGGGGGCAGCGGCACGGCGATGAGCTGCCCGAGCGTCGTCCCGTACTGCCCGAGCGCCGCGAAGCCCCGTTCCGGCGTCTCGCGGGAGCGCCCGGCGAGGGTGTCGGGCAGCGTCCGGCCGTCGCCGCGACCTAGCACCCCGAACAGGTCCGAGGTGGGGCTGCGGGTCGCGCCGGCGCCCGGGCCCCGGCGCGGCGTCAGGGCCGCGGGGTCGGGCGGGCCCTGCTCGAGCTCGCCGAACGCGGTCGTGATCATCGGGTCGGCGACGCCCTTGGCCCGCACCTCGACGGCCACCGGCAGCCCTGTCCCCGGGTCCGCCCACACGTCGACGGCGCCGACGGTCGTCTCCGGGTCCGCGACGGTGACGCGCACCCCGGCCGCGTCGACACCCGCCACCCGGCGCGCGGGCAGCTCGGTCGCCGGGTCGCCCGGCGCCGTCCCGGAGAGCAGGCGGCGCGCCAGCTCGGGTGGCATGAGGTCCTCGGGGCGGGGCAGGCGCACGCGCGGGTCGCGGGCGACGACGGTGAGCAGCTCGGCGCCGTAGTCCCACACCGCCTGCCCGTCCGGGGTGACGTAGCGGTCGCGCTCCCCCACCGGCGAGAGCACGTCGAAGCGTGCCTGATCGGATGCCGCGTACCAGCCGCGCATGCGCGTCACGCCCGACAGCAGCGTGGTGACGTCGGAGAGCTGGGCGATGCGCGGCAGCCCCAGGGTCGCCCGGGCCTCGGCGTACCCGGTCCAGGGGCGGTCCGCCGACGCGGCGATCCGGTCGCGCAGCTGCGCCGGGTCGGCGCGCGCGTCACCGGGCCGGGCCGCGATCGCGGCGGGAATGCCCACGAGGAGCGCCGCCACCACGGCCACCACGGCCCAGCGCCACGTGCGGCGTCCCGACAAGCCCAGTTCCGCCACCCGCGCCCCGACTCCCCTCGCTCATCCTCTACCGAGGGTGCCACCGAACCGCGGCGGCGGTGGGCCGGGCGTCAGGATCAGGGCCGCCGGAAGCCGCCGGTCGACGCGGGCTCGTGGTCGGTCGCCTGCTCCACGGCCTGCGGCGCCTCGTCATCCGGCGACTCTCCGGGGAAGTAGCGCACCTTGACCAGGCTGGCGACGGTGGTGATCAGGAGCACGCCGACGATCACGCCGAGCGAGAGCTCGATCCCGATCGTCGGGACGCCCAGGGGCTCGCCGCCGTTGATGAACGGCACCGTGTTGGTGTGCAGGGCCTCGAGGACGAGCTTCACGCCGATGAAGGCGAGGATCACGCCGAGCCCGTACGACAGGTAGACGAGCTTCGTGAGCAGCCCGCCGAGCAGGAAGTAGAGCTGGCGCAGGCCCATCAGCGCGAACATGTTCGCGGTGAAGACGATGTAGGGGTCGCGGGTCAGCCCGAAGATCGCGGGGATCGAGTCGAGCGCGAACAGCAGGTCGGTCATGCCGATCGCGATCATGACCATGAGCATCGGCGTGGCCATCCACCGCAGGCGGCCCTTCGCGTCGCGGTCGCGCACCACCGACCGGGAGCCGACGAAGTCGTCGGTGACGGGCAGGACCCGGCGCACGAGCCGCAGCGCGGCGTTCTCCCGGAACTCCTCGTCCTCGTCCCCCTCCATCACGACCTTGACGGCGGTGAGCACGAGGAAGGCGCCGAACAGGTAGAACACCCAGCTGAACCGCTCGATGACCGCGGCGCCCGCGAGGATGAACGCGCCGCGCAGCACGAGGGCGATGAGGATGCCGAAGAGCAGCACCCGGTGCTGGTGGACCTTCGGCACCGCGAACGCGCTCATGATCAGCAGGAACACGAAGAGGTTGTCGACCGAGAGCGAGTACTCGGTGATGTAGCCGGCCACGAACGCGGTGGCGGGATCCTGCCCGGCGACGAGGAACAGGCCGAGCGCGAACAGCGCCGCGAGACCGATGTAGACGCCGACCCAGCGGGCCGCCTCGCGCACGCTCACCTCGTGGGGCCGGCGGCCGACGATCGCCAGGTCGAGGGCGAGGACAGCGAGCAGGCCCACGATCGTGAGGGCCCAGACCCAGAACGGCACGTACATACGGGAGGTCTCCATCTCCGGCGACGTCAGGGCAGACGTGAACACCGGAGGTCTCTCCCGCCACCTCGACGAGGTGACCGACGACCCCGGGCACCGGCTCCGGTCTGGCGACCGGCCCGGCGGCCGTGTTGACGAGGCCGACGCGCGGGGATACTCCCCTCCGCCACTGAGTGTGTCACCCGCGTGAACCCGGCGCGACAGGACCCCGAGTGGCGCTGGGCACCCGGACGGTCTCGATGGTCCGGCTCCGCAGGCTCCGCGTCCCTCCTGCTCACGACCGACACAGACGGTGAGGGTTAACGTGCGCGGGTGATCAGCCGCCCGCTCCGGGTCCTCGGGGTCGTGCTCGCCGTCGGACTGCTCGGGCTCTCGACGGTCGCCGCCGCTCCCGGCACCGGTGGCGCCGTGCGCAGTGAGGACGTCCGCATCGACGTGCGTGACGGTCCCGCGCGCGACCAGCCGCAGAGCCTCGACGCCACCCTGTGGCTGCCCGCGACCTCCGGTCCGGCGCCCGCGGTGCTCGTCGCGCACGGTTTCGGCGGGAGCAAGCAGAGCGTGGCGGACGAGGCACGCACCTGGGCCGAACGGGGCTACGTGGCGCTGGCCTGGTCGGCCCGCGGCTTCGGGGCGAGCACCGGGCAGATCGCCCTGAATTCACCCGATTACGAGGTCGCCGACGCCCAGCAGCTCGTCGACTGGCTCGCCGCCCGCCCCGAGGTGCGCCAGGACGGCCCCGGCGACCCGCGCGTCGGCGTCACGGGGGCGTCCTACGGCGGAGCGCTCGCGCTGCTCCTCGCCGGGTACGACCGCCGCGTCGACGCCACCATCCCGGTGATCACCTGGAACGACCTCGGCCAGGCGCTCTTCCCGAACCGGGCGGGCGCGGAGCCCGCGACCACGCCCGCGGCGAGCGCCGGCGGTGCCGACGGGGTGTTCAAGCGCGCGTGGTCGGCCCTGTTCTTCAGCAGCGGCTCGCGCCCCGCCCCCGGACAGGAGCAGGACGCCCCGCAGGTGTGCGGGCGGTTCCTGCCCGAGGTGTGCGCGGGGTACGTCGCCGCCGCCACCTCCGGACGCGAGCCCGCCGAGCTCGCGAGCTTCTTCACCCGCGCCTCGCCGGCCAGCGTCGCCGACCGCATCACCGCGCCGACCCTGCTCGTCCAGGGCGAGCGGGACACGCTGTTCGGGCTCGACCAGGCCGACGCCACCGCGCGCCAGATCGCGGCCGGCGGGGGCACGGTGGCGGTGAGCTGGTTCGCCGGCGGCCACGACGGCGGCGAGCCGGACCGGCGCACCACCGAGCGCATGGACGCGTGGTTCGACCACCACCTCGCCGGCACCGCCCCGGACCCGGGCACCGCCTTCACCTACGTCGTGCCCTCGGGAGTGCAGGCGCGCAGCGCCCCCACCCAGCGCACGATCACCGCGAGCGTCTACCCCGGCCTCGACGGGGCGGGGGGCACGGCGCGCACGCCGCTCCCGCTGCGCGGCGACCCGCAGGACGTCGTCGCCCCGGCCGGCGGGGCGCCGTCGGCGATCTCCTCGGTGCCCGGGCTCGCGGGCCTCGCCGGGAGCGCGGCGGGCGGCTCGGGGTCCGGGGACGACGACGATGAGGACTCCGGTGACTCCGGCGGCTCCGGCGGCGGGGGCGGCGGGTCCGGCGGCGGGGGCGGCGCCGGCGGCGCGAGCGCGCTCCTCGGCCGCCTCGCGACGGATCTCCCCGGGCAGGCGGCGCGGTTCTCGACCGACCCGCTGCCCGCGCGCACGGTCGTCGCCGGGGCCCCGCAGGTCCGGGTGACGATCTCCTCGGTGCCCGACCGGCCGACGGGCGAGCCGGTGCTGTTCGCCAAGGTCTACGACGTGGCCGCGGGCGACGGTGCCCCCGGCAGCCGCACGCTGCTGGGCAGCGCCGTGTCGCCGCTGCGCCTGCCCGCGCCGGGGCCGGCGCCCACCGAGGTGTCGGTCAGCCTCCCCGCTGTGGTCGCCACGCTCGCCGCCGGGCACCGGCTGGAGGTCGTCCTCTCGACCACCGACCAGGCCTACGTCGCAGCGACCGCCCCCGCGGTGCACCGGATCGGGCTCGCGTCCGACGCCTCGCTCTCCGTCCCGACCGTGCCCGGCGACGTGCGCAGCGGGACCTCGGTGCCGCTCGGCCCGCTCGCCGCGGCGGGCGTGCTGCTGCTCGGTGTCCTCGTGGCCTGGCTCGTCGCGCGGGTGCTCGCCGCCCGGCGGCGTCGTCGCGACCTGGAGCCGGGCGGCGCGCTCGCCCTCGAGGAGGGGCTGGCCGACACGCCGCTGGTGGTGCGCGGGCTGTCGAAGTCGTGGCCGAGCGGGCTCGTCGCCGTCGACGACGTGTCCTTCACGGTCGAGCGCGGGCAGGTCCTCGGCCTGCTCGGGCCCAACGGCGCGGGCAAGACGACGACGCTGCGCATGCTGCTCGGTCTCATCGCCCCGACCGCCGGCGAGCTGCGGATCTTCGGGCGCCGGGTCACCGCAGGCGCGCCCGTGCTGGGTCGCGTGGGAGCGTTCGTCGAGGGCGCCGGGTTCCTGCCGCACCTCTCCGGGCGCGACAACCTCGAGCTGTACTGGGCCGCCACCGGCCGCCCGGCGCAGGACGCGCACCTCGAGGAGGCCCTGGAGATCGCCGGGCTGGGCGCGGCCGTCGACCGGACCGTGCGTACCTACAGCCAGGGCATGCGCCAGCGCCTGGCGATCGCGCAGGCGATGCTCGGGCTGCCCGACCTGCTCGTGCTCGACGAGCCCACCAACGGCCTCGACCCGCCCCAGATCCACGCGATGCGCGAGGTGCTGCGCTCCTACGCGCGCGCCGGGGACCGGACCGTCCTCGTGTCCAGCCACCTGCTCGCCGAGGTCGAGCAGACCTGCGACCACGTGGTCGTCATGCACCGGGGCAAGGTGGTCGCGACCGGCGAGGTCGCCGAGCTGGTGGCCGGCGGCCAGGTCGCCGTCACCGTCGACCCGGGCCGCCGCGACGACGCGGTCGCCGTCCTGCGGGGCCGCAACGGCGTCGGCGTCGAGCCGGACCCGGGCGACGCGGACGTCGTGCTCGTCGACCTGCACGGCACCGACCAGGCCGCCGTTGTCCGGACGCTGGTCGAGGCGGGCCACGACGTGCGCGGGGTCGGCCCGCGCCGCCGCCTCGAGGACGCGTTCCTGGCGCTGATCGGTGAGGAGGGGACGCGCTCGTGAGCACCGTCGTCCAGGAACCCCGCACGCTGCCCGTGCGCGTCGAGCTGCTGCGCCAGTGGCGGCGCCGGCGCACGCAGGTGACGCTGGCGCTGTTCGCCCTGCTGCCGGTGATCCTGTGGATCGCGTTCTCGGTCGGCGACGACCCCACCCCCGGCGCCGCCGCCACGAGCCTCACCGACCTCGCCCAGGCGTCGGGGCCGAACTTCGCGGTGTTCGCGCTGTTCTCGTCGGCGAGCTTCCTGCTCGTGGTGGTCGTGGCGCTGTTCTTCGGCGACACGATCGCGAGCGAGGCGTCGTGGTCGTCGCTGCGCTACCTGCTCGCGATCCCGGTGCCGCGGGTGCGCCTGCTGCGCCAGAAGGCGATCGTCGCGGCGATCCTGTCGCTGACCACGCTGATCGTGCTGCCGGTGGTGGCCGTCCTGCTCGGGACCCTGGTCTACGGGGCGGGCGACTACCTCTCCCCCACCGGCGAGTCGCTGCCCTACGGCACGGCGCTCGTGCGCATCCTGCTCGCGGTCGTCTACCTCGCGATCCACCTGCTCTGGGTGGCGGGCGTGGCGACGCTGCTCTCGGTGGTGACCGACGCCCCGCTCGGCGCGGTCGGCGGCGCGGTGCTCGTGTCGATCCTGTCGCAGATCCTCAACACGGTCGACGCGCTGGGCTCGCTGCGCAACCTCCTGCCGACCCACGAGGTCTTCGCCTTCGCCGACCTGCTCACCCTCGACGTCGACGGCACCGACCTCGCCCGCGGCGTCCTCTCGGCCCTGGTGTGGTGCATCGCCTTCGGCGCCACGGCGGTCTGGTGGTTCCGCCGCAAGGACATCACCAGCTAGGCGACCCGGCGCACAGGATGTGCCAGCGATGCGGCATCGCCGGCGTCTCACGCCAAGATCGCCACATGCTCGCTTCGGCGGCGTGCGCCCGGGCGTGTCGCATCGCCGGCCGGCACCCAGAGCTGCAGACCGCAGCCTCCGGCGCCCGACGATCATGCCGAGCGCGCCACTCGCCTCCGCCGCAGCGCACGGGGTGTCTCAGCGTGGCGGCCACGCTGACGTTGAACGTCAGAGAATCCCCCATGTGAGCTGTCGATCCGGCCGCTCCCGTTCGTGGTGGGGGTGACACCCACCCCGCACACCCGGGAGCCCGCCATGCTCACCACCGCCACGCTGATCGCCGTCCCCGCCGCCGCCGTGGCCGCGCTCGTCGCGAGCGGCGTCTACTACGGCGCCGTGCCCGCCCGCGCGACGGCGGGCCCCCCGCGCTCCGCCGGCGCCACGGCCGCCGTGGAGCTCGCCCGCAACGTCGTCCTCGCCGCCGGCGCCGCGCTGCTGCTCGCGGCGATCGGGATCGCCGGCCCCGCCCCCGCCCTGCTCCTGGCCACCGGGCTCTGGGTCGCGTTCCCGGTCGTGCTGCTCGCGGGCTCGGTCTTCCACGAGAACGTGCCCGCCGCCTCGGCCGCCCTGCACGCCGGCGACTGGCTGATCAAGCTCCTGCTCGTCCTCGGTCTCGTCGCGCTGATCACGAGCTGAGGTCCCGCTCCCGCACCAGGCGCCGCAACGCCCTGGCCACCTCCTCCGCCTCCGCCCGCGGGATCCGCCCGACGACGACGGTGGACCGGTTCCCCGCGCTCAGGACGACGTCGCTGCTCCGGTAGCGGTCCCGCGCCACCGCGGTGTGCACCACGGGCGCGCCCCCGAACGACCGCCGCCACGGCAGGCCGGACCCTGCCGCGGTCCAGGCCACGCAGTCGAGGTGCACCCCCGGCGTCAGCACCCGCTGGACCAGCATCCCGGCGCCGACCACGCCGAGGAGCACCACGACCGGCGCGAACACCCACGTCGCGACCGACAGCGGCGCCGACACGAGGACGACCGCGCCGACGACCCCGACGGCGAGCGCGCACCCGGCCGTCCAGTCGTCGCTGCTGCCCCCGTGCTGCCGGATCTCGATGACCGCGACCCGCGCGCGAACCGTCACGTGTGCGGTCCGGAGCACGACGGCGGACCCGTCGGTGCCCACCGCGAGGACGCTAGTGCACGATCGTGCCCGCTCCGCCGTGTGTCGCTCACCGCACCAACCGTCATTTCCTGCCCGTAATCGGGCAGGAAACTGGCCTGAATCGCGTCAGCGAGGCACTCTCGCTCCTCGTGGACCCCGAACTCGTGCGCCATGTCGCCGCGTCGACGGGTCTTCCCGGCGAGGTCGCCGCCCGCGTGGTGGCCGACGTCGTCGCCTACTACTCGGAGACCACCGAGGAATTCGTGCGGCGGCGCCACCGGGAGCTGCAGGCGCGCGAGCGCAAGAACGCCGAGATCTGGGCGGTGATCGCCGAGGAGCTCGCGCACCGTCCGGTCGCCCCGGGCGAGGTCAGCGAGCGGCGCCTGCGCCGGATCGTCTACGGATAATGGGGGAATCGATCATGTGCGGCATCGTGGGGTACGTCGGCCCGCGACCGGCGACCAAGATCCTGGTCGACGGGCTCGCGCGCCTGGAGTACCGCGGGTACGACTCGGCCGGCCTGGCCGTCGCCCACCGCAAGGCCCTGCGCACCACGCGGTCGGTCGGCCGCGTCGACGACCTGCGCGCCGCGCTCGGCGAGGACGAGGCACCCGGACGCACCGGCATCGCGCACACCCGCTGGGCCACGCACGGCGAGCCGAGCGAGCGCAACGCCCACCCACACACGGACGCCGCCGGGCGCATCGCCGTCGTGCACAACGGCATCCTCGAGAACGCCGACGAGCTGCGCGCCAAGCTGGCCGCCGAGGGCGTGACGCTGAAGTCGGACACCGACACCGAGGTCCTCCCGCACCTCGTCGCGCGCGCCCTGGACGGCGGGTCGAGCTCGCTGGAGGAGGCGGTCCGCGAGACCCTGCGCGTCGTCGAGGGCACCTACGGGCTCGTCGTGCTCGACGCCCGCAACCCCGACGAGCTCGTCGTCGCCCGCAACGGCAGCCCGATCGTGCTGGGCCTCGGGGACGGCGAGATGTTCGTCGCCTCCGACGTCGCCGCCCTCGTGCGGCACACCCGCCAGGTCGTCTTCCTCGCCGACGGCGAGCTCGCCACGCTGACCGCCGCCGGCTACGAGGGCTCGCGGCTCGGCCCGCCCACCACGGTGGACATCGACGACGCCGACTACGAGCTCGACGGGCACGAGGACTTCCTGTCCAAGGAGATCCACGAGCAGCCGGCGGCCCTGCGCCGCGTCCTGGCCGGTCGCCTCGACACGCGCTTCGCCACCGCACGCCTCGACGGGATGCGCCTCGACCCCCGCGAGCTGCGCGGCATCCGCCGCGTGACGTTCCTGGGGTGTGGGTCCGCGCTCTACGCCGGGCAGATCGGGGCGGGCCTGGTCGAGGAGCTCGCCCGCATCCCCGCCGACGCCGAGCAGGCCAGCGAGTTCCGCTACCGCAACCCGCTCGTCGACCCCGAGACGCTCTACGTCGCGGTCAGCCAGTCCGGCGAGACCATCGACACCCTCGCCGCCGTCGAGGAGCTCCAGCGCAAGGGCGGGCGCGTCGTCGGCGTCGTCAACGTCATCGGCTCGGCGATCGCGCGCCAGTGCGGCGCCGGCATGTTCCTGCACGCCGGGCCCGAGGTCTCGGTGGCCTCGACGAAGGCGTTCAGCTCGATGGCGACGTCGTTCACGCTGCTCGCGCTGCTGCTCGGCCGCGTCCGGGACCTCTCCGCGGCGCACGGCACCCGGCTCGTCGAGGGCCTGCGGCGGCTCCCCGACGCGGTGGAGACGGCGCTGCAGTCGAGCGACGACGTCGCCGAGGTGGCCCGCCGCTACGCCGACGCGCGGTCGATGTTCTACCTGGGCCGGGTGCGCGGCGCGGCCGTCGCGCGCGAGGGCGCCCAGAAGCTCAAGGAGATCTCCTACGTGCACGCCGAGGCGTACGCGGCCGCGGAGCTCAAGCACGGGCCGCTCGCGCTCGTCGACGCCGCCATGCCCTGCGTGGTGGTCGTGCCCGACGACGAGCTGCTGGCCAAGAACATCAGCACCATCGAGCAGATCCGGGCGCGCGGCGGGCCGGTGATCGCCGTGACCAACGCCCAGCTGCCCGACGGGCTCGCCGACGCCGTGCTGCGCGTCCCGCGCCTCGAGCCCGAGCTCGACCCGATCCTGCTCGGCGTCCCGCTGCAGCTCCTCGCCTACCACTGCGCGGCGGTGCTGGGCCGCGACATCGACAAGCCCCGCAACCTCGCCAAGAGCGTCACGGTGGAGTAGCCCCTCGTGAGCACTTTCCGGGCCTCTGGGCCCGGAGCTCACGTGGGGAGGCCGACCTCGATCGTCAGGGGCCCGTCCGGATCGGGGGCGTCGACGGTGGCGTGCCCGCCCGGGCGCAGGGCGCCGGCGACGATCCGGCGCGACAGCGCCCGGTCGAGGTCCCGCGTGACGGCCCGCCGCATGGGCCGGGCGTCCAGCGCCGGGTCGTGGCCCCGGGCGACGAGGACGTCGACGGCCGCGGGCGTCACCGTCAGCCCGATGTCCTGGGCGCCGAGGCGCTCGCGCGTCCCGTCGAGGAGCAGCTCGACCACCGCGCTCCGGGCGTCGTGGTCGAGCGGGGTGAACAGCACGACCTCGTCGACGCGTCCGAGGAACTCCGGGCGCAGGGCCCGCGCGAGGGCGGCGAGCACACTCGCGCGGGCCTCGTCGGGGTCGCGACCCTCGGTGAGGGCGGCGGCGCCGAGGTTGCTCGTCATGATCACCACGGCGTCGGCGAACGACACCGTGCGCCCGCGCCCGTCGGTCAGCCGCCCGGCGTCGAGCACCCCGAGCAGCAGCGCGAGCACGTCGGGGTGCGCCTTCTCGATCTCGTCGAGCAGCACCACGCACGACGGCGTGCGGCGCAGGGCCTCGGTGAGCTCGCCGGGACGGTCGTGCCCGACGTAGCCGGGGGGCGCGCCGGTGAGGCGGCTGACGGTGTGCGCCTCGCGGAACTCGCCCAGGTCGAGGCGCACGAGGCGCTCGTCGGACCCGTGCAGCGCCTCGGCCAGCGCGCGGGCGAGCTCGGTCTTGCCGACCCCGGTCGGCCCGGCGAACAGGAACGACGCCACCGGGCGGCCCGGCTGGCCCATCCCCGCCCGCCCGGCGAGCACCGCGTCGGTGACCGCCTCGAGCGCGTGGTCCTGGCCGACGACGCGGCGCCGCAGGTGGTCGGCGAGCCCGAGCAGCCGCGTGCGCTCGGAGTCGGTGAGGTGTGCGACGGGCAGGCCCGTCCGGTCGGCGACGACCTGCGCGACGTCGGTGACCGACACCGTCGCCGACGCCCCCGGGTCCTCGCCGCGCCGCAGCCGCACGCGCGCCGCGGCGGTGTCGAGCGCGTCGATGGCCTTGTCGGGCAGGAAGCGGTCGCGGACGTGGCGCGCGGTGAGCTCGACGGCGGCCCGGCAGGCGTCCTCGGGCAGCCGCACGCCGTGGTGGTCCTCGTAGCGGGCCCGCAGGCCGTCGAGGATCGCGACGGTCTGCTCGACGGTGGGCTCGTCGACGGTGATCGGGGCGAAGCGCCGTTCGAGCGCGGGGTCGGACTCGACGTGGCGGCGGTACTCCTCCAGCGTGGTCGCCCCGACGACCTGCAGCTCGCCGCGCGCGAGCGCGGGCTTGAGGATGTCGGCGGCGTCCATCGTGCCCTCGACCCCGGCACCGGCCCCGACGACGGTGTGCACCTCGTCGAGGAAGAGGATCACCGCGCGCTCGGTGGCGGTGACCTCGTCCACCAGCCGCCGCAGCCGCTCCTCGAACTCGCCGCGGTACTTCGTGCCGGCGACGAGCCCGGCCAGGTCGAGGGCGACGACGCGCCGGCCCGCCGCCCCCGGCACGGTGCCGGCCGCGATCTTGGCCGCGATGCCCTCGACGATCGCGGTCTTGCCCACGCCGGGGTCCCCCACCAGCACCGGGTTGTTCTTGGTGCGCCGCCCGAGGATCTCGAGGACGGCGGCGACCTCGCGCTCGCGGCCGACCACCGGGTCGAGACGCCCGGCGCGGGCCGCGGCGGTGAGGTCGCGGCCGAAGCGGTCGAGGACGGGCGTGCGCCCGTCGCCCCGCGGCCGACCGGCGTCCTCACCACCCTGCGGGCCCGGGCCACCCAGATCGCCGAAGCCCTCGACGAGCCGCCCGATCAGCTCCTCGAGGGGGTTGGTCCAGCCGCCGGGGCCGTCCGGACCGTCGGGTCCGCGATCACGTCGGGCGTCGTCGCTCACGCCTCCACTATGCGCGCGGCGCGGTCAGCAGGACGGCTCGACCGACAGGACGCCCGGGAGCGTCCGGACGCGGTCGGCGAACTCGGCGCACTCGGCGCTGGTCAGCGCGACGGTGCACTGGACGCACGAGCACGAGACGCCCTCGTGGACGTCGACGGAGAAGTCCGGGACCCGGTAGCCGAGCGAGCAGAGCGCCGACGCGAGGTCCATGACGCCGGGCATCCCACCCGTGGTGAGGATGGTGAACGGGCGGGGCAGGCGGGAGAGACGACGGGCGGGGGCCGGCTCGAGCGTGGTCACGGGGTGCTCCTGGGGATCCGGTGGTGGAGTGGATCCGAGCCAGGTCTCGGCGGTGCCGCTGCGAGCCCCCTAGCGGGGCGAGCGGTGGTGCGCGCCGGGGCCCTGGCTCACCCGGCGCGCCGAAGTACTACCTCTCGACGAAGAAGTCGCACGGCCTGCATGTCGACCATGTTACCCCCGCCACTCCCTCTCCGGTCAATCGGGCGCACCGCCCGTCCGGTGGGTGTTCTGGATCGTTCTGACGACGCAGAACACCCACCGTCGGTCAGACCATCACGATGCCGCCGTCGATCATCACCGCCTGGCCGGTCATGTAGTCCGCGTCGCGGCTCGCGAGGTACGAGACGAAGGACGCGACGTCCTCGGGCGTCTGCACCCGGCCCAGCGCGATGAGCTGCGAGTACTGCTTCAGCGCCTCGCCCTTGCCGGTGCCGAGGTAGCCGCCGAGGCCCTCGTCGATCTCGTCCCACATGGTCGTGCCGACGATCCCCGGGCAGTACGCGTTGACGGTGATCCGGTGCTGCGCGAGCTCCTTGGCCGCCGCCTGGGTCAGGGCCCGCACGGCGAACTTCGACGCCGAGTAGTGCCCGAGGTGGTCGAAGCCCTGGTGGCCGGCGATCGACGCGGCGTTGATGATCTTCCCGCCGTGGCCCTGCTCGATCATCGCCTCCGCCGCGGCCTGCAGGCACCACATGACGCCGCCGACGTTGATCGACAGCATCCGCTGCAGGTCGTCGGGCGTCACCTCGAGCAGCGTCTTCACCTGAGCGATGCCGGCGTTCGCGACCATCACGTCGATCGACCCGAAGCGCTCGCGGGTGGCGGCGACCAGCGCGACGACGGCGTCGCGGTCGGCCACGTCGGTGGTCGTCGCGGCGGCCTGGCCGCCCGCGTCGGTGATCTCCTTCGCCACGGCCTGCGCGGTCGCCGGGTCGATGTCGGACACCATCACCGCGAGGCCGTCGGAGGCGAGGCGGCGGGCGATCGCGGCGCCGATCCCCCGTCCGGCGCCGGTGACGACGGCGACGCGCGTCCCGGCGGCGTCCTGCGCGGCCGTCACGGGTGCACCAGGATCTTCACGTTGGTCTCCTTGTGGTCGATCAGCTCGCGGAAGCCCTGGTCGACGATGTCCTCGAGGGCGATGCGGCCGGTGATGAACTGCTCGACGTCGACGACGCCGTCGCGGATGAGGTCGATGACCTCGGGGTGGCGGCCCGCGTAGGCGAGCGAGCCGATGAGCCGGATCTCGGAGAACACCAGCGAGTTGACGTCGAAGGTCGCCGGGTGGCCCCAGATCGAGACGTTCACGCAGGTGCCGCCGGGGCGCGTCGACGCCACGGCCTGGGCGAGGACCGGGTCGAGGCCCGCGCACTCGAACGTCACGTCCGCGCCGGCGCCGTCGGTGAGCTCGCGGATGGCCTCGGGCACGTCGGTCTCGGTGGGGTCGAGGACGTGGTCGGCGCCCGCGCCCGGCGCCTTGGCCTTGCGCGCGTCGGCGGGCTCGACGACGACGATCTGGCCCGCGCCGGCCGCCCGCAGGGCCGCGGCGGTGACCAGGCCGATCGGCCCGGAGCCGAACACCGCGGCGGTCTGGCCCTTCTGGATGCCCGAGAGCTTGGTGGCGTGGTAACCGACGGCCAGGGGCTCGACGAGCGCCCCCTGCTCGGTGGTCAGGCCGTCGATGGAGTGCACCCAGCGCTGGTCGACGACCATCGTCTCGGCGAACCCGCCCTGGTCGCCGTCGAGGCCGATGAACCCGAGCTGGCGGCACACGTTGTAGCGCCCGGCGCGGCAGGCCACGCACGTCCCGCACACGTCGTAGGGCTCGACGACGACCCGGTCGCCCTCGGACACCCCGGTGACGCCGGAGCCGACGCCCGCCACCACCCCGGAGAACTCGTGTCCGAGCGTGATCGGGATGGCGCCGCCGGTCAGGGGATGGGGCGCCTGCGGGGTGGGCGTGAAGATCGGGCCGTCGAGGAACTCGTGCAGGTCGGTGCCGCAGATGCCGCACCACTCGACGGCGACCTGGACCTGGCCGGGGCCGGGACGGGGCTCGGGCACGTCCTCGACGCGCACGTCACCCCGACCGTGGAAGCGAGCAGCCTTCATGGGTGTCCTCCTGCGATGGGCTACGTCCATCCCAGGAGGGTGACCCCGGTCACGGCCAGGGTTGCAGCGGTGTTGCACGCATCCCGAAGAGCCGCACGGTGTCCTCCGGCGACGGCGGGACGACCTCGACACCCGGCGCGATCCGGTACGGGCGCGCAGCGAGCAGGCCTCCCAGCACGCGGCGCAGCCGGGAGAGCTCGGCGCGCACGGTGACGAGGTGGTCGGCGTCGTCGTAGAGCGCGCGGCTGATCGCGGCCGCGTCGAGCCCCGCGCTCCCGGCCTGCATCAGCAGGGCGACGATCTGCAGGTGGCGCCGCCCGAGCGTGTGGCGCCAGACCTCGTGGCCCTCGACCAGCGCGGCGGGCGGGTCGGCGTCGAGGTCCAGGCGCAGGCGGGTGCGGCCCTGGCCCGCGGTGTCCGACGGGCGCAGCAGCCAGCCGCCCGGGACGCGGTCGGGCAGGCACGCGCCGAGCCCGTGGACCAGCATCGCCTCGCCGGCCTGGGGCACCCCGACGCGGTCGCGCGGCGCCATGCCCGTCGCGGCGGCGACCCACCCGTGGTCGTCGACGACGAGCGCCGGCCCGGTCTGGCGGGCGAGCACGGGCGCGGCGACCGCGCGGAGGCTCTCCAGCCGGGTCTCGTGCGCGGCCCACAGCCCGGTCTCGGCGAGCCGGACGGCGGTGTGGACCAGCGCGACGGTGGTCGGGTGGACCGTCGGGGCGGGCCCGGAGAGGTCGACGACGCCGAGCATCTCGCCGGTGCGCGGGTCGTGGATGGGACTCGCGGTGCACGTCCACGGGTGCTGCGCGCGGACGAAGTGCTCGGCGGAGAACAGCTGTACCGAGGCGTGCTCGGCCAGCGCGGTGCCGATGGCGTTCGTGCCGACCGACGCCTCGGTCCAGTCGGCGCCGGGCAGGAAGCCGAGCGAGTCGGCGAGCCGGCCGACCCGCACCGCGCCCTCGCGCCAGAGCACGAACCCGTCGGCCGCGGTGATGACCATGATGTGCTCGGCGTCCTCGGCCACCGCCGTCAGGCTCGCCCGCAGCTGCGGCAGCACCCCGGCGATCGGCGACGCGGCCCGCCGCTGCTCGACGATCTCCGGCGCGGCGGGGTCGTCCAGCGAGCGCCCGTCCGGCGCGACGCCGTAGGACAGGACGCGGTCCCAGGACCGGCTCACCACCCGGCGCAGCGGCGTCGTCGGACGGCTCCCGGACAGACGAGCGTCGTGGGCCTGGTGGAGCAGGCGCGCGTGCTGGCGCAGGTCGGTGCTCCGCGTGACCGCGCAGACCCCGTCGTCGGCGTGAGGCACGGGCACCTCCTCGGCGTCGACGGACCTCGCCGCAGCCTAGGCACCGGCCCGTGACCGGCGCCATAGACCGGGCGCCGACGACGCCGCCGGCGTCACTGGACGCAGAACTCGTTGCCCTCCGGGTCGGCCATCACCAGGCACCAGCCCGTCGCCTCGTCGACCTCGCGCAGGAACCGCGCCCCGGCCGCCTCGAGCTTCTCGCGGTGGGCGTGGGCGAGCTCCCGGCGGCCCTCGCCGCCGTCGCTGACGTTGACGTCGAGGTGCACGCGGTTCTTCACCGTCTTGTCCTCGGGCACCTTCTGGAACAGCACCCGCGGGCCGGCGCCGGCCGGGTCGACGACCGCGTTCAGCCGGTCCCGGTCCTCGCGCGGGACGCCGATCTTCTCCGCGAAGGCGAACCAGCTGTCGAAGCCGGGCGGCGGGGGCTGGACGACGTAGTCGAGCGCGAGCGCCCAGAACTCGGCCTGCTTCACCGTGTCGTGGGCGTCGAAGGTGATCTGCACTCCCATGGCCATGGCGCGCAGCATGGCGGAGGTGGCGGACAGCTCGCGTCCGGCACTCAGCCGAGCGTGCCGAGGCGTCGGAGGGCGCGGTGGGAAACGGTGGGTGGGGCGAGGGTCGGGTCGAGGGCGCAGCGCACCAGGGCGGTCGCGAGGTCGTCGACGCCGAGGGCGATCGGCGCGAGCAGCCGGCGCGTCAGTGCGGTGACCGCGTCGACCCGACGAACCCGGTGGCCCCGGTGAGCACGACGCGCACGCCGCCATCCTGCTCCCCGCGTTGGCGGGCGCCCCGGCGCGGGCACCCCGCCGGGTGACCGAACCCTTGTTCACCACCGATCAGCACGCGGACCCACCGCCGGACCTCGAGACCCTCCGGGCGCAGGCCGCCGGGTGCACCGCCTGCGAGCTGCACCACGACACCACCGGCACGGTCTTCGGCACCGGTGCCCCGCAGGCGCGCCTGGTGATGGTCGGCGAGCAGCCCGGGGACCAGGAGGACCGGCAGCAGGCGCCGTTCGTCGGGCCGGCCGGTCGCCTGCTGGACGAGGCGCTGGACGAGGCCGGGGTGGCCCGCGACGACGCCTACGTCACCAACGCGGTGAAGCACTTCAACTTCCGCTACCAGGGCAAACGGCGCATCCACGAAACGCCGAAGGCCGGGCACATCCGCGCCTGCCGGCCGTGGCTCGACGCCGAGCTGGCGCTGGTGAAGCCGCAGGTGCTGCTGACCCTCGGTGCCACCGCGGGCAAGGCGCTGCTCGGGTCGTCGTTCCGGATCACCGCGGAACGCGGCGAGCCGCGGCCCTGGAACGACCTCACCCTCGTGCCGACCATCCACCCGTCGGCGATCCTGCGCGCCGACCCGGCCCGCGGGCAGGACCGCGACGAGATGTTCGCGGGCTTCGTCGCCGACCTGCGGACGGCCGGCGAGCTGCTCGCCTAGCTGACCCCCGCCGCGTCCATCCCCCGCATCTCCTTCTTGAGGTCGGCGATCTCGTCGCGCAGGCGCCCGGCGAGCTCGAACTGCAGGTCGCGGGCCGCGGCCATCATCTGGTCGGTGAGCTGCTGGATGAGGTCCGCCAGCTCGGCGCGCGCCATCCCCGAGGTGTCGCGGTGCGGGGCGATGCCCGAGCTGCCGCGGCCGCCGCCGGCCTCGCCCGCCGCGCGGCGTCCGCGGGAGCTGTTGCGCGCCGACCCGCCGATCTCGACCGACTCCTCGGTGTCCTCGGCCTCGCGGTACACGCGGTCGAGGATGTCGGCGATGTTCTTGCGCAGCGGCTGGGGATCGACGCCCCGCTCGGTGTTGTAGGCGATCTGCTTCTCGCGGCGCCGGTTGGTCTCGTCGATGGCGTACTGCATCGAGTCGGTGACCGTGTCGGCGTACATGTGCACCTGACCCGACACGTTGCGGGCCGCGCGGCCGATCGTCTGGATGAGGGAGCGCTCGCTGCGCAGGAAGCCCTCCTTGTCGGCGTCGAGGATCGCGACCAGCGACACCTCCGGCAGGTCGAGCCCCTCGCGCAGCAGGTTGATGCCGACCAGCACGTCGTACTCACCGGAGCGCAGCTGACGCAGCAGCTCGACGCGGCGCAGGGTGTCGACCTCGGAGTGCAGGTAGCGGACCTTGATGCCGAGCTCGAGCAGGTAGTCGGTGAGGTCCTCGGCCATCTTCTTGGTCAGCGTGGTGACCAGCACGCGCTCGTCCTTGTCGACCCGCGTGCGGATCTCGCCCACCAGGTCGTCGATCTGGCCCTTCGTGGGCTTCACGACGACCTCGGGGTCGATCAGCCCGGTGGGCCGGATGACCTGCTCGACGAACTCGCCGCCGGCCATGCGCATCTCGTAGTCGCCCGGCGTTGCCGACAGGTAGACCGTCTGCCCGATACGGTCGGCGAACTCCTCCCAGGTCAGCGGCCGGTTGTCGGTGGCCGACGGCAGCCGGAAGCCGTACTCGACGAGGTTGCGCTTGCGCGACATGTCGCCCTCGTACATGCCGCCGATCTGGGGCACCGTCACGTGCGACTCGTCGATGACCAGCAGGAAGTCCTGCGGGAAGTAGTCGATGAGCGTGGCGGGCGCCGTGCCCGGGCCGCGGCCGTCGATGTGGCGCGAGTAGTTCTCGATGCCCGAGCAGAACCCGACCTGGCGGATCATCTCGATGTCGTAGGTGGTGCGCATGCGCAGCCGCTGGGCCTCGAGCATCTTGCCCTGGCGCTCGAGCTCGGCCAGGCGCTCCTCGAGCTCGGCCTCGATGGCCTTGACCGCCTTCTCCATGCGCTCGGGCCCGGCGACGTAGTGGGTGGCCGGGAAGATCCGCACGTCGTCGACCTGCTTGACGACGTCGCCGGTGAGCGGGTTGAGGTAGTAGAGCGACTCGATCTCGTCGCCGAAGAACTCGATGCGGACCGCGAGCTCCTCGTACGCCGGGATGATCTCCACGGTGTCGCCGCGCACCCGGAACGTGCCGCGGGCGAACGACATGTCGTTGCGGGTGTACTGCACGTCGACCAGCGCGCGCAGCAGCTGGTCGCGATCGAGCTCGTCGCCGACGTTCAGCTGCACCGACCGGTCGAGGTACGACTGCGGCGTGCCGAGGCCGTAGATGCACGACACCGAGGCGACCACGACGACGTCACGACGCGAGAGCAGGTTGGACGTCGCCGAGTGCCGCAGCCGCTCGACGTCCTCGTTGATCGAGGAGTCCTTCTCGATGTAGGTGTCGGTCTGCGCGATGTACGCCTCGGGCTGGTAGTAGTCGTAGTACGAGACGAAGTACTCGACCGAGTTGTTGGGCAGCAGCTCGCGCAGCTCGTTGGCCAGCTGGGCGGCCAGCGTCTTGTTCGGCGCCATCACCAGCGTGGGGCGCTGCACCCGCTCGATGAGCCAGGCCGCCGTCGCCGACTTGCCCGTGCCGGTGGCGCCGAGCAGCACGATGTCGTGCTCGCCCGCCTTCACCCGCTTCTCGAGCTCGTCGATCGCGGCGGGCTGGTCGCCCGCGGGGTCGTAGTCGCTGACGACCTCGAACGCGACACCGGTGCGCTCGATCTCGCCCACCGGACGGAACTCCGAGTGCGCGAGGGCGTCGTCGGGCAGCCCCTCGGGGTTCTCCCCGTCGCGGGCCGAGCCCGGTACCTCTGTCGCGAAGGCCATGGTATCGAGGTTAACCGCGACCCCCGACAGCGTCCGTCCCGCCGGCCGCCACCCGCTGCCACGAGCTGCGCAGCGGCGCGGTGTCGTAGCAGATGAGCAGGCGGGCGATGCGGTGCCGGGCGTCGGTCAGCGTCACGAGGTCGACCACGTCGAACGGGCGCGCGTGCCGTCGCCGAGCACCCACGCGTCGTGGAAGGCGAGCGCGACCTCGCGGTCGTCGTCGGGGTCGACGTACACGCGGCGCAGCTCCGCCTGACCCGGTACGGCACGGCGATCTGGACCGGCCTGGCGGTGGTCGTCGTCGCCGCCTCGGAGATCCCCGTCGTCCTCATCGACGCCACCACCGCGACCCACATCGCCCTCGCCGCCGTCCACCTCGCCGTCGGCGCCGTGCTGATCCGCGCACGGGGGCGGGTGTCGCCGTGTCTGACCTAGGGTCACGCCCCGTGGGCCTGCACTCCCCGAAGATCGAGACCTTCGACGTCGCCGCCGGCACCAACACCGACCCCAAGGGCTTCGTCCGCGCGGTCGACGTGTACCGCGAGGAACCCTTCGGGCTCTACGTGAGCCGGGCGATGGTCGACCACCCGACCCTGACCCACCTGCGGTCGTGGCTGCTGCCCGGCCTCGGCATCCGCGTCACCGACTTCACCTGGAAGCCCGGCGAGGAGCGCCTCCAGGACCACTACATCGACGTCGCCGACGTCACCCGCGACGGCACGACCTGGTGGACCGAGGACCACTACGTCGACCTCGTGGTGCACACCGGCGAGCGCACCGAGGTCCTCGATCTCGACGAGCTCGCCGAGGCCGTCGCCGCCGGGCTCCTCGACGCCGAGCGGGCCGAGCGGGCGCTGGCCACGAGCCACCGCACGCTGGCGGGCCTCGCCGAGCAGGGCCACGACCTGGACCGATGGCTGGCCCGCCACGACGTTGCCCTGACCTGGTCGTGACCTGCGTCACCTCGTGAATGACACCGCTGGCATTCGGGTAGGGGTCGCCTCCTGGCCACTCGGACGGGTGTCCTAGGGTCCACCGCCGTGAGCCCGGTCGTCTCCCGCCAGCTGGTCGAGGTCGTCGACACCCGTGCGGCGACCCGCACCCTCCCCCTCGCCGGAGAACAGGTCCTCGAACAGGCCCTCGACCGGTGGACCGTCGCCGACGGTCACCTGCGCACGACGGTGCTGAGCCCCGAGGACCCGTTCGTCCTGGCGGAGACGTGCTGGTACGTCGCCGACCACGGGCTGCGGATACGCCGGCGCCTCCCGCGCGACGGCGACGCCGCGGCCGTGACCACCGAGATCGGCGCGGTGCGCATCGGCGTCGACGGCCCGCAGTGGCGCTGCACCGACCTGCTGCTCGGCCTCGAGGTCGTCCCGGGACGCCCGGCGCGCGTCGTCCACGACGCCGACTTCGCCGCGGCCGTCGCGGGTGGGGTGCTCTCGGGCGCCGACGCCGACGAGGCGATGAGCACCGTGCACCGCGTGCTCGGCGAGCTCGTCGACGCCCGCCACGACCTCGAGACGTGGACGGACGCGCTCGGCACGGGGTCGCTCACCCGGTGATCCACCGGTCCCCTCCGGGCACACGGTAGAACGACGGGCCATGGGCACCTTGCTGGTCGTCGTCCTCGGCCTGCTGGTGATCGCCTCCGTCCGGGTCGTCGCCGAGCGCGTCGGTGTCGCGGCGCCGCTGCTGCTGGTGCTGGTGGGCGTCGCGGTGTCGGTGCTGCCCGGCGTGCCGCCCGTCGTCGTCGACCCCGAGTGGATCCTCGCGGGCATCCTGCCGCCGCTGCTCTTCTCGTCGGCCGTGGCGATGCCCGCCATGGACTTCCGCCGCGCGTTCGGCGCCGTCAGCGGGCTGTCGGTCCTGCTCGTGGTGATCTCGTCGGTGCTGATCGGGCTGCTCGCGACCCTGCTGGTCCCCGGTCTCGGGATCGCGGGCGGGATCGCGCTCGGGGCGATCCTGTCCCCCACCGACGCCACCGCGACCGCGATCGTGCGGCGGGTCGGGGTGACGTCGCGGGTGGTCACGGTGCTCGACGGCGAGGGGCTGCTCAACGACGCGACCGCGCTGGTGCTGCTGCGCGCGGCCATCGCCGCGAGCGCGGCGTCGGTGTCGATCGGCGGTGTCGTCGGCCGGTTCGCCCTCGCGGTCGTCGTCGCGGTCGTGCTCGGCGTCGTCGTCGGTCGCCTGGGCCTCGCCGTCCGCCGGCGGATCGGCGACCCGACGGTCAACACGGTGCTCTCGTTCGCGACGCCGTTCGTCGCCTCGCTGCCCGCCGAGGAGCTCGGCGCGTCCGGGCTGGTCGCCGCGGTGGCCGCCGGGCTCGTCACCGGGCACGGCGCCACCCGCCGGCTCCCCGTGCAGCACCGCCTGTCGGACACCGAGAGCTGGCGCACCGTCGAGCTCGTCCTCGAGGGCACGATCTTCCTGCTGATGGGGCTCGAGCTCACCGCGGTGGTCGAGGACCTGCACCGTGACGGCGGGGCGGTCGGGTTCGGTGCGGGGCTCGCGGCGGTCGCGCTCGTCGCGACGGTCGTCGTCCGCGCCGGTTACGTGTCCGCGCTCGTGCTGTGGGTGCGGACGACCGCCCGGCGCGGGTCGGCGATGCAGCCCCAGCTGCAGGAGATGAACGCCCAGCTCGAGGCGGGCGAGCCGGTGACGATCCGGGGCCGGGCGGTCTCGCTCACCAGCCCGCGCCGGATCGCCGCGTTCGGCCGGCGCCTGCGCCTGCAGATCGCCGACATCGACTACTTCCGGCAGGCGCCCCTCGGACCGCGCGAGGGCACCGTGATCGTCTGGGCGGGGATGCGCGGCGCGGTGACCCTCGCCGCGGCCCAGACCCTGCCGGCCGACTTCCCGGAGCGCTCGCTGCTGGTGTTCGTGGCGTTCACGGTCGCCGCGGGGTCGCTGCTGCTGCAGGGCGGCACGCTCGCACTGCTCGTGCGGTGGATCCGGCCGGCGCCCGCCGAGGTGTCGTCGCCCGCGGAGCAGGAGGCGCTGCGGGACCGGCTGACGGAGGCGAACCTCGCGGTGCTCGACCGGCACGCCGACGAGCCGGACGTCGCGGCGTTCCGGCAGCGCCTGACCGACCGCGACGCCCGTCCGGACCAGACGCTCGCCTCCGACAGCCGCACCCGCGTGCGCCTGGAGATGATCGAGGCGCAGCGGGCGGCCCTGCTCGACGCGCGCGACGAGGGACGGTTCACGTCGTCGGCGCTGTCGGCGGCCCTGGAGAACCTGGACGCCGAGCAGATCAGCCTGGAGCTGCGCAGCAACCGCTGATCACGGCAGCGCGACCTCGGCGCGGACGGCGTCCGGGTCCGCTGCCACCCGGTCGGGGTCCCGACGCGCACGCTCGCGGGCGTCGACGATCGCCTGCGCCTGCTTCGCCTCGCGCCGGCGCTTGCCGTCGAGGACAAGCACGCGTGCCGGCCGGGCCGGGTCGGCGGAGCCGTGGCGCCCCGGGCCGGTGCGCGGGAAGCCGGCGGCCTCGAAGGCGGCGGCGAGGTCGTCGCCCGGCTTGTCGGCCTCGACGAGGACGTCGACGACGTCGGGGGCGGGCAGGCCGGGGATCGCCCCCGGTCCGACGAGCTCGACGCGGCGCACCGTGTCGCCCCCGGACGCGGCCAGGCGGGCGGCGAGGCGGCGGCCGGCCTGCTCCCGGTCCTCGGCCGGCGGCACGATCCCGGTCGGCACCGGCACGGCCTTGCCGAGCTCGACGTTCTCGGCGAACGGCACGAGCCGCTCGTGCCACAGGCGCTCGACCTGCTCGCGCAGGGCCCCGGCGGCGCCGGCGTTCTCGAGCCAGACGTCGGCGGCGGCGCGCCGGGCCTCGTCGTCGGCCTGGGCCGCCATGCGGGCGCGGGCGTCCTCGACGGTCATGCCGCGGGTGTCGACGAGGCGGGCGACGCGAACGTCCACCGGCGCGTCGACCACCACGACCAGCGCGAACGCCGCACCCATCCCGTTCTCCACGAGCAGCGGGACGTCGTGGACGATCACCGCGTCGTCGGCGGCCTCGGCGGCGATCTCGGCGGTCCGGGCGCCGATCCGCGGGTGCAGGATGCCGTTGAGCTGCTGACGCCTGGCGTCGTCGCCGAAGACGATCTGTCCGAGCGCGGGGCGGTCGAGGGCGCCGTCGGCGTCGAGCACGTCCTCGCCGAAGGCCGCGACGACCTCGGCCAGGCCCTCGGTGCCGGGTTCGACGACCTCGCGGGCGATCCGGTCGGCGTCGATCACCACCGCGCCCAGCTCGGTGAGCGTCTCCGCCACCGTCGACTTGCCCGCCCCGATCCCACCGGTGAGTCCCAGCCTCAGCACGCCCGCAGTGTGCCCAGCGGGTGGCGGGCTCACTCGACCCGGGGTCGAGACTCGCGCGCCGAGTCACTCGTGTCCCGTGCGTAACAGCGGTACGGTGGCGCCTCGTCCGCACCATCCGTCTCACCCGAGGAGCCGCCGCGTGTTCCGTTCGCGACGCCCCGCCGGCCGCCACCGCCTCGGTGACCCCGGTCTGACCTGGTGCCGGGCCCTGCCCCAGATCGCCGCGGCCCTCGACGCGCCGCACATCGCCCGCCGCGGCCTCGTCGAGCGCTTCCTCGCGGGCTCGCGGCACCTGCGCCCGGCCTTCGGCACGGCGGCGCCCCCGGCGTTCGGCTAGGTCCTCGGCGCGCGCCCGAGCGGCTCCGGTGGCGCGAGGGCGTCCCTCGCTGCCTCCCACGCACTCGAGGAGTCCCTCGCTCCACGGGGCGCGCCCGGCGCACGACGACGGGCCCCCACCCCGCGAGGGATGAGGGCCCGTCGGTCGAGCTCAGCGACCGGTGCTCGTGGGTCGAGCTCCGCTGCGCTTCGTCTCCCGCAGATCAGCCGCCGGAGAGCTTCTCGCGGAGAGCCGCGAGCTGGGCGTCGCTGGCCAGCGCGCCGCCGCCGGACTGCGAGGGCGGGCCCTGGCCCGGGTCCTCGTCGTCACGCTCGTCGGAGGCGTCGCCACCGTCGGACGGGCCGCCCGAGGAGTAGTTGGCCGGCGCGGCCTCGGCCGCCTCCGCCTCCTGCTCCTGGGTGCGCTGCAGCTGAGCGATGTGCTGCTCGTAGCGGGCGTAGGCCGCCTGGTACTGGCGCTCCCACTCCTCGCGCTGCGACTCGTACCCCTCGCGCCACTCGCCGGTGTCCGGGTCGAAGCCCTCGGGGTAGATGTAGTTGCCCGCGTCGTCGTACTCGGCCGCCATGCCGTAGAGCGCCGGGTCGAATTCGGTCTCCGGCGTCATGCCCTCGTTGGCCTGCTTGAGCGAGAGCGAGATGCGGCGACGGTCGAGGTCGATGTCGATGACCTTGACCATGACGTCGTTGCCGACCTGGACGACCTGCTCCGGCACCTCGACGTGGCGCTCGGCCAGCTCCGAGATGTGGACCAGGCCCTCGATGCCCTCGTCCACGCGGACGAACGCACCGAACGGCACCAGCTTCGTGACCTTGCCGGGCACGATCTGGCCGATCTGGTGGGTGCGGGCGAACTGGCGCCACGGGTCCTCCTGCGTCGCCTTCAGCGACAGGGAGACCCGCTCGCGGTCGAGGTCGACGTCGAGGACCTCGACCTTGACCTCCTGGCCCACCTCGACGACCTCGGACGGGTGGTCGATGTGCTTCCAGGACAGCTCGGAGACGTGGACCAGACCGTCGACGCCGCCGAGGTCGACGAACGCGCCGAAGTTGACGATCGACGAGACCTGGCCGGACCGGATCTGGCCCTTGGCGAGCTGGTTGAGGAACTCGCTGCGCACCGCCGACTGGGTCTGCTCCAGCCACGCACGGCGGGAGAGGACGACGTTGTTGCGGTTCTTGTCCAGCTCGATGATCTTGGCCTCGATCTCCTTGCCCACGTAGGGCTGGAGGTCGCGGACGCGGCGCATCTCGACCAGGGAGGCGGGGAGGAAGCCGCGGAGGCCGATGTCGAGGATGAGACCACCCTTGACGACCTCGATGACGGTGCCCTTGACGGGCTCGTCGTTGTCCTTGAGCTGCTCGATCGTGCCCCAGGCGCGCTCGTACTGCGCACGCTTCTTGGACAGGATCAGCCGGCCCTCCTTGTCCTCCTTCTGGAGGACGAGGGCTTCGACCTCGTCGCCGACGGCGACGACCTCGTTGGGGTCGACATCGTGCTTGATGGACAGCTCGCGCGAGGGGATGACGCCCTCGGTCTTGTAGCCGATGTCGAGCAGGACCTCGTCCCGGTCGACCTTCACGATGGTTCCTTCGACGATGTCGCCATCGTTGAAGTACTTGATCGTCTGGTCGATGGCGGCGAGGAAGTCCTCTTCCGACCCGATGTCGTTGATCGCGACCTGCGGGCTGGTCGACGTCGGGGCGGTGTGGGTGTCGATGGACATACGGTGGACGGCTCCGGGAACATGGTCAGATCGAGCGTGCAGGGACCCCACGTGGGGGCCGCCGTCCTGAACGCGCGCACCGTCGAGCCCGACGAACGCCGAGGTGGAGACGAGAATCGCCGCCCACCGCTGCCTGAGTAGCGGAACGCGGACAGGGCGAGACCACTCACGTGGACCTTCATCGTAACCGTGTCCGACACGGCCCGGCAATCGGGGCACCTCGTACCGGTCCCCGGCGTGTCGCAGGGCGAATCCACGGCGTGTCGCTCCCGCGGCGCCCCCGCGCGGGGGACGCGGACCCCGCATCCGGGCGTGTCAGGATGCCCCGGTGCCGAACCCGCCGCCGCCCCCTCACGCGGAGGAGCACGCGGAGGGGTCGTCGGCGGAGGTCGCGCTCGGTGCGGCGGGCGTCGCCCGGCGGGCGGTCGGGCCGGAGGAGTCGAGCGCCGCGAGCCGGGCCTGGTGGGACGCCGACGCCGACGACTACCAGGCCGAGCACGGCGCGTTCCTCGGCGACGACGACTTCGTCTGGTGCCCCGAGCGCCTGCGCGAGGCCGACGCGCACCTGCTCGGTGACCTCACCGGCGCCCGCGTCCTCGAGGTCGGGTGCGGCGCCGCCTCGTGCTCGCGGTGGCTCGCCGGCACCGGGGCGCGGGTCGTCGGGCTCGACCTCTCGGCCGGCATGCTGCGCCACGCCCGCGACGCCGACGCCCGCACCGGGGCGACCGTCCCGCTGGTGCAGGCCGACGCCGGCGCGATCCCGCTGCGCGACGGCAGCGTGGACGCCGCCTTCTCGGCCTTCGGCGCCGTCCCCTTCGTCGCCGACCCCGGCGCGGTGATGCGCGAGGTGGCGCGGGTGCTGCGCCCCGGCGGTCCCTGGGTGTTCGCCGTGAACCACCCCATGCGCTGGATGTTCCCCGACGACCCCGGCCCCGACGGCCTGACCGTGTCCCAGTCGTACTTCGACCGCACGCCCTACGCCGAGGTCGACGACGACGGCCGCGCGGTCTACGTCGAGCACCACCGCACGCTCGGCGACCGGGTCGCCGACGTCGTCCGCGCGGGCCTGGTGCTCGAGCGGTTGGTCGAGCCGGAATGGCCGGACGACCTCGACGCCGTGTGGGGCCAGTGGTCGCCGCTGCGGGGCCGGCTCTTCCCGGGCACGGCGATCTTCTGCTGCCGGAGACCCGCGTGATCGGCCGCTCGCGGGCCACGGGCCGCTCCCCCGAGCTCGTCCTCACCGAGCTGCTGCGCGACCAGCAGGCGCGCTTCGCCGAGATCGACGCCGGCCTGCCGCCGGCGGTGCTGCCCCCGCCCGGCGACGTGGTGGTCGTCGACACCGGCGCCGCGGGCGAGGCCGCCGCCGTCGTCACCCACCACAGCTGGCCCGCGGGCAGCGCTCCCCTGCTCTGGTCGGCGGCCGAGGTCACCGAGCTGCACCCGGTGCTCGGCCACTCCGGGCGCGCCGGCGCGGACGCGCTGGTCACCGAGTGGCTCGCCCGCATCCCCGCGCGGGTCCGCGCGGCGAACGACTCGGCCGCCGTGGTCACCTGGCCCAGCCGCGACGTCGCCGCGGCGCGCGCGTTCCTCGACCATGGGCTCGTGCCCCTCGCGGTGCTCGCCGTGCGCCCGCCCGGGCCGCTGCCCGCCGTCGCCGACCCCGACCCGGCGCTCGTCCTGCGCCCGGCCCGCGACGACGACCTCGACGCCTGCCTCGAGCTGGCCATGCACGAGATCGCCTACTCCAGCATGGTCGGCGGCAGCGTGCTGCGCCCCGACGCCGAGGCGGTGAAGCGCGCGGCCCTGCGCGAGCGCTGGCACCGCGGCGAGCCGATCTGGGTCGCCGAGCGCGACGCCCGGCTGGTCGGGCTGCTGGAGTGCGGCCTCACCGACGCCACCCCGGGCACCTGGCTCGCCGGCCTGCTGCCCGCCGGCCGGTGGGGCTACGTCAACTGTGCGTCGGTGCTGCCCGGCCTGCGCGGGCACGGGGTCGGGCACGCGCTCGTCACCGCCGCCCTGCCGACGCTCCAGCCGCCGGGCTCGCGGGGGACGTACCTGTACTACAACCCGCCGAACCCGGTGTCGTCGGTGTTCTGGCCCCGCCACGGCTACCGGCCGCTGTGGACGCTGTGGGAGGTCCGGCCGGCGTCGGCACTGCGCTGATCCCCTCAGCTGCGCGCCAGGGCGTGCTCGACGAGCACGATCAGCGCGCGGGTGCAGGAGTCGTCGTCACGGGCGTCGACGTGCACCAGCGGGCAGCCCGGCGGCACCGCCAGAGCGTCGCGCACGAGGTCGTCGTCGACGCCGTCGGTGCCCGGGAACTCGTTGAGGGCGACGACGAACGGCAGCCCCCGGTTCTCGAAGTAGTCGATCGCGGCGAAGCAGTCGTCGATGCGGCGCAGGTCGACGAGCACGACGGCGCCGACGGCCCCCCGCGACAGCTCGTCCCACATGAACCAGAACCGCGACTGGCCCGGGGTGCCGAACAGGTAGAGGACCAGGGAGTCGTCGATCGTGACGCGGCCGAAGTCCATGGCGACGGTCGTCGTGGTCTTCTCGGGGACGATGCTCGTGTCGTCGACACCGTCGGACAGGCTGGTCATCTGCTGCTCGGTCGACAGCGGCGGCACCTCCGAGAGGGCCCCGACCAGCGTCGTCTTGCCGACGCCGAAGCCGCCCGCGACGAGGATCTTCAGCGGGAGCAGGTCGCGGCGCGGCGCCTCGGCGACACCGCCGGCCGTACCCGCCCGATCGTCAGCGTGTACGGAGTCCATCGAGCAGCCTCTCCAGGAGTTCGCGTCGGGGGCGACCGTCCGTCCCGACCAGGGGCAGGTGCACAGCCAGGTGATCGTCGGCGGCGAGGTCGCTGACGAGGACGCGCGCGACGCCGACGGGGACGCCGAGCAGCGCGCCGATCTCGGCGAGCGACTGCGGCTCGGTGCTCGCCTCGACGATCGCCCGCGACTCGGGCGGCATCCCCGGTGCCTTCGCGAGGCCCAGCTCGGTGGCGGTCACCAGGGCCTCGATGGGCATGTCGCTCCCGGCGAGCGACCGGGTGCGGCCGCCGGTGAACGCGTAGTTCGGGACGACCCGCCCGCCGTCGGCCTGCGGTCGCTGGCGGCGGTCCACGCTCACGGCGCTGACGTGTCGCGACCGCGCCCGGCGGCCACGCCCGGGGTGAGGGCGTGGCCGACGCGCGCGGCGAGCAGGGTCATCTCGTAGCCGACGAGGCCCATGTCGGCGGACCGGTCGGTGACCACCGCCAGCGTGGAGCCCAGGCTGATCGACGTCGCGAACAGGTAGCCGCCGTCCATCTCGACGATCGTCTGCGTCACCGGCTCGGCGTCGATGAGCGTCGCGGTGCCCCGCGCCAGGCTCACGAGGCCGGACACCGCGGCGCAGAGCTGGTCGGCGAGGTGCGGGGCGACCCCGTCGCTGACGGCGAGGCGCAGCCCGTCGGCGGACACGACGAGGACGTGGAACACGCCCGGGGTGCCGTGGGCGAACTCCGAGAGCAGCCAGTCCAGTCCGCTGTCGGTCGGTGCACTCACGTCTGCCTCCCGGGGGTGCTCGACGGGGTCCCGTCGTCGGAGATCGCGGACCGCGCGGCGGCCCGGCTGGCCTGGTAGGCCGAGAGCGCGCTCATCGCGCCGCCCTCGCCGGGTGGCGCGGCCGGGCGGCCGGCGCCCGGTCCGGCACCCGGTCCGGCACCCGGTCCGGCGCCCGGTCCGGCACCGGGCGGCGTGGCGTGGGCGGCGGTCGCGGGGGTGGCCGCCGGGATGCCGGGGGTCCTGCGGATGAGCTCCGGCGCCAGGTGGGTCTGGGGCCGGCGGCGGGCGAGCACGAGGCCGTTCGGGCCGACCGCGACCGGGTCGTCCTCGTCCGAGCGGCGCGGGGCGGGGGCCGCGGGGGCGGCGGCCGCGGGTGCCTCCTCGTCGGCGGGGGCCGGCGGCGGCACGACGATCGGGTGGATCAGGCCCCGCCGGGCGGGGGCGGGCGGGACGTCCTCGAGCGTGGCGTGCGGGTCGCCGTCCCCGCCGGCGCCGTCGGCCGCGACGGGGACCTCGGGGGCGGCCGTCTCGTCCTCGGTGCCGGGCGCCGCGTGCGCACCGCGCCGCGCGCGCTCACCGTTCCCGCCGTGGCCGTTCTCCTGGTCCGGGCCCGTGCGCCCCGGCCAGGCGTGGCGGCCGTTGACGGGCACGGGACCGGAGACGGGCGCGGCGCCGTTGCCGCGCGCCGGGGTGCGCTCGCCGCCGTCGGCCGAGCCGCGGCGCGGGACCGGCACCGCGGAGGCCGGGACCCGCTCGAGGCCGCGATCACCGACCGCGGGCACGGTCGGCTCCGCGGCCAGCGCCTCGGCGAACAGGGCCGCCGGGAGCAGGAGGACGGCGGTGAGGCCGCACCCCGGGGTCGGGGTGAGCGAGACCCCGATGCCGTGGCGCTGCGCGAGGCGGGCGACGACGTGGAAGCCGAGGCGGCGCGCGGCCTCCGACACGTCGGCGTCCTGCGGCCGGGCCAGCAGCTCGTTGGCCGCGGCCAGCTCGGCGGGCGGCATGCCGATGCCCGTGTCCTCGATGACGAGCAGGTGCGCGCCCGGCGACCGGAGGTAGGCGCGGCTCTGGATCACCACGGGCGCCGAGGGCGGCGAGTAGCGGGCGGCGTTCTCCACGAGCTCGGCGATCATGTGCGTCAGGTCGGCGACCGTGCTGCCGGTGAGCCGCTGGCGCTCGTCGACGACGAGGGTGACGCGGTCGAGGTCCTCGGTCTCGGCGACGCCCGCGCGCACGACGTCGCGCAGAGCGACCGGCGCCGACCACACGCGCGCCGGCTGCTCGCCGGAGAGCACGAGCAGGCTCTCGGCGTTGCGGCGCACGCGGGTGGCGAGGTGGTCGAGCCGGAAGAGGTCGGCGAGCGCGTCGGGGTCGCGCTCGCGCTCCTCGAGATCGTTGATGATGTCCAGCTGCCGGTGGAACATGCTCTGGTTCCGGCGGGCGAGGTTCAGCAGCAGTTCGGACGTGAACTCCTGCTGGCGCACCTTCGAGTCGTGCAATTCCTTGGTGAGCTCGATGCGGCGCCGCTGCTCGTCCTGCGTGATCTTGACGAAGATCGCGACACCGGCGCACGCGAGGAGCACCGCGAAACCGTGGATCACCGACCACAGCCACGGCGAGTGCTGCGCGGCGTGGTGGTTGAAGAACAGCGTCGGCACCAGGATCGTGCCGAGGCCGTGGCTCACGGTCGTGAAGACGATGTTGACCACGAACGGCACCCAGTGCTGGTACAGCATCAGGAAACCGATGATCACGAAGAACGAGAAGTGTGCCTCGATGTAGCCGCCGGAGAGGATCACCAGGCCGCCGCACGACGCGGAGAGGCCCGCGGACACGAAGATCATCCCGGGCATCCGGCCGGGCACGAGCCAGCCGCCGGCCGCCGTGAGCAGGGGCACGAGGGCGACCAGGCCGGCGAACAGCAGCGAGTTGCCGACGGCGAGCCCGAACACCAGCAGGATCGGCGCGAGCGAGACCAGCACCCCGAGGAGGAAATGGTGACGCCGCTGCCAGGCCGCGTCGTCGACCATGTCCCCGCGGGGGAGGTAGTCCATGACACGGGTCATGCGGGCGATTTACCGTCCTCGGGTTCCGAGAGTGCTGTCGGACGAACGCCGCGGAACCGTACACGCGCCGTTCACCATGTCCGCGCGACGAAGGGGTATGCGTCCTTCTCTCGCCCACTCGGTCGTGCACGATGTGACGCAGCGCTGCAGACCCGGTGTCGTCCGGGACCGGACGACGCACATTCCCGGCGCCCGAACGGAGTGCCGCCCGCACGCCGTTCGGCCTCACCGGTCCTCGGCGCCCAGGCTGTGGAAAAAGGCTCCGAAAGAGTTCGCGGCTGCGCCGGGTGTGGGCGCGCCTCCGATGTGCGGAGCGATTCGCCCGCGCGTCCGGCCGGTCGCGCTGGCCCGAGCGGCGCACGGCGTCGCACGCGAACGCTTCGGACCCGGACGACCACGGCCCGTGACCCCGTGATCGCGCTCCGCCGACGGCCTCAGGCCGGTCCGCGGGGCCGCAGCCCGGCGGGATCGGTGAGATCGGCGGGGACCTCGTCGGGCTGCCGCGCGCCCCACTCGCTGGTCGCCAGGGCCCGGTAGACCGCGGCCAGCGCCTCCCCCGGCGCCGGGCTCATCCCGGCGTCGGCCTGGGTCGCGGCGATCTCGGTCATCTCGTCGACGAAGCGCCACGCCTTGGTCGCCGCGACGGCCGCCGTCGGCACGCCGGCGTCGGGGAAGCTCAGCCGCAGGTCGTCGACGACCGTGTCCAGCACACCGTGCTCGGCCGCGGTGACGAGCGCCTGCGCGAGCAGCGCCTGGTGGCCCTTGCGGACCGACGCCGTGCACATCTTCGCCGCGCTCGCCGCGCCGACCGGCCCGTCGAGCACCAGCCAGCGCACGCCAGGGGCGGTCAGCGCCGCGACCTCGGCGGCGCGCGGCCCGGACAGGAACACGCGCGTGGGCGCCACGGCGTCGGGGCGCGGCGGCGGGCCGGAGATCGCGCCGTCGACGACGTCGCCCGGCAGGTCGGCGGCGATCGCCGCGACGGTCGCGGGGGCGACGGCGTCCAGCTCGGCGACCAGCGGGCGCGCTCCGGTCCGTGCGCACGCCGCCGCGACGTCGGCACCCGCCGCGCGCGCCGAGCCGGGTGGCACCACGAGCAGCAGCACGTCGACGGCGGCGACGAGGCCGTCGAGGTCGCCGGCGTCGTCCAGGCCGTGCTCGCGGGCGCGCGCGACCGTCTCCGGGGAGCGGCCGGCGAGGCTCGCGAGGACCCGGTGCCCGCCGGCGGTCAGGCAGCCGCCGAGGGCCGCGCCCATGGCGCCGGGGGCGAGGACGCCCACGGTCGACATGCTCAGCCCGCCGCGCGCTCGGCCGCGGCCTCCCGCCGGGCGGACCTCGCCGGCACGAAGCGCATCGCGGCGTCGTCGACCCGGCTGCGGCGCAGCGCCACGGCGTCGACCGCGTAGTTCATCGCGAGCCGCCACGGCGCGCGGGTGCCCTGCTTCGGGAGCTCGTCGATCGAGCGCTGGACGTAGCCGGCGCCGAAGTCGAGGAACGGCGCCTCCTCGACCTCGGGGTCGCGCTCGGGCACCGCGACGCCGAGCCCGTGCTCGCGCAGGTGGCGCAGCAGCCGCACGACGTACTCGCCGACGAGGTCGACCTTGAGCGTCCAGGAGGCGTTGGTGTAGCCGATCATGTAGACGAGGTTCGGCACGCCGGAGAGCATCATGCCCTTGTACGCCATGGTGTCGGGCAGGTGCACCGGCTCGCCGTCGACGACGAGCTCGGCACCGCCGAACATCTGCAGTGTCAGGCCGGTGGCCGTGACGACGATGTCCGCCTCGAGCTCGCGGCCCGAGGCGAGCCGGATGCCGGTCTCGGTGAACGTGTCGACGGTGTCGGTGACGATCTCCGCGTCGCCGCGGCGGATCGCCCGGAACAGGTCGCCGTCCGGCACCATGCACATCCGCTGGTCCCACGGGTCGTAGCGCGGGTTGAAGTGGGTGTCGACGTCGTAGCCCTCGGGCAGCGCCGACTGCGTCGTCCGGCGCAGCAGGCCGCGGACGAAGCGCGGGAAGCGCTGGCTGATCTGGTAGAGCGCGATGATCTGGGCGATGTTCTTCGCGCGCGTGAGCGGGTCGGCGACCGCCCGGGGCAGCCAGCGCGAGAGCGTCGCGGCGACCGGGTCGGTGCGGCCGATCGACAGGACGTAGCTCGGCGAGCGCTGGAGCTGGGTGACGTGGGCGGCGGCGTTCTCCCCCTCGAGCATGGCGGGGACCAGCGTCACTGCCGTCGCCCCGCTGCCGATCACCACGACGCGCTTCCCGGCGTAGTCCAGCTCGGGGTCCCAGAGCTGCGGGTGCACGACCGTGCCGCCGAAGCGCTCCCTGCCCGGGAGGTCGGGCGTGTAGCCGTGGTCGTAGCGGTAGTAGCCCGAGCACATGAGCAGGAACGAGCAGGTCAGCGGCGCCTGCCCGGCGATCTCGAGGGTCCAGCGCTGGGCGTCGGAGTCCCAGGACGCGCGGGTGACGCGGTGCCCGTAACGGATCTTCCCCTCGACGTCGTACTCGCGCGCCGTGTCGCGCACGTACTCCAGGATCGACGGGCCGTCGGCCAGCGCCGTGGCGCTGCTCCACGGGCGGAAGCGGTAGCCGAGGGTGTGCATGTCCGAGTCCGAGCGGATGCCCGGATAGCGGAACAGGCTCCACGTGCCGCCCAGGTCCTCCCGCGCCTCCAGCACCGCGTAGCGGGTGCCGGGCAGGTCGCGCTCGAGGTGGCACGCGGTCCCGATGCCGGACAGGCCCGCACCGACGATGACGACGTCGAGATGCTCGGTACTCACGCGTACCACCCTAGCGCGTGGTACTCGTGCGTACCAGTCACAGTCCCCGACGGGTGGCGAGGGCCGCCAGGTCGGTCCGCGGCGAGGGCCCGGGCCGCGCACGCGGCCCGGGCGCTCAGTGCGCCGCCTGGTCCCAGGACCGCCCGAAGCCGACCGACACCTCGAGCGGGACGTCGAGCTCGAACGCCGCCCCCATCTCGCGGCGCACCAGCTCGGTGACCTGCTCCTTCTCCTCGGACGCGACCTCGAGCACGAGCTCGTCGTGCACCTGCAGGAGGATCCGTGACCGCAGACCCTCGTCGCGCAGCGCCTGGTGCACCCCGAGCATCGCGACCTTGATGATGTCGGCCGCGCTGCCCTGGATCGGGGCGTTCAGCGCCATCCGCTCGGCCATCTCGCGGCGCTGGCGGTTGTCGCTGGTGAGGTCGGGCAGGTAGCGCCGCCGCCCGAGGATCGAGGACGTGTAGCCGTCCTTGCCGGCCTGGATGACCACCTGGCGCAGGTAGTCGCGCACGCCGCCGAACCGTGCGAAGTACTCCTCCATCAGCTCCTTGGCCTCGTCGGTGGAGATCCGGAGCTGGGCGGAGAGCCCGTAGGCGGACAGGCCGTACGCCAGCCCGTAGTTCATCGCCTTGATCTTGGCGCGCTGCGCGGGATCGACCTCGTCCTCGCCGACCCCGAACACGCGCGCGGCCGTCGCCGAGTGGAAGTCGTAGCCCGACTGGAAGGCCTCGATGAGCGCGTCGTCGCGGGAGAGGTGCGCCATGATGCGCATCTCGATCTGCGAGTAGTCGACGGTCATGAGGTCGGAGAACGCGCCGTCGGCGGAGTCGGACCCGACGACGAACGTGTCGCGGATGCGCCGGCCCTCGGCGGTGCGCACCGGGATGTTCTGCAGGTTGGGCTCGGTGGAGCTCAGCCGCCCGGTGCGCGCAATGGTCTGGTTGAACGTGGTGTGGATGCGCCCGTCGTCGGACAGCGCGTCGAGCAGGCCCTTGACCGTCACCCGCAGCCGCGTCGCGTCGCGGTGCTCCAGCAGGTGTTCGAGGAAGGGGTGGGGGTTCGACTCGTTGAGGGTCTGCAGCGCGTCGGCGTCGGTGGTGTAGCCGGTCTTGGTGCGCTTGGTCTTCGGCATCTCGAGCTCGTCGAACAGCACGACCTGCAGCTGCTTCGGGGAGCCGAGGTTGATCTCCTTGCCGATGACGTCGTACGCCGACTGCGCCGCCGCCTGGACGCGGGCGCCGAACTGCGACTCGAGGTCGTGCAGGGCGCTGACGTCGACCGCGACGCCGGCGGCCTCGAGATCGGCGAGCACCGCGAGCAGCGGCAGCTCGAGCTCGGTGAGCAGGGCGGTGCCGCCGAGCTCGGCGAGGTCGGCGTCGAGCTTGTCGGCGAGGTCGATGACGGCGCGGGCGCGCAGCATCTCGGCCTGCGCGAGCGCGGTGTCGGCCTCCTCCTCGCCGCCGTCGAGCGTGAGCTGCTCGCTCCCGCCGCTCTCCTCGACCCGCAGCTCGCGGCGCAGGTAGCGCAGCGCGAGATCGGCGAGGTCGAAGCTGCGCTCGCCGGGGCGGGCGAGGTAGGCCGCGAGTGCGGTGTCGCTGGTGACGCCGTCGAGCGTCCAGCCCCGCGCGCGCACCGCGTGGATCGGCCCCTTGATCTCGTGGCCGGCCTTGGGGACATCGACGTCGGCGAGCCACGCCGCGAGCGCCTTCTCGTCGGACTCGTCCATCGCGTGGACGTCGAGGTAGGCCGTCTCGCCGTCGGCGGCGGCGAGCGCCACGCCCTCGAGATCGCCCGTGCCGTGCGCCCAGTGCCCCCGGAACGCGAGCCCGACCCGCGAGCCGTCGCGCGCGTGGTCGGTGAGCCAGTCGGCCACCGCGCCCGTCTCGAGCGCGGACCCGCGGACCTCGAAGCCCTCGTCCGCCTCGGGCTCGGGGGCCGTGAGCGTGGAGAACAGCCGCTCGCGCAGGACCCGGAACTCGAGCTGGTCGAACAGCTGGTGCACCGCGTCGCGGTCCCACTGCCGCACCACCAGGTCGTCCGGGCCCATGCCGATGCCCTCGACGTCGCGCACGAGCTCGGTGAGCTGGCGGTTGAGCACCACCGAGCTCAGGTGCTCGCGCAGCGCGTCGCCGGCCTTGCCGCGCACCTCGTCGACCCGGTCGACCAGCGCGTCGAGGGACCCGAACTCGCGGATCCACTTCTGCGCGGTCTTCTCCCCCACCCCCGGGATGCTCGGGAGGTTGTCGCTCGGGTCGCCGCGCAGGGCCGCGAAGTCCGGGTACTGCTCGGGGGTGAGCGTGTACCGCTCCATGACCTGCTCGGGCGTGTAGCGCACGAGATCGGACACGCCCTTGCGCGGGTAGAGCACGGTGACGTCGGGGCTGACCAGCTGGAACGCGTCGCGGTCGCCCGTACAGATCGACACCGACATCCCCTCCGCGACCGCCTGGGTGGTCAGCGTGGCGATGAGGTCGTCGGCCTCGTAGCCCTCCACCGCCAGCACCGGGATCGCCAACGCGGCGAGGATGTCCTTGATGAGGTCGATCTGGCCCCGGAACTCGTCCGGCGTCGAGCTGCGGTTGGCCTTGTACGCGGCGAAGGTCTCGGCGCGGAACGTCTGCCGCGAGACGTCGAAGGCCACCGCCAGGTGCGTCGGCTCCTCGTCGCGCAGCAGGTTGATGAGCATCGACGTGAAGCCGTAGACGGCGTTCGTCGTCTGCCCCGTGGTGGTGTTGAAGTTCTCCGTCGGCAGCGCGAAGAACGCCCGGTAGGCCAGTGAGTGCCCGTCGAGGAGCAGCAGCCGTGGCCGCCCGCCCGCCGGGGCGTCCGGGACGGTCTCGGGCTTGGTCTCAGTGCTGGTCGGAGCCACGTCGAGGAGTCTAGGCGCGACCCCCGACACACCCCGGCCGCCCGGGGAGCCGCGGCGCCGGGACCGCCCTACCCTGCGGGGATGACCAGCTCCCCGGCCCCCGAGTCCGCCGCGGTCCCCGACATCGAGGTCCAGTACCCCGACGAGCAGCTCGCCGCGAAGATGGGCATCGAGGTCACGGAGTGGACCAAGGACCGCGTCGTCGGCACCATGCCCGTCGCCGGCAACCGCCAGCCGTTCGGCCTCCTGCACGGCGGCGCCAACGGCGTCCTCGCCGAGACCCTCGGCTCGACCGCCGCGGCGATGCACGGGTGGCCGGAACGCCTGCCTGTCGGCCTGGAGCTCAGCTGCACGCACCACCGCTCCGCACTGGGCGGGAAGGTCACGGGCGTCTGCACCCCGCTCTCGGTCGGGCGCACCATCGGCACCTTCGAGATCGTGATCACCGACGACGAGGACCGCCGCGTGTGCACCGCGAAGCTCACCTGCGTCTACCGGAACCGTCCGCCGGGGTCGACGAGCTGACGCCCGTGATCACCACGGGCCGGCGCTAGCTCACGCCCAGGTACGCGTCCTGGATCGTCGGGTCCGCGAGGAGTTCGGCGCCCGTGCCCGAGCGGGTGACCTCGCCGGTCTCGAGCACGTAGGCCTCGTGCGCGAGCCCGAGGGCCTGGGTGGCGTTCTGCTCCACGAGCAGGACCGTGGTGCCCTGGGAGTTGATCTCCTCGATGACCCGGAAGATCTGGGCGATGAACTGCGGCGCGAGGCCCATCGACGGCTCGTCGAGCAGCAGCAGGCGCGGCTTCGCCATCAGCGCGCGGCCGATGGCGAGCATCTGCTGCTCGCCGCCCGAGAGCGTGCCCCCGGTCTGCGACCGGCGCTCAGACAGGCGCGGGAAGAGCTCGTAGACCCGTTCGAGGTCGGCCGCGAACTCCGGGCTGCGCCGGTCCTTGCGCACGTAGGCGCCCATGTCGATGTTCTCGGCGACCGTCATGCCCGGGAAGATCCCGCGGCCCTCGGGCACCTGGCAGATGCCCTTCACGACGCGCAGGTCGGCCCGGACCTTCGTGAGGTCCTCGCCGTCGAAGCGCATCGCCCCCGACTGCAGGCCGAGGATCCCGGAGATCGCCTTCATGGTCGTCGTCTTGCCGGCGCCGTTGGCCCCGATCAGGGCGACGATCTGGCCCTCCTCGACGCGCAGGGTGATCCCCCGCAGCGCCTGGATGCGGCCGTACGCGACGTTGACGTCGTCGAGCTCGAGCATGCTCACGACGGCTCCTCCCCTGGGGTCGCGGTGGCCTCCTCGTCGACGGCACCACCGAGGTAGGCCGAGATCACGGCGGGGTCGCGGCGGACGTCGTCGGGGAGCCCGTCGGCGATCTTGCGACCGAAGTCGAGCACGACGAGCCGGTCGGTCACGCCGAGGACGACGCGCATGTCGTGCTCGACGATCACCACCGTGTACCCGTCGTCGCGGATCTTCAGGATGAGCTCGGACAGCGCGTCCTTCTCGGTGGCCGAGAAGCCGGCCGCGGGCTCGTCGAGGCAGAGCACCTTCGGCTCGGTCGCCAGTGCCCGCGCGATCTCGAGCCGGCGCTGGTCGCCGTAGGGCAGCGCCGTCGCCTTGTCCGCCGCGCGGTGGGCGATCCCCACGAACTCCAGCAGCGCCATCGCCTTCTCGACGCCCTCGCGCTCCTCGCGGCGGTGGCGCGGGAGGCGCAGCAGCGCCCCCGGAATCGACGTGCGGTGCCGCGCGTCGGTGCCGACCACCACGTTCTCCAGGGCCGTCATCGCCCCGAACAGCCGGATGTTCTGGAACGTGCGGGCGATGCCGGTCTGGATGATCCGGTAACGCTTCATCGTCGCGAGCGAGCTGCCCTCGAGGCGGATGTCGCCCTCGGACGGCCGGTAGACCCCGGTCATGATGTTGAAGCAGGTGGTCTTGCCGGCGCCGTTGGGGCCGATCAGCCCCAGGATCTCGCCGCGCCGGACGTCGAAGGAGACGTTGTCCAGCGCGGTGAGGCCGCCGAAGCGGACCGTCAGCCCGTCGACGGCCAGCAGCGTCTCCCCCATGCCGACCGCGATCTCGCGGTCCGGCGCGACCGTGCCCGAGACCTCGGCCTCGTGCTCGGCACGGGCCGTCGCGTCCATGTGCTCGAGGTCGGTGAGCAGGCCCTCGGACGTCGGCTCCCCGGTGGTCATTCGCCACCCCCTCGCGGTGACGTGCCCGCGTGGTCGTCGGGTGTGGTCTCGGGCAGGTCGCCCTCCGCCCTCGTCGACGGCGTCATCCCGGTCGGGGCGACGCCGGTCCGTCTGCCGAAGAGCTTCTGGTAGGCCTCGCGCCCGTAGGCGAGCAGGTGCTGGCGCATCCCGAGCAGGCCCTGGGGCCGGAAGGCCATGAGCACCATCAGGGCCACACCGAACACCAGGAAGCGGTACTGCGGCTCGAACTGGAAGCGGTCGGGGATGTACGACACGAGGAACGCGCCGACGATGACGCCGACCTTGTTCCCCGCACCCCCCAGCACCACGGCGGCGAGGTAGAGGATCGACGTCGCCACGTCGAAGCGCTGGTTGTTGACGTAGCCGACCTGCGCCGCGAACAGCGAGCCCGACAGCCCGCCCACCGCGGCGCCGATCGCGAACGCCCAGATCTTGAAGCGGTAGGTCGGCACGCCGGTCAGCTCGGCGGCGTCCTCGTCCTCGCGCACCGCGATCCAGGCGCGGCCGACCCGGGACCGTTCCAGGTTCCCCATCAGCATCAGCACGATGACGATCAGACAGACCGCCAACCAGTAGAAACCCAGGACGTCGGTCTGCGTGAACACCGGCGACCCGTCGGGGTAGCTCAGCTCAGGGCGGGCGATGTTCTGGAAGCCCCGGTTGCCGCGCAGCGGGTCGATGTTGTCGGCGAGCAGCCGCACGATCTCGCCGAAGCCCAGCGTCACGATCGCGAGGTAGTCGCCGCGCAGCCGCAGCGTCGGCGTCCCGAGGATGACCCCGGAGATCATCGTGACCAGCATGGCGATCGGGACGATCACCAGCCACGGGTAGCGCACCCCGAGGATCGAGTCCGGGCTCGAGAGCAGCGCCGTGGTGTAGGCACCGATCGCGAAGAAGCCGACGTACCCGAGGTCGAGCAGGCCGGCCTGCCCGATGACCACGTTGAGGCCGATCGCGATCAGCGCGAGCACCGCCGCGTTGAACAGCGCGATCGGGAAGTCGGTGGCCGGCTCCGTCGTGATGATCGGCGGGTTGAGCACCGGCAGCCACAGCAGGAAGACCACGACCGGGATCAGCAGACCCCACTGCTGGAAACGGCTGCGGGCGTTCCAGAACGTCGAGACCTGCGCCATCCGTTCCCTCACGCCCGCGACCTCGCCAACGACTCGCCGAGGATGCCGGTCGGGCGGAACATCAGCACGACCACCAGCAGCACGAAGGCCACGATGTCACGCCAGTCGCCGCCGAACAGGCTCTGTCCGTAGTTCTCGGCCACACCGAGGATCAGGCCCCCGAGCAGCGCGCCGCGCAGGTTGCCGATCCCGCCGAGGACCGCGGCGGTGAACGCCTTGATGCCCAGCAGGAAGCCGCCGTTGTAGACCGCGCCCTGCGGGATGGTCATGAGGTAGAAGAGCCCGGCCGCGCCGGCGAGCACCCCGCCGACCATGAACGTGATCGTGATGACCCGCTCCCGGTTGACGCCCATGAGCGTCGCGGTGTTCGGGTCCTGCGCCACCGCGCGGATGCCGCGTCCGAGGCGCGTGCGGTTCACGAAGGTGTCCGCGACGAAGAACATCGCGAGCGAGGCCACGAAGATGATGATCTGCAGGTTCGTCACCGGCGCGCCGAAGATCGAGAACACCGGTGACGGCGGCAGCAGCCGGATCGTGCCCTCGGGGTTGGAGCCCCGCCAGATCCGGATGACCTGCTGCAGCACGAACGACGCGCCGATGGCGGTGATCAGGAACGCGAGGCGCGGCGCGTTGCGCCGCCGCAGTGGTCGGTAGGCCGTGCGTTCGAGCAGGATCGCGGCGAGGCCCGAGACGGCCATGCCGACCAGCCCGGCGACGATCAGGTCGATGATGATGAACCCGAGCGGCAGGTTGGGGATCGCGCCGGGTTCGAAGCCGAACGCCAGGAACGTCAGGTACACGCCGAACACCCCGAGGATGAAGATCTCGGAGTGCGCGAAGTTGATCAGCTGGAGCACGCCGTAGACCAGGGTGTACCCCAGCGCGACCAGGGCGTAGATGCTCCCGTAGGCCAGGCCGTTGACCGTGTTGGCCCAGAACCGGTCGATCAGCAGACCGACGTCGAAGTTGATCCAGGGCTCGGTGCTCGCGGCCAACGGCGCCGCGTGTGCGAGTACCGCGAAGGAGGAGATGACGCGCTCCCCGGGGCGTCGGGCGCCCGCAGGGGCGCAGAGGGTTCGAGTGGTGTCGCGGGATGGTGCCAGGCGGTCCTGTCGGCGTCACCGACACCGTCACCGACAGCCGCCGGCCGCGCCCCCTCCGCGACGATGCGGAGCGGACGCGGCCGGCGGTCGGAGATCAGATCTGGCTGTCGGTGACGATCTGGTTGCCCTGCACCCGGTACATGTAGACCGGGGTCTGGGTGAGCTCACCGGTCGGGCTCCACTGGAACCGCTTGGTGAGGCCCTGCCCGTTGTAGCTGCGCACGAAGTTCAGCAGCGCGGCCCGGTCCGCCGCACCACGGTCGATGCCCTGGAGCAGGATCGTGGTGGCGTCGTACCCCTCGGCCGAGTAGGTCTGCGGCGGGACGCCGAAGGCCTGCCGGTAGGCGTTGGTGAAGTCGGTGAAGCCCTCCTGCGGCACGCACGGGCAGGACAGCAGGGCACCGTCGGCGGCACCGGCCGCGTTGACGACGAACTGCTCGTCCTTCACGCCGTCCGGGCCGATGAACGGGGTCTGCACACCGGCGTCACGCAGCTGCTGGACCAGCGGCGAGGCCTCCTGGTAGTAGCCCGAGTAGAAGATCGCCTGCGGGTTGGCCTGCTGGACCTGGCCGATGACCGCGGAGAACTCGCGCTGGTTGGTGCGGACGTCCGCCTGGCAGGAGGCTGCCGGGCCGAGCGCCTGCGTGACCTGCTGGGCGAGCCCGATGCCGTAGTCGGAGTCGTCCTTGATGACGCAGACGTTCTGGGCGTTGAGCCGCTGCTGGATGTAGCGGGCGATCGCCGGACCCTGGACCGCGTCGTTGCCGAGACCGCGGAAGAAGTTCGTCCAGCCGTTCGTGGACAGCGCCGGGTTGGTGGCCGACGGGGTGATGTTCACGAGGCCGGCGGCGTTGAGGGCCGGGCCGACCGCCCGCGACTCGCCGGAGAACGGCAGGCCCACGATGCCCAGCACCTGCGGGTTGTTGATCACGGCCGTGACCGGGCCGACGGCGGTGTCCGGCGTGCCGCCGGTGTCCGCGCGCACCAGGGTGACCTGGCAGTTCGGGTTGGCCGCGTTGTGCTGGTCGACCGCGAGCTGCACCGCGTTGACGATCGCGATACCGAGGGCCGCGTTCTGTCCGGCGATGGTGCCGGTGTAGGCGATCGACGTGCCGGGGGCGCAGCGCCCCTGCCCGTCACCGGCCGGGAGAACCGCATCGGTGGGCTGGCTCGGTGCGCCCGCCTGCGAACCACCGCCCTGCTGCTGCCCGCCCCCCTGGTTGGCGCAGCCACTCAGGACCAGCGCCACCGCAGCCACGAGCGCACCCGCGGCCGCGAGCCGTCGTCGGAACACGTCCACCTCCGTCACCTGCCGTCAGGAATTCACGTCGGGTTCGCGTGATCGCTCGCCCGGTCGGGTGTGGAAGGTATAGGCGTGTGAGCCCCATCGCGCAAGCGGATGCGCCGTCGTATTCGGACCGTAACGCCCGAAGTCCTGCGGAGATCCGGTCCGGCGGCTCGTGGAGATCCGCCGGACGGCTCAGTCGGCCGGACCGAGGACGGTCCAGCGCCCGCCCTGCACGCGGTAGACGGTGACCGCGTCCGTGCTGACGTCGCCGAAGCGGTCGAACGACAGCGGGCCGGTGATCCCGTCGCCGTGGAAGCCCTGCACGGACCGCACGACGTCCGGTCGCAGCGCCGGACTCCACTCGCCGTCCTCGCCGAGGGCGCGGACGGTCGAGTCGACGAGGACGTTCGTCGCGTCGAAGGTCGACGCGCCGTACGACCCGATGCTCTCGGGGTAGCCCGCCTGCCGGTACGCCTCGACGAAGTCGCGTGCCGCCGGCAGCGTCTCGGGCGGCGGCCCGACCGACGTGCCCAGGTCCCCCTCGCGCCCGCCCGCGGTGACGTAACCGGGGTTCACGATGCCGTCACCGCCGACCACCGGCACGGACAGGGAGGCGAGCGCGGCCGACAGCGGCCCGCCCTCGGGGTACTCGCCGCCGTAGAAGACCGCGTCGGGGCGGGCGGCGGTGACCCGCGAGACGACCGCGTCGCGGCCCGTCCCCGGCGCCGCGGTCACCCGGGCGACGACCTGCCCGCCCTCGGTCGCGAGCTGCTTGGCGAACTCCTCGGCGATGCCCTCGCCGTAGGTCTTGCCGTCCGAGACGACGGCGACGCGGCGCTTGTTCTCGCTGCGCGTGAGGTAGCTGGCCGCGGCGGGGCCCTGGACGCCGTCGGTGGCGACGGTGCGGAAGAACGTCTGGTACTGGCGCAGCGGCGCGGTGACGGCGTTGGCGCCGCGGGTCAGCGACGTCGCGGTGCTCCCCGGGGAGATCTGGACGATCCCCGCGTCGCTCAGCACCGGCTGCACCGCCTGCGCGACCGACGAGTTGAAGGGCCCGAGCACGCCGATCAGCGAGGGGTCGCGCGCCAGCGTCGTGGCCGCGGCGGCGCCGGTCGCCGGGTCGGCGCGGTCGTCCTGGCTCTGCACGGCGAGGTGGTAGCCGGGGACGGCGCACCGGGCGTTGGCCTGCGAGACGGCCAGGTCCGCGGAGTTCTTCATGCCGAGCCCCACCGACGCGAGCTCGCCGGAGAGCGGGGCCACGAGACCGACGACGAGGGTGCCGCGGCTGGTGTCGCAGTCGCCGCCGTCGCCCGACGACCCGCCCGCTCCCCCGCAGGCCGCGAGCACCAGCGTGCACGCCGCAAGGGCTGCGACCGTCCCGCTCCGACGAAGCCGTCGCACTCGTCCGACCTCCTGGCGTGTCCCACCGTGCTCGCCCGCGTGGCGGGTGCCCACGGTAGGTCACGGCCGAGTGAGGGCCGCGCAGGGGACGGCACAGGCGCGTCCGTCCTGGTCAGCGCACCGGCGGGCGCGTGGGTGAGCGCATGTCACCCACCCGGGTGATGCACGCTGCGTAGCGTCAGCCGAAGGTCTCGACCACGGCGTCGGCGACGGCCCGCATCGTGGTGCGGCGGTCCATGGCGGTGCGCTGGATCCAGCGGAAGGCGTCGGGCTCCGACATCTTCTTCTTCGCCATGAGCAGGCCCTTGGCGCGCTCGACCGCCTTGCGGGTCTCCAGCCGCTCGGTGAGGCCGGCGACCTCCTCCTCGAGCGCCGCGACCTCGGCGTAGCGCGAGGCGGCCAGCTCGATGGCGGGCACCACGTCGGTCTTGGAGAACGGCTTGACCAGGTAGGCCATCGCGCCGGCGTCGCGCGCGGACTCGACGAGCTCGCGCTGGCTGAACGCGGTGAGCATGACGACGGGCGCCAGCCGCTCCCCCGCGATCGTGCGCGCGGCCTCGAGCCCGTCGGTGCCGGGCATCTTGATGTCCATCATGATCAGGTTCGGCCGGAGCTCGCGGGCGAGGCGCACGGCCTCCTCGCCGTCGCCGGCCTCGCCGACGACCTCGTAGCCCTCCTCGCGGAGCATCTCGACCAGGTCGAGGCGGATCAGCGCCTCGTCCTCGGCGACCACCACGCGCAGACCGGCCGGGGCCTCGGTGCCGGGAGCGCTCTCGGGCTCGCTGATGGTGTCGGCCGGCTGGCTCATGGCGGCTCCTGGTTCCTCGCCTCGGTGCGCCGCCCCTCGTCGGGCCGCCCCGGTGAGACCGCGGGAGGAACGGCCGACCCACCCCGGCAGGACACCGTCGGAGCAGGCCGTTTCGATTCAGGAGGATACCCGCCGAACCGCGTCCTCCCGACGGTGACGCTGGCTACGCGGCCCGGCGGTAACGCGTGACGGGTCACGGCCGACGCGGTGCCCCCGGTGGGACTCGAACCCACACTGTACGGATTTTGAATCCGCTGCCTGCTGCCGTTTGGGCTACGGGGGCCGACTGTCCGGCGTACAGCGACGCCCATCCCAGCCAGCGGCAGCATAGTCGGGGGCGTCGACGCCGTTCCGACCGCCGCGACCGGCACCGTACCCATGATCAGGACGGCTCCCGAGCTGCGGATCGTGCCGCTCGCCGGCGCGCCACCAGCCCGACACCGAAGCCGATCACGGCGGCGATGAGGTGCCCCACCGACGTGGAGTCGGGCCGGCGCCCGGTCCACTCGGCGCCGAGCAGCGGCCGGCCCGCGACGACGAGCGCCGACGAGTGCGGCCGGCACGGCCGCCCGCCGGGGCAGGAGCACCGTCGCGGCCGCCGCCGGGCCCGCGCCCGTGGCGGCGAGGACGACGTGGGTCCCGACGAGCGTCGCGAGGAACGCCGCCGTCACCGGGCCCGCGCGGACCCACGAGCCGATCACCCCGCGCGGTGGACGCGGTTGCGGCCGGCGTTCTTGGCCGCGTAGAGCGCGCGGTCGGCCTCGCTGAGCAGGGCCTCGCCGTCCCCGGCGTGCTCGGGCAGCCCGGCCACGCCGAACGAGGCCGTGAGCAACTGCTTGTCGCCGCGCCGGAAGTCCTCCTCGACGCGGACCCGAAGCCGCTCCGCCAGCGCCGTCGCCTCGTCGGGGCCGCCGCGCGGCACGAGGACCGCGAACTCCTCGCCGCCCCAGCGGTAGGCGACCTCGCCGTCGTGCACGGCCGCGCGCAGGACGCCCGCGACCTGCTGGAGCACGACGTCGCCCTGCTGGTGGCCGTAGCGGTCGTTGAGCTCCTTGAAGTGGTCGAGGTCCAGGATGATCACCGACATCGCGGTCGAGTACCTCTTGGCGTCGGACACCGCCCGCTCCAGGTCCACGCCGAGACGGCGGCGGTTGGCGAGCTGGGTGAGCGGGTCGAACTCCGAGAGCCGCTCGGTGGCCGCGTGCAGGCGACTCGCCTCGATCGCCGACCCGGCGAGGGTCGCGAGCATCTCCACCGACGACAGCCGCTGCCCGTCCACCTCGCCGTCGGGCGAGTCCCAGCACTCCACGACGCCGATCACCCGGGCGCCGACGACCATCGGGACCGCGACCGCCGGGTCCTCCCCCGCGCCGGGGTCCCCGCGCGAGATCTGGCCGTAGCGGGCCGAGCGCCCGACCACCCCGACGGCCAGCGGGCAGTCCTCCTCCATCGGGGAGACCGTCCCGCGGTCGGAGTCGTGCGCCAGCTCGAGCGCCGTGCCGTCGTCGAGCAGCAGCCACAGCAGGACGCGCCCGTCGGTGACCGCGACCGCGGCCTGCACGGTGGCGTCGATGACGTAGCGGGTGTTGAGGCTGCCCGCGATCTCGCGCGTCATGATCAGGATCGTGCGCAGCCGGTCGGTGCGGACCTGCAGGCGCTCGGCCTGCGCCGCCGCCTGCTCCTGCTGGGCGCGCAGGGCGACCGTCATCTCCGCGATGCCGTCGCGCAGCGCGACCAGCTCGGCGGAGCCCGCCACCGGCTCCGGGGGCGTCAGGCGTCCCTCGCCGATGCCCCGGACCGCGGCGAGCAGCCCGTCCACCGGGGCGACGACGTGCGCGAGGAGCCGTCGCCGCGCCCGCAGCGCGACCACCAGGGCGGCGGCCGCGACGAGGGCGGTCACGACGATGAGCGAGCGCTGGACCAGACGGACCATGGCTTCCTGGTCGTCGATCTCCGCGAGGAGCGCGGTCCGCGCGGCGCCGCTCGCGGCGCGGTAGTCGCCCATGAGCTGGTCGCCCCGGGCGACGAACCCGGGGATCCGGTCGGGGGGCACCGAGGACACCTGGCCGACCCAGCCGGCCTGCCACTCGCGCTGCGTCGTGACGAGGTCGAGGACCTTCGGGAAGACCCCCGGCAGGTCCAGGTACGCGAGCATCGCCCCCTCCGCCGCGGCGATCTCGGGGGCCCGCGACGCGGCCTGCGCGACGAAGTAGGGGTCGCGGGTCGCGAGGTAGGCGCGCAGGAGGGAGTCGGTGCCCATGACCGCGTCCTGGGAGTCCTCCAGCGCGAGGAGCCCGGTGCGCAGGTCGTCGCTCTCGGGGATCGTCACGAGGGCGGCCCAGGACAGGCGGCCCACGGAGATCACGACGACCACGAGGGCCGCGATCGCCACGACGGCGCCGAGACGCTGCACCTCGGTGACCAACCGCAGCGGAGGCGCCACGTCCGTCCTCCAGGGGCTCGCGGCCGGCCGGGGCACACGACCGGGAGCCCCCGTGCTCACCGGCTGTCGCCCCCCAACGACGGATGGACGCTACCCCGGCTCGGCTGTCCGGTCGACGTCGCCGCCGTCCGGATCGCGCAGCGTGACCGCCGGTCAGCGGGGACGCCGCTCCCGACTGCAGGCCGTGAGCGCCTCCAGCAACGGGGCGAGGCGCCGGCCCTCCGCGGAGAGCCCGTACTCGGTGCGGGGCGGGCGGGTGTCGAGCACCCGCCGCTCGATGAGACCGGCTTCCTCGAGATCGGCCAGGCGCGCCGCGAGCGTCGCGGGCGGCACCTGGCCGAGGGCCTGCTCGAACTCGGAGAACCGGACCGCACCGAGGTGCGCGGCGTAGAGCACCGAGAGCGACCAGCGTCGCTCCAGCAGTGCCGTCAGCGCGCGCACCTCGGGCGGTACCGGCTCCCGCGAGCACATGTCAGGCGGCCACCTCGAGAGCCGGGTCGGTCGCCGGCTCGAGCGCCACCGAGAGGACCTCGTTGATGGTCATCGACGGGTGGAACTCCAGCTGCGCGGCCACGTCGGCAGGGACGTCGTCGAGGTCGGCGCGGTTGCGCTCCGGGACGACGATCTGCGTCAGGCCCGCCGCGTGCGCGGCCAGCACCTTCTGCTTCACCCCGCCGATCGGCAGGACCCGGCCCTGCAGGGTCAGCTCCCCCGTCATCGCGACGGTGTGCCGGACGGGACGGCCCGTCAGGAGCGAGACCAGCGCCGTCGCCATGGTGACGCCGGCCGACGGCCCGTCCTTCGGGATCGCGCCCGCGGGGACGTGCACGTGGAACGAGCGCCCCGTGAACGCGTCCTCGGCGATGCCCAGCTCCGCGGCGTGCGAGCGCACCCACGACAGGGCGATCCGGGCCGACTCCTTCATGACGTCGCCGAGCTGGCCGGTGAGGACCAGTCCCTCCTCGCCCTTCATGGCGGCGGCCTCGATGAACAGGACGTCGCCGCCCGCGCCGGTCACGGCCATGCCGGTCGCGACGCCGGGGACCGCGGTCCGCTCGACGGCCTCGGTGAAGACCCGCTGCCGTCCGAGGTGCTTGCGCACCACCTCGGTGTCGACGACGACCGCGTCCGAGCCGGACGCGATCTCGGTCGCGATCTTGCGGGTCAGCTTGCCCAGCTCGCGGTCGAGCTGCCGGACGCCGGACTCGCGGGTGTACTCCGACACCACGAGGCGCAGCGCCGACTCGTCCGCGGTCACGTCGCCATCGACACCGTCCGTGAGGCCCGCTGCACGGATCTGCCGCGGCAGCAGGTGGTCCCGCGCGATCGCGACCTTCTCCTCGACGGTGTAGCCGTCGAAGGAGATGACCTCCATGCGGTCGAGCAACGGGCCCGGGATCGTGTCGAGCTGGTTGGCCGTCGCCAGGAACACCACCTGCGACAGGTCGATCTCGACGTCGAGGTAGTGGTCGCGGAACGCGTGGTTCTGCGCCGGGTCGAGCACCTCGAGCAGCGCGGCGGACGGGTCGCCGCGCCAGTCGGCGCCGACCTTGTCCACCTCGTCGAGCAGGATCACCGGGTTCATCGTGCCCGCGTCCCGCATGGCCCGCACCAGCCGGCCCGGCAGGGCGCCGACGTAGGTCCGCCGGTGACCGCGGATCTCGGCCTCGTCGCGGACGCCGCCGAGCGACATCCGGACGAACTTGCGGCCCATCGCGCGGGCGACGGACTCGCCGATCGACGTCTTGCCGGTGCCCGGGGGACCGACCAGCGTCAGGATCGTCCCCGCCTTCTTGTCGTCCTCGACGCCGCGGTCGCGGCGCAGCTTGCGGACGGCCAGGTTCTCGACGATGCGGTCCTTCACGTCCTCGAGGCCGGTGTGGTCGGCGTCGAGCACCGTGCGGGCCGCGATCGGGTCGAGCTGCTCGTCGGAGCGCTCCGACCACGGCAGCGCCAGCAGCCAGTCGAGGTAGGTCCGGATCATCGACGACTCGCCCGACTGCTCGCCGCTGCGCTCGAGGCGGGCGAGCTCGCGCTCGGCCTGCTCGCGCACGTGGTCGGGCATGCCGGCCTCGGCGATCTTCGCGCGGTAGTCGTCGCCGCTCTCGGCTCCGCCGTCAGGGCCCTCACCGAGCTCCTTGCGGATCGCCTCCAGCTGGCGGCGCAGCACGTACTCGCGCTGCTGCTTCGCCGCGCCGGACTCGACGTCCTCGCGCAGCGACTTGCGCACCTGCAGCTCCGCGAGCCGCTCGCGCTGCAGGCGCAGGGCGAGCTCGAGGCGCTCGCGGACGTCGAGCGTCCCCAGCAGGGACACCTTCTCGTCGTAGGGAATCTCGGGCGCCCAGCCGGCCGTGTCGGCCAGCGCGCCCGGCTCGTCGATGCCGCGGAGGAAGGCGGCACCGCGGCCGTCGTCACCGCGCAGCTCGAGGACCTCCTCGACCACCGCGCGGTACGTGCTCTCCAGCTCGCGGATCCGCCCGTCGCGCTCCGTGGCGTCCGGGTGGGCCGTCACGTCGACGCGCAGGCGGCCCTCGTCGTCGGTCCGTCCCGACCCCGCCCGCCCGCGGCCGACACCGGTCAGCTGGACGGCGGTCACGCCGTTGGGCAGGCGGGTGCGCTCGCTGACGTCGGCGACCGTGCCCACTCCGGCGAACGTGCCCTCGTGCCGCGGGACGAGCAGGACCTGCTCGCCCGCCTCGACGGGCCCGACCTCCGCGGCCGGGATCACCACGGTCATGCCCGGGAAGACCACGTTGTCGTCGACGGGGACCAGCAACAGCTCGGTCATCTCGTCACCCCATCACTCGTGCTTGATAGCAGCTACAAGTGTTGAAGTGGCTCTGGTATTCCGAGGGCCGGGGACGGTCGAGTCGATCGTTGACTCAGCTCTCGGGAGCGGTGACGTCCAGCCGCGTGACGATCACCAGCGCGTCGCGCAGCAGGATCGTCACCGGCGTGCTGTCGACGACGGCCGAGAGCTGGGCGCGCCGGTCGGTGTCGAGGTCGCCGGCGAGCGACACCCGCCGGTGCAGGACCGCCGGCGGGCCGGGCTCGAACGAGACGTCGACCTCGACCGCCGAGCCGTCGACCTCCCAGCGCTGGAGGAAGGTCCGCACCGACATCGCGGTGCACGACGAGAGCGCGGCGGCGAGCAGCCCGAACGAGGTCGCCCCGTCGGGCTCGCCGTGCTCCGCCGGCACCGTGCAGTTCACCGACAGCCCGTTCACGTCGACACAGACGACGCGACCGTCGCCGTCGGCGAGGCGACCACGGGCCCACACCGCGGGCTTGTCCATGGTCACCAGCCTGGCACGGGCTCAGCCGTGGTCGCTGTGCGCCAGGTACGCGCGGCGTTCCTGCTCGCTCTCGCCGCCCCAGATGCCGTAGGGCTCGTTCACCCGCCGCGCCCACGCGCGGCACGGCTCCTGCACGGGGCACCCGGCGCAGATGCGCGCGGCCTCCGCCACGCGCCGGCTGCGCTTGGGGTCACGCTCGCCGTCGGGATGGAAGAAGAGCTCCGAGTTCATGCCGCGACAGGCGGCGTGGCGCTGCCAGTCCCAGTGGTCGGTGATCGCCCACGGGAGCCGGGACACATCGGCCATTGATGCACACCTCCTACCGACTGTCGTACACCTCGTCGGCGTGCGTCGGTGTGAGATCCCCGTCTCCCCGGCGACGGGGTGTGCCGGGGAACGGTTGCGGGCAACCGCAGGGGCTTCAGGCCGCAGAGGCCAGCGGCGCCGGCACCGCCTCGGGCGTCCACGGACGCCCGGAACGGTCCTTCCCCGCACCGGACAGCCCGTGCGACACGGCCTGCGACCACCGGAACGGCCGCCACCGGTCGAGCGGGACCTCGAGGCGGTCGGCGACCGCGACGAGCGCGGCGGGATTGTGGGTCAGCCCGCAGTGGCTGCCCGGGACGACGACGTTCTCGCAGAGGTCCCCGTCGTCCTGCCGGCAGCCCTCGCCGTGGAGGAGGCCGTCGAACGGCGAGTACACCGCGACCGACCGCACGGGCACCGGCCGGCGGATCAGGTCGATCACCGCCTCGGTGTCGGCGGAGAAGCCCCAGTGCCGCTCGGCGGCCCGGAAGGCGCCGGTGACGCGGTTCTCCTCGGCCTCGGCGCGCCACGGCGAGCCGAGGCAGATGATCCGCTCGACGGCGTCGGGACGCAGCTGCGCGAGCCAGCGGGCCATGAGGCCGCCCAGGCTCCACCCGACGATCGCCACCGGGCGCCCGTGGCGGGCGTGCAGGTCGTCGAGACGGTCGATGAGCCCGTCGAGGATCGCGTCGGTGAAGCCGTGGTTGAGCCCCAGCGTCCAGCGGTGGGTGTGGAAGCCGCGGCTGCGCAGGTGGGCGCGCAGGGCGGCGGTGGTGATGTCGCTCGTCAGGAACCCGGGGATCACGAGCACCGGGCGGCCGTCGCCGCGTCCGCCGCCGGGCAGGACGTGACGGACGGTGTGCCACGCGGCCGTCTCGACCGAGGCGCGCACGAGGTCGGTGGCGGTGAGCCACCAGGAAGGGAACGGGAGGGACGTGGCCGAGGGGTCGACCGTGACGTCCGCGGGGCTCCGCCAGATGGCGGTGGGCGTGGCGTCCATGACGACCACCTCCTCGCCCGGTCACGCTCCGCTGCGGACCGGTAGGCGTGAGTTACCCCTCGGTCGTCGGCACCAACCGCACGCCCCCGGACGATCCGGTCGGGTGACCCGATCGTGTGCCGAGCGGCCGGTCGTCGCACCGCACGGCCCGTCCGCCTCTCCGCGGTCACGGGATCACCCGCTGTAGTGACGGCACTCTTGCGCCGACCGGCCGCACCGACGACGCTGAGTGTCCGAAGGCGTACACAGGGTCGGGGGACCGCGCATGGAGCAGGCGTTCGAGATCGCCTACGACCCCGTGCGCACGCGCGTCGAGGTGAGTCGCGCGGGCAGGGCACTCGGGTTCGTCGAGTACGGCCTGCGCGCGGACGCCGCGGTCCTCGCGTTCACCCAGCTCGACGGCGCCGACGAGGACGCCGTCACCGCGCTGCTCGACGGGGCCCTGGACCTCCTGCGCGACCGCGGCTACCGGATCGTCCCGCTGTGCCCGCTCGTGCGCGGCTTCCTCCAGGCGCACCCCGACCGGCAGGTCGGGGTCGACACCCGCTTCCTCGACCCGCCGGCCGTGCGCCCCGTCGCGTGACCGCTCAGAAGTAGGCGCGGGTCACGAGGTCCGCCACGCAGGCGGGCTTCTCCGAGCCCTCGACCTCGATGGTCACGCGGGTGACGAGCTGGAGCCCGCCGTCGCCGACGTCGGTGGCGTCGACGAGCGTCGAGCGCGCCCGGACCCGCGTGCCGGAGCGCACCGCGGACGGGAACCGGACGCGCTCCAGCCCGTAGTTCAGGCCCATCGTCGTGCCCTCGACCCGGCGGATCCCGTCGAGCAGCAGCGGCACGAGCGACAGCGTCAGGAACCCGTGGGCGACCGTCGCGCCGAAGGGCCCGGAGGCCGCGCGCTCGGGGTCGATGTGGATCCACTGGTGGTCGCCGGTGACGTCGGCGAACCCGTCGATGCGGTCCTGGCCGATCTCCAGCCACTCCCCCGGCCCGAGCTCGCGGCCCAGCGACGCGAGGAGCTCCTCGCGCCCGTGCAAGGTCTCCATGCCCCGGAAGTTACAGGCGGGCCGCCCGGACGGCGTCGACGAGCGGCGTCGGCGCGCGCCCCAGGAGGTTCTCCAGCGCCGGGCTGTCGGTCGCCAGCTCGCCCTCGGCCGCCGAGGTCTCGAGCGCGGTGACGAACGCGGCGGTGTCCTCGTCCATCCCCGCGCGGCGCAGGCCGTCGGCGAACTCCTCGGGCGCGAGGTCCCGGTAGGAGACGTCGGTGCCCGTGACCTCGGTGATCGTCGCGGCCAGGTCGGCCATCGTGAACGCGGGCCCGCCGAGCTCCCAGTAGCCCTGCTGGTCGGCGATGTCGCCCGTCAGCAGCGACACCGCGGCCTCGGCGTAGTCGGCGCGGGTCGCGGCGGACACCCGCCCGTCCCCCGAGGCGCCGACGATCTCGCCGCGCGCGAGGTACTCGTCGAGGCGGCCGGTGTAGTTCTCCGTGTACCAGCCGTTGCGCGCCACGGCGAACGGCAGACCCGAGCCCTGCAGCGCGTCCTCGGTGGCGGCGTGCTCGGGCGCGAGGACCAGCTCGGTCTCGTCGGCGTGCAGCACGCTCGTGTAGACGACGAACCCGACGTCGGCGGCGTCCGCCGCGCGCAGGACGTTCGTGTGCTGCTCGACGCGGTTGCCGACGGTCGGGCTCGACACGAGCAGCAGCCGCTCGATGCCCTCGAGCGCCGCATCGAGGGTCTCGGGCCGGTCGTAGTCGGCCTCGCGCACCCCGACGCCGAGATCGGCGAGGTCGCCGGCCTTGTCGGGGCGGCGGACCAGGGCGAAGACGTTGCGTGCCGGGACGCCGCGGCGCAGCAGGGCGTCCACGGCGAGGCGCCCGAGGTGGCCGGACGCGCCGGTGACGGCGTAGGTGGCGGTGGGGAGGACGGGCGGCTCGGTCATGCGTCGCAGGTGCCCCGTGGCCCTCGCCCGGGAAACGACCTGCCCGCGTGGGTGATGATGGACGCGTGGCGGGTGCGGTCGGCGGGAGCGTCGCCACCTACCGGGCGGTGCTCGGGCTCCCCGGCCTCGCTCCGCTCTACGTCGTCGGGTTCGCCGCGCGCCTGCCCGTGACCGCCACGGGCGTCGTCCTCACCCTGCACGTCGCGATCGGGCTCGACGAGGGCTTCGCCGCGGCCGGGCTGGTCGGCGGCGCGATCACCGCCGGCATCGCGCTCGGCGCACCGGTCGTGGGCCGCCTGGTCGACCGCCACGGCCTGCGCCCGGTGCTCGTGCTCTGCGGGCTCGCGCAGGCCGTGTTCTGGGGCTGCGTCCCGCTCCTCGACGCCACCGCGCTGGTCCCCGCCGCGCTCGCCGCCGGGCTGCTGGCGCCGCCGGCGTTCGCCGTGGTGCGCCAGTCGCTCGCCGCGTCGGTGCCGGCCGGGCACCAGCGCCCCGCCTTCGCCCTCGACGCGATGTCCACCGAGGTCGCCTACGCCGTCGGCCCGGCCCTCGGGACGCTCGTGGTGCTCGCGCTGCCCGGCACCGGCCCGTGGCTCGTCGGCGCGGCGTTCGTCCTCGCCACCGTCGCGCTCGGGTGGCTCGACCCGCCGGTCCGCGCCGGCGGGGCGCGGCCCGGCGAGCGTCCGGCGCCGCCGGTGCGGACGTGGCTGCGCGGCGCGATGCTCGTCGCCCTCGGTTCGACGGCCGCCGCGATCCTCATGCTCACGGCCACCGAGCTGTCCGTGGTCGCGATGCTCACCGCGCGGGACGAGACCGCGTGGTTCGCGCTCGCCAACACCGTCTGGTGCGCGGCGTCGCTGGTGGGCGGCTGGATCTACGGGGCGGCACGGCGCCCGCCGCCGACCGCGGTCCTGCTCGGGCTGCTCGCGCTCGGGTCGCTCCCGGTCGCGCTCGGCGGGCCGTGGTGGACGCTGACGCTGCTGCTCGTGCCGGCCGGGGCGTTCTGCGCGCCCGCGCTCGCCGCGGCGGCCGAGACCGTGGGGCGCCTGGCCCCCGACGACGCCCGGGGCGTCGCGACGGGCCTGCACGGCTCGGCGCTGATGGTCGGCGCCACGGTCGCCTCGCCGCTCGCGGGCGTGCTCATCGACCGGGTCGCGCCGGCGGCCGCGGTCGGGGCGGCCGCCGGGATCACGCTGCTCGTCGCCGTGGTCGCCGCGCTCGTGACCGGGACCCGTACGGGCAGCCGCGCCCGGTGACACGGTCAAGCCTGACCGTTTATGGTGCGGGCCACGTCACCCCGTCCACCGAAGGGACCTGATCATGGACTTGCAGGGCGTCTCGGCCCTCGTCACCGGCGGCGCGTCCGGCCTCGGGCTGGCCACCGCGAAGGCGATCACCGCCGCCGGCGGGCGCGTCGTCGTCGCGGACCTCCCGTCGTCGAACGGCAAGGAGGTCGCCGCCGACCTCGGGGGCGAGTTCGTGGCCGCCGACGTCACCGACGCCGACGCCCTGGGCTCCGCGGTCGCCGCGGCCGAGGCCGCCGGCCCGTTCCGCGCGCTCGTGCACTGCGCCGGCATCGGGAGCCTGACCCGCGTCGTGGAGAAGAACGGCGACCCGGGCGACATGGAGGCCTTCGAGCGGGTCATCCGCGTGAACCTGTTCGGCTCGTTCAACGCCCTGCGCCTCGGCGGCGCGGCGATCGCCCGCACCGAGCCCGTGGACGGCGAGCGCGGCGCGATGATCATGACGGCGTCGGTGGCCGCGTTCGAGGGCCAGATCGGGCAGATGGCCTACTCGGCGTCGAAGGGCGGCGTCGTGTCGATGACCTTGTGCGCCGCACGCGACCTCGCCTCCAAGCTGGTCCGCGTCAACACGATCGCGCCCGGGCTGTTCGACACCCCGCTGTTCGCGACGCTGTCCGAGGACGTCCGCAAGGCGCTCGGCGACTCGGTGCCCAACCCGCGCCGCCTCGGCGACCCCGCCGAGTACGGGCAGATGGCGGTCTCGATGCTGCAGAACCCGATGCTCAACGGCGAGACGATCCGCCTCGACGGCGCGATCCGGATGGCGCCGCGGTGACCGCCCCCGCGTCCGACGACGAGGTCGTCCTGCGCACCGAGCGGGAGGGCACCACGCTGGTCATCACCATCGACCGGCCGAAGGCCCGGAACTCGGTCAACACCGCCGTCGCCCAGGGGATCGCCGACGCCCTCGACGAGCTCGACGGCGACGACGAGCTCGTGACCGGCATCCTCACCGGCGCGGGCGGGTTCTTCAGCGCCGGGATGGACCTCAAGGCGTTCCTGCGCGGCGAGCGCCCGCACATCGGGGACCGCGGGTTCGCCGGCATCACGCAGCGCCCGCCGTCGAAGCCGCTGATCGCCGCGGTCGAGGGCCCGGCGCTCGCCGGCGGCTGCGAGCTGGCGCTGTCCTGCGACCTCGTCGTGGCCTCGGAGGAGGCGAGCTTCGGGATCCCGGAGGTCAAGCGGGGGCTCGCCGCCGCGGCCGGCGGCCTGATGCGGCTGCCCGCGCGGATCCCGCGCACTGTCGCGATGGAGCTCGCGCTCACCGGCGACCCGATCTCCGCCGCCGACGCGCAGCGCTGGGGCCTGGTCAACCACCTGACCGCCCCCGGCGGCGCGCTCGACGGCGCCCGCGAGCTGGCCGGCCGGATCGGCGCCAACGGCCCGCTCGCGGTGCGGGCGAGCAAGCAGGTGATCGTCGAGTCGGCGTCGTGGACGGCCGGCGAGATGTGGGAGCGCCAGGGCACAATCCTCGGGCCGGTGCTGAACAGCGAGGACGCCCGCGAGGGCGCCGCCGCGTTCGCCGAGAAGCGCGCCCCGCAGTGGAAGGGCCGCTGACCGGGCAGGAGGGACGAAACCACTCGTCCGAGTGGATCTCCGGGAGGGCCCGCGTCGACGCTCGTTGAGGGCGTCGACGGCTCCGGTGATCACGAAGCCGCCTCGAACGCTTCGTGATGGGGGCTCTCCATGTTCAGGTCCGGTCGCGCCCGGCACCGTCGCCGTCCGGCCGGGCGCCGGACCCGGCTCGCGGTGGTGGGCGCCGCGGTGGCGCTGCTCTCCGCGGGCGCGGTGGCGGAGGGGGCGGCCACCACGCCCCCGGGCGCGACGCCGCCGCCGATCGTCGCGTGCGACCTCACCGCGCCGACGGGCTGCACCCTCACCGCCGCGGGCGGTCGGGTCGGCGTCCGGGTCCCGCCCGGGATCGGCCGCGTGGTCGCCTTCGTGACCGGCGGACAGGGCGGCTCGCCGGGCTCCGAGCGCGGGGGCGGCGGGGGTGGGGGCGGCGAGACGATCGCCGAGTTCCCCGTGCGGGACGGGCAGGTGCTCACCGTGTGGCCGGGCACCCGCGGGGGTGCCGACGCGGTCGGGCGCGGCCTCGCCGACGGCGGCTCGCGGGGACGTGGCTACACCGCGTACGACGGCGCCGCCGGGGGCGCGGCCAGCGCGGTGCTCGACGGCACGACACCGCTGGTCGTCGCGGGCGGCGGCGGCGGGGGCGGCGGCAACAACGGCACCCGGGGCGGTGGCGGCGGCGCGGGAGGCCTGCCGGCGGACGACGGCGAGGACGGGATCGGGGCCTGCTACATCGGGACCCGCCGCCACGTCCAGGTCGGTTTCCAGGGCGGCGGCGGACCGGGCGGCGGTGCCCGGACGACGCGCGGCGACGCGGGCCAGACCGGCTACCTGGGCGCCGGCGGGGGCGGCGGGGGCGGCGGGGTCACGCGCGGCGGAGGCGGCGGCACCACCGGCGCGGGGATCTGCGGCGGTGCCGGTGGAGGCGGCGGCGGGCGGTCCGCGGTGGGCGGCGGCGCCCGCGCCCTCGCGTACAGCGGCGTCGCCGGCAACGGGGACGGCACGGTCACGCTGCGGCGCTACACCGGCAGCCGGCGCGTCGACTGCTCGCGCAGCCCCTTCCGCTGGCCGATCCCCACGGGGGTCGGGCGGATCTACGCGATCGCCGTCGGCGCCGAGGGAGGCCGTCCCACGGGCGCCACCTCCGGCCACGAACCGGGACACGGCGCGCGGGTCGCCGGCGACCTCGACGTGTCCGGGCGGACCGGTCTCGAGATCACGACCGGGTGCGACGGCAACCGGGGCGCCGGGTACGGGCGGGGGCACGGCGGGTCCCGCGGCACGGCGAGCCCCGCGGACTCCGACGACGGCGGCGGGGGCGGCGGCGCCAGCGCGGTCCGCGACGGCGACACGTCGCTGCTCGTCGCCGGCGGCGGAGGTGGCGCCGGGGGCAGCACCGCGACCGGGGCGCCGAACGGCTCGCGCTACGCCGGCGGCGCCGGCGGGCAGGCCGGCTTCGGGGCGGGGCGCGACGGCGCGCGGGGCGGTGCCCGCGGCGAGGGCGACCTCGGTGAGGGCGGCGGTGGCGGGGCGGGCGCCCGCCGGTCCGGCATCGACGGCGGCAACGGCGGGACCTCGTCCACCGGCGGGGGCGGCGGGGGCGGCGGAGGCGGCTGCCTGCACGGCGGCGAGTACGGCAGCCACGGCGGCGAGTTCGGCGCGGGCGGCGGCGGAGGCGCCGGCGACTCCTGCACCGACGCCGCCCTGATGGGCGCCCGCATCACGCCGAGCACCGACCCGGGCGACGGCTTCGTGCTCCTCGTCTACTGAGGGTCTACTGAGGGCTGCGCCTGGTGAGTGATGTGGGTCGTCGGGACGACTCACATCACTCACGAGCGGCGGAGCCGCATCGTCGTCGCCTACGATGCGGGGCCACGCCGCCCGGGAGGGATCCCGCATGCACCTCCATCACTCCGTCGTCGAGGCCGAGGTGCTGCTCACCCGCGTGGCGCGTGGGGAGCTCGAGACCGGGTGGGACGCGGCGGACGGGTGGGACCGGCGACGCCAGCAGCTCCTCGTCGACACGGTGCTGCGGAACTGGCCGCTCCCCGCGCTCGTCATCGCGACCGACGACGAGCGCGACGTCCTGCTCGACGGCAACGAGCGCCTCCGCGCCCTCTGGCGGTTCACCCACGACGAGCTGCCCGTGGCGGGCGCGACCCCCTCGGCGGGCGAGTACCTCGAACAGCTCGACGGCCTGCGGTTCAGCCAGCTGCCCCAGCGGTTCCAGCGCCGCGTCGCGCGCTACGGCGTCCCCGTCGTCCGGGTGCCGGCCGCCACCGACCGGGAGGTGCGCGAGCTGATGGCGCGCTGGGACCCGGCGACGCCGACGGTCCGGGCGGCTCCCCCCGCGCCCGCCGAGCCGGTGACGCCCCCCGAGCCGCTGCCGGTGACACCCCCGCTGCCGGCGGCCCGCACCCCCAGCGAGGCCTTCCAGCCCGTCGAGACCGTCCCGCCGCCGCCGGCACCGGGTGCGCCCGAGCGGGCCGGCGGTGCGCACCGCCGGGCCGCGACCAGCGAGCCGATCTTCGACGAGCTGTCGGCGTGGTTCCTGGAGTCCTCGGAGCCCGCCACCACCTGGACCTCGCCGGCCGACAGCGGCCACGAGGCGGCGCGCGCCGCCCTGCGCGAGTCGACGGTGGAGCTGACGCCGGCCGGGCTCCCGATCCGCGAGCCCTCCGCCCGTCTCGCCCCCGGCGGCATCCAGGCCCCGGCGCGGGCCCGCCCGGCGCCGACGCCGGACCCCCGCACGGTCGGCGCGCACCTCAACCGCTTCCGCGAAGGCGCCAGCGCCGCGCGCAGCGACCTCTCCCCGCCCGCCTGACCGCCAGCAACGCCGCATCGCTCGCACGGGCGGGGCCTCTTCTAGACGGTGTCCTCGCCGTACATCTCGCCGAGCGGGTCCATGATGAACTCGACGCGCGCGCCGTCGGGGTCGTGCGTGTAGATCGAGACCTCGGACTCGACCATGTACTCCGCGCCGCGCTCGTCGAGGCGCCGCTTGATCCCGTACCACTGGCTGCCGGGCACCGAGATCGCGATGTGGTGCAGCCCGCCGAGCACCTCGGCGTAGGGGCCGGGCTCGACGCCGGGCAGGTCGAAGAAGGCGAGGCAGTTGCCGTTGCCGACGTCGAAGAAGAAGTGCGTCGAGCCGGCGAGGTCACGGTTCTCGAACAGCACCGTGACCGGGAAGCCCGCCACGTTCTGGTACCACTCCACGGTGGTGCGCACGTCGCGGCACACGAGCGCGGTGTGGTGGATGCCCTTGCCGGTCGACGGCGGGCGGTTCTCCCGCGAGTAGAGGAACTCCTCGCGGATCCGGTCGCGCTCCGCAGTGAGCCGCTGGCGCTCGTCCTCGCTGATCAGGGAACTCTTGTCGGCGCTCATGCCGGAGACCGTAGACCGTTCAACCGAGATCGTGGACCGCCAGTGATCCCGCGTCCCGCTCGGCCTTGCCGCTGCTCGCGCCGCCGTCGCGGGTGAGCTCCGCGAGCATCCGGTAGGTCAGCCCGCGCGGGCGCAGCCCGAGCTCGGCGGCGGTGTCGTCGTCGAGACGTTCGACGAGGTTCTTGGTGACGAGCCGCTGGCCCCCGGTCGCGACCTGCTCCACGCGCGCGCACTCGTTGACCTCGTCGCCCAGCGCCGTGACCTCGAGCCGCCCGCCGGTGACGATCTGCCCGATGAACAGCCCCGCGCCCCAGTGCGCGCCGACGTTCATGCGGCAGTCCTCGGCGCGGACCTCGGCCCCGGTCTCGGCCAGGCCGGCGACGACGTCGGCCACGACGCCCGGCAGCTCCTGGACCACGCGCAGCGCGGCGCTCGCGGCGGCGGCGTCGGACCCGTGGGAGTCGCTGAGGAAGTACGCGCTCGCCCCGTCGCCGGCGTGCTTGCCGACGATGCCGCCGTACCGGGCGACGAGCTCGTCGAACGCCGTGGTGACGCCGCGGATCAGCTCGAAGTACACCGGCGTCGGGAGGCGGCGCGACAGCGGACCGGAGCCGTCGATGTCGGCGAACACCACCGCCGCCGGCCGCTGGGCGGGCGCCGAGAGGTCGGCCATCCGCTCGAACATGGCCTCGTCGCCCTCGGTGACCAGCGCGATCACCCGCGCCGGCAGGAGCGGCGCGTAGATCAGGACCGCGCCCAGCGGGCTCCCGTCCGGGTGGCGCAGCGTCACCCCGAGCATCCCGACGGTCCGGTGCCGCCCGCCGACCCGCAGGTCGAGCGACAGCACCCACAGCGGCGTGGTCGTCGGGTCGGCGAGGCGCGGGTGCAGCTCGTGGCGCAGGGTGTCGGCGGCCTCGGAGGTCAGGAGGTCGTTCCAGACCTCGCGCTCGAGCACCTCGTCGAGGTGCCGGCCGATCCCGAGGTCGGTGCCCTCCGCGACACCGGCGAGCAGCTGCATCTGCTCGGACACCCACGCGAGGCGCCCCTCCGCGTCGACGACCTGCGCCGCCGTCCGGCCCGCGGCCAGCGCCGCCACCACCTCGCCCAGCTGACCCTCCGGCTCCCCCACGGCGCCGGACCCTACGGCGCGGCCTCCCGCGGGTGCGCGGTCATCGCCCGACGGTGTCCCGCGTCGTGGAGGAGCACGTCGAGCAGATCGCCGACGTGGTGGTCGCGGGCACGCGAGAGGACGTGACGTCCCGCACGTCGCTGGGTGACGAGGCCGGCGAGCCGGAGCTTCGCGAGGTGCTGCGAGATCGCGGGCCGCGTCGCCCCCAGGCGCCCGGCGAGCGTCGACACGTCGAGCTCGTCGCCGCAGAGCAGCCACAGGATCCGCAACCGCGTCGGGTCCGCCAGCATCCGCAGACCCTCGACCGCGACGTCGACGTGCTCGCCCGCGGGCAGGTCCGCGAACGCGCCGTCCGGCGATCCGGCGTTGTCAGTTGCGTACACGTTTACGTATCGTGCCAGAGCGAGAGATCGTGTTCCATGGGCTCTCGGACGATGTCGCCCGCCGGTGGGAGGTCCGCCCGGAATGAGCACCCCGTACAACCGCGCGATCACCCGCCCCGCCGGCCGCCCCCGCGGCGCCGGGCGCCTGCCGGTCCGCGCGTGCGGCACGGAGCGCAGCGGAGCTGCCGCGCCGGAGGCGGATCACTGCGGCACCGGTGCCGAGCACACCGCCCTGCTCGCCGAGATCGTCTCCCTGCACGACGCCCTGGTCGCCGCGCCCGACCTCGAACCCGGCCCCGACACGAACGCGCTGTTCACCCGGCTCGTCGGCCTCGCCGTCACCCCGCACCCGCACCACGTCGTGGACGCCGTGCTGGCCGACCCGGACCTCACCGACCGCCTGCCCGACCTGCGCGCCCGATGTGCGAGCGGCGAGTACGCCCTCGAGCGGGCCTGGGCCCGCCGCGTGCTCGCCGCGCCCGACCCCGCCGCGGAGCTCGAGCGCTTCCCGTACCTGCAGAACTACCGCGACCTCACCCGCATCGAGTACCACGCCGTCGCCGGTCACGCCCCCCTCGCGCCCCGCCGCGCCCTGTTCGTCGGCTCCGGCCCGCTGCCGCTCTCGGCGCTGCTGCTCGCCCGCCACGGCGTCGCCGTCGACGCCGTCGACCTCGACGAGGAGGCGGTCGTCCTCGGCGGCGCCGTGGCCCGCGCGCTGGGCGACGACGTCACCGTGGCGCAGGGCGACGCCCTGGCCCTCGACGACCTCACCGGCTACGACCTCGTGTGCGTCGCCGCGCTCGTCGGCCTCGCCCCCGACGACAAGGCCGCCGCGCTCGCCCACGTCCGCGCGCGGATGCGCCCCGGGGCGACCGTGCTCGCCCGGAGCGCGCACTCGCTGCGTGGCCTGCTCTACCCGGTGCTCGACGTCGCCGACGAGGGGCTCGGCGGGCTGGAGCCGCTCGCCGTGCTGCACCCGCACACCGACGTCGTCAACTCCGTGGTGCTCGCCCGCGTCCCCGGATGACCGGGCCGACAGGCATGCTCGGGACGTGCCCCGCACCCGCCCGCACCCCGTCGCGGTCGTCTCGGTCGCCCTGCTCGTCGCCGTGATCGCCGCCGCGCTGTGGCGCTCCGACGAGTCGGGCACCGGCGCGCGGAACGTGGGCGCCACGGAGATCGTGGTCCCCGCCGCCGTCCCCGGCACGACCTGCCCGCCGACGGTCACCAACCCCGGCGGGCGCAACAACTACCGCGAGGACGCCCCGCTCGACGTGCCGCTCGGTCGCGGTCTGGAGATCACCGGCGTCGTCCGCGACACCGCGTGCCGGCCCCTGCCCGGCGTCCCCGTGCAGGTGTGGCTGCAGACCGCGCTGGGCAGCGAGCGCGAGAACCGGACCACCGTGCTCACCGGCCCGGACGGTCGCTACCGCGTCGACACCGACCCGGCCGTCGCCCAGTTCGGCGAGCCCAACGTGCACGTCGCCCACGATCCCGACCGCAGCCCCTGGGCCTCGGTGTGGCAGCGCCACGTCGTCGACCCCGAGGACCCCCTCGCCGTCGTCGACCTCACGCTGGCGCCGGCGTCGTGAGGGTCGTCCTCGCGGTGTCGACGCTGGGCGGGGTGCTCCTGCTCGGCCTCGCGGCCGCCGCGCCGCACCTCGCCCAGGCCTCCCCCGTGCTCGTCGTGTCGACGCTCGCGGCCTGCGTCGCCGTCGCCGCCCTCGCCGCCCAGCCCTGGCTCACGCGCCGGAAGGTCGGGGCGCACATCCGGGTCGGCGGGGTCGTCGCCGTGCTCGTGGCCGTGCACGTGATCGCGCTGCTGGTCGAGAGCCCGGACGACGCGCTCTACGCGATGTCGATCGACGGCCCCACGCGGGCCCGCATGGCGCTGATCGCCACGGTCCTGCTCGTGGTGGTCACGCTGCTCGGGCTCCTGCGCCGGCGGCTGCGCTGGTCGGCGGCCACGTGGCGGTTCGTCCACGGGAGCCTGGCCGGGCTGGTCGTCGTGCTCGGCGTGGGGCACGCCGTGCTCATCCAGGGCGCGCTCGACGGGTGGGGCACCGTGGTGCTGCTCGCGCTCGGGGGGCTCGGCGCGGTCGGCGTCGTGGTGCGGCTGACGAAGGTCCTGCGGGCGGGGGACGAAGCGAAGCCGGAGCTCGACCCGTCGAACGGGTGACGTGATTCCGCACGACCGTGGGCGCGTCGGTCCGTGAGCGGACGGGCGCGGCTAGCTTCGCCGCGGTGGAGCCGACGCCGATCTTCGCCGACCTCGTGAGCACGGAGCGCCCGCGGCCGACGTCCCACGGCGCCCACGACGGCGGCCGGTCGGTCACCGACCTGCTGCGCGAGCTGCGCGACGAGGCCCCGCGGGCGTCGCGGCCCGCGAGCGTCGGGCGCGTCCCCGGGCTGCTGACGTTCCCGGCGCGACCCGGCGAGCGATGAGAGGGATCCGTCACGGGTTCCGTCGGCCGGACTAGCGAGCGCCCCGAGGACTCCGCGTGACCCGCCGGTCGCCGTTAGGGTCGGCGACCGTGAGCGCTCCGCCTCGTCCGTTCCAGCGCCTGGCGATCGTCAACCGTGGCGAGCCCGCGATGCGCCTCATCAACGCCGTCCGGGAGTGGAACGTCGAGAACGACGGCGTGCTCCCGCCGATCCGCACCATCGCCGTGCACACGGCGGTCGACCGTCACGCGATGGCGGTGCGCGAGGCCGACGAGGCCGTGCTCATCGGCCCGGACGACCCGGACGACATGGGCCCGGTGCCCTACCTCGACCTCCCCGAGCTCGAGCGGGCGCTGGTCGCGTGCCGCGCCGACGCCGTCTGGCCGGGCTGGGGCTTCGTCTCCGAGCGGGCCGAGTTCGCCGCGCTGTGCGAGCGGCTGGGCATCACGTTCGTCGGGCCGACGTCGGAGACGATGCAGCGGCTCGGCGACAAGATCGAGTCGAAGCGGATCGCCGAGAGCGTCGGCGTGCCGATGGCGCCCTGGAGCGGCGGCCCGGTCGCCGACGTCGACGCCGCCCGCGAGGCCGCGGAGAAGATCGGCTTCCCGCTGATGGTCAAGGCCACGGCGGGCGGCGGGGGCCGCGGCATCCGCTTCGTCGCCCGCGCCGAGGACCTGGACGACTCGTTCACCCGCGCCTCGGCCGAGGGCGAGCGCACCGCCGGCGACGGCACGGTGTTCCTCGAGGGCGCCGTGCGCGGGGGGCGCCACGTCGAGGTGCAGGTGGTCGCCGACGGCGCCGGCGGGGTCGTCACGCTCGGCGTGCGCGACTGCAGCGTCCAGCGCCGCAACCAGAAGGTGCTCGAGGAGTCCGCGTCCACGGCGCTGGACGCCGAGCAGGACCGGCTGCTGCGCCAGAGCGCCGCCGACCTCGCCCGCGCCGCCGGCTACGTCAACGCCGGCACCGTGGAGTTCCTCTACGACCCGGCGAACGAGGTCCTCTCGTTCATGGAGGTCAACACCCGCCTGCAGGTCGAGCACCCGGTCACCGAGGCCGTCACCGGCGTCGACGTCGTCAAGCTCCAGCTGCACGTGGCCATGGGCGGGTCGCTCGCCGAGGTGCTGGGCGATGTGGATCCGATCCGCCCGCCCGCCTCCGGGCACGCCATCGAGGCCCGCCTGACCGCCGAGGACCCCGAGCGCGGGTTCGCGCCCGCCCCCGGCGCGATCCGCCACCTCGTGCTCCCCGCCGGCCCCGGCATCCGCGTCGACACGGGCGTGGCCACCGGCGACGTCATCCCGCCCCAGTACGACTCGATGATCGCCAAGGTGATCGCGTGGGGCCGCACCCGCGACGAGGCCCGGGCCCGGCTGGCCCGCGCGATCCGGCAGACCGCCGTGGTCGTCGAGGGCGGCACCACCAACAAGGCGTTCCTGCTCGACCTGCTCTCCCGGCCCGAGGTCATCGGCGGCACCGCCGACACCACGTGGCTCGACACGATGATGGCCGACGGCTACACCCCGCCGCGCCGCGTCGACATCGCCCTGCTCGCGGCCGCGGTCGAGGCCCACGAGGCGCACGAGTTCCGCCAGCAGGGGCGCCTGTTCCTCTCCGCCGAGCGCGGCCGGCCCGAGGTCGGCCACGAGGTGTGGCACCAGGTCGACGTCCGCGTCGTCGGCGAGTCCTACCGGCTGCGGGTGGCCCGCACGCGGCCGTCGCACTACCGGGTCGTGCTCGAGGGCGACGGGGACGGCTCCGGGGTGGACGTCGTCGTGGAACGCTCCGGGCGCTTCGAGCGCCGCCTCACCGTCGGCGGGCGCACCTTCGGCGTGCTGTCGGTGGCGCAGGGACCGGACTACCTCGTCGAGGTCGACGGCGCCGTGCACCGCATCGCGGGCGGCGAGGCCGGGCTCGTGCGCGCGCCCGCCCCGGCCATGGTCGTCTCGATCCCCGTCTCCCCCGGCGACACCGTGGCCGAGGGCGACACCGTCGCGGTCGTCGAGAGCATGAAGCTCGAGACCGCGCTGCGGGCTCCGGTCAGCGGGCGGGTGGCCGAGGTGCTGGTCGACGCCAACACCCAGGTCGAGGGCGGCTCGCGGCTCGTACGGCTCGAGCCCGACGCCGACGACCCCGGCGGCTCCACCGGCGAGGAGCGGGTCAGCCTCGCCGCGCTGGCCTCCCCACTGCCGGACGCGGAGCGCAGCGGAGCCGGACCGTTGATGTCGGAGGACGAGCGCGCCGACGCCCGCACCCGGGCCCGCGACGCGCTCGCCGCCCTGCGCGCGCTCGTCCTGGGCTACGACGTCGACGAGCGCGAGACCACGCCGCTGCTCGAGGCGCTCGACCGCGCCCGCGAGGAGCTCCCCGCCGACGACCGCGACCTGCTCGCCGACGAGATGAGCATCCTGCGCATCGTCGCGGACCTGTCCGCGCTCTCGCGCAACCGTCGCCTCGAGGGCGGCCCGGGCGAGCTCGACGACACGGCGGTCGACGAGGAGTCGACCCGCAACCCGCAGGAGTACTTCTACGCCTACCTGCGCTCGCGCGACGCCGACGCCGAGGTGCTGCCCGAGTCGTTCCGGCTCAAGCTCGCCCGCGCGCTCGAGCACTACGGCGTGCCCGACCTGGGCGCCGCGCCGGAGCTGCTCGGGCCCGCGCTGTACCGGATGTTCCTGGCCCACCGCCGCGCCGGCGCGCACCAGCCGGTGGTCGCCGCGCTGCTGCGGGCGCGGCTGCGGGCGCCGGAGTCGGTGCATGCGGACGGCAGCGATGGGGGCGAGGCCTACCGCACGGTGCTCGACCACCTCGTCGCCGCCACGCAGGTGCGCCACCCGCAGATCGGCGACCTCGCCCGCCAGGTGCGGTTCCGCTGCTTCGACGCGCCGCTGATCGAGTCCGAGCGCGAGCAGACCCAGGAGCGGGTGCGCGCCGAGCTCGACGCGCTGTCCGGCGACCCCGCGACCCGCCGGCGGCAGATCGACGAGATCGTCGCGTCCGGCGAGCCGATCCTCGGGCTGTTCTCCGAGCGCCACCACGCGGTGATGCTCGAGGTGATGACCCGGCGCTACTACGGGCTCATCCGCGACGTCGGCGACGTGCAGGTCGACGAGCACCTCGGCCGCCCGCTGCTCACCGCGCGCTACACCCACGACGGGGACTCGTACGTCGTGGTCGCGACCGTGGCGACGGTCGACCAGCCCGACGGCGCCACCGCCCCGGCCACCGTGTCCACCGACCTGCACCGCCTCATCGAGGCGCTCCCGGACGGCGACACGGTGCTCGTCGACCTCTACGTCACCTCGCCGCGCGGCCCCGAGGCCCCCGACGGGCCCGAGGAGCGCGCCACGCGGATCCGCGACTCGATCGGCACGATCCCCGCGGCGGTCGGGCGCGTGACGGTCGGCATCCGCGGCACCGTCCACGACGGCGACCACGGGGGCGCCGCGACCAGCTGGTTCACCTTCCGGCCCGACGACGCGCACGCCCCGGTCGAGGACCGCACCCTGCGCGGCCTGCACCCGATGGTCGCCGAGCGCCTCGGGCTGTGGCGCCTGCGCGACTTCGAGCTGACCCGCCTGCCGTCGGCCACCGACGTCCACCTGTTCCACGCGCAGGGCCGCAACGTGCCCGAGGACCGGCGGCTGATCGTCACCGGCGACGTCCGGGACCTCACGATCCTGCGCGGCGACGACGGGGCGGTGCGGGCGCTGCCCCAGGTGGAGGCCGTGCTCGACGCGGCGCTCGACAGCCTGCGCTCGGCGCGCGCCGCCGACGCGGAGCTCGCGGCGCTGCGCTGGAACCGCGTGCTGCTCTACGTGTGGCCGCTCGTCGAGGTCCCGCTCGCCGAGCTCGACGGGATCGTGCGCACCCTCGCGCCGCGCACCGAGTCGCTGGGCATCGAGCAGGTCATGGTGCGCTTCCGGACCCCGGACGGCGAGTTCCTGCTGCGCATGTCCCGCCCGCCGGGCGCCGGGCTCACGCTGCGGGTCACGGCTCCGCCGACCGGGCCGATGGGCGAGCTCGACGCGTACACGCAGAAGGTCATCAAGGCCGCGCGGCGCGGGGCGCTCTACCCCTACGAGCTCGTCCCGCTGCTCACCCGCAGCCCCGACCCGGGCGGCGAGGCGGGCACGTTCACCGAGTACGACATCGACCCCGGGACCCTCGCGCCGGTGCCCGTCGACCGGGCGCCCGGGTCGAACACGGCGAACTTCGTCCTCGGCATGGTCACGACGCCGACGGTGCGTCAGCCCGAGGGCCTCACGCGCGTGGTGCTGCTCGGCGACCCGACCCGCGCGCTCGGGGCGATCGCCGAGCCGGAGTGCCGCCGCGTCCTCGCCGCGATCGACCTCGCCCGCGAGCACGGCGTGCCCATCGAGTGGTACGCGGTCTCGGCGGGCGCGAAGATCGCCATGGACTCCGGCACGGAGAACATGGACTGGATCTCCCGCGTGCTCCGGGCGATCATCGACTTCACCCAGGACGGCGGCGAGATCAACGTCGTCGTCACCGGCATCAACGTCGGCGCCCAGCCCTACTGGAACGCCGAGGCCACGATGCTCATGCACACCCGGGGCATCCTCGTCATGACCCCGGACTCGGCGATGGTGCTCACCGGCAAGCAGTCGCTCGACTACTCCGGCGGCGTCTCGGCCGAGGACAACTACGGCATCGGCGGCTACGACCGCATCATGGGCCCCAACGGCGAGGCGCAGTACTGGGCGCCGGACCTCTCGGGCGCGGTCGACGTGCTGCTCGCGCACTACCGGCACACCTACGTCGTGCCCGGCGAGCGCTTCCCCCGCCCCGCGCCCACCCACGACCCGGTGGAGCGCGACGTCCGGTCCGCGCCGCACCACGGCGACGGGTTCACGGTGCTCGGCGAGATCTTCGACCCGGCGAGCAACGCCGAGCGCAAGAAGCCGTTCGACATCCGCTCGCTGATGAGCGGCGTCGCCGACACCGACCACCCGACGCTCGAGCGCTGGGCCGACATGCAGGCCGCGGAGTCGGTGGTGGTGCTCGACGCCCACCTCGGCGGGCAGCCCGTCGAGCTCATCGGCATCGAGTCCAAGCCGCTGCCGCGCCGCGGCCCGCCGCCGGTGGACGGGCCGTCGCAGTGGACCGCGGGCACGCTCTTCCCGCGGTCGTCGAAGAAGACGGCGCGGGCCATCAACGCCGCGAGCGGCAACCGGCCGGTGGTCGTGCTCGCGAACCTCTCGGGCTTCGACGGCTCCCCCGAGTCGCTGCGCGGCCTGCAGCTCGAGTACGGCGCGGAGATCGGGCGGGCGGTCGTCAACTTCGACGGGCCGATCGTGTTCTGCGTCGTGTCGCGGTACCACGGCGGCGCCTTCGTCGTGTTCTCCGGGACGCTGAACGACGAGATGGAGGTCGCCGCGGTCGAGGGCTCGTACGCCTCGGTGATCGGCGGGGCGCCGGCGGCCGCGGTGGTGTTCTCCGGCGAGGTCGCCAAGCGCACCGCCGCCGACCCGCGCGTCGCCGACCTCGAGAGCCGGATCAGCGAGCGCCTCGAGCGCGGCGAGGACGTCGCCGAGCTGCGCGGCGAGCTGGCCGGCGTCCGGCCGGTGGTGCGCTCGGAGAAGCTCGGCGAGGTGGCCGACGAGTTCGACACGAAGCACTCGGTGGCCCGGGCCCAGGAGATGGGCTCGGTGCACGCCATCGTCGACCCGGAGCGGCTGCGGCCCTACCTCGTCGACGCGGTGCGCCGCGGGATGGAGAAGACGCTGGCGCGGGGGGCGTCGGGGTCGGCGTCGGGGTCGGCGTCGTCGGAGGTGCTCTCGCAGTCCTGATCGTCACCCTGCTCGTCGTCGCGGGCGCGCGGCGCGGGCAGGGTGAGGTCCAGCTGGTCGTCCCCGGCCTGCTGGGGCCGCCGGTAGTGGGAGACGACCCACCCCGACTCGCGCGGGTGCCCGTGGACGAACGACATGTCCCCAGGAAACCACGGGGGTCCGACAGCGACTACCGGATCACGAAGCCCAGACCGCGACCCGTGGCGGCGTCGCGGGCGCACGAGAGCACGCGGGCGAGGTCGGGGTCGGCGGCGCGGTCGCCGGCCTCGACGACGATCGTGAGCACGGCCCCCTCTCCCGCGCCCGCGATGACGCCGTGCAGGCGGCAGCTCAGGGTGGCGGCGTCGTCGGGGACGGCGACGACGATCTCGGCGGGGTCTGTCGGCGTGGACGCGTCGGGGAGCGCAGTGGTCACGGGTCCTCCTCGGGCGCCGCGGGGGCGCCGGCTGGGGAACGGGCGACCGCACCGTCGACCCGGACTCCTGACCTTCCTACCCCACCGGGGCCCTGTCCACGCCGCACGGCGCCCGTGATCGCTTCGTTGCCTCGCGCAGGTTCCGGTCAGGGTTGACCGTTCCCGGGGGCGGCGAGAGGGTGCGTCTCGTCGGTGACCGAGGGACGGGGAGGCGCGCGTGCCGGTGGAGGACTACACCGAGATCGAGTACTCGGTGGCGGACGGGATCGCCACGATCGTGCTCGACCGGGAGGCGCGGATGAACGCCTTCACCGGCCGGATGTGCGACGAACTGGTCGCCGCCTGCGACGCGATCGACGCCGACGACGCCGTGCGGGTGCTGGTCATCACCGGCCGCGGCCGGGCGTTCTGCGCCGGCGCGGACCTCGGCGAGGGCGGCAGCACGTTCGACGACCGGGGCCGCGGCAAGGCCGAGCGCTACGGCGAGATCGACGGCGTCGGGCGCGACCGGGGCGGCGTGGTGTCGCTGCGCCTCGCCGCGCTGCGGGTGCCCGTGATCGCGGCGGTCAACGGCCCGGCGGTGGGTGTCGGCGCGACGATGACGCTGCCGATGGACGTGCGGATCGCCGGCGCGTCGGCCCGCTTCGGGTTCGTGTTCGCGCGCCGCGGGATCGTGCCCGAGGCCGCGTCGAGCTGGTTCCTGCCGCGCGTCGTGGGCATCTCGCAGGCCATGGAGTGGGCGATGACCGGGCGGGTCTTCGGCGCACAGGAGGCGCTGGAGGGCCGGCTCGTCTCACGGGTCGTGCCCGACGAGGAGCTCCTGGACACCGCCTACGCCCTGGCCCGCGAGGTCGCCGAGAACACTTCGTCGGTGTCCGTGGCGCTCACGCGGCAGATGATGTGGTCGATGCTCTCGGCGAGCTCGCCGTGGGAGGCGCACGCCCTCGACTCGCGCGCCGTCGTCGAGCTCGGGCGCGACGCCGACGCCGCCGAGGGCGTCACGGCGTTCCTCGAGAAGCGCCCGCCGGCGTTCCCGCTGCGCCGCACCCGCGACCACGTCGACCTGGCGCCGGGGTGGCCGCAGCGACCCTAGGCGGGCAGGGGCTCGGGCATCTGCACGCTGTCGGCGAGCCGCTCCAGCGCGGAGACGTCGCCGGTGAGCTCGAGCAGGCCCTGGGCCTGCGCGTCGGCGACCGGCAGGCCCATGTGCACCACGCCGGCGAGCGTCGTGGGCGAGCAGCGCACGGTGGCGTCCGCGCCGGACACCTCGCCGCGCTCGATGTCCAGCTCGCCGTGCGCGAGGTGGACCTTGAAAGGCTGCTCGTCGAGCACCAGCTGCAGGGTCACGTCGACGTCGGCGGCCCGCGCGGGCACGAACAGCGTGCGCAGCGACAGGATGAACGAGTCGACCTTGATGCTGTCCGCCTCGGGCAGCGAGCGGGCGGCCCAGCGGCCGAGCGCCTGGAGCACCGGCTCGAGCTCCTGGCCCCACTCGGTGAGCTCGTACACCGCGGACGCGGCGGGCGGGGGCAGCCGGCGGCGGCGCAGCACGCCGGCGTCCTCGAGCTCGCGCAGGCGCTGCGAGAGGACGTTCGGGCTGGCGTGCGGCAGGCCGGCCCGCAGGTCGGTGAAGCGCTTCGGCCCGAGCACCAGTTCGCGCACGACGAGCAGCGCCCAGCGCTCCCCCACGAGGTCGAGCGCGTGCGCGGCGCCGCAGCCGTCGAAGTAGTCCCGTCGTGCAGCCATAGCCGCACCCTACCACCGGATACGTCTACCGACCCGATAAGTTGCTTTGTAGGACCATCACGATCCGTGCTCGGCCGTGACCACGCCGTGCTCCCACGCGAACGCGATGAGCCGCGGCCGGTCCGGCAGCCCGAGCTTGTCGAGCACGCGCCCGAGATGGGTCTTCACGGTCGTCTCCCCCAGGTGCAGCCGGGCCGCGACCTCGGCGTTCGACAGCCCCCGGGCCACCTCCGCGAGCACCTCGGCCTCACGCGCGGTGAGCGTCGCGAGCTCGCGGGGCGGCGTCGGGCGGGGCCGCCCGCGCGCGACGGCGGCGACCACCCGGGGCACCACCGACGGGTCGAGCGCGCCCTGGCCGTCCGCGACCCGGCGCACGGCGTCGAGCATCTGCTCGGGCGGCGCGGTCTTGAGCAGGAACCCCGCGACCCCCGCGCGCAGCGCCGCCTCGAGCGTCTCGTCCTCGTCGAGCGTGGTCAGGACGAGCACGCGCGCCGACGACCCGGCCTCGGCGAGCGCCCGCGCGGCGCCGATCCCGTCGAGTCCGGGCATGCGCACGTCCATGAGGACCACGTCGGCCCGGGCGTCGAGCGCGACGCGCACGGCGGCCTTCCCGTCGCCCGCCTCCCCGGCCACGACGAGGTCGGGCTCGCCCTCGAGCAGCATCCGCAGCCCGGCGCGCACGAGCAGCTCGTCGTCGGCGAGCACGACGCGGATCGCGCTCACGAGGCCACCGACCCCGCCGCCGCGACCGGGGAGGGCCCGAGCGGGAGGACCGCCTCGACCCGGAACCCGCCGCCCTCGCGCGGGCCCGCGACCAGCGTGCCGCCGAAGAGGGCGGCGCGCTCGCGCATGTGCAGCAGGCCGTGCCCGTCGTCGGACCGCGTCGCCTCCGCGCCGGCGCCGCGGTCGGTCACGGTGATCGTGAGCGACTCCCGGCGGTGGGTCAGCACGACCTCGGCCTCCCCGGCGCCGGCGTGGCGCAGGACGTTCGTGAGGGCCTCGGCGACGATCCGGTAGGCGGAGGTGTCCATCGCGGGCGCGAGGGACACGGGCTCGCCGTCGTGGCGAACGCCCACCGCGAGCCCGACCCCGTCGAGCTCGGCGACCAGGGCGTCGAGGCGGGCGAGCGAGGGCGCGGGGTCGAGCGGGTTCGCGCCGTCGGCGTCCTCGCGCAATGCGCCGACGACCCGGCGCAGCTCGTCGACCGAGCGCCGGCCCAGCTCCTCGACCGCGCGCAGCACCTCGCCCTCCGGGGTCTCCTGGAGGCGCCGGCGCAGGACGCCGACCTGCAGGGTCATGACGCTGACGGTGTGCGCGACGGCGTCGTGGAGCTCGCGGGAGATGCGGGCGCGCTCCTCGACCACCGCCAGCCTCCCGGAGCGTTCCCGCTCGGCGGCCAGCGCGGCGGCGAGCGCGCGCAGCTCCGCGCCCCGGTGCCGTTCCCGGCGCAGCAGCCAGCCCAGGCTCCAGGCGCCGCCCATCGTCGCCGCGAAGAAGACGAACTCGAACAGGGACTCGCCGTCGACGACGATCGACGCGGCGGCGCCCAGGGCCGCCAGCGCGGCGCCGAGCGCGCTCCAGCGCGGCGGCAGGCGCAGCCCCCCGTAGGCGATCAGCACCATCATCGTGATCAGCGCGGTGCCGCCGATGCCCGGGGAGTCGGGGGTCAGGAACACCTGGAGCGGGAAGCTCACGACCGCCGCGAGCACCCCGACCGCCGGGAGGAACGGGGCCACCGCGGCGCCGGCGATGAGCGCCGCCATCGGCAGCAGGACCCCGCCGACCGGGGCGCCCCGGTAGGTCAGCGCCTCGACGAGGCTCGCCGCGGTCACGAGCGCCGCGCCGCCGACCGCCATCGCGACACGGGTGACCACGGGGCTCATCGCGCGGACAGTAGGCCGCGACGTCGCCGCGCGGGTCCTCCCACGGGAGGACCCGGAATGGACTCGCGGAGGATCATCACGGCCCGCAGACACGATCCGTGATCGTAGGCGGCTTCGTAGCGTTCCGGTCACCGCTCGAACAGCGCAACCGGAACCACGAGGAGCCACCATGAGCACCGTCAGCAGCGACCGCACCGCCGTCATCGCGACCCAGCAGCCCGCCGACGGCCCCGCCCCGTTCGTCCGCATCGCCGCCGGCCTCGCCCTGATCGCGTTCCCGGTGCTGTTCACGGCCGGGATCGCCACGTCGCCGCCCCAGGCCTCGGACGCCCCGGCGGACTACGTCGCCAGTCTCGGGGCGGATCCCTGGCTCACGGCGGTGTCGGCGGGCCTGCTGCACTACTCCTGGGTCGCCTTCGCGCTGGGCGTGCTCGCCGTGATCGGTCTGGTCCGGGGGCCGCGGGGACGGGTCGTCGTGCCGCTCGCCGCGATCGTCACGTCGCTCTCGGCGATCCAGCTCTCCGGGCTCCTGCTCTCCGACTGGTTCACCGGCGCCGCCGCGCGGTCGATGCCGCTCGAGGCGGCGACGGCGATGACCGAGGGCGTCTGGAACGACCCGTGGGTGTCGACGTGGACGATCACCGGACGGTTCGTCGGCTTCGTCGGCATCCCGCTCGTGATCGCCGCCCTCGCCCGCGCCGGGGTCGTCAGCTGGTGGCTGCTGCTGGCCTCGGTGATCGGGTTCGCCGGGTTCTTCGTGCCCGTCTCGTTCGGCATCCTCGTCGGCATGTTCGTCGCGACCGCGCCGATGATCGTCGTCGGCGTGCGCCTGCTCCAGCGCGCCTCGGCCCGCGTCCGCCGCGAGGAGCTCGCCGCGGCGTGAGCTCCCCGGATACGAACGAACGGCGCTCTCGCTGCTACGCAAGCAGCGAGAGCGCCGTTCGTTCGTCCGGGGCGGGCGAGGCTCAGGTGCCCGGCGCGATGAAGAACTCGAGGGCGATGTTGTCGGGGTCGCGGAACGAGATGCCCGAGCCGTAGTGCGCCTTCTTGATGCCGCCGTGGGCGATGCCGAGCTGGTCGAGCTTGTCGCGCCACTGCTCGAGCTCGGCGGTGCCCGAGAGCCCGAAGCTGACGTGGTCCAGGCCGGTGCGGCGCTCGTCGGCGCGGTCCTTCGACTCCTTGCCCATGTGGGTGTGCAGGCCGAAGAGCGAGCCGCCGTCGAGGGCGTACACGACGTGGCGGAACTCGCCGCCCTCCTCGTCCTCGACGAGCACCGGCTCCGCGGCGAAGAGGCGGTTGTACCACTCGGTGCTGCGGTCGATGTCGGACACGGTGATCGCGACGTGCTGCAGGCCGGGGAAGGCCATGGACGGGCTCCTTTGCCTCGAGGGATCCGGGAAGCGGCAGCTACTCGTGGTGCTGCCAGTGCGGGGCCCGCTTCGCGAGGAAGGCCGACATGCCCTCCTGGGCGTCGCAGGTCATGGCGTTGGTCGCCATCGTCTCGCGCATCGCCTCGTACGCCGCGTCCTCGGGCAGGTCGACCTGCCGGTAGAACGCCTCCTTGCCGATGCGCAGCGTGACCGCGCTGGCGTCGGCGACCTTGGCCGCGAGCGCGCGCACCGCCCCGTCCAGCTCGTCGGCGGGGACGACCTGGTTGACCAGGCCCCAGTCGGCGGCGGTGGCGGCGGCGATCGTCTCGCCGGTGAGCAGCAGCTGCATCGCCCGCTTGCGCCCGATCGCGCGGGTCACCGCGACCATCGGCGTGGAGCAGAACAGCCCGATCTTCACCCCGGGCGTGCCGAACACCGCGCCCTCGGCGGCGACCGCGAGGTCGCAGGCGGCGACGAGCTGGCATCCCGCGGCGACCGCCACCCCCTGCACGGCGGCGATCACGGGCTGGGGCACCGCGTGGAGCGCGGTCATGAGGTCCGTGCAGACCGCGAAGACCTCGCGCTCCTCCTCGAGCGTCCGGTCGACCATCTCCGAGAGGTCGTGGCCGGCGGAGAACGCCGGGCCCTCGGCGCGCAGCACGATCGCCCGGACCCCGTCGCGCGCGGAGACGTCACGCAGCGCGGCGGTCAGCTCGGTCATCGTGGCGACGGACAGCGCGTTGCGGCGCTTCGGGTTGTCGAGCGTCAGCACCGCCGTCGGCCCGTCGACCTCGATGCGTAGTGCCGATGTGGTGACGGTCCCCGTGGTCATGCGTCCACGTCTATCAGTCGTGCGCGACCACGGCCAGATCGCGACGGACGACGACGGCCCCTCCGTTCGGAGGGGCGTGCGCGAGTCAGTGCGCGGCGCCGTCCATCCAGATCGCGCGGCGCTCCTCGTGGGTGCGGGCGTGGTCGGCGGCCGCGAGGCGTCGGCGCTGGTCGTCGTCGGCGACGCCCTGCGCGAGGGCCCGCTCGGCCGCGGCCATGGCGGCGTCGGCGTCCGCCTCGGCCGGCGACGCCGGACGCGGCTGGCGGTGGGCGTCCTCCGGGGCGTCGGCGGCGTCGCCGTGGTCCTCGGGGTCGTCGGGCCGCCGCTCGAGCTTGTACGGGTTGTCGGGCGGGAGCTTCGCCGAGGCCCGCCCGTACGCGCCGGTGAACAGCAGCACGCACCCGGCGGCGATCGAGAAGAAGACGTTCGGCAGGCGGAAGGCCAGCAGGTTGTAGGCCGTGCCGATCAGCGCCAGGTTGGCGAACGCCGACACCAGGAAGAGCGTGCCGACGACCATCATCACGGTCGAGGCCAGGCGCCCGCCGCGGATCGCCGCGGCCACGAGTACCACGGCGGTGACCAGCGAGATCGTCGACAGCGCCCCGTTGGTCGACAGGCCCATGACGGGCGCGCCCTCGGTGTCGAAGAACGACAGGCCGCCGACGAGCCCGAGCACGCCGAACGCCGCGATGACCAGCGCGACCACGACCGCCCCGATGCGGTGCACGTGGACGACGCGCTGGTCCGGGCGGACGCCCTGCGCCCCGGTGCTCATCGCTCGGCCTCGCGCCGCGCCTCGGCACCGGTCTCGCCGGCGTAGCCGAGGTCGTGGCCGGCGGCGCGGCCCACGAACACGTCCGTGTCCCCGGTGCCGGTGACCGAGCCCTGGTCGCCGCGGTGCTCCGTGTGCGTCCCGCCGGTGGGGCGGGAGGCGGCGGTGCGCGGGTCGTGCCCGGCGTCGGACTCGGAGGGCTCGGCGGCGGTCGAGGGGCCGACGGGCCCGTTCTCACCGGTCAGGCGGGCGCGCCAGCGGGCGAGGGTGTCGGCGAGGGACATGACGGGTGCTCCCCGGGGTGGTGGTCGGTGACCCAGGAGCATCGGCCGTGCACGACGAGTCGAAACCTCGCGCCACCCTCACCAGCGGTGCGCCGCGCGCTCCCCCGCGTCGAGGTAGGCCGGGTTCAGCCACGGCGGCAGCTCCGCCGGGACCTCGACGTCGGCGCGCTCGCCGCGGTACGTCACCACGGCCCGGGCGCCGTCGAGCTCCACGTCGACGTGCTCGAGGTTGCGCGGCTCGCCGACGTCACGCCCGAGCGCGGCGCTCGCGAAGCCCCGCAGCAGCGCCGAGTGCGAGCTGGCCAGGGCCACCGTCCCCGGCGCCTGCGCCTTGATCCCGGCCCACGCGCGGTAGGCGATCACCTGGGGCGGCTCGAAGTGCAGGTCGGTGGAGACCATCCACCGGTCGATCGGTCCGCCGGCCTTGGAGCCCGCGCCGAAGTCGGTGTCGAAGCGGTCGAAGGCGCGCGCCCAGTCCGGGTGCTCGCCCTCCAGCCCGATGCGGTGCTTCGCGACCCCGGACGACTCGCGCGCCTGCCCGCCGTAGAGGAACTGCAGGCTGTCGAAGCGGCCGTCGGGCACCAGCTCGCCGATCTCGACGCCGCTGTCCGGGCCGAGCTCGGCGAGCAGCACCTCGCGCAGGAGCACCGCGGTCGCCGTGCCCCGGGCCGTGGGGGCGTGCGGCATCGCCACCCGCGTCCCCGGGGCCAGCGTGGCGGCGAGCTCCTTGCCCTTCGCGCGGCACTGCTCCTCGCCGAGGTCGGTGAGCCCGACGTCGTCGAAGTAGCCGTGGGTCTCGCCGTGGCGGATCAGCAGCACCCGGGTCATGCCCTCCACCCTGGCGTGATCACCGTCCCGGGCGCACGGCCGGTTCCCCGCTGGCGAACGGCGCGAGCTCCACGTCGGCCGGTGTGCGGGCCCCGGCGAGGGCGAGCGTGAGGTCCAGCTCGGCGAGGACGTCGCGCACGACCTGCGCCACCCCCGCCGCCCCGGCCAGCGCGAGCCCGTAGACCCAGGGCCGGCCGAGGCACACCGCGCTCGCCCCGAGGGCCAGCGCGCGGGCCGCGTCCGAGCCGCTGCGCACCCCGGAGTCGAGCAGCACCGGCGCCCGCCCGTCGACGGCCTCCACGACACCGGGCAGCGCGTCGAGCGTCGGCACCGACCCGTCCACCTGGCGCCCGCCGTGGTTGCTGACCAGCACGCCGTCGACCCCGTGGTCCAGCGCGCGCCGAGCGTCGTCGGGGTGCAGCACGCCCTTGAGCACCACCGGCAGCCGCGTGCGCGAGCGCAGGGTGGCGATGTCGTCCCACGCGAGCGTCGGGCGGGAGTAGACGCGCAGGAACGTCTCCACGGCCGCGCGGGGCAGCGGCGAGCGGAGGTTGTCGAGGAACGCACCGGGGTGGTGGCGGCTGATCTCGAGCAGCGTCCGGACGGCGGCCGGCGTGGGCCGGGGGCTCGCCCGGCGGGGGCCGTCGGCGGTCTCCTGGGCGAGCCGCGCGAACACCGGGTCCGACGTGTACTGCGCGATGCCCAGTCCGCGGGCGAAGGGCAGGTGCCCGAGGTCGAGGTCACGCGGGCGCCACCCCAGCGTCGTCGTGTCGAGGGTGACCACCACGGCGCCGGCGCCCGCCGCCTCGGCGCGCTGCAGGAAGCTGTCGACGAGGTCGTCGGAGGTCGACCAGTAGAGCTGGGACCACCAGCCGGCCGTGGCGCGCGGGGCGATCTCCTCCATCGGGAAGCCGGCCTGGTTGCTCACGATCATCGAGACGCCCGCGTGCGCGGCGCCCTCGGCGACGGCGAGGTCCGCGCGGCGGTGCACGAGGTCGGTCGCGCCGATCGGGGCGAGCAGCAGCGGGTGGTCGTGGCGGCGGCCGAACAGCTCGACCGAGGTGTCCCGCTCGCCGACCCCGCGCAGCATCCGCGGCGCGATCCGGTGCCGCTCGAACGCCGCCCGGTTGGCGCGGACCGTCTCCTCGCTGCCGGCCCCGCCGGCGACGTAGGCGTGGGCGCGCCGCGACATCGCCCACCGCGCGCGGCGCTCCAGCGCCGGGAACGCCGTCGGCACCGCCGGCCGCCGCCCGGTGATCCCCGCCCGGTACACCTCGTCCTGCCGCACCCGCCCGCTCTGGCCCATGCCGCTCATCCTCGCGTGGCCGTCCCCCTTCGGCCGCGCGTGTTCCAGCCTGGGGGCCACGCTTGCGTTGAACGTCAGGAAATCCGCATCCTCGCCCGGCACACCGAGATCAGGAGGCCGGGTTGAGCGCAGGGACGACGTCGGCGGAGCTCGAGGCCACCGTGCGGGGCTACATGGACGCGTGCACGTCCGGGGACGCCGACGCGGTCGCCCGCCACCTCGCCGGGAACGCCCGGCACTACTTCCCGCCGGACATGTACGACGGGCCGTGGGTGGGCGCGCGCGTGATCGCCCAGCGCTGGGCCACCGCGGTGCGCGAGCGCGGGTCGTCGTGGACCGTCGACGCGATCGTCGTCGACGAGCCGCGCCGCCGGGCGGTGTGCGAGTGGACCCACCACAAGGGCTCGCTCGGGGTGATCCTGCGCGGCGCGGAGTGGTACGAGTTCGACGACGAGGGCCGCATCACCGAGATCCGCGCCTACTACGCCTCGCCCCAGGCACCCGACCTCACGCGCCTCGAGCTGGGTGGCTTCGACTACGCGGGGCGGGGCTACCCGCACGCCTGACGAGGGCTCACCGCGGCTCGCGCCGACGGTCCGGCGCCACGCCCAGCTCCCGCGCGACCGCCGCGGCCTCGCGCCGGGTGCGCACGTCCAGCTTGGCCAGGATCGCCGACACGTGGTGGTCGGCGGTCTTCTCCGAGATCACGAGCCGGGCCGCCACCTCGGCGTTGGTCAGCCCCTCGGCGAGCAGCGCGAGCACCTCGGTCTGGCGGTCGCTCAGCCCGGCGGGGTTCGACCGCGTCGCCGCGTACGGCCCGCGCGGGATGTGCGTGACGCCCAGCTCCCGGAGCCGCCGGCGGGCCATCCGCGCGGCCGGCTTCGCGCCGAGCCCGTCGAGGATCCGCAGCGCGCGCAGCGTCGGCTCCGCCGCGCCGGAGTCGAGCAGCTCGAGCGCCTGGTGGTACGGGGCGCGGTCGGCCTCCCACGCGGCCGCCGCAGCCTCCCAGTCGCCGCGGATCCCGGCGGCGTGGACGGCGCGGGCCCCCGCCGGCACCTCGACGGCCCGTCCGAGACGCCGCTGCCAGCGGGCCAGCTCGCCGCGGTCGAGCTCCCGGCCGGGCGCGGCGGTCAGCCCCTCCAGCCGCGCGACCGCCTCGTCGGCGTCCCCCACGCGCCCGGTGAGCCACGCCGTCTCGATCTCCAGCAGCCCGGACGTCCACGAGACGTCGTAGCACCGGGCGCGGGCGGCGAGGTCGCACGACCACGCCAGGTACGCGGGGGCGTCGTCGTCGCCCCGCCGCGCGAGCAGCCGGGCCAGGGGCGGGAGCGCGTAGCGCAGTGAGCCGCGCTCCGGCTCGCCGCGGACGCCGGCGATCCCCCGTAGGCCGGCGATCGCGGGGTCCCAGTCGCCGTGCACCGCGCGCAGGCGGTACCCGACGGCCTGCCACGACGTGGCGAGGAACCAGGTCTCCAGCTCCTCGGCGTAGGCGATCGCCTCCTCCAGGTGGCGGGCGCACTCGTCCCAGCGCCCGAGCCCGAACAGGTCGAGGACCAGGAGCCCGTGAGCGATGAGCGTGAACGTGTGCGCCCCGGCCGCCCGGGTGCCGGCCAGCCCCTCGCGCATGAGCGCGAGACCGTCGTCGTGCTCGCCCGCGATCAGCCGCGCCCGGCCGAGGCAGGTCAGGCTCATCCCGAGGTGCTCGGGGGCGCCGGTGCGCTCCGCGGAGGCGGCGGCCGCCTCGGCGGACGGGAGGACGTCCTCGTCGCCCGTCATGGCGAGCAGCACCGAGCGCCACAGCAGCGCGAAGGTCCGCGCGGGCGTCTCCGGCACCGACTCGAGCAGCGCGACGGCCCGGGCCAGGCTCGCCTTCGCGTCGGCGGTCAGCGCCAGCGACCACTGCGCCGGCCCGAGCACGATCAGCGCCTCACCGAGAGCGGCGACGTCCCCGAGCTCCTCGTAGGTCCGCGCCGCGGCCAGCCCGTGCTCCAGCGCCTCGGTGGGCTCGTCGGTCGCCCAGAGCACCGACGCCAGCCGGTTGCGCGCGGCCGCGGCCTCGGCGGCGGGCAGCAGGTGCTCGCGCGCGAGCAGCAGGCGCAGGCACCCGATCACCTGGCCGTAGCTGCCGTCGCGCCCCGCCCGCTCCGCCGCCCGCGGGGCCAGGTCGACCACCCGCGCGTCGTCGGCGGCCTCGACGGCGTGGTGCAGCGCGCGGGGCAGGTCGACCTGCTCGGGAGCGCCGTCGAGGAGCGCGTCGAGCACGGCGGCGTGCGACCGCATCCGCTCGCTGGCCGGCAGCGAGTCCTCGACCGCCCGGCGCGCCAGCTCGTGCCGGAACGCCACGGCGTCGGCGCGCACCTGCAGGACGCCGCGCCGCTCGGCCTCGGCGAGGACCGTGAGGTCGCTCAGCAGCGCCCGGGCCAGCGGGAGCTCGACCTGCGAGGGCACGACGGCGAGCTGTTCGAGCGCACCGCGGGTCGCCGGCGGGAGCCGGTGCAGGCGCGCCATGACGGCGTCGGCGACCGTGAGGGGGACGGTGTCGTCGCCGGCCGCGACCACCTCGGTGACGTAGAACGGGTTGCCGCCGGTGAGGGCGAAGACCGACACCGAGGACGGGCCGGCGAGCGTGGCGACGGCCCGCAGGGACAGGCGCGGCACCACCACCCGGTGCACCGCCGTGCCGGTGAGCGCGCCGAGCAGGCGCTGCGCCGGGTGGTCGCGGCCGACCTCGTCGTCGCGGTAGGAGACCACGAGCACGGCCGAGGTCCGCTCGATGCGGCGCGCCACGTAGCGCAGGACGTCTAGGGTGGCGTCGTCGGCCCAGTGGACGTCCTCGACGACGAGCACGGTCGGCCGGGCGAGCTCGGCCAGCACGCCGACGAGCACGTCGTCGCGGGTGCCCTCGGCGAGGAGGCGGTCGAGGCGCTCGGAGTGCCCGGCGAACGCGTCGCGGATCGCGCCGAGCGTGCGGGGCGTGACGAGGTCGTCGCAGGCGCCGAGCAGCACCCGGGTGCCGGGCGGCAGCGCGGCGACGAACGAGGAGATGAGACTGGACTTGCCGATGCCCGCCTCGCCCGCGACGAGCACCACGCCGCCGCGTCCGTCGGCGGCCGCGGTGACCGCGCCGGCGAGCACCTCGAGCTCGCTCGCGCGCTCGAGCAGCGTGACGCTCACGACGACGATCGTCGCAGGTCAGCGACCCTCTTCACCAGCGAGCAGATCCGTCACCTGTCGGTACACGGTCGGCCACGCGGCGTGCTCCGGGTCGACGAGGGTGAAGTGGTCGCCGGCGACCTCGACGAGCTCCGCGTCGTCCCCGGCGGCCCGGGCGGCGGCGACGTAGGACCGGCTGATCGACAGCGGCACGCGGTCGTCGCCGGGCGCGTGCACCGCGCGCAGCGGGACGCCCAGCGGCAGCAGGGCCACCGGGTCGGCGGCGGCGTACCGGTCGGGCGCCTCGTCGGGTGCAGCCCCGACGAAGTCCTGGACCGCGCCGTCGCCGATGCCCTCGCGCGCGGCGTCGGCCAGCGTCAGCACCCCGGCCAGCGAGACCACGCCGAGCACCGGGACCCGCGAGGCCACCCACGCCGCGAGGTGCCCGCCCGCCGAGTGGCCGACGAGCACGGCGGGCCCGTCGACCGTGCGCAGCGCCGCCTCGACGTCGTTCAGCGTCGCCGGCCAGTCCGCCTGACCCACCCGGCGGTACTCGACGTTGACGACCGTGTGCCCGCGCGCGTGCAGCGCCTCGGCGACCGGGGCGATGTGGTCGAGCGCGACCCGCGCCCGCCAGAAGCCGCCGTGGAGCAGGACGACGGGTGGCCCCGCACCGGGGTACACGTCGACGAACCGGTGCTCCCCCGGCCCGTAGGACCGGCGCTCAGCGGACACGCAGCATCGCGTCCAGCTCGACGGCGAACCCCTTCGGCAGCGCGCGCACGCCGATCGCGGTCCGGGCGTGCTCGCCGCGCTCGCCGAACACGGCCGCGAGCAGATCCGACGCCCCGTCGACGACACCGGGCTGGTCGACGAAGTCGTCGGTGCACGCCACGTAGCCGCGCAGCACGAGCACCTGGGCGACGCGGTCGAGCGAGCCCAGGGCGTCGCGGGTCTGGGCGAGCAGGTTGAGCGCGCACCCCCGGGCGGCGGCGTAGCCCTGCTCGACGCCGAGGTCCGCGCCGAGCCGGCCCGTGTGCCCGTCGGCGCCCTGCCCGGCGAGGTGCAGGACGTCCCCGGCCATGGTCCAGCCGCGGTAGTGCCCGGCGGGGCTCCTCAACCCCGGCAACGTCAGCCCCAGCTCGGTCAGACGCTGCTCCGGGGTACTCACGGCGACCACACCCTCCGCCGCCGCGGCTCCTCGGCCGGCAGCCCCAGCGCCCGGGCGACGCGCGCGACCGAGCCCGCCGGGTCGGTGACCTCGAACAGCTCGGCGGCCATGCCCGCGGCACGGGCCCCGTCGAGGTTCGCGGCGAGGTCGTCGACGAACAGACAGCGCCGGGGGTCCTCGCCCAGCGCGTCCGCGGCCGCGCGGAAGGCCTGCGGGTCGGGCTTGAGCACGCCCATCTTCGCGGCCTCGAGCACCCCGTCGAAGCGGGCGACGGCGGGGAAGCGCGTGGGCCAGTCGTCGCCGAACCAGTGCGCCATGTCGTTGGTGAACGCGACGACCCGCACCCGGCCCGCGAGCCGGGCGATCAGCCCGAGCACCTCGTTGCGCACGTAGGAGCAGTCGCGCCACAGCGCCCCGATGTCGAGGTCCGGGCGCCGCTGCGCCAGCCGCGCCCAGTAGTCCCGCTCCTGCGAGGCGCCGGCCTCCACCGACCGGTAGTCCTCGTCGACCCCCGTCGGGCCGGCCGGGAAGCCGGGCACCGCCGTCGACTCGAACAGCGTCGGGATGACGACCCCGCCCATGTCGAGCAGCAGGGTGCCGCTCGCGGTCCGCGTCCGGCGCAGGGCGCGCCGCCGGCCGGCGCGGACCGCGTCCACCGGGACGGGCTCCGAGCCGTCGGGCGGGCGAGGAGCGCAGGAGGTCACAGCACCGTCACCACACCGCTGTTCCCGTCCACCCGCACCCGCTGGCCCGTCCGCAGCGTCGAGACCGCGTTGCCGGTGCCGACGACCGCCGGCATCCCGTACTCCCGGCACACGATCGCCGTGTGGCTCATGATCCCGCCGACGTCGGAGACGGTCGCCGCGACGCGCGCGAACACCGGCGCCCACGCCGGCGACGTCGCCGGGCAGACCAGCACGTCGCCGGGCTGGACCTCGGGCAGCTCGTTGGGGTGCGTGACCACCCGCACCGGGCCCTCGACCACCCCCGGCGAGCCCGCGGTGCCCCGCAGGGTGCCGTCCTCGGAGTCGGCGCGGAGCCACTCCGCCACCGACGCCGTCGTGATCCCCCACAGCATCACGGTGAACGGCTCGTCGATCTGCGTCGGCGGCGGCCCGAGCGCCGGCGGCGGCTCCCAGGCCCGCAGGGCGGTGTAGATCTCGCGACGGCGGGCGATCGTCGGCCGGAGGTGCTCGGCGCCGCGCGGCCGCGAGCCGACCGACCACGCCGCCACGCAGTCGTAGATCGCCTCGGCGACCTCGTAGCGGCGCAGGAAGAACATGTCCTCGGGCTCGTCGATCTCGCCCATCGCGGCGAGCGCCCGGGAGAGCTCGTGGGACTTCGCCCAGAACGTCGCCCACATCCAGTGCTCGATGTAGAGGACGTGCTCCTCGATGAACGCGAAGACCTGGCGGGCCAGGGCGACGGTCTCGTCGAAGGTGGCGCGGTCGGCGTCGGAGAGCAGCTCGCGGTAGCCGGCGGTGATCCGGTCCCGCTCGGCGAGCACCTCGTCGGTCGGGCGGTCGATCGACTCGCCCTCCTCCAGGCGCCGGAGGTACTCCCGGACCGACGCGAGCGGGATGTCCGGCTGGTCCGCCCAGGTCGGGTAGGTGTGGTAACCGCCGGGGTGCCCGGGGTCGGTGTTGATGAGGAACCACGGGTCCGCGGTGCGCTCCCAGTCCGCGACCCACTCGGCGCCGGCGGCGTCCCCCCGCAAGGACGCGAAGAGCGACGCCGCGTCCTCGGTGCCCGACAGGCGCTCGACGAGCCCGAGCCGCTGGGCCTCCTTGGCCAGGCGCTTGAGCTCGTCGTCGGGCCGGTAGAGCTCGACCCGCAGCCCGCCGACCATCCGGGAGATCGACTGGTCGGAGATGTCCGGGAAGGCCTGGCGGCACAGCCCGAAGAACGTCAGGTAGGCCGCGTAGCCGATGTTGAGCAGCTCGAAGTGGTACTGGTACGTCTCGTACATCGTCAGCACGAGACGGTCGAAGTCCCGGATCATCCGGAACCCCGCCGAGTGCCCGACGTGGTCGAACACGGTGCTCTCGGGCTCCAGGTCGGGCAGCGGGTCGAACCGCATCTCCCGGATCTCGGAGAGCCTCGCGGTGACCTTCTCCTTCCACTCCGCGTAGATCGCGTCCCAGCGCTCGTAGTAGTGCCCGGCGCGGCGGCCGAACTCCTCGGCGCGGGCCCCGATGTGCTCGGCCGGAGCCGGCACGGGGGTGACGTAGAGGCGGCCGTTGACGATCCGCTGGTCGACGCCAAACGCGGGCGGCATCGCGAAGATCCGCGTGTTGAACGCGCCGAGCGCCTGCCACCAGCACTCGCACTGGATCTCGTCGTAGGGGTGCAGGACGTCGGGGTGGTGCAGGCGGTCGGCGAACCAGAACCGGCCCTCGTCCAGCTCGCGGCGCTCCGGGCCGAAGAGGTGGTACCAGTCGTACATCGACTCCCAGCCCTCGGCGCCGGGCGGGGTCTCGATCTCGAACGGGCTCGGGAAACGGTCAGCCGCCATGGTCGGGCCTTCCTTCGGGCGTCGGGGTCACAGCCCCTCGTGTGAGCGTCGCCAGGACCGCGGACAGGGCGGTCCGCGTGCCGGGTGTGTCGGTGGCGGCGCGCGGGCCGCGGGCGCTCCAGACCGTCTCGGGACGGGTCTGGAGGAGGTGGACGCGCGCCGGTCCGCCCGGCTCGGCCACCGCGAACTCGCCGTCCTGCGGCACCCCGGCGTCGCGCTCGACGCGGCGGGCCAGCGCCAGGATCTCGGCGAGCTCGGCGTCGTCGAGGCACGGCTGCTCGCGGCGCTCGGCGGGGACGTCGGTCTCGCGCGTGCCCGGGTGCTCGGGGTCGCGGACCAGGGCGCGCGCCTTCTCCGCGACCTCGCGGCGCACGACCTCGCCGCTGATCTTGTCGATGACGAAGCGGTCCGGGGTCACCGTCCCGGAGACCAGCGGCTCCCCCAGCCCCCAGACCGCCTCGCACACGACGGTCGAGCGGTCGCCGTTCGCGGGGTTGAGGGTCATGAACACCCCGGCGGCCCGCGCGGGGACCATCTCCTGGACGACGACGGCCATCGCGCCGGCCGGCCCCGCGCCGTATCCATGGTCGAGCTCCGCTCCGCTGCGTCTCCCGGCGTGCTCGCGGTAGGAGACGGCGCGGGCGGTGTAGAGGCTCGCCCAGCAGCGGCAGACGGCGTCGGCGACCGCGTCGCGGCCCCGCAGCTCGAGGAACGTGTCGTGCTCGCCCGCGAACGACGCGCCCGCGGCGTCCTCGCCGACCGCCGACGAGCGCACCGCGACCCGCGTGATGCCGCCGGCGAGCCCGTCGTAGGCCGCGCGCACGGCGTCGAGGACCGGCCCGGTGGTGGCGGCACGCAGCAGGCGCGCGCGGGCCTGGGCGGCCGCGCGCTCGACCTGGTCGATGGGGGCGTCCGGCGCCAGGTCCCGCAGGGGCGCCTCCACGTCGTCGACGTCCGGGAGCGCCGCGCGGAACGCGTCGGTGGTGACGACGAACCCGCACGGCACCCGCGCGCCCAGCGCCACCAGCCGGTGCAGCCCGGCGCCCTTGCCGCCGACGGCGGCGACGTCCGCGGCGGCCGGGTCGGCGAGGCCCAGGATCCACGCACTCACGGCGCATCCCACCCGGCGACCAGCGCGACGACCGCGGCGTCGACGCAGCTGCGCCCGGTCACGGCCGCCGCGGCCTCGTCGGTCGCGACGAGCACGGTGGTGCCGGTCCCGGCGTCGAGCATGTCGACCGCGACCCGCTGCGTCCCGGAGTCCTGCTCGCGCACCATCACCATCCGCACGCCGCCGAGACCGTCGACCTCGCGCTCGGACCAGACCCGCCCGACGACCTCGCCGAGGATCACTGCCCCGTCCCCGCCCCGATGGCCCGGGTCAGGCGGTCCGCGCTCCCGTTCTCCAGCAGCCCGACCGACACCCCGTGCGGCTTCGGGTACACCTGGGCGGCGCGCAGCTCGCCGTACTGCTCGATGGCCGCAGACCCGGCGTTGACGGCCTGGCGCACCGCGGCCAGCGACCCGCGCACGGCGGCGGCCAGGTAGCCGCTGCTGACCCGGTCGACGGTGACGGTCTCGACGTCGGCGGTCTTCATCATCGCCTCGATGCCCGCCGCGAGCGCCACCACGCCGCGGGTCTCGACGATGCCGATCGCTCCGGCTCCCCGCTCGGCCACCTCTAGCTCCCCACCATCGCCATGTCGCCGGCCAGGGCCTGGACCGGGACGCACGGGCTCGCGAACACGATCGACTTCACCGCGCGGCCGGACACCGCCCGCGCGACCTCCTCGCCGACCTCGACGGCCTCCTCGACCGTCGCGAGGTCGCCGGTCACCGCCACCGCGACGAGCCCGCCGCCGAGGCGCACCGCCCCCTGGACCTCCACCTCCGTCGCCTTGACCATGGCGTCGACCGCGTCGAAGACCGGCACGAACCCCTCGGCCTCGATGAACCCCACTGCGCGTGCCATCAGCTCTCCTGTCCCGTCCACCAGACGACCGCCGCACCCGTGCCCCACACCGGCCCGTAGGCCAGGACCTCGCCCGGCCCGTCCACCGCACCGCTGCCCGCCAGGAACGCGAAGGCGCGGAACTGGCTGTCGGCCTGCGCCGCCGCCGCGAACTCCTCGCGCATCGCCAGCACCGCCGCGCGGTCGCCGGTGCGGATCGCGTCGAGGACCTTGCGGTTCCAGCGGTCGTGCTCGGGCTCGACGCGGTCCTGCGACGGGCGGATCCAGCGCGGCGTCAGCCCGGACGACAGCCCGCTGACGGCAACGACCCCGAGCCGGCGGCCGAGCCCGGCCGCCGCCCGCACCCCGGCCGCCGCGACCTCGGTCATCGCGGACGCCTCGGCGTAGAGGTTGCACGACACCTGGGCCCAGCGCCCGTTCCCCGACGGGTCGAGCAGCCGCGACGCGACCACCGCGCCGGTGTCGACCGGGAAGCCGTCGTAGCGCGTGCGCCGGGCCTGCATGCCGGCGGCGTCGATCGCGTCGGCCCAGGCGTGGGCGAGCTCGGTGTCGACGGTCAGGTCGTGGTCGAGGTGCCCGTAGTCGTAGGCGTACCAGTTCTCGTCGGTGCGCCGGCCGCGCAGGCGGTCGTCGCACTGCACCTGGTGGCCGAGCACGGTGAACCAGTGCGTCGAGAGCAGCAGCACGGTGTCGACGCCCGCGGCGCGCAGGCGGTCGCCGACGGTGCGGGTCGCGGCGGCGAGCTCGGCCCAGCTCTCGGCGGGGTCGCCCGCCAGCAGGTGGGGCATGGCGGGGACCAGGGCCGCGGGGGTCACGGGGCGACCCACTCGACGAGCGCGTTCCCGGTCGCGATCACCGTGCCGTAGGCGAGCACGTCGCCGGCGATCGCGGGCCAGCCCATCGCCGCGAGCAGCCAGGTCAGGCTCCCCGCCTTGGTCTCGGACGACGTCGCCTCGATGTGCCGCGGGACGGCCTCCTTCAGCCGCGCCGTCGGGCCCTCGCGGATGGTCTGCAGCAGCTCCATGTCGCCCGCGTACTGCGCGTGGTCGAAAGGCCGCTCGACGCCCATGTCCTCGGGGAGGTCCGGCTCGGTGTCCCAGTGCAGGTGGGACAGCGAGTTCGACGCGAGCAGCACGGCGCGGCGGCCGGTGCGCTCGATCGCGCGGCGGGTGGCGGCACCGAGCGTCTCCATCTCCGCGAGCGAGGCGTCGGAGTAGTAGTACGGGTTGTTGTTGGCCGAGAGCGACACGACCGGGAGGTCCCAGTCGGGGTTGGCCAGGTGCAGCGCCCCGATCGTCGCGTAGTCGACGCGCACGCCGTCCTCGCGCATCGCGCTGGTGACCAGTCCCGCGCGGGCGCCCTCCTCGACGATCGCCTCGGCGAGGTCGACGTCGGTGCGGAAGTCGTAGTGGTAGCGGAAGAGGTGCGGGAAGATCGGTTCCACGGAGACGCCGCGGGGGTTCGGCACGCAGTTCACGTGGTGGCCGACCATCGTGATCCAGTGCGGCGCGTGCACCACGAGCACGTCGGGCTCGTGGGCCCGCAGGCGCGTCCGGAGCTCCTCGTAGCCCCAGCGCAGCACCTCCCAGCCGCCGGTGGAGCGCGGCTCGTTCTGCGGCGGGTTCTCGGCGTAGACGAGGTGCGGCGGGTGCGGCGCGAGGTAGCCGGCGACGATGCCGCCGCGCCGGGGCGTCGGCGCCACCCGAGGGGTCTCCTCGGCTCGACGACGACCCGACCGGCTGCTGCCCGCCGTGACGTGGAACACACGCGCCATGACGCCGACGCTAGGGAGCGGCGCGGTCACCCACCCAGGCCTGCGTCCCGTCCTGCTGGACACCGCTTCCCACCGCGGAGCATCCTCGAACGGGTGACGGTGGCGGCGGTGAGCAAGTCCGCCGTCCTGCTGCGCGCGTTCGGCCCCACGTCCGACGTGCTCTCCACCCGCGCCCTCGCCTCGCGCACGGGCATCCCGCGCAGCACGGTGCACGTGCTGGCGAGCACCCTCGCGGCCGAGGGACTCCTCGAGACCGTCCCGGGCCGCGGCTGGCGGCTCGGTCCGCTGCTCGTGGGCCTCGCCGGGCAGATCATCGAGCGCACCGGGCTCGTCGCGGCCGTCGAGGGCGGGCTGGGCGGGCTGCGGCGGGCCGTCGGCCAGGAGGTCCACGTCGCGCAGCTGGTCGGCGGCTGGACCGTCTACCTGCACCGCGAGGCCGGCCCGGTCCGGGCGCCCATGGACAACCGGGTGGGGCTGCGGGCGCCCGCCTGGCGCGGGGGCTGCGGCAAGGCGGCGCTCTCGCGGCTGGCGCCCGCGGAGGTCGACGAGCGCGTCGGTCGCCTGTGCCGCGACGAGGGCGTCGACCCGCCCGACCGCGGCGCCCTCCACGAGGAGCTCGGCGCGGCACGGCGCGTCGGGTACCTCGTCTCCTCGACGTTCCAGGCGGGCCGCACGTCGGTGGCGGCGCCGGTGGTCGACGCCGACGGGCGCCCGGTCGGCGGGCTCTCGGTGGCGGGCCCGTCGTCGCTGTTCACGCGGCCCGTGCTCGCCCGGTGCGCCGAGGACGTCGTCGGGGCGGCGGCCCGGGCGGGACGGCAACTGGTCTGCTGACGGGCACGCGCGTCCCGGCTGGTGGAACGCTGCGGTTCCCCGGTGTCGGTGAGCGGTGTCACTCTGCGGGCATGAGTGCGCCTGCGAAGGTCCCGGCCGCGATCGTCGGTCCGGGCAACATCGGCACCGACCTGCTGGCCAAGCTCGCGCGCAGCTCGCGCCTCGAGGTCACGGCGATGGTCGGCGTGGTCGAGTCCGAGGGGCTGGAGCGCGCCCGTGCGGCGGGCGTGGCCGCGTCGGCCGAGGGCGTCGACTGGCTGCTGCGCCAGGACCCGCTGCCCCGCATCGTCTTCGAGGCGACGTCGGCGAAGGCGCACGTCGCCAACGCGCCGCGCTACGCGGAGGCGGGCATCACGGCCGTCGACCTGACGCCCGCGCACCTGGGGCCGATGGTGTGCCCGGCGGTGAACATGGGCGAGCACCTCACGGCCCCGAACATCAACATGATCACCTGCGGCGGGCAGGCGACCATCCCGATCGTCGCCGCGGTCTCCCGGGTCGCGCCGGTGGCCTACGCGGAGATCGTGGCGTCGGCGGCGTCGCGCTCGGCGGGCCCGGGCACGCGCGCCAACATCGACGAGTTCACGCAGACCACGGCGGGCGCGGTCGAGGAGGTCGGCGGCGCCAAGCGCGGCAAGGCGATCATCATCCTCAACCCGGTCGAGCCGCCGATGATCATGCGGGACACGGTGTTCTGCTCGCTGCCCCCGGAGGTCGACACCGACGCGGTCGCGGCCTCGGTGCACGACATGGTCACGCGCGTCCAGCAGTACGTCCCGGGCTACACGCTGCGCGCCGAGCCCCAGTTCGACCCGCCCTCGGAGAAGTGGGGCGGGCGGGGCCGCGTGGCCGTGTTCCTCGAGGTCAAGGGCAACGGCGACTACCTGCCGGAGTACGCCGGCAACCTCGACATCATGACCGCCGCGGCCGCGCAGGTGGGCGAGCTGATCGCGACCGACCTCGGAGACGCAGCGGAGCGGAGCTCGACCATCGACGCGGAGGTGCCGGCATGAGCCGACCCGAGATTCGCCACGACGTCCGGCTCACCGACACCACCCTGCGCGACGGCAGCCACGCGCAGGCGCACCAGTTCACGGAGGAGCAGGTCCGCGACACCGTCCGCGCGCTCGACCGCGCCGGCGTCGAGGTCATCGAGGTCACCCACGGCGACGGTCTCGGCGGCTCGAGCTTCAACTACGGCTTCTCGCACACCGACGAGCTGCAGCTCATCGCCGCGGCCCGCGAGGAGGCGAGGCAGGCGAAGATCGCGGTGCTGCTGGTGCCCGGGATCGGCACGGTCGACGACCTGCGCCGGGCCCGCGACGCCGGCGCCGACGTCGTGCGCGTCGCCACCCACTGCACCGAGGCCGACGTCTCGCCGCAGCACTTCGGGGTGGCCCGCGACCTGGGCATGGAGACGGTCGGCTTCCTCATGATGGCCCACCGCACGTCGCCCGAGGACCTCGCGAAGCAGGCCCGGATCATGGTCGACGCCGGGTGCCAGTGCCCCTACGTCACCGACTCCGCGGGCGCGCTGCTGATGAACGACGCGCGGGCGCGGTTCGAGGCGCTGCTCGCCGAGGTCGGCGACGAGGCGTGGGTCGGCTACCACGGCCACCAGAACCTCTCGCTCGGCGTCGCGAACTCCGTGATCGCCGCGGAGCTGGGCGTCAAGGAGATCGACGGGTCGCTGTGCGCGCTCGGCGCGGGGTCGGGCAACTCGCCCACCGAGGTGCTCGCCGCGGTGTTCGACCGGATGGGCATCGCGACCGGCGTCGACGTTACCGCGCTGCTCGACGCCGCCGAGGACGTCGTGCGCCCCTACCTGCACCGGTGGCCGAAGATGGACCGCAACGCCATCACCCAGGGCTGGGCGGGCGTCTACTCCAGCTTCCTGCTGCACGCCGAGCACGCGGGCGAGCGCTACAAGGTCCCGGTGCCCGACATCCTGCGCCGCTGCGGCGAGCTGGGGCTCGTCGGCGGCCAGGAGGACATGATCATCGACATCGCGCTGGAGCTGGCGCGCGAGCGCGAGCAGGGGTGACGACGTGCCCGTGCTCGAGCTCCACCTCGTCGAGGGCGACCACTCCCCCGCCGAGCACGCCCGGCTGCTCGACCGCCTCAGCGTGCGCTACGCCGAGGTGCTGGAGTCGCCGATCGAGCGGGTCCGCGCCTACCTGACGCTGCACGCGCCGGAGCACTGGGCGGTCGGCGGGTCGACGCGGGTGGAGCCCGCGCCGTACTTCACCGCGATCGTGCTCGAGGGCCGGCCGGTCGAACAGCGCCACCGCCTGCTCGCGGAGTTCACCGACCTCGTCGTCGAGCTCCTCGGGGTGGAGCGGTCGCGGGTGCGCGGGCGCATCATCCAGGTGCCGCCGGACGACTGGGCGATCGGCGGCGTCCCGGCGTCCGGCGCGCGCCGGGCGGAGATCGCGGCGCGGGCGGCCGCCACAAGGTCCCCGGCTGGGTAGCCCCCCAGTGCAGGTCACGACCTCGGACCCGGATCGTGCTCGGGCGGAGTGCGCGGACGTCTACTTCCCGCACCGCCTGACGATGCTCCACGACCCGGGCGAGTTCTCGATGTCGCTCTCGGCCGTGGACCTCGGGGCGGTGGCGGCCGGGGTGCTGTCCTACGGCGGCGAGGTCGTGATCGAGACCGGCGAGCTGGCCACCGGCTACGAGGTGAACATCGCCCTCGACGGCGTCCTGCGCACGCGCAGCGGGCGCGCCGACGTGTGCTCCACGGCGACGACGGCCGCGGTCTACCGGCCCGACGGCACCGCCCGGCTCCACGGCTGGGCCCAGGGCGGGCGGCTGTTCGGGCTGAAGATCGAGCGCGGGGCCCTGGAGGACCAGCTGGCCTCCCTGCTCGACCGGCCGGTGCGCGGGGCCGTCGCGCTGGCGCCGACGATCGACCTCGAGACCGACGACGGGCGCCGGTGGTGGTCGCTGGTGCGCACGCTCGCCGACCTCGCGGCCGACCCGCGCGGGCTCGCCGCCGACCCGCGGGTGATGGGCCCGTTGATCGAGGCGGTGGTCGCGGGCCTGCTGCACACGGCGGACCACCCCTATCGCGACGCCCTCGCCACGCCCGCCACGGCGGTGGGGCCGCGGTCGGTGCGCCGCGCGGTGGCCGCCGTCGTCGAGCGCCCCGAGCACCCGTGGACGGTCGCCTCGCTCGCCGCGATCGCCGGGGTCAGCGCCCGCGGCCTGCGCGACGGCATGGTCCGCCACCACGGCGTCTCCCCCATGGCGCTCGTCCGGGACGTGCGCCTGCGCCGCGCCCGCGACGACCTCGCCGCCGGCCGCGGCAGCGTCGCCGAGGTGGCCACGCGCTGGGGTTTCACCCACCTCGGCCGCTTCGCCCGGTCCTACCGTGACGCCTTCGGCGAGCCGCCGTCGCGCACTGCCGGAACCGGCGCACGGGCTACCGCGCGCGGATCGACGGGTGAGCCACGCCACACCTAGCGTCGGTGGCCCACCACCGTCCCCGGGAGGCACGACGCCGTGACCACCACCGACGAGAGCAGCCCCGCGCTCGAGTTCAACCCGATGGTCAGCCCGCACCGGGAGGACCCGCACCTGTTCTACCGCGAGGCCCGCGCCCACTCGCCGATGATCAATCCGGTCCTGGGCGCGTACATGGTGACGAAGTACGACGACCTCGTCACCGTCATCGACGACCCGGCGACGTACTCCTCGGCGGTCGCCGTCCCGAAGATCTACTGGAATCCGCCCGAGGTCACCGAGGTCCTGCGGGCCGGCCACGTCCCGGAGACCAACGCCGTCGTCAACGAGGACGAGCCCGCCCACCACCCCATCCGGCGCGTGTTCGATGCCGGCTTCACCGGGGCCCGGGTGCGCGCGATGCTGCCGACGATGCGGGCGACCGCGGAGTCGCTGATCGACGGCTTCACCGACGGCCGCGCCGACCTGGTGGGCGGCTATGCGGTCCCGTTCGTGCAGTCGGTGATCAACGCGATCATCGGCTTCCCGGCCGACGACGGCGAGCGGATCCAGCAGTGGACCGACGACGTCAACATGCTGTGGAACCTGCTCGCACCCCTCGAGGACCGCATCGCCTCGGCCCGCCGGATGGCCGACTACACCGTCTACCTGCAGGCCCTCATCGACGACCGGCGCGCGCACCGCCGCGAGGACCTGATCTCCGACCTGGTGCACGGGGCGAACGGCTTCCCCGGCCTCGACGACGACTACGTCATCAACGTCGTGCGCGGGGCCGCCCGGGTCGCCGGCTTCGACACCACCCGGGACGCGATCACCGCGACGATGCTGGCGATCCTGCAGAACCCGGACGTCCACGCCCGCGTGCAGGCCGACCCGGCCAAGGCCATCCCGAAAGTCACCGAGGAGGTCCTGCGCCGCGACGCCCCGCACCGCGGCCTGTTCCGCATCACGACCCGCGACACGAGCCTCGGCGGCACCGACCTGCCCGCGGGCACGATGGTGCTGCTGCTCTTCGGCTCGGGCAACCGCGACGAGACCACGTTCCCCGACCCCGACGTCGTCGACATCGACCGCGCCAACGTCCGCGACCACCTCGCCTTCGGCCGCGGCCTGCACGTCTGCCCCGGGGCGCCGATGGCCCGCGCCGAGATCCGCGTGGCCCTCGAGACGCTGGTGCGGCGCCTGCCCGGGATGCGCCTGGCCGACGGCTACGAGCCGACCTACATCGCGAGCTACTTCTTCCGCGGCCTGGAGACCCTCGACGTGACGTGGTGAGCGCGGCGCGCAGGCGACCGCGCCCACTCCATGCCTTGCGCGGCATATTCCTCGTGCGGCATGCTCGGCGCCGTGACCACCACAGCGGACGCCGGGACGTGGACCGCCCTCGCCGACCCGCACCGGCGCGCCATGCTCGGCCTGCTGCGCGAGCGACCGCGAGCCGTCGGGGAGCTCGTCGACCTGCTCGCGCTCAGCCAGCCCAGCACGTCGAAGCACCTGCGGGTGCTCCGCGAGGCGGGCCTGGTGCGCGCCCGGCCGGAGGCCCAGCGCCGGGTCTACGAGGTCGACCCGGCGCCGCTCGTCGCCCTCGACGCCTGGCTCGCGCCCTACCGGCGGCTGTGGTCCGACAGCCTCGACGCCCTCGGACGGCGCCTCGAGGAGACCGATCCGCGGAAGGACACCCCGTGAGCCCCACCGGCAGCTACCTCGAGATCGACGGACGCCCCGCGCTCCGCTTCGTCCGCGAGTACGACCACCCCGCGGACCGCGTCTTCGCCATGCTCACCGACCCCGACGAGCTGGCGCACTGGTTCCCGGCGCGCGTCGCCCCGGCCGCCGGGTGGACGAGGGGCGCCCCGATCACCTTCACCTTCGAGGCCGACGGCGACGGCGGGGGCGGCGAGGTCCTCGCCCACGAGCCGCCGCACCGCGTCGGGTTCTCGTGGGGCGGCGAGCAGCTCTGGTTCGAGGTGGAGACGCTGCGCGACGGCCGCACCCGGTTGACGTTCACGCACCTCATGGACGAGCGCGACGGTGCCTCGCGCAACGCCGCCGGCTGGGACCTCTGCCTCGACGCCCTCGACGGGGCGCTCGCCGGCACCCCCGGCGGCGCACCGGGGGGCCGCACCCCGGCGTGGGAGGAGCTGTACGAGGCCTATGTCGCCGCCGGCGTCCCCTCGGGAGCCCCGATCCCCGGGTGAGGGCAGACTCGCCGCCCGTGAGCACCGACCCCCTCGCCGCGCTGGAGCAGGGCCACGAGGTCACCGACGTCGACTTCACGCGCGCCGACCCCGAGGCGGTCCGCGAGGCGCTGAGCGACGGCGGGCAGTGGGTGCTCCGGCGCTGCGACCTCAGCGAGCTCGACCTGTCCGGCGTCGACCTGGCCACGGCCACTCTGGAGCGCTGCACGCTGACGAGGACGCGGCTGCGCGGGGCGGTCCTCGACGGCGCGACCGTCGAGGGCGGCTCGCTGGCCGAGGCGGACCTGGGCGACGCCGACCTCACCGACGCGGTCCTCTCCGGCGTCGACCTCTCCCGCGCCCGCCTCGTCGGCGCCCGGCTCACCGACACGGAGTTCCGCGACTGCCGCATGATCGGCGCCGACCTGACCGGGATGCGCAGCCTCGCGGTGACGTTCTCGGTGGACGGGTGCTCGCTCGCCCTCGCGCGGCTCGCCGACGCCGCCCTGCGCGGCTGGCGCCTCGCGCGCGTCGACCTCTCCGACGCCGACCTCTCGGGCGCCGACCTGCGCGACGCCGTGCTCACCGACTGCGCGCTGCGCGGCACCGATCTCACCCACGCCCGCCTCGAGGGCGCGGACCTGCGCGGCGCCGACCTCGGCGAGATCACCCCGGAGACGCCGGCGCTGCTGCGCGGGGCGATCGTCTCCGCCGAGCAGGCCGCCGACGTCTGCCGGGCGCTCGGCCTGCAGGTGGTCTAGGCGAGCCGGTCCCCGGCGCGCAGCACCGCGGCCGGGTCGCAGCCACGCCCGGACGCCACGAGACGGCGCGGGCGGACCCACTCGTCGGCGGTCGCGACCACCGGGCCCTCGTCGTCGACCTCCACCTCGCCGGCGGACCGGCCGGGGCACGGCTGCCCGGTGGTCGCGAGGCGCACGACGCCGAGCTCGGTGCCGTCGCGGTCGGTCGTCGGGATGCCCCAGGGCGACGGGTAGGGCCCGTAGTCGCAGGCCCGGACGAAGTCGACGACCTCGCGGGCGGGCTTCGACCAGGGCACGCGGCCCTCGTACGGCACCGTGCGGCCGAAGTAGCGCCGGGTGGCGAGGTCCTGCGGATGCTGCGGCACGACACCGGCGTCGAGGTGCGCGAGCAGGCGGTCGACGAGCTCCTGGCCGCGCCCGACGCACTTCACCGAGACGGTGAGCGCGGTGTCCTCCGGCGTGATCGGGAAGCGGACCTGCTCGACGACGTCGCCGGTGTCGATCCCGGCCTCCATCCGGTGCAACGTGACGCCGTGCTCGGCGTGACCTCGCGCGATCGCCCAACTGGGGGCGTTGAGTCCCGCACACTCGGGCAGGGGTCCGGGGTGGAGGTTGAACGCCCCGACGCGGGGTGCCGCGAGGACCTCGGGACGGACGAGGTGGAGCGAGTGGACGTTGAGCAGCACGTCGATCCCCGCGTCGCGCAGCACGTCGGCGAGTCCGGGGTCGCGGACGCGCTCCGCGGGCAGCGTCAGCACGCCCCGCTCGGCCGCCGCGGCGGCGACGCTGCGGGGCTCGTCCGCGCGGCTCGCGGTGAGGACCATGCGCAGACGGTGACCACTGCCCGCGACCCGCTGCAGCGCGCGGGCCCCCGCGGCCTCCTCGGCGACCAGTGCGATCTCCACGAGCACCACCTCCCCAGTCGGGGACAATCCCTACCATTTCGGACGTAGAGGACGAACAGGCATGGTCGTGACGCGGCTCGTCGCCACGGGCGTCGCCGTGCTGCTCGTCGCCGCGCTCGTCCTCGTGGGCGGCCTGTGGCTGTTCCAGCGCGAGCTCGTCTACGTGCCGTCGGACGGGCCTGTCGAGCCGGCGGCGACCGCGCTCGCGGAGGCGCAGGACGTCACGCTCACGACCGCCGACGGCCTGGCGCTCGGCGCGTGGTTCGTCCCCGCGCGCGGGGAGCGGCGCGAGGTGACGGTGCTGGTCGCGAACGGCAACGCCGGCGACCGCTCCGCGCGCTCACCGCTGGCGGCGGCCCTCGCGGAGCAGGGGCTCGACGTCCTGCTGTTCGACTACCGCGGCTTCGGCGGCAACCCCGGCAGCCCGAGCGAGGAGGGGCTCGCGACCGACGCCCGCGCGGCCCGCGACCACCTCGTCCGCGAGCGCGGCGTCGACCCCCGGCGGTTGCTCTACCTGGGCGAGAGCATGGGGTCGGCGGTGGTCGCCCGGCTCGCGGCGGAGACCTCAGGGGCGCCGGTCGCGGGCATGGTGCTGCGCTCGCCGTTCGTCGATCTGCCCTCGATCGGCGAGCTCGTCTACCCGTTCCTGCCGGTCCGGGCGCTGCTGGCTGACGAGTACCCGGTCGCCGAGACGGTCGCCCGGGCCCGGGTGCCGACCACCGTCGTGCTCGGCGAGGCCGACCGCACGATCCCGCCCGCCCAGAGCCGCGCGGTGGCCGCCGCGGCCGGCGGGGACGTCGTGGCCGTGCCGGGTGCCGACCACAACGACGCCGTCCTCGCGCACGGCCCGGCGGTGATCGGCGCGGTGGTGGCGCAGGCGGAACGAATCTAGGACGGCCGGGCTCTAGATCCCCCGGCGCGCGCCCATGTCCAGGGCCAGGGTGGAGCCGGTCAGCGCCGACGCCTCGGGGTCGAGCAGCGTCGCGACCGCCCAGCCGACCTGCTCCGGGGTGACCATCGCCCCCAGGGGCGACTCGGCTCGGCGCTCGGCGAGGACGTCCTCCACGTCGACGCCGCGCGCCGCGGCCTGCGAGGCCGAGAGCCGGCGCAGCCGGTCGGTGTCGGCGGGCCCCGGGGCGACGAGGTGCGCGGTGATCCCCCGCGCGCCGTAGGCGTCGGCGAGCTGGCGCACGAGGTTGGCCAGCGCCGCGTTGGTGACCCCCGCGCCCGGGACGTGCGGCGACGGCTCGGCGCCGTAGTGCCCGCCGAGCGCGACGATCCGCGAGCCGTCGGTCAGCCACGGGTCGGCGGCGCGCACCAGGCGTAGCAGCCCGCCGACCTTGAGCGCGACCGCCGCCCCGAGCGCCGCGGGCTCGACGGCGTCGAGGCCCCCGAGCGCGGGCAGCCCGGCGGCCTGCACGACCATCCGCACCGGCAGGTCCCGGGTGCGCAGCGCCTCGGCGATCACCGCGCCCGCGCCGTCGTCGCCGATGTCCGCCGCGCACGCCCCGACGCCCTCGTCGTCGGCCGACAGCGCCGCGAGCGCCTCGCCCGAGCGGGCCACGGCGAGCACGGGCAGCCCGCGCGAGCGCAGCCGGCGCACGATCGCCCCGCCCAGGGCCCCGGTGGCGCCGACGACGACGGCGAGCGGCTCGGTCATGCCCCGGCACCCTAGGGACACCCGGGCGGGCCACCCACGCCCCCGTTCGGCGGCGGGCAACGTTCGCGGTGGAGGAACGTGTTGCTTGCATCACAGCGCCGTCGGGATGAACGGTGACCCCGCGCTCATCGACGAGGAGGATCAGATGGCCAACGTGGTGCCGGTGGACGAGTTCGCCACGGGCGAGTGGTACCCGGGGTTCAAGCCGGAGCACTTCGAGTCGCCGTACATCGTCGACGCCGCCGGCCCGTTCCGGCCCGGGGACGAGCAGGGCTTCTGGTTCCTGGACTTCCACTGGTCGCGCGGCCTGACCCCGCTCGCGGCGACCCTGTGGAGCTCCGACGGCTACTGCTGGGGCACCCAGCACGCCGCCGAGGCGCTGCCGCTCCCGCCCGGCCGCGGCATCACCGCACGCTTCGCCGGCACCCACCTCTACGGCTGCGCCCTGCCCGAGACCGACCCCCGCGAGATCGGCGCCCGGGCCAACCGCATCGCGACGAACCTCCCCCACTTCCTGCAGAACTACCGCTCGATCTGGGAGGCCGGCCGCGACGAGCTGGAGTCGACCTGGCAGTACTTCCGCGGCGTCGACTTCGCCGGGGTCCCGGACCTCACCGAGCTGCTGACCCAGGGCCGGCGCTACCACAAGCGCTCGATGGAGATCCACTTCGGCGTCATGTACCCGATGCTGGCGAACTTCCTCGGGTTCTACGGCGCCTGCGCCGACATGGGGATCAACCCCAGCGAGATCGGCAAGTTCCTCCAGGGCGAGGACACCAAGATCATGGAGACCGACCGCGAGCTCTACAAGCTCGCCCTGCGGGCCCGCCAGGGCGGGCTCGAGGCGGTCTTCGAGGAGAACGAGCCGCACCAGCTGCGCGAGGCGCTGGGCCGGCACGGCGGCGCCGCGTCGATCTGGCTGACCGAGTTCGACGACTTCCTGCAGGTCTACGGCTGGCGTGCCGAGGCCACCTGCGACGTCGGCGTCCCGAGCTGGATCGAGGACAACACGATCCCGCTCGGCCTGGTCAAGACGTTCCTCAAGCGCGACGACGCCCACGACTTCGAGGCCGCCGCCCGCAACGCGGTCGCCGAGCGCGACGAGGCGATCGACAACGCACGCTCGGGCCTGACGCGCGAGGAGCAGGCGGTCTTCGACGCCGGCCTGCAGTCCAACCAGGCGGCCAACTTCCCCTGGTGGCAGGACGACCACAACTACTACATCGACCTCAAGGTCATGCTCCCGCTGCGGTGGGGGTGCCAGGAGCTGGCGCGGCGCGAGAACGCCGACGACAGGGACGACATGCTCTACCTGTTCTGGCCGGAGCTCCTGGACGTCGCCAGCGGGCGGCGCCCGTACGCGGGCGAGCTCAAGAGCCTCGTCGGCGAGCGCCGCCAGTACTTCGACCACTGGTTCGCCAAGCGCAGCGAGATGCCCAAGGTGCTCGGCACGATCCCCGAGGCCGTCGAGGACCCGGTGCTCATCGAGATCTTCGGGCTCAACCCCGGCGCGATCAAGGCCGTGCAGAACCCGGACGCCGCGAAGCAGACGGTGATGTCGGGCGTAGCGGCCGCCAAGGGCACCGCGCGCGGCATCGCCCGCGTGCTGCAGTCGTCCGACGAGCTGCATCGCCTCGAGCCCGGCTCGATCCTCGTCTGCGAGTCGACGTCGCCGAACTGGACGCCGGCGTTCGGCAAGATCGCTGGCGCCGTCTGCGACGGGGGCGGCATGCTGTCCCACGCGGCGATCGTCGGTCGTGAGTACGGCGTCCCGACGGTCACCGCGGTCGGCGTCGCGACGCTGTCGATCACCGACGGCGACGAGATCGAGGTCGACGGCACCACCGGCACCGTCACCATCCTCACGAAGGCCACCACCACCCCGGACACCGCCGCCGAGACGCCCGCGGGGGTCGCCGGGTGACCGCCGCTGCGGAGGTACGCATGACCGTGCCCGACCCCGTCGAGCCGACCCCCACCGTCACACCCGTCACGGGGCACAGCTGCGACGCCGTCGTCTGGATCGACGAGGTCGACCCGCAGCGGGCCATCGCGGCCGGCGGCTCGAAGATGGGGCGGCTCGCCGAGCTCCTGCGCTCGGGTGTGGAGGTGCCGCAGGGCTTCGCGGTCACCGTCGACGCCTACTCCGGGCACTGCCGCGAGTCGGGCCTCGACGAGCGCATCGACGCGGTGATCGGGCGACTCGGTGCGTCGCCGAGCGAGGCCGAGATCGAGGCGGCGTCGGCGGAGATCCGGGCGATGTTCACGGCGACGCCCGTCGGCGAGCACCTCACGGCCCGGCTCACCGAGGCCTACGAGGAGCTCTGCCTGCGCGCCGTCGACGTCAACGTGCCGGTCGCGGTGCGCTCGTCGGCCACCGGCGAGGACGCCGCCGACGCCTCGTTCGCGGGCATCTTCGACACCTACCTCGGGGTGTCGGGGATCGAGCGGGTCCTCGACGCCGTCCGCAACTGCTGGGGCTCGCTGTTCACCGCCCGCGCGCTCGCCTACCGGCTGCGCAAGGGCATCAGCCACCACGCGATGCCGATCGCCGTCGGCGTCATCGAGCTGATCCACGCCCGCGCGTCGGGCGTGGCGTTCTCGGTCCACCCGGTCACCGGGAAGTCCGACCGGATCGTCGTCGAGACCAGCTGGGGCTGGGGCGAGGCGATCGTGCAGGGCCTCGTCGACCCCGACCACGTCGAGATCGGCAAGGCCGACGGCCGGGTGCTGAAGTACGACGTCGCGCACAAGCGGGTCGTGTCGGCGTTCGACTTCGCGGTCGGCGCGGTCACCGAGATCGAGATGCCGGCCAAGCTCGCCGACCGGCAGGTGCTCGACGAGGAGCAGATCGGCGCGATCGCGTCGGCCGTCCGCTCCATCGAGGAGCACTACGGCCACCCGGTGGACGTGGAGTGGGTGATCAGCCGCCACCGCCGCGCGGGCGACCCGGTCTGCATCGTGCAGACCCGCCCCGTGACGGTGACCGCGGCGCCGGAGGAGGCCGCGCCGACGGCCTACGACCCGGTGGCGCTGGCCCAGAAGTACCTGTTCTCCGGCAAGCCGATCCCGGGACGGTGACGGCTTCGCCAGGTGAGTGATCCGGGTCGCCAGGGCGACCCGGATCACTCACCTGCGCAGCATCAGCCGTCGGGTCCGTCGGCCGCTTTGCCGTCGTTCTCGGTCTCGCCCTCGGTCCCCTCGTCGTCGGCCTCGGTGGGCGCGGCGGTGTCGGAGGCGGCACCGGGATCGGAGGCCTCCGGCGCCCGGGGCGCCGGGATCGCCGGCGCGGCCGCACTGTCGTCCGCCAGCCGCTGGTAGACGCGCCCGAGGTCGATCAGGCCGGACACCTGGGCGACCGGGTCCCCGTGACGGTCCAGGAAGCGGACCGCTTCGGTCAGGCTCACTGCCGCGTCCTGGACCCGGCCCAGGAGCACCTGCATCCGCGCCGCCGCCCGCAGGACGCCCCCGCAGGTGCCGGGGCGCGCCTGCTCGTCGATCAGCGTCAGCGCCCACTCGAACGTCTCCAGGGCCTGCCGGTAGGCGCCGACCGCACCCTGGTCACCCAACTGTTCGTAGAGCAGGCCCAGGCGGTACACCCGGTCCGCCCGCCGTGACCGGCTCAGATCCATCCCCGGGCGGCTCAGCAGCTCGGCGGCCTCGTCGGCCACGACGTGGGCCTCCTCGATCTCCCCCGCGCGGAGGAGACACTTCGCCAGGGAGGTCAGGGTGATCTGCAGGTCTTCCGGGGCCGCGCCGGTGCGCTTCGCCGCCGCCGAGCGACGGTAGAGGTCCGCCGCCTCCAGGACCCGTCCGCTCGACTCGTGGACCTGGGCGATGTCGTGCAGCAGGACGCCGTATGTCACCGGGCGCTCGTCGGCGTCCGTCAGGGCGAGCGCCCGCTCGAACGCGGCCAGGGCCTGGTCGAGATAGAACTCGGGCGAGGCGACATCCTGCGATTCGGTGGTCACGGGCGCTCCAGGGGGTTCCGGCTCCCGCTCAGGATAGGGCGGATCACCCCGAAAGTGTGAGCTGTGCCACCGTCCGAGCGGTCCGCTACGTCAGCGCGAGCCGCCGGCTGATCACGTCGGCGGTGTCGGTGACGAGCGTCGTGTAGCGGCGCATGGTGGCCGCGGCCGCGCGCGTGACGGGGACGGCCACGCTCACCGCCGCGACCGACTCGCCCGCGCCGTCGCGGATCAGCGCCCCGACCGACACGACGCCCAGCCGGCTCTCCTCGCGGTTGTCGGCCCAGCCCCGCTCGGCGATCTCGGCCAGGCGCCGGCGCAGCGTCACCGGGTCGGTGATCGAGTGCGGGGTGGGCCGCTCCGGGGACCAGGTCGCGAGGCGGGCCTCGAGCTCGTCGGGCGGCAGGGCGGCCAGCAGGACCTTGCCCGTGCTCGTCGTCGTCGCCGGCAGGCGCGTCCCGACCCGGGCGAAGATCCGGACGGTGTGCGGGCTCTCCAGTCGCTCGACGTACACCGAGTCCATCCCGTCGAGCACCGCGAGCTGCACGGTCTCCCCCGTGGCGTGGCGCAGGCCGGCCATGGCGGGCATCGCCGCCTCGTGCAGCCCGACGTGCGGGGCGACGCTCGCCCCGAGCTCGTGGACCGCCAGGCCCAGCCGGTAGGTGCCGCCGGGCCCGCGCTCGAGGAGGCGCTCGTCGGCGAGCGTGGCGAGCAGCCGGTGCACCGTGCTCGTGCCGAGCCCGAGGCGGCGGGCGAGCTCGGCGACCCCCAGCTCGCGGTCGGTGACCGAGAACTCCTTGAGCAGCCGCGCCGCGTTGCGCACCGAGCTCAACTGCCAGCTCGGGCGCTCCACGAGGGCAGAACCTAGTCCGGGATCGGCGGCGCCGGGATCTCGAAGGCGTTGAGCAGCGCCGAGGTCGCGAGGTACATCCCGACCAGGTGCACCATGTCGAGGACACCGTCGCGCCCGAAGGTCTCCTCGGCGGTCGCGTAGGTCTCCGGCGTGACGCGGTGGGTGCGCACGAGCTCGTCGGTGAACCGGTGGGCGGCGAGCTCGTCGGGCGCGAAACCCTCGGTCGAGCCCCCGCGCAGGCCCGCGACCACCGTCTCGGACAGCCCGACCGACCGGGCCACGGCGACGTGGGCGTAGATCTCGTAGTCGGCCTGCCAGGCGATGCCGACGGTGAGGATGACGACCTCCCGGATCGGCGCCGAGAGCGACGATCCGCGCTGGTCGGCGACCACCCAGCGGTTGAACGCCCGCGCCGGCTCGGGGCGCAGGACGAACGGGTTGAAGGGGCCGATCAGCCCACCCTGGTCGTCGGTGGGCGCGAAGCCGGAGCGCTCCGCCCAGGCCCCGGCGTTCTCGAGCAGCTTCTCGCGGGCGGCGCGCTGGTCGTCGTCGAGGTCGAGCGACTCGTTGCGCGGGAGGCGCCCGCCCCAGTCGCGGTCGTCGGCGCCGGGGTGCTCGGTGATCGTCACCCGCCGGAGGCTAGCCCCGCCGGGGTGCGCGCGGCGCGACGGATCGCGACCGAGAGTCCCGCGGCCACCAGGCACAGCGCGCCCGCCGACCACCAGGCACCGTCGTACGCGCCGGTGAGGTCCCGGATCAGCCCGGCGCCCACGGCCGCGATGGCCGACCCCACCTGGTGCGCCGCGAAGACCCAACCGAAGACGATCGGCGCGCGCGAGCCGAAGTGCTCGCGGCACAGGGCGACGGTCGGCGGCACCGTCGCGACCCAGTCGAGCCCGTAGAAGATGATGAACGCCCACAGCGGCGGCGCCGCGGTCGGCGCGAGCAGGAACGGCAGCACCATGAGGGACGCGCCGCGCAGCACGTAGTAGACGGCGAGCAGCTTGCGCGGGTCGACGCGGTCGGTGAGGTAGCCCGAGGCGATCGTGCCCGCGACGTCGAACACGCCGACCACCGCGAGCAGCCCCGCGGCGGTCGTCGCGGGCATGCCGTGGTCGTGCGCGGCGGGCACGAAGTGGGTGTTGAGCAGCCCCACGGTGGTCGCGCCGCAGATCGCGAACCCGCCCGCGAGCAGCCAGAACGTGCTGGTGCGCGCGGCGTCGAGCAGCACGGTGACGGTGCGCCGCGCCGCGCCGGTGGTGACGACCTCCTCGGGCTCGGCCTCGCCGGTCGCGGCCCCGTGCGCGACGGTGCCGACGTCGGAGGGCCGGTCGCGCAGCAGGAGCAGCACCAGCGGCACGACGACGAGCGCCCCCGCCGCGACCACCAGCGAGGCGAACCGCCAGCCCACCGACCCCGCGAGCGAGGCCATCAGCGGCAGGAACACCAGCCCGCCGGCCGCCTGGGCCGCGGTGAGGACGCCGGACACGAGCCCGCGGCGCGCGACGAACCAGCGCCCGACCACCGTCGCGACGAACGCCAGCGCCATCGACCCGGTGCCGACCCCGACGAGCACGCCCCAGAGCAGGACCAGCTGCCAGGCCGCGGTCATGAACACCGTGAGGCCGCTGCCCGCCGCGACGAGCAGCAGGGCGATCGAGACGACGCGCCGCATCCCGAAGCGTTCCATCAGCGCGGCGGCGAACGGCGACATGACCCCGTAGAGCAGCAGGTTCAGCGACACGGCCGAGGAGATCGTCGCCGTCGACCAGCCGAACTCCGCGTGCAGCGGCTCGACGAACACGCCGGGCGCGGACCGGAAGCCCGACGCGCCGAGCAGCGTCACGAACGCGGTCGCCGCCACCGCCCACGGCCAGGCGGAGGAGCGGAGACGGGGCTCGCTCGGGGTCGGGGCGTCGGGCCGCGTCTCGGTCACGAGAGGACAGCGTGGACGACCGCCCGGCGCGGAACCAGTGGCCGGAACGCCATGTCGTGCAAGAATCCGGCCATGGCTCACGTGGTGGCCGTCCTCGCCCTCCCCGAGGTCGTCGGCTTCGACCTGCAGATCCCGCCGCAGGTCTTCGGCACCGCCGAGGGGCCCGACGGTCCGCTCTACGACGTGCGCGTCTGCGGCCTGACCGACCGCGTCCCGTCGACCGCCGGGTTCTCCCTGCTGCTCGACCACGGGCCCGAGGCGCTCGCGGCGGCGGACACCGTGATCGTGCCCGGGACCCACTACGTGCCCGCGCGCCGCGACGGCGTCCTGCCCGACGACCTGCTCGCCGCGCTCGACACCGTCCCCGCCCACGCCCGCTGGCTCTCGATCTGCACGGGCGCGTTCGTCCTCGCCGCGGCCGGGCGCCTCGACGGGCGGCGGGTCGCCACCCACTGGGCCCGGGCCGCCGAGCTGCGCGCCCTGCACCCCCACCTCGAGGTCGACGAGTCGGTCCTGTTCGTCGACGACGGCGACGTCGCGACCTCGGCGGGCCTCGCCGCCGGCCTCGACCTCTGCCTGCACGTGCTGCGCGGCGACCACGGGGCGGAGGTCGCCAACGCCGTCGCGCGCCACCTCGTCGTCGCCCCGTGGCGCGACGGCGGGCAGGCCCAGTTCATCGACCACCCGCTGCCCCCGGCCGGCGCCGGTGCGACGGGCGCGGTGCGGGCGTGGGCGGTCGAGCACCTCGACGAGGACATCGACGTCGCGGCCCTCGCGGCGCGCGCCTCGATGAGCGTCCGCACCTTCGCCCGCCGGTTCCGCGCCGAGACCGGGACGTCGCCGCACGCGTGGCTGGTGGCCCAGCGGGTCGCCCGCGCGCGGCGGCTGCTCGAGGGCAGCGACCTGCCCGTCGACCGCGTCGCCACCGCCGCTGGACTGGGGACGGCGGCGTCGCTGCGGGCCCATCTCGCCGACGAGGTGGGCCTATCGCCGCTCGCCTACCGGCGCCGCTTCCGGCGCGAGGGCGCCTGAGCGCCTGCGTCCCGCGGAGAGGGACGCGGCTCTTCTCCGTCGTCCGGCGGCTGCTTAGCGTCGTGGTCACCGCCACACCCCGGGAGGACGCACGTGCTGACCGCCGAGCAGAACGAGGAACTCACCGCCGTCGAGGCCGGCACGCCGATGGGCGAGGTGCTGCGCCGCTACTGGTACCCCGTCGCGTTCGCCCGGGAGCTCACGGAGTTCCCGGTCAAGCGCGTGGAGCTGCTCGGCGAGTTCTTCGCGCTGTGGCGCTCGCCGTCCGGGAAGTACGGGATCATCCCCGAGCCCTGCCCGCACCGGAAGGCGTCCATGGCCTACGGCGTCGTCGAGGGCGACGGGCTGCGCTGCCCGTACCACGGCTGGAAGTTCGACACCGACGGTGCGTGCACCGACCAGCCCGCGGAGAAGGCGAACACCAACTTCCAGGAGCGTGTGCGCGCCACGGCCGGCAAGGTCGAGGAGCTCGGCGGGCTCGTGTGGGCCTACATCGGGCCGGACCCGGCGCCGCTGCTGCCGCGCTTCGACGTCTACGTGATGGACGGCTACCGCGACATCGGCTGGGCGGACATCCCCTGCAACTACGTGCAGGTCATGGAGAACGCCGTCGACCCGCACCACGTCGAGCACCTGCACGGGCGCTACTTCGAGTTCATCGGCCGCCACGAGGGCTTCGAGGCCCCGGCGTCGTTCGGCAAGAAGCACCAGCGCATCGGCTTCGACGCCTTCGAGTGGGGCATCATCAAGCGCCGCGTGCTGTCCGGGGCGAGCGAGGACAACGACGACTGGAAGGTCGGGCACCCGCTCGTCTTCCCGTACAACATGCGCGTCGGGGGCGGCGGCATCCACCAGATGCAGATCCGCGTGCCGATCAACCGCACGACCACGCGGTTCATGCTCTACACGGTGCACGCGCCCGAGGGCTACGAGCCGGTCGAGCAGGCGTCCGTGCCGGACTACGAGATCCCGGTGTTCGACGACCGCGGCAACCACGTCGTCAACTACGTCGAGGGCCAGGACATCATGGCCTGGGTGACGCAGGGGCCGATCACCGACCGCACCACCGAGCACCTCGGGCGCTCGGACATCGGGGTCTCGCTGCTGCGCAAGATGTTCCGCCAGGCGATGCAGGCCGTCGCGAAGGGCGAGGACCCCCTGGGCACCATCCGCGAGCCGCACGAGCGCATCGACCTGCCCTGCGAGAAGGACAAGTTCCACGCGGGCGGCGCCGAGTTCGCGATCGACTTCTGCAACATGGGGTCGACGCGCTACTCCCCCGCGCTCGAGCCGATCAAGCAGGTCCACCTCGCGGCGGCGGCGCGGGTCGAGGCGGACAAGGAGGCCGGGCGCCCGTCGTTCACCCCGGCCGGCGGCATCGGCACGGCGACCCTCGCCCCCGACACTTCCGCGCAGGTGGACTCAGGGACGATCCCGCGGTGAGACTCTCTGCTGTGACGACTCCCGACGGCTCGCCCGGCGCGAAGATCGACCGGCGGTTCGCCGCGGACGTCGAGGCCCACCGCCGCGACGCGCCCCGCTTCTGCCCGGCGTGCGCCCGCGACCTGGGGCTCGCGAACGAGTTCTGGGAGGGCGACGCGCGGCGCTTCTACTGCTGGTGCGCCACCTGCGGCTGGACCGGCGAGGTCACGACCACCGGCGACACGGCGATCGGCCACGAGCCGGAGCACTGACCATGGTGTTCGGGCAGGCTCCGGGATCGGGATTGCGGCTCCCTTCGAACCCGACGCCGGTGTCGCCGATGACGCCGACCTGGTATTCTCGAACACATGAGCGAACGGGTGCTCGGGCCGGTGGAACGGGACGCGCTCGAGCGCGCCCGCCTCGGTGAGATCGCCCGCCGCCGTAAGGGCTACCGCCGTCTCGAGCAGGTCGCCGAGCTCGACCGCGGCCAGGTCGCCGAACTGTCCGGGGACCGCTCCACCTCCCGCCTGCTCGAGGCCCTGTGGCGCATCCCCGCCGCCGAGGCGAAACGCCTCGTCGGCGAGGCGCGAGACCTGTGCCCCCGCAGCTCGCTGCCCGGTGAGCCGCTACCCCCGCGGTTGCCGGCCACCGCGACCGTGGCGGCGGCGGGGGAGGTCGGGCCGGCGCACATCGCGATCATCCGCACCACCATGCGCCGCCTCGACCGCGTCGACGACCTGCCCGTCGACGACTGGACCGCCGCGGAACGCACCCTGGCGGACGAGGCGACCCGGCTGGGTCCGAAAGGGCTGCAGGCGGTCGCGGACCGGGTGCTGGCCCACCTCGACCCCGACGGCGAAGAACCCCCCGAGGAGGACGCCGGGCGCGACGACGAACTGTGGTTCGTCCGCCGCCGCAACGGGATGCTGCTGTTCCGGGGGCGGATGTCCGACCCGGTCGACGCCGAAGCGTTCGTCGAGACCATCGACACCCTCGCGACCCCCTGCGGGCCCGACGATCACCGCGAACTCAAGCTGCGGCGCATCGAAGGACTCAAAGACCTCGTCAACGACGCCGCCGGCCCGCACGGCATCGCCACCGACACCCAGTCCGACACCAACGTCGAGACTGAGGACAGCACGACCGGCGACACGGTCGCGGATGCGCTGATCCCCGCGCCCCGCCGCCCGGAGCCGTCCGGACGGGCACCGGCGCGGGCCCAGCGACCCGGGCGGGCACTGCTGACGATCACCCTCGACCAGCGGTGGCTCACCGACACCCTCACCACCCGCGCCCGCCACCGTGGCTACGGGCTGCTCGACTCCGGCGCCCCGGTCCACCCCGCCACCCTGCGGCGCTGGGCCTGCGACGCCGACATCGTCCCCATTGTCCTCGGCGCGAAATCAGAACCCCTCGACGTCGGACGGCTCCAACGCACCGTCACCGACGCCATCCGCCGCGCCCTCAACCTGCGAGACGGCGGCTGCGCCTTCCCCGACTGCGCCCGCCGCCCCCGCCGCTGCCACGCCCACCACATCCGCCACTGGCGCGACCACGGCCCCACCCAGATCGACAACCTCGTGCTGCTGTGCAGCTACCACCACCAACTGCTCCACCACGGCCACTGGACCGTCACCATCCGAGACGGCCGACCCTGGTTCACCCCACCCCACTGGATCGACCCCCACCGACAACCCCGCCTCGGCGGACGACCCCGCGTCCCGACCTGAGCGTCGCGGCGGGTGCTCCGTCCGGACGGCACCGTCAGCGCTCGACCTTGATCTTCCAGCTGTCGAGCGTGCCGCGGTCGATCGCGACCCCGTCGGCCACCGAGAGCGTCCACGGGCCGGCGACCGGCTGCCCGACGAGCGGGGCGAGCGGGCCGCCCTGGTTGCTGTCGAGCGTCAGGGCCAGGCCCGGGCGGTTGCGGTCGCACTGGTCGAGGTCGGAGAGCACGGCCGTCGCGCCCTGCGGCGAGCGCAGGGTGACGACGAGGTCGCAGACGTACGGGTGGCTGATGGTGACGTCGACCTGGAGCGCCGAGACCGTGCCCGATCCGTCGAGCGTGATCGTGTCGGTGATGCCCGCCGGGTTGGCGTCGGGGATCGGCACCGAGCGCACGGACTCGCCCTCCACCGTGCTGCTGCCAAAGGTGACGAGCAGGACGACGACCGCGACCACCGCGACGATCAGCGCGGCGCCGCCGCCGAGGAGCCAGGGCAGCGCCTTGTTCTTCTTCGGCGGCGGCTGCTGCTGCTGCTGCCAGCCGTAGCCGCCGTACGGGCCGTAGCCCGGCTGCCCGTAGGGCTGCTGCTGCCCGTACGGCTGCCCGTAGCCCTGCTGCGGGTATCCGGGCTGGCCGTAGGGCTGCCCGTACCCCGGCTGGCCGTACGGCTGCTGACCGTAGGGCTGTTGGCCGTACGGCTGCTGCCCGTATCCCTGCTGGGACGGGTCGCCGGTCTGTCCCCCGTAGTACGGCTGGGGTCCGGACGACTGCTGCCCGTAGGGGTCGGCGGTGGGCCCGTACTGCGTGGGCCGGGAACCGAACGACTCCGGGCGATCAGGGTCTCCGGAGCCGGAACCGCCGCCGAAAGGGGAGGACACGCGCGGCAACATACCTCCCGGGCGGGGGCGTCCGGTCTCCCCTCGCGAGATCGTCGCGGGCCCGTGCGGAGGACCGGGACGAACCGGGCGGACTACTCACGCGCGTGGGCCCGCAGGCGCTCCGACCACGACAGTTCCCGGGGCGGATCGCCGACGTCGGCGTAGGTGACACCGTCGATCACCCGCACCGGGTGCACCCCGAGGACGTGCTGCGGGGAGGTCGCGCACTCGCCGGTGTCGAGGTCGAAGCGGTACCAGTGCCAGGGGCACACGATCGTGTTCCCCTCCCGCACCCAGCCCTGCTCGAGCGGGCCCCGGTTGTGCGGGCACGCGGCGTCGACGACGCGCAGGCCGTCGGGCACCGCGAGCACGACGAAGCGCCGGCCGTCGTCGCTCGTGACGACACCCGGCGCCTCGACGCGTATCAGGCTCACCGCTGACCGGACGCCCGCAGCGCGGCCAGCGACTCCCCGCCCACGAACCAGTGCTCCGGTTCGCACTCGGTGACGACGACGCGCACGTTGCCGGGGGGCGCGCCGACCGCCCTGGTGACGGCGGCGGTGACCTCCTCGCCCAGCGCGGCGAGCTGCTCGGGGGTGCGGCCCCGGGCGAGGGTGATCTGCACGAGCGGCATGACAGGGCCTCCCATCGTTGTGAGCACTTTCCGGGCCTGGAGGCCCGGAAAGTGCTCACGTACAGGCGAGCTCGACCGTCCCGAGGCGGTCGACGGTCACGGTGACGACGTCGCCGGGGGCGACGGGGGTGGCGGCGGTGAGGCCGCCGGAGAGGACCACCTCGCCGGCCGCGAGGCCCTCGCCCGTGGCGGCGAGGCGGCGCACCAGCCAGGCGACCGCGGCGGCGGGGTGCCCGAGCGACGCGGCGCCCGAGGCCGTCGCCATCAGCTCGCCGTTCTTCTCCAGCAGCACGCCGACCAGCCGGACGTCGACGCCGGCGGCGGGCACCGGGGTGCCGACGACGAAGCGGGCGGCCGAGGTGTTGTCGGCGACGACGTCGGCCATGGTGAAGCGGTAGTCGCGGAACCGGGAGTCGAGGATCTCGATGCCGACGGCGAGCCCCGACGTCGCGGACAGCACGTCGGCGGCCGTCACGTGCGGGCCCGCGAGGTCGCGCCCGAGGACGAACACGATCTCCGGCTCGGCGCGCGGCTGGATCAGCTCGCCGGTGCGCAGCGGCTCCCCGAGATCGAGGGCGCCGGTGCCCGGCAGGAACCCGAACACCGGGTCCGAGACCCCGACCTGTGCCTGCTTCGCCCGCGAGGTCACCCCGAGCTTCCAGCCCACCCGCGGGCCCGCCCGCTCGCGCAGCACGCGCTGGACGGCGTAGCCGGTCTCGAGGTCGAGAGCCGGATTGGGGTCGGAGAAAGCGACGTCGTCGGTGAGCGGCTCGATCGCGGTGCGCTCGGTGACGGCCTTGGTCAGCCGGTCGGCCAGCTCCTGGAGGTCGGCCATGGCTAGGACTCCTTCACCCGGATCGTCACCGGCCCGAGCCGGTCGAACTCGGCGCGGAACACGTCGCCCGCGGCCAGCGGGACCGCCGCGTGCAGCGCCCCCGTCATGATCATGTGGCCGGGCTCGAGGGCCACCCCGGCCTCGCCCAGCACGTTCGCCAGCCACGCGACGACGGCCAGCGGGTCGCCGAGCGCCGCCGCGCCCGCCCCGGTGTCGACGAGCTCGCCGTTGCGCGTGAACGTCATGCCGATCAGGCGGGTGTCGAGCCCCGCGAGCGGCACCAGCCGCGAGGACACCGCGACCGCGCCGTTGGACGCGAGGTCGGCGACGGTGTCGGCGAGCTTGATCCGCCAGTCGGCGATGCGGGAGTCGACGATCTCCATCGCCGCCGCCACCCCGGCCACCGCCGGTGCGACGTCGGTGGGCCCGATGCCGGGGCCCTGCAGCCGCGAGCCGAGCACGAACACGATCTCGGCCTCGACCTTGGGCGCGATGAAGCGGCTCAGCGGGATCGCGTCGCCGTCGCGGTAGACCGTGGACGAGAGGACCGGGCCGTAGTCCGGGGTGTCGATCCCGATCATCTTCTGCATCGCCGCGGACGTGACGCCGACCTTGTGCCCGACGACGCGGTCGCCGTCGGCGAGCAGCAGCGGCACGAGCTCCTGCTGGATCGCGTAGCCGTCGGCCATGTCGAGGTCGGGCTCGGTGTCGGTGAACGGCGCGATCGGCACGCGCGTGCGCCGCGCCTCGTAGAGCGCCCGCGCCTTCGCCTTCACTGAATCTGCCGGGGGGTCGGTGAGGGCCACTCAGCTCTCCTTCTCGAGTATCGGTGCCTCTTCGGACCAGCCGAGCCGGCGGGACACGGCCTCGCCCGCCTCGACGATCGTGCGGGCCAGCCGTTTACGGGGCATCGCGCGGAACCGGCTGACCGGCGCCCCGATACCGATGGCGGCGACGACGACCCCGCGCGCGTCGCGGATCGGGGCGGCGAGCGACGCGACGCCGACCTCGCGCTCGTCGACCGCGTCGGCCCAGCCCCGGGCGCGCACGGTGACCAGCGCCCGGCGCAGCTCGTCGGGGTCGGACAGCGTGTGGGGCGTGTGGCGGGACAGCGTCGCCGTGGCCAGGTAGCGCTCGCGGACGTGCTCGGGCGCGAACGCGAGCAGCACCTTGCCCGAGCTGGTGCAGTGCACCGGCACCCGGCGGCCCGTCTCGGTGAACAGCCGCAGCGCGTGGCTCGACTCGAGCCGGTCGACGTAGACGACGTCGTGACCGTCGAGCATGCCGACCTGCGCGGACTCGCCGGTCTCCTCGCGCAGGTGGGCGAGCACCGAGCCGGCGGCGGCGTGCAGGTCCATGTGCACGCGGACGGCCTCGCCGAGCTCGAAGACCACGAGCCCGAGGCGGTAGCCGCCGGTGCGCGGGTCCTGCTCGACGAGCCCCTCGGCGGCGAGCGTGGTGAGCAGCCGGTGCACCGCGCTCTTGCCGAGATCGAGGCGGCGCGCCAGCTCGGAGACGCCGAGCGACTCCTCGCGGGTGAGGAACGCCTTGAGCAGCCGGGCGGCGTTCGTGACCGTCTGCAGCGGCGCGTCGGTCACGCCGGCTCCTGACCTGATGGGTCGAGCTCCGCTTCGCTCCGTCTTCCGGTGAACGCCTCGAGGAGCACCTTGCGCACCGCGTCCGGGTCGGGCGTCGCACCGGGCCTCAGCGCGGCGTCCACGGCCTCGCCCACCGCGGTGTCGTACGGGCGGATCGCGCGGGCCAGCAGGATCTGGGCGCGGGCGAGCCCTGCCACGGCGGCGCCCTCCATCTCGTCGACCAGCGCCTCGCGGCCGCGGGCCCGGTCGCGCAGGCGCTCGAAGTCGCGCGCCGCGGCGGAGTGGGAGCTCGCCAGCCCGGAGCCGACGTGCCCGGCGTGGTGCGGCGAGAGACCGGACCCGGGCTGGGTGACCACGTGGTAGACGACCGTCGAGATCCCCAGCGCGCCGCGGACCTTCTCCGACGCCGGCCCCTCCGACTCGTCGATCAGCCCGAGCGCGGGCACGACCACCGGGTCGTAGAAGCGCACGACCCACTCGAGCCCGTCGGCCGAGCCGGGCAGCTCGACCTCCTGCCCGCGCGTGGGCCCGAGGCCCTCGGTGGTCGCCAGGATGTGCAGGTTGCGCGCGCCGACCGCGGCCACGGTGACCCGCCCCGCGGCGATCAGCGGCAGCCGCCCCTGCACCGCCGGCGGGAACGTCTCGGCCTGCTTCAGGTAGGCGCGGTGGATGCCCTCGACGTAGCCGGCGACCGCGCGGCGCATGGCCATCGGGTCCGCCACGTCGACCCCTCCCGTCAACCCCTGGCGTTCCGGAAGTCGGAACGCGTTGTCTTCCTTCCGGAACGCTAGGGCGGTTAGCGTCGCGGCGTCAAGGAAGCAGGCTCGCCCGCGGAAAGGGCATCTCGCATGGGAATCCTCCGCCTGGCCCACGTCGACGTCCGCACGCCCGACCTCGATCTGTCGGCGGCGTACTACACCGAGGTGATGGGCCTGCAGCAGGTGCAGCGCACCGACGACTGCGTCTACCTCAAGTGCTGGGACGAGGAGGACCACCACTCGCTGCGGATGCGCTACAACCCGCGCACCGGGATGGACTCGTTCACCTTCCGCGTCGAGGAGGAGGACGACCTCCACGAGCTCGAGAAGAAGGTCGAGGCCTACGGCTGCCCCACCTCGCGCGTCAGCCGCGGCGAGGCGGTCGGCCAGGGCGAGTCGCTGCGCTTCGAGGTGCCGTCGGGCCAGATCATGGAGCTGGTCTGGGACATCGAGAAGACCGGCAACATGCTCGGCAAGACCAACCCGTCGCCGGTCCCGCCGCCCGACCTGCCCGGCATCGCGCCGCCCCGGATGGACCACATGCTGGTCAACGCCGAGGAGGTCGCGGAGTCCGCGGCGTTCTTCATCGACGTGCTCGGGATGCGCATGACCGAGCAGGTCCTCGACGGCAACGGCCACCAGCTCGGCGTGTGGCTCGCGGGCAACACCCGCTCCCCGCACGACATCGCCATCGTCAACGGCCCCAACGGCGCCCTGCACCACTGGGCGTACTGGCTCGACGACTGGGACCACATCCGCAAGGCCGCGGACACGCTGGCCTTCAACGGCGTGCAGATCGACCAGGGCCCGACGCGCCACGGCGTCACCCGCGGCAACACCATCTACTTCTTCGACCCGCTCGGGATCCGCAACGAGGTCTTCACCGGCGGCTACTGGGTCGACCCCGACACCGAGATCCTCACCTGGACCGAGGACAACTTCGGCAAGGGCCTCTTCTACTACGAGAACGTCATCAGCCAGCGGTTCCTGCGGATGCACACCTAGGAGACCCCGTGCCCACCACCAGCGACCGGATCATCCGGCTGCAGCACGTCGAGGTCCGGGTCCCCGACCTCGAGCTCGCCACCGCGTACTACACCGAGGTCCTGGGCCTCATCGAGACCGCGCGCGACGAGCGCGACGGCGCCCCGCGGGTCTTTCTCAAGTGCTGGGACGAGCGCGAGCACCACTCGGTGATCCTGCGCGAGGCCCCCACCTACGGCCTCGACCACATGTCGTTCAAGCTCAACGAGGCCTCGGACCTCGACCACTTCACGACGAAGCTCGAGGCCGCCGGCGTGCCGGTCAAGCGCTTCGCGGCGCGCGAGCTGGGCCCGGGCTGGGGCGAGGCGATCCGCTTCGACGCCCCGTCGGGCCACCTCGTCGAGCTCACCCACGGCACCGAGCGGATCGGCAACATGCTGCCGAAGACCAATCCGCCGCCGCGCCCGCAGGACCTCATCGGCATCGCGCCGCCGCGCCTGGACCACGTCTTCGTCATGGCCGAGGACGTCGAGGCGTTCACCGCGTTCTTCACCGAGCTGCTCGAGTTCCGGCTCACCGAGCAGATCCTCGCCAACGACGGCCACCAGCTCGCCACGTTCCTCGAGCACTCGCACACCCCGCACGACATCGCCGTCATCACGGGGCCCAACGGGGCGCTGCACCACTTCGCGTTCTGGCTCGACGACTGGAACGGCATCCGCGAGGCGGCCGACGCGCTCGCGTACCACGGCGTGACGATCGACGTGGCCCCCACGCGCCACGGCGTCACCCGCGGTTACACGACGTACTTCTTCGACCCGGCCGGCAACCGCAACGAGCTCTTCACCGGCGGGTACTGGGTCGACCCGGACTTCGAGCCGATCACCTGGACCGAGGAGGAGATGGGGCGCGCCATCTTCTACTACCACCGCCAGGTCAACGAGCGCTTCTTCACGGTGCACTCGTGACCGGGGTGGAGAACCGGCCCGACGCCCGCCGCGTCGACCGCTACGAGGCCCCGGACTACCTGTCGCGCTACCGCTCGCGCCGCGGCGGCTCGGCGGAGACGCCGCCGGCGCCCGAGGACAGCCAGAACACCGACCAGGCGAGCACGCCGCTCTACCTGCGTCGCTTCCGCGAGCGCGGGTCGGCGCCCGCCGACACGGGCACCGTCTCCTACGAGGGCAGGACCTTCACGCCGGCGCTCGCCGAGGCGAGCCGCGGCAAGGAGGTCGCCGCGCCGGTGGAGCGGCGGGCGTCGGAGAAGATCGTCTGCGAGATCTCGATCATCCGGCACGGCATCACCCAGGGCTACTCCACCGACGCCGGCCTGACGCCGATGGGCGGCTGGCAGGCCCACCGCCGGGGCCACGAGCTCGCGCGGCGCTTCGACCACGGCGACAGGGTGCGCCTGGTCTGCGCCGACACCAACCGCGCCCGCCAGACCGCCGACCAGCTGTACAACGGGATCACCGACGGCCTGCAGATGTGGGGCATCGACGCCGAGATCACCGAGAAGGAGCCGATCCCCGAGCTGCGCAACTTCGGGGTCTGGACCCCCGACGGCCTGCGTGACGTCACCTCGGCGTTCCGGCAGTACCAGGCCACCAACGAGACCCTCGAGCGCCTCGCCGTCGGCGACCGCCCGCGCTGGCTCGTCGAGATCGACCGCTTCTACCGCACGCAGCTGGGCGGGGCGGACCCGATCCAGGAGTGGCTGACGATCCCGATGATGTACTTCGAGCCGCCGGCGATGTGCGTGCGCCGCTTCTGGCGGGGGTTCCACCGGCTGATCACCGAGTCGACGCAGCCCGACGGCACGCTGACCCACCGGCGCATCCTCGCCGCGACCCACTCCGGCCCGATGCGCGCCTTCGCCACCTGGGCGCACGGCTACGACCCCGGCGAGCCGCTGAACACCGAGGAGATCCGGGTCAAGGTGCGCGAGGGCGCGCAGAGCGCGTTCGTCTCCTACCGCAACCGGGTCACCGAGGTGAACGTCCCGCCGCCCGACGAGTTCCCGCACTGGGAGGCCTGAGATGACGGTGCTGTCCCTCCCCCCGCTGGATCTCGACGCCGGCGTCGGCCCGGCCGAGGACGACTCCCCGCTGCGGTCGGTGTCGACCGCGGTCTCGGTGCTCGACTGCTTCGCCGACGAGGCCGAGCTGGGCGCGACGCGCGTCGCCGCCCGGCTCGGGATCGCCAAGAGCACCGCGTGCCGGATGCTGGCGGCCCTGGCCACCGGCGGACTGCTCGAGCGCACCGGCTCGGGTCGCTACCGCCTGGGCCTGCGCCTGTTCGAGTACGGCCAGCTCGCCGTCGACCGGCTCATGCTGCGCGACGTGGCCCTGCCCGCGATGGGCGAGCTGCGCGAGCTGCTGCGCGAGACCATCCAGCTCGGCGTCAGCGTCGGCACCGACGTGCTCTACGTCGAGCGCGCCGAGTCGGCGGCGATGAACGTGCGCTTCCGCAGCGAGCACCGCCGCAACCCGGCGCACTCGTCGAGCGCGGGCCGGGTGCTCGCGGCTGCTGACCCGGCGCTCATCACGGCGATCCTCGAGCGCGGGCTGCAGCGCTACACGCCGTTCACGGTGGTCGACCCGCTGCGCTACCGCCAGATCCTCGCGATCACCCGCGAGCAGGGCTACGCGACCTCGCGCGAGGAGTTCGAGCCCGGCTGGTCGTCGATTGCCGCGCCGATCACCCTCACCCGGGGCGGGCGCCCGCACCCGGTGGCCGCGCTGTCGGTGGTCGGGCCGACCTCGCGCGTGCTCGGACCCCGCAAGCCGGCGGTCGTCCAGGGCGTACGCCGGGCCGCGGCACGGATCTCCGCGGACCTGGAGCGCGCGCGGGGCTGACCCCTCACGACGTGAACGCCGCGACCAGCCCGTGCGGCGCCGCGTCGCCGAACATGAGCGCGTAGAGCTCGGCGCCGTCAGTCGCGGCCGCCTCGCCGCGCGGGAACAGGGCCTGCTCGTAGGCGTCGAGCGCGGCCTCGACGTCGCCCGGGTGCGCCGCGATCGCCAGCGCGAGCTCCGCACCGTCCTGCATCGCGATGTTAGCGCCCTCGCCGTTCGGGGGCGCCAGGTGGGCGGCGTCGCCGACCAGCGTCACCCCGGCGACGCGCTCCCAGCGGTGGCCGATCGGCAGGGTGTTCAGCGGGCGCACGACCGGCGGGGTGTCGGTCTCGGTGATCAGGGCGGTGAGCTCGGGCGCCCAGCCCGCGAACTCCGCGGCGACCCGGGCGGTCACGTCGGGCCCGTCGAACCACTCCGGCGGCCTGGACAGCGCGATGTAGGCGTGCAGGGTGCCGCCCGCCTCGCGGTGGGCCTGGATGCCCTTGCCCGGCTCGGGGGCCATGAGCGACCCGCCGCCGACGGCCGCCGCGGCCGCCGGGTGGCGGGTGTCGCCGTCGTGGAGCCAGGTCTCCACGAAGGTGGTGCCCGAGTAGGTCGGGGTGGCGTCGGAGACCAGGGAGCGGACCCGGGACCACGCGCCGTCGGCACCGACGAGCAGGCCCGTGGTGACGGTGTCGCCGCCGGCGAAGGTCGCCTCGTGGCGGCCGTCGCCGAGCGCGCGGACGCCGGTGACCTTGTGGTCCCAGCGCACGGTGCCCTCGGGCAGCGCGTCGAGCAGGAGTCGCCGCAGGTCGGCGCGCTGCACCTCGGGGCGGCCGCCGTCACCGGTGTCGGGCTCGTCGTGGAGCACGGTCCCGTCGCGGCCGAGGATCCGCATGGCCTGGCGGCCCTCGAGGACCAGCGCGCGGAACTCCTCGGTCAGCCCCGCGGCCGCGAGGGCCGGCTGCCCGCTGTCGGCGTGGATGTCGAGCATCCCGCCCTGGGCGCGCGAGGTCGGTGAGGGTTCGGCCTCGTGGACCGTGACCGGGATGTCGTGGACGGCCAGGACGCGCGCGAGCACGAGCCCGCCGAGCCCGGCACCGATGATCGTGACGTGGGTGGTCATGGTGACTCCTCCTCATCTGCCGTGGAACGTCGTTCCATGGCCCGATGTTGGAACGCCGTTCCAAACATGTCAAGATGACCTCCGTGACCACCCCGCCCCGCCGCCGCGCCGAGGCGCTCACCCGCGGGCGCATCGTCGAGGTCGCCGTCGAGCTGCTCGACACCGACGGCGAGGGCGGGCTGACGTTCCGGGCCCTGGCCAGGGCCCTCGCGACCGGGGCCGGGGCGATCTACTGGCACGTGGCGAACAAGGACGAGCTGCTCGCCGCCGCGACGGACGCGGTCGTCGCGGACGCCCTGGCGACGGAGTCCGCCGGTGACCCCGCGGACCGCGTGCGGGCCGTCGCGCTCGGCCTGTTCGACGCGATCGACGAGCACCCGTGGGTGGCGGGCCAGCTCTCGGCGAGCTCCTGGCAGGCCACCTCGCCCCGGATCTTCGAGATCGTCGGCCGGCAGGTCCGCGACCTCGGCGTGCCGCACGCCCGCTGGTTCACGGTGACCTCGGTGCTCGTGCAGTACGTCCTCGGCGCCGCCGCCCAGAACGCCGCGAACGCGCGCATCCTCGGCCCCGACGTGGACCGCGACGAGTTCCTGGGCGCGGTGTCGACGACCTGGGAGGAGCTCGACCCCGACGAGTACGCGTTCACCCGGACCGTCGCCGAGCAGATGCGCTCCCACGACGACCGCGAGCAGTTCCTCGCGGGGATCGACCTGGTGCTCGCGGGCATCAGCACCCTCGCGCCCGGGTAGCCACGGGCTCGTGCCTGCGCCCGACCAGACTCCCGTGCCGGGCCGGTGGGCCGCCCTCGCGGTCTGCATGCTCGCCGGCGTCATGATCTTCGTCGACGTCAGCATCGTGAACGTCGCGCTGCCGGCGTTCCGCACCGGCCTCGGCGCGAGCCCCGCCGACCTCTCCTGGATCGTCGCCGGCTACACGCTCACGTTCGGCCTGGCCCTCGTCCCGGCCGGACGCCTCGGTGACGGGCGCGGGCGCAAGCGCGTGCTGGTCGCGGGCCTCGTGCTCTTCGCGCTGGCGAGCCTGGCCGCGGGGCTCGCGCAGGACGCCACCTGGCTCGTCGCCGCGCGCCTCGTGCAGGGCCTGGCCGGCGGCCTCGTGAACCCACAGCTCCTCGGGCTCATCCAGCAGATGTTCCGCGGGTCGGAGCGCGGCACCGCGTTCGGCGTGTTCGGCGCGGTCAACGCGTCGTCGACGGCGGTCGGTCCCCTGCTCGGCGGCCTGCTCATCGACCTCGGCGGGGCGGAGGGCTGGCGCTGGGTGTTCCTCGTGAACCTGCCGCTCGCGGTCGCCGCCCTCGTGCTCGCGCCCCGGCTGCTGCCCGCCGACCCCGGCCGGGAGGAGCGGACCCGCACCTCGCTCGACCCCGTCGGCGCGGTGCTGCTCGGCGTCGCGGTGCTCGGGGTGCTGCTGCCGGTCGTGCTCGCCGAGCGCGACCCGGCCGCCGCGCCCTGGTGGACCGCGGCCGTCGGCCTCGCGGTCGGCGCCGGCTTCGTCGCCTGGGAACGCCGGTACGCCCGCGGCGGGCGCGACCCGCTGCTCAACGAGCGGGTCCTGCGCAGCCCCGGCTACGTGCTCGGGACCTCGCTGGGCGCGCTCTACATGGCGGGCTCGACCGCGATCTTCTTCGTGCTCACCGTCTACCTGCAGCAGGGCCTGGGCTACTCCGCGCTCCTCGCCGGGCTCGCGACGATGCCCTACGCCGTCGGCTCGGCGATCGCCGCCGCGTGGGGCGGGCGGGTCGTGACGCGGGTCGGCCGGCCGCTCGTCGTCGCCGGCACGGTCGTCATGGCGGTCGGGATCGCGACGACGCTGCTCGTGGTGGCGTTCCGGACCGACCCGTCGACCGGGCTCTACACGGCGCTGCCGCTGTTCGTCGCCGGGATCGGCAGCGGGCTCGTGATCACCCCGAACCAGGCGCTGACGCTGCAATGCGTGCCCACCGACCAGGGCGGCACCGCGGGCGGCATGCAGCAGACCGCGCAGCGGCTCGGCTCGTCGCTGGGCATCGCGGTGGTCGCCTCGGTGTTCTTCACGGTCCTCGCCGCGTCCGGGCAGCAGTTCGGGACCGCACTCGCGGTCGGCCTCGGCGTCGTGCTCGTGTGCGTGCTCGCGGCGTTCGCGCTCGGCCTCGTCGACGTGCTGCGCCGCCGCCGGGGACACCGGCGCGGCCCCGACGACCCCGCCGCCCTCGGCACCGGGCTGGTCTCCGGCACCGCCACGGAGCCCGACCCGCACGCGGCCGCCGGGCACCCGCACCACTGAGTCTCTCCGTTCGCCGCACCGGAACAGCTCACGTACGACCCGGCGACACCGCTCCTACCGTCAGGTCCATGCAGCGCAGCACCGACCGCGTCCTGACGACCCACGTCGGCAGCCTCGCCCGCCCCGAGGCCCTGCTCGACACGATGCGGGAGAAGGAGCACGGCCGTCCCTACGACGCCGACCTCTTCGCCCGGCAGGTGACCGAGGCCGTCGCCGACGTCGTCGCGCGCCAGCGCGAGACCGGCATCGACGTCGTCACCGACGGCGAGATGGGCAAGGTCAGCTTCGCGACCTACGTCCAGCGCCGGCTCGACGGCTTCTCCCCCGACTCCGGCGAACGCCTCCTGCCGCCGTCGTGGCAGGTCGAGATCGACGCGTTCCCGGAGTACTACGAGGGCTACCTCGGCAAGTACACGAAGACGGTCGCGCCGATGCAGACCGTCGCCTGCGTCGGGCCGGTGAGCTACACCGGCCAGGACGAGCTGCAGACCGACCTCGCGAACCTGCAGAAGGCGATCGCGGACGTCTTCGGGGTGGTCGAGGCGTTCATGCCCTCCACCTCGCCGCGCGGGTTCGGGCGCAACGAGTACTACGCCACCGATCGCGAGTACTACGAGGCCGTCGGCGAGGCGCTGCGCGAGGAGTACCTGGCGATCGTCGACGCCGGCTTCCTGCTCCAGATCGACGACCCCTGGCTGATCGAGATCCTCTCCGACCCGACCCTCGAGCCCGCCGAGCGCGACCGCACCGCGCGCGAGCACGCCGAGATCGTCAACCACAGCCTGCGCGACATCCCGACCGAGCGCATCCGCCTGCACACCTGCTACGGGCTCAACCACGGGCCGCGCATCCACGACATCGGCATGGGCGAGGTCGCGCCGTACATGATCGCGATGCGCGCGGGCGGCTACTCGTTCGAGGTCGCCAACCCGCGCCACATGCACGAGTGGAAGATCTGGGAGGACCTGGCGCTGCCGGAGGGGTCGGTGCTGATCCCCGGCCTGCTCGGGCACGCGCAGAACTACGTGGAGCACCCGGAGCTGATCGCCGACATGATCGGCTGGTACACGTCCTGCGTCGGCCGGGAGAACGTCATCGCCGGCGCCGACTGCGGGTTCTCGTCGCGGGCGAGCTACTCCCCCGAGGTGCACCCGAGCGTCGTCTGGGAGAAGTTCCGGGCGCTGTCGGCGGGCGCGCAGATCGCCACGCAGCGCCTCTACTGACGTTCGGCTCTGCCCGCTCGGCTCTGTCCGCTCGGAAGGGGGAGGCGGGGCGTCCGGGCGTCCCCCCGGGCGCCAGCAGGCCCCGCCTCCCCCTCCCGTCGCGCGCCCGGCCACATGACCCCGGGCGAGCGCGAGGACGTCCGAGCGACCCCCTCCGGTCCCCCGACGACCGTCGTCCCGCCCTCACGACGAAGCTTCTCGGAATCGGTCGAGCCGGCACATCAGAAGAAATGACTAGCCCGACAGGTGGCCTGCCTACGCCGCTGGACGCCGCCGATCGCGCGCGCCTAGCGTCCTCGCCGTGGGAGGTCAGGGGGCGTACCGGGAGGGTGGCGCGGGCACGGCCGAGCCGCCGCCCTGGCGTGCCGCCGACGCCGCCGTCCTCGCCCGGTGCTGGGAGCGCGCCCGGAGCAGCGGCGCGCTGACCGTCGTCCTCACCGGCGACGCGGGGGCCGGCAAGACCCGGCTGGTGCGCGGGCTCGCCGAGCGCGCCGAGGCCGACGGCGGCGTCGTCGTCAGCGGCGCCGCGGTCGACGTGGGCGAGCAGCTGCCGCTCTGGCCGGTCGCCACCGGGCTGCGGCGGCTGCTGCGCCCGGCTGGCACCACTGCGGACGCCCCGCCGGCCGTCCTCGCCGCGCGCGCCGCCCTCGCGCCGTGGCGCGACGAGCTCGCCCCGCTGCTCGACCCCGGCCCCGGCGCGACACCCCCGTCGGGCGGGCACCTGCTCGAGCTGGTGCGCCGGGTGCTGGTCACCCTGGCCGCCGAGGCGCCCGTGCTCGTGGTCGTCGACGACCTGCACTGGGCCGACCGCACCACCCGCGAGCTCGTGGTGTCCCTGGTCGCGCACCTGACCGACGAGCGGATCCTGCTCGTGGCCACGGCCCGCTCGGAGGCGCTGGACGTCACCCATCCCCTGCGCCGCATGCTGCCCGAGCTGACCCGCGACCGGGCCGTGCGGGCCATCGAGCTCGCGCCCCTGCCCCGCGGGCGGGTCGAGGAGATCGTGCGCGACGCCGGCGGCGACACCGGGCTGACCGACCTGGTGTGGCGGCGCTCGGCGGGCAACCCGTTCATCGTCGCCGAGACGCTCGCCGCGGTCGCCGACGGCGCCGCCGACGGCCTCTCCCCCGGGCTGCGCGGCCTCGTCCTCGGGCGGCTCTCGGGGCTGCGGCCGCTGGCGCAGACCGTGGTGGCCGCGCTCGCGCTCGGCGAGGAGCCGGTGCCGCACCGGCTGCTCGCGGAGGTGGTGCGCACCGAGGAGGACGACCTGCTCGCCGCCCTGCGCGAGGCGGCCGAGGCGGCGATGGTCGTCGTCGACCCGGAGGTCGAGGGTTACGCGCTGCGCCACGGGCTGATGCGCGACGTGGTCGCCGCCGAGTTGATGCCCGGGGAACGCCGCGGGCTGCACCGCCGCTACGCGCTGGCCTACGACGCCGTGCTCGGCGCGGGACCGGAGCTGGCGCACGACCCGGCGGCCTCGCTGCGCCGCGCGCACCACTGGACCCGCGCCGACGACCCCGAGAGCGCCCTGCCCGCGGTGGTGCACGCCGCGACCGTCGCCGAGCAGATCCACGAGTTCGGCACGGCGCACCGGCAGTGGATGGCGGCGCTGGCGCTCGCCGCGGCCCGCGCGACGCCCCCGTCGGCGCGGGTCCTGCCCGGTCACCGACCGCCCGCGCTGCCCCCGGCCGGCGGCGACGACCCCGAGGCGGGCGTCATGCTCGCCCGCGCCGCCGACACCGCCCAGCTCGCCGGGGAGTACGACGCGGCCGTCGACCTCCTGCGCCGGTTAGTCCCCGACCCCGCCGCGGCCGGCGCCGCCGAGCTGCCCGCGGTGGTGCGCCTCGGGCGCTCGCTGCTCGACGCGGGGCGCACCGGCGACGCCGTCGCCGTGCTGCACGACGCCGGGCGCGCCGAGCGCGTCGGCGACGACCCCGCCCTGGCCGCCGTGCACGCCGCGCACGCCGAGGCGCTGCTGATCACCGGCGACGTGCGCGGCGCCCAGCGCGAGGCCGAGCGGGCGCTCGCCGTGTCGCGCCGGCAGGGCGAGCACGCCGAGCAGGCGCCGATGCTCGCCACGCTGGGCTCCGCGCTGGCCTACCTCGAGAACCCCGACGCCGGGCTCGCCGCCGTCGCGGACGGGCTCATGATCGCCGAGCGCACGGGCGACGCCGCGGCGGTCGGGCGCGCCTACCAGGCGTGGGCGGACCTGCTGTCCGGGCCGCTGGGCGAGCTGCACGAGGGCGTGGAGATCGCGCGCCAGGGCGTGGCGCGGATGCGGGACCTGGGCCTCGCGCGCTCGGCGGGCGTGCGGCTGCTCGCCACCACGGCGAACGGCCTCTTCCGGCTCGGGCGCTGGTCGGAGGCCTCCGACGCCGTCGACGAGGCGTGGGCGCTCTCGCCGACCGGCGCCGACGCGCTCGAGGTCCGGCTCGCGCGCTGCCGCCTCCAGGTCGGGCGCGGCGAGTTCGTCGAGGCCGACGAGGACCTCCGCGCGGTGGATCTCCTCGCGCTCGACGGCACGGGCGAGGACTCCGCGGCGCCGGACGACCGCACCCCCGGCCCACCCCGCCGGGGCACCGTGGCCTCGCGCTACCGCGTCCCGCTGCTGACCCTGCGCTCGGGCGTCGAGATGTGGCGCGGGCGCCCGGACCTCGCGCGCACGCTCGTCGCGCGCGGTCTCGACGTCGCCGAGCACACCCCCGACGACGTGTTCCTGGTCGCCCCGCTGGTCTGGCACGGGCTGCGGGCCGAGGCCGAGGCCGCCGCGCGCGGCATGGCCACCGACCGCGCCGCGCTCGAGCGCCTCGCCCGGCACGTCGTCAACCTGGAGCGGCGGGTGCCGAGCACCGTGCCCGCGCTGCGCCGCACCGTGCTCGCCTACGTGACCATGTGCCGCGCCGAGGCCGGCCGCGCCGCCGGCGCCTCCGACCCGGACGCCTGGGCGCAGGTCGCCGAGATGTGGGGCAAGCAGCTCAACCCCTACCCCGCGGCCTACGCCATGCTGCGCCGCGCCGAGGCCCTGCTCGCGTCCGGTACCCGCCGCGGCGAGGCGGCCCGCGCGCTGCGCTCGGCGGCGGAGACCGCGACGGCGATGGGCGCCGGGCCGTTCCTCGACGAGATCGCCGGGCTCGCGCGCCGCGCCCGCCTCGACGTCACGCACGCGGGCGAGGCACCGGTCGCGACGGCCGCCGGCGAGACCACCGCCGCCGCGCGCCGCGCCCCCGAGCTCGCGGCCCTGACCTCCCGCGAGCACGAGGTGCTCGCCGTCCTCGCCGACGGGCTGTCCAACCGCGAGATCGCCCACCGCCTCTACATCAGCGAGCGCACCGTCGCGGTCCACGTCTCCCGGGTGCTCGCCAAGACCGGCACCCGGTCACGCACCCAGGCCGCGGCCCTGCTCCAGCGTGTCCGCGCGCGTCCCACCGGCCCCGAGCGAGGAACCCGTGCCTGAACGCCAGACCCTGGTGGGCAACCAGACCCTGCTCGCGCCGCTCGCGGCGCAGCGCCCGACCGACGTGCCCGGCGTCGTCACGGCGCTCCGGGAGCTGCGGGACACGGCGGACCACCTGGGCGGCACCGGGGACCGCCACCGCGACGGGATCGCCTGCTTCTCCGACCTCTACCTCACGATCACCCAGGACGTCCTCGCCGAGTACGAGCGGGGAGCGATGTTCCACTGCGGCGAGTTCATCCTGCAGCTCGACATCGCGTTCGCGCGGCGCTACCTCGTCGCCCTCGACGACCACCTGCACGGCCGCCCGAGCGCGCCCGGCTGCTGGGAGGTGCTGTTCACCCGGCGCCAGGAGGACCACGAGGAGTGGCAGTTCGCGGTCGTCGGGGTCAACGCGCACGTCAACTTCGACCTGGCCTTCGCCCTGCTCGACGTGTGGGAGGACAACCCGACCCCGCTCGCGACGACGAGCGCGCAGTACGCGGACTACGAGGCCATCAACACGATCTTCCGCAACAACATGGACGCGCTGTGCGAGAAGAACGAGGTGCCCTGGACGAAGTGGGGCCCGGACGGCGGGATCATCGACGGGCTCGGCAACCTCGTCGGCAACATCCTCGTCTCCGGGACCCGTGACGTCGCCTGGACGTTCGCCGAGCACATGTGGGCGCGGCGCACCGCCGACCCCGAGCACTACCGCGTGGCGCCCACCGCGGCGCTCGACAGGATCGCGACCGGCGTCGCCGAGGCGTTCCTCTAGGGATCCGTAGTCTCGGGCCGTGCCCCGCCGCAGCCCGCCGCTCCCGCCGCGCGACGGGCTCGACCCGGCCCGGGTGCGGATGCCGGACGCGGGCCCGTGGGCGACGCTGCGCGACCACCTCGTCGACCGGCTGCCGGTCCCGCCCGCGCGGGTCGACGCGATGCTCGCCGAGGGGCGGATCGTCGACCACGACGGGCCGCTCGGGCCGGACACGCCGTTCGTGCCCCGGTCGGTGATCTGGTTCCACCGCGACCTGCCCGACGAGGCGCCGGTGCCGTTCGAGATCGACGTCGTGCACCGCGACGACGAGATCGTCGTGGTCGACAAGCCGCACTTCCTCGCCACGATCCCCCGCGGGCGCCACGTCCGCGAGACCGCGCTGGTGCGGCTGCGCCACCGGCTCGGGCTGCCGGCGCTGAGCCCGGCGCACCGGCTGGACCGGGTGACCGCGGGCCTCGTCCTGTTCGTCGTCGAGCCCGCGCGGCGCGGGACCTACCAGAACCTGTTCCGCGACCGGCGCGTCACGAAGGCCTACGAGGCGGTCGCCCCCTACGACCCGGCGCTGGCGCTGCCGCGCACGGTGCGCAGCCGCATCGTCAAGGAGCGCGGGGTGGTCACCGCGCAGGAGGTGCCGGGCGAGCCCAACGCGGAGACGCGGGTGGAGCTGCTCGAGGCGCGCTCCGACCGGGCGCGCTACCGTCTCGAGCCCCGCACCGGGCGCACCCACCAGCTGCGCGTGCACATGGCCTCGCTGGGGCTGCCGCTGCTCGGCGACCCGTTCTACCCCGCCGTGCGCGACGTGCCGCTCGACGACTTCCGCGCGCCGCTGCAGCTCCTGGCCCGCGAGCTGGCGTTCCCGGACCCGCGGACCGGCGAGGAGCTCCGCTTCACGAGCCGCCGGAGCCTGCAGGCGTGGGACGACCCCGACGGATGGACGGCAGGCCCGTGAGCGACACCGACCCGCTGATCGTCACCGCGCTGCTCGACGAGGAGACCCAGGCGGAGCTCGACGCGCAGCGCCGGCGGTTCTTCCCGTCGCGGCGCCTGGTGGTCGGCGCCCACCTGACGCTGTTCCACGCCCTGCCCGGACACCGCGCCGACGAGGTCACCGCCGCGCTGGACGAGCTGGCGGGACGGGCACCGATCGCCGGGCGGGTGCGCGCGCCGTTCGCGCTCGGGCGGGGCGTGGCCTACCGGATCGAGGCGCCCGGGCTCGACACCCTGCACGCGGCGATCGCGCGGCGCTTCGCCGACGACCTCACCCGCCAGGACGCGCGGCGGCCGCACCACCACGTCACCGTGCAGAACAAGGTCGACCCCGAGACCGCGAAGGCGACGCTCGCCGAGCTCGTCGCCGCGCACAGCCCCTACCCCGCGACGGTGGTCGGCCTCGCCCTCTGGCGCTATCGCGGCGGCCCGTGGGAGGCCGCGGGCGAGTTCCCGTTCCGCGGGTAGCGCCCACCGAACAGAACGGCCCGTCCCCCTCGCCGGGGACGGGCCGTGGTCGTGCGTCTCGGTCGTGCGGAGCGGTCAGAAGTAGGTCTTGCGGCCACCGACGCCACGGCCGACGGCGCCCAGGATCGTCAGGATGAGCCCGACGACGGCCAGGATCGCGCCGATCGTGTAGAGGATCGAGATGCCGGTGACAGCGCCGATGATGATGAGGATGACGCCGAGAATGATCACTTCGTACTCCTAGTACCGAGGGGCCCTTCGGGGGCGGGGCCAGCCTGATACCCGGCGTGATGAGGCAGGAACCCCGGCGTTCGGACCATTCCTGACTCACCCGTTCGCCTCATGACGCGGGCGTCGAAACGCTTCCCCCGCCGCAGCGTCGCCGGGGCGGGTATCGATCGGTGAGCGCTCTGCGCCGACCGCGTGGACCTGCCCCGCGAGCCTCGGCCGCGCCGCCCCCCGAACGAACGAACGGCGCTCTCGCTGCTTCGGAAGCAGCGAGAGCGCCGTTCGTTTCGCGCAGGCGCGCCGGGTGCGCGCCGGGCGTGCGGCGTCCGGGTCAGTCCGACTGGACCGTCAGGCCCCACCCGGTGAGCCGGCCCTGGTCGATGCCGACGCCGTCGACGACCTTCAGCTGCCACTGCCCGCCGGCCTGCTGACCGGCGAGCGGGGCGAGCGGGCTGCCCGGCGTGGTGCTGTCGAGGTTCAGCTGCAGGCCCGGGTTCTGCCGGCTGCAGTCCTGCGGGTCGGCGAGCGTGACGGGCGTGCCCTGCGGCGAGATCAGGGTGACGGTGAGGTCGCAGGTGAACGGGTGCGTGATCGTCGCCTCGACGTGGACGCTCTGCACCTGGCCGGAGCCGTCGAGCGCGATGACGTCGGTGACGCCGGCCGGGTCGGCGTCGGGGATCGCGACGTTGTTCGCGGACACCCCGATCAGCGTGCCGCCGCCCGAGAGCAGGACGACCGTGCCCACGACGCCGGCGACGAGGACGAGCGCGACGCCGGCGACGAGCCAGCCGATCCAGCCCCGTTTGCGCGGCGGGGGCACCGGGGCGTAGCCGGGCACCGCGCCGGTCGGGGGCGGCCCGTAGCCGGGCGCCGGGTAGCCGTAGCCCGCCTGCCCGTAGCCCGCCTGCCCGTAGCCCGCCTGCCCGTACCCGGCCTGCCCGTACGGGGGCTGGTCGTAGAGCGGCGGCCCGTATCCCGGCGGCGCTCCCCCGGCTCCCGGCACCTGGCCGACCACCGCGGTGGGCTGGGCCGAGGCAGGGATCTCACCGACCTGACCCGCCTGACCGACGACCGCGGTCGGCTGGGACGACTGCGGCACGCCCTCCCCGGCGGGGAAGGGACCGGACGGCGGGAGGACGGTGCTCATGGGGTGCTCCGGGGGTGAGCGGACGGCTGTCTCGACGCACCGTAATCAGATTCGGGCCCGAACGGCTCGCTCTTCACTCTTTCAGCCCAGCAACGACTTCGCTCCGTGAGTGATGTGTGTCGCTGGCCGCGAAACGCTTTGACGTCCTACTATTTGCCGGAGCGCCGACCTGGACTGCGAGGAAGCATGACGGACGAGCTGTACGTCCCGACCCACCCGATCCGCTTCGTCACCGCGGCGAGCCTGTTCGACGGGCACGACGCGGCCATCAACATCATGCGGCGGATCCTCCAGCGCCAGGGCGCGGAGGTCGTGCACCTGGGCCACAACCGGTCCGTGGACGAGGTCGTCACGGCCGCGATCCAGGAGGACGCCCAGGGCGTGGCCATCAGCTCCTACCAGGGCGGGCACGTCGAGTACTTCTCGTACCTGGTCGACCTGCTGCGCGAGCGCGGCGCCGGGCACGTCAAGGTCTACGGCGGCGGTGGCGGCGTCATCGTCCAGGACGAGATCGACCAGCTGCACGCCCACGGCGTCGCGCACATCTTCTCCCCGACCGACGGCCAGCGCCTGGGCCTGCCGGGGATGATCAACACGATGATCCGGGCGTGCGACGTCGACCTCGGCGCGGAACCGCCCTCGAGCTGGGACGGCGTCTTCACCGGCGAGCCCGCGACGCTCGCCCGCGCCCTGTCGGTCGCCGAGGCGGGTGCCCTGCCCGACGAGGTCCGCGAGCGCGCGCGGTCGGCGGTCGAGGGCAAGGCCGTGCCGGTCCTCGGCATCACGGGCACCGGCGGGTCGGGCAAGTCCTCACTCACCGACGAGCTCGTGCGCCGCTTCCGCCTCGACCAGGAGGACAAGCTGCGGATCGCGGTGCTCGCCGTCGACCCGACGCGCCGCAAGGGCGGCGGCGCCCTGCTCGGCGACCGCATCCGCATGAACTCGCTCGGCGGGGCGCAGGTCTACTTCCGCTCGATGGCCTCGCGCGGCGGCGGCGGCACGCTGCCCGAGAACCTCGCGGACGCGATCCTGCTGCTGCGCGCCTCGGGCGCCGACCTCGTCATCGTCGAGACCCCCGGCATCGGCCAGGGCGACGCCGGCATCGTCGACGTCGTCGACTCGTCGCTCTACGTCATGACGCCGGAGTTCGGCGCCGCGTCCCAGCTCGAGAAGATCGACATGCTGGACTTCGCGGACGCCGTCGCCATCAACAAGTTCGAGCGCCGCGGCGCCGACGACGCCCGCCGCGACGTGTCCCGCCAGCTCGTGCGCAACCGCGACGCGTTCTCCTCGTCGTGGGAGGACATGCCGGTCTTCGGCACCAGCGCCGCGACGTTCCACGACGACGGCGTCACCGCGCTCTACGGGTACCTGCGCACGCTGCTCGCCGAGCACGGGATGACGGTCGGCGATGGCCGGCTGACCATCCCGGACTCCAAGGTCTCCACCGACTTCGCGGCCTCGATCCCCCCGGAGCGCGCCCGCTACCTCGCCGACATCGCGGGCACGGTGCGCGGCTACCACGACCGCACCGGCGCGATGGTCACCGCGGCCCGCCGGCGCGCGGCGCTGCGCACCGCCGCCGAGGCCCTCGGCGACCGCGAGGCGGGCGAGCTGCCCGCCGTCCTCGCCGAGGCCGAGCGCGACCTGCCCGGCGAGGCCGTGGCGCTGCTCGACGCCTGGCCGGAGACCGTCGAGGCCTACGCGGGCGACGAGATGGTCGTGCACGTGCGCGACAAGGAGCTGCGCACCCAGCTGACCCGCGAGACGCTCTCGGGCAACAAGGTCAACCGCGTCGCGCTGCCGGCGTTCACCGCCGACGAGGAGATCCTGCGCTTCCTGCGCAAGGAGAACCTGCCCGGGCACTTCCCGTTCACCGCCGGGGTGTTCTCGTTCAAGCGCGAGGGCGAGGACCCGGCGCGCATGTTCGCCGGCGAGGGCGACGCGTTCCGCACCAACCGGCGCTTCCACTACCTCTCGGAGGACTCGCCGGCCAAGCGCCTCTCGACCGCGTTCGACTCGGTGACGCTCTACGGCCACGACCCGGCGACGCCGCCCGACGTCTACGGCAAGGTCGGCACCTCCGGGGTGTCGATCGCGTCGCTGGACGACATGAAGGTCCTCTACTCCGGCTTCGACCTGAGCTCGCCGACCACCTCGGTGTCGATGACGATCAACGGCCCGGCGCCGGCGATCCTCGCCTACTTCCTCAACACCGCGGTCGACCAGCAGGTGGACGCCTTCGCCGAGGAGCACGGACGGGCGCCGAGCGAGTCCGAGCGGGCCGAGCTCGCCGAGCACGCCTACCAGAACGTGCGCGGCACGGTGCAGGCCGACATCCTCAAGGAGGACCAGGGCCAGAACACCTGCATCTTCTCCACCGAGTTCTCGCTGCGGATGATGGCGGACATCCAGGAGTGGTTCATCCGCCACAAGGTGCGCAACTTCTACTCGGTGTCGATCTCCGGCTACCACATCGCCGAGGCCGGGGCGAACCCCATCAGCCAGCTCGCGTTCACGCTGGCGAACGGGTTCACCTACGTCGAGTCCTACCTCGCGCGCGGCATGGACATCGACGACTTCGCGCCCAACCTGTCGTTCTTCTTCTCCAACGGCATGGACGCCGAGTACTCCGTGATCGGCCGCGTCGCCCGCCGGATCTGGGCGGTGGCCATGCGCGACCGCTACGGCGCGAACGAGCGCAGCCAGAAGCTGAAGTACCACGTGCAGACCTCGGGCCGGTCGCTGCACGCGCAGGAGATGAACTTCAACGACATCCGCACGACGCTGCAGGCCCTCTGCGCGCTCTACGACAACGCCAACTCCCTGCACACCAACGCCTACGACGAGGCCGTCACCACGCCCTCGCAGGAGTCGGTGCGGCGCGCGCTGGCCATCCAGCTGATCATCAACCGCGAGTGGGGCCTCTCGATGAACGAGAACCCGCTGCAGGGCTCCTTCGTCATCGACGAGCTGACCGACCTCGTCGAGGAGGCGGTGCTCAAGGAGTTCGACTCGATCGCCGAGCGCGGCGGCGTCCTCGGCGCGATGGAGACCGGCTACCAGCGCGGCAAGATCCAGGACGAGTCGATGCTCTACGAGTCGCGCAAGCACGACGGCTCGCTGCCGATCGTCGGGGTCAACACCTTCCTGCCGCCCGAGGACGCGGAGCAGGAGGGCCACGAGCTCGAGCTCTCCCGGGGCACCGAGGAGGAGAAGAAGGGCCAGCTCGAGCGGGTCGGCGACTTCCAGGCCCGCCACGCCGACGCCGCGCCCGAGGCCCTGCGCCGGCTGCAGGACGCGGCGACCTCGGGGGCGAACGTCTTCGACGAGCTCATGTCCGCGGCGCGCGTGTGCACGCTCGGTCAGCTCACCGACGCCTTCTTCGAGGTCGGCGGGCAGTACCGGCGCAGCATGTGATCGCTACCGGCGGCTGAACCAGGACCCGCTCTCGGGGCGGTACAGGAACACGACGAGCGCGACGGCGAGGCCGGCGGCGAGGACCGCCGGCACCGTCGTCGTGGCGTCCCCGCCCGGGAGCACCGCGAACAGCGCGAGCACCGTCAGCGTGCTCAGCGCGGTCATGGTGACGCGTGCCCAGTCCCGGCCCGCCCACATCCGCGCGGTGAGCCAGAGCCACACGCCGTTGCCGACGAGGAAGAACACGACGGGCAGGGTCTCGGCGATGCCGCGCGCCGTGCTGCCGCTCGTCGTGACACCGCTCTCGCCGTGGAGCACGTCGGCGATGCCGGAGATCGCCGGGGAGTCGTTCATCAGCAGCACGAGCCCGAGCAGCGACACCGGGACCTGGAGCAGGGCGACGACGAGCGCCCGGCTCACCGCGGGTGGTCGCGGGACCGGGCGGGGCGTGACCCTCGCTGATCGACCGTCGCGGCGGGGCGTGGGCATCGGACCGGGGACCGTGGAGAAGGACATGCACGGAACGTAACGCCCGGCGGAGATCAGGAGGGGTTCTGTCCGGATTCGGCCAGAGATTCGTCAGGATTCGTGACTCCGGGTAGCTACTCCAGTGCGGCGAGCTGCTCGTCGAGGGCGGCGACGAGGCGGTCGACGCCGTACTCGCCGCCGAGGATCGCGGTGTCGGCGCGGACGCCGAGGCGCACGCGCCCGGCGTAGGACAGGATGCTCACGCCCAGGGCGAGGTGCCCGGAGCACGGCACCCAGAACAGGGCGTCGCGGACGCGCGTCCCGACGATCGTCAGCGGGGCGACGGGGCCGGGGACGTTCGAGATGATCACCGAGGACGTCGTGGCGTACCGGGCCACCAGCGCGCGGGTCCACGCCGGGCGGCCGTGGCCCGAGCCCGCGATGCCGGCGAAGGTCGCCAGGGCCTGGTTCGTCCGCTTGATCGTGCCCATCGCGTCGTGCACGCGCTCGATCCGCCGGCCGGGGTCGGGCTCGTCGGTCGGCAGCGGCGGGAGCACGAGCCCCACCTCGTTGCCCAGCTCGTCGGAGATCGGGCGGTCGAGCGGGCGCATGTTGATCGGCATCACCGCGCGCAGGCGCGGGAGGTCGTCCCCGAGCACGGTGCGCAGCGCCCCCGCGATCGCCGCGCACAGGACGTCGTTGACGCTCGCCCCGTGCGGCTTGCCGGCCGCCTTCACCGTCTCCAGGGGGACCATCGACGTCCAGCGCGCCGACTTCGTCGTGCCCGGCTCGCCCAGCAGCGACGACGGCGCGTCCCGGGGCGGGCGGGCGAGCATCGTGGCGGACGTCCGCACCGCCCGGCCGGTGGCGCGCAGCTCCGCGGCACCCTCCTCGGTGCCCGCCGCCCGCACCTTGCCCCGCAGGTCCGCGACCCGCCCGCGCAGCTCGCGGTGCAGCAGACGCCAGTCGTGCGCCCGGCGCGGCCGGCGCGGCGCCTCGGCGTAGGCGGCCGGGGTGCCCTCGGCGGCGGGGTCGTCGGACAGGACGTGGAACAGGTGGTTGAGCGCGACGCCGTCGGCGAGGCCGTGGTGGATGTTCACCAGCAGCGCCGACCCGTCGCCCCGGTAGCCCGACACCAGGTGCAGCGACCACCACGGCCGGTCGGCGGGCAGCGGCTGCGACATCGCGGCCCCGACGTGGCGGGCGAGCGCGGCGTCGTCCCCCGGCTCGTCGAGCGCGACGACCCGCACGTGCTCGGTGAGGTCGGGCGGGGCGTCCACCCACCGCGCCGGGCCGAACCGGCCGACGGGCCACCTCGGGCGCTGGCGCAGGCCGGGGTAGACCGCGACCCAGCGCTCGCGGACCCGCTCGCGGAGCGCGTCGATGTCGATCGGACCCTCGCAGAAGAGGATCCCGTGCACGGCCATCCGGTTGGTCGGCTGCTCGAGCTGCAGCCAGGCCGTGTCGATGCCCGACGCCCAGCGGTCCACGACGATGTGCCTCCGGTCACGCGAAAGATACCGGTACCGACGGTATCGGATGCCGCGGACGGCTCAGCCGGGGCGGTACCAGTCGCGGACGTCGCGGCGCAGGAGCAGGCCGAGGGCCGTCACCGTGCCGGCGATCAGGAGGAGGTCGACGACGACCCCGACGGGCCCCTCGCTCAGCGCGAACGTGAGAGTCATCAGCACGCTCGCGACGCCGAGGAAGCCCAGGGCGGTGCGCGCGCCGCCGTGGCGGAGCCACAGCCGCCCCGCGACCACCACCCACACCGCGTTCACCACGACGGCGAGGCCGACCAGCGCACCCGGCGGCGGTTCCACGAGGGTCGCGGCGAGCAGCGCCGTGAGGGGCCCGAGCAGCGGGGTCAGCGCCGGCACGAGCGGGACCAGCACCGACGCGACGAGGGCCACCGCCGCCTGCACCACCAGGATGACGACGATCACGCGGACCGCGACCGGGCGGCTCGGGGCGATCACCAGGCGGAGTCTGGCCGTCCGCGGGCCGGACCGGAAGGGAACGCCCCGAACCGGACATCCCCGACCACCCACGCCGCCGTCCTGCGGCACCCTGGGGTCATGAACGTCGTCGACGACGAGGGCCGCCGCGTCCCGCTCCCCGCGAGCGTCGGCCGGGTGGTCAGCCTCGTCCCGTCGCTCACCGAGGCCGTCGGGGTCACCGAGCCGGGCCTGCTGGTGGGCGCCACGGACTGGTGCACCCACCCGGACGACCTCGACGAGCACGGGATCACGCGGGTGCGGGGCACCAAGAACCCCGACATCGACACCATCGTGGCGCTGCGCCCGGACCTCGTCCTGGCCAACGCCGAGGAGAACAAGCCCGCCGAGCTCGAGAAGCTGCGTGCGGCGGGGCTCGCGGTGTACGTCACCGACATCCGCACGGTCGACGGCGCCCTGCGCTCGCTGGAGCGGATGCTCGCCGCCTGCGGGCTCGAGCGCCCGGCCTGGATCGACGGCGCGCGGGCGGCGTGGGACGCCCTCCCGCTGCCCGACGCGCCGCGCCGCGCCGTCGTCCCGATCTGGCGCAAGCCGTGGATGGCGGTCGGCTCGGACACGTTCACCGGCGCGGTGCTCGCGCGCCTGGGCGTCGAGAACGTGTTCGACGACTCGCCCGAGCGCTACCCGCGCTTCGACCCCGCCGACCTGCCCCCGCACGACCTCGTCGTCCTGCCCGACGAGCCCTACCGGTTCACCGCCGACGACGGGCCCGAGGCGTTCGCGGCCCCGTCGGCGCTGGTCAGCGGCCGGTTGCTCACCTGGTACGGGCCGAGCCTGCTCGAGGCGGCGCGGGTGCTGCCGGGGGCGCTGGCGGTCGACGAGGCCACGGCGGCCCGCTGAGCGCTACCCGGCGGTACGCCGCACCTCGTCGTGGGAGCCCTCGACGTCGATGCGCGCGAGGGCCCCGGCGAGCCGGCCGATCTTCTCCGGCCGGTTCCCGTAGCGGGCGAGGTCCTCGGCACTCTCCCCCAGTCCGAGGGCCGCGGCGGCGCGCAGCGCACGGGTGCCGGCGAACGGGGCGACCTCGTCCCAGAGCGGCTGCACCTCGCGGAAGTACACGTCGACGACACCGTCGTCCACGCCGGGCAGCGCGGTGAGCAGCTCCCGCTCGCGCGCGGGGTCGTGCCCGGCCTTCTCGCGCAGCCCGCGCAGGTCGCCGCCCCAGGTCTCGGAGACCGCCGACGCGAGCGCGACCAGCGTCGCGGCGGTGTCGGAGGCGCTGTCGTCGCCGTCGCCTCGGTCGACGCCCTCGACGGCGGCGCCGAGCTCCTTGGCGACGTCCTGCGCGCTCGCCGCCGCGAGGTCCGCGGGCGTGTGCCAGCGGTTGGTCACCTCGTGCGCCGCCCGCGCCGGCCCGCTGCTCTCGCCCCGCGGGGCGACCAGGACGGCCGTCACGAGCAGCCCGAACAGGCTCGCCGGGTTGTTGGTGCGCCCGAGCCCGATCTCCTCGGCGAACCCCCGGCCCTCGCGCGCCAGGACCGCCCGGACGGTCAGCTTCTGGTCTTCACGCAGCGTGTCGTCCATGGGCGCCGGGCTACCCGATTCCCTAGGTCGTCGTCACCCCGCCGTCGACGGTCAGTGTGGTGCCGGTGACGTAGGACCCGGCGTCGGAGGCCAGGAAGACCAGGGCAGCGGCGAGCTCCTCGGGATCCCCGATCCGGTTGGCGAGGACCCGCGGCATCATCGTCTCGAGGTAGCCCTCGTGGTAGCTGTCGGTCATCTCCGAGGTGAAGAAGCCCGGGGCCAGCGCGTTGACCCGGATGCCCTTGCGCCCGGTCCACTGCTGCGCGAGGTCGCGGGTCAGGCCGATCAGCCCGGCCTTCGACGCCGAGTACGCGGCCTGCGGCAGCCCGGCGGTGGTGAGTGCGAGGATGCTCGAGACGTTGACGATCGAGCTGCCGGGCTGCATGTGGCGGGCGGCCGCCTGGGCCATCCAGTAGCAGCCGTTGAGGTTGATGTCGATGACCTCGCGGAACTGCTCCGGGGTCTCCTTGGTCGCGGGGTAGGCGGTGCCGATGCCGGCGTTGTTGACCAGGACGTCGAGGCGCCCGAGCTCGTTCACCGCGGCGTCGGCGAGCGCCCCGCAGTCCTCCGGGGAGGCGACGTCGGTGCGCACGGTGACCGCCCGGCGCCCGCGCTCCTCGACGGCCTTGCGCGTGTCCTCCAGCTTCTCGGTGCGCCGCGCGCCGAGCACGACGTCGGCGCCCGCCTCGGCCAGCGCGGTGGCGAACACCGCGCCCAGCCCGGAGGAGGCGCCGGTGATGACGGCGACGCGGTCGTCCAGTCGGAAGCGATCGAGGATGCCCATGGTCACAGGACCGTAGGGCACGTTCTCCGGGGCCCGCAGCGCTCCCGGGCCCGGCCTAGGCTCGCGCGGTGATCTCACGGTGAGCGGGGTGCTGACGGGCTTCCTGGTCATCGGCGTCGTCGTGGCCGTCGGGGTGCTGGTCGGGCGCCTGGGCGTGCTGCCCGACGGGGCGACCGAGGTGCTCTCGCGCACGGCGTTCTTCGTGGCCAGCCCGGCGCTGCTGTTCGTGACGCTGCTGCGCGCCGACGTGGCGCGGGTGCTCTCCACGGGGCTGGTGGTCACCGCGCTCGCCGCGCTCGCGGTGTGCCTGCTCTACGTGCCGGTCGGCGTGCTGCGCCGGCGCCCGCGGGGCGAGACGGTCGTCGGCTCCATGGCGAGCGGCTACCTCAACGCCGGCAACCTCGGCATCCCGATCGCCACCTACGCGCTGGGCAGCGCCGCCGAGATCGCGCCGTCGCTGATCTTCCAGCTGGCCGTGCTGACGCCCGCGTACACGACGTTGCTCGACGTCGTCGCGGCCCGGCGCCGCGGCGAGGACCCGGGGCTCGGCGGGGCGCTGCTGGCGCCGCTGCGCAACCCGCTGCTGCTGGCCACCGTGGCGGGGCTGCTGCTCAACGTGGCCGGGGTGCACGTCCCCGAGGGCCTGCTCGAGCCGATCGAGCTGCTCGCCGACCTCGCGGTGCCGGCGATGCTCCTGGCGTTCGGGCTCTCGCTCGCGCACGCCCAGCGGCCGGGCCGCGACGACGACCCGGTGTGCCTGGGTGCGGTGATCCTGCTCAAGAACGTCGTGCACCCGTTCCTGGCGTGGACGATCGGCTCGGCGTTCGGGCTCACGGGCCCGGCGCTGCTCGCGGTGGTGGTGAGCGCGGCCCTGCCGACCGCGCAGAACGTCTTCGGCTACGCCGTGCGCTTCGCGACCGGGGTGCCGCTGGCCCGCGACGCGGCGCTGCTCACGACCGTCGTCAGCGTGCCCGTCCTGCTGGTGGTGGCGCTGTGACACGTGCGTGTCAGGCGGGGACGAGTTCGCGGTCCGGCTCGGTGGCCTCGGTGGCGGCCGCCTCGCGGCGGCGGCCCCGGACCTCGAGGCCGCCGGAGAAGATGAGCACCAGCAGGCCGACGACGGCGAGGGTCGCGCCGACGACCGTCGGGGCCAGGTAGCCCAGGCCCGCGGCGATCACCATGCCGCCGAGCCAGGCGCCCAGCGAGTTGGCGATGTTCGACGCCGACTGGATCGCCGCCGACGCCATGGTGGGCGCCCCACCCATCGAGCCGACGAGGTCGAGGATGCGCGTCTGGATCGCCGGGCCCAGGGCCAGTGAGAACATGCCCGCCCCGAACAGCGACAGCACCGCCAGCACCGGGTGGTGCACGGTGACGACGAAGCTCACGAGCACGCCGGCCAGCGCGAGCAGGCAGACGTAGAGGGTGGCCATCGGCGCCCGGTCGGCGGCGCGGCCGCCGAGCACCGAGCCCGCGGTCATGCCGAGCCCGACGACGGCGAGCAGCACCGTCACGGTCGCGGTGGAGAAGCCGCCGACCTCGGTGAGCATCGGCGACACGTAGCTGTAGACGGCGAACATCGCGCCGAAGCCGAAGATCACCGCGGCCAGCGAGAGCACGACCTGCGGGTGGCGCAGCGTCGACACCTCGGCGCGCAGGGCGCCCTTCCCGGTCGCGGCGGGCGCGGCGGCGGGGACGAACGCGGCGATGCCGGCGACGGCGACGAGGCCGATCACGCCGACGACGCCGAACGTGGCTCGCCAGCCCGCGGCCTGGCCGAGCAGGGTGCCGAGCGGCACGCCGACCACGTTGGCGATGGTCAGGCCCAGGAAGACGCGCGACACGGCCGTGGCGCGGCGGTCGCGGCCGACCATGCCGGCCGCGGCCACGGAGGCGGCGCCGAAGAAGGCGCCGTGCGGCAGGCCGGTGAGGAAGCGGACCGCCATCAGCGAGCCGATCTCGGGCGCGACGGCGGAGAGCAGGTTGCCGACCGCGAAGACGCCCATGAGCGCCATGAGCACGGTGCGGCGGGGCAGCTTCACGGTGGCCCCTGCGAGCAGGGGGGCGCCGACGACGACGCCGGCGGCGTACGCGGACACGAGGTGGCCGGCCTCGGCGACGGGGACGCCGAGACCGTCCGCGACCTCGGGCAGCAAGCCCATGATCACGAACTCGGTGGTACCGATGCCGAAGGTGCCCAGGGCAAGGGCGATCAGGGCCAGAGGCACGGGGAGCTCCTCAGGAGGACGTCGTCTTCATCCGTCGCGCTCCACCGTCGGCGTCCTGCAGTCATAAGTCGAAGAAGCTGAGCGACGATGCGCATAAGCTGAGCTGATGCCGACCCTGCGCCAGCTGGAGTCCTTCGTCGCCGTCGTCGACGAGGGATCGTTCACGCGGGCCGCCGACCACCTGTTCGTCAGCCAGCCCGGCCTCTCGCAGCAGATCGCGGCGCTCGAGAAGGAGTTGGGCGGATCACTGTTCAGCCGCCTGCCGCGTGCGGTGGCTCTCACCCCCACCGGCCGGGCCCTGCTCCCGCACGCCCGCGCCGCCGTGACCGCCGCCGAACGGGGCAGCGCCGCGGCCCGCCAGGTGACCGGGACCGAGGGCGGCGAGCTGCGCATCGCCTGCGTGTACTCGGTGAGCCTCGGCCTCCTGCCGGGCGTGCTGCGGCGCTGGCGCGCCGAGAACCCCGACGTCACCGTGCGCCTCTTCGAGCACCGCCACGGCGACGCCCTCGCCGCCGCCGTCCGGGAGGGCCAGGCCGACATCGGCGTCGGGCCCGTCCCCGCGCAGTGGCGGGGACGCCTGCGTGCGCTCGGGCACGAGGAGATGGTCGTGCTGCTGCCGCCCAACCTCGGTCCCGACGACGTCATGGCACCCGCGGGCGGCGAGATCGCGCTCAGCCGCCTCGAGCACGTCCCGTGGGTGCAGTACGCGCCCGACCACGCGCTGGCCGACGTCCTGTTCGACGCGTGCGAGCAGGCCGGGTTCCGGCCGCTCGTGGCCGTACGCACCGAGCAGACCGCCGTCGCCCCGCTGCTCACCGCGGCGGGGATCGGGCCCTCGTTGGTGCCGGCGGCGATCGTCCCGCCGGTGTTCGCGGGCACGATCGCCCGCCCGCTCCCGCGCGTCGACCGCGAGCTCGCGGCCTACACCGGCGCCGAACCGGACACGCTGACCAACCGGTTCGTCGCCGACGTCGCCCGGCACGCCGTGCTCATGCCCGACCACGTCGCGAGGGCGCTGCAGGGTCCCGCCGTGCTATGACACGGGCGATCAGCTCGCCCGAGAGACCCCGAGAGACCCTGGAGGTCACCCCGTATGGATGCACGCCCGACGAGTGCCGTCATCGGCGGCGGGACGATGGGCGCCGGCATCGCCCACGTCCTGCTCGCCGCCGGGAGCCCGGTGACCCTCGTGGAGGCGGACGCGGACCGGGTCGAGGCCTCGCGCCACGCCGTGGAGTCGAGCCTCGACGGCGCCGCGCAGCGCGGCAAGCTCCCCGAGGGCGTGGGACGCGACGACCTGCTGGCCCGCCTGACGATGTCCACCGGCGTCGACGATCTGCCCGACGACACCGCGCTCGTGGTCGAGGCCGTGCCCGAGCGCGTCGACATCAAGCAGACCGTGCTGGGCGGCGCCGCCCGCGCCTGCCCGGCCGCCGTGCTCGCGTCGAACACCTCGTCGCTGTCGATCGCGGCGATCGCCGCCGACCTGCCCGGCGAGCGCGTCATCGGCATGCACTTCTTCAACCCGGTGCCCGCGCAGAAGCTCGTCGAGCTGGTCGTGCACCCCGGGACGTCGGAGGAGACGACCGCCGAGACCCGCGGCTGGGTCGAGGCGCTGGGCAAGACCGCGATCGTCGTCAACGACGCCCCCGGCTTCGCGACGTCGCGGCTCGGCCTCACCGTCGGGCTCGAGGCGATCCGGATGGTCGAGGAGGGCGTGGCGAGCCCCGAGGACATCGACACCGGGATGCAGCTCGGCTACCGCTGGCCGATGGGCCCGCTGCGGCTCACCGACGTCGTCGGGCTCGATGTGCGCCTCGCGATCGCCGAGCACCTGACCCGCGAGCTGGGCCCGCGCTTCACCCCGCCGCAGCTGCTGCGCGACAAGGTCGAGCGCGGCGAGCTCGGGCAGAAGTCCGGCCGCGGCTTCTACGACTGGAGCTGACCATGGAGCTGGGACTGGACGGGCGGGTCGCGATCGTCACCGGTGCCTCGCGGGGCATCGGGCTGTCGTGCGCGCGGGAGCTCGCCACCGAGGGCGCGCACGTCGTGCTCGTGGCCCGCGACGCCGAGGCGCTGGAAGCCGCGGCGGGGCGGGTGCGCTCGGCGGGGCCGGCGTCGACGGTGCTGCCGATCGTCGCCGACACCACCGACGACGCCTCGGTGCGCGCGATGGTCGCGCGGGTCGTCGACGAGCTCGGCGGGGTGGACGTGCTGGTCAACGCCGCGGCGCGCCCCGCGGGCGGCTCCCCGATCCCGCCGCTGGCCGAGCTGACGGATGCGGCGGTGCTCGAGGAGGTCGACACCAAGGTCCTCGGCTACCTGCGCACCGCGCGGGCGGTGGCGCCGCACATGACCGCGCAGGGGTGGGGCCGGATCGTCAACGTCTCGGGGCTCAACGCGCGCCGCACCGGGTCGATCGCGGGGACGATCCGCAACGTCGGCGTCGCCGCGCTCACCGCGAACCTCGCCGACGAGCTCGGCCCGCACGGCGTCGGCGTCGTCGTCGTACACCCGGGCTACACCGAGACCGAGCGGACGGTGGGCATGATCGCCGACCGGGTGGCGTCGACCGGGAAGTCGGAGGACGAGGTCCGTGCCGACCTCGCGGCGGGCACCAGCCTGCGGCGGATCATCACCGCGGACGAGGTCGCCGACGTCGTCGTGTTCCTCGCCTCGCCGCGGGCGGTCGCCGTCACCGGCGGCGCCGTCGCGGCCGCGGGCGGCGAGCGCGGCGTGGTCCACTACTAGTCGGTCGCGCCGAGGAGAGACGCACGTCAGCGCTCCGGGGGTCCCCGGTGATCTCCGCGCTGATCGCCCCCTGAACATGCACGAACCGGCGCCCCGTGATCGGGACGCCGGTTCGTGATCTGGGAGGAAGTGTCAGCTCGGGACCCGCACGGTCCCGGTCGTCCCACCGACCGCCTGTCTGCGCTCAGCGGCGTGGAGTCTGGTGTGGATCAGCTCCCGTGCGCGGTGCGGCGCCGGGTCGACCGGGTCCTCGTGATGCGGTGCGGGGTGTTCCCTGCGTCCAATCCATCACCTCTTCCCGGTCATCCAACTTGGCCGTGTGCGCGGTGCGGACCAGCCCTCAGCTCGTGTGATCGGCACCACAGCGACACCTCTGACGGTACTCGCGGCGCGGCCCCGGTCAAGGGCTTCCACGTTCGAGGGACAGGAGCAAACGCTTGCGGTCCACGCCGGGTCCCCCACCTGACGGAAGGCCCGCGGCGTTGACTACGCGGTGACACGGAACGAGCAGGCTGACCGGATTGCGCGCGTTCGCGGTGCCGACGGCCTGGGCCGCGCGGGGTCGTCCGACGGCCGCCGCGAGCGCGCCGTAGGTCGTCACCGTCCCGTACGGCACCTCCGCCAGCACCGCCCACACCGCCCGCGAGAACGCCGTGCCGGGCGGGTCGACGGGCACCGTGAAGCGCCGCCGCGAACCCGCGAAGTACTCGTCGAGCTCGCCGGCGAGGTCGTCGAGCCCGGCGCACGCGCCGCCGTCGGGGTCGCCGAAGGCCGGGTCCGGGTCGCGGTCCCGCTGGTCGTGGACGTGCAGCCCGCGCACGGCGTCCACCTCGTCGTCCCACGTCAGCGTGAGCGGGCCGATCGGGCTGTCGATCACACGGAAGCAGCGCACGCGTCCCGGTCTACCCGACCGGGTAGGCAGGACACGTGCGTGCCATCGGAGTGAATTCCTACGGAGGACCGGACGCCCTCGAGGTCGTGGAGCTGCCCGAGCCCCACGCCGGGCCGGGCGAGGTCCGCCTGCGGGTGCGGGCGGCGGCGGTGAACCCGACCGACACCCTCGCCCGCGACGGCTCCCGGGCGGAACGCCAGCGCAAGGACCCGCCGCCCTACGTGCCGGGCATGGACGCGGCGGGCGAGGTCGACGAGATCGGCGAGGGCACCGACACCGAGCTCCACGTCGGCGACGCCGCGATGGCGATCGTCGTGCCCGACGGGAGCCACGGCGCCTACAGCGAGTACGTCGTCGTGCCGGCCGCGTCGGTCGTGCGGGCGCCGAGGGACGCCTCGACCGTCGAGGCGGCGACGCTGCCGATGAACGCGCTGACCGCGCGGCTCGCCCTCGACACCCTGGCGCTGCAGCCGGGCCGGACGCTCGCCGTGACGGGCGCCGCGGGCGCGCTGGGGGGCTACGTCGTGCAGCTGGCGAAGGCGGACAGGCTCACCGTCGTGGCCGACGCGTCGGAGGCGGACGAGTCGCTGGTGCGCTCGCTCGGGGCGGACGTCGTCGTGCGCCGCGGCGACGACGTGGCCGCGCGCATCCGGGAGAGCCAGCCCGGCGGCGTCGACGCCCTGGTCGACGGGTCGCTGCAGGGCGACGTGCTGCTCGACGCCGTCCGGGACGGCGGTCGCATCGCCACCGTGCGCGGGCACCGGGGCGCCGAGGACCGCGGGATCACGTGGCACCCGGTACTCGTGCGCGAGGTCGCGCGGGACCACGCGGCGCTCGACCGCCTGCGCCGGCAGGCCGAGGAGGGCGCGCTCACCCCGCGCGTCGCCGACACGATCCCGGCCGAGAAGGCCCCGGAGGCCCACCGCCGCCTCGAGGCCGGCGGCGTCCGCGGCCGCCTGGTGCTGACGTTCTGACCCCTCCGTGCGTGATCTTCCGAGCTACACCTGGGAAGATCACGCACGTAGGGCTAGCCGAACGTGTCCATCAGCTCGGTGACGCAGAGGACGAGGAACAGGGCGGCCGCGCCGATCAGCAGCGTCGTCGACAGCCACCCGTTGCGCCACTCCCGCGGGGTGCGGCTGCTGTTGAGCAGCCAGAGCAGCGTGATCGCCAGGAACGGCATGAAGAACGCCCCGAGCGCGCCGTACGCGACGACCAGCGCGAACGGCCGGCCGAGGAACAGCAGGACCATCGGCGGGAACGTCAGCCACAGCAGGTAGGCGCGGAACGGGGTGCTGCGCTCGGCGTCGTCGTGGAGCTGCCCGGCGGCGGCGAGCTGGTCGGGGGTCTTCGCGACGGCCTCGCGGCGGGTGCGGACGAAGTCGGTGACCATCAGGCTCACGCCCTGCCACACCCCGAGCAGCGACGAGAACGACGTCGCGAAGAAGCCGACGAGGAACAGCGTCGCGATCACCGGGCCGAACCGCTGCTCGAGGATCGCGTCGAGGTCGAGCAGGCCGCGGTCGCTCTCGACCAGCGCGATGTTCGCCGTGTAGAGCAGCTCCGCGCCGACGACGAGCATGGCGGCGACGAAGATTCCGGTGGTGATGTAGGCGACGCGGTTGTCCAGGCGCATGACCTTCATCCACGAGCTGTCGCGCCAGCCCTTGGCGTTGATCCAGTAGCCGTAGGCCGCCATCGTCACCGTGCCGCCGACGCCGCCGACGAGCCCGAGCGTGTAGATCCCCGAGCCCTCCGGCAGCGTCGGGATCAGGCCCGCGAGCATCGCCGGGACGTCGGGCAGCACGAGGATCGCCAGCCCCACCACGACGACGAACATGACGCCGACGAGCGCCGTCATGATCTTCTCGAAGAGGGGGTACGAGCCGAACCACACGAGCACGAGCCCGACCAGCCCGCACGGGATGCCCCACGCCGGGATCGACCCGCCGAACATCGCCGCGAGCGGCAGCGCCGACGACGTCATCGCCGTCGCGCCGTAGACGAAGCCCCAGATGGCGACGTAGACGACGAAGTAGACCGTCGTCCAGGGCCCGAGCGAGCGCCAGCCCGCGAAGATCGTCGAGCCGGTCGCGAGGTGCCAGCGTCCCGTGGCCTCGGCCAGCGCGATCTTGACGACGACCCCGAGCACGACCGCCCAGAGCAGCGTGTAGCCGTACTCGGCGCCGGCGACGAGCGTCGCGACGAGGTCGCCGGCGCCGACACCGGTCGCGGCGACGACGATGCCCGGGCCGACGATGCTCCAGCGCCGGCGGGTCTGCTGGGTGTCGACGGCGTCGTCCGTACCCCGATCGGTCATGCGGGGTAGTTCAGCACGAATCGTCACACTCTCGGCACCCCCGGCGACCGGTCGGTCACGGTGTGCGAGCGGCGACGTGCTCGGCGAGGAACGCCGCGACCTGCGGGCGCGTGACCTGCGCGCCGGGGCTGCCGAAGGGGTGGTCGAAGACGTGGTCGGCGTGCGGCACCTCGACCAGCCGGCCCGGGACGCCGGCGGCGCGCAGGTCGCGGTCGTAGGCGTGGACGCGCTCGGGGAAGACGAAGTGGTCGGCGGAGCCGAGGACGAGCAGCGTCGGCGGGAGGTCGGGGCGGATGAGGTCGGCGGGTGAGGCTGCTGCTGTCTCGAGGCGTTGCTGCGCAGCGGGTCCCCCGAGCACCGCGTCCTGGAGCGAGCGGTCCACGGCGCGCAGGTCGGTGACCGGGTAGTAGGCGACGACGGCGCGGGGGCGCGGGGCCGGGAGGTCGCCCGCGAGGATCGCGCTGGTCGTGCTCAGCGCGAGCGTGGCGCCCGCCGACTGGCCGGCGAGCACGATCCGGCCGGGGTCGAGGTCCTCCTCGGCGGCGTGCGCGGCGGCCCAGGCGGCGGCCGCGGCGACGTCGCGGCGCTGGCCCTCCCCCACCGGCGCGGGCGGCGGCAGGCGGTACTCGACGGCGACCACGGCGTACCCGCGGTCGGCGAGCCAGCGGTTCAGCGCGGTGCGGTCGTCGCGCTCGCCCCGGACCCAGCTGCCACCGTGCACCCAGACGACCACGGGGTGCGGGCCGGGACCGGCGGGCCGGTAGAGGTCCAGGTGCAGCGGGCGCCCGAGCTCGTCCAGGGCGTACTGCTCGGTGCGGTCCGGGTGCCCGTCGGGCTGGCCGACGACGGTGAGGGCCGCCCACCAGTCGACGCTGCTGCCGCTCGTCTGGCTGGCGAGGACGGCGGTGAGCGCAACGGTGCCGGCGAGGGCGACGGCGGCGGTCACCACCCCGTCCCGGCCGCCGAGGAGCCAGGTGCCGACGCCGAGGCCGACGCCGAGCAGGGCCGCGAGCGCGGCGTGCAGGGGGTACTGGCCGGTGACGAAGGAGCCGAGGAACCCGATCACCGGCAACCGCGGGGCGTACGTGCCGAGGGCGACGACGAGCACGCCCAGCAGCCACACGATCCCCACCGTGCGCACGAGCCACACCAGCACCCGGCGTCCTCCTCGCTCCTCGCCGGTGATCACCTCACCACGCCGGTCCTCCGTGTGCCGACGGCGCGGGGTTCGGGGGTGGTGACGCAGCGAACGTGGTGTTCGCTGCTTCTACGCGCGCGAAGTCCCCGCTGATCAGGGCGGGCGGACGCCCGCGGATGATCACGAGTGCGGTGTGCACCTCGGGAGGCCGTTCGACGTGGACAGCGCTCTCCTGATCACGCCGGCTCGGGGCGCTCGGCGTGTCGCGCGGCGAGCCTGTGGCGATCCTGGCGTGGGACGCCGGCGATGCCGCATCGCTCGCACCCCGCCGACGCTGCCGACGACGCCCTCAACCGAAGGCGGCGGCGACGCGGGCGCCGGGCGGGGCGGTGAGGACGCGGCGGGCGGCGACGGCCAGGACGGCGAGCAGGGCCACGAGCGCCGCGACCACCACGGCGACCGGCGGGCCCATGGCCACGATCGCCCCGAGCGCCCAGACCACCGAGGCCGCGTAGGGCACGGCGCCGGCGCCCCGGGCCACGACGCCGGACGCGATCGCCCCGGTGACGAGCAGGACGAGCGCGCCCAGCACGGCCAGGTCGCCCGGCGCGCCGAGGAACGTGCCGGTGGTGGCCGCGCCGACGACGGTCGCGACGCTCACCCACCCCGCGTAGAGCGCCACGGGACCGTGGAGCATCAGCCGGTCCGCGGCGCCCGCCGCCGGGAGCCGGGTGAGCCGGGCCAGCGCCACCGCGAGCACGACGAGCAGCGCGACGATGATCACCTGCGCGAGCACGACCGCCTGCGCCGAGAACGCGAGGATCCACCCCGCGTTGAGCAGCGTCGACGCCACGAGCCACCAGCCCGTCGCCCGGTGCACCGCGCGCTCGGGCTGGCCGGGCAGTACCCCGCGCACCGCGAGCACCAGCAGCCCCGCGTACACCAGGCCCCAGATCGAGAACGCCGCCGGCACGGGCATGACGACCGTGGTGTTCTCGCGCGCCACCACCCCCACCGACAGCCCGAACGCGCCGGAGCCGCCCAGGCCGCCCGCGACCACCTGCAGCAGCGCGCCGGCCAGCAACGCCCCGGCCCGGACCCGGTCGGCGACCGTCGCGCCGGTGATCACGGAAGTCACAGCCACATCCCTCCATCGTGGAATCTCTCGATGATGGAGATTACCCGCTCCCCCGATACGATGCAGAACGTGACCGGCGAGCGCGAGCACCTCGTGCAGCTCCTCCAGGACTACGCCGACGAGGCGGGCCGGCTCGGCCACACCTTCGCCGCCGGGCAGGGCCTGCACCGCACCGACGCGGCCGCGCTGCTCGCCGTCCTGCGTGCCGAGCGCGAGGGCGACGCGCTCACCCCGGGCCGGCTCGGCGAGGAGGTCGGCCTCTCGTCGGGAGCGACGACCGCGGCCGTCGACCGCCTGGAGCGCCTCGGCCACGTGCACCGGGTGCGCGACGACGCCGACCGCCGCCGCGTCACGCTGCACCACGACCCCGCCGGCGCCGAGGTCGGGCGCGCCTTCTTCGGCCCGCTCGCCGCGCGTCTCGACGCCGTCCTCGCCGGCTACACGCCCGCCGAACTGGCCGTCGTCCACCGTTTCCTCACCGACGTCGTCACGTCGGTCGCCGAGCACCGCGCCGAGATGACGGAGCCGCCGCAGTGATGGGGACCCCGCCCGCATGAGCTCCCCGATCGGCGCGCGCGCCGGGGTCGCGGCGGTCGTCGTCGCCGTCGTGGCGGTCCTCGCGCTCGTGATCACGTTGATCGTGGTGCTGTCGCGGAGCGAGATCGGGGCGCGGCCGCGCTGCACGATCACCGCGCCGCCCGACTCCCCCGGCCTGCCCGCCACCTGGACGCTCTCGCCCGAGCAGGCCGACAGCGCGGCGACGATCGCCGGCGTCGGCCGGCGCCTCGGCGTGCCCGACCGCGCGGTGACGATCGCCCTCGCCACCGCCATCCAGGAGTCGACGCTCGCCAACCTGCGCGGCGGCGACCGCGACTCCCTCGGCCTGTTCCAGCAGCGCCCGAGCCAGGGCTGGGGCAGCGAGGAGGAGATCCTCGACCCCGTCTACTCGTCGACGGCGTTCTACGAGGCGCTGCTGCAGGTGCCGAACTGGGCGACGATGGACATCACGGTCGCCGCGCAGACGGTCCAGCGCAGCGGCTTCCCCGAGGCCTACGCCGACCACGAGCCCGAGGCGCGCCTCATGGCCGTCTCGCTGCTCGGGCAGGCGCCGGGGTCGTGGACCTGCGTCGACCTCCCGGCGACCCCGGCCGCCGACCCCGGCAGCGGCGCGGTCGCCGAGCTCGCCGCCTCGGAGCTCGGGACCCGGCGCCTGTCGGGTGCGCAGGAGCCGGAGGCCGGCTGGGCGATCGCGACCTGGCTCGTCGCGCACGCCGAGCGCCTGGCGCTCGAGAGCGTCACGTTCGACGGGCGCACGTGGTCGGTCGGCTCCGGGGCGTGGGAGCAGACGGGCCCCGCCGACGGCCGGCTCGCGCTGCGGCGCCTCGGCCAGCCCTGAGCCCGCTCCGCCGAACGCCAGATCGAGCGCGTGGCGTGAGGGACGTCCAGTGTCTGCGACGCCACGTCGCTGACACGAGCACTACGCCAGGAGCAGGAACGCGCCCGCGCCGAGGAGGACCAGGACGGCGAGGACGATCAGCGCGACGCCGACGCGGCGGACCGCCGACCAGGGTTCGGTCTCGCCGGGGTCGGGGCCCTCGTCGGGGACGTCCTGGGGGCGGGTGCCCGTGGGGCCGGCGTCCGACGGGGCCGGGCGGTTGATCACCTCGGTGCGCAGGGTCGTGTCGGTCGCGGCGAAGCGGCGGAGGTCGTCGGCGAGCTCGCGGGCGTCGTGGTGGCGCATCGCGGGCTCGAGGGCCAGGGCGCGCAGGACGACCGCGTCGAGGTCGGGCGAGAGGTCGCGGACGAGCTCGCGCGGCGGCACCGGCGACTCGCGCAGGCGCTGCGAGGCCACCTCGACCGAGCTGGGCCCGCGGAACGGGACGTGCCCGGTGAGCAGCTCGTAGAGCGTGCACCCCACCGCGTAGACATCGGAGCGGCCGTCGAGCGGGTCGCAGCGGACCTGCTCGGGCGAGAGGTACGCCGCGGTGCCGACGACGACGCCGCTGCTCGTGAACCCCTCGACGTCGGCGACGCGGGCGATGCCGAAGTCCATCAGCTTCACGGTGCCGTCGGTGCAGCGCATGACGTTGCCGGGGTTGACGTCGCGGTGGACGACGCCGCGCTCGTGCGCGGCGGCGAGCGCCTCGCACACCGGCACCAGCAGCGCCGCGGCCTCCTCGGCCGGCAGCCGGCCCCGGTCGCGGAGCTCGTCGCGCACCGTGCGCCCCTCGACCAGCTCCATGACGACGAAGACCTCGCCGCCGCCCGACGCGCCGACGTCGTGGACGGCGACCACGTGCGGATGGTCGATCACGGCCGCCGCGCGCGCCTCGTCGCGCAGCCGCCCGCCGTACTCGGCGTCGCCGCGGAACTCCGAGGGCAGCAGCTTGACCGCGACCGTGCGCCCGAGCTCGCGGTCGACCGCCCGGTGCACCTCGGCCATCCCACCGCGCCCGATGAGCCCGAGGAGCTCGTAGCGGTCGGCGAGCACGCGCGGCGGGCTCTCGGGCGCGCTCACATCCGCCGCGTCCGGGCCGCGTCGCCGCCGGCGAGCAGGGCGTCGAACACGTAGCGCTGGTCGACCATCGCCTGGCGCATGTCCTCGGTGCCCGCGGAGCCGTCCTCGACCTCGGTGGACACCCGGTGCGCGGCGCGGTAGCGCTCGACGAGGTCGGGATGGTCGACGGAGATCATCTTCGCGCGGTCCGAGAACCGCTCGACGGGGTAGCCGCGCTCGCGCATCACCTGCTGGACGAGCAGGTCGGCGTCGCGCAGCCCGGTCGACGGGTTCTCGACGAAGCTCGACTGCGCGGTCTCCCACGCCTGCCCGAAGCGGTCGCGCTCCCCGCCGTCGAGCTCGCGCACCTCCAGCTCGCGGCGCCGCTTGAGCCGCGCGCGCAGCTCGCGCTCGCCGTCGCGGGTGCCGTACTCGCCGACCACCCGGTCGTACTCGTCACCGAACTGGCTGCGCAGCGCCGCGCGTCGCGAGCGCGACCGGCTGCGCGCCACGACGACGAGCACGATCCCGACGACGAGCACCGCCGCGGCGATCACCACCACGATCAGGATCGGATCCATGCACCCCTCCGTGCGCGAGCCGGCTGCCGCGACCGCGCGGAGCGATCACACCACCAGGTACCCGCATGATCGCGCGCGACGGGTGGGGCGGCGCCAAGTGCCGTCCAACGGAGCTACCCCATCACCCGCACGCTCAGCCAGGAACGACCATCCAGCCCAGCACCGGGGTCGACTGGAGATACACGAGCACGCACATCCCGGCGAGGAACACGAGGCTCCACAGCAGCACCTTGCGGAAGATCTCGCCCTCGCGCCCGCTCATCGCGACCGCCGACGCCGCGATCGCGAGGTTCTGCGGCGAGATCATCTTGCCGAGCACGCCCCCCGAGCTGTTCGCGGCGGCGAGCAGGATCGGGTCGAGCCCGGCGCCCCGGGCGGCGGTGACCTGCAGCGAACCGAACAGCGAGTTCGCCGACGTGTCCGAGCCGGTGACCGCGACGCCGAGCCAGCCCAGCACCGGCGAGAGCACCGCGAAGAACCCGCCGGTCCCCGCGAGCAGACCGCCGAGCGTGAGCGTCTGGCCCGAGGTGTTCATGACGTACGCCAACGCGAGCACCGCCATCACCGTGACGATGGCCGTCCGCAGCTGCACCAGCGTGCGCCCGTAGGCGGCGACCGCCGCGCCCGGCCGCAGCCGCAGCACGAGCGCGGTGAGGACGCCGGCGATGAGCAGGATCGTGCCGGCGGACTCGAGCCAGTTCAGGGTGAAGGCCTGCGTGGACACCGGCTTCCCGGCCTCGGTGAGGACGTTGAGCCCGGGCCAGTCGAACTTCGTCGTCGTGGCGCCGAGCGCGTCGTCCACGGCCGGGATCTGCTGGAGCGAGAACAACAGGATGATGATCAGGTAGGGCGCGTAGGCGAGGACCACGTCGCGCCGGGTGTCCCGGGTGTGGTCGTCGTGGTCGGCGCCCTCGGGCGCCCGGGGGGTCCCCGGTTCGTCGGCCGTCGCGTCACCGCCGCCCCCGGACCCGACGGTCACGGTCTCGCGGGTCTCCTGCGGCGCGTCCGTGCGGACCTCGGCACGGCGCGGGGGCCGGACCCGCACGAGCAGCACCACCGCGCCCGCCGCGAGCAGCGCCGCGACGATGTCGGTGAGCGCGAGGGAGACGAAGTTGGACGTCGCGTACTGCGCGACACCGAAGACCACCCCGGCGACGAGCGCCACCGGCCACGTCTCGCGCAGGCCCCTGGCCCCGTCGACGAGGGCGACCAGGACGAACGGCACGAACACCGCCAGGATCGGGGTCTGGCGGCCGACCATCGCCCCGAGGGCCTCCTCGGGCAGCCCGGTCACCGACGCCAGCGTCGTGATCGGGACGGCGATCGCCCCGAACGCGACCGGCGCCGTGTTCGCCACCAGGGCCACCACCGCGGCCTTCAGCGGGCTGAACCGCAGGGCGATGAGCATGACCGTGCAGATCGCGACGGGGGTACCGAAGCCCGCGAGCGCCTCGAGCAGCGCGCCGAAGCAGAAGGCGATGATGACGGCCTGCACGCGCTGGTCGTCGGACACCGAGCCGAACGAGCGGCGCAGGACGTCGAAGTGCCCCGTCACCACCGTCATCTGATAGATCCAGAGCGCGTTGATGACGATCCAGAGGATCGGGAAGAACCCGAACACCGCGCCCTCGGTGCCGGCCAGCAGCGCCTGGCCGACGGGCATCCCGTAGGCGAGCACCGCCACGAGCAGCGCGACCGCCAGGCCGATCAACGACGCCAGCCAGGCCCGCACGCGCAGGGCGCCGAGCAGCACGAACAGCGTGAGCAGCGGGAGCACCGCGACCAGCGAGCTCAGCGCCAGCGACCCGCCGAGCGGGGTGTCGTTCTGCACGTACACGGTGCCCACCTCCGGAACGCGGCAGTGCGTGGTGGCGCAGGGTGCCCGTTCCGTCGCAGCGTGTCGACACGAAACGGTGACGACTTTCGGGGAACGGAAACATCAAGTCTCGGTGAGTTCTCTGGCGATCGCACTGGGCGAGGAGCACCCTGCACGCCGTGACGACGACCCCGCCGGCGACCACCGGCTCGACCGACCGCCGCTTCTTCGGCCATCCCCTGGCCCTCGGCAGCGTCTTCTCGGTGGAGCTGTGGGAACGCTTCTCGTTCTACGGGATGCAGGCCGTCATGGCGTACTACCTGTACTACGCCGTGGCCGAGGGCGGGCTCGGGTTCCCCGAGGAGTCCGCGACGAGCATCATCGGCGCCTACGGCGGCCTGGTCTACCTCGCGGCCGTGGTGGGCGCGTGGGTCGCCGACCGGCTGCTCGGCGCGGAGCGGACGCTGTTCTGCTCCGCGATCGCGGTGATGGCCGGGCACCTCGCCCTCGCGGTCCTGCCCGGGGTCCTCGGGGTCGCAGTGGGCCTCGTGCTGGTGGCGCTGGGCAGCGGCGGGGTGAAGACCTCGGCGACGACGGTCGTCGGGTCGCTCTACGACCGCAACGACCCGCGCGCCGACGCCGGCTTCTCGATCTTCTACATGGGCGTCAACATCGGCGCGCTGGTCGGTCCGCTGCTCACCGGCCTGACCCAGGAGCTCGCCGGGTTCCACTGGGCGTTCGGGCTCGCCGCGATCGGCATGGCGATCGGCCTGACGATCTACACCCTCGGCCGCCGCGGCCTGCCCGCCGGCGCAGCCGTCGTGCCGAACCCGCTGCCCACCGGCGCCTGGGTGCGCCCGGCCGTGGTCGCGGTCGTCGTCGTGGTGCTCGTCGCCGTCGGCTTCGCCACCGGCATCCTGACGGCCGCCACGCTGTCGACGAGCGTCGCGATCGTCGTCGCCCTGATCTCGATCGCGATCTTCGCGATCATGCTGACCAGTCCGGAGGTGGAGGACGACGAGCGCAGCCGCGTGCGGGCGTTCATCCCGATGTGGCTGGGCAGCGTGGTCTTCTGGTCGCTGTTCCAGCAGCAGTTCACCGTCGTCACGCTCTATTCCGACACACGGCTGGACCGGAACCTGTTCGGCTGGGAGATGCCGATCGCGTGGGTGAACTCGATCCAGCCGTTCTGGGTCATCGTCCTGGCCCCGCTGTTCGCGGTGCTCTGGACCAAGCTCGGCGACCGGGCCCCGTCGACTCCCGTCAAGTTCGCCCTCGGCGCCGGGGGGATGGGCGTGGCGTTCCTGCTCTTCCTGCCCTGGGCCGGCGGCGGCGTGAACACCACGCCGGTGCTCGCGATCGTGTTCATCCTGCTGGTCTTCGCCCTCGCCGAGCTCAACCTCTCGCCGGTCGGGCTCTCGCTGTCCACCCGCGTCGGGCCGGCCGCGTTCCGGAACCTCACGGTGGCGCTGTTCTACCTGTCGGTCTCGCTCGGCTCGGCGCTGGCGGGCACGCTCGCCGGCTTCTACTCCCCCGAGACCGAGGGCGCCTACTTCGGGATCACCGGTGCCGCGGCGATCGTCCTGGGGCTCGCGCTGTTCGCCCTCAGCCCGTGGATCCGGCGGGCGATGCGCGGCGTGCGGTAGCCGCCGATGGACGCCGCCGTCGACGCCCTCGAGGAGCACCGCCCGTCGCTGCTCGCGGTCGGCTACCGGCTGACCGGCTCCTGGGCCGACGCCGAGGACGCCGTGCAGGACGCGTGGCTGCGCTGGGACCGGCTCGGGGCCGACGGGCGCGACGCCGTGCGCGACGTCCGGGCCTGGCTGGCCACCACCGTCGCGCGCCTGTGCCTGGACCGCGTGCGCTCGGCGCCGGCGCGCCGCGAGAGCTACGTCGGGCCGTGGCTGCCCGAGCCGCTGCTCACCACGGGGCCCGACGACGTGCTCGACGCCGTCGTCACCGCCGCGGACGTCCGCATGGCCACGATGCTCGTGCTCGAGCACCTCACGCCCGACCAGCGTGTCGCGCTCGTGCTGCACGACACCGTCGGGCTCGGGTTCGACGAGGTGGGCGCGGTGCTCGGCACCACCGCGCCCGCCGCCCGCCAGATCGCGCACCGGGGCCGGCGCCGCGTCCGGGAGGCGGCGCGGGACGGCGAGCTGCCGGCGCCCGTCGGGGAGCCCGAGCAGCGCCGCGTGCTCGACGCCTTCCTCGCCGCGCTCGCCTCCGGCGACGTGCCGACGCTGGTCGCCGTCCTGCACCCCGACGCCGCCCTGCGCACCGACGGCGGCGGCGTCGTCAAGGCCGCGCGGCGGGTCGTGCGCGGCGCCGACAAGATCGCGCGCCTGCTCGTCGCGCTCCTCGAGGAGGCGGGACCGGACCTCCTCGACGTGGTGCGCACGGTCACCGTCAACGGCGAGGTGGGGATGCTCGTGCCGTCGTCACCGCCGATGGTCGGGGTGCTGACCGTCGCCGACGGGCGGGCGATCGGCGTGCACGTGGTGATGACCCCGGAGAAGATCAGGACCTGATCGTCGGGACCTCGCACGCGTCGGCGAACCCCTGCGCGTGCAGGCCGAGGGCGGCGTTGGCGCGGGCGCGCTGGTTCTCGACGGCCACGTGGTGGGTCAGCTCGACGAGCCCGGCGTGCCCGAGGCGGGCGTCGAGGTCGGCGACCTGGGCGTCGGTGACCGTGATCGGCTGCGCGGTCATCGCGTCGGCGTAGGCGAGGACGGCGCGCTCGTCCTCGTCGAAGGCGGGGTCGTCGGGGGCGCCGTCCGCGGTGGCGCGGCGCAGGTGGTCGACGTCGAGACCCTCGTGGATCCAGAGCATCTCGCCGAAGTCGACGCACCACGAGCAGCCGACGCGGGTCGCCGTGCGGTACACCGCGAGCTCGCGCAGCCGGGCGGGCAGGACCGTCGACGACCGTTCCAGCAGCGACTCGCTCACCGCCGCGGTCCAGAACAGCCGCCGGTGGTGGCGCAGCGCCGCGAACGGCTCGGGGACCTCGCCGAACCGGCGGCGCGCAAGCGCGTAGGCGAGGCGGCCGAGGACGCCGGCGTCGCGGTCGCCGACGAGGGGGATGCGGGCCATGGGTCTCCTTGTCCGGGGTGTCGAGAGGTGGACGGCGCAGCCCCGCGGAACGTGACACCGTGTCGCCCATGGAGGCCTCCGACTTCGCCGACGTCCTGTCCTCGGTCCGCGAGTTCGTGCGCGAGGAGGTGGTGCCGCGCGAGGACGAGATCGAGGCGGCCGACGAGGTCCCCGAGAAGCTGCGGGCGCAGTGCAAGGCGATGGGCCTCTACGGGTTCGCGATCCCCGAGGAGTTCGGCGGCATCGGGCTGTCGATGGCCGAGGAGGTCGAGCTCGCCATGGAGCTCGGCTGGACCACGCCGTCGCTGCGCTCGCTGTTCGGCACCAACAACGGGATCGCGGGCCAGGTGCTGCTCACCGGGGGCACCGCCGAGCAGCAGCAGGAGTGGCTGCCGCGCCTGGCGACCGGCGAGGTCGTCGCCTCCTTCGCGCTCACCGAGCCCGATGCCGGCTCCGACCCCTCCTCGTTGACGACGAAGGCCGTCCAGGACGGGGACGAGTGGGTGATCACCGGCGCCAAGCGCTGGATCACCAACGCCCCGCTGGCCGATGTGCTCATGGTCTTCGCCCGCACCGACCCGGACGCCTCGCCGGCCAAGGGCATCTCGACGTTCCTCGTGCCCACCGACGCCGCCGGGGTCTCGTTCTCCGAGCACGACGCCAAGATGGGCCAGCGCGGGTCGTGGACCTGCGAGGTCTACCTCGACGACGTCCGTGTGCCACAGGCGAACCTCATCGGCGGGGAGCAGGGCCTCCACCGCGGGTTCGTCACCGCCATGCGCTGCCTCGCCCACGGGCGCCTGCACATCGCCGCGCTGTGCATGGGGATGGCGGCGCGGCTGGTGCACGAGATGACGGAGTTCGCGACGGAGCGCGAGCAGGGCGGGCACAAGATCGCCGCCTACCAGCTCGTCCAGGGTCTCGTGGCCGACTCGGTGACCGACTGGCACGCCGGGCGCGCGCTGGTCCGGGAGGCCGCGCGCACCTACGACGACGGCTCGGACACCACGCTGGGCCCGTCGACGGCGAAGTACTTCTGCTCCGAGGCCGTCGGGCGCATCGCCGACCGCGCGGTGCAGGTCCACGGCGGCTCGGGCTACATGCGCGGCGTGCCGGTGGAGCGCCTCTACCGCGACGCGCGCCTGTTCCGCATCTACGAGGGCACCAGCCAGATCCAGCAGGTGATCATCGCTCGCGGCGTGCTGGGAGGCGCTGCGCGCATGTGAGTGGAATGGGTCGCCGGGGCGACCCATTCCACTCACGTGCGAAGCTTCGATCATGGCGCTCGACGGCCGCGTCCTCGCGGCACTGGTCCGGCCGGGTGCGCGGATCGCGCTGGCCGACGGCACCGGCAGCCCGCGCGCCGCGTACCCGCTGCTCAGCGCGCTCGCCCGGGAGCGCGGCGACCTGCGCCTGGTCACCGGTTGGCTCCCCGGCCCCGCCGACGGGCTCGAGCTCGACGCCTTCGCCGACGCCCGCACGGTGATGCCCGGCTGGGGCCTGCGCCGCGCCGCGGACGCCGGGCAGGTCCGGTCGGTGCCGGCGCGCCTGTCGGCCGTGCCCGCCCTCGTCGCCGGAGCGCTGCGCCCCGACCTGCTCGTCGTGGCCGCCGCGCCCGGACCGGTCGGCCCGGTGCTCGGCAGCGAGGCCTCCTGGGTGCGCGCGGTGATCGACCTCGGCGTGCCGATCGCCGTCGTCCTCGACCCCGGGCTCCCCCGCGCGGTGTCCGGTCCGCCGCTGCCCGACGAGCAGGTCTTCGTGCTCGGCGAGGCCGCCGACGGCCCGCACGTCGTGGCCGCGGCCGACCCCATCGCCGAGCACGAGGCGGTCGGCCGCCACGTCGCGAACCTGCTCAGCGACGGGGTGCGCCTGCAGTGGGCGCCCGGCCAGCTCGGGGCGGCGGTGGTCGACGGGGTCCGCGCGGCCGGGGTGCGCGTGCACGCCGACTCCGGGCTGCTCGGCGACGGCGTCGTGGCGCTGGAGAAGGCGGGACTGCTGCTCGGCGACCCGGTGGCGACCTACCTCGTCGGCACCCCCGAGCTCTACGCCTGGGCGGACGCCCGCGGGCGCGCCGGGCGCCCGGTCGTCCACCGCATCGAGCACACCCACGACCCGGCGCGGCTCGGCGGCGACCCGCCCCTGGTCGCCGTCAACACCGCGGTGGAGATCGACCACGACGGTCAGGTCAACGTCGAGGGCACCGCGACCGCCCTGGTCGGCGGCATCGGCGGGCACCCCGACTACGCGGCCGCCGCGGCCCGGGCGGCGCGCAGCCTGTCGGTGATCGCGCTCGCGTCGCACCACCGCGGGCGCTCGACGCGCGTCGAGCGGCTCTCGCGCCCGGTGACCACGGCGTCCCACGACGTCGACGTCGTCGTCACCGAGCACGGCCACGCCGACCTGCGCGGACTCGACCGTGACGAGCGCCGCCGCGCGCTCGACCCCCTCTTCCCCCACTGAGATCCGCCTAGGGTGGGTACGCCCTGCGTTCACCCCGCCGATCCCCGGAGGACACCCCATGGCCGACGGCACCGCCGCTCCGCCCGCCGCCCGCGCGCACCTCGCCGCGGTGCCCGACGAGACGGTGACGCGCACGCCCCCGCTGCCGTCGGAGACCGCCCCCGAGCCCTGGGAGGCCCCGAACCTGCTCGCCGCGCTCGACGCCGGCGACGAGGAGGCCGTGAAGGCCTGGGTGCGGGCGCACACGCCGACCCCGGAGAGCCTGGTGCTCCACGGGCTCTACCTCGGCGCCGGGATCCTGGGGCTCATCGAGTGGCCGTCGGTGCTGCTGGCCGTGCTCGGTCAGATCGTCGTCGACCGGCGCTTCGGCGGCGTGGAGTCGCTCGCCGCCGAGCTGCGCGCCCGGGTCGAGGCCGCGCGGGCCTGAGGTCCTAGGACCGCACGAGGCGGGCGATGGCCGCGGAGGCCTCCTGGACCTTCTCGGCCGCCTCCTCGTCGCCGGCCTTCGCGGCGTCGACCACGCAGCCGCCCATGTGCTCCTCGAGCAGGCCGAGCGCGACGTTCTGCAGGGCGCGCGTCGCGGCGGACACCTGGGTGAGGACGTCGATGCAGTACTTGTCGTCCTCGATCATCCGCGCGATGCCGCGGACCTGACCCTCGATGCGCCGCAGCCGCCGCAGATGGTCGTCCTTGCTGTCCGCGTAGCCGTGCATGACCCTCCTCGCGCCGGGGTGCGGACCCGAGGCTACCCGGCCGAGGACACCGGCCGGAGGTGCTCGCGGAGCGCGCCGGCGGCCGCCGAGACGTTCTGGCGCGCCTGGTCGTAGCCGGGGGGCGCGCTGCTGAGCACCGCGACCATGTAGCGCCCGTCGACGATGCCCGCCGAGTGCACCTCCGCGCGCCCCTGGAGGCAGCACATCCAGCCCTGCTTGACCGGCGTGGCCCCGTCGAGGAAGCCGAAGGCCTGGTCGAAGCCGTCGCCGGCGACGCGCGCGGCACGGCCCATGGCCCCGAGGACGAGGTCGCGGTCCTGCTGCGGGAGGTCGGCCTGGACGTGGCGCAGCAGCTTGACCATGTCGCGCGCCGAGGTCTGCACCTCGCCCCACTGCGACGAGTCCTCGGGGGTGCTCGTGTCCTCGAGGTCGAGCGACTGCGACACCCGCGTGATCGCGCCGGGCCCGTCGTACTGGGTCCACAGGGCGTTCATCGCGGGGTCGCTGCTCGAGACCAGGGCGGCGTTGACGAGGCGGACGTCGCGGGCGCCCAGGGTCAGCTCGCCGTCGCGCTGGCGCTGGAGCATGTCCACGACGAGGAAGAGCTTCGCCAGCGACGCCGTGTCGAAGGTCTGCTCGCCGCTCGATCCCGGCGCGAGCTCGCCGGTGGCCAGGTCGATGGCGGCGACGCCGACGGTGGCACCGTTGCGTCCGCCCGCCTCCTCCCCCGCGGCGACGGCCCCGGCCAGGTCGATGCGCGGGGCCTCGGGGGCCGTGGCGGGGCCGACCGACTCGACGGGCTCGGCGCCGCCCGGGATCTCCTGGAGCAGGTGGTCGGCGGACGCGAGGGGATCGGCGGTGCCGGTGGAGATCGTGTCGACCGTGACCATCGTCCCGGCCATGAGCGCTCCGGCCATCGCGGCGCCGAGTCCGAGCGGCACCCCGCGTCCGCGGCGCCGGGGGGCGGCGGGGACGACTCCCGGGGTGACCCGCGACGCCCGGCGCGCGGGCGTGACGTCGGCGGGGAGCGCGACCGGCAGGCCCGGCGAGGTCCCGGTGGGCCGGGCGGTGGTCCGGGGCGCGGCGGTGCGCGGGCGCTCCTCCGGGACGACGTCCGGGCGGACGTGGCGCCCGGACGGGCGGGGGTCGACGCCGGGCTGCCGGACCGGGGCGCCGGCGTGACGTCCGCCGTGCCGGGGCCCCGGACGCTCGGCGGGCGGCGGGGTGGGTACCCGCGGTGATGCGACCCGAGGAGCCGGCGGCGCCCAGGGGGCCGGTGCCTGCTCCGGCCGCCGGCGGGGCGGCGCCACGTGACCGGCGTTCGCCGTCGGGACGGGCATCCGGCGCACCGGCGGCGGGGGCGTGAGCACGGCCACACCGGTCGCCGGGCCGGACGCCTCCACCGGCGCGCGATGGCGCGCCGGCGCGTCGACGGGCCCGCGGGGGCCGGGCGGCCCGGGGTGTCCCGGTGGTCCATCCGGCCCCGGCCGCGGCGGCGGCCGGTGGGAGGTCACGGTTCCATCACACCACTTCGCTCGCCGTGATCGGCGACCCCCCGACCGAAACGGTGCTCCGGTTTGACAGTCATACCCCCCAGGGGTACCAACGAGGGCGTGGAGACGAGGGCCCGATGAGCGCACCGGCGGCGTCGAGCGCCCCCGCCCCGACGTCGGACCCGGCCCGCGTCGAGCTCGCGATCACCGGGATGACGTGCGCCTCGTGCGCCGCCCGCATCGAGCGGCGCCTCAACAAGCTGGACGGCGTGCACGCGGACGTCAACTACGCGACGGGCACCGCGTCGGTGGAGCACCCGGTGGCCGTCGGCGTCGACGACCTGGTCGCGACGGTCGAGAAGCTCGGCTACGGCGCCGCCCCGCCCGCTCCCCCGTCGGCTCCCGCCGGGGACACCGCCGCTCCCGACCACGCCGACGTCCTGCGCACCCGCCTGCTGATCAGCCTCGCGCTGACGGTGCCGGTGGTGGTGCTCGCGATGGTGCCGGCGTGGCAGTTCACCAACTGGCAGTGGCTCTCGGCGATCCTCGCCGCCCCGGTGGTCGTGTGGGGCGGGCAGGACGTCCACCGCGCCGCGTGGACCAACCTGCGCCACGGCGCGGCGACGATGGACACGCTGGTGTCGGTCGGCACGCTCGCGGCGCTGGGCTGGTCGTTCTACGCCCTCTTCCTCGGGCACGCGGGCATGCCGGGCATGACCCACCCGCTCTCGCTCACCGCCGACGCGGGCCCGGACGCGATCTACCTCGAGGTCGCCGCCGCGGTGACGACCTTCGTGCTGGCCGGGCGCTGGTTCGAGGCCCGCGCCAAGCGCCGCGCCGGCGACGCGCTCCGGTCCCTGCTCGACCTCGGCGCCAAGGACGTGGCGGTCCGCCGCGACGGGCGCGAGGAGCGCGTCCCGGTCGAGCGCCTGGCGGTCGGCGACGAGTTCGTCGTGCGCCCCGGCGAGACCGTGGCCACCGACGGCGTGGTCGTCGAGGGCCGCGCCGCGGTGGACGCGAGCGCGATGACCGGGGAGTCGGTCCCCGTCGAGGTCGGGCCGGGGGACGCGGTCAGCGGCGCGACGGTCGCCGTCGGCGGGCGCCTCGTGGTGCGGGCGGACGCGGTCGGCGCCGACACGAAGCTCGCCCGGATCGCGCGCCGCGTCGCCGAGGCCCAGAACGGCAAGGCCGCCGCGCAGCGCCTCGCCGACCGCATCTCCGCGGTGTTCGTCCCCGCCGTCATCGCGCTCTCCCTGGGCACGCTCGCGGTCTGGCTGCTCGCCGGCGCCGGGTCGTCGGCGGCGTTCACGGCGGCCGTGGCCGTCCTGATCATCGCGTGCCCCTGCGCGCTGGGGCTGGCCACGCCGACCGCGCTCATGGTCGGCACCGGTCGCGGGGCCCAGCTGGGGATCCTGCTGCGCGGCCCGGAGGTCCTCGAGTCCACCCGCCGCGTCGACACCGTCGTGCTCGACAAGACCGGCACGGTGACCACCGGGCAGATGAGCCTGTCGCGCGTGGTCGCGCTGCCGGGGGTGGACGAGGACGAGCTCCTGCTGCGCGCCGGCGCGCTCGAGGACGCCTCGGCCCACCCGGTCGCCCGCGCCGTCGCCGACGCCGCCCGCGTCCGCCTGGGCGATTTGCCCGCCGCCGTCGACGTCGCCAGCCGCGACGGGCTCGGCGTCACCGGCACCGTCGACGGCCGCGCGGTGGTCGTCGGCCGCGGGCGCCTGCTCGACGAGCTGGGCGTGCCGGCCGACGGCGCCCTGGCGGACGCGGTCGCCGAGGTCGAGGCGGGCTGGTCGACGCCGGTGTGCGTGGCCTGGGCCGGTCCCGACGGGACCCTGCGCGCCCGCGGCGTGCTCGCCGTCGCCGACACCGTCCGCGACACCTCCGCCGAGGCGATCGCGTCGCTGCACGCGCTGGGCCTGCGCACGGTGCTGCTGACCGGCGACCACGAGACGGTCGCCCGCACCGTCGCCGACCGGGTCGGCATCGACACCGTGATCGCCGGCGTGCTCCCCGAGCAGAAGGCCGACGAGGTCGCGCGCCTGCAGGACGCGGGCGCGGTCGTGGCGATGGTCGGCGACGGGGTCAACGACGCCGCCGCCCTGGCGCGCGCCGACCTCGGGCTCGCGATGGGCGGCGGGTCGGACGCGGCGATCGAGGCCGGCGACCTGACCCTGGTCCGCGGCGACCTGCGCCTCGTCCCGGACGCCCTGCGCCTCGCCCGGCGCACGCTGCGGACGATCGAGGGCAACCTGTTCTGGGCGTTCGCCTACAACGTCGCCGCGCTGCCGCTCGCGGCCCTGGGTCTGCTCAACCCCATGATCGCCGGCGCCGCGATGGCCTTCTCGAGCGTCTTCGTGGTCGCGAACAGCCTGCGCCTGCGGCGGTTCACGCCGTCCCCTGACCGCCCGTCGTGATCTAGCCTCGACGGCGTGCGGCACGCGTTCGGCACCACCTTCGACGTCGACGACGTCTACCTCAACACCCCGTCCATCGGCGTCCCGCCGCGACCCGTGGTCGACGCGGTCGCCGACGCGGTCGCCGCCTGGGGGCGCGCGGAGACCAGCGCGCCCCAGTTCGACGGCGCCGTCGCCACCGCGCGCGCGGCGTTCGCGCAGCTCGCGGGCGTCCCGGTGTCCTCGGTCGCGCTCGGGGCCACGGTGTCGGGGCTGCTCGGGCTCGTCGCGGCGTCGCTGCCGCCGGGCTCGCGGGTGCTCACGGCGGACCGCGAGTTCACCAGCGTGATCTTCCCGTTCGTGTCGGCCGGGCACGAGGTGGTGGAGGTGGCGCTCGACGAGCTCCCCGAGCGCACCGGAGCCGCGGACGTCGTCGCGGTCAGCGTCGTCGCCTCGGCCGACGGCGGCCTGGTCGACCTCGCCGCCCTGCGCGCCGAGGTCGGCCCGGACACCCTCGTCGTCCTCGACGCCACGCAGTCGCTGGGCTGGCTGCCCGCCGACATCGGGTGGGCCGACGTGGTCGTCGCCGGCTGCTACAAGTGGCTGCTCGCGCCCCGGGGCGCGGCGTGGATGGCGCTGTCGGACCGGCTCGCCGAGCGCATCGCGCCCGTGCAGTCCGGCTGGTACGCGGGCGGGTGGGACGCGATCTACGGCCTCCCGCTGCGCCTGCACCCCGACGCCCGCCGATTCGACCTCTCCCCCGTGTGGCTCGCCCAGGTCGGCGCGGCGGTCGCGCTGCCCTGGGTCGCCTCGCTCGACATCGAGGCCGTCCACGACCACGCCGTCGGCCTCGCCAACCGCGTCCGCCGGGGGCTCGACCTCCCCGCGGGCGAGTCGGCGATCGTCGCGGTGCGCCACCACGGCGCCGCCGACCGCCTCGCCGCCGCCGGCGTGCGATGCGCCGTCCGGGGCGGCGCCGCCCGCCTCGGGTTCCACCTGCACAACACCGAGGCCGACGCCGACACGGTGCTCGAGGCGCTCCACTAGGGCGCGGTGCCGCGCCCGGCACGTCCCGCATGATCGACGGGCCGGGGAACCTGCCGCGCGTGCCGCTCGCGGAGGCTCAGTCGCGGGGGTACTGCTGCGGTGCGGTGACGCCGCAGTGCGAGCACGACTCCGTCGGGAAGCGCGGGGCCGCGGGCTCGGCGCGCCGCTGGGGGCGCAGGAGCACCGCCGAGAGCAGCGAGCCGGCGACGAGCAGGCCCGCCGAGATCGTCATGGCGGCGCGGAAGCCCTCGGAGAAGGCGGGCGGGTCGGTGTAGTCCTGCCCGGAGATGCCCGCGACGGCCGGGATGAGCGCCACCGCCAGGAGCCCCGCGGCGCGGGCGATCGCGTTGTTCACGCCGGAGGCGATGCCGACGTGGCGGTCGTCGGCGGCGTCGAGGACGGTCGCGGTGAGCGGGGCGACGGTGCCCGCGAGCCCGAGACCGAACAGCGTCACCGCCGGCAGCACGTCGACGAGGTACGACGCGCCGGGCCCGATGCGGCCGAGCAGCAGCATCCCGCACGCCGCGAGCAGCAGCCCGATCGTCATCGGCCAGCGCGGCCCGATGCGCTGCGCCAGCCGCCCCGACCGGGCCGAGAGCAGCAGCATGATCACCGTGATCGGCAGCATCGCCGTGCCGGCCGCGAGCGGGCTGAACCCGGCCACGACCTGCAGCTGCAGGACGACGAGCACGAAGTTGACGCCGAGGGCCCCGTACACGAGCAGGGTGACGACGTTGGCGCCGGTGAACCGCGCGTTCGCGAACAGCTCGCCGGGTACCAGCGGCGCCCGCGACCGGCGCTCGACGAGCACGAACGCCAGGAGGGCGAGCACGCCCGCGACGCCCGCGACGATCACCGCCGGGGTGCCGCCGTCCTCGCCCGCGGCGGTGAGCGCCCAGGTCAGCGCGCCGAGACCGGCGACGGCGAGCACGGTGCCGGGCACGTCGAGCCGGCCGGCGGCCTGGGGGTCGCGCGATTCCGGCACGTGGCGCAGCGCGACCACCACGACGACGGCGGCCAGTGGCAGGTTGATGAGGAACACCGCGCGCCAGGTCCACTCGACGAGGAAGCCGCCGAGGAACGGGCCGACCGCGCCCGCCACGCCGCCCAGGCCCGACCAGGCCCCGATCGCCGCCGCGCGGTCGCCGCCGTGGAACGACGCGGAGATCAGCGCGAGGCTGCCCGGCGTCAGCAGCGCGCCGCCGACACCCTGCAGCGCGCGCCCGGCGATGAGGAACTCCACCGACGGCGCGAGCCCGCACAGCGCCGAGGCCAGCGCGAACCACACGACCCCGATCAGGAAGATCCTGCGCCGTCCGAAGCGGTCGCCCAGCGAGCCGCCGAGCAGGATCAGCCCGGCGAGGGTGAGCGTGTAGCCGTTCACGGTCCACTGCAGGGCGGCGAAGCTCGCATCGAACTCGTCGCCGATGCGCTCGAGCGCGATGTTGACCACCGTCGAGTCGAGCATCGCGAGCCCCGACCCGAGCACCGTCGTCAACAGGATCCAGCGGCCCCGGGCGGAGCCCATGCGGACGTCCTCGGCGGCGGTGTCGGTCACCGCGACAGCATGGCGGACCCGGGGCCGCTCGCATCCCGGGCTACCGTGGCCCCCATCGTGACGACCGGCCACCCCACCTCGCTCCCGCTGCCGTTCGACGGCCTCGACCAGCTCAGTACGGGGCAGACGCAGGCCACCCTGGTGATCCTCGGTGGTCTCGTGGCCCTGCTCGTCGTCGGCGTGCACGGCTCGTGGCGGCTCGCGCGCAACGTCGTCACCATCGCCCACGAGGGCGGCCACGCCCTGGTCGCGATCTGCTCCGGCCGCACGCTCACCAAGATCCTGCTGCACTCCGACACGTCGGGCGTGACGGTGTCGAAGGGCCGCCGCGACGGGCCGGGCATGGTCGCGACGGCGGCCGCCGGCTACGTGGCCCCGCCGGTCCTCGGCATCGGCGCGGCGGCGCTCGTCGCGGCGGACGCGATCTCGGCGATGCTGGTGATCGCGGTCGTGCTGCTGCTCGCGACGCTCATCCTGATCCGCAACGCGTACGGCGTGCTCTCGGTGGTGCTCACCGGCGCGGTGTTCGTGGTCGTCGCGGTCTACGGGTCGGCGAGCGTCCAGTACGGGTTCGCCTGCTTCGTCACCTGGTTCCTCATCATCGGCGGGCTGCGCACGGTGCTCGAGGTGCAGCGCAAGCGCTCCCGGCGCCGTGCGCCCGACTCCGACGCCGACCAGCTCGAGCGCCTCACGGGCCTGCCCGCGGGCCTCTGGGTGGCGCTGTTCCTGACCGTCGGCGTGTTCTCGCTGCTCGGGGCGGGACGCCTGCTCGTGGTGTGGCCGCCCGTCTAGCGCCGGAGCACGCAGTCCCCGCACGTCCCGCCGCCGGGCACGCGGTAGTACAGGCAGCAGGTGGTCCGCCGGAACCCGAGGCCGCTGGGGTGATCGGGCTCGGCGACGAAGCGCCCGAGGCCCGCGAAGGGTCCGTGGGCGAGCACGCCGCGGGCGAGGGCGAGCGCGGCGGCGTGCCGGTCCGGGCGCGCCGCGCCGAGCACCCGCACGGCCCCGCCGAGCGCCCCTGCCGCGTTGCCCCACAGCACGCGCTCCGACACCGACGCGCGGGCGCGCAGGGCGGCGACGATCGGGGCGACGTGGTCCTCGGCGAGGACGCGGGCGAGCGCCGCGGCGGCGTCCGGGTCGTCGGGCGCGCCGAGCTCGACCCCGGTGAGCCGCCCAGGATCGGCCCACAGCGGGATGGGGCCGCCCGCCCACGGACGCGCGTGCAGGACCGACGCGGGCGAGAGGTCGGGCAGCACGCCGGCCGCCGCACACGCGAGCAGCACCGACACCGGACGCGAGACCAGGGACTGGCCGAGCAGGGACGCGGCGATGCGCCGCTGCGCGCCGAGCCCGTCGGCCACGGCCGCGAGCCGCTCCTCGATCGGGTCCGGGCCGCTCGCGGGGACCGCCAGCAGCGCCGCGAGCGGGCGCCACGAGGGGTCGGCGCCCTCGGCCGCGCGGGTGGAGACCGCGAAGAACCCGTCGACGGCGTCCGACTCGGCGAGAACCGTCCGGACCCTGTCGGCGTCGGCGTTCGGGGCAGCGTCCGGCCCGGTGATGTTGCCCCGTCGGCCGGTCGTCCCGCTGCTCACGGCCCACCATGCTGGCGGACATGAGGGTCGGGAGCACGCGGGGCCGCACGGGCCGGTCGTCGGGGTCGGGTCGGGCGGGGTCCGATCTGCCGGGATCGGGGAGGTCGGTCCTCCGCCGTTCGGCCCCGTTCGGTTAGGTTCGACGCCATGCTCGACTCCGGCGTCCGTCTCGCCGCAGCCTCGCTCCCCGTCGGTGTCCCCGTGATCGTGGGCCTCGTGGTGGCCGTGCTGCGCCGGCGTGAGCTCCCCGCGGTGTCGACCCCCGCCATCGTCGGGCTGGCCGTGCAGCTCGTCGTGGTCCTCATCTCGACCTTCCTCGTGGCCGCCACCTCGTTCGACGCGTTCAGCCTGTCGCCCGAGACCCTGCTGCCGCTGTCGAGCGTGCTGGGCTTCGTCGTGATCCTGCTGCAGGTCGTGTGCTGGACGCTCCTGCTCATCGCGCTGTTCCGGCGCCTGCCGGGCGCGACGCCGGCGCCGAGCGAGGACCGCACCCCGACCGGACGCCACGCCCTCGTCGACGACCGCGGCGACCAGGTCATCGCGGAGGCGGGCACCACGTTCCTGCCGGTCGGCGCCGGGGCCACGTCCCGCACAGGCCCGCCCACCGGCCCCCGCCCGGTGACCGGGCCGCCGACCCCTCCCCCGTACGGCGCGCCCCCGGTGGCGCCGCCCGGGCCACCGTCCGTAGCGCCGTCCGTGGCGCCGCCGGGCCCGCCCCCGGGTGTGCCGTACCGCACGACGACGGTGACGCGCCCGGGTCCGCTGCCCGGAAACGGCCCCGCCTCCCCCGGCTCGCCCCTGCCCTCGATGCCGATCCCCGTCGGTGCCCCGACCCCGGACGAGCCCGAGGACGAGGTGCAGGACGCCGACGCCCCCGAGATCGGCGACACCGAGAGCGCCGACACCGAGACGATCCAGGCCTACCGCGAGCCGGAGCCCGGGCCGACCGCCGAGGAGCCGGAGGCGCCCGAGGAGGAGCCCGAGGAGCCCGCCGCGACGGACGACGCGGCGCCGGAGGAGGACACGGGAGCGGGCGTCACGCAGGAGGACGCGGAGGACGCAGCCGGCGCCGTGGACGCTCCCGACGACGGCCGGTACCCGGGCCATCTGCAGGAGGCCGAGGACGGCGCCGCCGAGCCCGAGGCCACGACGGGGACCACCGAGTTCCCCGGCTACCTCGAGGGCGTCGAGAGCACCGAGAGCACCGAGACCGCCGACGGGACCGCGAGCGGCGACGACGCACCCGGGGAGGACGTGGACGAGGAGCCGCCCGCCGACGCGGACGCCGAGGGCGACCACACCGGGGCCACCGACGGCAGCACCGACGGCAGCACCGACGGGGGCGCCGGTGGCCACCCCTGGTTCGACCCGGACGGCGAGGCGGCCCGGACCGCCGCTCAGCCCGAGCGGAGCTGAGCGGTCCGCGACTCCAGGTCCAGCAGCGCGCGCTTGCGCTCGACACCGCCGCCGTAGCCGGTCAGCGAGCCCGTCGCGCCGACGACGCGGTGGCAGGGCACGACGATGCTGATCGGGTTGCGCCCGTTGGCGAGGCCCACCGCGCGCACGGCGGACGGCTGCCCGATGGCGGTGGCCAGCTCGCCGTAGCTCACGGTCCCGCCGTAGGGGATCTCGCGCAGCGCCGCCCAGACGCGCTGCTGGAACGCGGTGCCGCCCGCGGTGGTCGCGAGGTCGAAGTCGGTGAGCTCGCCGGCGAAGTAGGCGGCGAGCTGCTCGCGCGCCGCGGGCAGGCCGTCGTCGTCGCGGGCGCCGAGGGTGTCGGCGGCGGGCCCGTGGCGGTGCTCGGTCATGTACAGCCCGGAGAGCACGCCGTCGTGCGCCCGCAGCGTCAGCGGTCCCAGCGGGCTGTCGAGCACCGTGTGCGTGACGGTCACGCCGACCATGGAACCACTCACACCAGGAACGCCAGGACCAGGACCGCGACCCCGGCGGGTGCGTCGAGCGCCACGCAGGCCTCGGCCAGCGACGGCGAGACCTGGTCGCGGTGCCGCCGCAGGTGCCACAGGTCCCACGCCCCGTGCCCGATGAGGGTCAGGGCGGCGAGGAACAGCCCGGGCGCGGGCGGGAGGGCGAGCGCCACGAGGGCCAGCAGGCCGTAACCCACGAATCCCGCCGTCTGCCGCGCGAGGGCCGGCCGCGCCGCGCCCCGCACGACGCCGAGCACCAGCAGCGCGACCCCGGCGACGCCGTTGACCAGCACCGGCGAGATCGCGAGCAACCGGGACGCCACCACCAGCACCGAGCCCACGGCGGCCCACACCCACGCCATCCACGGGCGGGCGAAGGCCGCCGCGGCGACGTAGCAGGAGGCGGCGATCACGATCACCATCGCGAGGTCGGCGGCGCTCGCCGGGCCGCTCAGCGCGAGCGCCGCGGCGGCGAGCAGTCCGACCGCGACCGGCCAGCGCCGGGCGAGGGCGGCGAGGCCCGTGGGGTGGTTCCGGTGGGTGTGTCCGTCCGTGGTCGTCATGGCGAGGACCATGCGCCTCGACTCATACCCCCGGGGGGTATTGAGCGAGACGCGTCCGGAATCCTGCGCAGCGGGTCCGGACGGACACGGTCCGCGCTAGGCTCGGGCCCGTGGAGCGCGCGACGGTGGTGGTCGGCTACGAGGACGCCGAGCTGCTCGACATCGCCTGCGTGACCTCGACGTTCTCCACCGCGCGCGACGTCGGCGCCGACCCGGCCTACGCCGTCACGCTGCTGACCCCCGGCGCCCGGACCATCACCTGCCGCCCCGGCCTGCGCCTGGAGGCGAACGGCGCCCTCGAGCACCACACCGCCACCGTCGACACCCTCGTCGTGGTCGGCGGCCTGGGCAGCGAGCGCGCCGCGGCCGACCCGGTCCTCCTCGCCCACGTCCGCCGCCTCGCCCGCGACGCCCGCCGGGTGGCGTCGGTGTGCACGGGCGCGAGCGTGCTCGCCGCGGCCGGGCTGCTCGACGGCCGACACGCCACCACCCACTGGCGGTTCGCCGGCGACCTCGCCCGCGCCCACCCCGCCGTCCACGTCGACCCCGACCCGATCTTCGTCCGGGACGGCCGGGTCGCCACGTCCGCGGGGGTGACCAGCGCCCTGGACCTCGCGCTGTCGTTCGTCGACGAGGACCACGGCCCGGTCATCGCCCGCCGCGTCGCCCGGGCGCTCGTCACCTACCTGCAGCGGCCGGGGACCCAGGCGCAGATGAGCCTGCACGTCGCCGCGCCGGCGCCCACCGACGACGTCGTGCGCCGCGTGGTCGACCACGTCGCCGAGCACCTCGACGCCGACCTCGGCGCCGCCGCGCTCGCCGACCGCGCCGGCGTCAGCGAACGGCACCTCACGCGCCTGTTCCGCGCCCACCTCGGACGCACGCCCGCCGAGCACGTGCGCCGCACGCGCACCGAGGCGGCCGCCGCGCTCGTCGCCACCACCGACGTCCCGCTGGCCCGGGTGGCGTCACGGTGCGGGTTCCGGTCGACCGAGACGATGCGCACCGCGTTCCTCGACGCCTACGGCCGCACGCCCTCGGAGCACCGGCGCGCGTTCGTCACGACTTCCTGACGGCCTCGCCGAACCCGCCCAGCGGCAGCGGGGTGCACGCCTCCTCGTGGTCGGCGTGCTCGACGGCCTCGATCTGCAGGGTGCTGTGGTGCAGGCCGAAGCGGTCGCGCAGCACCGTGGTGGCGCGGTCGAGCACGCCGTGCTCCCCGCAGTCGGCGGTGGCGCAGCCCGCGTCGGAGATCACGAGGTGCGCCGACACGGCGGGGCTGCGGTCGTTGATCGCCCAGACGTGCAGGTCGTGCACCTCGGCGACGCCCTCGACGCCGAGCAGCGCGGTGTGCACCTCGTCGACGTCGATGCCCGCCGGGGCGCCCTCGAGCAGGACGTGCCCGGTCTCGCGCAGCAGCGACACGGTGCGCGGCAGCAGGATCGCGACGATGACCAGCGAGGCCACGGTGTCGGCGTAGGCCCAGCCCGTGGTCAGCGTGACCACGGCGGCGGCGAGCACGGCCACCGAGCCCAGCGCGTCGCCGAGCACGTGCAGCGCGGCGCCGCGGACGTTCATCCCACCGCTACCGCGCTGCAGGACGACCAGCGACACGAGGTTGCCGACGAGGCCGACGACGCCGTAGAAGAGCAGCCCGCCGCCGGGGACCTCGGTGGGCGCGGCGATCCGCTCGACGGCCTCGACGGCGACCCAGACGGTGACGCCCAGCAGCAGGACCGCGTTCACCCCCGCACCCAGCACCTCGGCGCGGCCGAGCCCGAAGGTCCGCCGGCGGCTCGGGGGGCGCACGGCGAGCGCGGAGGCGATCAGCGCGGTGGCCAGCGCGACGACGTCGGTGCCGACGTGGCCGAGGTCGGCGAGCAGGGCGAGCGATCCGGTGACGATCGCGCCGACCGCGCCGACGACCGCGACGAGGGCGGTGACGCCGAGGGCCAGGCCGAGCCGCCGGCGGTCGTCGCCCGCGGTGCCGTGGCCATGTCCATGACCGTGTCCCTGTCCCACGCGGCCGACAATACATGCACGTATTCGCATGCGACACGCGGCGTGGCCGACGGCTCACCGGCGTCCTCACGAGAGGCTCACACCGGCCCTAGAGTGTGCCGGTGAACGTCAATCCCTGGCTCGCCGTCACCGGCGGGACGGCCGGACCGGGCTACGCCGCGCGCTTCGCGGCGCTCGAGGAACGGGGCGCTGACCTGCACGGCGAGGCCCGCCGGGTGCACGCGCTGCTCGGCGAGCGGCCCTCCGACGTCCTCGACGCCGGCTGTGGCACCGGGCGCGTCGCGATCCACCTCGCCCGTCTCGGGCACCGGGTCGAGGGCGCCGACCTCGACGCCTCCATGCTCGCGGAGGCCCGTGCGGCCGCCCCGGACATCCCCTGGCACCTCACCGACCTGGTCGACCTGCACCTCGGCCACCCCGTCGACGCCGTCGTGGCCGCCGGGAACCTGTGGCCGCTGCTCACGCCCGGCACGCACGCGCAGGTCGCCGCCGTCCTCGCCGGCCACCTGCGCCCGGGCGGCCTGCTCGTCGCCGGCTTCGGCCTCGACGCCGACCACGTGCCGTTCACGCTGCCCGAGGGCGTCCCGTTCCCGGGTCTCGCCGACTACGACGCGGCGTGCGCCGCGGCGGGCCTCACCCTCACGACCCGCACCGCCGACTGGGACGTCGCGGAGCCGTACGCGGGCGGCGGCTACGCGGTCAGCGTGCACACGAGGACCGCCCCGGGGCCGCCGCGATGACCGAGTACACCGGCCCCACCCTGCTCGTCGTCTTCGTCGTCGCGCTCGGCGTCACCGCACTCGCGCGGCGGTACTCGTTCCCGGCGCCGCTGGTGCTCGTGGTCGTCGGGCTCGCGGTCTCGTTCGTGCCCGGCGTGCCGTCGGTGCCCCTCGACCCCGACCTCGTGCTCTTCCTCGTGCTCCCGCCGCTGCTGTACTCGGCGGCGCTGGAGAGCTCGACGCTGCGGCTGCGCGAGAACCTCCGGCGGATCAGCCAGCTCGCGGTCGGGCTGGTCGTCTTCACCACGGCCGTGGTGGGCGTCGCGGCGTGGCTGCTGGTGCCCGGGCTGCCGCTGGCGAGCGCGCTGGTGCTGGGCGCGGTGGTCGCGCCGCCGGACGCGGTCGCCGCCGCCTCGATCGGCCGCCGGCTCGGGCTCCAGCGCCGGATCATGACGATCCTCGAGGGCGAGAGCCTGCTCAACGACGCGACCGCGCTGACCCTGTTCCGCGTGCTGCTGGCGGCCGCCGTGGCCCCGATGGCGATCAGCACCGGGGCGACGATCCTCGACGGTCTCGGCGAGTTCGCGCTCGCCGCGGTCGGCGGCGTGGTGATCGGCGCGGGCGCGGGCTGGCTGCTGCACCGCGTGCGGCTGATGCTCCGCGAACCCGTGCTCGAGAGCTCGGTCGGCCTGCTCGTCCCGTTCGTGATCTACCTGCTCGCCGAGGAGCTGCACACCTCCGGCGTGCTCGCGGTGGTCATCGCCGGGCTCTACCTCGGCCACAAGGCCACCGAGGCCGGCTACGCGACGCGCCTGCAGGACCAGGCGGTCTGGAAGGCGCTCGACACGCTGCTCGAGGCGCTGGTGTTCGCGCTGATCGGGCTGCAGCTGCGGATCGTCTACGACGGTCTCGGCGACAACAAGGGCACGATCGTGCTGGTGTCGTTGGCCCTGCTGGCGGTGACGGTGCTGGCGCGCTTCGCGTGGGTCTTCCCGACGATCTACCTGCCGCGCCTGCTGCCCAGGGTGCGCCGTCGCGGGCCCCCGATGCCCTGGCGGGTGCCGTTCGTCATCTCGTGGGCGGGCATGCGCGGCGTGGTGACGCTGGCCGCGGCGTTCGCGATCCCGCACGGGATCGGCACCGACCCGGCCATGCCCGGCTACAACGTCGTGGTGTTCGCGGCGTTCGTCGTCACCGTCGGCACGCTGCTGCTGCAGGGGCTGACCCTGCCGGCGATCATCCGGCGCCTGCACGTCCAGGACAAGGGCGCCCAGCGCGACGTGCTCGACGAGGCCGCCGCGAAGCAGGCCGCGGCGGAGGCCGCGCTGAACCGCCTCGACGAGCTCACCGACGACGGCACCCCGGAGCACGTCACCGAGCAGCTGCGGACCTGGGCCCAGCACCGGTCCAACAGCGCGTGGGAACGCCTCGGGCGCCCCGACGAGGAGATCGGCGAGGCGCCCTCGGTCGCGTTCAGCCGACTGCGCCGCGCGATGCTCGGCGCGGAGCGCGAGACGTTCGTGCGCTTCCGCGACATGGGCCGCATCGACGAGGGCATCCTGCGCGACATGCTCCGCGAGCTGGACTACGAGGAGGCGATGCTGAACCGCGACGAGACCGGGGACCAGGCCCGGTGATCACACCCCGGTGATCACACCTCCGTCTTGAGGATGCAGATCGCGAGGTGCGCGGCCTCGACGGACTCCCGGGCCGCCCCGCCGAGGCCCGGGTCCGCCGCGGCGGCCGCCCGCGCGCTGTCCGCCGCCTGCTCGAGCTCGATCACCGCGTCGCGGGCGCCGTCGTCGGCGGCCGCGACGGCCTTGTCGGCCTTGCCGAGGTACTCGCGGACGACGGCGACGGTGACGACGGAGGCTCCGGCGTCCTCCTCGGTGTCGCGCATCGCGGCGGCGGTCTTGGAGCGGCAGTCGTCGAGGCGGGCGCGGATGTCGGTGGTGGCGAGCACGGTGATCCCCGTTCGTGGACGTGGTGGTCCCCCCATTCACGACGGGACGTGACGAGTGCGACAGGGGCGGGATCTACGTACGCGCCACGACCGGCGGGGGCAGCAGGCCCAGGAGCTGGGCGCGCTGCACCGCGGCGAGGCGGTCGGCGACGCCGAGCTTCGCGTAGACGCGCTGCAGGTGCTTCTGGACGGTCCGCTCGCCCACCGTGAGGCGGCGGGCGATCGCCCGGGCGGTGGCACCGGTGGCGAGCATGTCGAGGACGACGCTCTCCCGGGGCGTGAGGCCGATGGCGTCCGCGGTGGGCACGGCCGACGGCCCGACCCGCGCCGACCAGCGCGCGTGCGCGTCGATCTGGCGGTCGAGGCCGACGAACACGCGCTGCAGCCGCCGCGCCAGGTCCATCTCCTCGACGGTGTACTCGTCGACCCGCCCGACCAGGAACGACCGGTTCCCGGTGGGGCCCAGACACAGCGGCAGGGAGACCTGGGAGACGATCTCGCCGTCCAGCACGTCCGCGCACGCCGCCCGCCAGCGCTGGTGCACCCGGCGGTCGGCAAACCGCTCGGGCACCTCGGCCACCTGCATGACCTCGGGGCGGCCGGTCGCGAGGTAGTAGCGCAACAGCGGATGGTCGCGCGGCGCGTACTCGCGCGTCCACCGGTCCATCTCGGCGCGCCGGTCGAGGTGGAAGTCGACCGGCCACTGGCGCTGCACGATCGTCCCGCCGGAGTCCTCGGCGTAGTAGCTCCCGGCCGGGGAGGCGAACGTCGTCACCAGCAGCTCGGTCACCTGTTCGGCGGGCCAGCGTGTCAGCGGACGCGCCACGAGGTCCGCGACGAGGTCCAGCCACTGTCCCTCGCGCTGGATGGTCTCCATCGCCGACCCCGTCCCCCCGCGACACGCACGCGCGCGAAAGGGTCCTCCGGTCGGGGGCGTCGTCGCTACCCGGCGTCACCCGATGCGTCGCTCGCAACCACCCGTTCGGTCGAGGGACGGGCCCGCACTTCCACCGGCATCGCCATCAGCGCGGTGAGCACCCGCCGCTGGCGTTTCAGCGGGAGGCGCGCGAAGAACAGCGTGTCGAGGGGGTACCAGAGCCCGATCCAGGCGATGACGAGGAAGACGCCGTTGCCGAGGACGTTCTGGAAGAACTCGGGCACGTCGGGTGCGAGGAAGTCGGTCGAGAACAGCAGGCCGACTCCGAAGAGAGGGATGCCGGGGCGCAGGGCGGCGACCCCCAGCCGCCGCTGCAGGCCCGCGTCGCGCGCGACGGCCTCGAGGCGGCGCAGGCACCAGCGCCGCAGCCCCGCGGTGAGCCGGGCGGCGACCGCGCCGGAGTCGTCCCCCGCGGCGCCCGCCGGCAGCGTCAGGACGACCCGGTCGAGCCCGCGGCGGGGGCGTCGGCGGGCGAGCATCGTCTCGAACAGCTCCTCGGCGCCCGGGATCGTGCGGCCCAGGTCGTCGTCGAGCAGCCCGGCGGGGTCGACCGCCAGCAGGTCCTCGGGCCGGCCGAGGTGCACCACCAGCTCGCTCATACCGCCCACCGCCGGTCGGTCGTGATCGCGACGACCACCGAGCGCTCGTGGCCGAGCGCCTCCAGCCGGTCGTGCAGCGCCTGCCGGACGGCGTCCCCGTCGGCCACCGTGTGCACGGACGATCCCTCCCCCACCACGTAGTCGACCTCGACGTCCACCCGGCCGCCGACCTTCGACGCCCGCAGGAACGCCTCGGCGAGCCCGAACTCCTCGCGCACCGCCTCGACCGCGGCGTCGAGCTCCGCCCGGGTGTCGGCCGGCGGCGACATCGCGAGGATCTCGCGCGTCCCCTCGCCGATCAGCCGCCCCGGGATCCGCAGGAACGCCAGCGAGACCACGACGACCATCGCCGGGTCGACGTAGGCCGCGAGGTCCGGGCGGCCCGCGGACACGAGGACCGCGGCGATGACGAAACCGACGAGCACCCCGACCGAGAGCAGGGTGTCGCCGAACCACTCCGCCGCCTCGGCCCGCACGAGGTCGGACCGCCCGCCGCGGCGCATGAGCACGGTGACGACGACGCCGGCGACCGTGGCGACCACCGCGTAGGCGAGCGCCCAGCCCGTCGAGACCTCCCGGCCCCCGTTCAGGAGGTCCGCGATCCCGCCCACCACGGCGTAGACGCACAGCGCGGCGAGCGCGACCGCCTTGATCACGACGACCAGCGGCTCCCAGGCCTCGCGGCCCCACGGGTAGCGCTCGTCCGGCCCCCGCCGCGAGGTCCGCAGCGCCACCACGGCCAGCATCGAGAGCCCGATGCTCGCGAACGACGAGAGCCCGTCGAAGACGATCATCGAGGAGCCGCTCAGCACGCCCCAGACCGAGGACACCGCGGCGAACGCGGCGGACGCCCACACCGAGAGCAGCAGCAGGCGCCGATCACGGGCGGCGGTGTCGTCCACGCCGATGATCGTGGCCCGTCACCGCCCGCCGCGTCGAGACGTTCGATCACTAAGAGGATTGTCTTCGCGGGCGCCGAGTCGGACACTCATGGCCGTACTCACCCGTTCGGCCGCACCGCGCGGTCGCTCGACAGCGCAGTGTGACAGCCCAGGAGAACGCATGACGGCGACCGCCCCGCCCGAGCCGACGGACCCGGTCGAGCAGGAGCCGGACGAGCAGATCGGGGTCGTGCGGGCCCGCGCCACGGGGATCGCGCGCTGGCGGCCGGTCACGACGGTGACGACGCTGCTGGTGCTCGTCGCCGGCGTCGGCACCGGGGCGTTCTGGGCCCCGCTCGCCGACCGGACCTGGGCGTCGGGGGTCGCGACCGGCGTGCCGGCGCTGGTCGAGGGCCACTGGTGGACGCCGGTGTCGGCGGCGCTGGTCGGGGTCCACCCGGTCGGCGCGCTGCTGGGGCTCGTGCTCGCCGTGGTCGGGCTCGGCTGGGCCGAGGGCCGGCTGGGGTCGGGGCGCACGGCGGCCGTGCTCGTGGTCGCCCAGCTCGTCGGGGTGCTCGCCGCGATCGGGGTCGTCGCCGCGCTCGCGGCCACCGGCTGGGTCTGGGCGGTCGCGCTCGCCGGAGCGCTGACCGGCGGCCTCTCGACGGGCGTGCTCGCGGTGCTCGCGGTCGCCTCCGCGACGCTCGGCGCGCCGTGGCGGCTGCGCCTGCGCCTGGTGCTCGTCGGCGTCGCGCTCGTCGGGCTGCTGTTCCTGGGCCACCTCGCCGACACCGCCCACACGCTCGTGCTCCTGCTCGCGCTGCCGCTCGGGCGCCGGATCGCCGGGCCGGACCTCGCCCCCGACTCCCCCACCGGCCGCCCGGGGCGTCGCGAGTGGCGTCTCGTGGCGGCGGCCGGCCTGCTCGCCATCGCCGTGATCCGCGTGCTGACCCTCGTCGTGCCCGTCGTCGGGCCGCTCGGGAACACGGCGTCGGACTCGACGGTCGTCGAGACGCTGGTGTCGGTCGTGGTCTCGCTGCTGCTCGCCGAGGGTCTGCGGCGCGGGCGGCGGCTCGCGTGGGTCGCGGGCCTCGTGCTGGGCGCGTTCTACCTGGTCGTCGGGCTGTTCGTCGTCGGCGTCGTGATCTGGGCGCAGGCCACCGGCCAGATGGACCAGGTCGAGCTCGTCGGCCTCGCGGTGTTCGTGCCGAACGCGGTGCTGTGGTCGGCGCTGCTGGTGTGGCTGATCGCCGGGCGGCACGCGTTCGCCGTCCCGTCGCGCCGGCGGCTCCGGCGCCGGGCGGGCGCGGCCGCGACGGGCCCCGAGGTCGCCCGCGACGCGCTGCACCGCGTGGGCGGGTCGACGCTGTCGTGGATGGCGACGTGGCCGGAGAACCGGTACCTGGTGCACGACCACGGGGCGGACGGCGTCACGGCCTACCGGGTGCACGCGGGCGTCGCGGTGGCGCTCGGCGACCCGATCGTCGCCCCGGCCGACCGGACGGCGGCGCTCGAGGAGTTCCGGGCGCTGGCAGAGCGGTCGGGCTGGGTGCCGTGCCTGTTCTCGACCACCGAGGCGCTCGCCGACGCCGCCCGCGCCGACGGCTGGCGCGCGCTGCAGGTCGCCGAGGACACGCTGATCGACCTCGAGGGCCTCGAGTTCAAGGGCAAGCCCTGGCAGAACGTGCGCAGCGCCTTCAACCGCGCGGGCAAGGCGGGGATCGAGCATCGGATGGTGCACCTCGCCGAGGAGCCGCGCTCGGTCGTCGCGCAGGTCCGGGCGATCTCCGAGGAGTGGGTCGGCGACAAGGGCCTGCCCGAGATGGGCTTCACCCTCGGCGGCGTCGAGGAGGCGCTCGACCCCGAGGTGCGCACCGGGCTCGCGGTCGACGCCGAGGGCACCATCCACGGCGTCACCTCATGGCTGCCGGTGTACGGGCCCGACGACGTCGTCGTCGGCTGGACCCTCGACGTGATGCGCCGGCGCCAGGAGGGGTTCCGCGCGGTCGTCGAGTACCTCATCGCCTCGGCGTGCCTGACCTTCCAGGCCGAGGGGGCGCGGTTCCTCTCGCTGTCGGGGGCGCCGCTGGCCCGGGCCGGCGGTGACTCCGGCGGGGAGGTGGAAGGCGAGCAGGTGCTCGACCGCGTGCTCGACCGCATGGGCGAGCTGCTCGAGCCGTACTACGGCTTCCGCTCGCTGCACACGTTCAAGGCGAAGTTCCAGCCGCGCTACGAGCCGATGTTCCTCGTCTACCGCGACGAGGCCGATCTCCCGCGCGTCGGGATCGGCATCGGGCGCGCGTACCTGCCCGACGCGCGCGTGCGCGACCTCGTGGCGCTGGTTCGGAGCTAGGCTCGATCACATGGCCGAGGACGAGACGCTGTCGAGGATCCACTCCCTCGTGGACGAGGAGCACCAGCTGCGGGCGCACGGCGAGGCGATCTCCGAGGACGACCGCGCCCGCCTGTCGCAGATCGAGGACCAGCTCGACCAGTGCTGGGACGCGCTGCGCCGCCGCCGCGCCGGCCGCGACTTCGGTGGCGACCCGGGCGAGGCCACCGCGAAGCAGGTGCACGACTACCTGCAGTAGGCGTCCCCGCGCTCCCAGGCCTCGTAAGCGGCGAGAACAAGCGTGACGTCGGTGTGCGTGGCTGTCATGGGTGGCGACGCCAGGGGCGCCGGCGACTCCTCGAAGGCGTCTTCACCGAGGGCCGACGAGCTCGCCGGAACGATCTCGCGAGGATGCCGCCACGGTCGTCGCGCGCCGCGAGGCGCGGCTGGCCGCTGTCGATCATGCGCGCCCGTGCCGGTCGGGGGCGGCCCGCCACCGTGATCGCTCCAGGTGCTCCGGGGACCTGATGTCGCGGGGTCGACGGAGCACCGGGAGCGATCATGCACCCGACAGCGCTCCGCCGATTCCGGCCGAGGGCGCCCCTCGCCCATCTAGGCGACCGAAGGGGCCCTTCGGTCAGAACCGCGCTCCCCGCCGCGCCGAGCCCGGATTCCGGCCGAGGGCGCCCCTCGCCCATCTATGCGAGCGAAGGGGCCCTTCGGTCAGAACCGACGGCACACTCAGCCCGACGGCACGCTCAGCCCGCCGGCACCGCCGGGCGCGAGGCCACGTGCGGCGAGGGGAAGCCTCCGACCGCCTGCTCGAAGGCGTGGGCGACGCGCAGGCAGGTGGCGTCGTCGAACCGCCGACCGATGATCATCATGCCGACCGGGAGCCCGTCGGCGGGCGCGGCCGGCACGGACGTCGCGGGGTGCCCGGTCACGTCGGTCGGGGCGGTGTTGACGATCATCTCCAGCGCGCGCACGACGATCTCCGCGGGCGCGGCGTCGTCGGGCGGGATCACGCTCGGCAGGATCGGCACGGTCGGCATGACGAGCACGTCGTGGTCGGCGAGCGCCGCGTCGTAGGCCGCGCGGGCGGTGGGCAGCAGGTTGCGCGCCATCGCGTAGTGCCGGCCGTGCTCGCGCGTCAGGGCGTGGCGCCCGGCCATGGTCACCATCTTCACGGTCGGCGAGAACAGGTGCCCGCCCTCGGCGCGGCGCTGCCCGTAGTGCGCGATGAGGTCCGGGTCGTAGAGCCCGTCCCAGTTCATGCCGTACCCGTTGCCCTCGATCATCTGGGCGACGACGCCGTCGGTGGCGACGACCGTCCACACGTCGAACGCGTGCCGGTGCCACGGCACCGAGATCTCCTCGACGGCGAGCCCCGCGCCGGCGAGGACCTCGACCGCCGCGCGCACGCTCGCGTCGACCCCGGGCGCCGACAGGCCCTCGATCCCGAAGCCCTCGCTGACCACGCCGACGCGCAGGCCCTGGGCGCCGCGGGCGATCTCGGCGAGGTAGTCGACGGGGTCGAGCGCGTCGGGCTGGCGCGGGTCGAGGCCGTCGGGGCCCGCCATGATCCCGAGCGCCAGCGCGGCGTCGGACACCGTGCGGGTCATCGGTCCGAGGTGGTCGATCGTCGCCTCGATCGGGAAGGCGCCCGTGTAGGGCACGAGGCCCCAGGTGGGCTTGTGGCCGACGATCCCGCTCATCGCGGCCGGCATGCGCACCGACCCGCCCTGGTCGCCGCCGGTCGCGAGGTCGACCTCGCCCGCCGCCAGCAGCGCCGCGCTCCCGCTGGAGGAGCCGCCGGTGGTGCGGCTCGGGTCCCAGGGGTTGCGCACCGGCCCGGTGTGCGAGGTGTGGCTGCCGCCGGAGAAGCAGAGGTCCTCGCACACGGACTTGCCGGTGACGGTGGCGCCGGCCTCCAGCAGGCGCGTCACGACCGTCGCGTCCCGCGCGGGCACGTAGCCGTCGACGAGGCGCGAGCCGTTGGCCATCGGCACCCCGGCCACCGCGGTGTTGTCCTTGACCGCCACCGTGCGCCCGGCCAGCGGCCCCTCGGGCGCGCCCTCGACGCGGCAGCGGACGTACCAGGCACCCCACGGGTTCTCGCCCGCCGCGGGCCACGACCACTCCCGCTCCGGGGCCACCGGCGCCTCCGCGGCCCACAGCTCCTCGACGCGGTCGTAGGCGCCGAAGGAGCCGGTGACCAGCGGGGCGAACGCCGCGAGGCCCTCGGTGTCGAGTCCCAGGCCGTCGCGCACGGCGAGGGCGGCGATCTCTTCGGGGGTGGGCGGGGTGACGGGCACGGCGTCTCCTCGGGTGGTCGGGAGCAGTGGTCGGGAGCAGCGGGCGGGAGGCCAACCGTAGGAACAACGGGCCGCTCGTGGGTCACGACCGGGTGACGGTGCCGATCACCCGGACACGGGCCGTGAGCGCGCCGCCGTGGTCGGCAGGCGCGCGGGCCGAACGGGGTGGCGGAAGTCGGGGTCGCCGTAGCCGGGCTCCGGCGACGCGCCCCACTCCGTGTCCGGCACCTCCGCCTCGGCGACCTCGGTGGCGGGCGGCGCAGGGCGCCGGACCAGCCAGGCCGAGGTGACGGCGCCGACCACCGACAGCACCGTCACCGCGAGGAACGCGGCGACGTACCCCATGTCCGACGCATGCCGCGCGACGTCGAGGTACTCGGCGACCTGCGGGTCGAAGCGGCTCGGCACCAGGCCGGTCTGCTGGGCGTCGGCGAGGGCGTCGCGCAGCTCGATGCCGCGCTCGAACGTCAGCGGCGGGAGCCCCCGCTCCGCGACGCCGTTCGTCAGCGAGGTGATGTAGGTCAGGTGGAGCAGGGCGTAGAGCAGCGCGATCCCGACGGCGCCGCCGCCCTGCTCGGCGGTGGCCGAGACGCCGGACGCCTGGCCGTGGTCGCTCTCGGGCACCGTGTCGAGGCTGACCGGGTCGTTGACGGTGAGCACCACCGCGAGGCCCACGCCGTAGACGACCAGCCCGGGCAGCAGCCACCAGAAGTCGTTCGTCGGCATCCCGAGCGCGAGCAGCACCCCCGATACCGCGAGCAGCGCGAACCCCGTCACCAGCGGCGGGCGCCCGCCGGCGCCGTCGTACCACCGGCCGACCAGCGGGGCGACGAGCACCATCGGCACCGTCGTGGCCAGCAGCGCGAGCCCCGCCACGGCGGGGTCCATCTCCAGGTTGAGCACCAGCGCGAGCGGCAGGATCAGCCCGAGCCCCATCTCGGCCATGCCCGCGAGGCCCTGCGAGATCGTCGCGCCGCGGTAGTCGCGGCTGCGCGCGAGCAGGCGCAGGTCGAGCAGCGGGTCGTCGATGCGCCGCTCCCGGACGACGAACAGCACCGCCGCGAGCACGGCCACGACGAGGGAGACGACGACGTCGGGAGCCGTCCAGCCCTCGGTGGTCGTCTGCGCGAGCCCGAACACGAGCCCCACGAGCACGAGCCCGAGCAGGGCGGCACCGGGCAGGTCGACGTGCACGCCCCGGCGCCGCGGCCCGTCGGCCGGCACCGCGCGCAGCGTCGCCCACAGCGTCACCGCCAGCAGGGGCAGGTTGACGAGCAGCACCGCGCGCCAGCTCAGCGCCGACGTCAGCACCCCGCCGATCGTGGGGCCGAGCGCGCCCGCCGTCGCCGCGATCCCGCCCATGGCGCCGAGGGCCCGGCCGCGCTGCGAGGCGTCGAACGCGCTGCTCAGGATGGCCACGGTGGCGGGCAGCATCAGCGCGCCGCCCGCGCCCTGCAGCACGCGGGCGACGAGGAGCACGGCGAAGTCCGGGGCCGCGCCCCCGACCGCCGACGCGCCGGCGAAGACCACCGACCCGAGCAGGAAGACGCGGCGGCGCCCGAGCAGGTCGCCGAGACGCCCGCCCAGCACCAGCAGGCCCGCGAGCGGCAGCAGGCTCGCCGTGAGCACCCACTGCACGAGCAGCGAGCTGACACGGAACTCCTGCGCGATGTCGGGCAGCGCCAGCGGGACCGCCGTCTGGTCCACGAGGATCATCGCGTTCGCCAGGGTCATGGCCGCGAGGACCATCCGCTGACCGCTGCGCGAGGGCGCCGAGGTGGTCACCCGCCGAGCGTCGTCCACCCCGGCGCGGCGAACAAGGATCAGTTGCGCGGGCGCTGGAGGCGTCGCTCGACGACGGGCGCGAGCAGCCGCTCCACGGGCGAGCTGAGGAACAAGAGCAGGAGCGGCCAGTAGCCCAGCTGCGGGGCGACCAGCGTGGTGACGAAGATCAGCAGGAGCAGCACGCCCGTGCCGCCGGACCCGCCGCGCTTGGGAGCGCGGTCCGCGAGCACGCGCGAGCGCTGGACGAGGAACGTCATGATCGTCAGCAGCGCGCTGCTCACGAACAGGGTCCCCACGTAGAAGTGCAGGGTGAACCGGTCCTCGGGGAAGGATCCCACCATCTCGGTCGGGAACGGCAGCACGACGATCGTGAACAGCCAGACGGTGTTGATCCAGACGATCGTCGGGCTGACGCGCGGGGCGTCGTCGAACACCCGGTGGTGCGCCGCCCAGAACCGCGCGATCACCGCGAAGCTCAGCACGAAGCTGCCGATCGGGGCGAGGTTGTCGGTGAGGATCTCCAGACCCGAGCCGTGCGGCTCCTCGGCGTCCGGGACGAGCTCGGCGAGCGGGAGGATCAGCAGCGTCAGGCCGATGGCGACGACGCCGTCGCTGAAGGCGAGCAGGCGCTCCGGGCCGAGCCAGTCGCGGCTCCGGTCGTCCTCCCCCGCCCCGGTCATCCCCGCCTCACAGCATCCCGGCGAGGTGCTGCGTCTCGTTCACCGAGCTCACCCGGCGGGCTCCCGACCGCGAGACGAGCACCCGGGTCACCGAGGTGTGGTGCAGCGGGAAGGTCAGCGGGCGCTCGATGCCGAGGATCCCGGTGACGTAGGTGTTGATCACGCCGGCGTGGCAGACGACGACGGCGGTCGCCCGCGGGTCCTGGCGGGCGGCGATCGCGTCGAGCGCGGCGACGATCCGGTCCGTGAACGCCGCGCCGTCGACGTACGAGGGGAAGACGCCGGCGCGGATGGCCTGCCAGTCCTCGTCGGCGTCGTCGCGAAGATGCACCGGGCGATAGCTCGCGCGCCCGGCGTCGAACTCGCACAGGTCGCCGACGGTCACCGGCTCCGGCGTGCCCAGCAGCCGCACGGCCGGCGCGGCCGACTCGCGGGCGCGCCGCATGGTGGACGTGACGATCTCGGCGACGCCGTCGCGGTCGGGGGCCCCGGCGAGCCACTTCGCGAACCGGTCGGCCTGCTCCTGCCCTCGCTCCGAGAGCGCGGGGTCGGCGCCGGCCGCCCCGGGCTCGGCGGTGGCCGCGAGCGGCTCGGCGTGGCGGACGAGCAGCAGCTGGGTCACGGCCGGCTCACGCGGACGGGACCGCGGCCCCGTGGCCCGCCGACCGCAGCCCGGCGCGGATCGCCTCGGCGTTCCGCTCCATCCCGTCCTGGTCCGGGTCGCTCTCGGCCTGCGTGAAGTCGAAGGCCTCGAGGCCCCAGGCCGGGTGGACGTGCACGTGGAGGTGGGGCACCTCGAACCCGGCGATCATCAGCGCCACGCGCGGCGGCGACCAGACGTCACGGATCACCGACCCGATGGTCTTCGCCACCGCCATGGCGTGCTCGAACAGGCCGTCCGGGGCGTCGATCCACTGGTCGACCTCCTCGCGCGGCACGACCAGCACGTGGCCGGGCCCGAGGGGGTTGATCGAGAGGAACCCGACCACCTGGTCGTCCGACCAGACGAAGCGTCCCGGGATCTCGCCGTTGATGATCTTGGTGAAGACCGTCGCCACGGCGGGGATGGTAGCGATCGGGGCGCGGGTCCGCGGCCCCGTGCTGCATCGATCCCGCGCTGTCGGTCCGGGCCCGTATCCTCGCCAACGCGATCGGGCACTCCGTCCGAGCCCGTTCCCCACCATCCCCCGCGGAGGCGACCCCGATGCAGCCCTGGCCCGGCACGTCCTATCCCCTGGGCGCGACCTACGACGGGGCCGGCACCAACTTCGCGCTCTTCAGCGAGGTCGCCGAGGGCGTCGAGCTCTGCCTGTTCGACGAGGCCGGCGAAGAGACCCGCATCGCGCTGCCCGAGCGCGACGGCTTCGTCTGGCACGGCTACCTGCCCGGCATCGTGCCCGGTCAGCGCTACGGCTACCGGGTCGCCGGCCCGCTCGAGCCCGACCAGGGCCTGCGGTGCAACGGCCACAAGCTGCTCATCGACCCCTACGCCAAGGCGCTCGACGGCACGCTGGGCACCACCTACGCGTGGGACGAGTCCCTGTTCGGCTACCACTTCGAGGACGCCGACGAGGCCAACCACGACGACTCGGCGCCGCACGTGCCGAAGTCCGTGGTGATCAACCCGTTCTTCGACTGGCACGACGACCGCCCGCCCCGCACGCCGTACCACGACACCGTGGTCTACGAGGCGCACGTCAAGGGGCTGACCTACCTGCACCCCGAGGTCCCCGAGGAGATGCGCGGCACCTACTCGGGCGTCGCGCACCCGGCGGTCATCGCCCACCTCCAGCGTCTGGGCATCACGGCGATCGAGCTCATGCCGGTGCACCAGTTCGTCCACGACGACGCCCTCGTCCAGCGCGATCTGCGCAACTACTGGGGCTACAACACGATCGCCTTCTTCGCGCCGCACTTCGGCTACGCGAGCCGCGGCGTCACCGGGCGGCCGGCGCCGGGCGCGCACGTGCAGGAGTTCAAGGCGATGGTGCGCGACCTGCACCACGCGGGCATCGAGGTGATCCTCGACGTCGTCTACAACCACACCGCCGAGGGCAACCACCAGGGCCCGACGCTGTCCATGCGCGGCATCGACAACCAGGCGTACTACCGCCTCGTCGACGACCAGCCGCAGTACTACATGGACTACACGGGCACCGGGAACTCCCTGAACGTCCGGCAGCCGCACACGCTGCAGCTGATCATGGACTCCCTGCGCTACTGGGTCACCGAGATGCACGTCGACGGCTTCCGGTTCGACCTCGCGGCCACGCTGGCCCGCGAGTTCTACGACGTCGACCGCCTCTCCACGTTCTTCGACCTCGTCCAGCAGGACCCGGTGATCTCGCAGGTCAAGCTCATCGCCGAGCCCTGGGACGTCGGCCCCGGCGGCTACCAGGTCGGCAACTTCCCGCCCGGCTGGACCGAGTGGAACGGCAAGTACCGCGACACCGTGCGCGACTTCTGGCGCGGCACCCCGGGCACGATGGGCGAGTTCGCCGCCCGGCTCACCGGCTCGTCGGACCTCTACCAGGACGACGGCCGCCGGCCCTACGCGTCGATCAACTTCGTCACCGCGCACGACGGCTTCACGCTCAACGACCTCGTCTCGTACAACGAGAAGCACAACGAGGCCAACGGCGAGGGCGGCCAGGACGGCGCCGACGACAACAACTCGTGGAACCACGGCGTCGAGGGCCCCACCGACGACGCGGAGATCCTCGACCTGCGCCACCGGCAGCGCCGCAACTTCCTCGCGACGCTGTTCCTGTCGCAGGGCGTGCCGATGTTGCTGCACGGCGACGAGATCGGGCGCACGCAGTACGGCAACAACAACGGCTACTGCCAGGACTCCGAGATCTCCTGGATGGAGTGGGCGCCGGAGAAGGCCGACCTCGACCTCATGGACTACACCGGCAAGGTCAGCGAGCTGCGCGCGTCGCACCCGGTGTTCCGCCGGCGCCGCTTCTTCAACGGCCGGCCGATCCGCCCGGCGGCGGGCGCCCCGGACGCCGAGGTCCAGCGCGACATCGCCTGGTTCACGTCCTCGGGCGAGGAGATGAGCGACGCCGACTGGGAGTCCGGCGAGGCCCAGGTGCTCACCGTGTTCCTCAACGGCGACGGCATCCTCGAGAGCGACCCGCGCGGCCAGCGGGTCGTCGACGACACGTTCCTGCTGATCTTCAACGCCCACTACGAGGACGCCGAGGTCACCCTCCCCGGCGAGGGCTTCCCCCACCGCTGGGCGACGGTCCTCGACACCACCACCGGCGAGGTGGTCGTGGGCACCACCCGCACGACCCAGACCTGGAACACCCCGCCGCTGCCCGAGGGCCTCGACGACCACGTGGGCGGCGACGTCGTCGCCGTCACCTCGCGCTCGATGCTGCTCCTGCAGCGCACGGACCAGACGGAGCACGCGTGAGCGACCTGCCCTCGTCCACCTACCGGCTGCAGCTCTCGCCCGCGCAGGACTTCGCGGCGGCCCGCGACCTCGTCGGCTACCTCGACGGGCTCGGGGTCGGGGCGCTGTACTGCTCGCCGATCTTGCAGGCCGCCCCGGGGTCGACCCACGGCTACGACGTCGTCGACCCCACCCGCGCCAACGACCAGCTCGGCGGCGAGGACGGCCGGCGCGCCCTGGTCGCGGCGCTGCGCGACGCCGGGCTCGGCGTCCTCGTCGACCTCGTGCCCAACCACATGGGCGTGGCGGTGCCGGAGGCCAACCCGTCGTGGTGGTCGCTGCTGCGCGAGGGGGCGTCCTCGCCCTACGCGTCCTGGTACGACGCCGACCTCACGCAGCCCCTGCTGATCCCCGTGCTCGGGTCCCCCGAGGACGTCGGGGCGCTCACGCTCTCCGACGACCGCGCCGAGCTGCACTACTACGAGCACCGCTACCCGGTGGCCCCCGGCACCGCGGACGAGGGCACGCCGCAGGAGGTGCACGAGCGCCAGCACTACCGGCTCGTGCACTGGCGCCGCGGCAACGCCGAGCTGACCTACCGGCGCTTCTTCGACGTCTCCGACCTCGCCGCCGTCCGCGTCGACGACCCGGAGATCTTCGACGCCACCCACGCCGAGGTCCTGCGCTGGCGGGCGATCGGCGAGCTCGACGGGCTGCGCATCGACCACCCCGACGGGCTCACCGCGCCCGGCGCCTACCTGCGCCGGCTGCGCGCGGCGCTCGGCGAGGAAGCCTGGCTGCTCGTCGAGAAGATCCTCGGGGCGGACGAGGAGCTGCCCCTGTCCTGGCCGGTGGACGGCACCACGGGCTACGAGGCGCTGCGCGAGAACCAGGGCCTGTTCGTCGACCCGCGCGGCGAGGCCCTCGTCGACGCCGTCGCCGCGCAGCACACGGGCGTTCGCGAGGGCCTGTCGACCGCCGAGCACACGGCGAAGCGGCTGGTGACCGACGAGATCCTGGTCGCCGAGGTGCGGCGCATCGCCGCGCTGGTGCCCGGGGACGACGATCCCGAGAAGGTGCGCGACGCGGTCGCCGAGCTGCTCGGCGCCTACCCCGTCTACCGCTCGTACCTCCCGGAGGGCCGCGACGCGCTCGACCGCGCCGTCGACACCGCCGCGACCGCCCGCCCCGAGCTCGCCGAGATCCTCCGGCGGATCCACGCGGCGATGACCGCCGAGCCCGACGGCCACCTCACCCGGCGCGTCGAGCAGACCAGCGGGATGGTCACCGCCAAGGGCGTCGAGGACACGACGTTCTACCGGTGGAACCGCTTCGTCGCCCTCAACGAGGTGGGCGGGGCGCCCGACCGCTTCGGGGTCTCCCCCGCCGAGTTCCACGCCCGCGCCGCCGCCCGCGACGCGGCGACCCCGGCGACCATGACCACGCTCTCGACGCACGACACCAAGCGCTCCGAGGACGTGCGCGCGCGCCTCGCGGTACTCAGCGAGCTCACCGCCGAGTGGGGCGCGTTCCTGCGCTCGGCGGCCGCGCGCCACCCGCTGCCCTCGCCGTCGCTGGAGCTGCTCGCGTGGCAGTCGGTGCTCGGCGCCTGGCCGATCTCCGCGGAGCGCCTCTCGGGCTACCTGACGAAGGCGTCCAAGGAGGCCAAGCTCGTCACCGCCCACGTCGACGCGGTGCCCGAGGTCGACGAGGCCGTCGCGGCCTGGCCGGCGCAGGTGCTCGCCGACGCCGAGGCGGTCGCCGAGATCGAGGCGTTCGTCGCGCGGCTCAACGCCCCCGGGCGGTCGAACTCGCTGGGCCAGAAGCTGCTGCAGCTCGCCGGCCCTGGTGTCCCGGACGTCTACCAGGGCACCGAGTGCTTCGAGTACTCGCTGGTCGACCCCGACAACCGGCGACCGGTCGACTTCGCCCTGCGCCGGCGCCTGCTCGAGCGCCTCGACGGCGGATGGACGCCGGCGTTCGAGAACACGGGGTCCGACGACCCGGACGACCTGGCGGGCACCAAGCTCGCCGTCGTCTCCGCCGCCCTGCGCCTGCGCCGCTTCCGGCCCGAGCTGTTCGACGGCTACGCGCCGCTGCCGGCGTCGGGGGTGTCCGCGGACCACGCGGTCGCCTTCGCCCGCGGGGGCCCGGCGGGGCGCGAGCGTCTCGTCGCCGTCGCCACCCGGCTGCCCGTCGGGCTGGCGGCCGCCGGGGGGTGGCGCGACACCGCGCTGCCGCTGCCCGGGGGCGCCGACGACTGGACCGACGTGATCACCGGTCGCCCGGTGGAGGGCTCGGCGCCCGCGCTCGGACGTGTGCTCGACCGCTTCCCGGTCGCGCTGCTCGTCCGTCCCGCCTGATCCTGCTTGGATCAGGACATGGCCGACGTGACGGACAGCCGTCCCCGCTGGCACGGTGTCCTCGAGCGGATCTCGGAGGCCCGCAAGGGCGACGCGAGCGAATCGCTCGCCGCGGTGTTCATGCTCGGCGCGACGGTGGTCGCGCTGGTCTGGGCGAACTCCCCGTGGGGGTCGACCTACGACGCGTTCTGGCACATGCCGCTCGCGATCTCGCTGGGTGACGCGTCGATCGACCTCGACCTGCAGCACTGGGTCAACGACGGCCTCATGGCGCTGTTCTTCTTCGTCGTCGGCCTGGAGGTCAAGCGCGAGTTCGCCCTCGGTGAGCTGCGCGACCGGTCGAAGGCGGCGGTCCCGCTCACCGCCGCCCTCGCGGGCCTCGCCCTGCCGGCCGTCCTGTTCCTGCTGCTCAACCCCTCGGGGCCGGCGGCGGCGGCCTGGGGCGTGGTGATCTCCACCGACACGGCGTTCCTGCTCGGCGCGCTCGCCGTGATCGGGCCGGGCCGCGCGGAGCGGCTCCGGATCTTCCTGCTCACGCTGGCGGTCGCCGACGACATCGGCGCGCTGGCGATCATCGCGCTCGTCTACACCGACGAGCTGCACCTCGTCCCGCTCACGGTGGCGATCCTCGGCCTGCTCGCGATCTGGCAGCTGCGGCGTCTGCGGGTCTGGCGCGGCGGCGGCTACCTCGTGGTCTCGCTCGTGACGTGGGTGGCGCTCTACGAGTCCGGGGTGCACGCGACGCTGGCCGGGGTGCTGATCGCGCTCCTGCTGCCGGTCTACCCGCCGAAGCGCAAGGAGGTCGAACGCGCGGCGGCGCTGGCCCGCGCGTTCCGCCAGTCGCCGAACCCGGAGTACGCGCGCAGCGCCCGGCTCGGGCTGGAGCGCGCGGTGTCGGTGAACGAGCGCCTCATGCGCCTGTGGCAGCCCTACACCGCGTTCATCATCGTGCCGGTGTTCGCGCTGGCCAACGCCGGCGTGCCGCTGACCGCCGAGACGCTGCGCGCCGCCGTGGTGTCGCCGCTGTTCTGGGGCATCGTGCTCGGGCTCGTGGCCGGCAAGTTCGTCGGCATCACCGGCGCCACCGCGGTCATGGCGCGGCTGCGCCCGGGCAGCCTGGCGCCCGGCCTGACGATGCCGCAGGTGGCGGGCGGCGCGGCGCTGTCGGGGATCGGGTTCACGATCTCGCTGTTCATCGTCGATCTCGCCCTCGAGGACGAGGCGCTCGCCGACCTCGCCCGCGTCGGCGTGCTCGCAGGGTCCGTGCTCGCGCTGGCGCTCGGCGCCGCGGTGTTCCGCGCCGGCCGCTCGGCGCTGCCCGAGGAGCCCTCGCGCGACCTGCTGCGCCCCGTCGACCCGCGCCGCGACCACATCCGCGGTCCCGTCGGGGCGCCGCTCACGATCGTCGAGTACGGCGACTTCGAGTGCCCGTTCTGCGGCAAAGCGACCGGCAACATCCGCCAGGTGCGCGAGCACTTCGGCGACGAGATGCGCTACGTGTTCCGCCACCTCCCGCTCGACGAGGTCCACCCCCACGCCCGCAGCGCCGCCGAGTTCGCCGAGGCCGCCGCCGAGCAGGGACGCTTCTGGGACGCCCACGACACGTTCTTCGCGCACGCCGACGCCCTCGAGCGCGACCACCTCCTCGAGTACTGCGCCGACCTCGGGCTCGACACCGACCGCCTCGAGGAGGACCTGCGCGACGGCGACGCCGCCAACCGCGTCGAGGACGACGAGATCGACGCCCGCAGCAGCGACCTCCCGGGCACGCCGACCTTCTACCTCGGCGTCGGCGACACGCTCCCCCAGCGCCACGTCGGCCCGTACGACGCGAAGACCCTCATCGGCGAGCTCGAACGCCTGCGTGCCGAGACCCGGGACGTCGCCGACCCGCGCTGAGTTGTTGCAGCGAAAGCTTCTCGGCGCCCGAAGTCCCCGTTCGCGGTCCGGAGCGGGCGCCGGCGCACCCCGACCGGCACGCCGCGCATGATCGACGGGCTCGCGCGCCGGCGGAACGTGCCACTCGCGGGGCAGCCGGCCCGTCCGCGCGGCCTCGCGCCCCACCACGCGCGGTTACTGGCTGGTATCGATCGCCTGGCGAGCGATACCAGCCAGTAACCCTCGAGGAGTGGGGCTCGCGAGGCCCGGTCAGCGCCGGCGGGGGCGCGGCGGGAGCGCGACGGTCGGCGCCTCGGTGCCCGCCATGGTGTCGGTCTGCGCGTCGGCGCCGGCGTCGTCGTCCGGGTCGGCGGAGTGCCGGGAGCGCCGGGGCCGCTGCTCCGGCGCCCCCGTCTCCGAGGGCGCGGACCGGGTGCCGGGCCGCGTGACGACGCGCAGCTGGCGCACCACCCGCCGCGCCGGCCTGCCCTCCTCCGACCCGCCCTCCCGGGGGGCGGGCGCCGACACCTCCGGCGGGTCCACGCGCACCACCGGCTGCGAGCCCGTCGCGTGGTCGGCGGCGCGTTTCGCCTCGGCGGGGTCGGTGCGTCCGCGGTCGGCGAGCGGGAGGGCCGGGCGACGACGGGCGGCGCGCCGGTAGAGCAGGGCCGCGACGACCAGCCCGGTGGCGAGCAGCGGCACGACCAGCGTCCACCACGTCCCGCCGCGGAACGACGCGTTGGCGACCGCGTGCCCCACGGCGACCGGGAAGCACACGTAGGTCGTCCAGTGCACGACGAGCCAGGCGCGCTTGGAGAGGTACTTGCGCAGGCTCGACGAGATCACGACGGCGAGGAGCAGGTCGAACGCGATCGCCCCGAGCGCGACCGGCCACGGGTTGAACGTGGCGGTGAACGGGACGAGCAGGTGGTACCAGCGCAGCGGCAGGTAGGGCGTGACCAGCACCGTGACCACGTGCAGCAGCACGAACACCACGGTGATCAGCGCGAGGTTGCGGTGCAGCGCCACCAGCACGAACCGCGGCAGGGCCTGCCCGACCACCTTGGTCAGCGAGGTGTTGTGCAGCGCGCCGAGGGCCAGCACGATGCCCATGAGCAGCAGCGCGACGAGGCCGAGCGCCCGCGAGACGTTCCAGAGCTCGATCACGGAACGGGGCTCAGCGGTACTCGGCGGTGGTGACCCGCGGGACGTCGGCGGCCGTCGACGACGCCGAGATCGCCCCGTGCAGCCCGACGACGAGCATCGCGGCCGCCACCGTGATCCAGGCGGTCAGCTCGACGATCGTGCGCTTGTTCTGCTCGTGCTGTGCGGCCTTCGCCGTGCGGCGACCGGGCACCGGCGTCTCCCTCCTCGTCCCCCGGTGCCCAGGATGGACGATCGCGCAGTGTGACCCGGGTCAGGGGTCACCATGATCACGCGACCGGCACGGCCGTCCAGCTCCGCAGGACCTCCAGCCCGGTCGCCTCGGGGCGCCCGGCGACGTCGGGGCCGAGCACCCGGGCGAACGCCGGGCCGAGACGTTCGGCGAGGAAGCGCTCGGCGTGCTCCCTCGAGGTCCAGAGGGTGACCACGCGCAGCGAGCCGTCCGCGGCCTGCCCGCACCAGCGGCCCTCCATGCCCTCGCCCTCCCCCGCGGTCGCGCTCACCGCGTCGAACGCCTCCACGGTCTGTACCGGCGGGGTCGCGATCAGGATGTACGACATGACGTCCTCCTCGTGCTCGGCGGCCCGGTCGGCCGCGCCGGGACGACGCTAGGGAGGACGCGGGCACCGGCCATCCGCGAAAGCACGGAACGCGCTACGGAATCCCGCCCCGCGCCACCCACGCCGCGACCTGGCTGCGCGAGCGCAGGCCGAGCTTGGCGAGCACGTGCTGGACGTGGCTCTCGACCGTGCGTTCGGAGAGCACGAGCCGCGACGCGATCTCCCGGTTGCTCAGGCCCTCGCCGACGAGCGCCGCCACCTCCACCTCCCGCCGGCTCAGGTCGTGGCGGCGCGCCGGCCGCAGCCGCCCGGCGAGCGCCGTCACCCGCTCGCTCCAGGCCGCCATCCCGAGGGCGCCGACGAGCCGCTCGGCGTCCCCGAGCGCGGCGACGGCGCGTTCGTGGTCCCCGGGCGCGCCGCGCTCGTGGCACGCCGACGCGAGGAGGACCTGCGCCTCGGCGGCGAAGGCCGGCGCGCCCGCGCGGTCGGCGGACGCGACGGCCGCGGTGAGGTCGTCGACGGCGTCGTCGAGGCGCCCGAGGTCGAGGGCGGCGCGGCCGAGCGCCAGCTCCACGGGGCCGAGGAAGAACACCCCGGTGCCCGCGACGTACCGCCCGCGCAGCGGCTCGAGCCGCGCCGTCAGGACGGCGAGGTCGTCGTGGAGGCCGAGCGCGCCGCAGATCACCGCCGCCGAGGCGTGCATCGAGACCACGAAGAACACCGGGAGCGACCACGTCGCGAGCGGGCCCGCCTGCCGGAAGGACGCGGCCGCCTCGTCGCGGCGCCCGGCGGCGAGGAGCAGCGCGGCGCGTGCGATCCGGTACTGGGTGCGGAAGCGCGGCGGCGGGTCGAACGACTGCTCGAGGAACGGCTGCGCCTCGGGCCGCACGCCGACATGGCGGGCGAGGGCGATCTGGAGACCGAGGAACGCGCCCGACGCCGGCGCGGGTTCCACCGCACGCATGCGCTCGAAGCCGCGCCGCGCCGACGTCGCCGCGTCCTCGAACCGGCCCTGGCCCTGCGCGACGCACGCCGAGGCCCGCGCGAGGTGCCAGGCGGGCACGGGCCCGCCGAGGCGCGCGACGGCGATCTCCAGGGCGGCGAGCTCGTCCTGCGCCTCCCGCAGGCGACCCGCCTCGACGAGCGTGTCGACGCGCCACAGCTCGCCCCACATCGCGCTGCGCGCGCGGCCGGTCCGCCGGGCCAGCGCGATCATCTCGGTGGCGAGCCCGGCCCGTTCGTCGTGACCCGCCGGCCCGGGGCAGGCCTCGTGGCGGGCGCGGAGCGCGGCGGACAGGGCCTCGTCGTCACCCGAGCGCCGGGCCAGCGCGAGCGCCTCCCGGCTCGCGGTCGCGCATCGGTCCTGGTCGCCGTCGTAGAACGCGAGCTGGCTGCGCGCGGCGAGCAGGCGGGCCCGCAGCGGGTCGTCGATCGACGGATCCGCCAGCGCCTCCTCGACGAGTCCACCCAGGACGGCGTCGACCGCGGGGTCGGGGACGGCCTCGAGCACGAGCGCGGCCTCGGCGAGGAGGTCCGACCGGTCCGCCGCCCGCGCCGCGTCCCCCGCCCGCGCCGCGGCCTCGGCGGCCGCCGCGACGTCGCCGACCGCGTGCGCGGCGCGGCCGAGCGCGGCGAGGAGCACGCTGCGCTCGCCGTCCGGGAGCCCGGCCGGGTCGATCGCGAGCGCCGCGCGGTAGAGCCGCACACCGTCCTCCGGCGCGAGCCGGTCGACCGCGTCGGCGGCCGCCCGGACCGTCCACGCCCGCGCCCGCGCCCGCGGACCCTCGCCGTGGTGGGCGAGCTCGCGCCAGTGCCGCGCGACGTCGGCGAGCCGGTCGGCCACGACGCCGCCGGCGCCCGCCTCGAGGGCCTCGGCGACGGCCCGGTGCCGCGCCAGCCGCTCGCCGGTCGGGGTCGCGGCCTCCACGGCGTCCCGGGTCAGGGCGTGGACGAAGCGGTAGGACCCCGCGCCCGTCTCCTCGACGAGCCCGTGGGCGCGGACCTCGTCGAGCACCGGGAGGCACGCCGTCCGCGGCTCCCCGAGCGCGACCGCGAGCAGCCCCAGCGAGAAGTCGCGCCCGGCGATCGCGGCGGTCGCCACGAGCCGGCGCGCGTCGGGGCCGAGCCGGTCGAGCCGTGCGCCGACGACGTCGAGCACCGAGCGGGGCGGCCGTCCCGGTCGCCAGGTCCCGTCGGCCACGGCCCGCGCGATCTCGCGGACGAACAGCGGGTTCCCGCCGGTGAGCTCGAGGACGGTGTCGACGAGCTCGTCGTCGGCGAGCTGCGCCCGGACCTCGTCGGCGCCGAACCCGCGCAGGTCGAGACGCTCCGCGCCGGGGGCGCCGGCGAGGTCCGGCAGCATCCGCGACAGCGGGCCGTCCGGGCCGACGTCGCGGTAGGTGGCGAGCAGGAGCACGCGGGCGCCCGTCACCGCCGTGGCCGCGTGCCGCAGGACGTGCAGCGACGCCTCGTCGCCGCGGTGGACGTCGTCGAGGACGACGAGCAGCTCGCCCGCGTCGCACAACGCCGTCCCGACGTCCTCGACGACGCGGAACCGTTCCTCGCCCTCGAGCAGACCGGCGTCGGACCCGAGGCCCCGCAGCACCTGGCGCCACGGCCAGAGGGCGGGCACCTCCCCGTCCTCGGCGCACCGGCCCCAGACCACCGCGACGCCGCGGGCGAGCGCGCGCCCGGCGACCTCCTGGGCGAGCCGGGTCTTGCCGATCCCCGGCTCCCCGCCGCAGAGCACGAGACGTCCGGCCCCGGCGCGCGCCGCGTCCAGCCAGCCCGCCAGCAGCGCCAGTTCCCGGTCGCGGCCGACCAGCGCGCCGTCGACGGAGGTGCTGGTCACCCGGCCGAGCATCCCGCCTCGGGGCGGGCGCGGGAAGGCTCAGATGCGGCGCAGGATCGCGTCGGCGACCAGCTCCGGCGCGGTCTGCAGGGCGGCGTGACCCTGGCCGGAGAGAACCACGACCTCGGCGTGGGGCAGCGCCTCGGCGACGGCCGCGGTCGACGCGCGCAGGTGCTCGGCGCTCTGCTCGCCGAGCAGCATCACCGTGCGCAGTCCGACCGACCGCAGCACGGCCGTGCCCTCGGGCATGCGGAGGAGCGCGCGCCCCTCGCGGGGCCACGTGTGGGCCTGGGCCACCCGCAGGGGCCACGACGGCGTCTGCTTCATGGCCTCGACCACCGACGGCGGCGCCTCGACGAGCCGGACCATCCCGGTCTCCAGGACCCCCTCGGGGTCGCCGGCGGCGAGCCGGGCGTCCATGGCGTCGAGGGCGGCCGAGTAGTCCGCACGGCCGGGCAACGGCCACGGCGGCTCGTAGAGCACCAGCGACGCCGCCGGCAGCTCGCCCGACGCCGCGGCGGCCAGGACGCAGACGGCGCCCGAGGAGTGCGCGGCGATGGTCGCCGCACCACCGAACCACGCGGCGACCGCGCGGACGTCCTCGGACTCGCGCTCGAAGGAGTACGGCTCCGTGTCCCCGGAGTCGCCCTTGCCGCGCCGGTCGGCCAGCCACACCTCGAAGGACCCGTCGAGCCGCTCGGCCGCCGCCGACCAGTTCGCCCGGCCGGCGGTGGCGCCCGGGAACGTCACGAGGGGGCGCGGACCCTCGGTGACCTGCTCGAGTGCGATCGCCGTGCCGTCGGCGGAGGTGACGTGCTGCAGCGACGGCGCGACCATGGCCGGAGTGTCCCGGCCGCCCCGGAGCGCCACCACGACGCTCCGGGGCCGGACGTTCAGCCCAGGAGCGTCGCGTCCGCGGGCGAGAGGCGGTCGGTGATCGTGTTCTTCTGGTGCCAGTAGGGGTAGAGCAGCGGCGTCGCGCTGACCTCGTCGAGGCGGGCGACCTCGTCGTCGGTGAGGGCGAGCTCGGCGGCCGCGAGGTTGTCGGCCAGCTGCTCCTCGGTGCGGGCGCCGACGACGAGCGACGTCACGCCCGGCTTGCGCAGCAGCCACGCGTTGGCGACCTGCGCCACCGAGACGCCGTGCGCGTCACCGATCTCCGCGGCGACCTCGATGATGTCGTAGAGGCGCTCGCGGTCGTGGACCGGCGGCTCGGACCACTCGCCGAGGTGCCGCGAGGTCTCCGGGTCGTCCTGGCCGCGGCGGAACTTGCCCGACAGCAGGCCGCCGGCGATCGGGCTCCAGACGAGGATGCCGAGGCCCTGGTCGACCGACACCGGCACGAGCTCGTTCTCGACCTCGCGGGCCTGCAGCGTGTAGTGGATCTGCTGGGAGACGAAGCGCTGGTACTCGCCGCGCTCCGAGACGCCGAGGGCCTTCATGATGTGCCACGCCGAGTAGTTCGAGCAGCCGATGTAGCGGATCTTGCCCTTGCTGACCAGGGTGTCCAGCGCCTCGAGCGTCTCCTCCAGCGGCGTCACGCCGTCCCAGCCGTGGAGCTGGAAGAGGTCGATGTGCTGCGTGTCGAGGCGGCGCAGGCTGTCCTCGACGCTCTTCACGATGTGCTGGCGCGAGGCCCCGCCGTCGTTCGGGCCGTCGCCCATCGGGAAGCGGCACTTCGTCGCCAGGAACAGGTCGTCGCGGTGGTTCTTGGTGGCCTGGCCGACGATCTCCTCGGAGACGCCCGCCGAGTACATGTCGGCGGTGTCGACGAGGTTGACGCCGTGGTCGACGCACAGGTCGATCTGGCGGGTGGCGCCCTCGACGTCGGTGGCGCCGAGCTTCTCGAACCCGCCCTTCCCGCCGAACGTCATCGTGCCCATCGTCATCGTCGAGACCTTCAGCCCCGACCGTCCGAGAGTGCGGTACTCCATGGCCGTCGGTTGCCCGCGACCGGACGGGCGGGAACGTGACGTGACCGAAGGGCCCCTCCGCTCGGGTAGATCGAGCGGAGGGGCCCTTCGGTCGGAACAGGACGGGGCGCGATCAGCGCCGCGTCAGGTCCGGGCGCACGGCGAGCAGGACGCCGAGGGTCGCGTAGCCGACGAGGAAGTGCGCGCCGGCGACGACGGAGCCGACGACCGGGCCGAGCAGCATCATCGAGGGCAGCGCGACGAAGATCCACGTCTCGGCGACGACCGGCCACGCCCGCAGGGCCCCGCGCCAGCGGCCCGCCACGGCCACCTTGATGCCGAGGATCGCCATGCCGAGCATCGACAGCGGCCAGAACGGGTCGAGGACGGTGGCGACGGTGCCCCACTCGCCGCCGAGGGACGGCAGCGTGGTCAGGGACTGGATCGTCGCGACCCCGAGGACCACCGACTCCACCACGATCATGGTGCGGGCCAGGCGCGTCGTGCCGGTGGCGTACGTGCGCCACATCGCCGCGAGCAGGCAGAACACGCCGAGCTGGAAGGCCACGCCGGTGAGGTCGATGAGGAACCGCCCGACCCCGTCCTCCTGGCTCCCGACGAGGATGAACGTGACCCCGTAGGCCGCCGCGCCCACCGCGAGGCCGGCGCCGAGGGCGCGCAGGGTCCCGGCACGGACCCCCGGGCTCCCGGAGCCCGAAGCAGGGGCCACGGCCACGGCCTCGGTGACGGCGTCGGTGCGGACACGGGCAGGCTGGGTGCGGATCGTCGTCATGGCGGGCTCCCGGGTGAGTCGGTCGGCGAATCGGCGGTCGGCCGGTGGCATGCCGAGAACTCTGGGCGGCGGCCGTCCCGCCCCGGCAGGGCCGCGCGCCCCGTGATCGTCCCGACGATGTCCCGGGCACCCGGGACACGACTCGGGACGCACGACGGGACCGCGACCGGGGACAGACCCGCCCGCGACCTGGAACGATCACCGTGTGCGACCCACGGCCGAGCAGAGCGCGGACGCCCCCGCGCGGCGGCCGGAGCCCGCGGCCCCGCCGCTCCCGGACGGGCCCGCCACCGGTCGTCGCGACGTCGTCCTCGCCCTCGTCGCCCTCGTCGGGCTCGTCGTCGCGGTGCTGATCGTGGCGCTCGCCGTGCGCCACCGCGACGTGGTGGTCGGACCGGACGAGGGCGGGGGGATCGTCGAGGTCCTCGCCGGGCCCGTCCTGCTCGCCGCCGGCCTGCTCGTGCTGCGCGGCGCCCGGCGTGGGCGGCCCGTCGGATGGGTGCTCACCGCCGCCGGGATGGGCTGGCTCCTCTCCGGGCTCGCCGCGCAGTGGATCGTGGAGGGCCTGTACCTGACGCCGGGCGCGCCGGGGACGTCGCTCGCCTACGCCGTCAGCGCGCGCTACGGCTCGTTCCTGCTGCTCGCGCTGCCGCTGGCGCTCATGCTCTTCCCCGACGGCCGCCTGCCCTCGGGACGGATCGGGCGCCCGGTCGCGCTGGCGAGCCTGGCCGGGACGGCCCTGCTGCCGGTGAGCCTGCTGGTCGTGCCGGCCCGCGTGGTCGAGGCCCGCAGCGGCATGCCGTTCACCCCGCGGGTCGCCGCGCTCGACCTCGACCCGCACTCGGTCCCGCTGCCGATCTGGCCCGCCGTGCTCGACGTCGCGTTCGCCCTGCTCCCGCTCGGCATGATCGTGCCGTTCGTGGTGGTCGCCGTCCGCTACGGGCGCTCGACGGGGCGCCGGCGCCTGCAGCTGCGCTGGCTGGTGTGGGCGGGGCTCGTGGACGCCCTCGTCATCGGGTTCGCGCTGCTGCTCCCCGAGCCGTGGCCGTCGATCGCGCTGCTCGTCGCGATCACGGTGACGTGCGCGGCGATCGTGGTCGCTGTCGTGCGCGAGCGCCTCTACGACGTCGACCGGCTGCTGCCGACGACGATCGTCGCCGTCGCCCTCGGGCTGCTCGTGCTCGCCGTCGACGGGTTCGTGCTCCTCGTCGCCGGCGCGGCGTTCGGTGGGCGCGACTCCGCGCTGCTCGCGGTGGCCGTCGTCGCCGTGCTCTACACCCCGCTGCGCAGCAGGCTCTGGCGCGCCGCCCGCCGCCTGACCCGCGGCTCCCGCGACGACCCCTACGCCGCGGTCGCGACCCTCGCCGGGCGGCTGGAGACCGCGGTCGCGCCCGGCGAGCAGCTCGCCGCGCTGGCCCGGTCGGTGGCCGAGGCCTTCCGCCTGCCCTACGTCCGCGTCGAGATCGACCGCGCCGACGGGGCCCGCGCGGTCGTCGAGCACGGGCACACCGACCGCCCGACCGTCGAGCTCGCCATCCGCTACCGCGACGAGACCATCGGGCGGGTCGTGGTCGCCGAGGGCCGCCGGCTCTCCGAGTCCGACCAGCGCCTGCTCGGCGACCTCCTGCGCCAGGCCGCGGCCGCCGCCCGCGCCGGCGCGCTGTCGGCCTCGCTGCAGCAGGCCCGCGTCGACCTCGTCACCGCCCGCGAGGAGGAGCGCCGGCGCCTGCGCCGAGACCTCCACGACAGCCTCGGCCCCGGGCTCGGCGCGGTGACGCTGCGCATCGAGACGGCGCGGGGCCTCGCCGCGAAGGACCCCGAGGCCGCCGACGCGGTGCTGGCGCAGGCCGTCGGCGACGTCGGCACCCTGCTCATCGACGTGCGCCGGCTCGTCCACGACCTGCGCCCGCCCGCGCTGGACGAGCTCGGGCTGCTCGGGGCGCTGCGCAGCCAGGCCCGCCGGCTCTCCGGCGACGAGCTGGAGATCGCCGTCGACGGGGACGTCGGCGAGCTCCCCGCCGCCGCCGAGGTCGCCGCCTTCCGCATCGCCTCGGAGGCCATGACCAACGTCGTGCGCCACGCCGGGGCGGGCACGGCGACCGTCACCCTCGACCACCGGCCCGACCGGCTCGTCGTCACCGTCGCCGACGACGGCCGCGGGATGGGCGCCGACGTCGTCGCCGGCGTCGGGACGCTGTCGCTGCGCGAGCGCGCCGCCGAGCTCGGGGGACGCACGAGCGTCTCCTGCCCGCCAGGGGGCGGCACCGTCGTCACCGCCGAACTGCCGCTGGAGGTCTCGTGACCGACATCCGCGTCGTCCTCGCCGACGACCACCCCGTCTACCTCGACGGCCTGGCCGGCCTGCTCGCCACGGTCGACGGCGTCGAGGTGGTGGGCACGGCGACCGACGGCGCCGCCGCCGTCGAGACCGTCGCCGCCCTGCGCCCCGACGTCGTCGTCATGGACGTGCGGATGCCCGAGCTCGACGGGATCGCCGCCACTCGGCGCATCGTCGACGCCGACCCGTCGGTCGGGGTCGTCGTGCTGACGATGAGCGAGGAGGACGAGACGGTCTTCGCCGCGCTGCGCGCCGGGGCGCGGGGCTACCTGCTCAAGGGCGCGACGAAGGACGAGATCGTGCGGGCGGTGACCGCGGTCGCCGAGGGCGACGCGATCTTCGGCCCGGCGCTGGCCCGGCGGGTCGTCGAGTTCCTCGCCCCGCGCCGGGCGTCCGTCGACGTCTTCCCCGAGCTGACCGCCCGCGAGCGGGAGGTGCTCGACCTCGTGGCCGCCGGGCGGGCCAACCCGCAGATCGCGTCGGCGCTGTTCCTCTCGCCCAAGACGGTGCGCAACATCGTCTCGGCGATCTTCACGAAGCTGCACGTCGCGGACCGGGCGGAGGCGATCGTCCGGGCCCGCGAGGCCGGGCTCGGGCGGGCCTGACCTACCCCTCGTCGGGCAGGGCGAGCGAGAGCACCCGCGCCGCGGGGCTCCCGGGCGCCGTCGTGAGCCGGGCGTGCCCGCCCCGGCGGCGGGTCGCCTGCAGCGCCTCGAGCACCAGCCCGACGCCGGCGCTGGCCAGGTGCCCGACGCCGCGCAGGTCGATCTCCACCGACGGCGCCCCGTCGACGGCCCCGTTCACCGCCCCGAGCAGCGCCTCGTGGCACGCCGCCGCGCCGGCGAGGTCGAGGTCGCCGGCGAGCACGATGCGGCAGACCGCGGCCCCGTCGGAGCCCTCGTCGTGGACCTCCACCGACGCCGGCCGGCCCGTCGCGCGCTCCTCCTCGGGGGGTGTCTGCGTGGCGCCGACCGGGTCGTCGTCGGTGGGCTCCACCCGGAACGCGACCCGGGTGCCGCCGTCGGGCGAGGTGGTCACGGTGGCGTCGCGGCTGACCTCGCGCAGCAGCGTCAGGCCCCGGCCGCGGAAGCCGGGGTCGGCGGGCGCCGGGCGCCAGGTGCCGTGGTCGACCACGCTCGCCTCGGTCGAGCCGTCGGCCCGGCGGGCGAGCCGCACCTCGACCTCGCCGGAGCCGTCGCCGCCCCGGTACCCGTGCTCGACCGCGTTGGTGGCGGCCTCCCCGAGGGCGAGCTGCAGGTCGCCGAGGACGACCTCGGAGACACCGGCCGCCCGGGCCCACCGCGAGGTCCGGCGGCGCAGCACCGCCAGCGCGTCGGCGCGCGCGGGAAGCCGCAGCTCCAGGGGCGCCGGGGCGAGCCGGGCGACGACGAGGGCGACGTCGTCGTTGCGCGTCCCGAGGTCGGCGAGCAGCGCCCCGGCCAGCGCGTCGGGGGCGGCGTCGCGGTGCCGGTCGGCCGAGGCCACGAGCCGGTCGAAGCCCTCGTCGAGGGTCTCGCCGCGGCGTTCGACGAGGCCGTCGGTGTAGAGCACCACGACGCTGCCCGGGTCGACGGTGAGGACGGCCTCGCCGTGGTCGCGCAGCCCGCGCGGCAGCCCGAGCAGCGGCCCGTGGCCCGCGGGGTCGTCGAGGAAGTGCACGGGACCGCCGTCGGCCGGTGCCAGCAGGGCCGGGAGGTGCCCGGCGCGGGCGTAGCGCAGCTCCCCGGTGCCCGTGTCCAGCGTGAGACACATGGCCGTGGACGCCTGCGAGCCGGGGATGCGCGAGGTCAGCCCGTCGAGCAGGCCGAGCGCGTCGGCGGGGCCGTGGCCGGCGAGCAGGTAGCCCGACAGGGCCGTGCGCAGCTGGCCCATCACCGCGGCCGCCGCCGTGCCCTGCCCGACGACGTCGCCGACGGCGATGGCGACGCGGTGCTCGTCGAGCTCGACGACGTCGTACCAGTCGCCGCCGGCCTGCGTGCCGGTGGCGCCGGGCAGGTAGCGGACCGCGAGCCCGAGGCGGTCGAGCGTGGGCAGCGCCTGCGGGAGCAGGCTGCGCTGCAGGGTGTCGGCGATCTGGTGCTCGGCGCGGTACAGCCGCGCGCGGTCCAGGGCGATCGCGCACGGCTCGGCGAGCGCGACCAGCGTGATGCGCTCCGTGCGCGGGACGCGGACCCGGTCGGGCAGGCCGACCCCGATCGCGCCGACCGTGACCCCGGCCGCCACCAGGGGCAGCGCCATGGCGCCGCGGATGCCGGCCTCCCGCAGGGCCGCGCGCAGGTGCTCGGTGTCCGGTGTCTCCGGACCCCCGCCGACCAGCCAGAGCGGCTCCCCGCTGTCGACCGCCGCCCCGACCATCGTCGGGGTCTCGCGCTCGGCGCCGACCACGGGCGGGTCGACGTTGACGGCGGCGAGCGGGGCGAGGGCGCCGGTGCGGGGCACGTACTCGAAGACCGCGACCCGCGCCGACGGGCCGAACAGCGAGCGGAGGTGCCCGACGGTCACGTCGGCGACCTCGGCGGGCGTCGCGGCGGCCGAGAGCTCGGTGGTGGCGCGCTGCAGCAGCGAGAGCCGGGCAGCGGTGGCGCGCTCCTCGGCGAGCAGCAGCGCGTTGTCCAGGGCCAGCGCGGCGCGGGCCGCGACCTCCTCGACGAGGTCCAGGTCGTCCTCGCTCCACCCCGGCGAGCCCTCGGTGCGCGCCAGCGCGAGCACGGCCACCGGGTGGTCGCGGACCGTCAGCGGCAGGTGCAGCACGCCCGCCTCGGTGATGGGCGACCGGTGGTCGAGGGCCCGGCGCTCGCCCTCGCCGGCCCCGTCGGCGGACAACGGCACGACGCTCACGGCCCCGCCGGTGACCTCAGCCGCCCGGCCGCCACCGGGAACGCCGTCCTCGTCGACCGTCCGCGCGGCGGCCCGCGCGGCGAGCCCCACCTCGACGAGCAGGCGCACGAGGCTCTCGAGGCGGTCGACGACCTCGGGCTCCCCGTCGAGCTCCGCCCCGACCCGCGCGAGCAGCCGCTGGCGCTCCGCCTCGAGCCAGCGCGCGTGGACGTCGATGCAGCTGCCGACCCAGCCGGAGACGCCGCCGTCGGCGGGCAGGGGGACGGCGTGCTCGGCGACCCGGTGGTACGCCCGGTCGGCACCGCCGTCGTCGCGCCGCAGTCGGTACTCCACCTCCCAGCCGCGCCCGGCGGCCATCGCCCGGGACCGCACGTCGCGGTAGTGCTCCCGGTCGTCGGGGTGCATCCCGGCGAACCAGCCCTGCCCGCGCTCCTGGGCGTCGGAGCGGCCCGTGAAGCGCCGCCAGCCCGCGTTGTGGAACGTGCGCGCGCCGTCCGCGTCGGCCACCCAGATCATGGCCGGGGCGAGGTCGGCCATCGCCGTGAAGCGGACCTCCGCACGGCGGCGCGCCCGGCCGAGCTGCAGGTGCGCGTCGACGCGGGCCCGGAGCTCGGACGCGGTGAACGGCTTGACCAGGTAGTCGTCGGCCTGCGCGGCGAGCCCCTCGACGGCCGCCTCCTGGCCGGCGCGGGCCGAGAGCAGCAGCACCGGCACCCGCGCGGTCCGCTCGTCGGCGCGCAGGGCCGCGAGCAGGGCGAGCCCGTCGCGCCGGGGCATCATCACGTCCGAGATGACGAGCTCCGGCGGGTTCGCCTGCGCCGCGAGCAGGGCCTCCTCGCCGTCGGCGACGAGACGCACGTCGTGGCGCGGCGCGAGCAGCCGGTGCAGGTAGGAGCGCATGTCGGCGTTGTCGTCGGCGACGAGGATGCGGCCGCGCGCGACCTCGGTGCGCTCGTCCGGCGCGTCCTCGGGGTCGTCGGTGCCGTCGGTGTCGGGCAGCCAGCGCATGGCCTCGGCGACGAACGACTCGGCGTCGTCCGACGGCGCCGCGGCGGGTCCGGGTTCGTCGAGGATGCGCTCGGCGGGCAGGTGTTCGCGCCCGAACGGCAGGGTGACGGTCATGGTGGTGCCGACGCCGAACTCGCTCGCGGCGCTGACCTCGCCGCCGTGCAGCCCGACCAGCTCGCGGACCAGGGCGAGCCCGATGCCGCTGCCCTCGCCGGAGCGCGCGCCCTCGCCCTCCACGCGGTGGAAGCGCTCGAACAGCCGCGGCAGCTCGGCGGCGGGCACGCCGACGCCGGTGTCGGCGACGTGCAGGACGGCGGCGTCGTCGGTGGCCTCCACGCGGACCGTCACCGACCCGGCGGTGGTGAACTTCAGCGCGTTGGAGAGCAGGTTGAGGACGACCTTCTCCCAGGCGTCCCGGTCGAGCAGGACCGTGCGGTCCAGCGGCGCGACGTCGACGACGTACTCGAGGCCGGCGCGCTCCATCGCCGACCCGAACATGCCGGCGAGCTCCTCGGTGGCCCGCCCCAGGTCCGTCGGCACGTAGTGGGCCTGGCGGCGCCCCGCGTCGAGGCGCGAGAAGTCGAGCAGGCTGTTGACCAGCCGTCCGAGCCGGCGGCCGTTGCGGTAGACGATCTCGAGCTCGTGGCGCCAGTGCTCCGCGTCCACCTCCGGCGCGTCGCGCAGCTCCTCGACCGGCCCCATGATCAGGGTCAGCGGCGTGCGGAACTCGTGGCTGACGTTGGAGAAGAACTCGGTCTTGGCGCGGTCGAGCTCCGCGAGCGCCTCGGAGCGGCGCCGCTCGGCCTCGAAGCCCCCGGCGTTGGCGAGGCCCGCGGTGATCTGGCCGCCGAGCAGCTCGAAGAAGCTCGCCATCCGGTCGTCGTAGCGTCGGTGCGGGTTGACCCCGGCGACGAGGAAACCGGCGATCCCCGCCTCGCCCTCCCCCGGCGCGGCGGCCAGCGGGACCATGACCGCCTGGGTCGCGGGGCGGTCCCACGCGCCGCGGGGCACGGCGTCGCCCCAGCGCTCGGCGAGGTCGTCGACGAGGACCGGTACCCCCGTGGCGAGCCGCTCCGCCGGCCACGCCCCGTCCCCGCCCGCGACGGTCGGCGGTGCGACCGGGGAGCCGGCGACGACCCCGGAGCTCGCGGCGAGCCGCGCGACGCCCGCGTCGCCGCCGTCCGGGTCGTACAGGTAGACCAGCGAGAACGGCAGGTCGCGGTCGTTCTCGCCGAGGGTGTCCTCGACGGCGTCCAGCACGTCGGACCGCGAGCGCGCCGGGCCCACGGCCGTGCCGAGGTCGCTCATCGTCGTCAGCCGTCGGTCGCCGATGACGCGCTCGGTGGTCTCGGTGACCACGCAGAGCATCCCGGCGATGCTGCCGTCGGCGTCGGCGAGCGGGCTGTAGGAGAAGGTGTGGAAGGTCTCCTCGGGGTAGCCGCTGCGCTCGAGGAACAGCAGCAGGTCCTCGTCCCAGGTCGCGACGCCGGTCTCGAGCACCGAGGCGATGCGCGGGCCGATGTCGGGCCAGATCTCCGACCACATGACCTTGGCCGGCTTGCCCAGTGCCCACGGGTGCTTCGACTGCAGCGTGTCGCGCCAGTAGGCGTCGTTGTAGAAGACGGTGAGGTCCGGGCCCCACGCCATCCACATGGAGAAGCGCGAGGTGAGGAGCATGCGCACCACGGTGCGCAGCGGGGTGGACCAGGTGTCGGGCTCGCCGAGCGGCGTCGTCGTCCAGTCGACCGACGCCATGTCGGCGCCGACCCGCCCGCCGCCCGCGACCAGCGCCTGCGTGCCGGGTGAGACTCCCGTCCCCATATCACCGCCCCTGTCGCCGTGGACGACCGGATCGTCCCACCTCGCCGTGGTGACCGTCTCGATCCGCGCCCCATCATCGCGGGCGCGGCGCAGGCATGCGCGGGCGACCCGTCGGGAAGCATCGCGGCGTGGCACACGAGTTCGCGGTCTGGGCGCCGGAGAGCACGTCGGTGGATCTGGTCCTCCCGGGTCCCGGCGGTGACCGGACCGCTCCGATGACCGCCGGGAGCGGCGGCTGGTGGCACCGCACCGTCCCGGAGGCCGGCCCGGGCACCGACTACGCGTTCTCGCTCGACGGCGGCGAACCGCTGCCCGACCCGCGGTCGCGCTGGCAGCCGCACGGGGTGCACGCGGCGTCGCGGCTGGTCGAGGTCGAGCCCTCCCCCGCCGACGCCGCGTGGACGGGCCGCTCGCTGCCCGGCTCGGTGATCTACGAGATGCACGTCGGGACGTTCACGCCGGGGGGCACGTTCGCGTCCGCCGAGGAGCGGCTCGACCACCTCGTCGACCTGGGCGTCGACCTCGTCGAGGTCCTGCCGGTCAACGCCTTCGACGGCACGCGCGGCTGGGGCTACGACGGCGTGCTCTGGTACGCGGTCACCGAGAACTACGGCGGGCCCGCCGCGTTCCGCCGGTTCGTCGACGCCTGCCACGCGCGCGGACTGGGCGTGGTGCTCGACGTCGTCTACAACCACCTCGGCCCCTCGGGCGCCTACCTCGACCGGTTCGGGCCGTACTTCCTCGGCGAGAACGTGTGGGGCCCGTCGCTGAACCTCGACGGCCCCGGGTCGGACACCGTGCGGGCCTACATCCTCGACAACGTCACGATGTGGCTGCGCGACTTCGGCGTCGACGCGCTGCGCCTCGACGCCGTGCACGCGCTGCGCGACGCCCGCGCGACCCACCTGCTCGAGGAGATGGCCGACCACGTCGCGGCGCTCTCGGCCCACCTGCGCCGGCCGCTGACGCTGATCGCCGAGTCCGACCTCAACGACCCGCGCCTGATCACCCCGCGCGAGGCGGGCGGCTACGGGCTCGACGCGCAGTGGTGCGACGACATCCACCACGCCCTGCACTCGACGCTCACCGGCGAGACGCAGGGGTACTACGTGGACTTCGGCGCGCTGGCCTCGCTCGCCGAGGTGCTGCACCACCCCTTCCACCACGCCGGCACGTGGTCGACGTTCCGCGGCCGGACCCACGGGCGGCCGGTGGACCTGCTGCGCACGCCCGGGCACCGGTTCCTCGCCTACCTGCAGGACCACGACCAGGTCGGGAACCGCGCCGCCGGGGACCGGTTGTCGGCGACCGTCTCCCCCGGGCTCCTGGGGTGCGGGGCGGCGCTGGTGTTCTGCTCGCCGTACACCCCGATGATCTTCATGGGCGAGGAGTGGGGCGCCCGGACGCCGTGGGCGTTCTTCGTCGGCTTCGACGACCCGGAGCTCTCCGCCGCTGTACGCGACGGGCGCACCCGGGAGTTCGCCGAGCACGGGTGGGGTGCCGCCGACGTGCCCGACCCGACGGCGCTGTCGACCTTCGAGGCGTCGCGGCTGGACTGGTCGGAGCCGTCGCGGTCGCCCCACGCCGACCTTCTCGGGATCTACCGGGAGCTCATCGCCCTGCGCCGCGCCCACCCCGAGCTCACGGATCCGCACCTGGATCCGGTGCGCGTCGACCACGACGACGAGGCGCGCACGCTGGTCGTGCACCGGGGCGGTCTGCGGCTGGCGGTGAACCTGGGGGCGTCGCCGGCTCCGCTGTCCCTGACCGCGTCCGAGGTGCTCTTCGCACCGTCCGGGGTCGACGTCTCCGGCAGCACCCTGACCCTTCCTCCGGAGTCGTTCGCCCTGGTCCGTACGTGAGTACTTTCCGGGCCCACAGGCCCGGAAAGTACTCACGAGGGCACTGTCGGGGGGTCGTGCGAGCCTCGACGGTATGACCGATCTGACCGGATGCGTCGCCCTCGTCGCCGGGGCCACGCGGGGGGCGGGACGCGGGATCGCCGTGGAGCTCGGAGCCGCCGGCGCCACGGTGTGGTGCACCGGGCGGAGCACCCGGGAGCGCCGCTCCGAGTACCAGCGGGCCGAGACCATCGAGGACACCGCCGACCTGGTCACCGCGGCCGGCGGCACCGGCATCGCCGTCCCCACCGACCACCTCGATCCCGACGCCGTCGCCGCGCTCGTGGCGCGGATCGGGCGCGAGCACGGCCGGCTCGACGTGCTCGTCAACGACATCTGGGGCGGCGAGCTCATGGTCGAGTGGGACGTTCCGGTGTGGGAGCACGACCTCGCCAACGGGCTGCGGACGCTGCGCCTCGCGATCGACACCCACATCATCACCGCCCACCACGCCCTGCGGCTCCTCGCCCAGCGGCCGGGCGGGCTGGCCGTCGAGGTCACCGACGGGACCGCCGAGTACAACGCCGCGCAGTACCGGCTCAACGTCTACTACGACCTCGCGAAGATCGCGCCGATCCGGCTGGCGCGGTCGTGGGCGCACGAGCTGTCCGGCCACGGCGGCACGGCGGTCGCGGTCACGCCGGGCTGGCTGCGCTCGGAGATGATGCTCGAGCACTTCGGGGTCACCGAGGAGACGTGGCGCGACGCCCTCGACGCCGAGCCGCACTTCGCGATCTCCGAGACCCCGCGGTTCGTGGGCCGCGGCATCGCCGCGCTGGCCGCCGACCCGGAGCGTCACCGGTGGAACGCGGCGTCGACGTCGTCGGGCGAGCTGGCGCGCGTGTACGGCGTCGACGACCTCGACGGCTCGCGGCCCGACGCGTGGCGCTACGTCGTCGAGGTGCAGGACGCGGGGAGGCCGGCGGACGTCACGGGGTACCGGTGAGCCCGACAGCGAGCCTTCACAGCAGCGGCACGAACGACACCGGCAGGATGACCTCGGCCCGCCCGTCGCGGCCCATCCGCACGAGGTCGCCGTGGCGCCCGTGCCCGACGGGGCAGACGAGGACGCCGTCGTCGGCGAGCTGCTCGAGCAGGGCGGCGGGCACCTCGCCCTCGGCCATCGCCGCCACCGAGATCGCGTCGAACGGCGCGCGGTCGGGGGCGCCGCGCCGGCCGTCGCCGTGGCGGACCTCGACGCGGTGGCCCGTGGCGGCGAGCGCGTCGCGGGCCGACGCGGCGAGCGAGGGGTGGTACTCGACGGTGACGACCTCGCCCGCGAGCCGGGAGAGCACGGCGGCGGCGTACCCGCTGCCCGCCCCGACCTCGAGCACGCGCTCGCGGCCTGTGAGGTCCAGCAGCGCGGCCATGGCGGCCACCATCGCCGGCGCCGAGATCGTCTGCCCGCAGGCGAGCGGCAGCGGGCCGGTGCCGTAGGCGCCGTCGGCGAGATGCGCGGGCACGAACCGGTGGCGCGGCACCTCGCCCATGACCGCGAGGACCCGCTCGTCGACGATCCCCTGCTCGCGCAGGTTCTCCACCATCTCCCGGCGGCGGCGCGCATGATCGCTCATCAGCGGTCCGGTCGCAGGCGTTCCAGGTCGGCGGCGATCTCGTCGGCGGGCACCGGCAGGACCGTCGGCGGGAGGACCACCGGGCTGCCGAGGCGGCCGGCCTGCGCGCGCCCGACGCGTGCGCGCGCCGGCGTCGTCCGGGACAGCACGGCCTCGGGGTCGCGGACGCCGATGACGAGCATCGACCCGCCGCGCGCGGGCAGGACGTCGATCGTCCCGAGCTCCGACCAGGGCAGGAACCCGGCGGCGACGATCGACCCGCCGTCGTCGATGCCGTCGGGGGTCGCGATCAGCAGCGGCTTCCCGCGCGCCAGCCGCAGCGCGGCCCGGAGGGCGCCGACCCCGAAGAACAGCACGAGCACGGCGCCCAGGAGCAGGTTCGCGGTGCCGCCCGCGAGCAGCAGCCACACGCCGGCGACGAGACCGATCACGCCGGTCACGAGCGTGACGACGGGCGCGGTGCGGGGCGCGCGGATCTCCAGCCGGTCCGGCTCGCGGGTCACCGGGGGGCTCACGCGCACCACCGCTTGTGGTCCGCGCGCAGGTCGCGGTCGGCGACGGCCTCGACCCCGGCGCGCTGCGCGCGGGCGATCGTGCGGGCCGTGGTGTTCCCGTCGGCGACACCCCGGGGCAGCCACACGGCGCGGCCCCCGACCGCGGCGACCTCGTCCACCACCGCCTCCCAGGCGCCCGGCGCCCGGAACACGACGACGAGGTCGGGCGTCGGGACGTCGGCGAGCAGCGGGGCGCAGAGCCGCCCGAGCGTCTCCACGACGTGCGGGTTGACCAGGTCGACCGTCCACGCGGTGCGGTCGAGCAGGTAGGCGGCGAGCCGGAAGCTGGGCCGGTTGAAGCGGTCGGAGACGCCGAGCACCGCCACCCGCCGCACGCTGGTCAGCAGCGCGCCCACGGCGGCGTCGTCCACGAGCCCCGTCCCCGATCCCACGCGTCCCATCCTCCCGCATCCCTCGTGCGTGGTTTCCCGCCCTATAGCGCCGGAAAGTGCTCACGAGGCGGAGAACTTGCGTCCCGCCGGGCACGCACAGAGAGTCGTCGCCGTGGCCACGGTCGACCTGCCCTCACCCCGCACCCGCCCGGAGAGCGAGGCGGAGTCCCTCGCGCGGGTGCTGCGCGAGCGCGTCGACGGCGAGGTCCGCTTCGACAACGGGTCGCGCGCGGCCTACGCGGTCGACGCGTCGAACTACCGCCAGGTCCCGATCGGCGTCGTCGTCCCGCGCTCGATCGACGCCGGCGTCGAGGCGCTGGCCGTCTGCCGCGAGCACGACGTGCCCGTGCTCTCCCGCGGCGGCGGCACGAGCCTCGCCGGGCAGTGCTGCAACGCCGCCGTGGTGATCGACTGGTCGAAGTACTGCACCCGGATCGTGTCCGTGGACGAGGACGCGCGCACCTGCGTCGTCGAGCCCGGGATCAAGCTCGACGACCTCAACGCCGCCCTGCCCGGCCGGCTCATCTACGGCCCGAAGCCGGCGACCCACGTCAGCTGCACGCTCGGCGGGATGATCGGCAACAACTCCTGCGGCTCGACCGCGCAGGTGTTCGGCAAGGTCGCCGACAACGTCCGGCGCCTCGAGGTGCTCACCTACGACGGGCTGCGGATGTGGGTGGGCCCGACGAGCGAGGAGGAGTACGCCGCGATCCAGGCCGCGGGCGGGCGTCGCGCCGAGATCTACCGGGGCCTGCGGGCGATCGCCGAGGACCACGCGAGCCTCGTCGCGGAGCGCTTCCCCGACATCCCGCGGCGCGTGTCGGGCTACAACCTCGACGACCTGGTGCCGGGGTCGGACTTCCACCTCGCGCGGGCGCTCGTGGGCTCCGAGTCGACGCTGGTCACGGTGCTGCACGCCGAGCTCGACCTCGTCACCGAGGCGCCGCACACGGCGCTCGTCGTGCTCGGGTTCGACGACGTCGTGGCCGCCGCGCGCTGCGTCGACGCGATCCTGCCCCACGCCCCGCACTTCCTGGAGTGCATCGACCGCAACATCGTCGAGTTCCAGCGCGCCCGCGGCGTGCACCAGCGCGCGATGGCCGCGATGCCCGAGGGCCACAGCTGGCTCATGGCGCAGATCCGGGACGAGGACCCGACGCGGGTGCTCCCCCGCGCGACGGCCCTGGCCGACGCCCTGCGCGAGCACGGGCCCTCGATCCTCACCGTCACCGACCGCGCCGAGCAGGCCGAGCTGTTCGCGATCCGCGAGTCCGCGCTGGCTGTGTCCGCCCGCGACCCGCGCACCGGCGTCGACAACTACGAGGGCTGGGAGGACGCGGCGCTGCCCACCGACCGGCTCGGCGACTACCTCGCCGAGTGGGTCGCGCTGCTCGAGGAGTACGGGTTCACCGAGAGCACCGCGATCTACGGCCACTTCGGGCACGGCTGCATCCACACCCGCATCCCGTTCGACCTGAACTCCCCCGCCGGCGTCGCGGACTACCGGTCGTTCATGGAGCGCTCGGCCGACCTGTGCGTGAAGTACGGCGGGTCGCTGTCGGGCGAGCACGGCGACGGGCAGTCGCGCGGGGAGCTGCTCGAGCGCATGTACGGCCCGGAGCTGGTGGCGGCCTTCGAGTCGGTGAAGGCGCTGTTCGACCCCCGCAACCGGATGAACCCCGGCAAGGTCGTGCACCCCTACCGCCTCGACGAGCACCTGCACGTCGGCGCCGACTACGCCCCCGCCGACCCGGCGCCGACGTTCTCGTACCCCTCCGACGACGGCCGCTTCACCCGCGCCGTCGAGCGCTGCATCGGCGTCGGCCGCTGCCGGCGCACCGACGGGGACGTCATGTGCCCCTCGTACCGGGTCACCGGCGAGGAGCACCACTCCACGCGCGGGCGCTCGCGGCTGCTGTGGGAGATGCTGCGCGGCCACGCCGACTCGCCGATTCAGGACGGGTGGCGCTCCACCGAGGTCCGCGACGCCCTCGACCTCTGTCTGGCGTGCAAGGGGTGCCTCTCGGACTGCCCGGTCAACGTCGACATGGCGACCTACAAGGCGGAGTTCCTGCACCACCACTACGCCAGGCGGCAGTGGCGACGCCCGCGCTCGCACCTGTCCATGGGCTGGCTGCCGGCGCTCTCCCGGCTCGCGTCACCGCTCGCGCCGCTGGTCAACAGGGTGACCTCGTCGCGGGTCGCCGGGCTGCTGAAGCGGGCGGGCGGCATCGACGAACGGCGCTCGATCCCGGCGTTCGCGAGCCCGCGGTTCTCGCACTGGTACCGCGCCCGCGGCCCGCGGGGCACCGGCGAGCGCGGCGAGGTGCTGCTCTGGCCGGACACGTTCACCGAATTCCTGCACCCCCGCGCCGGTGCCGACGCGGTGCGCGTGCTCGAGGCGGCCGGGTTCCGCGTGCGCCTCCCCGAGAAGGAGCTGTGCTGCGGGCTGACCTGGGTGACGACGGGCCAGCTCGGCGTCGCCGCGCGCGTCCTCGGGCGCACGCTCGACGCGCTGGCGCCGGCCGTCGGCGCGGGCATGCCGATCGTCGGCCTCGAGCCCAGCTGCACCGCGGTGTTCACCGACGACGCGCCGAACCTGCTGCCCGGGCCGCGCGCCGACGCGGTCGCCGCGGCCACCACGACGCTGGGGCGCCTGCTCGCCGAGCGCGCCCCGGACTGGGTGCCGCCGGGGATCGCGGGCCGCGAGGTGATGGTCCAGCAGCACTGCCACCAGCACGCCACCGGCGGCTACGGCGCGGAGACCGCCGTGCTGCGCCGCGGCGGCGCCGAGGTGGAGGTGCTCGACTCCGGGTGCTGCGGGCTGGCGGGCAACTTCGGCTTCGAGCAGGGGCACTACGAGGTGTCGGTGGCGTGCGGGGAGCAGGTGCTGCTCCCCCGGGTGCGTTCGGCCGCGTCCGACACCGCGGTGGTCGCCGACGGGTTCTCCTGCCGCACGCAGATCGACCAGCTCACCGACCGCCGCGGCGACCACCTCGCGACCCTCCTCGCCGCCGGCCTCCCGCCCGAACCCCTCCCCTGGTGACGCGGGGGACGAGAACGAACGGCGCTCTCGCTGCTTCCGAAGCAGCGAGCTCGCCGTTCGTTCGCCAGCGGGCCGTCAGCGGGGCCCGTCAGCGGGGCCGTCAGCGGGGCCGTCAGCGGGGCGCCGGCGCGCGGCTCAGCGCCTCGCCGATGCGGGCGAGGGACTCGGCGAGGACCGGGCGGGACATGGCGAGGTTGAGGCGCATGCCGCCGCGGCCCGCCTCGCCGCACGCGGCGCCGTCGGTCATCACCACGCCGGCCTCGCGGGTGAAGAACGCCGACGGGGGCTCGTCGAGCCCGAGCCCTCGCGCGTCCAGCCACGCCAGGTAGGTGCCGTCGGGCACCGTCACCTCGATCCCGGGCAGGCCCGCCGCGGCGAGCAGGGCGCGGTTCCCCTCCAGGTAGGCGAGCACCTCGTCGAGCCAGTCGCGCCCGTCCCGGTACGCCGCGGTCGAGGCGAGCACGCCGGGCGTCGCCGTGCCGTGCTCGGCGAGGTAGCCGGTCGCCGTCCAGTGCTCCGCGTCGGCGGCGTTCGACAGGATCACCTGCCCGCACTTGAGCCCCGGCAGGTTCCAGGCCTTCGACGCCGAGGTCGCCGTCACCGTGTGCGCCGCCGCCGCGTCGGACGTCGTCGCGTAGGGGCGGTGCCGCGCGGTCCCGAACGTCAGCGGCGCGTGGATCTCGTCGCTGAACACCCGCGCGCCGTGCCGGTCGACGACCTCGGCCAGCGCCGCGAGCTCGTCGGCGTCGAACACGCGGCCGGTCGGGTTGTGGGGGTTCGTCAGCACCAGGAGCCCGGCGCCGTCGGCGAAACCGCGGTCGATCGCGTCGAGGTCCAGCTCGAAGCGCCCGCCACGCAGGGGCATCGGCACCTGCACCAACGGCCGGTCGATCATCCCCGGCACGGTCAGGAACGGCATGTACGCGGGGGTCGGCAGCAGGATCGCGCTGCCGGGGCGGGTGAAGTGCCGGACCGTGGCCGTGAACGCGGTCAGCACGTCGGGCACCGGGCGCACCCACGCCGGGTCGGGCGCCCAGGAGAACCGGTCGCCCCAGAACGCCGAGCACGCCGACGCCATGTCGGCCGCCCAGTCGTCGGGCAGGTAGCCGAACGCCGAGGCGTCCGCGGACCACCGGACGGCGTCGGACACCGCCGGCGCCACCGGGTAGTCCATCTCGGCGACGAACGCCCCGATCAGGCCGCGGCCGTGCGAGTCGCCCGGCGTCGACCACTTCCACGACCCGCCCGCACGCATGCGCTCCGCGGTGAGGTCATCGAACCGGTGTGCCACTAACGGCTGTCCTCGCCGATCTTGTGCACCCGCAGCAGGTTGGTCTTGCCGACGGTGCCGGGCGGCGAGCCGGACACGATGACGACGAGCTCGCCCGCGGCGAAGCGCCCGATCTCGAGCAGCGACGCGTCGACCTGCCGGATCATCGCGTCGGTGGTCTCGGCCCAGGGCACGAGGAAGGTCTCGACGCCCCAGCTGAGCGCGAGCTGGCTGCGCACCTCGGGGATCGGGGTGAACGCCAGCACCGGCAGCCGCGTGTGGAGGCGCGCGAGGCGCCGCACCGTGTCGCCGGTGCGCGTGAACGCCACCAGCGCGCGGGCGTTGAGGCGCTCGCCGATGTCGCGCGCCGCGGTGGTGACCACACCCCGCTGGGTGCGCGGCACGTGCTGGATCGGCGGCACCGAGGCCGGGCCGACCTCCACCGCGGCGACGATGCGCGACATGGTCGACACCGTCTCGATCGGGTAGTCGCCGACGCTCGTCTCGCCCGAGAGCATCACCGCGTCCGCGCCGTCGAGCACGGCGTTGGCGACGTCCGAGGCCTCGGCGCGGGTCGGGCGGAAGTTGTGGATCATCGACTCGAGCATCTGCGTCGCGACGACCACCGGCTTGGCGTTCTCGCGCGCGATCTGCACCGCGCGCTTCTGCACCAGCGGCACGTCCTCGAGCGCCAGCTCCACGCCCAGGTCGCCGCGCGCCACCATGATCGCGTCGAACGCCAGCACGATCGCCTCGAGCGCGTCGACCGCCTCGGGCTTCTCGAGCTTCGCGATCACCGGCAGGCGGGCACCGGTCTCGTCCATGATCTTGTGGACCAGCTCGGCGTCCGCGGGCGAGCGCACGAACGACAGCGCGATGATGTCGACGCGCAGCCCGAGCGCGAAGCGCAGGTCCGCCTCGTCCTTCTCGCTCATCGCGGGCACGGACACCGCGGTGTTGGGCAGCGAGATGCCCTTGTGGTCGGAGACCCGGCCGCCCTCGAGGACGCGGGCGACGACGTCGCGGCCCTCGACCGCCGTGACCTCGAGGGCCACGTTGCCGTCGTCGACCAGCAGGGACTCGCCGGGGCGGACGTCGTCGGCGAGACCGGAGTACGTGGTGGAGACGCGGTCGTGGGTGCCCTCGACGTCCTCGGTGGTGATCCGCACCGTCTCGCCGGCGGCCCACATCTGCGGGCCGTCCGCGAACGTCCCCAGGCGGATCTTCGGACCCTGCAGGTCGGCGAGGATGCCGACCGCGCGCCCCTCGGAGTCGGCCGCCTCGCGCACGAGGCGGTAGATGCGTTCGTGCTCGGCGTGGGTGCCGTGGCTGAAGTTGAGGCGAGCGACATCCATCCCCGCGCGGACGAGGTCGCGGATGGCTTCCGGTGAGGACGTCGCCGGCCCCAGCGTGCACACGATCTTGGCTCGTCGGCTCACGGCCCCATGCTAGTCGGTTCTGCACCGATCCAGCAGGCGCGGTGCGATCGCGACCCGTCGTTCGTGGGGCCGGACTACGGTGAGCCGATGAGCCTGCCGTCGCCGCCGCCGGACCCCGCCGGGGACCCGGACCCGGGGGGCCGGCGACGCAGCGACCCCGAGCTCGACACCCCGGGGCGGCCGGGCCCTCCGAAGGACATCGGCGACCTGCCCGGCGGCAAGGTCGTCGACCGCGGCCCCGAGGCCGTCATCCGGCCCGCCCGGCGGTGGGACGTGCCGGTCGGGCTGGAGATCGCCAGCGGCCTCGCCTGGAGGGTGCTGCTGCTCGCCGCGGCGGGCTACGCGGTGCTCTACGTGATGGGGATGCTCTCGGCGGTCCTCATCCCCGTGGTGCTCGCCGTCATCGCCGCGTCACTGCTCGCACCGGAGGCCCACGCCCTGTCGCGGCGCTGGCGCGCCGTCCCGCACGCGCTCGCGACCGCGCTCGTCCTCTTCGCCGGCATCGCCGTCGTCACCGCCGTGTTCTACGGCGTCGTGCTCGCGTTCATCTCGGGCCTGCCGGACCTCACCACGCAGCTCACGGCGAGCCTCACCGGCATCCAGGACTGGCTGCGCACCGGACCGCTCGGGCTCAACAACGAGCAGTTCACCGCGATCGGCAACCAGGCCATCGCCTACCTGCAGTCCAGCCAGGCCACCCTCGCGTCCAGCGCGATCGGCGCCGTCGGCACCGTCGGCGAGCTCTTCACCGAGATGCTGCTGACGCTGTTCACGCTGATCTTCTTCGTCTACGACGGCGGGCTCGTCTGGCGCTTCCTGCTCTCCGGCGTCCCGAAGGCCGCGCGCGACCGCACCGACATCGCGGGCCGCCGGGCGTTCGCGTCGCTGGTCGGCTACACGCGGGCGACGGTCCTCGTCGCGGCCGCCGACGCGGTCACGGCCGGCGTGGGGCTCTGGCTCATCGGGGTGCCGCTGGCCGTCCCGCTGGCCGCGCTGATCTTCTTCGGCGCCTTCGTCCCGACGCTCGGCGCGGTCGTCACCGGGGTCGTCGCCGTCCTCGTCGCCCTGGTCAGCGGCGGGCTGACCGACGCCCTGCTGGTCGTCCTGCTCCTCATCGCCGTGCAGAACATCGAGGGCTACATCCTCCAGCCCCTGCTGCTCGGCCGGTCGATCAAGCTGCACCCGCTGGCGGTCGTCCTGCCCATCGCCTGCGGCCTCGTCATCGCCGGCATCCCCGGCGCGCTGCTCGCGGTGCCCCTGGTGACGGTGCTCGACGCCGGCATCCGCTCCCTGGTGCGCCCCTCGGACGGACCCGGCCTCGACCCCGCGACGGTGAACCCGCTCGACCCGCGCTCCGCCCGCCCGGAGTGGCACGACGCCGCAGGCACCCGCCCCGGCCAGGGCCTCCTCGGACTCTTCCGGCGCCGCCGCCCGAGCTCCTGAGCCAGAGTGGCGCCACTGTAACGCCATGCTGGCACCATCGACTCTTGCGCATGGCGCCATCGTGCGCCACAGTGGTGCCATGCAGCTGAACGTCTACGTCGACCGGCTCCGCGAGGAGTTCGCGGCGGCCGCGGAGGCCGCCGGCGACGACGTGCGGGACGTCGCCGAACGCCTCGTCACGCCGCTCGACGCCGCCACGCGCCTCGTGCTGCTCGAGGCGCTGGCCGCCGCCACCGAGGAGATCACCCTCGACCTGGCGCCGGGCTCGGTGCACCTGCGGCTGCGCGGCCGCGACCCGGACTTCGTCGTCACGCAAGCGACGGAGACGACGCCGGCCCCCGCGGCACCGGCCGAGCCCGAGACCCACGACGGCCCCTCCGCCCGCGTCAACTTCCGCCCGCCCGAGAGCCTCAAGACCCGCATCGAGGAGGCCGCCTCCCGCGACGGCCTCTCGGTCAACACCTGGCTCGTCCGCGCGGCCACCGCCGCGCTCGGCACCCGCGCCGACGCCGCCCCCCGCCCGACCACGACCGGCCGCGCCGGCTGGTTCGGCTGACCGCACCCCACCTCCCACCCGCGAACCCACGGGGTCGACCGGACCCCGAGGAGGCGATGACCCGTGCCCACCTTCGACACGCCCACCCCCATCACCGCCACGATCGACCTCCCGATCGGCGAGGTGCGCATCGTCGCGACCGACCGCCCCGACACCACCGTCGAGGTCCACCACTCCCCCGCCGACAAGGCCGAGGCCGAGGCCGTCGCCATCGAGATGATCGGGGACGAGCTCCGCGTCCAGGGCCGCCGGCTGGGCCTGCGCGCCCTGCGGTTCGGCACGCCGGGCAGGTCCCTCGAGGTCGAGATCGGCCTGCCGACCGGATCCGCGGTGAGCGTCCGCACCACGTACGGCGGCATCCAGGTCGACGGCCGCCTCGCCGGCTGCCGCGCCCGGGCCACCTACGGCGACGTGCGCCTCGAGAACGCGGCCGCCGCCGACCTCGCGACCAGCTACGGCCAGGTGCGCGTCACCGGCACGGTCACCGGCGACGCCACCGTCGACGCCGAGCACGGCGACGTGCGCGTCCACCGGGTGGAGGGCGACGCGGCCCTGTCCACCAAGCACGGTTCGGTGCACCTCGACGACGGCGGCGGCACGGTCCGGCTGACGGGCGTGCACGGCGAGCTCGAGGTCGAGACCGCCGCCGGGGACGTCGAGGCCCGCAGCGCCTACGGCGGCGTGCGCCTGCACCGGGTCGTACGCGGCGAGGTGTCCCTGACCAGCACGTACGGCCGGCTCGAGGTCGGCGTCGACCCCGCCAGCGCGGTGTGGCTGGACGCCGACACCCGCGGCACCGTCCGCAACGCGCTCGAGGCCCGCCCGGGCCCCGAGGGCTTCGCCGAGACCGTCGCCATCCACGCCCGCTCCCGCGACGGCGACGTCGTCGTCCGGCGCGCCTGAGCCGATGCCGCTCGCCACCGCCCGCGACGCGGGCCCCTTCGACCCGCCGTCCCCGGTCCGCCGGCTGCGCGACACCCGGCCGGTGAGCCCCATGGTCTTCCCCGACGGCCACACCGGCTGGGTCGTCACCGGGTACGACGCCGCGCGGCGGCTCCTCGCCGACGTCCGGTTCAGCTCGCGGCTCGACCTCGACGTCCTCCACATGCCCTACGAGACCCCCGGCATGCCGGCCGCGACCGAACCGTCACCGCCGGTGCCGGGCCTGTTCATCGCCACGGACCCGCCGGACCACACCCGGCTGCGGCGCAAGCTCACCGGCGCCTTCACGGTCCGGCGCATGAAGCAGCTCGAGGAGCACATCGTCGACGTCGCCGAGCGGGCGCTCGACGCGATGGCGCGCCTGACCCCGCCCGTCGACCTCGTCCGGGAGTTCGCCCTGCCGGTGCCCTCGCTGGTGATCTGCGAGCTGCTCGGCGTCCCCTACGCCGACCGGGCTGACTTCCAGGCGCACGCCGCGCAGTTCCTCGTCAAGGACCAGACGCTCGAGGAGAAGGGGGCCGCCTACGGGGCCCTCACCGGCTACCTGGCCGACCTGGTCACGCGCAAGCGCGCCGCCCCCGGCGACGACATCCTCTCCGACCTGGCGCGCGACGGGGACCTCACCGTCGAGGAGCTGACCGGGTGCGCGTTCCTGCTGCTGCTCGCGGGCCACGAGACCACCGCCAACCTGCTCGCGCTGGGCACGTTCGCGCTCCTCGAGCACCCCGAGCAGATGGCCGCCCTGCGCGCCGAGCCCGACCTGATGCCGGGCGCGGTCGAGGAGCTCCTGCGCTACCTGTCCGTCGCCGACGTCTTCTTCCGGTACGCCGGAGAGGACCTCGAGCTCGGCGGCGAGACCGTCCCGCGCGGATCGACCGTGGTCGTCTCGCTCCTGGCCGCGAACCGCGACCCGGCGCGCTTCGAGCACCCGGACACCCTCGACGTCCGCCGCGCGGCCCGCGGTCACCTGTCCTTCGGGCACGGTGTGCACGCGTGCCTCGGCCAGCAGCTGGCGCGCGTGGAGATGCGCGCCGGCCTCGAGGCGCTCCTGCGCCGCTTCCCGACGCTCACGCTGGCCGTCCCGGCCGCCGAGGTGCCGCTACGGACCGACATGACGATCTACGGCGTGCACCGGCTGCCGGTCAGCTGGCCGACGTGACCCGGTAGACGTCGTAGACGCCCTCGACGTTGCGGACCGCCTTGAGCACGTGCCCGAGGTGCTTCGGGTCGCCCATCTCGAAGGAGAACCGGCTGACCGCGACGCGGTCGCGGGACGTGGTCACCGACGCGGAGAGGATGTTGACCTTCTCGTCGGCGAGGACCTTGGTGATGTCGGAGAGCAGGCGGTGCCGGTCGAGCGCCTCGGCCTGGATCGCCACGAGGAACAGCGCGCTCGACGACGACGCCCAGTGCACGTTGACCAGGCGTTCCGGCTCGCTGCGCAGCTCGTCGGCGTTGGTGCAGTCGGTGCGGTGCACGCTGACCCCGCCGCCGCGGGTGATGAAGCCCAGGATCCCGTCGCCGGGCACCGGGGTGCAGCAGCGGGCGAGCTTGATCCACACGTCGGACGAGCCGCCGTCGCCGGCCCCCTCGTCCATGTCGTCGAGCACCACGCCGACGTCGCCCGTGCCGCGGCGGCGCTGCACCGTCGAGGGCGTCGCGCGGTCGGCGAGCTCCTCCTCGTTCTGCTCGACGCCGCCGAGCAGCGCGACCAGGCGCTGCACGACGTGCCGGGACGACACGTGGTGCTCGCCGACCGCGGCGTAGAGCGCGGAGACGTCCTGGTAGCGCAGCTCGTGGGCCAGCGCCGACATCGAGTCGGCGGAGACGAGGCGCTGCAAGGGCAGGCCGGTGCGGCGCGCCTCGCGGGTGATCGCCTCCTTGCCGGCCTCGATCGCCTCCTCGCGCCGCTCCTTGGCGAACCACTGCTTGATCTTCTGCTTGGCCCGCGGCGACGCGACGAACGACAGCCAGTCGCGCGACGGCCCGGCGCCCTCGGCCTTCGAGGTGAAGATCTCGACGACCTCGCCGTTCTCGAGCTCGCGCTCGAGCGCGACGAGCCGGCCGTTGACGCGGCTGCCGATGCACTTGTTGCCGACCTCGGTGTGCACGGCGTAGGCGAGGTCCACCGGCGTCGAGCCGCTGGGCAGGGTGATCACGTCGCCCTTCGGCGTGAACACGAAGATCTCGCGCGTGGCGAGGTCGTAGCGCAGCGACTCGAGGAACTCGCCGGGGTCCGCCGCCTCGCGCTGCCAGTCGAGCAGCTGGCGCATCCACGCCATCTCGTCGAGCTCGAGGGTGCCGTCGCCGCCCGAGCCACCCGAGTTCTTGGGCCCGCCCTTGGTGATCTCCTTGTACCGCCAGTGGGCGGCGATGCCGTACTCGGCGGTGCGGTGCATCTCGTGGGTGCGGATCTGCACCTCGAGCGGTTGCCCGTCCGGCCCGATCACGGTGGTGTGCAGCGACTGGTACACCCCGAACCGCGGCTGGGCGATGTAGTCCTTGAACCGCCCCGGCATCGGCTGCCAGAGGGCGTGCACCATGCCCATCGCGGCGTAGCAGTCGCGGACGTCCTCGACCAGCACCCGCACGCCCACCAGGTCGTGGATGTCGTCGAAGTCCTTACCCTTGACGATCATCTTCTGGTAGATCGAGTAGTAGTGCTTCGGGCGGCCGAGCACCTCGGCCTTCACCCGCGCCTCGGTGAGCTGGCCGGACACCTCGTCGATCACCGTGCGCAGGTAGGTGTCGCGGCTGGGCGCGCGGTCGGCGACCAGGCGGACGATCTCGTCGTAGCGCTTGGGGTGCAGGATCGCGAACGCGAGGTCCTCGAGCTCCCACTTCACCGTCGACATCCCGAGGCGGTGGGCCAGCGGGGCCAGCACCTCGAGCGTCTCGCGGGCCTTCTTGGCCTGCTTCTCCGGCTTCAGGAAGCGCATCGTGCGCATGTTGTGCAGCCGGTCGGCCAGCTTGATGACGAGCACGCGCGGGTCGCGCGCCATCGCGACGACCATCTTGCGGATCGTCTCGGCCTCGGCGGCCGCGCCGAGCTGGACCTTGTCGAGCTTGGTGACGCCGTCGACGAGGTGGGCGACCTCGGCCCCGAAGTCGCCCGACAGCTTGTCCAGCGAGTAGGCGGTGTCCTCGACGGTGTCGTGCAGCAGCGCGGCGACCAGCGTCGTCGTGTCCATCCCCAGCTCGCCGAGGATCGTCGCCACGGCCAGCGGGTGGGTGATGTACGGGTCGCCGCTCTTGCGCATCTGCCCGTCGTGGAAGCGCTCGGCGGTGTCGTAGGCCCGCTGCAGCGTGCCCATGTCCGCCGACGGGTGCAGCTCGCGGTGGACCGCGGCCAGCGGCTCGAGCACCGGCTTGACCCCGCCGGAGCGCTGGGCGGTGATGCGCCGGGCGATCCGCGCGCGGACCCGGCGCGTCGCCGACGGCGGGCGGGTGGAGCTGACCGGCGGCGCGGGCGAGAGGCCGGCGGCGTCGAGGACCGCGTCCTCGTGCGGGGTGTCCGCTCCCGCGCCCTGATCAGGGGCGATCGGCGTGCCCGCGGCGTCGACGTCCTGGCTCACGCGTCGTCCCCTTCCCTCCGGGCGGGAGCGCGGTGGAGCCCGGTGCCCGGAATCCATCCAGCGTATCCCCGCCGTGGCGGTGTGTCCGGACGGTCGCTCGCCGATCGGGTCATCGGTCGCCCTCGATCGGTGCGCGTGGAGAGATCCCCGCCCGGCGCGGCCGGGGTGGCCGGGCGGGCGCGACGGGCGGTCGGCCCGCGCAGGGTCAGCGGGTGGGTCAGCGGGTGTGTCGGCGGACGAGTCAGCGGGTGTGTCGGCGGACGAGTCAGCGGGTGAGCAGGGCGTGCACGGGGCGGCCGTCGAGGCGCTCGCGACCCCCGAGGGCCGGCAGCTCGAGCACCACCGACACCGCGGCCACCCGGGCCCCGGCGCCCTCGACCAGCGCGCACGCCGCGGCCGCGGTGCCCCCGGTGGCGAGGACGTCGTCGACGAGCAGCGCCCGCTCGCCGGGACGCAGCACGTCGGCGGGCAGCTCGAGCGTCGCCGAGCCGTACTCGAGGTCGTACGACTCGCTCGCCGCGACGATCGGCAGCTTGCCCTTCTTGCGGACCGCGACGACGCCGAGGCCGAGCGAGTGCGCCACCGCGGCGCCGAGCAGGAAGCCCCGCGCCTCGATGCCCACGACGATCTCGGGCGCCGGGCCGTCGTGCTCGGCGAGCAGGCGCGTGGTGGCCGCGAGGCCGGCGCCGTCGGCGAGCAGGGCGCTGAGGTCCCAGAACCGGATCCCCGGGGTCGGGAAGTCCGGGACGTCGCGCAGGAGCCCGGCGACCACGTCGAGGTCCGTGGTCGCGTTGCCGGAAGCGCTCACTTGCGCCGCTTGCCCGAGGGCCGGCCGGTCTTGCCCGCCGGGCGCGCGCCCGGCCGCGGTGCCGCGGTCCGGCTCTCCCCGCGCCCGGCGCCCGCCGCGGCGACCTCGCGGGTGTCGAGGACGTCGGTGGACGGGCCGGTGACGTCGCCGGCGGCCTCGGCGGCCTCGGCGGAACCCGCGGCCTTGCGCGCCGCCTTCGCCCGCCGCGCCCGGACCTTCTCGGCCTGCGCGATCCAGCGCTTGTCGCGCATGGCGAGGTCCACGACGATCGGCGTCGCGAGCAGCACGGACGACGCCGCGCCGACGATCGTGCCGACCAGCTGAACGAGCGCGAGGTCGCCGAGCACGCCGACGCCGAGCAGCACCACGCCGATGATGAACAGCCCGATCAGCGGGAGCGCCGCGATCAGCGAGGTGTTCAGCGAGCGCATCAGCGTCTGGTTGACCGCGAGGTTCGCGGCCTCGGCGTAGGTGCGGCGCGTCAGGCCGAGCAGGCCGCGGGTGTTCTCGCGGACCTTGTCGAACACGACGACCGTGTCGTAGAGCGAGAACCCGAGGATCGTCAGCAGGCCGATGACGGTCGCCGGCGACACCTCGAAGCCCACCAGGGAGTACACGCCGGCGGTGATGATGATGTCGTTCGCCAGCGCGATGAGCGCCGCGAACGCCATCCGTCTCTCGAAGTAGAACGAGAGATAGATGGTCACGAGCACCAGGAACACGGCGAGCGCGACCAGCGCCTGCTGCGTGATCTCCCCGCCCCAGCTCGCGCTGACGGCACTGTCGGAGATCGCGTTGACGTCGGGCGCACCGCTGGTCCCGATGGGCTGGAACTGCGTGAACAGCGCCTGGCGCAGCGCGAGGACCTGGCCGATGTCCAGGCTCTCCGACCGGATGATGATCGTCGCCGTGGCGCCCTGGCCCGCGCTCTGCACCGACGTCGCCGGGAAGCCGAGCGTCTGGGTGTAGGCGTCCTGGACCTGCCCGGTCTGGATCACGCCGTTCGCGCCGTTCGCCGGCATCTGGACGCTGGTGCCGCCCTCGAAGTCGATGCCGAAGTTGAAGCCCCGGATGACCATCGACAGGATGCAGATCACCAGCACGGCGCCGAAGACCGCGTACCAGGTCTTCCCGCGCCCGACGATGTCGAGCCCGCCGTTGCCGCGGTAGAGCATGTCGAGGCGGCTGGGCTTCTTGCCCGGGCGGGCCGGCGCCTCGTCCCGGTCCTCGGCGTCGTCGAGGTCCTCCTCGGCGTCGAGGACCTCCTCGTCCTGCTCGTCGAGCCGGTCGTCGGCCATCTCGCCGGTCTGTTCCTCGACGCGGCGGCGCCCGCCGGGCCGTCCGGTGGAGCGGGTCATCGGTCACCTCCGCGTCCCGCGCGGGTGCGCGACGCGCCGGCACCGTTCCCGCCGCCGCGCGGGCCGGACCCGGACCCCGCACGCGGCCGGGTGGTGCCGCGCGCGCCCGGCCGGGGCCCCGAGGTCCCGGGCCGCGGCGCGTTGTGCACCACCTGGCCGAGCCCGGACCAGGCGGGGCTGGCGAAGAGCTTCGAGTTCGAGGCGAGGGCGAGCAGCGGGTGCGTCACGAGGAAGACCACGATGAGGTCGAGGACGGTGGACATGCCCAGGGTGAAGGCGAAGCCCTTGACCTGGCCGACGGCGAGCACGTAGAGCACCACGGCCGCGAGGAAGCTCACGGCGTCGCCGGAGAGGATCGTGCGCCGGGCGCGGACCCATCCCCGCGGTACCGCCGAGCGGAAACTCCGCCCGTCGCGCACCTCGTCCTTGATCCGTTCGAAGAAGATCACGAACGAGTCGGCGGTGATGCCGATCGCCACGATGAACCCGGCGACGCCGGCGAGGTCGAGGGTGAAGCCGATGGTGCGCCCGAGCAGCACGAGCACCGCGTAGACCACGGCCCCGGACAGGATCAGCGACAGGATCGTCAGGACGCCGAGCGCGCGGTAGTAGAAGAGCGAGTAGACGAACACCAGCGCCAGGCCGACGACGCCGGCGATGAGCCCGGCCTGCAGGGACGCGTAGCCCAGCGTCGCCGAGACCGTCTGCGCCTCCGAGGTGTCGAACGACAGCGGCAGCGAGCCGTAGCGCAGCACGTTCGCGAAGTCGGTGGCCGAGCCCTGGTTGAACTGGCCGGAGATCATCGCGTTGCCGTCGAGCAGCGGCTGCTGGATCCGCAGCGCCGAGACCACCTGCGTGTCGAGCACCACCGCGTTCGAGTTGTTGACGTTCGCGCTCGTGTAGTCGGCCCACGTCGTCGCGGGCTGGCCGCCCTTGAACGCGAGGTTGATGACCCAGCCGACGCCCTGCGGGTTCGGGTTCGGCGTCGCGCTCGCGACGTCGGTGCCCGAGAGGATCGACGGCCCGAGCAGGTACTTCTCGGTGCCCTCGCGGTTGCAGGCGATCAGCGGCCTGGCCGGGTCGTCGTAGCCGCGCAGCGGGTCCTCCACGGCGCAGTTCAGCGCGAGCGCCGCCTGCTCCTGGACCGCCGGGTCCTCGCTCTGACGGGTCGCCTTGGCCTCGGCAATGGCCTGGGCCTGGCGCGGGTCCTGCGACTCGGCGCCACCGCCCGGCGGCGGGGTCGGCGGCGGTGCCGGTTGGGCCGGTTGGGCCGGCGCGGCGATCGGTGCGCTCTGTCCGCCCGGGGTCTGGCCGGGGGTGCCGGCGCCGCTGGCCCCGCCCTGCTCGGCCGTCCCGCCGGGCGGCGCCCCCGGCTGGGCCGGCTGACCGGGCTGGCCCGGCTGTCCCGGCTGGGGCCCCGCCGGGATCGGGCCGCCGAGCACCGGGCGGAAGTAGAGCCGCGCCGTCTGCCCCAGCGACCGAGCCTGGTCGCCCTCCTGGCCGGGCACCGTGATGACCAGGTTGCTGCCGTCCTGGACCACCTCGGCGCCGCTGACGCCCAGCCCGTTGACGCGCTGCTCGATGATCGTGCGCGCGAGGTTGAGCTGGTCGGGCGTCGGCGCCGCACCGGTCTCGGTGCGGGCCGTCAGCGTGACGCGCGTGCCGCCCTGCAGGTCGATGCCGAGCTTCGGCGTCGGCGACCCGTCCCCGGTGAAGAACACCAGCCCGTAGAGCGCGGCCACGATCACCAGGAAGGCGGCGAGGTAGCGCCCGGGCCGGAAGCGGACGGTCGGAGGGGCCACGCTGCGTTGCTCCAGGGAGAGGGGGTGCGGTCAGCCGGGGTGGGGCTCGTCGCGAGGGTAGGCGGCGGGCCCGGCGCGCCCGGCGCCGCCCCACCCGCTCCCGGTCAGGAGGAGCGCGGCGAGGACACGTTGTCCGTCGTGTCCACCTTGCTGTCCGCGGCGTCCTTCGTGTCGGCCTTCGGCGTGCCGTCGGCCGCCTCGACGGCCGGCGTCGACTCGGTCGGCACCGCGGACTCGAGGACGGTGTCGTCCACGTCGTCGGCGTGCTCGTCGGCCGTGTCCGCGACCAGCTTCTCGCGCACCGCGGCGCGCAGCCACGTCGTGACGACGTCGGGCGCGATCTCGAGGTCGATGGTGCGCTCGTCGTCGACGTCGACGACCGTGCCGCTGATCCCGGAGGTCATGACGACCACGTCGCCGACGGCGATGCTGTTCTGCAGGTCCTTCTGCTGGTTCTCCTGCTTCTTGCGCTGACGGCTGGACATGAACACCAGCCCGATCATGAACAGGATGAGCAGGGGGAAGATCAGGTCCATCGTTCTCCGTTCACCGGGCGGGCGCGTCGGTCTCCGCACCCCGCACTGTCCGATTCCGAGTCTGCCAGCTCAGCCGAACAGGGTCCCCTGGCCCCGGTCCTCGTCCGGCCGGTCGGCGGGGGGCTCCTGCCCCAGATGGCGCCACGCCAGGGGTGTCGCGACACGCCCACGTGGCGTACGGGCCAGCATCCCGGCCCGCACCAGGTACGGCTCGCACACCTCCTCGACCGTGCCGGGCTCCTCGCCGACGGCCACCGCCAGCGTCGACACGCCCACCGGGCCGCCGCCGAACGAGCGCACCAGCGCGGCGAGCACGGCCCGGTCGAGACGGTCGAGCCCGAGCTCGTCGACGTCGTAGACCTCGAGCGCCGCGCGGGCGACCTCGCGGGTGACCGCGCCGTCGGCCCGGACCTCCGCGTAGTCGCGCACCCGGCGCAGCAGGCGGTTGGCGATGCGCGGGGTGCCCCGCGAGCGGCCCGCGATCTCGCGCCCGCCGTCGGGGCGCAGGTCGACGTCGAGGATCTTCGCGCTGCGGGCGACCACGAACTCGAGCTCGGACGGCTCGTAGAACTCCATGTGGCCGGTGAAGCCGAAGCGGTCGCGCAGCGGGCCGGTCAGGGCGCCGGCCCGCGTCGTGGCGCCCACCAGCGTGAACGGCGCGACGTCCAGCGGGATCGACGTCGCGCCCGGCCCCTTGCCGACCACCACGTCGACCCGGAAGTCCTCCATCGCGAGGTAGAGCATCTCCTCGGCGGGCCGGGCCATGCGGTGGATCTCGTCGATGAACAGCACGTCGCCCTCGAGGAGGTTCGACAGCATCGCCGCGAGGTCGCCCGCGCGCTCCAGCGCCGGCCCCGAGGTGATGCGCACGGCGCTGCCGAGCTCGGTGCCGATGATCATGGCGAGACTCGTCTTGCCCAGCCCCGGCGGGCCGGAGAGCAGCACGTGGTCGGGCGGGCTGCCGCGGCGCAGCGCGCCCTGGAGCACGAGGTCGAGCTGCTCGCGCACGCGGGGCTGGCCGATGAACTCCGACAGCCGGTCCGGGCGCAGGCGGTTCTCGAGGTCGGACTCGCCGTCCTCGGGTGTCGCGTCGAGGGCGCGCTGGAGGCTGCCCTCCAGGTCGTTCTCACTCATCGCGACGGCCCGAGACGCGTGAGCGCCGCGCGCAGGACCCCGGAGGAGTCGGACGGGCCACCGGCGCCGAGCACCTCGTCGACGGCCTTCTCGGCGGGCTTCGCGGCGAAGCCGAGGCCGACGAGCGCCTCGACGACCTGGTCGCGCAGCGTCCCCGCGGCGACCGGCGAGGCCGGGGCGTCGCCGGTGTCGGCCGCGCTCGGCGGGGCGACCTTGTCGCGCAGCTCGATGATCAGCCGCTCGGCGCCCTTGCGCCCGATGCCCGGCACGCTGGTGAGCGTCGTGATGTTGCCGTCGGCGAGCGCGTGGCTCAGCGCCGCCGGGTCGAGCACCGCGAGCGCGGCGAGCGCGAGCCGCGGCCCCACCCCCGACACGGTCTGCAGCAGCAGGAACAGCTCGCGCTCGGCGGCGTCGGCGAACCCGTAGAGCGTCAGCGAGTCCTCACGGACCACGAGCGCCGTGTCGAGCCGTGCGGGCTGGCCCCGGCGCAGGCGCGCGAGCGTCGACGGCGTGGCCTGCACGGCCAGCCCGACCCCGCCGACCTCGACGACCGCGTGGTCGAGCCCGACCGCGAGGACCTCCCCGCGCACCGACGAGATCACGGCAGGACCCTCCCGACTGCTGTGGCGAACACGCGTTCGAAGGCTACCGGCCGCCCCCGACAGGGCCGGGGACCGGCGCGCCCCCGTCGAGGAACTCGGCGAGCACCGGGGCCAGCACGGGCGGGGTGACGATGTGCCCCTGCCCGGGCAGCGTCCGGTGCCGCGCGCCCAGGACCGCGGCCGCCAGCGCGGCGACGGCGCCCCGCACCCACGCCGGGCTGTGCTCCCCGTCGAGGGCGAGCAGCGGGAGGGCGAGGGTCGCGAGGCGGTCGGTCGGGACGGGCTCGCCGACCACGAGCGCGACGTCGTGCGGGAGCGACGGAGCGAGGGCGACGGTGCCCGCCCAGAACGGCGTCCGGCGCAGGCGCTCGACCGGCGCGGGCGCGGCCGCCGGGAAGCCGCCGAGGAACGCGGCCGCGGCGTCGTCCGGGCTCCCGGCGCGCAGGGCGGCCAGGGTGGCGGCGCCGAGGTCGCGGCGCGGGCCGGGGTCGTCGCCCGCGACGCGCCACGGGGGCTCGTGGGCGACGACCCTGCTCGCCGGCACACCGCGCAGGACTCCCTCGAGGACGAGCATCGCGCCGGCGGAGTGGGCGTAGTGGGCGGGCGTCCCGCCCGCGTGCGCCACGACCGCGGCGAGGTCGCCGACCTCCTCGGTCACCATGGCCGCGCCGTCCGGCCCGAGCGGGTCGCGCGCGGGGTCGGGCACTCCCCCGCTGTCGCCGCGACCCCGCCGGTCCCAGAGGTTCACGGTGAACCGGCCGGCGAGGGCCTCGGCGAGCAGGCGCACGCTCGCCCGCGCCTGCAGCGCACCGGTCGTGAGCACGAGCGGGGGGCCGTGCCCCACGGTCTCGACCGCGATCGGCGTGCCGTCGGGCGCGAGGACGTGCTGCGTGGTCGCGGTCAGCGGGCGGCCTTCGGGGCAGCCTTCGGGGCAGCGGCCTTCTGGGCGGCCTTGAGGCGGGCGCGGTGCCGTTTCGTCGCCTCGGCCGCGCGGGCCTCCGCCTCGGCCATCCGCGCGATCATCGGGGCACGCCAGCAGTGGCAGACCGCGAGCGCGAGGGCGTCGGCGGCGTCGGCGGGACGCGGGGCCGTCTCGAGCGCGAGCACGCGGGTGACCATCGTCGTCACCTGCTCCTTGCCCGCGCGCCCCGAGCCCGTGACCGCCGCCTTGACCTCGCTGGGCGTGTGGAACGCGACGGGCAGCCCGGCGCGACCGGCGACGAGGGCGACGACCCCGCCGACCTGCGCCGTGCCCATCACCGTGCGCACGTTGTGCTGGGCGAACACGCGCTCGACGGCGACGACGTCGGGGCGGTGCTCGGCGATCCAGGCCTCGACGACGTCGGCGACCGCCCCGAGCCGCTCGGCGACCTCGGCCTCCGGCGGGGTGCGGACGACGTCGACGGCGACCGCGCGCACGACACGCCCGCCGCCGCCCTCGACCACGCCGAGACCGCAGCGCGTCAGCCCGGGGTCGACGCCCAGCACCCGCATGGGCGGGACGCTACGCGGCGCCGACCGGCGATCCTGCGCTCGTCCCCGGCCCGGTGTGTCGCGATCGAAGATCAAGAGCGTCTCCATGCACCTCCGAGCTCGGCGGAGGTGCATGACGCGCTCCTGATCACCAGGCGGGCGAAGGGCACGTCCGGCAGCCCGGACGAGCCGACGATCATGCGCAACGCGCTCCTCGCGGACAAGGCCCGCCCCGCGCCGGGCTCCACGGAGATCAAGAGCACCTCATCCACCCGTCGCCCGCCATCGAGGTGGATGACGCACCCCTGATCACCGGCCGACCCCGGACCCGGCTGCTCCTCGACGAGAATGCTTCGGTTTCCGAAGCGTTCTCACGAAAGCCGACCGCTCCGGCCCGCCACCCCGGCGCCCACGGCATGCTGACCGCCGGAGCACACCCGAGCGCCCCGCGAGGAGGACCACCGTGAGCACAACCGAGGAGCCCCGTCCGCCGTTCCCGCCGTTCGACGAGGAGTCGGCGCGGGCGAAGGTGCTCGCCGCGGAGAACGCGTGGAACACCCGTGACCCCGGGAAGGTCGCGCTGGCGTACACGTTGGACACGGTCTGGCGGAACCGCGACGAGTGGGTCACCGGCCGCGACGACGTCGTCGCGTTCCTGACCCGCAAGTGGGAGCGCGAGCGGGACTACGTGCTGCGCAAGTCGCTGTGGACCTTCGGCGGCCACCGGATCGCGGTGCGCTTCCAGTACGAGTGCCGCGACGCCGCCGGGCAGTGGTGGCGCAGCTACGGCAACGAGAACTGGGAGTTCGCCGACAACGGGCTCATGCGCCGGCGCGAGGCCAGCATCAACGACCTGCGGATCGCCGAGGAGGACCGACGCCTGCACGGCCCGCGCGCCGACGGTGACACCAGCGAGATCCCGACTTAGTACGGCTCGTACACGATCGCGTGCGCGACGTTGCGATGGACCGCAACGGTCACGACGCACGAGACTCGTGACCCCGTGAGGATCACCCGCATCGCGCTCCACGCCGTCGACCTGCCCTACGCGGGCGGGGTCTACCGCCTCTCGGGCGGCCGGACCTACACGTCGTTCGACGCGTCGATCGTGCGTGTCACCTGCGACGACGGTACCGAGGGGTGGGGCGAGAGCACGCCCTTCGGGTCGACGTACGTGGCCGCGCACCCGGCCGGCACGCGCGCCGGGATCGGACTGCTGGCCCCCGCCCTGCTCGGGCACGACCCGCGGCGCACCGAGCGGATCGGCGACCTCATGGACGCGACCCTGACCGGTCACCACGACGCCCGCACCGCGCTCGACGTCGCGTGCTGGGACGCCTTCGGGAAGTCCGTGGGCCTGCCCGTGTGCGACCTGCTCGGCGGCTCCACCGACGTCCCGATGGCGCCGACGTCGTCGATCGGCGCGGGCGACCCCGACGCGATGCGCGCCGCGGTGGCCGACCACCGGGCCCGCGGATACCGCGCCCACTCCGTCAAGATCGGCGCGCTCGACGCGGAAGGCGGACCGGCCCTGGACGCGGAGCGGATCGCGGCGAGCCTCGCCGACCGCCGACACGGCGAGACGTTCCTCGTCGACGCCAACGGCGGCCTGCTCGTCGAGAGCGCCCTGCGCATGATCGCCCAGCTCCCGCCCGGGCTGGACCTCGCGCTCGAGGCGCCGTGCGCGTCCTGGCGCGAGACCGCCGCGCTGCGCCGCCGGTGCCCCTACCCGATCGTCGTCGACGAGCTGGCCCAGCTCGACGCCGACGTCCACGCCGCCGCCGACGTCGCCGACGGGATCAACCTCAAGATCTCCAAGGCCGGCGGGCTCACCCCGGGGCGGCGCCACCGCGACCTCGCCCGCGCCGCCGGGCTGACGGTCAGCGTGCAGGACACCGTCGGGTCCTCGCTGTCCTACGCGGCGATCCTGCACCTCGGCGCGACGGTGCCGCCGCGCACGCTGCGCGGGGTGCTGAACAGCGAGGACATGGTGACCCGCAAGGTCGCGGCGCTCGACACCGTCGTCACCGCCGAGGGCGTGCTGCCAGGCGGCTCCCCCGGCCTCGGCGCGACCGTCGACGAGGAGGCGCTCGGGGAGCCGGTGGCCGTCTGGGAGACCTAGGGACGGGGCCCCGGGTCGTCATGGCGGAACGTGACGCTGACCCGCGGGCCGGCGCCGGGCCACTTCGGCACCGTGTGCTGCCAGTCGTGCTGGCAGCGCCCGCCCATGACCAGCAGATCGCCGCCCGCGACCGTCAGCCGTGTGGACGCACGCTTCCCCCGAGGTCGAGCTCCGGCTCCGCCTTCGTCTCCCGCCGCGAGGGGCCGCAGCCCGAAGCGCCGCGGCGCGCCGAGGGACACGATGGCGACGATCGGCGCCGCGTGGGTGAAGCGCACGCGGTCGCCGTGCCAGGCCACCGAGTCGTCCCCATGGCGGTAGTAGTTGCAGCCCACCCCGTCGAACCGCACGCCGTAGCGCGCGGTGAGCGCCTCGGCGACCGCGCCCATCGGCTCGGGCGCCTCGTCGATGCCCCACCCGCACGTCAGGCGCGGCTCCATGACGTCCTGGTCGTACATGCGGCGACGCCGCTGGTTCCACGGCGCGTGGGCCACGATCGCGTCGAACCAGGCGTCGGCGCCCGTGATCCACGCGGGGGCCAGGTCGACCCACGAGCGATCGTCCAGGACGATGCGGCGCGGGACGACGCCCGGATCCACCCCGGGATCCTCGGCCGTCTCGCTCCCGCCGAAGAGCGAGGGCGTCCAGGCTGTCGTCATCCCCGTCAGTAGAACACATGTTCGAACACATCGCGAGAAAGGGTGCTCGAGGCGTGCAGAGCAAGCACATCGTCGTCCACGGACGCGTGCAGGGCGTCTTCTTCCGGGCGAGCGCCGAGGACGCCGCCGGCCGCCTCGGCGTCGGCGGCTGGGTGCGCAACCGCGAGGACGGCACCGTCGAGATGGTCGTCGAGGGCGAGGACGAGGCCGTCGAGCAGATGGTGGCCTGGGCCCGCGAGGGCTCGCCGCAGGCGTGGGTCAGCGGCGTCGACGTCACCGACACCGAGCCGCAGGGGCACCGGACGTTCGAGCAGACATGACAGCACCGCCGGGTCGAGCTCCGCTGCGCTCCGTCTCCCCCGAGCAGGTCCGCCGCTTCCGCCTCCGGCGCCAGTTCGTCGCCGACCGCGACGGCACGGACCCCGTCGCCACGGCCCGCCGCCTGCTCGGCGTGCAGGCCCAGGTGCCCTCGGCGGCGGCGCAGGGGGTCGCCGTCCGGACCACGACCGGCACCGCCGACGACGGCACCGTCGACGCCGCGCTGGCCGCCGGCACGCTCGTGCGCACCTGGGCGGCGCGCGGGACGCTGCACCTGCTCGCGACCGACCAGGCCCCGTCCCTGCTCGCGCTGCTGGCCGCCGCCCGCTCGTGGGACAAGGGCTCGTGGCAGCGCGAGTTCGCCACCGCCGAGCAGATGACCGCACTCGAGGCCGCGGTGGTCGACGTCCTCGCCGACGGCGCCGTCCTGACCCGCGAGGAGCTCACCGCCGCACTCGTCGCCCACAGCGGCGACGAGGGGCTCGCCGAGGCGATCCGGTCGGGGTGGGGCACCGTGCTCAAGCCGCTCGCCTGGCAGGGCCTGATCTGCCACGGGCCGCCGTCGGGCACCCGGGTGACCTTCACCCGACCCGCCTGGCCGGGTCTCCCCGACGCCGACGAGGCCGCCCGCGCGATCGTCCCCGCCTTCCTCGCCGCCCACGGCCCCGCGACACCGACCGCGTTCGACGCGTGGCTCCTGCGCGGCATGACCCCGAAGGCGCGGCTGCGGCGCTGGTTCACCGACCTGGTCGCCGACGGGACGCTGGCCGAGGTCACCGTCGACGGCGAGGCGCGCTACGCCCGCCCCGAGGACCTCGACGACCTGGAGACGGCGCCGCCGGTCGGCGCGAGACTCCTCGGCCCCTTCGACCCCTACGTGCTCGGCACCGGGACCGCCGACCCCGACCTCGTCCCGCCCGCGCGTCGCAAGGAGGTCAGCCGCGCGGCCGGGTGGATCGCGCCGGTGGTCGTCGACGACGGCCGGGTGGTCGGCACGTGGAGCGCGGACGACGACGTGCTCACGGTGACCCCGTTCGACGGGCCCGTGGACGGCGACGCCCTCGAGGCCGAGCGCGCCGTCTGGTCCCGGGTCCTGGGTCGCCCGCTCACGCTCCCGGGGTGACCGGCGCGCGCCCGTCGCGGACGAGCAGCCGCACCACGACGCCGGCGTGGTCGCTGCCCGGGAGCACCTGCGTGGTGAGGTCCACCGGCGCGATCGGCCCGGACACGAGCACGTGGTCGATCGCCGCGAACGGCGGCAGGGTCCGGTCGGTCGGCCAGGTGCCCCGCAGCCCGGCGCCGACCGCCGCGGCCGAGTCGGTCCACGGGCCGGCGCCGAGGGTCGAGCTCCGCTCCCCTATCGGCGTGCTCCCCTTGATGTCTCCCGAGAGCAACTCCCGCAGGGGCCGGTGGTCGAGCGTCGCGTTGAGGTCGCCGAGCACGAGGCGCGGCGGGCCCTCGAGGGGCGCCGGGCCCGGGAGGTTCGTGATCTCGCGGGCCCAGCCGGCGGCGTCGTCGCGGAACACCGGCGCCGCGGGGTGGGCGACGACGACGTCGACGGGCCCGCTCGGCGCGAGCACCCGCGCCGTGACCTGCGAGAACACGCCCTCCCGCAGGACCAGCCCCGAGGAGGTCAGCGGGTGGCGCGCGTACAGCGCCGTGCCGCCCGCGCCCTCCTCGGCCCGGGACGCCACGAACGGCAGCTCGGCGCGCAGACCCGCGTCGGCCAGCGCCTGCTCGGCCTCCGGGGTGACCTCCTGCAGCCCCAGCACCTCGACCTGCTGCGCGCGGACGAGCCCCACCACGGCCGCGGGATCCGCCTGACCGAACCTCATGTTGATCGTGGCGACCGTGACCGGCGCACTGGTCGGGCCCGGCGTGACGACCGGGTCGCCGTCGCCGGTCGCCCGCGGCACGACCACCGCGAGCAGGGCGAGCGCCGCCACCGCCGCCACCGCGCCGGTGACCCACCGGCGGGCCAGCAGGCAGACGGCCGCGACGACCACGGCGACCCCGCTGACGACCGGTGTGAGCGCCAGCAGCCCGAAGGCCAGCGGCGAGCCGACCGGCGCCCACCACCAGAACGGCACCCAGGCGACGACGGCCGCCGCGGCGAGCGCCAGCAGGACGCTGACCACGCGGGACCGGACGGGCCTCACCGGGGCGCCAGACGTTCGAGGCGCAGCAGGTCGACCCCGGCGCTGTCGACGAGCCGGCCGGTCTCCTCGTACCCCGCGCGCCGGTAGAGCCGCAGGTTCTCGTCGCTGCGCGCCCCGGTGACCAACCAGCTCACGTCGCCCGGCGCCAGCTCGGCGTGCGCGCGCTCCATCAGCGCGCGGCCCACCCCGTGACCCTGGGCGTCCGGCGCGACCGAGTACCGCGCGAGCTCGGCGCAGCCCGTGCCGCTGCCGATGCCGTCGCCGCGCAGGCGCACCGACCCGACCAGCCGCGATCCCGCCCACGCCCCGAACCCGCGCACGTCGGGACGCCCGAGGTCGGCGGCGAGCCCCGCGACCGTCTCGCGCAGCGGCGGGATCTCCGTGGTGCCGTAGCGGCGCGCCTCGGACAGGTACGCCGCGTACTGCACGGTCAACGCCTCGCCGGCGTCACCCGCCGCGAGGACCGCGACGACGCACGGCGCGAGGGTCATCGCGGGTCAGCCGACCCTGCTCATCCGACCCTGCTCATCCGACCTCGGCCATGACCTCGTCGGACGCGTCGAAGTTCGAGTAGACGTTCTGCACGTCGTCGGAGTCCTCGAGCGCGTCGATGATCCGCAGCACCTTGCGGGCGCCGTCGGCGTCGACCTCGACGTTCATCGAGGGGACGAACGAGACCTCGGAGGAGTCGTAGTCGAGGCCCGCCTCCTGCAGCGCCTTGCGCACCTCGACGAGGTCCGAGGGGTCGGTGAGCACCTCGAAGCTCTCGCCGTAGTCGTTGACCTCCTCGGCCCCGGCCTCGAGCACGGCGAGCAGGACGTCGTCCTCGGCGAGCTCGCCTGAGCCCTGCGCCTTCGGGACGATGATGACGCCCTTGCGGGTGAACAGGTACGCGACCGAGCCCGGGTCGGCCATCGCGCCGCCGTTGCGGTTCATCGCCGTGCGGACCTCGCCCGCGGCGCGGTTCTTGTTGTCGGTGAGGCACTCGACGAGCACCGCGACACCGCCGGGGGCGTAGCCCTCGTAGGTGATGGCCTGGTACTCGGCGCCGCCCGCCTCGGCCCCGGACCCGCGCTTGACGGCGCGGTCGATGTTGTCGTTGGGGACCGAGGTCTTCTTCGCCTTCTGGATGGCGTCGTAGAGCGTCGGGTTGGCCGCCGGGTCGCCGCCTCCGGTCCGCGCCGCGACCTCGATGTTCTTGATCAGCTTGGCGAACATCTTGCCGCGCTTCGCGTCGATCGCGGCCTTCTTGTGCTTGGTGGTCGCCCACTTGGAGTGGCCGCTCATCGTCTCCCCTTCGCCTCGCGTGTGCCTCGCGGGACGTCCCGCGGCGCCGCTCCCGGATCGTCCGGCCGGCACAGACAGCGGCTCGCGCCGCGCACACTTCCAGCGCTCCAGTCTACCGAGGTCCTCACGGGGCCGGTGGGACGGTACGGTGCTGACACGGCTGGGTACCGATGCGATACCCAGAACCCCGGCGACAGGAGCCCGATGGACGTCACGACGCGCGAGCGCACCCACACCTGGTCCGACCCCCGGACGCTCGCCGCGGCGGCGACCGGGCGCGACGGGCTCGCGTTCCTGCAGGCCATGACGGACGGGACGCTCCCGCCGCCGCCGATCATGACGCTGGTGGGCGCCGGGGTGGAGTCGGTGGAGCACGGCAAGGTCGTCTTCGCCCTCGAGCCCGCCGAGTACCACTACAACCCGATCGGCTCGGTGCACGGCGGCATCTACGCGACGCTGCTCGACTCCGCCGCCGGGTGCGCCGTGCACAGCACGCTGCCCGCCGGCGTCGGCTACACGAGCATCGACCTCAACGTGAAGTTCCTGCGCCGGCTCACCGCCGACTCGGGCACCAGCCGCGCCACCGGCTACGTCGTCCACTCCGGGCGCAGCACCGCGCTCGCGCGCGCCGAGCTCGTCGACGGCCAGGGCCGCCTGGTGGCCGAGGCGACGTCGAGCTGCCTCATCCTGCGGGGCTGACCCCGGCCGACCCGGCGCGGCGCACCCGTCGCGCGTGTGGTGGGCTCGACCCGTCGGGCCGTCGAGGACGAAGGGTCGGTATGCCTCGTTCCATCGTCGCCGTCGTGGCCGCGGCGGTCCTCGCCCTCGCCGCCGCGTGCGGGGGCGCCGCGACCGACCCCGCCCCACCGGCCGGCCCGCCGGACCCGGCCCGGACGGCGTCCGCGGGACCGGTCGGCGAGCAGGAGCCCGCGCCGGCCGGCGCCGCGACCCAGGCGCTGGTCAGCACCCCCGTGACGGTCCCGCCCGGGCTCGGCGCGGAGCCGTTCGACACCGCGCGCCAGGCTCTCGTGCCCGCCGGCTGGACGATGTCGGTCTGGACCCGCGTGGACGGCGCCCGGATGGCGGCGTTCGCCCCCGACGGCGCCCTGCTCGTCTCGCGGCCGGGCGCGGGCGAGGTCGTCCGGCTCGTCGGCGGGCCGTCCGGGACGACGTCGAGCACCCTCGTCGGCGACCTCACCCAGCCGCACGGCCTGTGGTTCTCCGGCACGACGCTCTACGTCGCCGAGAGCAACGCGGTGCGCTCGTACCCCTACGAGGGCGGGCGGCTCGGCGCGCCGACCACGATCGTCGACGGCCTGCCCGACGCGCGCAGCCCCGACCTGCGCGGGGCCTATGCGCACGCGCTCAAGAGCGTCGCCGTCGGCCCCGACGGCGCCGTGTTCCTCTCGGTCGGGTCGACGGCCAACGTGTCCCCGCTGGACCGCGACTCGACCCCGCAGCGCGCCGCGATCCTGCGCGTCCCGCCGGGCGGCGGCCCCGCCGAGCCGTACACGCGCGGCGTCCGCAACGGCACCGGTCTCGCGATCGCCCCGGACGGCGCGGTGTGGACCGCGGTCAACAACCGCGACAACATCCCGTTCCCCTACGACCGGCCCTACGGCGAGAACGACGGCTCCGCGCGCGGTCAGGTCATCCCCGACTACGTCGACGACCACCCGCCCGAGGAGCTCGCCCGCCTCTACCCCGGCCGCGACCTGGGCTGGCCGTTCTGCAACCCGGACCCCGACGTGCAGCCCGGCGTCCCCGAGAGCGCCCTCGACCCGTCCGACGTCCCCTTCGTGGCCGACGCGGAGACCAACCCGGACGGGCGCGCGCTCGACTGCGCCACGCTGACCCCGGTCGAGCAGACGATGGGCGCGCACTCCGCCCCGCTGGGCCTCGCCTTCGGCACGCTGCCCGCGCCGTTCGGGCAGGGCGCGCTGGTCGGGGTGCACGGGTCGTGGAACCGGCAGACGCCGCGGGCGCCCGAGGTGTCGTTCTACCCCTGGCGCAACGGGGGCCTCGACGGCCAGCGCACGCTCGTCGGCGGCTTCCAGGCCCCCGACGGCTCGCGGTGGGGACGTCCGGTCGCGGCGGTGCCCGGCCCCGACGGCGCCGTGTACGTCACCGACGACGGGGCGAACGCGGTGTACCGGCTGGCGCCGCCCGGACGCTGAGCGGTTCGCCGGTCGTGCCCAACCGTTTGCCCGGTGGGCGTGACGGGCACGACACCGGCATGAGTGAGCAGATCACCGTGACCCGCACCGTCGACGCCAGGCCCGAGCAGCTCTTCACGCTGCTGGCCACGCCCGGGCGCCACCACGAGTTCGACGGCGCGGGGATGCTGCAGGGCGTCGACGGCAACGCGACGGTCAGCGGCGTCGGCGACCAGTTCGTCATGAACATGCGCAACGACGCGCTGGGCGACTACCAGATGCTCAACACCGTCACGTCCTACGAGCAGGACCGCGAGATCGGCTGGTCGCCCCAGCTGCACCCGCTCGACGGCTACACCGACAAGCTCGGCGACGTCACCGCCAAGGGCCACACGTGGACGTGGAAGCTCGCGCCGTCGGGCAGCGGCACCGAGGTCACCCAGGTCTACGACTGGAGCGGTGTGCAGGACGAGCAGTTCAAGGGCTTCTTCCCGATGGTCACCGAGGACCAGATGACGCAGACGATCGACAAGGTCGCCGACGCAGCGCAGTAGTCGTCACGCCGGGGGCGCGGAGCTGCGCGCCCCCGGCCCCGGCGTGCTGCGCACCCGGTCGCCGGGTCCGAGCCGGTGGCCGGCGGCGCACTCCGCCACCAGCTCCACCGGCTCCCCGCAGCCCTCGTGGCGCACGACCACGGGCGGGCCGCCCTCGCGGTGCCGGTCGCCGTAGGCCATCAGCGCCATCAGCACCGGACGCAGGTCCTGCCCCGCCGCGGTGAGCCGGTACTCCCGGCGGGTGCGACGCCCCGGCTCCCGATACTCGGCGGTCTCCACCAGCCCCGCCTCCGCCAGCACCGCGAGGCGGCGGGTGAGCACCGTCCGGGCGATGCCGAGGTGGGCGACGAGGTCGTCGAACCGGCGCACGCCGTGCAGCAGGTCGCGCACCACGAGCACCGTCCACGGCTCGCCGAGCACGGTCATCGTGCGCGCGATGGAGCAGATGCCGCTGTCCATGTCGCGCCAGCGCAGGGCCCCGGTCATGACGACACCTCCCGAACGAGCTGGATCCCTCGCGCCAACGTCTCCAGCCGCTCCCCGAGGTCGGCGCCCGCCGGGTAGAGCCGCACGGTCGTGACCCCGGCGTCGCGCCACACCGCGAGGCGCTCGCGGACGCCGTCCTCGGTGCCGATCAGCGTCGTCGCGGCGACCATCTCCCGGGGCACCGCGGCCGCCGCGTCGTCGCGGCGCCCCGCCAGCCAGAGCGCCCGGACCTCGGCGGCGACCTCGCTCCAGCCCTGGCGGACGTAGGCGTCGTGGTAGAAGTTCCGGCTCGCCGAGCCCATCCCGCCGAGGCTGAACGCGAGTCCCGCGCGGCGGTCGTCGAGCATGCCGGCCAGCTCGTCCTCGTCGCGCGCGAACGCGATCTCGGCGCCCTGGCAGAGGTCGAGGTCGGCGAGCGTGCGCCCGGCGGCCGCGGCCCCCTCGGCCAGCGGCTCGAGCGAGGTCGCGGCGCCCTCGGGGACGAAGCTCGTGCCCAGCCAGCCGTCGGCGACCTCGCCGGTCAGGCGCAGCATCCGCGGCGACAGCGTGGCGAGGTAGAGCGGCACCGGCCGCTCGGCGGTCACCGACACCCGCATCGGGCGCGCCTCCCCGCCCGGCAGCGGCAGCGTCACGTGCCGCCCGTCGTAGGTGACCTTCTCCCCCGCCATCACGCGGCGGACCACCTCGACGGTCTCGCGCATCCGGCCCAGGGGGTGGGCGAACGGCACCCCGTGCAGCCCCTCGAGCACCTGCGGCCCCGAGCTGCCGAGCCCCAGCAGGAAGCGGCCCCGCGACATCGTCTGCAGGGTCAGGGCCGTCTGCGCGACGAGGGCCGGCGAGCGCGTGCCGACCTGCACCACCCCGGCGCCGAGCAGCATCCGCTCGGTGCGCGCGGCGAGGTAGCCCAGCGGCGACGGGGCGTCGGACCCCCACGCCTCGGCGACCCAGCACACGTCGAGACCGAGGCGCTCGGCCTCGACGACGAAGTCGACGGTCCCGGCCCACGGCGCACCGGAGGCCTCGATCGTCGTGGCCGTTCTCACTGGGCCGTCCTCACTGCTCGGCGCGCTCCTTGATCCCGGCGAGCGTGCGCTCGATGTTCTGCTGGAACTCCCGCAGGCGCCCGGCGACGATGCGCTCCTCCTTGTCGGGCATGCGCTCGATCACCGTGGTGAGGTTCGACGGCCCGGGCCCGAGCTGCGCCCACTGCCGCAGCGCGGTGCCGCCGTCGGCCGGGCGCAGCGTGAAGCGCCACAGCGCCGAGGGGTTCGCGGTGTCCATGACGGCCCAGGCGAAGGCCCGCTCCTCGTCGCACTCGACGACCTCCGAGACGGTCTCCCACTCCCCGGCCTGGGGGTGCGCGTTGCGCCCGCGGAAGCGGTGCCCGACCGCCGGCGCGTCCCCCTCCCCGGGCCCCTCGGGCGCCGGGAGCCAGTTCGCCTCCTGCAGCTCCTCGGAGGTGTCGGCGACGACGCCGATGTCCCGGACCAGCGGCCACACCCGCGCGGGCGTCGCCGCGATGTGGACCTCGGCCTCGACGGTGGGGCGGTCGGCGTAACGCATCGCCCGAGGGTAGCCCCGCTGGGTTCGTCGGCGATATCCAGCAGCCGAGGCATGCATTCACGCGCATGACCTGCCATGACGTCCGCCGATCACGGGGCTAGCCTGCGGCCCGAGATCACTTCGAGAGAGCAGGTGGGCATGACGGCGTGGGCCGGACTGGCGGCACGGGCGGCGGGCACGATCGCGACCGGGGTGGTGGGCGTGGCCGTCGTCGAGGGCGTCCGGAAGATCGCCACCGGGCAGCGGCTGCACGACGCCGCGGTGACCGTGACGACCGTGGGCCTGCGCGGTGCGCGGGTGGCCGAGGCGGGGGCCGAGCGCGTCCGCCTTTCCGCGGGGGACATCGTGGCCGAGGCGCGCGGGCGTCTCGGGGAGGAGGCGCCGGCTCCGGGCGCCGGGGCGAACGGGCACGACCACGAGCACTGAGGTGACCGCGCACCCCACCGTCGTCTCGGACGCCGCGGGCCGCGTCCGGTTCGCCACGCCCTGGCTGCGGGATCGCGTCGCCCTCGCCGTCGCGGTCGAGGACGCGCTCGACGCGGTGCCGGGCGTGCGCCGGGCCCACGCCCACCCGCGGACCGGGGCCGTCGTGGTCTGGTACGACCCGGGCTCGTCCGCCCGCGGCGTCCTGGCCCAGGTGATCGCCGGTGTGCCGGCGCCGGACGCCCCGGCCCGACGCGCGCCCCGCTCGGCCGACGTCGGCAACGGCGACCTGCTGCGCATGGCCCTCGGCGCCGTCGCCCTGCTGCTGCTCGGCGGGCGGCGCTACGTCCTGCGCCGACCCCCGGTCCTCGGGCCCACGAGCCGGCTCGCGGCCACCGGCGTCACGGTCGTCACCGGCTACCCCTTCCTGCGCGGTGCCCTGCGCTCGCTGGTCGGCGGGCGCGGCGCCGGCACCGACGCGCTCGTCTCCGCGGCCACCATCGCGTCGCTGGCGCTGCGCGAGAACGTCGTCGCGCTGACCGTGCTGTGGCTGCTCAACATCGGCGAGTACCTGCAGGACCTGACCCTGCGCCGCAGCCGCCGCGCGATCTCCGACCTGCTCTCGGGCTCGCGGACCCGCACCTGGGTGCGCGCCGACCACGGCACCGAGGTCGAGGTGGACATCGCCCGGCTCGCCGTCGGCGACGAGGTCGTCGTCCACGAGCAGGTGGTGCTGCCCGTCGACGGCGTCGTGGTCGAGGCGAGCGACGGCGGCGCCGTCGTCGATCAGGCCGCGATCACCGGCGAGAACCTCCCGGTGCAGGTCGAGGCGGGCGCGCAGCTGCCGGCGGGCTCGGTGCTGCTGCGCGGACGGATCGTGGTCCGCGCCGAGCGCGTCGGGACCGAGACCGCGCTCGGGCGCATCGTCGAGCGCGTCGAGTCCGCCCAGGCCGACCGCGCGCCCATCCAGACCGTCGGCGAGACGTTCTCGCGGCGCTTCGTCCCGACGTCGTTCGCGCTGTCGCTGGCCACGCTCGTCGTCACCCGCGACGTCCGCCGGGCGATGACGATGCTGCTGGTGGCGTGCCCCTGCGCGGTGGGGCTCGCGACCCCGACGGCGATCAGCGCGGCGATCGGCAACGGCGCCCGGCGCGGCATCCTCGTCAAGGGCGGGTCGCACCTCGAGGCGGCCGGGCGGGTCGACGCCGTCGTGTTCGACAAGACCGGGACGCTGACCGTCGGGCGGCCCGTGGTCACGAACGTCGTGTCGTTCGACGACGACGTGACCCCCGAGCAGGTCCTGGCGCTGGCCGCGAGCTCGGAGATCCACTCGAGGCACCCGCTCGCCCAGGCGGTGATCCGCTCCACCGAGGAGCGGCGCATCGAGATCCCGCCGCACGAGGAGTGCGAGGTGCTGCTCGGGCAGGGCATGCGGGTGCAGGCCGACGGCCGCACGCTCCTGCTGGGCTCGCGGGAACTGCTCAGGGCGCAGAAGGTGACGATCTCGCGAAAGGCCCACGGGTGGGTCCGCAAGCTGCAGCACGCGGCGGAGACGCCGCTCCTGCTGGCCGTGGACGGGAGGCTCACCGGGCTGATCAGCCTGCGCGACACGGTCCGCCCCGAGGCCCCCGAGGTGCTCGCGGCGCTGCGGGCCGACGGCGTGGAGCGGATCGTCATGCTCACCGGCGACCACCCCGAGACCGCCGCCGCCGTGGCCGCGGAGCTCGGCGTCGACGAGTGGCGCGCGCAGGTCCTGCCCGAGGACAAACAGGACGTGGTCCGCGAGCTGCAGGCGGCGGGGCACACGGTGGCCGTGGTCGGCGACGGCACCAATGACGCGCCCGCCCTGGCGCTCGCCGACATCGGCATCGCGATGGGCGTCGGCGGCACCGACGTCGCCGTCGAGACCGCCGACGTGGCCCTGGCCGGGGACGACCTCGCGCGCCTGCTCGACCTGCGCGACCTCGGCCGGCACGGGATCGCGCTGATCCGGCAGAACTACGGGATGTCGATCGCGGTGAACGCGGTGGGGCTGGTCGTCTCCGCGGGCGGCGCGCTGTCGCCGGTGGTCGCGGCCATCCTGCACAACGCCTCGTCCGTCGCCGTCGTCGCCAACTCCTCCCGCCTCATCCGCTACCGCCTGGACTCGGCCGAACGTCGTGTGTGAGCGAAATTCGGGGCTATAGCCCCGAGATTCGCTCACGAAGGGAGGCGAGGGCCTCGACCGTCCCGGTGGTGCGGGCGGGGTCGCCGGTGGTCTGCACCATGAGCGCGAGGTGGCGCAGGCCCGTCGCGGCGGCGGTGCGCGCGAGGTGCTCGGCGACGTCGTCGACGGTGCCGACGGGGTGCAGCGAGCACAGCAGGTCGGTGTACGCGACGGGGTCGCGCAGGGCGCGCGGGGCGCCGTCGGCGCGCACGTGGCCCGCGAGCCCGGGGCCGAGCCAGGTCGGCAGCGCCTCGCGCACCGCCCGCCGCGCCGCCGCGCGGGTGTCGGCGACGTGCGCGATCCCGACGCCGACGTGCTCCCCGGCGCGCCCGGCCCGGTCGTCCCAGCGGCGCACCATGCCGCCCCGCTCGGCGTCGTCGGCGTGCATCCCGAGCAGCAGGGGCAGGTCGCGGTCGGCGGCGAGGTCGACGGTGGCGTCGGTGGTCGCCGCCACGCGCACGGGCGGGCCGCCGGGTGTCGCGGGACGGGGCACGACGGCGACCTCGGGGAACGCCAGCACGGGGCCCGGGCCGGCGACCGTGGGCGCCCGCCACGCCCCCAGCAGCGCGTCCAGCTCCTCGGCCAGGCCGTCGGCGAACCGCCGCGTGCCCCCGCCCTGCACCACCAGCTCGCGCCACGGCCCGCCCCGCCCGACGCCCAGTGTGAACCGCCCCGGCGCCAGCTGGTCGAGCATCGCGGCCTGCTCGGCGAGCGCCACCGGGTGGGTCACCGGCAGCACGCTCACCGCCGTGCCCACGCCGATCCGGGCCGTCGTTCCCAGCAGGTGCCCCGCCAGCGTCGTCGCGGACGGGCAGACGCCGTAGGAGACGAAGTGGTGCTCGGCGAGCCAGACGTCGTCGAGGCCGAGGCGGTCGGCGAGCGCGGCCAGCCGGACGGTCTCGGCGAGCGCCTCGCCGTGGCTGCGGCCGGGCCACTGCGGCGAGATCAGGAACAGGCCGAGGCGCATGGGCCGTCACCCTGCCCGAGGGCGCCCCGACAACCATGCGTGACGTCGCATGACTTAGAGTAACCACTCGTTCGGCGCAGCGTCACGAGAGGGGTCGCAGGTGAAGGTCGCGTTCGTCGGCAAGGGCGGGAGCGGGAAGACGACCTGCGCCTCGCTGTTCGCGCTCCGGGCGGCGGCCGCGGGCGCCCCGGTGCTGGCGCTGGACGCCGACATCAACCAGAACCTGGCCGTCGCGCTCGGCGCCACCGCGGAGGACGCGGCGGGGCTCCCGACGCTGCCGAGCCACCTCGGCCTGATCAAGAACTGGCTGCGCGGCGACAACCCGCGCATCCCGTCGGCCGACCAGATGATCAAGACGACGCCCCCCGGCCGGGGCTCGCGGCTCCTGGGCGTCGTCGAGGACAACCCGATCTACGACGCCGCGGTGCGCGAGGTCGTGCCCGGCGTGCGCGTCGGGCTCGCGGGGGCGTTCGAGGACGCCGACCTGGGGGTCGCCTGCTTCCACGCCAAGACCGGCGCCGTGGAGCTGCTGCTAAGCCACCTCGTCGACGGGCCCGGCGAGTACGTCGTCGTGGACATGACGGCCGGCGCCGACGCCTTCGCCTCCGGGCTGTTCACCCGCTTCGACCTCACCTTCCTGGTCTGCGAGCCGACGCTGCGCTCGGTCGGCGTCTACCGCCAGTACGCCGGCTACGCCCGCGACTTCGGCGTGCGCCTCGCCGTCGTCGGCAACAAGGTCGCCGACGACTCCGACGTCGCGTTCCTGCGCGACGAGGTCGGCGACGACCTCGTCGGCGTCCTCGGGCACTCCGGCCACGTGCGCGCCGGCGACCGCGGCGCCCCGCGGGACGTCGCGGGCCTGGAGCCGGCCAACGCCGCCGTGCTCGACGACCTGCGCGCCGCCGTGGACGCCGTCGACAAGGACTGGGCCAGCTACCAGGCCGACGCCGTCGCGATGCACCTCCGCAACGCGAACGCCTGGGCCGGCTCCGCCCTGGCCGAGCAGATCGACCCGGACTTCGTGCCGGCGCCCGCCACGCTCTGAACACCCCGAACCGCACACCCCACCCCCGGTCGAGCTCCGGCTCCGCCTTCGTCTCCCCTGGAGGTCACACCATGTCCCTGGACGTCTCCCCCGAGCTGCTCGACGCCGCCGCCCGCGGCGAGGTCACCGACGCCGCGTTCGTCGACTGCGTGCGCACCTCGCTGCCCTACGCGTGGACCGTGATCTCCTCGACGGTCGCCGACCTCGAGCTCTCCGACGGCGAGCTGGCCGACCACGAGGTCCCGCCGCCGAGCGAGGCCGAGCGAGGCCAGCTGCTGCGCGCGCTGGCCTCCGACGCCATCCGCGGCGGGCTCGAGCGCCACTTCGGCGTGAAGCTCGCCTTCCAGAACTGCCACCGCGTCGCCGCGTTCCGGCCGTCGGCCGTGGACGGCGCGACCTACCGCGAGTTCACCTCGGCGCGCGGCCAGCTGCTCAACCAGTCGCCGGAACTGCGCGACTGCTAGCGCGCACCTGGCGCAGGAACAGGTCGTGCAGGCGGGCGTCGCCGGTCTGCTCGGGGTGGAACGCGGTGGCGATCACCGGCCCCTGGCGGACGGCGACGACCTTGCCCGACGCCGGCCCGGCGACACTGCCCGGGACGCGGGCGAGCACCTCGACCCCGCGGCCCGTCGACTCGACCCACGGCGCGCGGATGAACACCGCCCGCACCGGGCCGCCGCCGACGCCGGTGACGGCGAGGTCGGTCTCGAACGACTGCACCTGGCGGCCGAACGCGTTGCGGCGCACCGTGATGTCCAGCGCGCCGAGCTGGTGCTGGTCGGGGCGGGCGTCGACGGCCTCGCGCGCCAGCAGGATCATCCCCGCGCACGACCCGAACGCCGGCATCCCCGCGCGCAGGCGCTCGCGCAGCGGCTCGAGCAGCTCGAACGCCTCGAGGAGCTTCGACAGCGTCGTCGACTCCCCGCCCGGCAGCACGAGCCCCGCGACCTCGGCGAGCTCCGCCGGGCGACGCACCGGGCGCGCGTCCGCGCCGCAGGCCCGGAGGGCGTCGAGGTGCTCGGGGACGTTGCCCTGGAGGGCCAGGACGCCGACGGGTGCGCTCACGGCTCCAGTCTAGGAGCGCGCTACCCGGTGCCCGGGTCGCCGAAGCGGGCGCGGTACTCGTCGACGTGCTGCGAGGCGCACATCCGCTCCTCCTGCTGCCCCTGCGCCTGGGCCATGCACTCGTCGAGCGTGAGGCCCTCGCCGAAGGTGCCGATGCCCAGCAGGCCCGGCACGACGATCCACGCGCCGACGACGAGCCCGACCAGCGACAGCACGAACCCGCCGAGCGACATCCCGCCGCTGCGCTGCGGGTCGTGGAAGGCGCGCCGCGAACCGATGAAGCCGACGACCAGGCCGATGAGACCGAGAGCCAGCGCCGCCCAGCCCAGCCCGTCCATCCCCGACCACAGCGCGGCCGTCAGTCCGGTTCCCGCGGCGACGAGGCCGAGGGCCAGCGCCGCGGTCCCGAGGCCGCCGTCCTGCTCACGCTCGTCGCTGCGACCCTGCTGGGCATGGGGCTGCTGGGCCGACGTCATGGCGCGATCGTGCCAGGCGCTCACTCGGCGGCGTTCGGGTACCGCTCGTTGAACTCCGCGAGGTGCTGCGACTTGCACATGTGCATCTCGCGCGCCGTCGTCGACTGCTCCATGCACTGGTCGAGCGTCAGCCCGTCGCCGAAGCCACCCGAACCGAACAGCGTCGGCCACACGATGACCGCGCCGACGACCAGCCCGACGAGCCCGGCGACGAACCCGCCGAGCGACGAGGCGCCGTCGGTGGCGAGGTTGTGGAACGCGCGGCGCGCGCCCAGGTAACCGGCGACCACCGCGGGCAGGCCGAGCACCACGCCCGCCCAGCCCGTCCAGCACGTCGCGGCGGCGAGCAGGCCCAGCACCAGGGCCGGCGTGCCCATGCCGTTGCGCTTGGCCGGCTCCTCGACCGGCTCCTGCTCGACCGGCCCGCGGCGAGCGGGGCGCGGCGGGGCCGGAGCAGGGGCACTGTCCGGCCCGACGGCGCGCAGGGTCTCGGTGCGGGCCTCGGGATCGACCGGGGCCTCGGCGGAACGGCGCGGGCCGTGCGAGGTGGTCATCCCCGGCATCGTCCCACGCGCCCGCACGGGCGGTGAGCGAACCTCACCACCCGCGGGTCGCGAGCCGCTCGTGCTCGGGCATGTCGGCCGTCGTGCGCCCGACCATCGCCTCGCCGAGCCCCGCCGACACCTTCGCGATGACGTCCGGGTCGTCGTGGAAGGTGGTCGCCCGCACGATCGCCTCGGCGCGCTTGGCCGGGTCGCCGGACTTGAAGATGCCCGAGCCGACGAACACGCCCTCGGCGCCGAGCTGCATCATCATCGCCGCGTCGGCCGGGGTCGCGATGCCGCCGGCGGTGAACAGGACGACGGGCAGGCGCCCGGCCTCGGCCACCTCCTGCACCAGCGTCACCGGGGCGCGCAGCTCCTTGGCCGCGGCGTAGAGCTCCTGGGGCTCCATCCGCGACAGGGCGCGGATCTCCGAGCGGATCGCGCGCATGTGCCGCGTCGCCTCGACGACGTTGCCGGTGCCCGCCTCGCCCTTCGAGCGGATCATCGCCGCGCCCTCGCCGAGGCGGCGCAGCGCCTCCCCGAGGTTGGTGGCACCGCACACGAACGGCACGGTGAACGCCCACTTGTCGATGTGGTGGGCCTCGTCGGCGGGGGTCAGCACCTCGGACTCGTCGACGTAGTCGACGCCGATCGACTGCAGCACCTGGGCCTCGACGAAGTGCCCGATGCGCGCCTTGGCCATCACCGGGATCGACACCGACTCGACGATCCCCGCCACCATGTCCGGGTCGGACATGCGCGCCACGCCGCCCTGGGCGCGGATGTCGGCGGGGACGCGCTCGAGCGCCATGACGGCGACGGCGCCGGCGTCCTCGGCGATCTTCGCCTGCTCCGGCGTCACGACGTCCATGATCACGCCGCCCTTGAGCATGTCGGCGAGGCCGCGCTTGACCCCTCCGGTGCCGGTGGTGGGGGCGGTGTCGGGCCTGGTCACGGTGGTCCTCCGGGGATGCACTTCTCGACAGCGACGTCTGGTGGCGATGGTACGTCCGTCAGGCGCGCGTGAAGGGTGACGCGGTGCACCCTCGGCGCCCCCTCTCACCGCAGGGCCTCCATCATCGCCAGGAGCTCGCCCCACACCCGCTCGAGCGCGTCGGGCTCGTCGGTGACGGCGAGCCACAGCGCGGCCTCGTTCATCGCGCCCCCGAGCAGGTGGGCCAGCGGCGCTACCGGGCGCGGGGCGAGCACACCCCGGGCGACCAGCGTCTCGAGCGCCTCGACGAGATGGCGTCCCGACGTGGCCTCGTCGACCGCGCGCCACTCCGTCCAGCCCAGCACGGCCGGCCCGTCGACGAGCGCGATCCGGGCGACGGCCGGGTCGGTGCTCGCCTCCAGGAAGGCGCGGCTCCCCGCCGTCAACTGCGCCCACGGGTCGTCGCCCTGCGCCTCGGCGGCCGCGACGACCGCGTCGGCGACCTCGGCCGCGACGTCGGCGAGCACCGCCCGGAACAGGGCGGTCTTGCCGTCGAACTGGTGGTAGAGCGCGCCCTTGGTGACGCCCGCGGCCGCGACGATCTCGGCGAGGCCGACGTCGCCGTAGCCCCGCGTGGCGAACAGCGCCCGCGCCTGCGCGACCAGCGCCCGCCGCGTGCGCTCCCGCTGCTCGACCCGCACTCCGGCCACACCGACCCCCTTGACGTACCGATGGTACGCGAACACTATTGACGTACCAACGGTACGCGAAAGGACCCCGACCATGGAACCGACCGGCTTCTACCCCGTCCTCGGCGTCGACGACGTCGCTGCCTCGCGGGCCTTCTGGGTCGAGCACTTCGGCTTCGAGGTGGTCTTCGAGGTCGACTGGTACGCGAGCCTGCGCCGCGGCGCCCACGAGCTGGCGTTCGTCGCCGCCGACCACCCGACGGTCCCCGCGGGCTTCCGCACCGCGGCGCGCGGCCTGCTGCTCAACGTCGAGGTGCCCGACGTCGACGCCGAGTACGAGCGCGTCGTCGTCCGCGGCGGCCTGCACCCCGAGCTCGACCTGCGTTCCGAGGAGTTCGGTCAGCGCCACTTCATCGTCGCCGACCCCGCCGGGGTGCTCGTCGACGTCATCACCGAGATCCCCGTGGGTGCGGAGTACGCGGAGGCCGTCGTGGGCTAGTGGATGGCGAGCGGCACCGGGCCCGGCTCGAGCGCCCGGGGGTCGGCGAGCAGGTCGGGCAGCTGGTGGGGGTGCACCACGTCGAGCGTCACGGCCAGCTCGGCCGGGGTCCACCAGCGGTGGCCCTTCACCGTGCGGGACTCGTGCTCGGTGAACGTGCTGGCGTCGACCTCGCCGCTCGCGGCGTGCACGGCGTGGAACAGCTCGCGGCCGGCGTAGGTCGTGCCGTCGGCCTCGAAGACGACCTCGCGGATCCACAGCGGGCCCCGGACCTGGTCGAGACGCACCACCAGGCCGGTCTCCTCCCCCACGGTCCGCACGACGGCCGCCGCCGGGTCCTCCCCCGTCTTGACGCCGCCGCCGGGCGCGAACCAGAACGTCTCGGCGGGGCGGGCGGGGTCGACGCCCTCGAACAGCAGCACGCGCCCCTCACCGTCGATGACGACCGCACGCACGGCGTCCTGCGCGACGTGGACCGCGGGCTCGCCGGGCAGGCCGTCGGGCCCGGGTTCGGCGATCTCGAAGTAGCGCGGCACCGGCGCCGTCCCGGCCAGACCCAGCCAGCGCACCATGCGGCGCCCGCGCAGGGCGCGCGTGTCGCGGACGGCGTCGTTGTGGATGCGGCGCGCCACCGACACGCGGGCGTGGGCGTCGGCGAGCTCGGCGGCCAGGTCGGCGGGCAGCGCCGCGGTGTCGAGGGTGCCGAGCGCGCGGGTCAGGTCGTTCTCGGCCGCCTCGCGCTCGGCGTCGAGGGCCCCCTCGCCGGCGGCCCGGGTCGCGGTAGCCGCGCGGGCGGCGGCGCGCAGGGCGCGGCGGTCGGCGTCGGCGAGCGCGACGGGCCCCGCGGTCGCGGCGATCGCCCGGACCACCGCGGCGCGCCGGTCGAGCACCGCCGCGAGGCCCGCGGCGGCGGCGTCGGTGCGCACGTGCAGGCGGTCGAGCCGCCGGGCCCGGGCGACGAGCACCGCGGCGGTGACGATCACCAGGAGGAGGACCGCAGTGGCGACGATGACCACCAGCACGCCGGTGGGGCCGAGAAGGGTCACGAGGAGGACGGTAGGTCGTGCGCGCGGCGGGCCTGCTCGCGGGATCCCGTGGCGAAGGAGCCGTTCGCCCCCACCCGGCGGGGATCGGCCGCGACGGCGACCTCGTACACCCGCAGGACGGCGGCGGCCACGACCGACCAGTCGAACGCGGCCACCCGGCGGCGCCCGGCGGCGCGCAGGGCGTCGCGGCGGGCGGGGTCGTCGAGCAGCGCCCCGATCGCCGCGCTCCACGCGCCGGCGTCGCCACTGGGCACCGCCACGCCCGCCGGCGGGTCGCCGAGCACGCGGCGGAAGGCGTCGATGTCGCTCGCGACCACCGGCGCCCCGGCCGCCATGCCCTCGGCCAGCACGACCCCGAAGCTCTCCCCGCCGGTGTTCGGGGTGGCGAGCAGGTCCACCGAGGCGAGCATCGAGGCCTTCGTGGGCTCGTCGACGGCACCGAGGAGCTCGATCCGGTCGGCGAGCCCGGGACCGGCCTGCTCGCGCAGCTCGTCCTCGTCACCGCGGCCGACCACGACCAGCCGCAGGTCCGGGCGCTGCGCGGCGAGCGGGCGCAGGGCGTCCAGCAGCAGCGGCATCCCCTTGCGCGGTTCGGTGTAGCGGCCGACGAAGCCGACGGTGGCCCCGTCGCCGTGGTGCGCGTGGCCGGGCAGCGGCGGCGCGTCGGCGAAGGCGCCGACGTCCACGCCGTTCGGGATCTCCACGGCGTCGCCGCCGAGGTGCTCGACGTAGACCTGGCGCGCCAGCGGCGACACCGCGATCCGCGCGGTCACGCGCTCGAGCAGCGGGCGCAGCACCGGTTCGAAGAACGTCATGGTGCGCGAGCGCGGGGTCGAGGTGTGGAACGTCGCCACCACCGGGCCCTCGGCGACGACGAGCGCCAGGAACGACAGGCTCGGCGCCGTGGGCTCGTGGACGTGCAGGACGTCGAAGTCGCCGTCGCGCAGCCAGCGCCGCACCCGCGCCAGCGAGACGGGCCCGAAGGTCAGGCGGGCGACCGAGCCGTTGTAGGGGATGCCGAGCGAGCGCCCCGCCCGTGTGACGCCCGCGGGCACCGGGGTGTCCTCGCCCGCCGGCGCGAGCACGTCGACGTGGTGACCGAGACCCGTCAGCGCGTGGGCGAGGTCGAGGACGTGCGCCTGGACCCCGCCGGCGACGTCCAGCGAGTACGGACACACGATCCCGATGCGCATGGCGGTCGCCAGCCTATCGGCGCCGCGTCAGGGCCCCGTGACGACGTCCACGCGCGGCCTGCCTCGGCCTGCCTCGCCGACGACGACGGGGCGGGTCGGCCAGGGGTTCCACGCCCTGATCGACCCGCCCCGCCCATCGGCAGTGCGCAGTCGGGGTTGCTACCCGACCATCTCCTCCAGCTCCTTGCCCTTGGTCTCCTGCACGTAGCGGCTGACGAACACGAACGACAGGAGAGCGAAGAAGGCGTAGAGCGCGTACGCGAGCGTCAGCCCGATGTCCGCGAGGGACTGGAAGCTGACCGTGATGAGGAAGTTCGCGATCCACTGCGCGGCCGCGGCGACCGACAGGGCGGCCGCACGCAGCCAGTTCGGGAACATCTCACCGAGCAGCACCCACACGACCGGGCCCCACGAGACTGCGAACGCGACGACGTAGAGGTTGGCCGCCACCAGCGCGATCGGCCCCCACGGACCGGGCAGGTTCGGGGTCTCCTCGCCGTCGGCGCCCACGGTGATCACGGCCTGGGAGAACGCGATCGCCATGACCGCCAGCGTCACGACCATGCCGGCGGAGCCGCCGAGCAGCATCGGCTTCCGGCCGACCCGGTCGACGATGAGGATCGCGACGACCGTGGCGAGCACGTTGACCAGCGAGTTGATGACCGACGCCAGGAACGAGTCGCTCTCCGAGAACCCGACGGCCTGCCACAGCGTCGTCGAGTAGTAGAAGATCACGTTGATGCCGACGAACTGCTGGAAGACCGACAGCAGGATGCCGACCCAGACGATCGGACGCAGGCCGGTACCCGGAGCCGTGAGGTCGCGCAGGCTCGGCTTCTCCTCGCGGCGCAGCGTCTCGCCGATCTCGTGGACCTTCTCCTGGACGCCCTCGACCGTCGAGCCCAGCACGTTCGCGAGGACCTGGCCCGCCTCCTGCGTGCGGCCCTTCGCCACGAGGTAGCGCGGCGACTCGGGGATCCGCAGGGCGAGGATCGCGTAGATGATCGACGGGATGAGGCCGACGAGGAACATCCAGCGCCAGGCCTCGAGCCCCAGCCAGAACGTCTCCGCCGCGCCGCCGGCGACGCCCGCGAGCAGGGCGTCGGAGAGCAGGGCGACGAAGATGCCGAGCACGATCGCCATCTGTTGCAGCGACGCGAGCCGCCCTCGGATGTGGGCGGGTGCGATCTCGGCGATGTAGGCGGGCGCGATCACCGAGGCGATACCGATGCCGACACCGGCGAGGAAGCGCCAGATGATCAGGTCCCACACCGCGAACGCCAGTCCGGACCCGATCGAGCTGATCGCGAACAGGGCGGCCGCGATGAGCATGACGCGGACACGGCCGTAGCGGTCCGCGAACGGGCCCGCGAACCAGGCGCCGACCGCCGACCCCAGCAGGGCCACGGCCACCGCGAAGCCGGAGAGCAGCGGGCTGTCCTGCAGCCCGAACTGCTCGTTCAGGGCGTCGACGGCGCCGTTGATGACGCTCGAGTCGAACCCGAACAGGAAGCCGCCGACGGCGGCGACGATGGAGATGAGGATCGCTTTCGCGGTCGTCTTCTCCCTGGAACCGGGAGCCCCCGGCGCTGGATCGGTCATCGGTCACTCCCCGGAACGGCACTGTCGTCATTGGTCCGGGCCAGGTCGGCGGCGCCGACCATCCCGGACTCCCACCCCAACTCCGCGAGCCGCACCTCGGCGACGGGCCGGTGGCCGCGTCCCGTGAGATTCGCTCGGAAGGTCTCCTCCACCCGGCCCCGCAGGACCTCGCCGGCCGCGGACACGCCGCCGCCGATGACGAACAGGGTCGGGTCGAGCACCGCCGCCAGCTGCGCGAGACCGAGGCCGATCCACCGGCCGATCTCGTCGAAGCAGTGCAGCGCGCCCACGTCGCCCTGCTGTGCCGCGGCGGTCACCATCTCCCCGGTGATCGCCTCCGGGTCGCCGCCGGCCGCCGCGATCAGCCCGGCCGCGAACGCGGGCGAGTGCCGGGCGATCTCGCGGGCCTCGCCGACGAGCGCGCGCCCCGACCCGTACTGCTCCCAGCAGCCCTGCAGGCCGCAGCCGCACCGGCGCCCGTACGGGACCATCGTGATGTGGCCGATCTCGGCCGCCACCCCGAACCCGCCGCGCAGCAGCCGCCCGTTGGTGACGATGCCGCCGCCGACGCCGGTGCCGATCGTGATCGCGACGAGGTCGTCGTGGTCGCGGCCGGCCCCGAAGCGCGACTCGGCCCAGGCGACGGAGTTGGCGTCGTTCTCGACGACGACCGGCAGGTCGAGCGCGATCGACAGCTCGCCGCGCAGGTCCTCGTCGCGCCAGGCCAGGTTCGGCGCGAACATCACCTTGGCGCGGGCGGCGTCGACGAACCCCGCCGCGCCGATGCCGACCCCGACGATGTCGTGGCCGGTGCGCAGCTCGCGCACGCCGTCGGCGATGGCCTCGAGCACCATGTGGGTGTCGGTCGCCGGCGTCTCGCGCCGCGTCGAGGCGATGAGCTTGCCGTCCTCGTCGACGACCCCCGCCGCGATCTTGGTGCCGCCGACGTCCACGCCGACGGTGAGCCCGCTCATGACTTCCTCACCAGCTCGTGGCGCCCGAGCGCGGACAGGTCGATCGTGCCCATGTCGGTGACGACGACGTCGGCGCCCTCGGCCGCGAGCGCGTCGACGTCGTCGGCGCGGGACACCCCGAGCGCGCCGAAGCCGCCGGCCTTCGCCGCCTGGATGCCGTTGACCGCGTCCTCGGCCACGAACGCGTCCGCGGGGTCGACGCCGAGCTCGGACGCCGCGGTCAGGAAGATCTCCGGGTTCGGCTTGCCCTGCGCGAAGTCGCGGCCGGAGACGTCGACGTCGAAGTAGCCGTGGAGGTTGCCCTCCGCCCCGAAGCGGGACAGGTCCACGCGCTCGAGGAAGAGCTTCGCGTTCTTCGACGACGACGCGGCGGCGATCGGGATGCCGGCCTGCTTGACGTTGACGACGAACTGCACGGCGTCGTCGTAGGCCGAGAAGCGCCCCTCGGAGATCAGCCGGATGATCATCTCCTGCTTGTACTCGCCGTACTCCTGCACGCGGCGGTCGATGTCGGGCACCCCGAAGTACTCGAGCGCCGCGGTGGCGCCGGCCTTGCGCGGCTTGCCCGACATCCGCTCGTGGTAGAGCGCGGGCGTGAACTTCTCGGGCGTGTAGCTGGTCTGCGAGACGATGTCCGACCAGGGGCCCTCCATGAGCTCGCGCAGCGACTCGCGCCAGGCCTCCTCGTGCGGGGAGTCGACGAGGACGCCGTCCACGTCGAAGATCGCTCCGGTGTAGCCGCTCATGCGCCGTTCCCTTCGTGGTCGTGACCGCTCGTGGCGGACGTCTGGGCGGTGTCGGGCACCGGCACGGCGGCGGGTGCCGCGGAGGTCGAGGCGATCCGGCCGTCGCTGTCGAGCGACACCGTCCACTCCTGCCCGGCGCCGAGCTCGCGGACCTCGCCGCCCAGCCCGATGCGGACCGGGTGGCTGAAGCCCTCGGACTGCACGGCGACGGTGAGCGAGCCACCGTTCACCGACACGCGCAGCGTCGTGCCCTGGAACACCAGCGAGAGTGCGAGCCCGTCGAGGCGCAGGGTCAGGCGCGGGTCGAAGGTCAGGACACCGTCGCGCGCCCCGGCACCGAGGTAGGCCCGCTGGAGCAGGTCGAGGGTCCCCGACATGACCCCCATGTGGATGCCCTCCTTGGTGGTGCCGCCCTGCACGTCGCCGATGTCGGACTCGACGGCGACGAGGAAGCGCTCCCAGGAGCTCTCGGGGTCGATGCCGGCCAGCACCGCGGCGTGCGCGACGAGCGAGAGCGTCGAGCCGTGCGAGGTGCGCCTGTCGTAGTAGGCGATCGTGCGCCGGGCGAGGTCGGCGTCGTCGGCGATCGCGTCGTAGCCGAGCCGGGAGAAGATCTCGCGGAGCTCGTCCTCGCCGAACAGGAAGAACAGCATCACCGCGTCGGCCTGCTTGGCCAGCTTGTAGTGGTCCGGGTCGTCGCCCTCGGCCTTGAGGATGCGGTCCATCCGCTGGATGTTCTTGTGCCGCGCGCGGTAGCCGTCCCAGTCGAGCTCGCCGAGCTGCTCGTAGCCCTCGAACTGCGTGATCACCAGGTGCCCGTCGTCGTCGCGGTGGGTGGGCACCGTCATCGACGTGCACATCTCCGACCAGCGCGTGATCTCGTCGTCGGTGATCCCGAGGCGGCTGCGCAGTGCCCGGCGGCGGCTCTTGGGCAGCAGCGCGAGGACCTTCGGCGCGGTCGCGCAGATCCACGCGACCATGACGTTGGTGTAGGCGTTGTTGCGCAGCCCGCCGGTCTCCGAGCCCGGGTAGCGCTCGTGGAACTCGTCGGGCCCCATCACGCCGTGGATCTCGTAGCGGCCGGTGTTCGGGTTCTTGTGCGCGATCGACGCCCAGAACCGGGCGATCTCGAGCATGAGCTCGGCGCCGTAGTCGCGCAGGAACTCCAGGTCGTCGGTGGCCTGGTAGTACTGCCAGACGTTGTAGAAGATCGCCGCGTTGACGTGGCGCTGGTTGTGCGAGTGGTCCGGGTCCCACTGGCCCGACAGCGGGTTGAGGTGGACGACCTGCGTCTCCTCGGTGCCGTCGCTGCCGGACTGCCACGGGAACATCGCCCCGCGGTAGCCCTCGAGCGCCGCGGCCGCGCGGGCCTCGGCGAGGCGCCGGTAGCGGTACATCAGCAGCCCGCGGGTGATCTCCGGGACGCGGTAGTTGAGGAACGGGTAGACGTAGAGCTCGTCCCAGAAGACGTGCCCGCGGTAGGCCTCGCCGTTGAGCCCGCGGGCGGGGACGCCGGCGTCGTGGCGGGCGGTGTGGCGCGAGCAGACCTGCAGCACGTGCGCCATGTGGAAGCGCAGCAGCAGCTCGATGCGCGGCTCGCGCGGCACCTCGAGGTCGGCGACGTCCCAGTACTCGTCCCAGGCGTCGACGTGCTCGGCGAAGCACCCCGCGAAGTCCGGGTAGCGCTCGACGTGCCGGCCGGCGGCCGTGAGCGTCTCGGTGATCGCGTTGTCGTGGCTGGTGAAGAACGACACGATCTTCTCGACCCGGACGGTCTCGCCCTCGGTGAGGTCGAGGTCGAGGACCTGCTGGATGTAGTCGTTCATCTGGTGGAGCGTGCGGACCGGCTCGACCTTCTCCCAGCCGCGCCCGCGGCCGCGGTACACGCGGGTGCGTGCGGCCTCGGAGACGTAGAGGTTGGACTGCCGGGTGCGGACCTTCAGCGCGATGATCTCCGGCCCGAACGTCCGCGGGGTGACGGGGTCGAGGTGGCGGCCCTCGAGGTCGCGGTAGCGGGCGACCATCGTGTTGTCGACGCGGCCGTCGATCGCGGAGACGATCCCGATCCGCCCCGACCAGTTCTCGGCGGTGATCGTCCACTCCATCGCCGCCTGGTGGCTGTGCGCCATCGACACGAAGCGCCTGCTGCGCAGCGTCGTCTCCCGGCCGGCGCGGTCGCGGAAGCGGAACTCGCGGCTGACCGTGGCCGTGCGGATGTCGTAGGAGTGGCGGTAGTCCAGCACGTCGACGTTGTCGAGGCGGATCGCCTCCTCACCCTCGATGCGCAGCTTGAGGACGAGCCAGTTCGGCAGGTTGACGAGGTCCTCGTTGAGGACCGGGCGCCCGCCCAGGATCGTCGTCTCGCGGTTGTACGCGCCGTGGGCGTAGGTGCCGGCGTAGTGCTTGGGCGCGTCGGTGTCCTCCCACTCGGCCGCGCCGCGGGTGCAGAAGTAGCCGTTGCCGGTGCTGGTCAGCGCCTCGCGCAGGCCCTCGTCGTCGGGCTCGAGGCCGGTCCACGTGAGGGTGAAGTCGTCGGCCACGGCGCCGCCGGGCAGGACCTCGCCGGTGGCGTTCGTCGGAGTCTGGTCGGTCGCGCTCGTCACTGACGTCTCCGTACTCGAGGGAGGGTCGGTCGGGTCGGGTGCATGGGGTCGGTCACCGGTCGGTCACCGGGCGCTCACCGGGCGCTCACCGGGCGCTCACCGGGCGCTCACCGGGCGCTCACCGGGCCAGGCCGTCGAGGAAGCGGCCCACCTCGTCGACCGTGGCCAGCACCGCCGTCGCGGCGGTCTCGCGGCCGGCCGCGTCGGACGGGTCGATCACGAGGACGCCGAGTCCGGGCGTCTCCCGCTGCGCGAGCGCGCGGAACGCGTCCTCGTCGGTGATGTCGTCACCCAGGTAGATCGGGACGGTGGGTCGACCATCCGGCCCTGGGTGGTCGAGGCCGAGGACGCCGATCAGGTGGTCGACGGCCTTGCCCTTGTTCCAGTCGATCTTCGGCTGGATCTCGTGGACGAACTTGCCCGGCGTCACCTTCAGCTCGCCGGGGTGCTCGGCGAGCACCTCGTCGACGAGGGCGGCCACGCGCGGCCGCTCCTCGGGCGCGACGTGCCGGTCGTGCAGGGCGACCGACGCGTGCTTGGGCTCGACCTGGGTGCCCTCGATGTCCGCGGCGGCGACCCGGACGCGCTCGGTGACCTCGGCGACGAGGTCCTCCCAGCCGCGGGAGGCCTCGTGCTCGATCGCACCGCGCTGCGGGTCCCAGATGTCGAAGCCGTGGCTGCCGGCGATGACGAGGTCGTCGACGCCGCTGAGCTCGGCGACGACGCCGCGGTCGCGGCCCGAGACGATGCAGACCGGGCAGCGGGCGGCGAGCGAGTGGAGGATCTCCCGCATCCCGTCGGTCATGATCGCGTCCTCGGGCCGCGGGACGATCGGCGTGAGGACGCCGTCGTAGTCGAGGAAGACGGCGGGGCGGCGGCCGTCGAGGCGCCGCGCCACCTCGGGGGCGTCGAGCGCGTGCGGCAGGGCGTCCGCGGTCGTCGTCGCCGCCCCGGAGACGGGGCGGGCCGGAGCTCGACCGTCGTCGGCAGGCACGGTCACCAGGGCCTCCGCATCTCGGCGCGCCGTTGTCGTGTGATGCGAACCACAGGCTAGGGCGGGCCGTGGGGCGTCGTCAACGGATGAACACAGCGGCGCGATCTTGGACCTGTCAGAGCCCGCGCGCCAGTCGGGACCGCACCCGTTCGGGCTGGTCAGGCCGCGCAGCGATCGAGGGCCAGCGCGAGGGCCCCGAGGACCGGCGCGTGCTCGGCCAGCTCGGCGACCACGACCTCGGCCGTGCGGGTCGTGCCGGGCAGCGCGGCGGCCGCGAGCGCGGCGTGCAGGGGCTCCAGGAGGAGGTCCCCGGCCTGGGCGAGCTCGCCGCCGACGACGATGCGCCGCGGGGTCAGCACGGTGCACAGCCCGGCGAGCGCCGCCCCGACGTGGTGGCCGGTGTCGGCGAGGATGCGTGACGCCGGTGCGTAGTCGTCGCGGGCGCGCGCGACCACCTCCGCGACCGTGAGCGGCGCGCCGAGCAGCGGCTCGAGCATCGCGGTCACCGTCCGCGTCGACACCACCGTCTCGAGGCACCCGCGGTGCCCGCAGCGGCACACGGCGGCGAAGCGGTCGCCCGGGTCGACGACGACGTGCCCGATCTCGCCCGCCGTGCCGTCGGGGCCGCGGTAGAGACGCCCGCCGAGGACGAGCCCGGCACCGACGCCGTCGGAGAGCTTGAGGAAGATCCCGTCGTCGACCCCCCGCAGGGCGCCCCATCGCTGTTCGGCGAGGGTGCCGAGGGTCGCGTCGTTGTCGACCCAGCTCGGGACGCCGAGGTGCTCGGAGACCCGCCCGGCGAGCGGGACGCCGACCCAGCCCGGCAGCACGCCCGACGCGCCGACCGCCCCGGTCAGGAGGTCGAGCGGCGCCGGCAGCCCGACCACCGCGCCGCGCAGGGCCGCGCGGTGGACCCCGGCGCGCCCGAGCGCGGTGTCGAGCAGCCCGGCCGCGGTGTCGAGGCCGTCGGCGACGCCGTGGCCGTCGTCGAGGTCGGCGCGGAACTCGGTGCGCTCGGGCGGGACGGGGTGCCCGGCGGCGGCGGTCGGGTCGGCGACGTCGGCGAGCGCAACGCGCACGTGCCGGTGGCCGAAGTCGATGCCCGCGACGATCCCCGCGCCCCGTACGAGGCGCACGGCGCGCACGCGGCGCCCGGCGCGCACCTCGTCGCCCGCCACGAGCACGCCCGCGGCGCCCAGGTCGCGCACGATGTTGGACACCGTGGCGGGTGCCAGACCGGTGGCCCCGGCGATCTCCGCCTGCGTCGGCGCCCCGCCCGCGCGGACCGCGTCGAGGACCCGTCGACGGTTGGCGTCGCGCAGACCGGCCGGCGAGCCGGGCCGCGACGCCGTGTTCATGCGATGAACGATAGCGGGTTCCTGTGTGCTCCACGTCACGTCTACCCCGAACGGACGCGCACGCTGCGCGCGCCGTCTGTCCACCACGCGACACAGCTTGACGCAACTCACTGGTTGTCATAGTTTCGCAACCATTGAGTTGCCACAGCCGAGTCGACAGGAGGCGCCGTGGGATTCCCCGATCGCATCGAACGCACGGTGGAGCTCGCCCACCGCCCGCAGGCCGTGTGGGCGGCCCTGACCACCGCCGAGGGCCTGCGGTCCTGGCTCGGCGACCGGGCGTCGATCGACCTGCGTCCCGGCGGCGCCGCGGAGGTGGTCTGGACGAGCGAGGAGACCACCGCCGAGATCCGCGTGGAGCGCGTCGAGGAGCCCCGCGTCCTCGGGTTCACCTGGCGCGTCGACGGCATGGACCGCGACGACCCGCGGCGCACCTACGTCGAGTTCACCCTCGAGCCGACGCCGACGGGCACCCGGCTGCACCTCGTCGAGTCCGGCTTCGCCCAGCTGCCCGACGACGGCCACCGCGACGGCTACGCCTCGCACGACGACGGCTGGACCCACGAGCTCGGCGAGCTCGTGGCGTACCTCGATGCCGCAGCCTGACCGGGACGACCACGAGGCGGTCGCCGAGCAGGTCTTCGTCGCCCTCGCCGACCCGACGCGGCGGGCCGTCCTCGCCGCGCTGGCCGCGGGCGGGCCCGCCACCGCCACCGACCTCGCGGCACGCCTGCCGATCTCGCGGCAGGCGGTCGCCAAGCACCTGACCCTCCTCGCCGACGCGGGGCTGGTCACCGCCGAGCCCGGCGAACGCCGCCGGGTCCGGTTCCGCCTGCGGTCCGCGCCGATGCGCGTGGCCCAGCAGTTCCTCGCCGCCCTCGCCCGCGACTGGGACGACCGGCTCGACGCCCTCGTCGCGCATCTGGACGGCACCGACACCGCGGGAGAAGAAGATGACCACTGACCTGACCGCCCTGCCCCCGATCGTCGACCGCGCCGCCTGGCAGGAGCAGCGCGACGCCCTGCTCGTCCGCGAGAAGGCGCACACCCGCGCCGGCGACGCGATCGCCGCGGCCCGGCGCCGCCTGCCGATGGTGGAGGTGGACGCCGCCACCCCGCTGACCGGCGCGGACGGACCGATCACGCTGCTCGACGCGTTCGAGGGCCGCGGCCGCCTCGTCGCCTACGCCCAGATGTGGCACGAGGGCCACCCCGCCGCCGAGCAGTGCCCGGGCTGCACGTACTACAACAGCCAGGTCCGTGAGCTCGCCTACCTGCACGCCCGCGGGGTCACCTACGCGACCTTCGTCCAGGGTCCCTGGGAGGAGTCCGAGCGCTACCGCGCGTTCATGGGCTGGGACGTCCCCTGGTACGCGGTCGGGCGGCCGAACCCCGCGCTCGACCTCGACGGCGGGTTCCGGCTGCTCGCCTACCTGCGCGTCGGCGACCGCGTGTTCGAGACCTACCGGACCACCGGCCGCGGCGTGGAGGTCATGTCGCCGACCTACGGCCTGCTGGACATGACCGTGTACGGCCGCGGCGAGCCATGGGAGGACTCCCCCGCCGGCTGGCCGCAGCCGGTCGTCGTCGACGGCAGCGACCTGGAGCTCGACGGGCGCCCGGCGTCCCAGTGGCCCCGGATCGCGGCGGGCCACACGCCGGCCCCCTGAACGACTCCCGGGGTGGGGAGTGCGAGGGCGTCCCTCGCTGCCTGGGGCGCAGTCGGGGAGTCCCTCGCTCCCACCCGGGCACCGGCACCGGGCGTCAGGGCAGGTCGCGCCAGACGCGCTGGAGCATGTGCCAGTCCTCGGGGTGTTCCGCGATGTCGCCGGCGAAGACGTCGGCGACGCGCTGGGTCGCCGCGGGGACGGCGCTGCGGTCGGGCACGGGCACCGGGGGGTGGATGCGGAAGTGCCAGCCCTCCTCCCCCGTCACCGGGTCCTCGGTGAACCACAGCCCGACGGGCAGCAGCGCGGCGCCGGTGCTCGCGGCGAGCGAGGCCGGGCCCGGCGGCATGGAGGCCGGCGCGCCGAAGAAGGTCACGGGCACGCCGTGGGCGGAGAGGTCGCGGTCGGCCACCAGGCACACGACCTTCCCGGCGCGCAGCGAGCGCACGAGCCCGCGGACCGGGGCCTCGCCGCCGGTCATCGGCAGGATCTCGAAGCCCAGCGACTCGCGGAACGCCACGAAGCGCTCGTACAGCGACTCCGGTTTCAGGCGCTCGACGACCGTCGTGAACGGGCCGGAGTGCGCCACCAGCCAGAGCCCCGCCATGTCCCAGTTGCCCGAGTGGGTCAGGGCGACGACGACCCCGCGCCCGGCGGCGAGGGCCTCGTCGAGGTGCTCCCGGCCCTCGACGACCGGCCGCCTCGACAGCGCCTCGTGGTCCATCGCGGGCAGGCGGAACGCCTCGCGCCAGTAGCGCGCGTAGGAGCGCAGACCCGCCGCGGTGAGCGCGTCGAGCCCGTCGGCGTCCAGGTCGGGGCGCACGCGCCCGAGGTTGGCGCGCAGCCGCTCGGTGCCGCGCCCGCCCCGGCGCGCGGCGAGGTCGGCGCCGGCGCGGAACGCCCACCGGGCCGCCGGCGCAGGGATCGTGCGGACCAGGCGCCAGCCCGCCGCGTAGCCGAGCTCGCTGGCCCGTTCGCCGAGCGAGAGCGCGGGCGGGGCGGTCGTCGTCACGCGGGTCCCGGGCCGTTCGGGGCGGGCTCGTCGGAATGATCCGACGGCTGGGTGTGCCCGGTGGCCGCCCCGTACTGGTCGCGGGCGCTGCGCCACACCGCCAGGACGCGCTGGCCGACCGTGATCACCGACCCGACCGCGAGCAGCCAGAGCGCCACGTCGAGGGCGTACGGCACGCCGAGGCCGGTGAGCCCGCAGCCGGCGAGCCCGAGGATCAGGCGCTCGGCGCGCTCCACGAGGCCGCCGTCGGCGCGCAGGCCGGCCGCCTCGGCGCGCGCCTTGATGTAGGAGATCAGCTGGCCGGTGATCAGGCACGCGAGCGCGAGCCCGGCGAGCAGCGGGCGGTCGACGCTGAACGCCCACCACGTGATGCCGGCGAAGACCGCACCGTCGACGAGCCGGTCGCCGACGGAGTCGAGCACGCCCCCGAAGGGGCTCGCCACCCCCCGCGCGCGGGCCATGGCGCCGTCGAGCACGTCGAGCATCGCGAACGCCCACACCACGAGCGACGCCGCGAACAGGTGCCCGGTGGGGATGAGCCACAGCGCCGACGCCGTGGACGCCACCGTCCCGAAGATCGTGACGACGTCGGGGTGCACCCCGCGCCGGACCAGCCACGACGCCGTCGGCTCCACGCCGCCCTTCATCGCCGCGCGGGCCCACTCGTTGATCATGTGCGCCAGGCCTCCGCGAGGCGGCTCCGCGTCTCGGCGAGCAGCTGCGGGATCACCTTGGTCTGCCCGACGACGGTGATGAAGTTGGCGTCGCCGCCCCAGCGCGGCACGACGTGCTGGTGCAGGTGGTCGGCGAGCGAGCCGCCGGCGACGTGCCCGAGGTTGATGCCGACGTTGAACCCGTGCGGCGCCGCGACCGCGCGCAGGGCCCGCACCGCCTGCTGCGTGACACCGACGAGCTCGGCGGACTCCTCGAGGTCCAGCTCGTCGAGCCCGGCGACGTGGCGGTACGGGACGACCATGAGGTGACCGGGGTTGTACGGGTGCAGGTTGAGCACCGCGTAGACGCGGTCGCCGCGGTGCAGGACCAGCCCGTCCTCGTCGGACAGGGTCGGGATCCGGCACAGCGGGCACTGGCCGGACTCCTCGCCGGTGCCGGTCTCCCCCGCGATGTAGGCCATCCGGTGCGGCGCCCACAGGCGCCGGAAACCGTCGGGCGTGCCGGCACCCCACAGCTCGTCGAGGTCAGACGGCTCCTGGCCCACGTCCTCGCTCATCAGGGCGCGAACTTCTCCGCGTCGGGTGAGGCGTTCTCGCGACGGCGCACCCAGTCGACGACCGCCGCGACCGCGTCGTCCACCGGGACCGCGTTGCGCTGCGAGCCGTCCCGGAACCGGAACGACACCGCGCCGGCGTCGGCGTCCTTGCCCCCGGCGAGCAGCAGGAACGGCACCTTCTGCAGGGTGTGGTTCCGGATCTTCTTCTGCATCCGGTCGTCGGAGTCGTCGACCTCGACCCGCAGGCCCTCGGCCCGCAGCCGGGCGGCCACCTCGGCGACGTAGCCCGCCTGGTCGCCCGAGACCGGGATGCCGACCACCTGCACCGGCGCGAGCCACGCCGGGAACGCGCCCGCGTAGTGCTCGGTGAGCACGCCGAAGAAGCGCTCGATCGACCCGAACAGCGCGCGGTGGATCATCACCGGCCGCTGCCGCGAGCCGTCGGGAGCCGTGTACTCCAGCTCGAAGCGGTCCGGGAGCATGAGGTCGACCTGGATCGTCGACATCTGCCAGGTCCGCCCGATCGCGTCCTTGGCCTGCACGGAGATCTTCGGGGCGTAGAACGCGGCGCCCCCGGGGTCGAGCACGAGGTCGAGCCCCGCACCCTCGGCGACCTCGCGCAGGACGTCGGTCGCCTCCTCCCACGCCTCGTCCGACCCGATCGACTTCTCCGGGTTGCGGGTCGAGAGCTCGAGGTAGAAGTCGTCGAGCCCATAGTCGCGCAGCAGGTCGAGCACGAACGCCAGCAGCGAGCGGATCTCGTCGCGCATCTGCTCGCGGGTGCAGTAGATGTGCGCGTCGTCCTGGGTGAAGCCGCGGGCGCGGGTCAGCCCGTGCACCACGCCGGACTTCTCGTACCGGTAGACCGTGCCGAACTCGAAGAGCCGCAGCGGCAGTTCCCGGTACGACCGCCCGCGCGCACGGTAGATCAGGTTGTGCATCGGGCAGTTCATCGGCTTGAGGTAGTAGTCGATGCCCTGCCGCTTGAGCTCCCCCGCCTCGTCGTACTCGGCGTCGAGATGCATCGCGGGGAACATGCCCTCGCGGTACCAGTCGAGGTGGCCCGACACCTGGAACAGCTCGCCCTTGGTGGCGTGCGGGGTGTTGACGAACTCGTAGCCGGCCTCGGCGTGCCGTCGACGGCTGTAGTCCTCGAGCTCCTTGCGGACGATCCCGCCCTTGGGGTGGAAGACCGGCAGCCCCGAGCCGATCTCGTCGGGGAAGCTGAACAGGTCCAGCTCGGAGCCCAGGCGGCGGTGGTCGCGGCGCTCGGCCTCGGCGACCCGCTCGAGGTAGGCGTCCTGGGCCTCCGGCGACTCCCAGGCCGTGCCGTAGATCCGCTGCAGCTGCGCGTTGCGCTGGTCGCCGCGCCAGTAGGCGGCGGCACTGCGCGTGATCTTGAAGGCCGGGATGAAGCCGGTGGTCGGGATGTGCGGGCCGCGGCAGAGGTCGCCCCAGACGCGCTCGCCGGTGTGGGCGTGCACGTTGTCGTAGGCGGTGAGGCTGCCCTCGCCGACCTCCATGACCTCGGAGGTGTCGACCGTCCCCTTCAGGTCCACCAGCTCGAGCTTGAACGGCTCGCCGGCCAGCTCCTCGCGGGCGGCGTCGAGCGAGTCGTACTCGCGGCGCACGAACCGCTGCTTCGCCTTGACGATCTTGCGCATCGCCTTCTCGAGGGCCTCGAGGTCCTCGGGTGTGAAGGGGCGGTCGACGGCGAAGTCGTAGTAGAAGCCGTCGGTGACCGGCGGGCCGATCCCGAGCTTGGCCTCGGGGAACATCTGCTGGACCGCCTGGGCCAGCACGTGCGCGGCCGAGTGGCGGATGACCGCCCGCCCGTCCTCGGTGTCGGCGGCGACGGGCGTGACGTCGGCGTCCGCCTCCGGGCTCCACGACAGGTCCCGCAGCGCGCCGTCGGCGTCCCGCACGACGACCACCGTCTGCGGCCCGGAGCTCGGCAGGCCCGCCTCGCGGACCGCCTGACCCGCGGTGGTGCCCGCCGTCACCCGCACGCTGTCGGCGACGAGGGGCTGGGGCGGGGCGAGCGAGGACACGACGGACTCTCCTGAGGATGTCGAACGGGGTGTCACCAGCCTATCGATCGTCGCGCGCTCCTCGTCCGACCACCGCCTCCAGGAACGCCGCGACGGCCCGGACGGCGGCCAGGGTGCGCGCGGTCGGGACCAGGTCGAAGCCGTGCTGGGCGTGGGCGAGCTCCGCGTGCACCACCGGTGCGCGCGACACCGCCCGCAGCCGGGCGACGAACGCCCGGCTCTGCGCCGGCACCACGATCGCGTCGCCGGTGCCGTGCAGGACCATGAACGGCGGCGCGCCGGGGTGCACGCGGGCCGACGGCGACGCCGCCACGTACGGGTGGGCGTCCTGGTCGAGCGCGGTCGGCATCATCGTCTCGGCCAGCAGCTCGTCGAGGGTGCCGCTGCCGTCGTCGCTGGTCAGGTCGTAGATGCCGTAGAGGCACACGGCGGCGGCGACCGAGGTGTCGGCGTCGGCGAACCCGGGCTGCCACGCCCCCGGGGTGAGCGCCGCGAGCGCCGCGAGGTGGGCGCCGGACGAGCCCCCGGTGATCGCGATGCGGGCGGGGTCGCCGCCGTGGTCGGCGATGTGGGCGCGGGTCCAGGCCAGCGCCCGCTTGATGTCGACGATCTGCGCGGGCCAGCGCTCCGCGGGCCCGAGGCGGTAGTCGACGCTGACGCACACCCAGCCCCGCCCCACCATGTGCGCCATCAGGGGGTGGGCGTCGGCCGCCTTGCTGCCCGTCGACCAGGCGCCGCCGTGGATCTGCACGAGCACCGGGGCGCGGGAGTCGGGCGCGAGCAGCGGGTCGCGCCAGACGTCGAGGAGGTTCGCCACCGGGTCGGGGCCGTAGGGGATGTCGCGCGCGGTGGCATAGCGGCTGCGGCCGAGGATCGACCGGAGCACCCTCCCCCGATCCGGGAGCTCGACCGGTCCAAGCTCCGCGGACAGGGCCTCGGTGAGGTTCGCGGCGTCGGCCCGCGCCCCGCGGTCCAGGGCGAGGAGCACCCCGACCGCGCCGGCCGCGACGGCGAGCCCGACCCGGCCCGCCGGGTTGCCCGCCGCCCCGCGGCGCAGGGCGACGCCGGCGCCCACGCCCACCAGCAGCGCGGTGGCGCGCGGGGTCTCCGTGGCCGTCGAGGACAGCAGGCTGCCCACCACCGCCGCGGGCCAGCGGCGCGTCAGCGGGCGCAGCCCGGACCCGGCGACGAGCGCGGCCACGGTGCCGACCAGCAGCGAGGTCCGGGCCCCCGGCTCCGCGAGCTCGGAGCGCAGCCGTGCGGAGCACGCGCCGACGAGCGCACGCACCGGCCGGATCACGCGCTCATGGTGGACCCCCGGTCGGACGGCCGCCCGGCCGAGTCATCTGCGCCACGTCGCCCCGGGCGGCGGTCCTCGAATCCTGGCGTCTTCCCGCGATCCTGCGACACTGGGCGCCGTGAGCGACGGTGTGTGCCCGGTGACGGACGCATCGCGACGGCATCCGTGGGCCGACGTGCCCTCGGCGGCGGGCGCGCGCCTGCGCCCGGTGGTCCTGGGCGCCGGCGACGAGATCATCGCGGCGGTGCGCGCCGAGGTGGCGGAGTACGCGCTGTCCATGGACGGCGAGTTCGGGCGCCGCATCCGGCTCGGGGTCTCGGTCGCGCTCGACCAGTTCCTCGACCTGCTGGGCACCGACGACGCGCTGCCCGACACCACCGTCTACTTCGAGCTGGGCCGCGTCGAGCACCGCCACGGGCGCACGATGGACGCCCTGCAGAGCGCCTATCGCATCGGCTCGCGGGTGCTGTGGCGGCGCATCGCGTCCACGAGCGACGGCAGCCACACCGCCGGCGGGAACGGCGCCGACGCGCCCGACGACCTGGGGCTCGGCGCGGACGCCATCTTCCGGCTCGCCGAGGCCCTGTTCGCCTACATCGAGCAGCTCGCCGCGGCGTCGGTCTCGGGCTACGCGTACGAGCAGTCGCTGGCGGCCGGGTCGCGCCAGGCGCGCCAGCACGCCCTGGTGGAGCGCCTCTGCCGGACCCCGCCGCCCGAGCAGCCCGAGCTCGACGCGCTCGCCCGCGAGGCCGGGTGGACGCCGCCGAAGTCGGTGGGCGCGCTCGTCATCGCCGAGGAGTCCCTGGCCGTCGCGTGCCGGCGCCTGCCGCCCGAGGTCGCCGCGTCCGTCGTCGACGGCGTCGGCGTCGTGTTCGTGCCGGACCCCGACGGGCCGGGGCGGCTCGACGCCCTCGCCGACGCCGTGCGCAGCACGCCCGCGGTCCTCGGCCCGACCGTGACGCCCGACCAGATCCCGCGCACCGTCACCCGGGCCCGTGCGGCGTGGGCGCTGCAGCTCGACGGCCACCTGCCCGGCGACGGCCTGCTGCGTGCCGACGACCACCTGCTCGCGCTGCTCCTGCACGCCGACGTCACCCTCACCGCCGACCTCGTCGCCCAGCGGCTCGAGCCCCTGCGGCGCATGACGTCGGCGGCGCGCGACAGGGCCGTCACCACCCTGACCGCCTGGCTCGACGCGCACGGCGACGTCGCCGAGGCGGCCACCCGCCTGCACGTGCACCCGCAGACCGTGCGCTACCGGCTCGCGCGCCTCAAGGAGGCGTTCGCGGGTGTCCTCGACGACCCGGTGGGACGCCTGGAGGTCGCCCTGGCGCTGCGCGCCGGAGGCCCGGGCCTCGCAGCAGAAGGCTGAGACCCGGGCCGACTGAGCGTCGTCAGGCCGCGGCGGCCGGGGCGGCGGCGTCGAGGGACTCGGCGCGCCGGCGACCGAACGGCAGGGCCCGCAGGCGCTGCTTCGCGGTGCGCTTGTGCCCGCCGGGGAACGACAGGCGGGCGATCTTGCCCAGCACGCCGCCGTACTGCTTCCACATCGGGCCCGAGTGGTACGGCAGCCCGTAGCGGCGGCACAGGTCGCGGACCTGCGGCGCGATGGTGCGGTACCGGTTCGAGGGCATGTCCGGGAACAGATGGTGCTCGATCTGGTGCGAGAGGTTCCCGGTCATGATGTGCAGGAGCTTCGAGCCCTCGATGTTCGCCGAGCCCAGCATCTGGCGGACGTACCACTCGGCCTGCGACTCGTTCTCCAGGCGCTCCTCGTCGAAGGTCTCCACCTCGACCGGGAAGTGCCCGCAGAAGATCACGGCGTGCGACCACACGTTGCGGATCATGTTGGCCAGCACCCCGCCGACCAGCGCCGGGACGAACGACGGGCCCGACAGCGCCGGGAAGACCACGAAGTCCTTGAGCGCCTGCTTGCCGGCCTTGCGGCCCATCTTCCTGAGCTCGGGGAGCTTGTCCTTCCAGGTCTTCTCACCGCGCTGGATCTCGTCCAGCTCGAGGTCGAAGGCCGCGATGCCCCACTCGAAGATCATCGCCAGACCGGCGTTGGTGAAGGTCTGGAACAGGTAGATCGGGTGCCACTCCTGCTCCGGGTCGACCCGGAGCACGTTGTAGCCGATGTCCCGGTCCTTGCCGTGCACGTTGGTGTACGTGTGGTGCAGGTAGTTGTGGGTCTGCTGCCAGCTCTTGGCCGTCGAGACGTGGTCCCACTCCCACGTCGTCGAGTTGATCTCCGGGTCGCGCATCCAGTCCCACTGGCCGTGCAGGACGTTGTGCCCGATCTCCATGTTCTCGAGGATCTTGGCGAGCGCGAGCGAGGCGGTGCCGGCCAGGAACGCCGGCGGGAACATCGCGCCGAGCAGCAGGATGCGACCGGCGGCTTCGAAGCCGCGCTGGCTGCGGATGACGCGGCGGATGTAGCGCGCGTCCTTGTCACCCAGCGTGCTCATCACGCTGTCGCGCAGGGCCTCGAGCTCGGCACCGAGGCGTTCGATGTCCTCGACGCTCAGGTGCTCGGTCGACGGCGTGATGTGCGCGGTGCTCGCGCCCGGGCGGCCGGGCCCGGTCGGCGTCTTGGCCGCGTTGATGCGGGTGACGTGCTCGGGAATCGTCTCGAGGGCGGTCACATGGCCTCCTGAGGAGTCCGGGGGAGCGTGTCGAGCAGCCCGGCGGGCCCTCGGCTGATCACACTCCCGACGGTAAGGACCGCCTTGCTCCCCGCTCTACGCGCGCAGCGAGGACTCCGCGGGAAAACCTGTTGCATGACCTCAAATCCGGGCGAACGGGCCCCGGGGTTCAGCAGCGGGACACCAGGGTGACCAGTTCGTCCGCCGATGTCGGGTGCCGCGGGGCGTTCCGGCTCACCGGGTCGGCCAGCGCCGTCGCCGCCAGCTCCGCGTACAGCTCGGGCCCGGCGTGCAGGTCGGCGACGCTCACCCGCGTCCCGACGGCCTCGAGCGCCCCGCCCAGCGCGTCCGGCAGCGCCGCGGCGGACGGTAGCCCGGCCGCCTCGGCGGCGCGCCCCCATCCGGCCGGATCGGCGTCGAGCGACCAGCCCACGACCTCGGGCAGGACGGCGGCGAGCGCCAGCCCGTGGATCGCGCCGGTGTGCAGGCTCAGCGCGTGCGCGAGCCCGTGCACCAGCCCGAGACCACTGCGCGTGAGCGCCTGGCCCGCGAGGTGGGCGGCGACGAGCATCTCGGCCCGTGCCCGCGGATCGCTCCCGTCGGCGACCGCGACCGGCAGCCACGTCCACGCCCGGCGCACGGCCTCGGCGGCGAACGCCTCCGACATGGGGTCGCGGCCCCGCGAGGCCAGCGACTCGAGCCCGTGGACCAGCGCGTCGACCCCCGTCGCGGCCGTGGCCCCCGCCGGCAGCCCGTAGGTGAGCTCGGGGTCGAGCACCGCCACGCGCGGCACCACGCTGGCGTCACCGCAGTAGACCTTCTGCCGGGTCCCACTGTGTTCCGGAGCGTCCTCCAGGACGCCGAACCCGTTGGTCTCCGCACCGGTGCCCGCGGTGGTCGGGACGGCCACCACCGGCAGGCCCGCCGCGGGCGTCGCGCCGCTGCCGTCGGCGCGGGCGCCCGGGCTGGGTGCGAGCAGCGCGATGCCCTTGGCCGCGTCGAGGCTCGACCCGCCGCCGAGGGCCAGCACGGCGTCGAGACCCAGGGCCCGCGCGTGCTCGGCGCCCTGCTCGACGACCTCCACCGAGGGGTTGCCGCGCACGGCGTCGAACACCTCGACGGCGACCCCGGCGGCCGCCACCGGCGCCGTCACCGCGTCGACGACCCCCGCGGCCCGCAGGCCCGCGTCGGTCACCACGAGCACCCGCCGGGCTCCCTGGGCGGCGAGGTGGCCGGGAATTCGGGCCACCGCGCCGGGCCCGAAGTCGACGACCGGCCCGGAGCCGGACAGGAACGCGGTGCCGGCGGCGACGCCGGCGCAGGGCGAGGTGGTCAGGGGCCCGGTCACGGATCTCCTCTGATCGGTTCGGGTGGTCAGGCGAGCACGGCGCCCAGGCCGGGCGCGTCGGGCACCACGAGCATGCCGTCGGCGTCGGGACGCAGGGGCTCGGCGAGCAGGAAGTCGCGACGTTCGGGGGTCCAGCCGCCGGCCGGGTCGTCGGGGAACTCCAGGTACGGCCCCGCGCCGACACCGGCCGCGACGTGCAGGTTCGCGAGCAGGCCGAGCCCGTTGGTCCACGTGTGCGGGGTGAAGCGGCGGTGCCGCGCGCGGGCCGCCTCGGCGAGCTGGCGCGCGCGGGTCATGCCCAGGGCCAGCACGACGTCGGCCTGGTAGACGTCGAGCGCGTCGGCCTCGAGCAGCGCGAGGGTCTGCGGCAGCGAGTCGAGCATCTCCCCCGCGGCGATCCGCAGGCCGGGGTTGTCGGCGCGCAGCAGGCGGTGGCCGTCGGCGTCGGCGTAGGGCAGCGGCTCCTCGACCCACGCGACGTCGTACTCGGCGAGCCGGCGCACGACACGGCGGACGTCGGCGAGCTCGAGGGGCTCGGTGACGTCGCCGGCCATCCGCCAGGCCTGGTTGAGGTCGACCATGATGTCGAGCCGGTCCCCGACGGCCTCGCGGACCGCGGCCACGGCGGCGACGCCCTGGCGCAGGCGCCGGGGGTGTGCCCGGATCTTGACGGCGCGGATGCCCTGCTCGACGAGCCGGTGCGCGTCCTCCGCCCGGCGGCCCGGCGCCTGCTCCGAGCACCACGACGCGTACACCGGCAGGCGGTCGGTGACGCCGCCGAACAGCGTCGCGACGGGCAGCCCGGCGACCTGGCCGACGATGTCCCAGATCGCGGCCTCGAGCGGCCAGAAGCGCCCGGCGTGGAAGCCGACGGACTCGATGCGGCGGACCTGGACCTCGGTAGCGAGCGGGTCGGTGCCGAGGAACAGGTCGCGGTGCTCGTGGAAGCCGGCCATCGTGTCGCCGGAGCCGACGCCCGCGACGCCCTCGTCGGTCTCGACGCGGACGATCGTGGCGGCGAACCGGGTGCGGGGCTCGGGGTCCCAGGCGGCGTAGCAGGGCGGGTCGAGCACGGTCTCGCGGTGCTCGAGGCGGATGTCGGTGATCTTCACGAGGCTCTGATCTTCGCGAGGGCGTTCTTCACGGCGTTCTCCGGACGGGCGACGTCAGTGAAGAATCCGCCGGCCGGATCGGCAACAATCCGTGCGGTGAGCGCAAATGACCTGGCAGAGACGCTGCTGCTCGCCGTCCACGCGGCCGCGGTGTGGTTCTGCACGGGCCTGGTCTGGGTGATCCAGCTGCTGGTCTACCCGGGGTTCGCGCACATGGAGCGCGCCGGCTGGGTCGCGGTCCACCGTCGTCACACCCGCCTCATGGGCCGGCTGATCGTCGCACCGTGGCTGGTGCAGGGGCTGACGTGCGCGGTGCTGCTGGTCTGGCAGCCGCCGGGCGTCCCGGTCGTGCTGGCGCTGGCGGCCGGGGTCTGCGGGGCCGCGACGGTCGCGGTCACCGTGGCGATCTCCGTGCCGTGCCACGAGCGGCTCGCCGAGGGCTTCGACGCGGACGTCCTCGCGCGCCTGACCAGGACCAACTGGTGGCGCACGGCGGCGTGGACCCTCGGCGGGGCCGTCGCACTGGCGATGATCGGGCTCGCGGGATGACGCGCCCCCGGTCGGCCGGGCTGCGCCGCGACGTCGACCTCCTGGCCGTGCTCGCCGACCCGGAGGCCCGCGCGGCCGGGCTGGGGGTGAGCAGGCTCGCCGCGATCACGGGCCGCGCGCCGAGCCAGGTGTCCCGGGCGCTCGCGGCCCTGGAGGACGAGGGGCTCGTCGAGCGCGACGACCGCTCCCGGCGCTACGCCCTGGGCTGGCGGCTCTACGCGCTCGCCGCCGGGACCGCGGAGGCCCGGCTCGTGCGCTCGGCCGGGCCGGCGCTCGTCGCGCTCGCGGCCCGGACCGGCGAGAACGCCCACCTGTGCCGTCTGCACGGGCCCCGGGTGGCGACGCTGCTGACCGCCGAGGCGGGCGGGGGCGCGCCGCGGGCGCGGTTCGACGTCGACGACGTGCCCGCGGCGACCACGTCGACCGGGCGGGTGCTGCTCTCCGAGCGCGACGGGGCGGCGGCCCGGGCGGTGGGCGCCGATCCGGAGGTGCTCGCGGCCGTCCGGGAGGCGGGCCACGCGGTGGTGGACGGCGAGTTCGACCCGGCGCTCGCCGGCGCCGCGGCCCCCGTCCGCGGGTTCCACGGCGGCATCGTCGCGGCGCTCACGGTCTCGGGGCCGGCGGCGCGCCTGCGCCCCCACCTGGCCGCGCACGCCGCGGCGACCGCGGCCGCCGCCTCGGACCTGTCGGTCACCCTGGGCTCACGTGAGTGATCTTCTGAGTCATCACTCAGAAGATCACTCACGTACGGGGCAGGAACCAAACGCCGAGGCCGACCAGCGCGACCACGCCGCCGAGCAGGCAGACGCCGAGCCAGCCGCCCGCGGGGTAGATCACGGCCACCGCGGCCGAGGCCAGCGTGCCGCCCAGGAACGCGGACACCATGTAGGCGGTCGTGATGCGGCTGCGGGCCTCCGGGGCCAGCGCGTAGATCACGCTCTGGTGACTGATCTGCAGCGCCTGCTGGGCGAGGTCGAGGACGACGACGCCGACGATCAGCGCCACCACCGACACCCCGCCGAGCCCGAGCAGCGACCAGCTCGCGGCCAGCGCGACGAGCCCGAGCGTCACCACGAGCCGCTGGTGGCCACGGTCGGCGAGCTTCCCGGCCAGCGGCGCCATCAACGCCCCGGCCAGGCCCGCGAGGCCGAACAGGCCCACCACCGCCGGGCCGAAGCCGTACGGCGGGCCCGAGAGCAGGAAGTCGATCGAGGTCCACAGGATCGTGAAGCACCCCATGCCGACCGCGCCGAGCGCCATGCGCCGCCGCAGCTCCGGCTCGCGGCGCACGAGCCCGAGCACCGTGCGCAGCAGGCGCGGGTAGGTCGCGGTCTCGGTGGGCGGCACGACCGGCAGCCCGAGGCGCACGACCACCGCGAGCAGCACCATCAGGCCCGCCGCGGCCCCGAACACCCAGCGCCAGCCGCCGAACTCCGCGACGAACCCGGCGACGGTCCGGGCGCCGAGGATGCCGATGAGCAGCCCGCTCATGACGGTGCCGACGACCTGCCCGCGCTCGTGGTTGCCCGCCAGCGACGCCGCGAGCGGCACGGCGATCTGGGCCACCGCGGACGTCACGCCGACCAGGGCGATCGCGGCGGCGAGCAGCCCGAACCCGGGGGCGGCCGCCGCGAGCGCGAGCACCACCGCACAGGCGGCGAGGAGCACGGTGACGAGCCGGCGGCGCTCCAGCAGGTCCCCGAGCGGGACGAGCAGGGCCAGCGCGGCGGCGTAGCCGACCTGCGAGGCGGTGACCAGCAGACCGGCCGTGCCGTCGCCGACCCCGAACGCCGCGCCGATCGTGTGCAGCAGCGGCTGCGCGTAGTAGATGTTCGCGACGGCGGCGCCGCACAGCACGGCGAGCAGCAGGGTGCGGGCGCGCCCGATGGTCTGCTGCTGGGCCGTCGTCCCGGTGTCGGCGCTCACCGGACGACCGTTCCCGCGCCACGGGGTCCGCGACGCGTGTCGAGACGGATCCCACGCTCTGGAGGACGGGCGCGCGCGTCACACGCGCGTGCGCCGCCGGTGCGGGAGGCCGGCGCGGGCGGGGTCCGGGTCGCCGAGGGCGTCCGGCACGGTCACCGTCGCCGGCCCGACCCGCAGCGTCCCGGTCGACAGGGCCGCGCAGCGCACCCCGGCGCGCCCGCGCAGGGCGGCGTGGGCACCGGGCGCGAGGACCAGGTCCATCCAGGCGCACGGCGCGGCCGGGCGCCCGCCGCCGAGGAGCACGGGGCCGTCCCCGGAGTCGATCGCGAACTCCCGGCCCCGCAGCGCCTCCACCTCGAGCCCGCGCGTGAGGATCGTGCGCCGGGCCGCGGCCGGGTCGAAGGGGGGCACGCCGAGCTCCGCGGCCACGGCCTCCAGGGCCTCGATCGCGAGGACGGTGACGGCGGCGTGGCGGTGGGCGCGGTGCCCGGCGTAGCGGTCGCCGACCACCCCGTGGCCCGCACGGACCTCGATGTGGTCCGGCGAGCTCGTCGCCACCGGCCGCGGGCCGTCCGCCGGGCGCCCCTCGTAGGCGTGCGCGGACGAGACGACGAAACCGACGATCTCGATGGGGAGCACTCCGTCCACGGTAGGTGGGGTGGCCGACCCGTGTCCCGAGGACACGGGTCGGACGCTCGACGAGACTGGCCCCCGTGCGACTCGGCGTCTCCGGAGCGGTCGTCGACGGCGCCTGGTGCCCCGGCGACGTCGAGGTCGCCGACGGCCGGGTCGCCGCCGTCGGCCTCCCGGCGGCGCGGGGCGGGCGGATCGCGGTCCCCGGACTGGTGGACCTGCTCTGCCACGGCTACGCGGGGGTCGACCTCGCGAGCGCGGCCGTCGAGGAGGTCGCGACGGTCCGGGCGGCCGCCGCCCGCGACGGCACCACGGCCCTGTGCCCCGCGCTGCTCACCGACGACGCCGACCGGACCGCCGCCGCGCTGGCGCGCCTCGACCACGCACGCACCGACGACGCCCCCGGCGCCCGCCTGCTCGGCGCCCACCTCGAGGGCCCGTTCCTCTCCCCCGCGCGGATCGGGACCCACCCGCCCGAGCACCGCCGCGACCCCGACCCGGTGCTGCTCGCCCGCCTGCTCGACGCGGGCCGGGTCGACGTCGTCACCCTGGCCCCCGAGCTCCCCGGCGCAGGGGAGCTGATCGACCTGCTGCGGGCGCACGGAGTCCTCGTGTCCGCCGGGCACAGCGACGCCGACGCCCCGGCCGCGCACGCCGCGGTCGACCGCGGGGTCCGGGCCGTCACGCACCTGTACAACGCCATGAGCGGGCTCGCGCACCGCGCGCCGGGCCTCGCGGCGGTCGCGCTCACGCGCCCCGAGGTCGCGCCGACCCTCATCGGCGACGGCCACCACGTCGCCCCCGAGATGCTGCGCCTCGCCGCGGCCGCCGCACGCGGGCGCTGGGCGCTCGTCACCGACGCCACCGCCGCCACGGGCATGCCCGACGGCCCCTTCCGGCTCGCCGGGGTCCCGGTGACGCTCACCGACGGGACGGTGCGCAACGCGGCGGGCGGGCTGGCCGGCGCCGCCGCCCCCCTGGTCCGCGGCGTGCGCACCGCCGTCGCGGCCGGCGTCGACCTCGTCGAGGCCGTGGGTGCCGCGACCACGGTGCCCGCGCGCCTGCTCGGGCGATCCGACGTGGGGTGCCTCACGCGGGGTGGCGCCGCGGATCTGGTCCTCCTGGACGAGACACTGAGCGTCACCCGGGTGTTCCTGCAGGGCCGCGAGATGGACGAGGAACCCACGGGCGAGTGAGCTCTGATGTCACTCGGAACACCCGATTTCTCACGATGGTGTAACGAAATCCCGCCTGTGTACGGTATGTCCCGCAGGCGGCCCACCGATCGGGTGAAGGCCGTCCGAGGAACCGACCGGCGACACGAGCGAGGTGACGTGGCGAGCAGCCAGGCTGTGCGCACCGGGCGAGCGGACGGATCTCCGTCGCGCACGCCGGCACCCACCGGCACCCGCCACCGCCCGGCCCGTCGCTCGAGCGACCCGGACGCGCCGACGATCCAGCTGCGCACCACGGTCGCCGCGCCCGCCGCGGTCAAGCCCCCGCCGGCGCGCGCGCAGGCCCCGGCGAAGACCCCGGCGAAGCCCCGCACCCGGCGCTCGCAGACCACCACGGTCGCGGTCCTCGTGCCGGCGCACAACGAGGAGGAGGGCATCGCGGCGACCGTCGAGGGCCTGCTCTCCCAGGACGTCCCCGAGTGGCTCGAGATCTCCGGGATCGTCGTCGTCGCCAACAACTGCACCGACCGCACCGCCGAGATCGCGCGCCGCTACCCGGTCACCGTCCTCGAGATGCCGGACAACCCGGACAAGAAGGCCGGCGCGCTGAACCACGGCTGGCGGGTCGCGGCCCAGGACGCCGAGCTCGTGCTGACGATGGACGCGGACACCGTCCTGCTGGACGACACCGTCGCGGCGATGGCGGCCGAGCTGCGCGGCAACGTCGTCCTCGGCGCCGTGTGCGCCCGGTACTGGGCGACCCCGGGCAAGGGCCTGGCGTGGCGGATGCAGCGCCTCGAGTACGCCCGCTACGACGACCTGCGCGATCTGCGGGGCTGGCGGGTCTCGGTGGCCAGCGGCGCCGCGGCGATGTACCGCAGCGCGGCGCTGGCGGCGGTGGCGAAGGCCCGTGCGGCGGGCGAGCCCTGGGACGGCTCGTCGCTGATCGAGGACTACGCGCTGACCCTGGAGCTCAAGGCGCTCGGGTGGCGCGTCGCCGCCGCGCGGAACGCCCACGTCTACACGACGCCGCCGGACACGTTCCGCGCGCTGTGGACCCAGCGCCTGCGGTGGGGCCGCGGCGGGATGGACGAGTGCCTCAAGCGCGGCTGGTCGACCGCGACGCGCAAGGACATCTTCGCGTACGGGCTGTTCGGGTTCAGCGTGTTCTTCCGCCTGCTGTTCGTGACCATGCTCGCGCTGATGATCATCTACGCGGTGCCGTTCCGGTACGCGCTGATCGGGCTCATCCCGCTCGCCGTCATGTGGCTGGAGCGGATGACCTCGATGTGGCGGCTGCCGGGCCGGTCGTTCACCGACGTCGCGCTCGTCGCGATCGTGCTGGTGGAGGACGTCTACGGGTTCTTCCTGGAGTGGTGCGCGGTGGTGGCGGCCTGGCGCTGCCTCAACGCGCGGCGCCAGGCGTGGTGAGCGGAATCGATCAGGGCTCGGAAGGGGACGGACGCGGGGATGTACGGCGAGCACTCGATGTACCTCACGAGCGGTGTCGGCGGTGGGACCACCGGACTGGCGCTGGCCGCGGCCACCGGGATCAACGTGATGGCCGCCGTCCTGCTGGGCGTGACCGTGATCTTCACGGCGATGCTGCTCGTGCGGATCGTGCGCCGCGGCGTCCGACACCTGCGCTGAGCGCGTGTCCTTCGACGACCGGCGTCGCAACGTCCGTTCGCTGCTCTTCTTCGTCGTCGCCCTGGCGGGCACGGCCGTGGTGTCGTTCATCGGCTCCTTCGCCGGCGCCGCGGACCGCGGCGAGCTCGCCCTCGGGCCGCGCTACACCCCGACGGCCGCGGACGCCGCGCTCCCGGCGGCGCCCGACCGGCGCCCGGGCCCCCGCGTCGCCCTGACCTTCGACGACGGCCCGTCGCCCCAGATCACGCCGTTCGTCCTCGACGTCCTCCAGGCGAAGCGGGTGCGGGCCACCTTCTTCGTGCAGGGCGAGAACGCCGAACGGCACCCGGAGCTGGTCCGGCGGATGCAGGCCGAGGGCCACGTCGTCGCCAACCACGCCTGGCAGCACGCCTGGTTCCCCGACCTGACGTCCGAGGAGGCCGAGTCCGAGATCCGACGCACCCACGAGCTGCTCACCGAGCTCACCGGTGTGCGGCCGACGCTGTTCCGGTACCCGTTCGGCCAGCCGTCCCCCGACGGGGACGCGGCGCTCGCCCGGCTCGGCATCGCGGGCGGGGTCCACTGGAAGTGGACCTCGAACCTGGAGGGCGACTTCCAGTGCCCGGGCGCCGACCGCATGGTCGACTTCGTGGTCACCGAGGCCGCCGACCAGGCGATGCTCCTGCTCCACGACGCCAACGACGTGATCACGTGCTCACCCGACCAGATCCAGTACCTGCCGCGCGCGATCGACCAGCTGCGCGCCCGTGGCTTCACGTTCGGGGTCGTCGCCCCGTCGCCGGTGCGCTCGGCACTGAACTCGGGCTCGCCCGCGGCGGTCGTGCCGTGATCCGCGTCCTCGTTCTCGTGCTCGCCGCCGGGCTCCTCGCGGCCGGCTGCGCCTCGGCGCCCGCCGACGAGCCGGCCCCCGGCACGAACGCGCCCCCGCTGCCCACCGCGTTCGCCGACCAGTTGCTCGCCGACGCCGTGCCCGACCCGCTGGCCGCGCTGGGTGACGACGTCCCCGCGGAGCTGTCCGGCGCGCGCGCCTGGACCAGCTCGATCCAGGCGCCGAACCGTCAGACCGACCGGGACGTCGGCGCCGCGGGCATTGCGCACGGGTTCCTCGCGCTGGCCGCGGCGACGCCGGACCCCGCCGCGCGCGAGCGCTGGCTGGCCGGGGCGCGCTCCGCCGGCGACTTCCTGCTCGGCGCCTCCCGCGGCGGCCGGGTCCCCGACTACGTCAACCCGAACGGCCCCGCCGACCGCGCCTACACCTCGTTCGACGACGGCGCGGCGGGCGTCGCGGAGATCCTCTGGCGGGTCGGCGAGGCCACCGGCGAGGAGCGCTACCGGCAGGGCGCCCGGGCCTCGCTGCAGTGGGTGCTCGACCGCGCCGAGGGCGTCGACGGGCTCCCCTGCCCGCAGCGGTGCCGCTGGTCGTGGGCCGACGTCGAGGGCGGCGGTGCGCCGTCGTACCGCCACGGGATGGGCGAGGGCCAGTCCGGGATCGTCTACGCGCTCTCGGTGATGGGCGAGCGCCTGCGCGACCCCGAGCTCACCGCGCACGCGGCGGGCGGCGCGGCGTACCTGTCGAGCCGTCTCGACGACGACGGCGGCCTGCCCGAGCGCGACGACGAGCCGCGGCGCAACACCGGCTTCCTCTCCGGCACCGCGGGCGCGGCCTTCGTGTTCCTGCGGATGTACCAGGCCACCGGCGACGAGCGCTGGCGCCGCGACGCCGAGTCCGCGCTGGGCTTCCTCGACCGGACCGCGCAGCCCGCGGGACGGGGGGTGACCTGGCCGATACTGCTCGGCGCGGGCCCGCAGGCCCTGGTCCCCGACAACCCGAACCGCGCGACCGGCATGGAGGAGGGCGCGGCCGGCATCGGGTGGGTGTCGCTGCAGGCGCACGCGATCCTCGGCGACGCCCGCCACCTCGAGCGGGCCCGCGCGGCCGGGCGCTGGCTCGTCGACGTCTCGCTGACCGAGCCGGTCGGCCGCGCGTGGGCCGAGTACGAGGGCAGCCCGATCGTCCACACCGCGACCAACAGCGGCGCGGCCGGCACGGGCTGGTTCCTCGACTCGCTGGGCCGCGTCACCGGCGACGACGAGTTCTCCGGCGCCGCCCGGGCGGCCCGCAACTGGCTGCTCGCGGTCGCGACGCCGGAGCACCGGTGGGGCGCCACCCGCCAGGCGGGGGCCTGGACCCTGCCCGGCGAGCCGTCATGGCACTGGGGATCGGCGGGCGTGATCGGCTTCCTGGCGCGCATGGCAGGCGGTCCCGTCGACAGCCCCGGCATGCAGGAGGTGCTGGTGCCGCTCGAGGGACCCGGAGCTTCCGGGAACCGGCCCGTCGATTCCGGGAATTAGTTCCCGATCGTCCTCCTCCGCCCCGTCACGGGCGGCGTTGACTCGATGTCACCCGGAGCAGTGTGCCGGGAGCCGGGGTCGAGATCGGGAGGTCCAGTGACCGTCGTCGACGTGCTGGTGCTCGCGGTGGTCGCCGTCGCCGCATTGCGCGGCTGGCGCCGCGGGGGCACGGGGCTCGTGCTGAAGGCCGCGGGCGCCGTGGCCGGCGTACTGCTGGCGGGCGCGCTGGCGCGCTGGCTCGTGCCGATGCTCGTGGCCGCGGACGACGGCGTGTCCCGCGGTGCGCTCGTGCTCGGCGCCGCGCTGGTCGGCGCGCTCATCGGCTGGGGGCTGGGCCGCCGGCTCGGCGACACCCTGGCCCGACGCACCGGTGGCGGCCTCCGACGTCCCGGCCTGCCCGACCGCGTGCTCGGCGTCGCCGCCCACGGCGCGCTGGCGCTCATGGTGCTCGTGCTGCTCACGGGCGTCGTCACGGCGTTCGGCCCGGCGGGGCTCGGCGACGCCGCGCGGGACAGCGCCGTGCTCGGCGCCGCCGCGGAGCGCCTGCCGAACCCGCTGCAGCTGCTGCCGGCCGAGGCGCCCACGCTGGCCGACGGGGGTGCGCGATGAGGATGCCCGCCTCCCTCCCCCGCCTCGTCGCCGGCGGCGCGGTCGCGCTGCTGCTGCTGACCTGGTTGGGCTCCGGCTCGTTCCTGCTGGCCCTGCTGGTCGTCGTCCTCGTCGGTGCGACCGCCGCGGGTGCGTGGCTGTTCGTGTCCTGGAGCGGGCGCACCGCGCGCGGCCAGGCGGGCGGCGCTTCGGGGACGGCCGCCGAGGTCGTCGCCGCGCTGCCCACCACCGACCTCGGGCCGGCCCCCGCCGGCGAGCGCGTCCGCCGGACCCTGCGCGGCATGCTCGGCCGGCCGTGGGTGCACGGCGACGGGCTGATCCGCGCGGCCGCACGCCGCCTCGCCTCCGAGGACGCGCTCGTGTGGACACCGCGGGGCCAGCGCGTCACGGCGCCGCACCTGTGGGTGGAGTTCCACCCCGACGACCTCGCCGACGTCGCCGCCCGCTGGCCGCTCGAGGTGCTCGCCGACGAGCTGCTCAGCGGCTACCTCGAGCACGCCCGCGGCAGCGAGGCGCGCCGGATGGCCGAGCGGACGTACCTGCACCTGCTCGCGGGCACCGACGTCCCCGTCGGCCGCGTGCTCGTCACCGCCGCGTTCTCGCGGCCGGCCGCGACGCCCGCGGCCACCACGTCGGCGACCGACCCGACCCCCTCGTCGGTGTCGGCGCCCTCCGCTCCGGCGGGTCCCCCCTCCCCGCCGGGGCTGCCCGGCCCGGCCGTGCCGGGGGCAGCCGGCCGGCCGGGTCCGGCGTTGCCCGCTCCGCCACAACCAGGACAGCCTCGGCCGGCCCCGGCGCGGGGGCCGGCGGGGGGTTCCCGGAACTCTGTCGGGGGGTTCCGGGGAGACGGAGCGCAGCGGAGCTCGACCATCTGGCGGGGAGCCGGTCGGGTGTGGCGCGGGCACGACGGCGCCACCGTCACCGCGCCGGTGGCGCCCACCGCGACCGCCCGCGGTGGCACGCAGGTCGCCGCCCGCCCCACCCTCGTCGAGCGGGTCGTCGCGACCGCCAGGTCGGCGAAGGAGAACGCCGGTCGGCCCGGCGTATCCTGGGGACGACCGGCGGACCCCCGCCGCCGCGGGGGCGAGTGAGGCCCGCCCGCTCTCCGGCCGACCGGGAGGTGGCGTGACGCGACCCGCTGCCCGCCCGCCCCGTTCCGGACCTCCCCAGGCGCCCGCACCCCGCCTGCCCGTCGGCGGCCTCGCCGTCCTCGACGTCCGCACCGAGCACACCCAGTCGGTGCCATGGGGCGAGCGGATCACCCTCGGGCGCGGCGACGCGACCGGCCGCACGGGGGTGGGCGGGTCGCGTCACGTGCCGGTCCCCGACGACCGGGTCTCGCGGCTGGCCGCCGAGATCGAGGTGCGCGACGACGCCTACCTGATCATCAACCGCCAGCGCCACGGCGCCCTGCTGACGCTGTTCGTGCCCGGCGTACCGGGGAAGGACCGCATCCGGGGCGGCAACGGCCTGCTCGTGCGCGACGACCGCTCCTCGCTGGGCCTGTGGTTCCCCGACGGCCAGGAGCTGACCCTGGCGCTGCTGCGCTTCGCGCCCTCCGCGGGCGCCGGGCCGTCCACCAGCGGCGGGCTGGCCGGCGGGCGCACGATCGACACGTCCCTGCCGACCGCGGAGACGTGGTGGTCGGTGCTGGTCGCCGCGTGCGGCCCCACCCTCATCGCGGCGGCGGCCGCGGGGCACGGGAGCTTTCCGCGTGACGTGCACGGCGACGCCGAGCAGATCGCCGACTGGCACCGCGCGGAGGGCCGGCCCGCCCCGAGCCCGAAGACCCAGAGCGAGGCCTTCCGGCACGCCCAGCGCTGGCTGCGCGGCGTGCGGCTCAACGACAAGACCCGGGGCTGGCGGATCGCGGTCGTCGAGCAGGTCATCCACCTGCGGCTGGTGACCCTCGACGACGTGCGCCTGCTGTTCCCGAGCCAGATGCCCCGGCGCTAACCGTCGGTGAGGTCCTCGTCGGGCAGCGGGCCGAGCGTCGCGAACGCCGCGAGGTAGGGCTCGACGTCGCCGCGGACGGTCCACGCGCGCAGCTGCGACGCGGAGCGCCGGGCCATCAGCGCGCGGGCGAGGTCGAAGTCCGACGCGCGGACCTCGACGGCCGCGTCGGCGGGCTCCCCGTCCGAGCACCACGACCACTGCTCCCCCACGAGCGCGATCGGCGGCAGACCCGGGTCGAGTCGCGGGGCGAAGCGGCCGACGAAGCGGTCGCGCAGCGCCGCCATCGCCGGGGTGTCGCGGCCCCCGGGCTCCTCGAGCGCGCCCCGCAGGTCCTGCTCGTGGATCGTCACGTCCCCGAGCGGGCGCGTGCCGTGCTCGGCCATCCAGGTGCGCAGCGGCTCCGCGACGACCTCCCACTCCGCGACGAGCGCCCCCACGTCACGCCCGCGGCGGGCGTCGACCTGCCGCGCGGTCCACTCCTCGTTGTGGTCGTCGGGCTCGTCGCCGGCGAGGACGTCGGCCCCCAGACCGACCATGTGCGAGAGCAGATCCCGCACCGTCCAGTCCGGGCAGGCGGGCACCGTCGTCTCCGCCCGGTCCGCCGACACGCCCGTGACCAGCGCGATCACTCGCTGTTGCGCACGACTCCACTCCGCGATCTCGTCCACGGAACGACCATCCCACCGTGCCCGGACGTTCGCTCACTGTACGAAGAACCGACCGCGCGCCCCGGTGAGCGCGTCACACGACCGTTTGTCAGTCTCGTGACCGCCGGTAATGCGTTGTGCGTCACCGAGTTGTGTCACAGTAGGCGAATGTCACGCGAGGGGGACGCGACGAACTCGGAGGGTGGCCCGGCCACTCCAGCAGTCATACGCCAAGCGCCCGGATATCTGGCCCGCCGCCTGCACCAGGCCTACATCGCCGCCTGGGCCCGTCGAGTGGACCCGGTGCTGACCGGTCCGCAATACGCCGTTCTGGTGACGGTGGATGCCCACCCGAGACTCGACCAGGGCTCGCTCGCCCACACGGTCGCGCTCGATCGCTCGACGATGGCCGACGTCTGCCGCCGTCTCGAGGACCGCGGGCTCATCGAACGCACCCAGGCCCCGGCCGACGGCCGCCGCAAGCTGCTCGGGCTCACCGACGAGGGCCGCGTCGCCCTCCAGCGCCTCCGCGACCGGGTGAGCGCGCTCGAGGACGAGCTCATGGCCGAGCACGCCAGCGGGCTCGGCGAGCTCCTCGAGCGCCTCGACGCCCTGTCCCGCCGCTGGGAGACCGTCGCGACGGGGTCGGCGAGCTAGCCCTCCCGCTCCCGCCGGCTGCGCATGAGCATCAGCGCGACGCCCGTCACGAGCGTCGCGGCCAGGGCCAGCGTGAAGATCGTCCACGGCAGCAGCGCGCCGGTGGCGATCGCGAACGCGCCGAAGTACAGGGTGACCAGCGCGTAGAGCACGACCTGCAGGCGGCACAGGAACCGGTTGCGGTCGGTGTCGCGCGGCGGCCAACTGAAGCCCGGCATGGCGGCACCGTAGCCGGTGCCGCCGTGCCGTCGGTGCGCGGCCGTCCTCACGCCAGGGCGGGCTCGGGACTTGCCTGCGCCGGGGCATTCTCGGCGGCCTCGCCGGTTGTCTCGCCGGATGCCGCGGTGACCGGGACGTGGCGGAAGGCGACGGTGGCGACCACCGCGAGCGCGGCGAAGACGACGGCGCCGACCGTGGCGGCCACGCCGAGCCCCGCGGTGAACGCCGACTCGACCGCACCCGCCAGCGCGGGCGCCGGACCGGCCGCGGCGACCTCGGTGATGCCGGCGCGCGCCGCGTCCGCGAGCGGGGCCGGCGTGCCGGCCGGGATCACCAGCGTGTCCCGGTAGACGGCCGTCGCCAGGCTCCCGAGCGTCGCGACACCGAGCGCGATGCCCAGCTCGCCGCTGGTCTCCGAGAGCGCGCCCGCCGAGCCCGCCTTCTCCTCGGGCACCGAGCCGACGAGCAGGTCGGTGCCGAGCGCGGTGGGCAGCGCGATGCCGACCGAGGCGAGCAGGAAGCCCGCGAGCAGGACGACCGTGCCGCCGCCGGCCCCGGCGCCGAGCAGGCCGACCACCGCGAGGCCCACCCCGCCGACGACGAGGCCGGCCGCCGTCACGCGGGCCGGGCGGATCGTGCGGGCGAGGCGCGGGGCGAGCAGGGAGGCCGCCACCATCGCGGCCTGCAGGGGCGCGAGCACCAGGCCGACCGTGAGCACCGACAGGCCGGCGACGAGCTGCAGGTAGAGCGTCAGCAGCAGGAACGTGCCGGCCATGACGACGCCGCCGCCCAGGTTGATGCCCAGCGCGCCGGCCGGGGCGCGGTGGCGGAACAGTCGCAGGTCGAGCAGCGGGTCGTCGAGACGCAGCTGGCGGCGCACGAACAGCGCGCCGAGCCCGATCCCGACGGCCAGCGCCACGAGGGCACCGGGCTCGGGTCCCGACGCCGCCAGCGACTTGAGCCCGTGCACCACCGGCAGCACCGCGCCCAGCGAGAGCGCGACGCTGGCGAGGTCGAGGCGCCCGGCGGACGCGTCACGCGACTCGGGCAGCAGGATCGGGCCGACCACCAGCAGCAGCACCATCACCGGCACACCCATGAGGAAGGCCGCGCCCCACCAGAACGCCTCGAGCAGCGCCCCGCCGACCAGGGGGCCGACCGTCATCCCGCCCATGAAGCAGCTCATCCAGATCGAGATGGCGGTGCCGCGGGCCCGGGGGTCGGGGAACATCGTGCGGATCAGGCCGAGCGTCGAGGGCATCAGCGTCGCGCCGGCGACGCCGAGCAGCGCGCGCGTCGCGATCAGCATCGCCGGCCCGGTCGAGAACGCCGCCGCCACCGACGCGACCCCGAACGCCGCACCCCCGATGAGCAGGAGCCGGCGGCGGCCGATGCGGTCGCCCAGCGTGCCCATCGTGACGAGGAAGCCGGCGATCATGAAGCCGTAGACGTCCATCGCCCAGAGCTGCGCGGTCGGCCCGAGGCCGAGGTCCGCGGACAGGGCGGGGAGCGCCAGGTACAGCACGCTCATGTCGAGCGAGAGCAGCAGCGTCGGCAGCGCCAGGACGGCGAGCCCGATCCACGCGCGGCGTCCGGTGGTCGCGGGGGAAGTCATGGAGGCACGCTAGCAGCGGTAAGTCCTAGAAAACAACTTATCGATTCTGTATTCGTACTTCATCTGCTCGGTACGGTCGTCGCTGTGTCCCCCGCGCCCCCCGCGCCCGCCGTCGACCACCTCATCGTCGCCGCCCAGGACCTCGCGCAGGGCGTCCCGGCCCTCGAGGCGCAGCTCGGGGTCCGGCTCGCGGCCGGCGGCCGGCACGCCGCGTTCGGCACCCACAACGCCCTGCTGGCGCTCGGTGGCAGCACCTACCTCGAGCTGATCGCCGTCGACCCCGAGGCGCCGCCGCCCGACCGGCCGCGATGGTTCGGGCTCGACACCGCCGCCGTCCGGGCACGCCTCGTCGACGGCCCGCGGCTGCTGCACTGGGTGGCACGTCCGACGGTGCTGCCGCCGGGTCCCGACGACCACGGCGAGCGCCTCCGGCTGTCGCGCGACGCGCTGTTGTGGACGGTGACCGTGCCGGCGGACGGGTCGCTGCCCGGCGACGGCGGCGGGCTCGTGCCCTCGCTGATCGCCTGGGACTCCCCCGGCGCGCACCCCACCGACGGGCTCGAGGACGTCGGCGTCCGACTGGAACGCCTCGTCCTGGCGACACCGGACGCCCCCGCCCTGCGCCGGCGGCTCGCGGCGCTGGGGCTCTCGGGGAGCGTGACGGTGGCCGACGGTCCGCCGACCCTACGGGCCGAGCTCCGGACCCCGGCCGGGTCCGTCGTGCTCGGGTGAGCGTCAGCGCTCGGGCGGGAACAGCTCGGACGCCGCGGCGTCGATGCGCGCGCCGTCGACCTTCGCCCCGTCGGTGGACGCGCGGCGGGCCCGGCGCCGGTTGACCTCCCCGACGAGCCACCGCGCGACGTCGACCAGCTTGAGGTTCGTGCTCTGGGACGACTCGACCAGCATCTGGAACGCCTCGGTCTCGTCGACGACGAAGCGCTCCATGAGGATGCCCTTGGCCTGGCCGATGACGTCGCGACTGTCGACCGCCCGGCCGAGGTGGACGGCCTGCTCGCTGCCGTGCAGGAGCATGGCGGCCTGCACCCCGAAGAGCCCGGCGGTCAGGCGCGCCTCGAGGTCGAAGACGTCGGGCTCGGCGGCGTAGAGGTTGAGCGACGCCCGCATCGGGCCCGCCGTCGCGAGCTGGGCGGACAGCATCGACCGGTAGCCCGCCGCGACCGCCGCCGGCGCGAACCGGGGCCACCGCTCGCCGTCGGGCCCGCCGAGGTCCCCGGCGAGGACGACCCCGTCCTCGGTCGGGCTCTCCATCGCGGTGATGCTCGGCCCCTCGTGCAGCTCGCCCTGCAGCCGGTCGAGCTCGGAGATGCCGCGGCTCGTGGGGTTGCGGGTGTCGACGATCCCGTCCTCGCTCACCGAGATGCCCCCGGCCGTCGCGCCGGGCACCGTCTCGACGGCGGCGGCGACGATCTCCGAGAGCGTCTGCTGGAGATCTCGGATGCTTCGTCGTTCGAGCAGGGTCTGGGCTGCCTTGCGCAGAGCGACGACGAGCTGCTCGGCCTTGCCCGGGTGCACGCGTTCTCCCACCTTCACGGTCGCTACGAGACTCGGGGCAGCACGGGAGAGGCCGTCCAGCAGGTCCTCCGAGCGCACGACCGTCCACTCCCACCCCGGACATGGGTGCGAGCGGTCACGCACATCGGACGGACCTGGCGAGCGCACGGCGACGGGCCGGCGCCCCGATCCACGAAGCGGCCGTCTGTTCGACCGCGGCCCGGGAATACTAATCAGAGCCGCGTGCGTCGGCGCCGCGGGACACGACGTCGGCCGCGGTGACCGCCGTACGGGTGGCGACGGCGCCTAGGTGGGGGCGCGGGGGCGTCCTCCGGGGCGGGGTCGTCGGTCGGTGTCGATGTACCAGGGTGGGGTGAACCACGCCCGGCCGTTGATCATCTCGATGGTCCAGTGGCCGTGGTGGACGAGCTGGTGGTGGTAGCGGCAGAGCAGGCACATGTTGTCCAGGGCCGTGTCGCCGTCGGGGTACCAGTGGCGGACGTGGTGGGCCTGGCAGCGGCGGGGTCGGCGGTCGCAGCCGGGGAAGGCGCAGCCGCCGTCGCGGTGGTTGAGGGCGCGGCGGATGGCGTCGGGGGCGGTGCGTTGCCGTCTTCCGACGTCGAGGGGTTCGGACTTGCTACCGAGGATCATGGGGATGATCTCGGCGTCGCAGGCCCAGCGGCGGATGGTGGCGGCGTCGACGTGGTGTCCGGAGTCCAGCGTCCCGTAGCCCCCCTTGCCGGCCAGGGCTTCGCAGAGCCAGCGGTGGTCGATGGTGACGGTGAGCAGGACCCGCCCGGGCCGCTCGGTCCAGCCCCGGCCTGCCGGTGAGGGAGTGTCGGGCTCGGGGCGGCGTGGTTCGGGGATCAACGCCAGCGGCGCCTGGCCCTCGCCCGGCTCGTCGGCGTCCGCGGCCGGCTCCTCGGCGGGCTCGGCGCCCGGTTCGTGGGCGGCCGGTTCGTCGGTGTCGGTGTCGGTGCGCGCGGGGTCGGTGGTGTCGTTCTCCCCGCGGCGGGTGTCGGTGGCGATGCCGTGGGGGCCGCGGGCGTCGTCGATGAGGTCTTTGAGGGCGTCGGCCTGGCGTCGGGCCAGGGATCGTTGGTCCTCGCTGCCCGCGCGGGCCGAGAGCACCCCGACCACCTCGACCATCTTCTCGGCCTCGAGCGGATCCCCGAACCGGCCCTTGAACACCAGCGACCCGTCTTTGCGGCGCAGCATGTGCATCTCGTCGCCGGCGTCCTCCCCGTCAGAAGGTGCTGCCCCGTCGGGGTCGTAGAAGTCCACGAACGCTTTCGCGAGCCGGCGCAGCATCTTCGGCGGCAGCAGCTGCGCCTTGTCCGCCAGCGTCTGCTCGACCCCGGCGAGCTCGTCGGGCGGCGGCGGGGTCATCAGCCCGGCCAGGTGGCGCACCGTGTCCCGCACGATCCGCACGTGCGCCGGGTCCACCAACCCGGCGGCGAGCGCGTCCGCGGTGGCCGGCAGCCGGGCGGGCAGCACCTCGCCCGACAGCGAGGTCCGCGCGCACAGGTCGCCGGCCTCGTCCACCAGCCGCTTCGCCTCGGGATGATCCACGTTGTCGAGATCGGCGACCAGGTTCGGCAGACTGCGATACCCCGTGGAACTGACCGCGCCGAGCTCGTCGAGCGCGGCGATGTCCTGCAACCGCTGGTAGTAGCCGCGCCGCTGAGCGATCACGTGGGCGCGGGCACGGTCGAACACCTCCCGCTCCGCCGCGCCCATCGATTCGCTCATGTGTTCGATAGTACCTCATGGCGGCGACATCAGCGACACTCGCGTCGTCAACGGATGAGCTCGCCGAGGCATCGCAGCAACCCCGCGACCAGCACCTTCCACAGCTCAGAAGCCCGATGATCATGCGGGGCGCGCCGCTCGCGCAGCGCAGGCAGGGGTACCGTCCACGCCGTGCCGTCGTTCGCCGACGCCCGGGCGCTCGCGGAGACGGTGCTCGCCGAGCACTTCCCCGACCGCTGGCGCCACGTGCAGTCGGTCGCCCGCGAGGCGCTGCGGATCTCGGCGCTGCCCGAGGTCGACCGCGACGACTTGATCCAGGCGGCGGTGCTGCACGACATCGGCTACTCGCCCGTCGTCGCGCGGACGCGGTTCCACCCGCTGGACGGGGCGCGGTTCCTCGCCGCACGCGGCTACGAGGACCGCGTCGTCGACCTCGTCGCACACCACTCGGGCGCCGCGATCGAGGCCGAGCTGAGGGGCATCGGCGGCCTCGAGCGCTTCCGCGACGAGGCGAGCCCGACCCGCGACGCCCTCTGGTACTGCGACGCCGTGACCGGACCGCAGGGCGGGCGGGTCACCCCGGACGAGCGGTGGGCCGAGATCCGCCGGCGCTACGGCCCCGACCACGTCGTCACGGCCTTCCTCGACCGTGGCGAACCGGAGCTCCGGGCCGCCGTCGCCCGCACGACGGCCCGGATCGAGGCCGCCGGCCTCGATCAGAGGGGCCTCGGTCAGACCGGCACCGAGTCGTAGCGCGCGGAGATCGCCGCGCGGATCTCAGGGTCGCGGAGGCTGTCGAACCCCAGGTCCCCCAGCTCGAAGAACATGTCCTCGTGTCCTCCGGGCACCATGAGGCACAGGCACCGCCCCCCGCCCGGGCCCGCCGCCAGCACGTGCGGGGTCTGCCGTGGGACGAGGACGTAGGAGTTCGGGCCGGCGGTCACCTCGTCGTCGCCGACCCGGAAGGTGAACTCCCCGTCGAGCACGAAGAACGACTCCTCCATGCCACGGTGGACGTGCGGAACGCTCCACGGACCTTCGTCCCCGGTGAATTCCGCGAGCGTGAAGGCCCGTCCGGTGACCGCATCACCCGCCGCGAGCACACGCATCCGGATGATCCCGAGATCGACGAGACGGCCGTCAGCGGGACCGACGGTGTGGGCGTGTCCGGGGAGGATCATGGTCGTCACCTTTCCGTGCGATTCCGGTCCGATGCTCCTCCCCCGACTCCGAGCCGCACGCTCAGGAACTGAAGTTGCCGCGACACGACCGGGAGGTCGACCCTCGACGGGTGCGCACCTACGGGCAGTTCTGTCCCATCGCCCGGACCTCGGAATTGATCGCGGAACGATGGACGCCGATCATCATCCGCAACCTGCTGGTCGGGTGCCGCACGTTCACCGAGATCCGGCAGGGCGCCCCCGGGATCTCCACCGCGCTCCTCGCCCAGCGACTGGAGGCCCTCGAGCGCCACGGCGTCCTCGAGTGCCACCCGGGCCCCGCGGGACGGAAGACCTACCGGCTCACCGAGAAGGGCCGCGAACTGAAGGCCGTGTGCGACGCGATGGGCCACTGGGGCGCGCGGTGGCTGGAGATCGAACCCCACCACCTCGACCCGGCGTACGTGCTGTGGGTGACGACCAAGCTCGTCGACGTCGACCGGCTCCCCGACCGCACGGTCGTCGTGCGCTTCGACCTGCGCGATCGCCCCGACCAGCGGTACTGGCTCATCCTGCGGCGGCCGCTCCCGGAGCTGTGCACCCGCGGACTGGGTCACGTCGAGGACGTCGTCGCCACCACCGACGACACCGACTGCCTCGTCGACCTCCACCTGACGCGGACCGCCTGGCCCGAGGCGATCCGGTGCGGCCGGCTCGTCCTCGCCGGACCGCCCGGGCTCACCCGCGAGTTCACGACGTGGATTCGCCCCAGCCCGTTCGCGTCGTCGGTTCCGGGGACCGCCGCCGAACGCGCATCTCATCACGCCTCGGAATCGCCCGACGACGACTAGCGACGGCGACCGGAGAGGAGTTCACGGCCCACCCCGACCGCGCTAACTTGCCGCTCTCCGACATTTCCGACCGAGGAGGACCGCCATGAGCACGACCGTGCCCGGAACACGCAACGAGGAGGCGGTCACGCGGGCCATCCGGAGCTGGAACGACGGCGATCTCGCCACGTATCTCGAGCTGTACGCCGACGACATCCGGAATCACGGACTGACGCCCGAGCCCCTGGACAGGAACGGCACACAGGCGTTCTACGAGGGACTGCTCGCTTCCTTCTCGCACAGCCACATCGAACTGCACGAGATCCTGAGCGACGGCGACCGCCTGACGCTCCGGTTCACGCTCACGGGCCGCCACGACGGCGACTTCCTGGGCATCCCCGCGACCGGCCGCGAGATCGCACTCCCGGGCATCACGATCCTGCACTTCCGCGACGGCCGCTGCGTCGAGCGCTGGACCTCCAGCGACATGCTGGGGCTCCTGGTCCAGCTCGGCGCCGTCCCGCTGCCGGGGTAGGGCGTGCCTCCGGTCCGCTCCCGGGACGGCACGCCGATCGCGTCCCGGCGCAGTGGCGACGGACCGCCGCTCGTGCTGGTGCACGGCACGGCGTCGGACCACAGCCGGTGGGCTCCCGTCCTGCCCGCACTCGAGCAGCGCTGGTCGGTCCACGCCGTCGACCGCCGCGGCCGCGGCAGCAGCGGTGACAGTGGTGACAGCGGTGACGCGGCGACGTACGCGCCGGAGCGGGAGTTCGAGGACGTGACCGCCGTGGCGGACGCGCTCGGGGAACCGGTCACGGTGTTCGGGCACTCCTACGGGGCCCTCTGCACACTCGAGGCCGCCCGGCTCAGCCACAGCATCGCGACGCTGATCCTCTACGAACCCTCCTTCGACACCGACGGCGCGGAGGTCTACCCGCTCGAGGTGGTCGAGCGGCTCGAGACCTTGCTGCTGGCGGGCGACCGGGACGAGGTCGTGGCGACGACGGCGCGGGAGGTCGCCGGGGTCCCGCCGGACGCGGTGGCGGCGTTCCGGAGATCGCAGCCGACCGCGTGGCGGGCACGCACCGCGGCGGCGCACACGATCCCGCGCGAGCTCCGCGCGGCGAAGACCTACCGCTTCGACCCCGAGCGCTTCCGGGACCTCGCGGTCCCGACGCTGCTGCTGGCCGGGAGCGAGAGCCCACGCGCCTATCGCCGGGCGACCGAGGCCGTGGACGGTGCGCTGCCCGGCTCCCGGATCGTCGTCCTGCCCGGTCAGGGGCACACGGCCATGGACACGGCGCCCGACCTCGTCACGTCCGAGGTCATCCGGTTCCTCGGCGCCCGGTCATGAGTCGCCGGACCCCGCGCGATACGAACCCGGACTCACGCCCACGACCTCGCGGAACGCGCGGTGCAGCTGCGCCTCGCCGGCGAAGCCGCACCGGCCGGCGACCGCGGCGATCGGCAGGCGCGGCTCGGCGCGCAGCACCACCCGCGCGCGTCGCACCCGCTCGTCGCGCAGCAGCTCGCGCAGGGACCGGCCCTCGGCGGCGAGCACGCGGAACAGGGTGCGGCGCGACACGTGACAGGCCGCCGCGACGTCCTCGGCGCTCACGCCGGGCTCGCCCGCCATCCGGGCGATCGCGCGGTGGACGGTCTGGCGCACGGCGGCGTCGGTCACCTCGGGACCCGGCGCCGACGACCCGGCCAGGCCCAGGGCGTACTCGAACAGGCCGACGGCGTGCGGGACGAGCCCGGGCGCGGGGTGCCCGTCCTGCGCCTCGCGGGCGAGCCCGACGAAGAAGTCGGTCACCAGGCGCCCCGGCCCCGGCCCGCAGAGCGCGACGGCCGTCGCGTCGCGGACCCGCGCGACCGGCAGCGCGGCGCGGGGCACCTGGACGACGAGCTGGCGGAAGTGGTCGCCGAACTCGAGCGTGTAGGGCCGCGTGCTGTCGTAGAACGCCATCGACCCGGCCCGCAGCCCGGCCACCCGCCCGTCCTGGCAGACCTCGCCGAACCCCTCGAGCTGGACGCTCGCCAGCAGGTAGTCCTCGTGGCTGCGGGCGATGAGGGAGCGGGTGCGGTCGACGCGCTGGGCGTCGGCGGTCACCGTCGACAGCTCGACCTCGCCGAGCGCGCGGTGTGCGATCGAGCCGGCGAACGGGCCGGGGAGGACCGGGCGCGCGGAGAGCTGCACGAAGGCGTCGCAGATGAGGTCACGCCAGTAGTCGAAGGCGTGGTCCTGATCCACCGCGGCCGTGGACCACCCGTCCGCGGCCGGGGTGGCTCCCATGCCTTCGGGATCGAACCGCCCGGCCCACCGGTTGTCCAGGCCCGGTTGCGTTTCAGTACTACTTCAGTATCGTCCAGTACTGATTCCGCACCATCGACGAGGAGGTCCCGCGATGACGTCGCTGCCCCTGCCCGACTCCGCCCTGCCGCCCGTGGTGTCGCCCGAGGAGTGGCGCGAGGCGCACCGGGCGATGCTGGTCAAGGAGAAGGAGTTCACGCGCGCCGGCGACGCCCTCGCCGCGCAGCGCCGCCGCATGCCGATGGTCCGCGCCGAGAAGGACTACCGCTTCGTCGGCGCGGCGGGCGAGGTCGGCCTGCTCGACCTGTTCGAGGGGCGGCGCCAGCTGCTGGTCTACCGCTTCTTCTACGACTCCGACGTGAACGGCTGGCCGGACAAGGGCTGCCCGGGCTGTTCGTACCTGGCCGACCACGTCCCGCACCTCGCCCACCTCCACGCCTGGGACACGAGCTTCGCGATGGTGTCGCCCGCGAGCCAGGACCAGATCACCCGGCTCAAGGAGCACATGGGCTGGGAGGGCACGCCCTGGTACACGCTCGTCGGTGACGACTTCAGCCGCGACTTCGACGTCCCCGAGATGTTCGGGATCAACGTCTTCCTGCGCGACGACCACGACCGCGTCTACCGCACCTACTTCGTCACGGGCCGGGGCGTGGAGTCGATGCTGCCGACGCTCGGGATGCTCGACCTCACCGCGCTCGGCCGCCAGGAGACGTGGGAGGACACGCCGGAAGGCCGGCCCCAGCTCCCGCCGTACCGCGCGGAGCGCCACGACGAGTACGCCTGACGCCCCGGCCGGGTCCCGCACGTCTCGGTCAGCGGGACGCGATCTTGGTCGGGGCCCTCGCCCCTGGTGACGTTGTGAGCCCCGTCACCGTGGAGGTGCGCCATGGCCGATGCCCTCACCCTCGTCATGCCGCTGCGCAAGAAGGAGGCGATGAGCGTCGCCGACTTCCGCCGGTACTGGCTCGACGTGCACGTCACCCTGCCCGCTCGCTACCCCGGTCTGCGCAGCGTGTTCCTCCACCTCGTGTCGTTCCCGGACTCGCGGTGGCCCGCCGTCGACGGGGTGTCGGCCGCGCCGGCCGAGGCCGACGAGTTCCACGGCGTGCCCGAGGCGACCTTCGCCGCGATGGACGACCTCGCCACGTTCCAGGCCGCGTCGCACTACCAGATGGTCGACGGCGTCAACTTCCTCTCCGAGATGCTCGCCTACCCCAGCGTCGGCACCCACTCCGAGACGCTCGTCGACACCACCGACCCGGTGCCCGACGGCCACGACGGCCTCCTGCGGCACCTGGTGTTCCTGCGCCGCCGGCCCGACGTCGACGTCGCGACGTTCCGCGCGTGGGTGGCCGACGACCTCGCGCCGGCGCTCGCCGCGCACGCGAGCAAGGTGCGCCGGCACCTGCTCGAGGAGATCGAGGTGTCCCTCGACCACCCGGGCACGGTCATGTCGAAGCCGCTGGACCGCCAGTACCAGGCGTGCGTGGAGGTCGCGTTCCCCGACGCCGCGGCGCTCGACGCGCTCGTCGCCTCGGACGCGTGGGTGAAGATCGCCGACGGCGTGCGCGAGCACTGCGCGGCGGTGCACGCGCCGCTCGTGGAGCGCTGCATCGCGACCCGTCACGACGGCCACATCACGCTCGCGGGGCTGCGCGGGGTCACGGTCGCGGACCTGATCACCCAGCTGCACGCGGAGAACCAGATGAACCCGGCGGTCTCACGGATCTTCGTGCAGGACGACGGCCTGCTCCCGGCCTGACAACGGCGAAGGCCCGATCCCATGACACGGGATCGGGCCTCTGACCTGCGGTGGGCGATACTGGGATCGAACCAGTGACCTCTTCGGTGTGAACGAAGCGCTCTCCCCCTGAGCTAATCGCCCGCAGCGCCTACGAGCCTAGACCATCAGACGAAGGGGCTCTGCAGCCAGGTCCAGTGCCCGAGGCCGACGAGCTTCGCCACCAGGTAGGGCGCGCCGAGCAGCCACAGGGTGGCGAGCACGACCGCGCAGGTGAGCAGGCCGAGCAGGCACTTGACGATCACGTGCTGGCGGCCGACCCACGCCATCCAGCGGTCGTAGTGGCGCCGCGCGAAGCGCAGGAGCCGGCCGGCCCACGCGAACTCGGTCGCGAGGATGCCGAGACCCGCGAAGACGATCAGCCAGCCCGGACCCGGGTACGGGATCGCGATCACGCCGAGGATGAGCACGATCGTCCCGAGGACCCCGATCCCGAGGCGCCAGGCCTTGTTCGTCTTCGGCTTGGCGCGCACCCGGGCCCGGAAGTGACGCAGCCGGGTGCGGAAGGTGCGGTGGCGCGGCGGCGGGGTCACGGTGTCGGGAGGAGCCTGCTGCGCGGTCGCGGTCGACTGCTCGCCCGATTCGCTCAACGTCCCACCTGCCCACTCGCGACGACCCTGGTCGGCGAGGCGGGCGCCGTGCGGCCGGGCTCGAGTGACACCGCGAACCCGGCAAACGGAGCCGCCTCGGGAGACGAGGGTACGGAACGGACGTCCGGACCCGGGCCCCCGACGTCGAACGTCCCGAGCGGCTGCGGGGTTCCCCCGGCGAGCCCCCACAGGACGTAGGTCTCGTCGGCGGTGTCGTTGGGACCGAGCCCGGTCGTGAGCACGCGCTGCCCGGTGCCGTCGTCGACGACGAGGCCGACGATCCCGCCCTGGGCCCCGGCGAGGACCGCGTGCGGCACCCCGGGCGTGCCGGCGTCGTGCAGGACGTCGGCGACCGCGGCCTCGCGCTCGGCCTGGGCGGCGGCCGCGGCCTGGGCGCTGTCGCGCTCGGCCCGCAACGACTGGTTGGCGGCGGTCAGCCCGCCGATGGCGGCGACGACGAGGACGACGGCCGCCGCCGCGATCCACCGCGTCGCGCGCCGGCGCGGCGCGAGGGGGACGACCGTGGCGTCGCGTTCCGCCGCCGGCTCGGCCGGCTCGCCGTCGGTCGCGGCCGGGGTGGCGGTACCGGTGACGTCCGGGGTGTCGACACCCGGACCCGACTCCGCGTCCACGGCGTCGAGCAGGCGCTGCCGCAGGTGCGGCGGCGGGTCGACCGGGACGACGGCGCCGCCGATGTCGCCGAGGATCGCGGCGGTGTCGTCGACCGTCCGCCGACAGGTCGGGCAGGTCTCCAGGTGGGGCTCGAAGGCCGCGGCCTCGTCGGAGTCGAGGGTGTGCAGGGCCCACCCGACGGCGAGGGCGTCGTGCTCGCCGGTGTGCGAGTCGGGGGCGCGGTGGGTCATCGCTCCTCCCCCTCCACCTCGACGTGCGGGCCCAGGATGGTCCGCAGCTTCTGCGTCCCGGCGAACATCCGGGACTTGACCGTGCCCAGCGGGACGCCGACGAGGCTCGCCACCTCCCGCTGCGTGTAGCCGCCGAAGTAGGCGAGGGCCAGGGCCTCGCGCTGCTCGGGCGGCAGGTCGGTGAGCGCGTCGCGGACCTTGCCCGCGACCACCGCCCCCAGTGCCGCCTGGTCCGCGCCGGGCCCGGGCGGGAGGTTCCAGTCCTCGCCGTCGGAGCCCGCCGGCGCGGTGCGCCTGCGACGGGTCGCCTCGCGGCGCACGGCGTCGACGGCCCGGTGGTGGACGAGCGTCAGGAGCCAGCTCGACACGGCACCGCGGGCGGGGTCGAAGCGGCCCGGATCGCGCCACACCACGAGGAAAACCTCCTGCACGACGTCCTCCGCCAACGACTCGTCCACGCAGATACGACGGGCGAGCGAGTACGCGGGACGTCCGAAGCGGTCGTAGAGCTGCGCGAGGGCTTCCGCGCTGCGCTCGCCGATCCGTTCGAGCAATGTGGCGTCGGTCACACCAATAACCGGGTCGTCGTCACTCTCCGGAGTCGCCTCCGGGACTCCGCGCGACGCGTCCGTCACTGGTCGACACTCTCCTCCGGGTGCGTGTCCGGGCAGGACGTGCGCCAGGCTAGTGCTCCCGGGGCAGGGGTGGACGCCCGGCCGGGGAGGGTGGTTCGTTACGGAACCGAACCGGGTAAGCGCTCATCCGAGTGCTCGTCCGGTGTGATGCGTGCGTGAGCCGGGTGAACCGGCGTCACAGGGTCGTCCGCCAGTCGTTTCCCCCGACGACAGCAGCGTGCGAAAGGCAGCCTCATGCTCAACGACCACACGACGATCCGCTCCACGGCGGTCTTCGACCTCGTCGGTCCGCCGAACCCGCCCGTGCCCGTCCAGGTCGAGATGCGGTACGACACGCGCGACCCGTACGCCGTGCAGGCGGCGTTCCGTACCGGTCGCGCCGGATGGGTGGAGTGGGTCTTCTCCCGCGACCTCCTCACCGACGGACTCCTCGGTGCGGCCGGCGCCGGCGACGTCCGTATCCGCCCGGCGGACGGCGACGCCGAGTCCGTCGAGATCGAGCTCAGCTCCCCCTCGGGTCACGCCACCTTCCGCGCCGCGAGCCGCGAGGTGTCGGAGTTCCTGACCCGGACCCACGAGATCGTCGCGCCCGGCTGCGAGGACGACTGGCTGGACCTCGAGCACGCCCTGGGCCTGCTGCTGTCGAGCGACCCGAGCTGACACGCCCCCCCCCCCGCCGACGCGGGGGGCGCACGATGCAGTAGTGTTCTTCATGTCGGCAACGGCGGGCCGGACAGCCGCAAGGCTTCCGAAACCCGCCGGCCACACGCGGACGTAGCGCAGTTGGTAGCGCATCACCTTGCCAAGGTGAGGGTCGCGGGTTCGAGTCCCGTCGTCCGCTCGGGAGGCTCCTCGCCTACTTCTCCACGGTGAGCCGGAAGACCTCCGGAAGCCTGGCGCAGTGGCCGAGTGGCTTAGGCAAGGGCCTGCAAAGCCCTGTACGCGGGTTCGATTCCCGCCTGCGCCTCGGGCGATTAGCTCAGTGGGAGAGCACTACCTTGACACGGTAGGGGTCACTGGTTCAATCCCAGTATCGCCCACCACGAAAGCCCTGGTCAGGACCTCGCAAGAGGTCACCGGCCAGGGCTTTTTGGTGTTCCGGGACCGAGAAGTCAGCGAGAAGTCAGCACGGTTCGTCATTCCGGCTCCCGGACGTCCGCAGAGCCGTCGTCGCCCTGGTCGTCATCGTCGTCGTCGGACAGGGCGTCGAGCACGCGGTCGGCGTCGTCGGTGCGCCGGGTGTAGAGGTCCATCGTCGTCGACGACCGCTCGTGCCCGAGGACGCGCTGGACCATGTTCGGCGGGACGCCGTCGTCGACGAGCCAGGTGGCGTACGAGTGGCGGAGATCGTGGAAGCGGAGCCCGCCGGCCTGGTGCTCGGCGACGAGGGCGACCGCAGCCGCGCGGGTCGGCACGGTCTTCGTGTGCTCCTCCCCTGTCTCGTCCGTCCAGATGGCCGCGAAGCCTTCACCGTCCGCATCGACCGTGCCGAGTAGTCCGGCCCGGACCAGGGACGGGCGCCACACCCGACGGCGGAACATGCTGCGTCGCAGCGGAGCGCCGACCTCGTTGGCGAAGACGGGCGCGTTGAGCGCGGCCGGCCACCGGTCGAGGTGATCGAGCAGGATCGGCATGACCCAGCGCGGTATGGGCACGGTCCGCCGCCCGGCACTCGACTTCGGGAACGGCTTGAACGAGGTGTGCCCGTTGACCTCGATGACCGTCCGGATCACGGTCAGCGCCGGCCGCTCCAGGTCGAAGGCGTCACGCCGCAACCCGATGGCCTCGCCCCACCGCAAGCCCGTTCCCGCGGTCGTCGCGATGAGCGCGCGGTGACGAGGGGGCACGACCGGAAGGAGCGCCCGCAGGTCGGCGAGACTGATGATCCGCTCGTCGGTGTCGCTGCGTCGGACCTTCGGCAGCTTGACGTCCTCTCCCGGGTTCGTCGCGATGAGTCGGTTCCGGACGGCCGAGCGCAGCACACCCATGAGCAGCAGATAGCAGCGGGACACCGTGTGCGGCCCGCGGCGGCGCCCGAGGTCGGTCACCCATTGCTGCACCGAGAGGTGGTCGATCTTGGCCAGCGGCCAGTCCGCCCAGCGGGGCATCACGTGCGTGCGCATCACCGACGTGTCGCGGGACGTGGTGGTCTCGCTGGTGTTCCAGGTCGCCATCCACTCACGCGCGTGATCACCGAAGAGGGTGCGGCCGGCGTGCGGGGACACGTAGGTACCCCGGGTCTTGGACGCCTCGGTGTCGGCGAGGAAGGCCGCCGCCTCCTTCTTGGTCCGGAAGGTCTTGGCGCGCTGGCGCCCGCTCGGCTCCCGCCAGTTGGCTCGCCAGTGGCCGGCGGGCGTCTTCTTGAGGAAACCCATCAGCCCTCTCCCCCGTCCTCGGTCTCACCGTTGAGCCAGGCGTGGAAGCGGTCGCGCGGGATGAGCCAGCGCCGGCCCATGCGCACGGCAGGAATCTCGCCGTCACGAACGCCCTGATAGGCGACGCCCCGCGCGATGCGCAGGAGCTTGGCGATCTCTTCGACGCTGTACGTCAGCGTTTCCATCGTTCAGTCCTTCTCGGTCCGGCCGAGGTGGCCGAGGTTGTTCTGCGCGGCGGTGAGGTGGTCGAACACGTCGCGCAGGTGGCCGAGGGCGACTTCGATGTGCCGGTGGGACAGGCACAACGTGACGTTCGGGTCGCCGCCCTGGTCGTCGACGTAGCCGGCGCCGTCGCTGGCGCGCAGGCCGGTGGCGAAGTAGTCGAGGATTTCGCCGTGGCGGTCGATCATCGTGATCACGTAGCCGATGGCGTCGTGGGTGTCGGTGGCCTCGAAGGGCGTGCGCTGCATGGTCATGGCGTGCTCCTCACGGACGATGTCGGTTGCCTCCGCGAGGGCTTCGGCGAGGCTGTAGGTGGGCTGGTTCATCGGGCGTCTCCACTGGTGGACTGGCTGAGGGCGTCGCCGATGCCGGCGGCGATGGCGGCGAGGACGTGGCCGGTGCCGGTGACGACGTCGGGGGCCACGACCGCGAGCAGGGCGACCGTGACGACGCCGAGGACGACCGCAGCGCCGACGGCTCGGGCGTTGGCGGCGATGACGGTGAGCAGGGCAGCGATGATGACCGCGGCGATCATCGGGAGGTCTCCTTCGGAGCCGGGACGGTGATCACGAGCGCTCGCGCCGGCGGGAGGGTGCGGGTCGTGACGGGCGTGACTGCGCGCTCGCGACGGGCGCGCCGGTAGCGGGAGCCGAGGACGAGCACGCCGCACAGGAGGTAGGCCGCGACGACGAGGCCGACCATCAGGAAGAACAGCCACCGCGGGGTGTCCGCGGTAAGCAGGGCGGCGGCGACTCCGGCGGTCATGACGCATCCCGACGCTTGCCGGCCTTGGTGGCCAGGGCGGGGATGTCCTCGTGGGTGGGGCTCGGGTAGGTCGCGGACAGCCAGCTCATCTCGGCGTCGTCGTGGTACTCGGCGCGGACCTTGACCGGGTCGCGCCGGTCCTCGTCGTCGACGACGTAGCCGATCCCTGGGGTCAGGGAGTTGATCTGCTCGCAGTGCGCGCCGCGGTCGTGGGCGTTGTCGCCCAGGACCATGGCGACTTCGGTGTCGGAGTCGAGGCGCAGCCCGACCTTGACGGTGAACAGGTTGCGCAGGTCGAGGACTTCCTTGCGGGGGTCCTGGACGCATCCGACGACCGAGAAGCCAGGCGCGCGGCCCTTGGTCAGCAGCACCGCCAGCGCGGCCTTGGCGCGGTCCTTGAGCGCGCGGTCGGTGATGTAGGCGGTCAGCGAGGCGACCTCGTCGACGATGACGAAGTAGTGCGGCTCGTCGACAGTGGGCCGGTGCAGCCGGGTTCGTCCGCGCAGGGCCTCGCAGCGCCCGGCGGCGAGGGCGGCGGCGGCTTCGAGGGCGGCGACGAGCTCGGCTTCGGAGTCCATGGCCAGCATGTGGAACAGACCGGGGTACATGCCGAACTCCATGCCCCCCTTGGGGTCGATCCCGATGACCCGCACCCAGCCGTCACGGATGGCCGGTGCGAGCGCCCAGAGCAGCGCGGTGACGACCGAGCCCTTGCCCGCCCCCGACGAGCCAGCGATCAGCAGGTGGCGTCCGAGGAGGCGCAGCGTCCAGGGCCGGCCGTCCTCGCGACGCCCGAGCGTGAGTCGGCCGAGGTCGACCTGATCGCGGGTGGAGTCCGCGGGCTGGTCGGCGAGGGGGTCGGTGTAGACCACGCGCAGCAGCACCCAGCCGGCGGCGCGGGGGTGGCGGGTGACGCGGACCTCGAGGGCGCACCACTCGCAGGCCAGAGCGTCGGCCTGCTCGGCGAGACGGTCGGGGGTGATGCCGGGGCAGAGCTGGACGCTCAGCTCGTCGACGTGGTCCCCGAGCCGGACCCAGAGCAGGCGGGGCACGACGATGCGGTGGGCGGCATCGGTGGCCTTGATCCCGGAGGCGGCAAGGACGTCGTCCCAGGTGAAGCGGTAGCGGATGCGTCGCCAGAACCGGCGGCCTCGGGACTCGACCCACCGCCAGGTGCGCGGCCACCGGCGGGACCAGAGCCACACGCCGGCCCCGGCGAGGCTGCTGACGAGCGCGAGGGCCCACCAGCCACCGAGGACCAGGGCCAGGGCGGCGACTACGGTGAAGAGCCCGGCGGGCGGGATGTAGACGGCGGCCCAGAGGACCATGACCGTCGCCCACGTGCCCCAGCGAAGGGCCCACAGGGCTCGGCGCAGCGCCCCGGTCAGGACCCGCCCGGAGAGGGTGGGCGGTTCGTGGATGATCTGTGTGCGTTGGACGTCGGCGTGGCGGCGGATGGCTTGGCCGCGGAACAGGGTGCCGCTCATCGGTCACAGCTCCCGGAACGAGACGAGCGGTGTGCGCGCCGGCCGGCGCGGTGGCGGCGGGCCAGCGCCGTGGGAGAGCCCGAGACCTGCACCTCGGTGACCTCCCACGACGAGGACCCGCAGCGCGGGCACACCTCGATGGACAAAGCGACGACCGTGCGTCCGTCCTTGCAGATCGGGACGGGGCTCCACTGCTCCAGGCAGTCGCCGTCCCGGCAGGTCAGGACGAGCAGGTCGAGCGAGGCCGACGAGTCGACCTGGACGGGTGCGCCCATCACGAGCCACCCCCGCTCGCGATCTCGAAGAGCGCGACCTGATCACGGCACGCCGGACAGAGACGGTGCGTGCCGTCGAGGTCGAACCCCGTGCGGCACTCCACGCACCGCCCGACGTGCCGGGTGATGCACGACGGGCACCAGCGGGTGTCGGCGTGCTCCTCGGTGCGGGGGTAGACCCCGGCGCAGTCGCGGCACGTGCTGTGGCCGGCGATGGCCCGTCGGGCTGTCGGTGAGATGGCCTGGCTCATGGCCTACTCGCCTCCCCACCGCTGGTGGGCGGCCTGACGGGTTGTGCCGAGCTGCCGTCCGATCGCGCTCCACGAGAAGCCCGCCGAACGCAGTCCACGGACCGCGGTGCGGGTGGCGTCCTGGACGGCGCGGTCGAGAGCGGCCAGGTCGCGCAGTCCCTCGACGTCGCCGGAGCTGACCCGACGGCCGTGGGCGGTGACGACGCGACGGACGAAGCCAGCGAACTCGTCGTTCTCGACGACGGGCCGCAGGCGGTGGATCGTCAGGCCGTCGTTGACATCCGAGCGCCGCTCGCAGGGCAGGTGGTGTGTCGGGCCCGCCGCCCCGGAGGGACGCATCAGGCGGCCTCGCCCTCGGCGGGGCGCCGGGTCTGGCGCTGGGGTCCGGTGGCCGGGCGGACCATGTCCGCCGAGAACGCGACCTCGACGCCCCGGCCCTCCTTCGGGCGCTTGACCCGAACCCGCAGGCCCACGACCTCGGCCGGCGAGTAGGGATCGAGCTTCGGCACCTCGTGGGAGGCGAACCGGACGCCGAACAGCTCCGGCTTGCCGTCGCGCCCGAAGGGCATGAGCAGGTCCGCCACCTGGAAGGGAGCCTGCGACTCCGGGTCCAGCTCAGGAGTCGTCCCCATCCGGCGACCGTTGGGGGTGTCCTCCCAGGCCATGACCGGGGCGACGTGGCCGGTGGCCACCACAGTGATCTGCGAGCAGTCGAGGAGTGCTTCCAGCTGATAGAGCAGCGATGACATTGCGGGTGATCTCCTTGGTGAGGTCGGCCAGGCCCGTCGGATGGGTGCTGGCCACGAGCCACGCGAGGACCGCGTGGCTTGGCTGCGGACATCGATTGACGCAAACGATGCACACGAGGCGAGGGTAGGTTGAACGAGGCGAACGATGCAAGAGACGCAGGCGACGTGGCTGCGTCGAACGAGGCGGACGACGTGGGACCCTGAGGGCATGGCGGACACGGCGCATCGACTCGTGGGCACCGGTGAGGCGGCGCGCGCTCTGGGCATCGACCGGACCACGCTGGCCCGCTGGGCTGCCGCCGGCTCCGTCACGCCCGCGAGCCGCACGGTAGGTGGGCACCTGCGGTGGGACCTGGACAAGCTCCGAGCGCAGCTCGCGGAACTCGGAGTCGGGCCCGCGACCGACGGCGGGTAGACCGTGGCGGCGCTCATCAGACCCGCTCCCAGCTCGGGCGCTCCGCGGTCCGCGGCTGCGGGATCAGGCGCTCGGGTGCGTAGCGACCGGTCCGCGTCTCGAACTCCAGCGCGTACTGCGCCCGCAGGTGGCGTGCCTCGATCAGCCGGCGTTCACGCCGCGCCCCGACCTGCACAGACACCCACGCGGCGGCGCCGACCAGGAGCGCCGCGACCACGGTTGCGATCACCTCGAACATGCCGAGTAGTCGACCAATCGAAGTGGCCACCAGATCAGGCCTAGATCCGGCATCCTGACGTCAAAAGCCGGTCAAGTTGGGAGGTGCGCGAGCGGTGGACTCTCACGCGCCGACGCCTGCCGACGACTCCCACGAGGACAGCCGGCCATGGTGCGACCGATTGCAGGAATGGCGCGAAATCACAATGGGCTGGAGTGTTTCGACCTTCCTCGAACACTTCACCTATCACGCCGGCCACCTCGGCGAATACAAGAAGGACCGCCTCGTCGAGGCCACCGCCAAGGACGTCTGGCGCTGGGAGAGCGGCGCCACACCGAGCATCCACGCCCAGACCCGGCGCATCCTCACCGCGATGGGGGCACCTCTCCCAGCGCACCGCCGACGGGCCAAAATGACGTCGAAAAGCCCTGTGCCCATCCTGGTTGCACCACCTCAGACCAGGGACGATGCGGACTGGGAGGGCGTCCCGGAGCACGCCGCAGACCTCATCGGCCACGTGACCAGGAAGGACCTCTTGTTGAACCGCCGAGACCTCGGCCGCTTGTTCGCCACCGTGCTCGTCGGTGGCCCCCTGCTTGACCGGCTGGAGCGCTGGCTGTCAGCCCCGCAGCTCCCCGGTCGAGCCGTTGCAGCGGCACCGACCTCGATCGGCTACCAGGAGGTCGGTGAGCTGGAGAACGCAGCACGCGTCTTCCGTAACTGGGACGACCAGTACGGGGGCGGACTCCGCCGCAAGGCTGTCATCGGCCAGCTCAACGAGGTCTCAGACCTCCTCCAGGAGCACCACCCCGCCGATATCGGCCGGCGCCTGCATGGCGTCGTGGCCGAGCTGTCCGAGACCGCCGCCATGATGTCCTGGGACACCGGCCACCAGGCCGTGGCTCAGCGGTACTACCTCATGGCGCTCCATGCAGCCCGCACCGCCGACGACCCGGCCTTCTCCGCCAACGTCCTCGCCGGCATGGCCCGGCAGCTCCTCTACCTCGGCGAGCCCGGCGACGCCCTCGAACTCGTCCGGCTCGCCCAGAAGGAAGCAGACGGCCGCGCGACGCCCTCGGTCGTCTCGATGCTCCACACCCGCGAGGCGTGGGCGCTGTCCGCCATGGGTCGGCGCACCGGCTTCGACCGAGCCACCGCGGCCGCCGAGGACACTCTCACCGGGGCCCACGGCGACGAGCCCCACTGGATTCAGTACTACGACATCGCCGAGCTGCACGGCACGACCGGAGGCCGGCTACTCGAAGTCGCCTACAAGCAGCCCGAGTTCGCCGACCAGGCAGCCGAACGCATTACCGCTGCCATCGAGGCCCGGCGCGCCGGCCGGCTCCGTAGCTCTGCCCTCGACGAGATCGGCCTGGCCGAGGCCTCCCTCATCCGCGGGGACTTCGACGAGGCCACCCGCATCGGCAACGAGGCTCTCGACATCACCGAGCAGACATCGTCCGACCGAGTCCGCGTACAACTCGGACAGCTACAGAGTTTGGCCGAGCGCATCCCAGCCCAGGCCCTCGCCAACCTGCGCGAGCGCATGACTTCCGTATTGGCCACGCCAAGCTTCAAGGATTGATCGTGATGAGAGTAGCTGTCACCGGCCACATGGACGTATCTGCAGACAGTGTCGAGTTAATCCGCAACGAGCTACGAGCGCGTCTCGACGACCTTGATTCTGGAACTCCGGTAACCGGCATTAGCTGCCTTGCGCGGGGCGCAGACTCCATCTTCGCCGAAGAGGTCCTAGCGGCCGGGGGCACCCTAGAAGTTGTCTTACCCTCGCCTCACTATAGAGAGAAGAAGGTAAAGCCCGATCACGCACCAATCTTCGACAGACTCATGGCAAGCGCGAACAAGGTACGTACCTTGCCATTTGAAGACGTCGGGAAAGACGCCTACGCCGCCGCAAACGACCTCCTAGTTGAAGAGTGCGATCGACTATTCGCTGTTTGGGATGGCAAGAGATCGGGTGGGAGTGGAACCGCCTCTGTGGTTCAGCAAGCGGAAACTCAAGGGGTGCCGTTTACTATCGTCTGGCCGAAAGGGGCGAAGCGTGATTCCGACTAACAGCATCAGACCAATCGCCTAAAGTCACATCGCGCAAGGCAAGCATCACGGCGCGCGCCGCTACCAAGCCACCTTAAGGACAGGCAGATGCCCACATGTCCAGTATGCTGGCAGAACTGCAGCCCAAAGACGTACTGACGCTGGCGCTTAGCGCCTTCGCGGTCGTCGTATCGCTTATCGGATTCGCCGAGCGTCGGTCACAGGCGAAGCGCGCTAGTCGCGCGAGACTGAGTGAGTTAATAGACGAGCTCAACCAGCTCGATATAGCACAGGATCAGGCACGACAAGACGTCCAATCAGCCAACCTGAGTCGTCGCTCATCGGATTCAAGGATGGCTCAGTCGGGCTTATACGACCAACACCACGACGGCGCGGTATATAACGCTCGGCGAGAACTCCTCATCCAGCAGTCAGAAGTAATCCTGGCCACGCTCCCCGATCGTTGGATAACGTCTTCCGAGTACAGGACACTTGCACTTGCCCTCAAGGAGTGGGGCGATCGCGACGCAGAGCAAAGGTACTGGGCAAAGGCAATTCGGCGCGCCCGATCTACCTCTTCGCTCGATGCCTTAGCAATAGTCCTGCGCGGCTACGGCTTATCTTTGCTGGACGACCCGCGTCGGCGTGAGGACGGGCGCAAAGCCATCGCGGCGAGCCTCGCGGCAAGCCAGAAAATAAGCCAACAGGTACAGGCAAGGGAGCGAGAAGTAGAGACATTAGAAATGTGGCTAGACGCGGAATCAAGCGATCTCCACGAGCCGAACGAAGAAATCAAGAAGCGGTTGGACGTAGCCAGGGATCAGCTGAATAAGATCGTCGAAGAACAGCACCCCGCGCAAATTTCGTCGATTCCAGAGAGGCTCTTCGACGGCGGAACTCCGACGCTTAGCGACGTAATCCGTGAAGCACGCCGCCGTCACGATAATCAACCCAAGGACTAGCCAAAGTCTAGTCGCGCTTGATCAAACCAGTGAAGCCGGCCACGAAGAGTGTGGCGAGGGCCCATGATGCAAATCGGAGCAACGTGGTCGCAACCAGTAGGGTCTGCGCCAACGGACCTTCTGTCAATGAGCATTGTTGAAATCGGAACCCAGCACCAACAAGCGGTATCGCGATGTCGCCCGAAAAGCTCAGTTGTTCGATGACGCTGCATGCAACTTTGGACTGACCAACTGGTCGCATCAGAACTAGGGGATCGATCAGACTAGCGCCGACAATCGCGAAGGTAGTAATTGCTAGAATGGCAACGAACGGGACCACCGCCTTGTGCGGTAGATACCCGTAACCGATCACGCTTCCCTTGAATCGGTGCCAGAGAGATTCTCTGGCATTCATATTGGCGCCGACTTCCCGGCGATCCCGCTCCTGTTGGATGAAAATCTTCTTTGCGTCTGCCGGGTGACCGGATTCTCGCAGAATCTTGGCTAATTGTTGATACGGCTGCGCCGAGAAGCGGTCCGTATGGCTTCTTAGAACGATCTGCCACGTCTCTAGCGTGGTATCTTCGGTCGAGAGGCCTTCATAGGTCGTACCTTCCAAGTCAACGACGAATCGCGCTGGTCGACTGCGCTCAACGAGATCAGCAAACCTTACTCGCAAAGCTCCGGCGATGGTTGTGCTCTGAAGTACAACAGCCTTGCCGTTGCTTCCTCTTGGATTCTTAATGGTGCTCTGCGAGACGTAGAAGTCTCCTCCAGAGGACGCAGATATCAGTCTCACGGTCTCATTTAGAGCTTCCAAAACGGAGCCCCGAAGGACTACTCCAGTCGCAAACTCTGCCCCCTGACAATTGATCCCCGATCCACCAAAGTTCGTCAGGAATGATTCAGTGAACGCAAACTGACCTCCAATCTTAGCTCCGAGGAGTCTCAATGCACCGCCAGGGTAGTCAGCAACAAAGTTGCTGCGAGCAGCAATCGCTAGATCGTCGGACACTTCTATCCCATCGCCGACGACGCTCGGCCCGTCTTGATTCGAGAAGCGACAAGTCGTTAGGCTGAGCTGGCCCGTTACTCGCGCGCCTACCAGGCGCAAAGCGCCCGCACTGCCGCGCGCCGTCACTGCGAACCGACGGGCAGTTAACGACCCTCCGATCTGGGCCTGATCCATGGCTACTCCGCAGCCAAGCTTCGAAATTACTGCGACTCGCCGAATATCCAGGTTCGCCTCACACCGCAAGCCCTTCAAGTCGACTGCTTGCTCTCGTGAGGACGCCTCGAAATGGGTCCACCGAAGGAATAGTCCTCCGTCTACTCTCATGCCAGACCCAACGAAAGCTGGGCCTCTCTCGTTCGTGATCGTCGCCCTGTGAAATATTGCTTGGCCGCCGATATGCGCACCGATTAGGCGGACAGACCCACTAGGTCCGTGCCCACGAAAATAGGACTTGCCGTCGACGCTGAGCCCCAACTCAACTCGGCCATTAATCGCCCGAAGTGCGGTACCAGACGCGTTTTCAACATAAATGCGGTCAAGAGTCAACATGCCCTTGACATCGATATTGTTGGCCTGGATAGCTCCCGTCTGGGAGTCGACAACAACGCGTGCGTCTGTGAGGTCGAGTGCCCCACCGATAGAGGCGTACTGCACGGACAGCCCGGGACCTTTTGAGCTGTTAACGGTTATCGCTGAAAGATCGGCTCGCGCTTCAATCGAACTATGTTCAAGAGTAACGGCCGGTTCGTCTCGACTCGTCGCCACCCTGCTCGATCGAAGATCGAGCTGGCCCTGAATGACCGCACGCGCTAGACCTATCCCGCTGGCGTCCGAAGAGGTGACGACCTTACGCATGTCGAGGTCGCCTCTGATTCGCGACCCCGTCAGGTTGAGCCCCCCGATACTAGCCGTGACGTTGTATAGAACCAACGTGTGGTTTGATTCAACCTCTTCCATCGAAAGATGTTCGAGATCGCACTCCGCCAGGATCAGGCGATGGAAGGTGCTTCTGTCCGCTAGGAATTCGCCGTCGAAAGTGCAGCCGGCGAAGCTGATAGGAGTTCGTAGAACTAGGTCCGATAGATCAAGACCTCCTGTGACCCTCACGTTCTCAACGATGAGCCCCTGACTGCTCGACGCCTCGGGCCCGAGTGCCGCTAGTACCTCGCGAACAAAAGCCCCCTCCAAGCGTCGTGGACTCGAAGAAGAGCTACCGATCTGGGCTCCGACTGATATGGCTCGTTCAACTTCCGCTTTGGTTACATACGGAGAGGTCGGCACCAGTCGACGATACTGTCTCGCTCCGGATCTTCATGCAGGGGTATTCCCTGTTCACGGCACCAGAGTCGGACAGCGCGAAGCCCTCCGAGCTCGGCGACCGCCAGGACATCGCACGCTAGCCGAGAACCGGTCATGAGTGCCCAAGCCTCGTTGTGCAGAACGAGGTACGAGTCGGCACCGTGCTCTTCTCTGGCGACCTCATCATCAGGCGCCACTTCACCCAGACCCGCCAAGGCTCGGAGGTCACGCCGTCCGACAGACCATGTGAGCTGACGGCGACCCTCGCTCGCCTGCTCCCACTCGCGCCACCGCACCGCAGCCGACCCCTCGCATGAGTCCACCGCGTCGGCGAGAAGCTGCATCGGCGTTCGACCACCGGCACGCCGGCCTCCTTTGCGGTGGGACCCAGTGACCTCGTGGGCAATTTTGGTGAAGTAGTCGGCAAGGTCGCCGTCGCCGAGCTGCACACGGCGCAAGTCCCACCCGTGTTCGTCGGAGGCGTCGAAGCCCTTGCGCTCCAGGGCGCGACGCCATCGGCCGAACATCCGTGCTCCGACGCCCGCGGCAACCATGTCCGCGGAGACCTGCTCGCGGAAGCAGAGGAGGGCGTGGATGTGGACGTGCCAGCCGTTCTCGCCATCGGTGACTTCGACGACCCGAGCCCACCCGAGCAGGCCGCCGAACAGCTCCTGGTCGGCCTTCCATGCGGCACCTGAGGTGACCTTGGCCCAGGCGTCAGAGAGGACGTCCCAGCAGCCCTTCCGGGCGGTCAGGGTGTTGTGCTCGATGGCGTCGGCTTCGGCCTGGCGCTCATCAAAGGACCAGCGGTTGGCGTTCGCGACCTCGTACGAGGCGAGGTTGTCCTCGAGCTGACGCAGCCGGGCGCGCTCCTGCTTCGACAGCCCCAGACGGTCGCCGCGCGAGTGCCTCATGGTCAACGTCAGCAGGAACGCCGAGCCGCTGGCATCGTCGACAGCGCGCATGACCTGAGACAGCTCGTCGGCACGACGGGTGGCGATCTTCGCGGCGCATTGCGGGCAGGCCCAGACCGAGCCGCACGAGGCCAGCCCCGAATAGCCGGCGGTCCGGGTCCCGTCCGAGTTCGTCGTGACCGCCAGCGTCACGCCCTGCTCCGGATCGAGCATCACGCCGCACTGGCGTACCCGGTGCAGGGATGTGATCTTGCGAAGCTGAGCGCGCCGAGCCCATCGACCGGCGCGCCGATGTTGAGCTTGAGCAACCCGCTGGTCCGGGGTGAGCCTGGCGTTGGCGCCACGGCGGGCCCTGGTGCGGTGAAGACCTGTTCGCCCATTACCGAGAGCCGGGGCCGTCATCGAGCACCTCCGGCGGTGAGGGCCGGCGCTGACGCGCCGGTGCCCGGCCCTTCCGGGCCGGGCACGCTTCCCCTCCTGTCTCCGACCCGGGGCGCGCACCCGACCCGAGGGCCGGGCAGGGACGACGCAGCGACGAGCCCAACCGGCGAGGGCGACGAAGACGGATAACCCGGCGGTCGGGTGGACGACGAGCTCGCAGCACCGGGCCGGCGGTGACCGAGCCGGCTCAGGGCCGCGGGGCCGAGAAGTACAGAGGAACCGGCTGCGCCGGTGGGCGGGGCGGCGGCACGCGAGCTTGATCGGCCGTCCCTCCCCAGCAAGGGCCGCCAACCATCTTGACCGGCGAATCGACGAGACAGGCGCAAGGCGAGGTTGACGGGCCGTTCAAGATCGTTGGCTTCCTCCCTTGCTGGCGAGCCTCCGACGGCCGAAGGGCCCGCAGGCGCGGTGAGGCCGGGACGGACCCCACCCGGGGCGCGAACCGCCGCCCCGCCGATCTCTCGGGCGTCGGAGGTGGCCACGATGGCGATGCGAGTCCTGCTGGCAGGGTCGAAGTTCTGGACCGACTGGCAGACGGTCATGGCGGCGCTGACGCTGGTGTGGGAACCGGACGCCGTGCTCGTCACCGGCGCATGCCCCGAGGGCGCCGAGGACCTCGCCGCTCGCTGCTGGGCGCGCTGGGGCGGACGGGTCGAACGGTGGGAGTTCGACTGGGACCAGCCGCAGGGAACGGTCGTCGAGAGCCGGCACCGGCGGATGATCGACGCAGGCGCCGATGTCTGCATGACCTTCCGGGACATGGCCGGCCCGCACGCCCTGGGGACCATGAGCCGCGTGGCCGGCGTCCCGACGTACGCATGGGATGCCTGATCGCACACGCGTTCGATGGACAGGGCGGGCGGCGCGAGGCAGCCTCGCCGGCCATGCGGACAATCAGAACGTGGCGCGTGCTCCGCCGTCAGGGACGGGGGCTCAGCCTCTGGGCCGTCGCTCGCGGTTGGTCCTGAGCGCCAGCGAAAAGTCATCGAGAGGGATGTCAGCCGCCGTCCGTCGACATCATCAGACGACAGGACGCCGCAGCTCAGGCGGCACGCGACGACATCAGGTGACAGGGGCCCCGGGGCTCGTGACCTGATTGACACGGTAGGGGTCACTGGTTCAATCCCAGTATCGCCCACCACGAAGGCCCTGGTCACGACCTCGCAGCGAGGTCGGTGCCAGGGCCTTTCGGTGTTCCGGGGGTCGGTTGATGGACATCGTCCCGGCCGGGTCCTCGCGGTCGCGCACGTCGTGGACGGACCCGACGACGGCTGGCCGGTCGTGCTCTCGCACGGCTTCCCGTACGACGTCCACGCCTACGACGAGGTCGTCCCGCTGCTCACCGCGCGCGGCGCCCGGGTGGTGCGTCCGTTCCTGCGCGGGGCATGGCCCGACCGCCTTCGCCGACGCAGTGCTGACCGAGTGGACGCGGGACCGGTGACTCCGCCGGACCGGTCGACCCCGGCCCGTCGACGTCGCTGCGCCATCTCAGCGACTTACGGCGCTTCCCACGGCAGCCGCTGCGACCCTGTGTGACGCCCACCTCAACCACCCAGGAGGAACCAGGGGGTCACACCATGGCGATCACGAGCCCGGCGCAGGCCGACCAGGTCTGGATGGACCTGTTCAACGGCGGCGACCTCGAGGGGCTGCTGGCCCTCTACGAGAAGGACGCGCTCTTCGTGCCCGAGCCCGGCGGCGCGCCGCTGGTCGGCCCGGACGCCATCCGCGCCTGGATCGCGGGCTTCCCGCTGCGCGAGGCGCAGGTCGACCTGCGCACCCAGCGGATCTTCGAGCGCGACCAGGAGGCGCTCGTCTACTCCGACTACACGCTCTCCGGCGAGGACGACGACGGGCCGGCGAGCATGGAGGGCCAGGCCGTCGTGCTCCTGCGCCGCCAGGCCGACGGCACCTGGCTGCTCGCCTTCGACGACCCGTTCGCACAGCGCTGACCGACCCGCCGAGGCACGCTGACCGGGTGGACCCTGCCGACGAGGGCGGCGACCCCGCCTGCTGGATGCACCGCGTCTGCCCGGAGTGCGGGCGCCTCGCCGACGAGGACCCGCCGACCCGCTGCCCGGGGTGCGGCGTGGTGCTGGAGGCGGAGTGACGGGCGCGGCCCTGTCCGGATCGCGACTTTCACCCTTTCCTCAGAGCGGAGCCGTTCCGGACGTCGACGCGCGTCCCTAAGATCACGTGTCGTGACCATCGAGCTCCCGCTGCCCCGGACGGGCGATGCGCACGCGGTCGCCCCGGGCACGCTGCGTGCGCTGCGCGTGCTCGCGGCCCACCCGGAGGGCGTCGACCTCGCGACCCTCGGCGGCCACCTCGGCCGCACGAGCACGGACCTCCTGCCCGTGCTCTCGGGGCTGCTGCGCTCCGGGCACGCCGAGCGCACCGACGCCGGGGCCTACCGGCTGCGGGCCCACCCGACGTGGGGCGGGCCCGAGCAGCCGGCGCCGCGGCGCGAGCTGCCCGAGGTGCTCTCGGACGCGGTCAGCGAGCTCTACCGCCGCACCCGCGCCTGGACCTACCTCGTCGAGTGGGCCGACGACGACCACCTCGACGTCGTGGACCTGCGCGGCCACCAGGGTCTCGGGCTCGTCCCCGAGCTCCCCGCACGCATCCCGCCGTCGATGGCGCACGCGCTCGCCGTGAGCAAGGTGCTCGTGGCGTTCGCGCCGGAACGCCGGGCTCGGCTCGACACCCGCGCCTGGACGCCGGCCACGAAGGCGGCGTTCGACGCCGAGCTCGCCCGGGTGCGCTGCGACGGCTACGCGCTCGACGAGGAGGAGTACGCCCCCGGCTTCGGCTGCGTGTGCGCCCCGATCGCCGACCCGGGCGGCCGGGTCAGCGCCGCGATCGCGATCTCGCTGCCCGCCGCGCGCTTCCGGGCCGAGCGCGCCCGGCTCGTCGCCGACGTCACCGACGTCGCCCGCACGGCCCACCGCCGCTGGTACCGCTGACCAGCTAGCTCTCGTCGTACTTGTCCGCCGCCTCGGTGCGCTGCTTCGCGATCTCCAGCGCGTGCTCGGCGGTCTCCTTGTCGGGATACGGGCCGAGACGGTCCGCGGAGCGGCAGCCGTCCCACGGCTCCACCCGATGGTGCTTGAGGCAGTAGTACCACTCGTTCTCGTGGGCCACGGACCCATGCTGGCACGGCGACCTGTCCTCCGGGGGGACGGGCGGCGCCGCGAGCGGCGGCAGGCGCCCGGTGCCGGGGTCGAGGAACCGGGCCGCCAGGTCCCGCAGCCGCTCCTCCCCCACGCGCTCGACCTCCGGGCGGGCGGCGTCGCGGCGGACGCACTCCTCGAGATCGGAGACCACCTCCTCCACGTGCCACCCCGCCCCGCACTCCTCCGCGAGCGCCAGCCACCGCCGCGCCGGCCCGGCACGCAGGTTCATGGCGTCGACGACGATGTCCACCCCGTCGCCCAGCGCGCCGCGGGCGATGCGCTCCTCCACGTCGGAGATCCGCCGCTCCACGGCGTCGACCGGCGTCGCGTAGGCCGGGTCGACCATGCTGGGGCGCAGGTCGTCGCGGTTGAGCCGCAGGATCGAGCCGGGCCGCCGCGACGCGACGAGCGCCCGCGCCCACGTCGACTTCCCCGAGGCCGGGAGGCCGCGGACGAGGTAGAGCGTGGGCACCGTCGGGTCAGGCGGACCGCGGACGGGTGGCCGCGAGGACGAGGTCGGCGACGAGGTGGGGGTCGTCGCCCATCGGGACGTGCCCGCAGCCGGGCAGCACGTAGACCGCCGCGCCGGGCAGGGCGCGGCGCAGGCGCTTGGACTGCCAGCGGGGCAGCAGGAAGTCGCGGGCGCCCCAGCCGACGGTGGTCGGCACGCCGCCGGGCTGCGGCGGCGTCCACGTGTCGAGCGCGGTGAGCATCTTGCGGAACGACGAGCGCGGGTGGCTCAGGCCGTGCAGGTCGCCGGTGATCTGCTCGACGTCGACCTTCGACGGGTGCGCGAGGAGCACGCCGAGCAGCACCGTGCGCAGCACCGTGCGCAGCACCGGCACGGCGAGCATCCGGCGCAGCCGCGCCGACGGGATCAGCGCGAGCAGCGCGTGCGCCCCACCCAGCACGCCGCGGACGTAGACCCGCTCGGCCGTCGACCAGAACCCGGCGGGCGAGAGCGCCGTCGCCGAGCGCACGGTGCCCCGCGCGGCGAGCTCGAGGGCGACGAGGCCGCCGAGGGAGTTGCCGACCACGTGCGGGCGCTCGAGCCCCTGGGCGCGGCAGAACGCCTCGACGGCGTCGACGACCGGCGCGATGTCGCCGGTGTACTCGGGTGGGAGGTCGGGCGACTCGCCGTGGTCGGGCAGGTCGACCGCCCACACCTCGCGCTCCTGCGCGATCAGGGGCGTGACGAGGTCCCAGCCCTGGCGGCGGTGGGTGATGCCGTGCAGGAGCAGGACGGGCTCGCCGCTCCCGGTGCGGGTGTGCGCGAGATCCACTACTGCTCCCCGGGGTGGATGACGACCTTGCCCGTGACGCGCCGCTCCGCGAGCTCGGCGATCGCCGCCGCGGCCTGCGACAGCGGGTAGGTCGCGCTGATCGGCGGGGCGAGCTTCCCGCTCGCGACGTCGTCGCGGATCGCGTCCCACTGGCGGCGCATGAAGCCGGGGCGCTTCGACGCGTAGGCACCCCAGCCCGCGCCGACCACGGAGGTGTTGTTGAGCAGCAGCCGGTTGACCTTGACGGTGGGGATCTCGCCGGCGGTGAAGCCGACCACCGCGAGGCGGCCGTCGTCGCCGAGGCTGCGCAGCGAGTCGGTGAAGCGGTCGCCGCCGACCGGGTCGACGACGACGTCGACACCCCGCCCGCCGGTGAGCTCCTTGGCGGCGTCCTTGAAGCCGTCGACCGGCACCCAGTGGTCGGCGCCCGCGGCCGTGGCCACCTCGCCCTTGGCCTCCGAGGACACGACGGCGATCACCGTCGCGCCGCGGGCCTTGGCGAACTGGATGCAGGCGACGCCGACCCCGCCGGCCGCGCCGTGCACGAGCACCGTCTCGCCCGCCGCGAGGTGCGCGCGGGTCTCGAGCACGAAGTGCGCGGTCAGGTAGTTCATGGGCAGGCAGGCCCCGATGTCGGACGACACCCCGTCGGGCAGCGGGAACACGGTCTCGGTGGACGCCGCGACCGTCGTGGCGAAGCCGCCGAGCACCGGCAGCGCCGCCACCCGGTCGCCCGCCGAGAAGCCCGAGCCGTCCGGGGCCTCGCGCACGGTGCCCGCGACCTCGCTGCCGAGCAGGAACGGCAGCTCGGGCCGCATCTGGTACTGGCCGCGGGTGAGCAGGAGATCGGGGAAGACGACACCGGCCGCCTCCACGTCGATCAGGACCTGGTCGGCCCCGGCCTTCGGCTCCTCGACCTCGCCGACCTCGACCGCCTCCGGCCCGTCGAGCCGGACGACCTGTACCGCGCGCACCGCGACCCCTCTCGTCCCCCAGAACCGTCAGTCGTGACGGTTGTACAGGAGGCCCCGGATCACGTGAAGCGGTAGACCGTGGTCGTGGTGGTCGCGCCGCCCTCGAGGTCGGCGGTGCCGGTGACCTCGTAGCGGCCCAGGGCCGTCACGCGGCGGCGCGGCAGGTACTCGCGGCCGGGGTCGCCGACGACGACGTCGACGCCCGCCGCGCTCGCCTCGTCGCAGAACCGTTCCATGTGACGGGCCATCGGCTGCTCGTAGAAGACGTCGCCGGCGAGGACGACGTCGACGTCGATCTGGTCGTCCGCCTCCACCACGTCGCCGACCACCTCGACCTCGACGCCGTTCTCCGCGGCGTTCAGCCCGATCGCGGTGCGCGAGCGCGCGTCGGTGTCGGAGGCGATCACCGCCGTGGCGCCGGCGCGGGCCGCGGCGATCGCGACCAGCCCCGACCCGGACGCGAGGTCGAGCACGCGGCGCCCGCGCACCAGCTCGGGGTGGTCGAGGACGTGGCGGGCGAGGGCCTGCCCGCCGACCCACGCGAACGCCCAGAACGGCGGCGCCTCCTCGTCGAGGGCCGACCAGGTGCGGTGGATGTCGTCGGCGAGCAGGAGCGTGATCTCCGGGACCAGCGGCGCCGTCCCCGGCGCCGTCCAGTCACGCACGCCGTCACCGTGATCGTCACCGGCACCGTCACTGCTCGTCACCGTTTGCCTCCGAAGAGACGCAGCGCCGGACGGTGTTGATCCCTACGCTGGATCCGACGCATCATCCGCGTACCCGCCAGCCGTCGAGCACCCCGAGGAGGCCGCCATGACCGACGAGGACGCGGTCCTGCTCTACGTGGGCGGCCCGCTCGACGGGCGCGTGGAGGTGCGCGAGGCGCGTCACGGCGCCCCGCTCCCGGTCGTCACCCACACCCACCTCCACGACGGCCCCAAGGTCGTGCACGTCTACGACCTGCACCCGCTCACCCCGGCCGCCGGTGTCTACCACCTGCGGCCCGCCGAGGTCCCGGTCGATCAGTCGCCGGCGGCGAGGTAGCTCAGCCCGCACAGCGCGCCCCATACGGCAGCGACGCCGGCCGCCTTCGCGCGGTACTGCTTGCCGGGCAGCGACGTCCCGAGCACGGCGAGGTCGGCGACGTCGGCGCCGACGCGCACCGCGACCGCGGTCCTCAGCGCCTTCCCGGCCGGCGCCAGCGCCATCGCGGCGCCCGAGGCCAGGTCGCGGCCGCCGAGCGCGCGCACCCCGATCGCCGTGGCGGTGGGCAACGGCGCCCCGTCGGCCTGCAGACCGGTGGGACGGGCGAAGAGCGAGGGGTTGGCGATGATCGCCACGCTGTAACCGGCGGTCGCGACGCCGAGCAGGCGGGGGATCCAGGTCAGGTCGCGCGAGTTCTTGGACACGGGCCGGGCGTACCCGAAATCCTCGCCGGACCGATGAGTCCCGGGCCCCGGACCCGTCACACCCCCGACATCCCGACCACCCGGAGGCTCCCGTGACCGCCGCCCCGTCGCCCGTGATCGACACCCTCGCCGTCCCCGGTGCCCGCCTGCACCACGAGGTCCGCGGCACCGGCCCCCTGGTCGTCCTGCTCGGGACGCCGATGGGCGCCGACGCCTTCGCCGGCCTCGCCGACCTGCTCGCCGCGGACCACACCGTGCTCACCACCGACGTCCGCGGCATCGGCCGCAGCCCGGTCGACGACCCGGAGGCGAGCCCGACGCTGTCGACCCGCGCCCACGACGTCGCCCGGCTGATCCGGCAGAGCGACCCCGCCGGCCCCGTGACGCTGTTCGGGTCCAGCGGCGGCGCCGTCACCGCGCTCGCCGTCGCGCAGGAGCACCCCGGGCTCGTCGACACCGTCGTGGCCCACGAGCCGCCGCTGGTCGAGCTGCTGCCCGACCGCGAGGAGCGCCACGCCGGCGAGGACGTGGTGATCGAGCGCTGGTTCGCCGGCGACCACGTCGGCTCGTGGCGGGCGTTCCTGGAGAACGCGGACATCGCGATGCCCGAGGAGGTGTTCCGGATGGTGTTCGCGTCCGCGCCGGATGCGGCGGCGAAGGCCGACGGCGACTACCAGAACGCGCACCTCCTGCGCCCGACGACGCACTTCCGCCCGATGTCGCGCTGCTGCGCGCCGGGCGCCCGCGCCTCGTCGTCGGCATCGGCGAGGACTCGGCCGGACAGCTGTGCGACCGCACCTCGCGGGCGCTGGCGGCCGCGCTGGGCATCGACCCGACGCTCTTCCCCGGCGACCACATCGGCTTCGCCGACGACCCGGCCGCCTTCCTGCCGGCACTGCGCGCGGTGCTCCCCGGGTCGGTGGCCTGACGGCTAGGACGCCGGCAGGTGCAGGATCAGGCGCAGGACGCGGCTGTACAGATCGGGGGGCACGGCGTCCTCGCCCAGCACGCGGCGCAGGCGGATGAGGCCGTGGAAGAGCGCGGCGGCCGCGATGACGAACTCGTCGTCGCGGACCGCGGAGCGCACGGCGGGGTCCATCGCGTCCCAGTCGTGCGAGAGCCGGTCGTTCGCGAAGCGGGCCATCCGGACCTCGTGCTCGGCGAGACGGTCGGCGAACTCCGGGTGCCGGACCGCGTAGAGCCACATCTCGGCGTCGAGCAGCGCCTCCTCGCGGGAGTCGGCGACGTCGGTGACGAGCCGGTCGAGTGCCGCGAAGGTCTCGTCGGGGTCGTCGTGGACGACCGCGCTCATCGCCGAGACGTCCGCCGAGGTCTGGGCCTCGAGCAGCGCGGTGAACAGCGCTTCCTTGCTCGCGAAGTGCACGTACACCGAGCCGACCGAGACCCCGGCCGTGCGGGCGATCTCCTCCACGGAGGCCGGCCCGTACCCGCGCTCGGCGAAGACCCGGCGCGCGGCGGCCAGCAGGGCCCCGCGGGTCCGTGCCTTGGTCGCGGCCCGCCGGCCGAGCGGCGCGCGCGTCGTGCACGTCGCCTCGTCACCCTGGGTCACACGTCATCCTTCCTGCCACCGACCGGCCCAACGACGGCAGGCGCGTGTAGTGACGCATCGTAACCCGCGGGCCTCCTCGGGGAGGGGGTGCGATCCCGGACAATGGAGCCGTGACCACCTCGACCGCGCTCCTGCCCGCATCCGGCGCGGACCCGGACGAGATCTACGAGGGCTTCGCGGAGTGGGCCGCCGAGCGCGGCCTCGACCTCTACCCCGCGCAGTCCGAGGCGCTCATCGAGCTCGTGTCGGGATCGAACGTGATCCTGTCGACGCCGACGGGCTCGGGGAAGTCGCTGGTCGCGCTCGGCGCGCACGTGACGGCGATGTCGCGGGGCGAGCGCTCGGTGTACACCGCGCCGATCAAGGCGCTGGTCTCGGAGAAGTTCTTCGCGCTCGGCGCCCAGCTCGGCTACGCCAACGTTGGCATGCTCACGGGCGACGCCGCCGTGAACCCCGAGGCGCCGGTCATCTGCTGCACCGCCGAGGTGCTGGCCAACTGGGCGCTGCGCGAGGGGCGCGAGGCCGAGGTCGGCCAGGTCGTCATGGACGAGTTCCACTACTACGCCGACACCGAGCGCGGCTGGGCGTGGCAGGTGCCGCTGCTCGAGCTGCCGCAGGCCCAGTTCCTGCTGATGTCGGCGACCCTCGGTGACGTCACGTTCTTCCAGGGCGACCTCACCCGGCGCACCGGCCGCGAGACCGCGGTGGTCGCGCACACCGAGCGCCCGGTCCCGCTCTCGTTCCGCTACGCCACGACGCCCCTGCACGAGACGATCACCGAGCTGCTCTCCGGGCAGCAGGCGCCGGTCTACATCGTCCACACCACGCAGGCCGCGGCGATCGAGCAGGCGCAGGCGCTGATGAGCCTCAACGTGTCGACGAAGGCCGAGAAGGAGCAGATCGCCGAGCTCATCGGCTCGTTCCGCTTCACCGCGGGGTTCGGCAGGACGCTCTCGCGGCTGGTGCGCCACGGCATCGGCGTGCACCACGCCGGGATGCTGCCCAAGTACCGCCGGCTCGTGGAGACCCTCGCGCAGGCGGGGCTGCTCAAGCTCATCTGCGGCACCGACACCCTCGGCGTCGGCATCAACGTCCCCATCCGCACCGTGCTGTTCACCGCGCTGACGAAGTTCGACGGCCAGCGCGTGCGCCACCTGCGCGCCCGCGAGTTCCACCAGGTCGCGGGCCGCGCCGGGCGCGCCGGGCACGACGTCGCGGGCTACGTCGTCGCCCAGGCCCCGGAGCACGAGGTCGAGAACGCCAAGCGCCTCGCGAAGGCCGGCGACGACGTCAAGAAGCAGCGGCGGGTCGTGCGGGTGAAGCCGCCCGAGGGTTTCGTGTCGTGGTCGGAGAAGACCCTCGAGCGGCTCATCGAGGCCCAGCCCGAGGCGCTGACCAGCCAGTTCCGGGTGTCGACGGCCATGCTCCTGCAGGTCGCGCAGCGCCAGCAGCCGTTCTTCGCCGCGATGCGCCACCTCCTCGAGGACAACCACGCCGACCGCCCGGTCCAGCGCCGCCTGATCCTGCGCGCGATCGCGCTCTACCGCGGGCTGATCGACGCCGACGTCGTCGAGCGCGTCGAGACGCCCGATGGGAGACGCAGCGAAGCGGAGCTCGACCCGGACCAGAGGTGCCCCGACGTGCGACTCGTCGACGACCTCCAGGTCGACTTCGCCCTCAACCAGCCGCTCTCGCCGTTCGCGCTGGCGGCGTTCGACCTCCTGGACAAGGAGTCGCCGACCTACGCGCTCGACATGGTCTCGGTGGTCGAGTCGACCCTCGACGACCCGAAGCAGATCCTGCGCGCCCAGGAGAACCAGGCGCGGGGCGAGGCCGTGCAGGCGATGAAGGCCGAGGGCATCGAGTACGAGGAGCGCATGGAGCTCCTCGAGGACGTCACCTGGCCCAAGCCGATGGCCGAGCTGCTCGGGGGCGCCTACGAGTCCTACCGCTCCGGGCACCCGTGGGTCGCCGACCACGAGCTGTCGCCGAAGTCGGTGGTCCGCGACCTCTACGAGCGCGCGATGACGTTCACCGAGTACGTCTCGTACTACAAGATCGCGCGCTCCGAGGGCCTCGTCCTGCGCTACCTCACCGACGCCTTCCGCACCCTGCGTCAGACGATCCCCGAGGCGGCGCGCACCGAGGACCTCGACGACCTCATCGCCTGGCTCGGCGAGCTCGTCCGCCAGACCGACTCGTCGCTGCTCGACGAGTGGGAGAACCTGGCGAATCCGACCGAGCTCGACGCCGCCGGCGACGACGCCCGCCCCGTCGACCAGGGCCCACCGCCGGTCACGCGCAACGAGCGGGCGTTCCGGGTGCTCGTGCGCAACGAAATGTTCCGTCGCGTCGAGCTGTTCGCCCGCCGCTCCCCCGCCGAGCTCGCCGACCTCTCCGAGCACGGCCCGGACGCCGCGTTCTGGACCGAGGCGATCGAGGGCTACTTCGCCGAGTACGACGAGCTCGGCGCGGGCCCCGACGCCCGCGGCCCCGCGTTCTACCGCGTCACCGTGGACGGGCGGACCTGGCACGTCCGCCAGGTCCTCGACGACCCCGAGGGCGACCACGACTGGTCCATCACCGCCGACGTCGACCTCGACGCCTCCGACGAGCTCGGCGCCGCGGTCGTCCACGTGACGGGCGCCGGGCCGATGTCGCCGACCTGAGCGATCAGGAATCGAGAAGCCCGTCCGTCCGCCCCGCCCTAGCGTCAGCGGTCACCAGATCGCTCGACGAAGGAGTGGACCCATGGCTAGTGCGAACCGCGTGGTGCGGCAGACCCACCGCTGGATCAGCATGCTGTTCGTGGTGACGGTCGTGGCGACCACGATCGCCCTCGCCGTCGGCAGCGCGGCGTCGGTGTGGATCGTCTACACGCCGCTGTTCCCCCTCGCCCTGCTGCTGATCACCGGGCTCTACCTGTTCGCGCTGCCCTACCGCGCACGGCGCCGGGCCTAGCGACCCCACCACGGCCGGTCGAGGCCGGCCTCACGACGGGCCCGCCGCCGCTCGGCGAGGATGCGGCGCCGGACGGTCGCCTCGGCCAGCGCCCGGGCCTGCGCGAAGCAGGCGTCGCCCAGCCGGACGACGACATCGGCCACGAGGGAGTGCCGGCGGTCGCGGACCCGGTGATCGGCGACCGCCGCCCGCCTCGAGCCGCCGGAGGAGCTTGGCCACCGCGCTGCGCGTCGGGCCGAGCTGCTCACCGATCCGCCCGCTCGAGATCGGCCCGCGCCGGCGACAGAGGTCGAGGCACAGCAACTCGGTCGGCGAGAGGCCGACGCGACGGGCGACCTCCTCGCGATACCACTGAAGCGCCGGCCCCAGGTTGTCCAGCAACAGACCGAGGAGCTCGTCCGTCGCGTCGTCCTCCTGCTGGTGCCTGCCGGCGCGGTCCACGGTGAACAGCGTCGCCGAGCGGTGACCGCCGCGGGGGCGGAACGGGGGAAGCCGACCCGTGTTCTGAGGACACGGGTCGGAGCCGACGCCGCCGGTCGCGCCCGGCCCCGCGGGGTCGCGGATCGCGACCCGTCCACCCGTGTCCTCGGGACACGGGCCGCGATCGACCGGTCAGGCCCCGAGCAGCAGCTCGTCCACGCGCGGGCGGGCGCGGACGGAGCCGGGCGGGGTCCCGACGACGCGGCGGAACGCCCGGCTGAACGCCGCCTCGGAGCGGTAGCCCATCGCGGCGGCGACGGCGGCGACCGTCGTGTCGCCCGCGCGCAGGCGGTCGTGGGCGACGAGCATCCGCCAGCGCGTCACGTAGGCCATGACCGGCTCCCCGACGAGCGCGGTGAACCGCGCGGCGAAGGTCGAGCGGGACAGGGCGAGCTCGCGGGCGAGGCCGGCGACCGTCCAGTCGCGGGCCGGGTCGGCGTGGACGAGGGCGAGGGCGCGGCCGATGTCGGGGTCGGCGAGCGCCCCAAGCCAGCCCGAGCGCGCCGCCGGGTCGTGGGACAGCCACGCGCGCAGCATCTGCACGACGAGCACGTCGGCGAGGCGGGTGATCACGGCCTCGCCGCCGGGACGGGTCTCCTCCACCTCGAGCGCGATCAGCCGCAGGGTGTCGTGCAGGCGCGCGGTGAGCGGCGAGACCGGGACGTGGACGACGTCGGGCATCAGCTCCACGAGCCGCTCGGCCATCGGGTGCTCGAGGCGGACGGCGCCGCAGATCATGGTCGTGGCCGGCCCGTCGCCGCCGTAGGTGATCGTCGCGTAGCGGTCGCCGTACCAGGTGTGCGGCAGCGTCAGGACGTTCGGCGCAGGTGAGCGGGGCGCCGGGTCGGTCGAGCGCAGCTCGTGGCCCTCGCCCCGTGGGAGGAGCACCACGTCCGACGGCGACAGCGTCACCTCGTCGTCGGGGTCCCCGGGGTCGCTGGAGTCACCGCCGACCCGGATCGTCGCCGACCCCGACGTCACGACGTGGAACCACAGGCAGCTCGGCGTCCGGGGCAGCCTCAGGGCGAACGGCGCCCGCAGGTCGGACGAGCAGTAGAACGTCCCGTTCATGCGCAGGACGTGCAGGGCCTCGCCGACCGCGTCGGTCGGCGTCCAGGGTGGCTGGACGACGGTCACGCACCGAGCCTCCAGCACGGTGGACGATCGAGCAAGACACTCGGTGTCGCGGTGATGGTTCGTCCGGCCGCACGGCAGCAGGCTCGGACGCAGCAGATCGAGCCACACCGAGGAGCCATCATGATCACTGTCCTGGGAGCGAGCGGGAACACCGGCGGCCGGGTCGTCCGGCGGCTGCGCGAGGCCGGGGTGCCGGTGCGGGCCGTGGGGCGCGACGCCGCCCGGCTCGCCGACGCCGCCGGGCACGGTGCCGAGCCCGTCGTCGGCGACATCACCGACGCCGCGTTCCTCACCGAGGCGATGCACGGCGCCGACGCGGCCTACGTCCTCATGCCCCTCGACCTCGCCGCGGGCGGCTACCGGGCACAGCAGGAGCAGGTCGGCGGGGCGATCGCGGCGGCGCTCGCCGCCGCGCGGGTCCCGCGGGTGGTCGCGCTGAGCTCGCTCGGCGCCGACGTCGAGCGCGGCACCGGTTTCCTCGAGACCCTCCACGAGCAGGAGCGGCGCCTCCGCGCGCTCGACGCGCAGGTGACGTTCCTGCGCCCCGGCCTGTTCTTCGAGTCGTTCCTGCCCTCGCTCGCCGCGATGCAGGCGACGGGCGTGCACCACGACACCGTCGACCCCGACGTCGTGCTGCCGATGGTGGCCACCGCCGACGTCGGCGACGCCGCGGCCGCCGCGCTGCTCGACCCGACCGCCTCCGGGGTCCGGGAGGTGCTGGGCGCCGAGGACGTGACGATGCCCGACGCCGTCGCCCGGCTCGGCGGGGTGCTCGGGACCCCGCTGCGCTACGAGCGCGCGCCGGACGACGTCATGCGCGGGGTGCTCGTCGAGGCCGGACTCCCCGCCGACCTCGTCGCCGAGCAGCTCGCCATGAACGCGGCGTTCAACCGCGGCGTCGTCCGCAGCCACGCCGGGCGCACGCCGGCGACCACGACCCCCACGACCCTCGAGCAGTGGGCCCGGACGCTCGTGAGTACCGCGTCGGCCTGACGGGAACGCAGCGAGGTGCCCACCGTCTGCCTGTTCACCCGTGACCTGCGGGTCCACGACCAGCCCGTCCTGCACGCCGCCGCCGAGCAGGGGGACGGCGACGTGGTGCCGCTCTTCGTGGTCGACGACGAGGTCGAGGGCTTCCGGGTGCCGAACCGGGCCCGCTTCCTCGCCGACTCGCTCGCCGACCTCGACGCGGGCCTGCGCAACGCCGGGGCGCGGCTGGTCGTGCGGTGGGGCGACGTGGTGGAGGAGGTCCGGACGGTCGCCGGCGAGGTCGACGCGACGGCGGTGCACGTCGCGGGCGACGTGAGCGCGTACGCGGGGCGGCGGCGCGAGGCGCTCGAGAAGGGTCTCGGCGAGGACGGCCGCGAGCTCGTCGTGCACGACGCCGTCGTCACCGTCGTCGCGCCCGGGACGGTGACGCCGACGAGCGGCGACCACTTCAAGATCTTCACGCCGTACCATCGGAAGTGGGCCGGGGTGGAGACCCGCGCGCCGCTCGACCCGCCGCGCGGGCTCCGCCTGCCGAAGGGCGTGAAGGCCGGCGCGCTGCCGGCGGCGACGGACCTCGCCGACGGCGACACCGCCCACGGCCTGCTGCCCGGCGGCGAGAAGGCCGCCCGCGCGCGGGTCGACGACTGGCTCGACCGCATCGACGAGTACGGCCAGGGCCAGGACCTGCCCGCCCGCGACGGGACCTCGCGCCTGTCGCCGTACCTCCACTTCGGCTGCCTCTCCCCCACCGAGCTCGCCCGGCGGGCCGGGACCGACTCCGAGGCGGCCGCGCAGTTCGTCCGCCAGCTCGCGTGGCGGGACTTCCACCACCAGACCCTCGCCGCCGTGCCCCGGGCGTCGACGCAGGACTACCGCGACCGGGGAGACCGGTGGCGCCGGGACGACGAGGAGTTCGCCGCGTGGGCGGAGGCGCGCACCGGGGTGCCGATCGTCGATGCCGGCATGCGCCAGCTGCACCACGAGGGCTGGATGCACAACCGCCTGCGGCTGATCACCGGGAGCTTCCTCACCAAGTCGCTCTACCTCGACTGGCGCCTCGGCGCGCGCCACTTCCTCGGCCACCTCGTCGACGGCGACGTCGCCAACAACCAGATGAACTGGCAGTGGGTGGCGGGCACCGGCACGGACACGCGCCCGAACCGCGTGCTCAACCCGATCACGCAGGCCAAGCGCTACGACCCCGACGGCGACTTCGTGCGCCACTGGGTGCCGGAGCTGGCCGAGCTCGAGGGCACCCGCATCCACGAACCGTGGAAGCACGGCGGGAATCTCGACTACCCCGCGCCGATCGTCGACCTCGAGCAGGCCGGCTCCGCGTTCCGGTCGGCCCGGGGCGCGTGACCCTCAGGACTTCTTGCGCGACCCGCCCTTCTTGGCGCCCAGGGAGGGCGGGGGCACGACCGGCCCGATGTCGCCGTCGGGGGCCTCGTCGAGATCGAGGATCACCGGCGCGTGGTCGGACGGGCCGGTGCCCTTGCGGGCCTGGCGGTCGACCCAGAGTGCGGCGCGCCGCCGCGCGACCGGCTCGCCCGCGAGCACGAGGTCGATGCGCATGCCGCGGTCCTGGTGGAACGCGCCGCCGCGGTAGTCCCAGTAGGTGAAGACCCGCTCGTCGGGCCAGCGCTCGCGGGTGACGTCGTGCAGCCCGGTCTTGAGCAGGGCCGCGAGGGCCTCGCGCTCGGGCGGCGTGACGTGGGTGGACTCGGCGAACGCCTCGACCGAGTAGACGTCGGGGTCGGCCGGGGCGATGTTGAAGTCGCCGGCGACGACCGCCGAGTCCGCCCCGGCGGCCTCGACCCTGTCGCGCAGGGCGGCGAGCCACTCGAGCTTGTAGGCGTAGTGGGGGTCGGCGGGGTCGCGCCCGTTCGGCACGTACACCGAGGTGACCCGCAGGCCGCCGCACGTCGCGGTGACCGCGCGCGCCTCCTGGTGCGGGTAGCCCGGCCCGCCGGGCAGGCCCTCCTCGACGTCGTCGAGCCCGACGCGCGAGAGCAGGGCGACGCCGTTCCAGCGGCCCTCGCCGTGGTGGGCGACCGCGTAGCCGCGCTCGGCGAGGGGGGCGCCGAAGGACTCGTCGAACGCCTCGTCGGACAGCTTGGTCTCCTGCAGGCAGACCACGTCGGGCGCGCGCTCGTCGAGCCAGCCGAGCAGCCGCGGCTCGCGCGCCTTGGCCGAGTTCACGTTCCAGGTCGCCAGTCGCACGCCCGCCACGCTAGCCGGGAGCACCGACAGCCCCGCCGACGGCGTCGTCACCCCGATGCGGATTCGTTTCGGGGCCACGGTCGTTCCGTGACGTCGGGCGCGCGTACTAGCGTTCGCCCCTATGGCAGCGTCCAGCCCCGTCACCGATGAGGACCGGCTGCGGCGCATCGAGCAGATCACCGACACCGGCCTCGCCCACCTCGACGTCGAGGATCTGCTCACCGAGCTGCTCGACCGCGTCCGCGCCCTGCTCGGGGCGGACACCGCGGCCGTGCTGCTGATCGACGCCGCCGGCGACAACCTCGTCGCCACCGCCGCCCGCGGCATCGAGGAGGAGGTGCGCCAGGGGGTCCGCATCCCGGTCGGGAAGGGCTTCGCCGGGCGCATCGCCGCCGAGCGCCGGCCCGTGGTCATCGACGAGGTCGACCACTCGAACGTCATGAACCCGATCCTTCGCGAGAAGGACATCCGCTCGCTGCTGGGCGTGCCGCTGATCGTCGAGGGCGACGTCCTCGGCGTCCTGCACGTGGGCACCCTGCGCCCGCGGCTGTTCACCTCCGACGACGCGGACCTCCTGCAGACGGCCGCCGACCGGATCGCCCTGGTCACGCGCACGCACCTGCACGGCCTCGACCGCGCGGCGGCGTCGGTGCTCCAGCGCAGCCTCATGCCCGGCGCGCTGCCCAAGGTCACCGGCATCGACTTCGCGGCGCGCTACGTCCCCGGCGAGGCGGGCGGTCTCGGCGGCGACTGGTACGACGTGTTCCCCCTGCCGTCGGGGCGTCTCGGGATCGTCATCGGGGACGTCGTGGGCCGGGGGCTGCAGGCCGCGGTGGTCATGGGCCGCCTGCGCAGCGCGCTGCGCGCGTTCGCCCTCGAGGAGGAGGACCCCGCCGAGGTGATCGAACGGCTGGACGCCAACGTCCAGCACTTCGAGGAGAACGTGATGGCGACCGTGCTCTACGCGATCGTGGAGCCGTCGCTGGAGTCGTTGTCGCTGTCGACCGCCGGCCACCTGCCGCCGGTGATGGCGCGCTCCGGGTTCGAGGCGAGCCTGATCAACGTGCCCGTCGACCTGCCGGTCGGCGTGTCGGTCGGCCCGCCGCGGCGGACGACGACGATCGAGCTGCCGGCGCAGTCGCTGCTCTTCCTCTACACCGACGGCCTCGTCGAGCGGCGCGGGCGGTCGCTGGACGTCGGTCTCGACACGCTGTGCGAGGTCATCGACGCGGACACCGACGCGGACGCGGTGTGCGCCTCGGTGCTGCACCGCATGATCGGGGCGGACTCCGTGCACGACGACGTCGCCATGCTCGTGCTCCGGCGGGGTGTGACGCCGGCGGTCGTGCCGCTGAACATCGTCGTGCCGGCCGTCCCGCGGGTCCTCGCGGACATCCGGTCGGCGGTCCGCCGCTGGCTCGGCGCCGCCGGGGCCACCGGGGAGGACATGGCCGACATCCTCGTCGCCGCCGGCGAGGCCGCGTCCAACGTCGTCGAGCACGCCTACGGCCCCGCGGGTGGCACGCTGACGCTGCAGATGGAGCGCGAGGGCGGATCGGTGGTGACCACCGTGCGGGACAACGGCCGCTGGCGGTCGGCCCGCGGGCACAACCGCGGGCGCGGCACGGCCCTCATCCGGCAGTGCAGTGACGAGATGGACGTGATCGCCGGGGCCGGCGGCACGACCGTGACCTTCCGGCGCCGCATCAGAGGGGACGCGCCATGACCGACGCCACCGTCGTCGTCCGGCCCGAGGGCCCCGACGTCCGCATCACGATCGGCGGCGAGGTCGACCTCGAGAACGCGACCCTCGTCGAGGAGCAGCTCGCCGCGGCGATCCCGAACGAGACGAACGCCGTCACCCTGGAGCTCGCCGATCTCGACTACCTGGACAGCGCCGGCCTGCGGGTGCTGTTCGCGCTGGCCGCGCGGCTCGAGGTGCTGCAGATCGAGCTGCGGGTCGACGTGCCGCCCGGCTCGCACACGCGGCGGGTGCTGCAGCTCTCCGGGTTCGAGAGCCTGGCGTCGCTGGAGGCGTGACCCGCGCCCCGACCAGCCCAGCCCGGTCCAGCCCGGCTCAGCCCTGCTCGGCGTGGCGGCGGACGGCGTCGAGCGTCTCCTCCATGCCGCGCCGGTTGGCCGCGGGCACGTCCCAGGCCCGCGCCCGGCCGACGACGTTGGCGAGCGGGCTGCGCTTGTCCTGCCAGTACTGCTCGATGCGCGTCCGGTCGCCCTCGGGGGTCAGGCGGAAGCCCCACCGCGCGACCGACTGGCCCATGAGGTCGACGTCCCAGCTGATCTCCCGCTGCGGGGCGTACTCGACGACCGTGCCGACGGTCGACCACCGCAGCAGGCCCTTGCGGTTGTGGCCCTTGAACCTCGCGCCGGGCGCGGGTCCCGAGGCGCCGCCGAGCCAGTCGACGCGGTGGCACTCCGGCGAGATGGCACCGATGCGGGCCGGGTCGCCGACCAGGTCCCAGACCCGCTCGGCGGGAGCGTCGACGGTGCGGGTGACGACGACGTCGTCGGCCATGGGTTCCTCCGGATGGCGGCAGCGGGACCGCCGCACCGTAGCCCGCACGGCGGCCCGCTGCTCACCGTCATCCGGAGTGCCCGGTCAGACGCCGGCCCCGATCGCGGACGCCACGCGCAGGTCGGCGAGGTACTCGGCGATCGAGTGGGCCGCGGTGAGCGGGTTGTCGGTCCGGATGTCCTCGACGCCGCTGCCCCAGGTCGGGGCGAGCGGGCAGCCGATCGTCACCGCGTCCGCCACACACCAGGCGTTGACCCACCGCTGCACGTCCGGTCGCACGGGCCCGTCCGTGAGCAGCCGCTTGTTCACCGAGTCCAGGCCGAGCGGGCTGCCGGCGGTGACGAGCAGGCGGAGGTCCACCTGCGGCGGCACCCGGGTCAGGAGGTCGAGCGCGACCACCGTCCCCAGGCTGTGCGACACCAGCGTCACCGGCCCGGACGTCGGGAACGTCTCGAGCACGGTGTCGAGGACCTGGCTGCGGACCCGGTCGTCGTCCAGGTAGAGCGCGATGTCCCGGAACCGCACGGCGATGAACAGGTCGTCGAGCCGGCTGCGGGCCGCGAGGTGGGACAGCGCCGCCTGGACGGGACCGAGGAGGTCCGAGAGCCCCTCCTCCGCAGGCGTGTCCGGGCGGAAGCCGGCACGCGCCGCCGCGTCCTCGATGAGCGCGGCGTACGTGGTGCGGGCCGACGAGCCGGCGGGAGCCCCCTGCTCGGCCGCCGTCATCCCGGCGTCCTCGTTCGCCCCCGCCAGTTCGACGGCCGACGGGCCGGCGAGCTGCGCGAGACGGTCGCCGTAGTACGGGAACCACGCCCGTGCCGGGTCGAGGGGCGGGAGCCCGGCCGCCCCGAGCCCGCGCGTGAGCCCGCCGGCCCAGGCGAGGCGCAGCTCGGCCGGGTCCCGGTTCTGCTGGGCCCGCCCGTGCAGGAACACGAGGTGGGGCGGCGTCTCCGGGATGCCGCGGACGCCCCGCCGGCCGGTGTCCTCGCGGGCGATCGTCGTCGTGCTGCGCACCCTGGACTCGGCCGGTATCGCGCCGACCGCCTCGGCGCCCAGCTCGTCGACCAGGGCGATCTGCGCGGGTGTGCGGGCCAGCGCCCGCAGCCGCGTGAGCACCACCGAGATCCGCGCGCCCTCGTTGGCCACCCAGTCGACGACGGCGTCGCCCATCGAGCGGTCCCACACCGCGCCGTCGACGGTCAGCCACCGCCCGGCGTCGTCGGTCCTCGGCACTCCGGAGTGGTGGAGCGCGACGACCTCCCACTGGTCGTTGAAGACCGGCGACCCGGAGTTGCCCGGCTCGGTGTCGGCCTCGTAGTGCAGGAAGAGGTCCAGCTGGTCGAGCAGCCGGTTGTTGCGGACCGCGATCTCCTTGCGGCGCCCCGAGGGGTGGCCGATGACGTTCGCGGCCTCGCCGATGACGATCTTCCCCTGCTGCTTGAGCAGCTTGTTCCACCCGTACTTGTCGCCGGCGACGACACCGCTCGCCGGCGCGACGGCGACGAGGCTGGCGTCGACCTCCGCGTCGGTGAGGAAGAGCGTGTCGGGGTCGAGGGAGAACGCGGCCGGCGTCTCCGGCCGGCCGTCGGGCCCGAGCTCGAAGTCGAACTCCACGAACGCGTCGGCCGCGGTGGCGGCGTCGGGCAGGACGTGGTTGTTGGTCAGCAGGAGCCGCCGGCCGACGAGGAAGCCGGTGCCGGCCCCGCCGCCCGCCAGCGAGATCCGGCCGACCGACTCGGCGATCGCCGTCCCGCGGCCGAGGAAGAGGCTCGGCTGCAGGTCGTTCTCGGCGATGATCCGCTCGAGCGCACCCTCGGTCCGCGCGGCCTGCCGCACCGCGCGGACGCCCACGGCGTCGCCGAGGAGCCGCTCGGCCCGGGCGCGGATCTGGTCGGGTTCGTCGGCGACCAGCGTCCCGGTCGCCTCCTGCTTGCGCTCGGTCGCCGCACGCTCCGGGGCGCGGTCCTTGTACCGCGCGGCGGCGAGGTCCTGCTGGTCGCGCAGGCTGGTGCTCATACCGGGAACCCGGCGAAGCGGATGAACTGCGCGATCGAGGTGACCGCGGACCCGTCCTGGAGCTTGACGCCGTCGGCCGGCGTCCACGCCGTCTGGCTCAGATAGGAGCGCGGGTCGTTCCGGATCTGGCCGATGATCGTCTCGGCGACGATCCGGCTGCCCACCGGACCGAGGGCGTGTCCGTTGGACTTCACCTCGGACTCGCGGAGCACGTAGAACCACAGCGGGGTGCGGTCGACGAACCCGCCCTTGTCCAGGGCGTCGCGCACCCCTTGGTCGAGCCCGTCGGTCAATTCGGTCGCCGTCAGGGCCGTGATGCCCAGCTTGCCGGCGACCGCCTGACCGGTGGGGAGGCTGAGAGCGAATCCGCGGAGGAGATTCCGCCGGGCGAGGTGCTTGAGCAGGATGCCCAGGTCGCTCGACGACGTGACCGACGTACCCACGAGCTGGTTCTCCATCTCGGTGAGAGGGAGTGCCAGGCGAGTGTCGATCGGACGGGCGGCACGCGCCACGAAGGCGGGATCGGTCCGGACCAGCCGGTCGTACTCGGCGGGCCAGTTGTCGGGCAGGGTCGGGTTGTCGCCGAGCTTCCCGTCGCCGGTGAACAGGAACAGCAGGTTGAAGCCGGCATTCGGTACGAAGTCCCCGGGCGCGCCGAAGTTGCGGTTCCAGTCGTAGGCACCGCGCACCATGCTGTGCCCGAACCGGAAGGCCGCCACCGAGAACTCGAGCGGCATGTAGGGCTTGGATCGGCCCGCGAGCCCGAGGAGGTCGTCCTCGCTCGCCAGGACGTGGTCCACGGTTCCGGGGGTGAGCACCGCGCCGAGGAAGTCGTGGACGCAGAGCCACTGATAGGTCCAGCGGGTCAGCTCCCGTGCGCGGGAGAACACCTCGCCGACTCCGGTCCGCTGGGGCTCGTGGTCGCGCACCCAGTCGACCGCGGCGTTGTGGAAGCGCAGGAACGCGACGTGCAGCTGGGCGACGACGAGGTTCTCGTCGTTGCGGCCGTCACCGATCTGGGCTTTCCGGTTCACCCGCGGGAGGTCCCGCTCCACGTCGTCGACCGGAGGGATGCGCACACCACCGGAGCCGTTGAGCGCCGTGAGCGTCCCGAGCTTCAGTTTGGCCCTGTCGCCATCCTGGTAAGGCACGACGACCTTGGACGGGTCCGATACCGCGAAGGGCCCGTCGCCGTACACCGAGTCGAGATTGAGCGCGGGATTGCGCCCGTTCTTCAATTTCGCCTTCACGTCGGCCGGCGCCGTCGGTGTCAAGGGGACGGCGTCGATGCCGATGACCGAGTTGTTGTCGGTCGCCGCGGTGAGGTCGTGGTCGACGAACTGGCCCCAGTAGGTGTGGATCGGGGGGATGGGAGCGTTCTGGGTGGACGGCCCTTGCTCGACCATCGCGTTGCCGAGGTCGTTGAGGGCGTCGACCGTGTTCTGTGCGACCTGGGGACTACCCGCCGGCAGGAGGTTGGTCTCCTCCTCGACGAGAGACGGGAACAGGTAGTCGAAGTCGGTGACGCCGACCATGGCCAGTGCCGATGCGGGGTCGGCCTTCTCCAGATCCGGATCCTGGGCCACCTCGCTCAGGCGCACGGAACCCTTGCTGACGGCATCGTCGACGCCGGGAGCCTCGTCCGCGATGGCGTGGCCACCGTGTCGCAGTCCGACGACGACCCGCCGGGTCGAGCCGTTCTCGCTCATGCGCTTCTCCTTCGGACCGTGGTGGGACGACGACGGATGCGGCGTCGGGGGTCTCGGAGAGCCGCGCGCGACCGCACTGGCTCGACCTGGACAGCACCCGTGTCGGCACGGCGCCCCCTACCTGTCCGGTTTCGACGATTCCGCTCCGTGCACAGCAGCGGCAGTGGGGAGAACTCCCGCATCGCCGGATTCCGTCGTGGCGACGCGTACTCGATCGGTCACCGCACGCATTCCTGACGCGCAGCACCTCTACCCATCCGTGACCGATCGATTGCGCACGGTCGTTCCGTCATCCCGACGGCGTAGGACGCCTTTCCCGGGCACCCGGGAAATCCCCCATGTCCGACCCGAAAGGCGGCACGACCGCCCGAGGGACCAGCGGCATCCTGTGTCCCACCCACCACGCACGCCCCGGTGACACCACCACGGGGGGACACGATGACCGCAGGGACGGACGCGGCGCCGTTCGTCGGGCGCGCGGCGGAGATCGAGACCCTCGGCGCGCTCGTGGCGGGGCGCCGTCCCGAGCGGGTGGCGCTCGTGCGCGGCGAGCCCGGCATCGGCAAGACCGAGCTGCTCGCGCGCACGACCCCGAGGGGCCGCACGGTGCGGGTCGCCGGGAGCGAGGCGGAGTCCCACCTCCCCTTCGCCGTGCTCGCCGACCTCGTCCGGCCGCTGCGCGGCGCGCTCCCCGCGCTCCCGGACGTCCAGCGCGAGGCCCTCGAGGTCAGTGTGGCGCTTCGCGCCGGGCGGGCCGGCGGGTCGCTCGCGGTGTGCGCCGCGGCGCTCGGCCTGCTCGAGGCGGCCGGGGACCGCGAGCCGCTGCTGGTGGTCGTCGACGACCTGCAGTGGGTCGACACGCCGTCGACGGAGGTCCTGCTGTTCGTGGCGCGGCGCCTGCGCTCGTCGCGGGTCGCGCTGGTGCTCGCGACGCGCGACCGCAGCCGCGCGGTGCCGGGCGCGCTCGTCGTCGACCTCGACGGGCTCCCTCCCGACGAGAGCCGGCGACTGCTCGGCCCCCTTGCCGACCGGCTCCCCCCGGTCGCCCTCGACCGGCTCGTCGAGGACCTCGCCGGGCACCCGCTCGCCCTCGTCGAGAACGCGCGGCACCTGACCGGCGACCGGACGACGACCCCGCGACCCGGCCCCGCCCTCGCGTCGCTGTGGACGTGCGCGCTCGCGGGCCTTCCCGAGGCGGCGCGCGTCGCCGTGACGGTCGTCGCCGCTGCGGGGTCGGCGGACGCCGAGGTCGTGGACCGGGTGCTCGCCGACCTCGGGGTGTCCGCGCCCGACCGCCGGCTCGCCGAGCAGGCCGGCCTCGTCCGCGCCGACGGCGACCGTTGTCTCCTGCGCCATCCCCTGCTGCGCCCGGTCGTCCTCGGCGCCGATCCCACGATCACGCGCCGGGTGCACCTCGCCCTCGCCGCGCGCACCACGGGCGCGCGGCGCGCGTGGCACCTCGCCGCGACCGTCGACGGTGTCGACGACGCCGTCGCCGCCCAGCTGGCGGCGGCCGCCGCCGAGGCGACCGCGCTCGGCGGTCACCGCTCCGCCGGCGACGCGTGGGCGCGGGCCGCGCAGCTCACCACGGACCGCGGGCACCGCGCCGAACGCTTCCTCGCGGCCGCGCGCGAGTTCCTCCTCGCGGGGGCACTCGACCAGGCGGCGGGGCACGCCGAGGCCGCCGCGGCGCTGGACGACGACGTGGCGTTCGGCGTCGACGTCGAGGTCGTCCGGAGCCGGGCGACCGCCTGGCTCGGCGACCCTCGGCGCGCCTACACCGACCTGGTGCGGGCCGCCGAGCGCGTGGCACCGGTGGACGCGCGGGCGGCCGCCGCGCTCTACACGGAGGCGACGATGCCGGCCGGGATGGCGGGCCGGGTCCACGCGATGCTCGACCTCGCCCGCCGGGCGACGGACCTCGCGCCGGGGTCGGCGGACGTGGCGCAGGTGTGCGCCCTCGTGCTGGGCGGGGAGAGCCGCGAGGCGCTCGCCCTGCTCGACGGTCTCGACCCCGGCACGGGCCCGTGGGAGCTGCAGCACGCCGCCCAGCTCGCCCAGGTCGCCGTCCACACCGAGCGCTACGAGGACGCCGACCGGCGGATCGAGGCCCTCCTGACCGCGGGACGTCGCCACGGCACGGCGACGATGCTGGCGTACGCCCACGCGGTGCGCGCCGAGCTCGACTGGTGGCGCGGGCGCTGGCCCGCCGCGCGCGCCGACGCCGTCGAGGCCCGCCGGTGGGCCGAGGAGCGGGGCGAGGCGGGCACCGCCGCGATCGCCGCGCTGGTCCTCGCGCGGCTGGACGCCGCCGCCGGGCACGTGGACCGCAGCCGCGAGAGCACCCGGCGCGTGCTCGCCGAGGTCGGGTCGCACGGGATCGACTGCCTGCAGACCTACGCGCCGGCGGTGGAGGGGCTCGCCGCCCTCGTCGCCGGGGAGACCGACGTCGCCGTCGAGCACCTCGAGCAGGCCCACCGCCGGGCGCGCGCCGACGGCCTCGAGGCGACCAACGTCGTGCCCTACGGCCCGGATCTCGTCGAGGCCCTCGTCCGCCGCGGCGACGCCTGCCGGGCCCGCGACGTGCTCGCCTGGTGGGAGCCGAAGGGGGCATCCGGTCTCGTCTTCCCGGCCGCGACGGCGGCCCGGTGCCAGGGGTTCCTCGCCGACGACGCCGACGAGGCCGCCGCGTGCTTCACCCGGGCCCGCGAGCTCCACACCCGGTGCGACCAGCCGTTCGAACGCGCGCGGACCCTGCTCGCCGAGGCCGAGTGCCTGCGCCGCCTGCGCCGCCCGACCGCGGCGCGGTCCGCCGCCCGCGACGCGCACGCGGCGTTCGTCACCCTCGGGGCCGCGCCGTGGGCGGCGCGCGCCGAGTCGGAGCTCGCCGCGGCCGGGGTCTCCTCGCCGCGCCGCTCCCCCGCGCAGACCGCGTGGGCATCGCTGACGCCCCAGGAGTTCCAGGTCGCGCGGGTCGTCGCGGAGGGTCGGTCGAACGACGAGGCGGCAGCCGCCCTCTTCGTCTCCCGCAAGACCGTCGAGAACCACCTGACCCGCGTCTACCGCAAGCTCGGGCTCCGGTCGCGCAGCGAGCTGGTGCGCCGGTTCCCCGACGGGACGGGCGACGCGTCTCGGTTATCGTGAACGATACAGAGCCGGTAGCGCCGCCGGTCCGCCACGACGACCCGGGAGCCTCCCGTGACGCTCGAGCTCGACGACCTGCGCGTCCGCACCCTCGGCGAGTGCCGGTACGACTCCCCGTTCGCCGAGATGCTGGCCTCCAAACGGACCTCGCCGCACTACGTCCACGAGGACGACCGCGTGCTCGTCGACGACACGGTGTCGGTGCTGCTGGGACGCGGGGTGCCGATCGACCGGCTGCCCAGCCTCGAGGCGGCCGGGCCCCGCCGGAAGGTCTACTTCGACCCGGCGACGACGAACGTCGGCATCGTGACCTGCGGCGGCCTGTGCCCCGGGCTCAACGACGTCATCCGCGGCATCGTGCAGGAGCTCACCGAGCACTACCACGTCGCCCACATCTACGGCTTCCGCAACGGCTACGCGGGCCTCACCGAGCAGCACCGCGAGCGCGTGGTGGAGCTGGACCTGCACGCCGTGCGCGACATCAACAACGACGGCGGCACGATCCTCGGCAGCTCGCGCGGCGACCAGGACCCCGGGGAGATGGTCGACACCCTCGTCGGCCTCGGCATCGACGTCCTGTTCGTCATCGGCGGCGACGGCAGCATGCGCGGCGCCATGAAGCTCACCAAGGAGATCGACTCCCGCGGGCTCGACATCGCCGTGGTCGGGGTCCCGAAGACGATCGACAACGACCTGCCCTTCACCGACCAGAGCTTCGGGTTCCAGACGGCGTTCGCGCAGGCCACCGAGTTCATCGCCTCGGTGTTCGTCGAGTCGCAGGCCGCCGAGAACGGCGTCGGCATCGTCAAGCTCATGGGCCGGCACTCGGGCTTCATCGCCTGCTACGCGGCATTGTCGAACAACGACGCCGACTTCGTCCTCATCCCCGAGGTGCCCTTCGTCCTCGACGGGCCGAACGGCGTCCTGGCGCGGGTCGAGGACCACGTGCGCCGGCACGGGCAGGTGGTCCTCGTGGTCGCCGAGGGCGCGGGCCAGGAGCTCCTCGAGGAGGAGGGGCGCACCACCGACGCGTCGGGCAACACCAAGCTCGGCGACATCGGCCTGTTCCTCAAGCAGAAGCTCACCGAGCACCTGACCGCGGTCGGCCTGCCGCCCACGGTGCGCTACCTCGACCCCAGCTACGCCATCCGCAGCGTCGCCGCGAACGCCTACGACAGCGTCTACTGCGTGCGGCTCGCCCACGCCGCGGTCCACGCCGGCATGGCCGGGCGCACCGACACGGTCGTCGTGCGCTGGCGACGCCGGTTCGTGCACATCCCGATGTCGCTGATCACCTCGCACCGCAACCAGGTCGACCCCGACGGCGACCTGTGGATGTCGGTGCTCGAGGCGACGGGGCAGCCGGCGTCGTTCAGCGCATAGACCGTTCGACTACGGAACGTCAGCAAATTGCTCTGATCGGGCGATGTCCGGATTGCCCCGCCGACGGTGACCGTCGCACACTGTGGTGATGGGCGTCACAGTCCGGCTGGCCGGGCCGTTGCGCGTGGAGCGGGGGTCCCCGCCGGAGACGGTGCGCCTCGGGAGCCCCAAGGAACGGCGGCTCCTGGCCCTGCTCGCGGCGCGGCGGCCTGCGGTGCTCACCGGCGACCAGCTCGCCGCGGAGCTGTGGAACGGCGACGCGCCGCGCCACCCCGCGGCCGGCGTCGCGACGCTGGTCAGCCGCCTGCGCAGCCGCCTCGAGCCGGACGTCCTGCTCGGTGACCGCGGCGGGTACCGGCTCGGCGGCCCGCCCGACGTCGTCGTCGACCTGGACGACGCCGCGCGCCTGCTCGACGAGTCCGACCGCCGCCTCGCCGCCGCCCCGGGGCTCGCGGCCAGCGCCGCCGCCCGGGCCCTCGCGCTGCTCGGGACCGGGGAGCCGCTCCCGGAGGAGGCCGACGAGCCGTGGGTCGCCGCGGCCCGCGACGAGTGGCGCGAGCTGCTGCGCCGCGCGCGGCACGCCGACGCCCGGGCCGCCCTGGGCACGGGCGACGCGGACCGGTCCCGGCGCGCCGCCGCCGACGCGGTGGCCGCCGACCGGTTCGACGAGACGGCCCACCGCCTGCTCATGCGCGCGCACCGGCTCGCGGGCGAACCCTCCCGGGCCGTCGACCTCTACCACCGGCTGCGGGCCGCGCTCGCCGACGAGCTCGGCGTCGAACCCGCCCCGCAGACCCGCGACGACTACCTCGCGCTGCTCCAGGAGCGCGAGCCCGTCGCCGAGGCCTCCGCGCGCCCGGAACCGGTGCCGCACTGCGTCGGGCGCGACGCCGAGATCGCCGCGCTGACCGCCCGCTGGGACGCGGCCACGCGCGGGGCGTCCGGGCTCGTGCTGCTCGCGGGCGAGGCCGGTATCGGCAAGACCCGGCTGGCCGGCGAGGTCACCCGGCTCGCCGCGGCCACCGGGAGTCGGGTCGCCTCGGCGCGCTGCCACGGCGCCGAGCGCTCGCTCTTCCTCCAGCCGGTGGTCGACGCGCTGGGTCCGGTGCTCATCCCTGACGCGGGGCGATCGCCCGCCCTCGCGGGCCTCTTCCCGGGCCTGCCCGGCGAGCCCGGGGACGACCGCCCCGACCCCCGCCGGGTGTTCGCGGGCCTCGCGGACCTGCTCGCCGAGCTCACCGCCACCGCTCCCCTGCTGCTGGTGCTCGACGACCTCCAGAACGCCGGCCTCGCCACCGTCGAGCTCCTGCACTTCCTCGCCCTGCGGCCCGCCGGCGCGCGGGTCCTCGTCGTCGCGACCGTGCGCGCCGAGGAGGGCACCGAGGCGCTGACGCAGCTCGACGGGGTGGGCGAGCGCCTCGATCTCGGCCCGCTGGACGCCGCCGCGGTCACCGCGCTCGCCGACCGCGCCGGCCGTCGCGACCTCTCCGCGGCGATCCACCGCCGGACGCGGGGCCACCCGCTGTTCGTCGTCGAGACGCTCCGCGGCCTCGCGGCGGGCGAGGTGGGGGTGCCGGAGTCGCTGCAGGCCGCCGTGCTGGCCCGGGTCCGCCGTCTCGGCGACGAGGTCGACGAGCTGCTGCGCGCGGGCGCCGTGCTCGGCGCGGGCCTCGACCCCGAGGTGGTCGCGGGACTGCTCGCGCTCCCGGTGCCCGAGGTCGCCCGGCGCTGCGAGCGCGCCGCCGCCGCGCGCCTGCTCGTCCCGACCGGCGCCGCCTACGAGTTCGCCAACGACCTCGTCCACGAGGTCCTCTACGCGACGACCCCGGCACCGGTGCGGCACCTGCACCACCGCCGGGCGGCCGACCTGCTCGCCGGCAGCCCGGAGTCCGCGGGCGCGCACGCCGCCGCCGCGCAGGACTGGCCCCGTGCCGCCCGCGCGCTGCTGCTGGCCGGCGAGACCGCGGCGCGCCGCGGCGCGATGGGCGACGCCGAGTCGTTGCACGACCGGGCGCTCGCCGCGGCCGAGCACGCCGCCGACCCGGAGATCAGCGGCCGCGTGCTGGTGGCCCGCTCCCGCGCCCGCGAGGGCCTCGAGCGCCACGAGGAGGCGTGGAGCGACCTGCGCAGCGCCGCGGCGGCGGCCCGCGAGGCCGGCGACCGGCGTCTCGAGATGGCGGTGCTGCGCCAGCTCGGCGGCGACGTCCCGGTCGCGCTGGGGGTGCCGCCCGGCGAGTGCGTGACGCACCTGCGCACGGGCCTGCGCCGCGCCGCGACCCTCGGCGACCGCGGGGCCGAGGCCGACCTGCGCGGGCGCCTCGCCGTGCTCGCCACCAACGACCTGCGCTTCGGCGAGGCCATCGACCAGGGCCGGCGTGCCGTCGACGCGGCGCGCGACGCCGGCGACCAGGCGCTGCTCGTCGGCCTCGACGGGCTCAAGGCCGCCTACGCGTACAGCGGGATGGTCGACGAGCTCGCCGAGGTGGTCGACGAGCTGGAACCGCTGGCCCGGCGCCTCCCCGACCGCGCCGTCCTGCAGTGGACCCTGTTCGAGGGCTCCTTCCCCGCGGTCGCCGCCGGGCGCTGGGACGAGGCCCGCGAGCGGATCGCGGAGGCCATGGCGGTCGCCCGGCACTCCGGGTACGGCGGGCACGACGCCTGGTTCCTCGCCCACCTCGGGTGGCTGGCCCGCCTGGAGGGCGACCTCGACGAGGCCGTCGAGGCCGGGCGTCGCGCGGTGGTGCGCAGCGGGGAGCGGGGCCACCGGTGGTGGACGCCGACGGCCGCCGCGCTGCTCGCGACGACGCTGCTCGCGCGCGGCGAGACCGCCCCGGCACGGGACCTCGCCGCGCAGGGCCTGGCGTTCGCCGGGCCCGACGCCGTCGCCGCCGTCCGCGTGCGGTGCCTGGCGGTGCTGGCGGAGGCGGGCGACGGCGACGAGGCCGACACCCTCCCCGCCGACACCGCCCTGCTCGAGGCGGACCGCCTGCTCGCCGGCGTCACCGCCCCGCCCGCGACGGCGTGGCTGCTCGGCGCCGACACCTACGTCTCGGTGGCGCGCGGGTGGCTCGCCCGCGGGCGCGAGGCCCGGGCGCGCGTCACGCTCGCGCCCCTGCTCGCCGCCGCCCGGGCGCACGGGTGGCGGCACCTCGCCGACCGCGTGTCCCGGGTGGTGCCGTGACGCGCGCGCAACGGCGGCGCAACGGCGAGGGCGACCGTGGCGACGGTGGCCGGGACGGCCCGGGCAGCTCGAGGAGGAGGGCGGCGCGATGGCTCTCGACAGGGACGTGGTGATGGAGCTGGTCGGACGGGCCGTCGCCGACGTGGGCGCCGTGTTCGCCGCCGGCACCGTCGTGCTCGGGCAGCGGCTGGGGCTCTACCGCGCCCTGGCCGAGGGACCCGCGACACCCGACGAGCTCGCCGCCCGCACCGACACCACACCGCGCTACGTCGCGGAGTGGCTGGCGGGGCAGGCCGCCGGCGGCTACGTCCAGCACGCCGACGGCGTCTACTCGCTCTCCGAGGAGCAGGCGTTCGCCCTGACCGACCCCGACGCACCGTTCGACATCCCGCGCGCGTTCCTGCTGGCCACCGGCGTCCTGCGCAGCGAGCCGCGGATCACCGAGGCGTTCCGCACCGGCGCCGGCGTGGGCTGGCACGAGCACCACGAGGACGTGTTCCTCGGCGACGGGGCGTTCTCCCGCGCAGGCTGCGCCGGGCAGCTGACCACCGAGTGGCTCCCGGCCCTCGACGGCGTCGTCGAGAAGCTGTGCCGCGGCGCCCGCGTCGCCGACGTCGGCTGCGGCCACGGCGCGTCCACGGTGCTCCTGGCCGACGCCTACCCCGCCTCGACGGTCGCGGGGTCCGACCACCACGGCGCCGCGGTCGACGTGGCCCGCAAGCGCGCCGCCGACGCCGGCGTCGCCGACCGGGCGAGCTTCGAGGTCGCGAGCGCCCAGGCCTTCACCGGCACGGGCTACGACCTCGTCACGACCGTCGACTGCCTCCACGACATGGGCGACCCCCTCGGCGCGGCCCGCCACATCCGCGCGGCGCTCGACGCCGACGGCGCCTGGATGGTGGTCGAGCCGGCCGCCGGCGACACGGTCGACGAGAACCTCAACCCCGTCGGGCGCCTGTTCTACGGGATCTCGACGCTCTGCTGCGTCCCCGCCGCCCGCGCGCAGGAGGGCGGCTACAGCCTCGGGGCCCAGGCGGGACCGGCCGCGTTGCGCCAGGTCGCCACCGACGCCGGCTTCACCCGGTTCCGCCGGGCCATCGGCAGCCCGCTGCACGACGTGTACGAGATCCGGCCCTGATCATGCGCGCCCGGGAGCCCGACGCCCTCGGCTCGATCACCCGCGACGGCGTCCGCGTGGGGTACGAGGTGTTCGACGGGCCCACCCCGTCGCCCACGATCGTGCTGCTGACGTCCTGGGCGATCGTGCACGCCCGCCAGTGGAAGGCCCAGGTGCCGTTCCTGGCCCGCGAGTTCCGCGTGATCACCGTCGAGGGCCGGGGCAACGGCGCCGCCGACCGTCCCCGCGATCCGGACGCGTACCGGGACACCGAGATGGTCGCCGACGTCGTCGCCGTCCTCGATGCGACCGGCACCGAGCGCGCCGTCGTCGTCGGGCTGTCGATGGGCGGGCGGCGGGCCCTCGAGCTCGCCGCCTGGCACCCCGACCGCGTCCTCGGCGTCGTGGCCATCGGCGCCGCGCTGCCCTGGCCGCTGCCGGGCGACTTCGACGAGGTCCGGGAGTCCCACGAGGGCTGGGAGAAGGCCAACCGCCACTACTGGAAGGCCGACTACCCGGGCTGGGTCGAGTTCTTCACCTCCCGGATCCTCACCGACGCGCACTCCACCAAGCCGTTCGAGGACATCGTCGGCTGGGGCCTCGAGACCGACGCGGAGACGCTGATCGCCACGGTGCCCGGCATCGCGGAGCGCACGACGGCCGACGCGGAGGCGATCTGCCGGGCGATCCGCTGCCCGGCGCTGGTGGTGCACGGCGACGCCGACGAGGTCACCCCCTACGAGCTGGGCGTCGCGATCGCCGGCTGGACGGGCGGGACGTTCGTGACGATCCCCGGCGGCGGGCACGCGCCCCCGCTGCGCGAGCCCGTGCGCGTCAACCTCCTGCTGCGCGAGTTCGTGCGCTCGCTCGCGCCGCCGCGCCCCCGGCGCGCGACCTGGACGCCGGCGCGGGACCGCCGCCCGCGCGTGCTGTTCGTCAGCTCGCCGATCGGGCTGGGCCACGCGCGCCGCGACGTCGCCATCGCCCGGGAGCTCGCGGCCCTGCGTCCCGACCTCGAGATCGACTGGCTGGCCCAGCACCCGGTCACCGCGGTGCTCGACGGCGCGCGGGTGCACCCGGCGAGCGGCCTGCTCGCCTCGGAGAGCGCGCACATCGAGTCCGAGGCGGGCGAGCACGACCTGCACGCCTTCCAGGCGGTCCGCCGCATGGACGAGATCCTCGTGGCGAACTTCCACGTGTTCGCCGACGTCGTCTCCGACGGGCAGCACGACCTCGTGGTCGCCGACGAGAGCTGGGAGGTCGACCACTTCCTGCACGAGAACCCCGAACTCAAGCGCGCGCCGTTCGCGTGGCTCACCGACTTCGTGGGCTGGCTGCCGATGCCCGACGGCGGGGCGGCCGAGGCGGCGCTGACCGCCGACCACAACGCCGAGATGGTCGAGCACCTCGCCCGCCACCCGCGGCTGCGCGACCGCTCGGTGTTCGTCGGCGAGCCCGACGACCTCGTCACCGACCCGCTCGGCCCGGGCCTGCCGACCGTGCGCGACTGGACGTGCGAGCACTTCGCGTTCAGCGGCTGGGTGCCCACCGGCGGCCCGCCGCGCGATCGCGAGGAACTGCGCGCCGAGCTCGGCTGGCGCCCCGACGAGCGCGTCTGCGTCGTGAGCGTCGGCGGCTCCGGGGTCGGGCGGGCGCTGCTGGAGCGGGTGGCGCGCGCGTACCCCGAGCTGATCGGGAGGGTGCCCGGGCTGCGCCTCGTCCTCGTCGCGGGCCCGCGTATCGACCCGGCGTCGCTGCGGGTGCCCGCGGGCGTCGAGGTGCGCGGGCACGTCCCCGACCTCGAGCGCGAGCTCACCGCGTGCGACGCCGCCGTCGTGCAGGGCGGGCTCACCACCACGATGGAGCTCGCCTGCGCGGGCGTGCCGTTCCTCTACGTCCCGCTGGACCACCACTTCGAGCAGCAGTTCCACGTGCCGCACCGGCTCGCCCGCCTCGGCGCCGGGACCCGCCTGGACTACGCCGACGCGACGCCGGACGCGATCGCCGCGGGCGTCGCCGACCTGCTCGCGCGGCCCGTCGCGCCCGCCGCCGTCCCGGACGACGGCGCGCGGCGGGCCGCCCTGCTCCTCGCCGACCTCGTCGGCCGGCACCCCGCGAAACGGAGTCCGTCATGATCGAGATGCCGCCGCAGCCGCCGGTCATCCGGGGCGACGCCCCGGTGCTGCTGCCCCACGAGCGCTCGCGCCTGCGGGCCGCGGCCCACCACGCCCGGCGTGCGCTGCCGGGCCCGCTGGGCGACCTCGTGCACCGCGAGCTCATGGCCTACGCCGAGTTCGGGCACCGGATGACCGACGACGCGCTGATCCCGCGGCTGGCGGCCGACGTGCTGGCGCGGCCGGCCGCCGGCGAGACCTCTAGTTGACCTTGACGAGGTCGACGACGAAGACGAGGTGCGCGTTCGCCGGGATCACCGGCGGCACGCCGCGGTCGCCGTAGCCCTGGTGCGGCGGCACGACGAGGATCCGGCGGCCGCCCTCGCGCATCCCGGAGATGCCGAGCTTGAAGCCGTCGATCACGCCGTTCAGCGGGAACTCGACCGGGGTGCCGCCACGGCCCCAGGACGAGTCGAACTCGCCGGAGTCCGAGACGCGGATGCCCTGGTACTGGACCTGCACGGTGTCGCGCGGGCCGGCCTCGGTGCCGCCGCCGACCACGAGGTCGGTGATGTCGAGGTCGTTCGGCAGGGTGTCGGGGGTGACCGACGCGCCGGGCGCGCGGGTCAGGTCGTCGGTGTTGTCCACGGTGACTGCCATGCCTGCGACCCTACGGGCGGGCGGCACCGGCCTCCGACCCGCCCGAGACGGCGGCCGCGAGCTCCTCGTCCTCGCGCGGGTCGTGGTCGCGGCCGAGCGCCAGCCCGACCGCGGACAGCACGCACGCGAGCGCCACGTAGCCCGCCGCGGCGGCCCAGCCGAGGTCGGCCTGCAGCGAGGTCAGCAGCAGCGGGGCGAGCGCGCCGCCCAGCACGCCGGCGACGGTGTAGCCCAGCGACGAGCCGGTGGAGCGCAGGCGCGGGCTGAACTGCTCGGTGATGAACGCGGCCTGGGGCCCGTAGGCCATCGCGTGCAGGGCGAGCCCGACGACGACGGCGAGCACGAGCAGGCCGAACGACCCGGACGTGATCAGCGGGAACAGCGCGAACACCCACAGGCCGATCCCGACGACGGCGACCAGCGACACCAGCCGGCGGTTCCACCGGTCCGACAGCGCCCCGAACGCCGGCACGAGCCCGAGCTGCAGCGCCGAGCCCACGAGGACCGCGGAGAGCACCGCGGCGCGCTCGAAGCCGGCGGTCCGCGTCGCGTAGGTGAGCACGTAGACCGTCAGCAGCGAGTACGCCACGTCCGGCCCGAGCCGGGAGAGGATCGCGGCGACCAAGCCGCGCGGCTGGGTGCGCACGACCTCGCGGATCGGGCTGCCGGAGGTCTCCCCCGACTCCTGCAGGGCGCGGAACACCGGGGTGTCCTCGAGTGTGAGGCGGATCCACAGCCCGAACGCGACGAGCAGCGCCGAGAGCAGGAACGCGACGCGCCAGCCCCAGGACAGCAGCTGGTCCCCGGTCAGCGTCGCCGCGAGGACGGCGAAGACGCCGTTGGCGAGCAGGTTGCCCGCGGGCGGGCCGATCTGGGCCGCCGACGACCAGAACCCGCGCCGCCGCGGGTCCCCGAACTCGCCGGAGAGCAGCACCGCGCTCCCCCACTCGCCGCCGACGCCGACGCCCTGGGCGAAGCGCAGCAGCACGAGCACGATCGGGGCCGTCACGCCGATCGTCTCGTAGGTCGGCAGGAGGCCGATGAGGACGGTGGCGACGCCGATCAGCAGCAGCGTCGCCACCAGCACCCGCTTGCGCCCGAGGGTGTCGCCGAGCCGGCCGAACACGAACCCGCCGACCGGCCGCGAGATGTAGCCGACGGCGAAGGTGGTGAAGGCCAGCAGGACGCCGGTCAGCGGGTCCGAGCCCGGGAAGAACAGCTGCGGGAACACCAGCGCCGACGCCGTCCCGTACACCGCGAAGTCGTAGTACTCCAGCGACGTCCCCGACAGCGACGCGACGAACGCCTTCCCTCTGGCTGCCATGACGGGATGTGTGCCCTGCCCGGAGACAGATCACTCCTTCGGCGGCAGCCCCAGGACCGAGCGGGCCTTCGCGCCGACGGTCTCCCTGACGCCGTTGGCGATGATCGACAGCGCGTCGGGGTCACCCGCCAGCTGGGAGCGCGCGGTGTTGAGCGCCTGCTGGACCGTCACGTGCGGCGGCACCAGCGGGATGTCCTTGTCGACCTTCGCGTCGACCACGAACGGCCGGTCCGCGGCGAGCGCGCGGTCCCACACCCCGCCGATGTGCGCGCGGTCCCGCAGCTCGATGCCGTCGAGCCCGAGCAGCATGGCCCACTGCGCGTAGGGCACGTCGGGCACGGCCTGGGACTGCGGGTCGGGCGCCTCGCCGAGCATCCCGCGCGTCTCCCAGGAGACGTAGGACAGGTCGTCGTTCGACAGCACGAGCACGACGAAGCGCGGGTCGGTCCACTGCCGCCAGTACCGCTGGACGGTGACGAGCTCGTTGACCCCGTTCATCTGCATCGCGCCGTCGCCGATCAGCGCGACGACGGGACGGTCGGGGTGCGCGTTCTTCGCCGCGATCGCGTACGGCATCCCGCCGCCCATCGACAGCAACGTCCCCGACAGGGAGCCGTACTGGCGGCCGTGCAGCGTGACGTCGCGGGCGTACCAGGACGTCGCGGTCCCGCAGTCGACGGCGAGCAGGGCGTCGTCGGGCAGGCGGTCGGAGAGCTCGCGGACGACGAGCTCGGGGTTCAGGGCGCTCGTGTGGGCGTGGGCGCGCTGGGCGGAGTAGTCGTCCCAGGCGCTCGTCCACCGCTCGACCTGGGCGCGCCAGGCGTCGCCGTGGTGGGTCAGCCGCGGGAGCAGAGCCGCCAGCGTCGCGCCGGCGTCGCCGGTGAGGTTGACCTCGGTGTCGTAGCGGATGCCGCACCGGGAGCCGTCGACGTCGATCTGCACGGCACGGGCCTGGCCGGGCGCCGGGTAGTACTCGGTGTACGGCATCGTCGAGCCGACGATCAGCAGCGTGTCGCACTCGCGCATGAGGTGCCACGACGCGGTGGTCCCGAGCAGCCCGATCGCGCCGGTGACCCACGGCGAGCGCTCGTCGACGACGCCCTTGCCGAGCAGCGCGGTGGCCATCCCCGCGCCGAGCGTGTTGGCGACCTCGGTGAGCTCGGTGGACGCCCCGAGCGCACCGGCGCCCGCGAGGATCGCGACCTTCTCCCCCGCGTTCAGCAGCTCCGCGGCGGCGTCCAGCGCGGCGTCGGGCGGCGTGGTGATCGCGGACGAGGGCGCCGCGGAGGTGTGGTAGTAGCCGTGGGCGTCCGGCGGGTCGACGACGGCGTCCTGCTCGAGCACGTCGGAGGGCAGGACGATCGCCGACGGGGTGCGGTCGGCGAGCGCGGTGCGGCAGGCGCGGTCGACGACGTGGCGGACCTGGCTGGGGTCCTTCACCTCGGCGAGGTAGCCGGTGACGTCGGCGAGCAGCGCGCCCAGGTCGATCTCCTGGTAGTAGCCGCCGCCCTGGGCGGTCTGCGCGGTGTGCCCGACCAGCGCGACCACGGGCTGGTGGTCGAGCTTCGCGTCGTAGAGCCCGTTGAGCGCGTGCACCGCCCCGGGCCCGCTGGTGACGACGCAGCAGCCGATCGGCGAGCCGCCGTACTTCACGTCGGCGCACGCGGCGAACGCGGCGGTCTCCTCGTGGCGGACCTGGACGAACTCGGCGTCGTCCCGTTCGGGGAGCGCGGTGAAGATGCCGCCGATCCCGTCGCCGGGATAGCCGTAGAACCGGTGGACACCCCACTCGGCGAGGCGGGCGAGCACGTGCTGGGCAACGGTCTTCGGCGTGGTCGTGGAAGGGTTCACCCCGCAGGGCTCCCCGCTACGGCCTGCGGCCATGTGAGCGATGTGGGTCGCCGGAGCGACCCATATCGCTCACCTGGCGACAGCCATCCACCCGTCCACGAGCAGCGCGTCGTAGAGGTGGCCGTGGTCGGGCGGCACCGACTGGGCGCGGGCGAGGTCGACGGTGGTCGCCCAGAACGTGATGACCGGGAGCCAGGGCTGGCCGGGGACGTCGAACCCGGGCGGTTCGGCGAGCCGGTCGGGCCGGCGCCGGAGCAGGTCCGGCGACCACCAGACCACGGGGTCGGACGGGTGCTGGAGGTAGAGCACGCGCGGGGTGTCCCACGGCCCGGCCGGCGTCGCGAGGTCCCCGGCCCGCCCCGCGAACCGCACCGCGCGCCCGCCGTCGACCACCGGCCGCACCTGCGGCGACCCCGGGTCCCGGCCGGCGACGAGGCCCGCCCACGGCTCGCTCGCGTGCGGCGGGCCGACCCACAGCACGCCGTCGACCCGCGACCGGACCTCGTCGAGCGAGGTGAACGCCGCCTGCGACCCCAGCGCACCGAGCGACTGCCCGTAGAGCAGCAGCCGGGGCCGGCGCTCCGGCGGGCGCCGGTCCAGGCGGGCCCGCACGGCGTCGACCAGGGCCCGCGTCTGCTCCGCCGCCCGCGGCCCGTCGACGAGCAGCGACAGGTCGCTGGGCAGCGTCGAGTACTGCACCGCGGCCATGGCGGTGTCGCCGCCGCGCACCCGCTCGAGACTGCCGGGCACCTGCGGGTCGACCGCGCCCGACCCGGTCGGCGTGGCGAGCACGAGGACGGACCGGTCGAAGCCGCCCGCCCGCTCGAGCTCGGCGACGGCCAGCGCCGCGCGCGCCTGCGGGTCGGGCGCGCTCTCCAGGCCGACGTAGACGCGGACCGTGTCACCGGCTCCGCCCACGAACCGCCGCCCGTCGCGCCCCAGCGTCTCCCACGGCACCAGCGAGGCCGGCGAGCCCGACCGGGTGGCGCTCGCGGGCGCCGCCACGGGCCCCGGCTCGTCGTTGCGCGCCGCGAACGACTGCTCGGCCGCCGCGAGCGCGCCCCAGCCCAGGGCGCCCACCACGAGCACCGTGCCCAGCGCCACGACCAGCACCGCGGCCCCGGGCAGCCGCGCGCCGAGCCACCGGCGCACGAGGCGGGTGAGCCCCCGGAACCCCCGACCCACCACCACGAGCACGCCCACCACGGCGACCGTCACCGGCAGGGCCAGCAGGAACTCCCCCGTGGTCGGCCCGGGGGCGCCGATCAGCGCGGCGGCGTCACGCTGGCGTCCGGCCGCCACCACGAGCGCCACACCGAACCCGAGCAGCCCGACGAGAGCGACGACCCGGCCGCCCCGGCGGGAGCCGGGCAGCGCAGCACCCGACCCGTACCCCAGCGCCGCCACGCCCCCGGACACGACGCCCTGGACGATCCCGTCGCGCGGCAGCAGGCCGGGCGCGAGCGCGAGCACCGCGACGAGGGCGGCGACGCCGGCCCCGAGCGGGTCGACGGACCACCACCGCGTCACACGACGAGCCTCACATGTCGAGCGGCGGGAGCGGGCGCAGCGGGCCCGCGAGCGGCTCGGGCGGGGTGCCGTCGGGACCGAACGGGGAGCCGCCGAGCTCCTCGCGTCGGTGCGGCTCCAGCCACGCGGCCGGCTCCGGGCCGAGCGGCACGATCTGCGTCGGGTTGATGCTCGTGTGCACCTGGTAGTAGTGCCGCTTGATGTGGTCGAAGTCGACGGTGTCGCCGAAGCCGGGGGTCTGGAAGAGGTCCCGGGCGTAGGGCCAGAGGTTCTCGAACTCGGCGAGCTTCTGCCGGTTGCACTTGAAGTGGCCGTGGTAGATGGCGTCGAAGCGCGCGAGCGTGGTGAACAGCCGGATGTCGGCCTCGGTGATGTGGTCGCCGACGAGGTAGCGCCGATCCGCCAGCCGCTCGTCGAGCTCGTCGAGGCGGGCGAACAGCGCGGTGTACGCCTCCTCGTAGCGCGCCTGCTTCGTCGCGAAGCCCGCCTTGTAGACGCCGTTGTTGACGTCGTGGAAGACGCCCTCGTTCACCGCGTCGATCTCCGCGCGCAGCTCCTCCGGGTAGAGCGTCGGCGCGCCCGGGCGCTGGTACTTCGCCCACTCGATCCCGAGGTCGATCGTGATGTTCGGGTAGTCGTTGGTGACGAGCAGTCCGCTCGACTCCTCGACGATCGCGGGGACGCTGACGCCGTTGTCGGTGCCGTGCTCCGGGTCGCGCGCGAGGTAGGCCTCCTCGAGGAAGCGGTACCCCAGCACCGGGTCGACGCCGTTCTCGTCGAGGCCGAAGCGCCACGACCGGTCGTCCTGCAGCGGGTCGACGATCGCGAGCGAGATCGCGTCCTCGAGCCCCATGAGCCGGCGCACGATGATCGAGCGGTGGGCCCACGGGCACGCGAGCGACGCGACGAGGCGGTAGCGCCCCGGCTCGGCGGGCCAGTGGGAGACGGAGCGAAGCGGAGCTCGACCCTCGGACTCCGGCCCCGCACCGGACGGCTCGGCGACGATGCGGTCGGTGAACTGCGGGCCCCGGCGGCGGTAGGAACCGCTGCTGTCGGCGGAGGGACGGTTGCCGACGTCGGTGGGAGTGCTCACGACCCCACGGGTGCCCGGTGCTCGCCCTCGGGCAACGTGACGCGGCCCCGCCGCCCCGATCGCAGGATCCACCACTCCGCGACGAGCAGGTTCACGATCCAGCTCGTCCACACCGAGGCGGTCGCGGCGTGCGGGATCAGCTCGGGGTCGGCCGGGTCGACCGCCATGAGCAGCACGACGTAGACGACCACCCAGAACCGGTTCACCACGATCGAGAAGGTCAGCGCGACGCTGCGGATCATCCAGGCGCGGTGGTCGGCGTAGCGGCGCGCGCGGGCGGCGCGCCAGCCCGCGACCGACGTCGCGAGCCAGAGGACCGCGAGGAACGTGTTGCCGACCGCCGAGGCGAACCCCGTGCTGCTCACCGGCGCGACGCCCAGGACGACGACCCCACCCGGCAGCACCCCGCCGAACAGGTAGAGCCGCCCCGACCAGCGGTGCACGCGCGGGTGCGCCCGCCGCAGCCACGGCCAGATCTGCAGGCACGCGGTCAACAGCGCCACCGAGCCGAACATGATGTGCGCCCACAGCAGCGGGTAGTGCAGCGCGTAGTCCGTGCGCACCGGGATCCGCGAGCGCGCCGGGTCGACGCCGAGGTAGGCCGGCAGCTCGAGCACGAGGAACACGACGCACACGAGCGCCGTGACCGCGAGGCCGATCCGCACGCGGCGCGGGTCGGGCTGTCGCCGCCGGGTGGTGGGCTCCTGCGTGGTCGTCATGTGCGTAAGCCTTACGCACAATGCGTAAAGCTGTCTACACTGGATTCATGCGACGATCACATCCGTGCACGACCCCCGCTGGGCGCCCGCGGCTCCCCCGACCTCGCGCCGTCCGTTGACGCGCGCCGCGATCGTCGACGCCGCCGTCGCCCTGGCCGACGCCGAGGGGATCGAGGCGGTGTCGATGCCGCGCCTGGCCCGCACCCTCGGCGCGGCCCCGATGTCGCTCTACCGCCACGTCCCGCACAAGGACGCCCTCGTCGACCTCATGCTCGACGCGGCGATCGGCGACCCGCCACCGTCCGACGGCCCGTGGCGCGACGCACTCGCCGCCTGGGCGCGCGCCAACCGGACGGTGTTCGTCGAGCACTCGTGGACGCTGCCGCTGGTCAGCGGCAGCCGCCGGATGGGCCCCGCCGAGTGCGCGTGGGCGGAGGCGGCCCTGCAGGCCGGCGTCGACGCCGGGCTCCCGGTCCCCGACGCGCTCGCCGTCCTCCACGCGGTCAACAGCTACGTCCGCGGTGCCTCCGCCCCGCTCGGCGACCGCGCGCCGCGGGCGGAGGACCTGCACGGCTCGGGCCGCGCCGGGGAGTTCCCCCTGCTCCTGGGACTGCTGGAGGCCGCCCCGGAGGACGCGCCGCCCGAGGACCCCTTCGAGGACGGCCTGACGCGTGTTCTCGACGGGGTCGCGGCGCACGTGGACGATCCGGCACGCGATCGCCCCTGAGCGTGCTCGTTCGTCCGCGACCACCGGGCCGCGACCAAGGACGCCGGCGCCGCCCGACGTCGGGGTGACCGGGCCGGCAGGGCCCGCCGCACCTCGGGAGCACCCCATGAGCCGCACCGTCAGCGCCAACATCACCCTCTCCCTCGACGGCTTCGTCGCCGGGCCGGAGGGCGACATGTCCTGGCTGGTCGAGACCGCCGTCCACGAGCAGTGCGCGTCGGGCTTCGCCGGCTGGTGGCGCGGCGTCGACACCGTCCTGCTCGGCCGCACCAACTACGAGGGCTTCCACGGCTACTGGCCGGCCGTCGCCGACGACCCGGCCGCCGACCCCCGCAGCCGCGAGCTGTCCCGCTTCCTGAACGGGGTCGAGAAGGTCGTCGTCTCCCGCACGCTCACCGAGGCGACGTGGTCGAACGCCCGCGTCGTGCGCGACCTCGAGGCCGAGGTCCGCGCGCTGCGCGAGGCCGACGGGGGCACCGTCGCCGTGTTCTCCAGCGTCAGCCTCATCCGCGCCCTCCTCGCCGCCGAGCTGCTCGACGAGCTGCGCATCACCCGGGTGCCTGCGGTCCTCGGCGAGGGTCAGCGGTTCCTCGAGGGGTCCCTGCCCCGGTCGACCTGGTCGCTGGAGTCGTTGCAGACCATCCCGACCGGCGCGATCGTCTCCCTCCTGCGGCGTCGGTGAGGAGAACGGTCATGGGCAGCATCGTCCTGTACATGTGGATGTCCCTCGACGGGTTCGTCACCGGGCCCGACGACGGGCCGGGCCAGGGGCTCGGGGTCGGCGGCGAGCGCCTGCACGACTTCCTGACCTTCGACGGCCCCGACCACCCGGGGGCCGCCCACACCCGCGACGAGGTCGGGGCCGCCGTGATGGCCGAGGCCATGGCGACCGGCGCCGTGCTCACCGGCCGGCGCACCTTCGACCTCACCGACGGCTGGGGCGGCGATCACCACGACGGCGTGCCGATCATCGTGCTGACCCGGTCGCCCCGGCCGGCGTCCGGGCACGTCCGCTACGTCGCCGACGTGCACGAGGCGGCCGCGGCGGCCCGCGCGGCCGCGGGCGACAGGAACGTCCTGTTCCACGGGGCCGCCGCCGCCCAGGCCCTGCTGCGCGCCGGCGAGCTGGACGAGATCGCGCTGCAGATCGTCCCCGTCCTGCTCGGCCAGGGGCGCCGGCTGTTCGACGAGATGCCCCCGGAGCACGTCGAGCTCGACCTGGTCCGCAGCGCCGACGGGCCGGGCATGGTCCACCTGCGCTACCGGGTCCGGCGCGCTGTCGATTCCGGTGGTGGGTCCGCGACGTCATGATGAGGGCCCCGACCGCGGAGCCCCGGACCCCGAGGAGACGTCATGGGCCAGTACCTCATCCTGATCTACACCGACGAGCCGTCGTGGGCGACGTTCGGCGAGCAGGAGATCGGCGCGGTCATGGCCGCCCACCAGAGCTTCGGGGCGAAGCACGGGGCGGCGCTGCGGGGCCGCGGCTGGCTGCACCCGACCGCGACCGCCACCACCGTGCGTCGCCCCGACGGCCCGCGGCGCGACGACTTCACCGCCGGCGAGGACGCCCTGGTCACCGACGGGCCCTTCCTCGAGACCAAGGAGGTCCTCGGGGGCTACTACGTCGTCGAGGCCCCCGACCTCGACACGGCGCTCGCCATCGCCCGCGACGTGCCGGAGCCGTTCGGTGGCGTCGAGGTGCGGCCGCTGCGACCGACGGGCAGCGAGTGACCGACCCGGCGCTCGCCGTCGCCGACGCGCACCGTCGCGAGTGGGCCTCCGTGCTCGCCGCGACGGTGCGCGTCACGCGCGACCTCGACCTCGCCGAGGAGTGCGTGCAGGAGGCGTACGCCCAGGCCCTCGTCGCGTGGCGCTACGCCGTGCCGGCGCGGCCCGGCGCATGGCTGACCACGGCGGCCCGCCGCCGGGCCCTCGACCACCACCGGCACGCCGCGGTGGCGCAACGGGCGCTGCCGCTGCTGGTGGTCGACGAGGTGGCCCCGGAACCCGCGGGGCCACCGCCGGACGACCTGCTCGCCCTGCTGTTCACGTGCTGCCACCCCGCGCTGACCGCCGAGGCGCGGGTCGCGCTGACGCTGCGCCTGCTCGGCGGGCTGTCCACCCCGGAGATCGCGCGGGCGTTCCTCGTGAGCGAGCCGACGATGGCCGCCCGCCTCACGCGGGCGAAGAAGAAGATCGCCGCGGCGGGCGTGCCGTTCCGCGTGCCGGCGTCCGACGAGCTGCCGCGCCGGCTCGGCGGGGTGCTCGCGGTCGTCCACCTGGTGCTCACGACCGGGCACACCGCCCCCACCGGGGCCGCCCTCGTGCGCGACGACCTGCTCGACCGGGCGCACGACCTCGCGCGCCTCCTGCGCTCGCGGTTCCCCGACGACCCCGACGTCGCCGGGCTGCTCGCCCTCGTCCTGCTCACCGACGCCCGCCGGGCGACCCGCACCGACCCCGACGGCGGGCTGGTCCTGCTCGCCGACCAGGACCGCTCGCGGTGGGACGCGGCGATGATCGCGGACGGGCGCGCCCTGGTGCTCGAGGCGCTCGCGGCCCGGCCGGTCGGGCGCTACGCGGTGCTCGCCGCGATCGCCGCCGTGCACGCCGATGCCCCGTCGTTCGACGCCACCGACTGGCCCGAGATCGTCGGGCTCTACGACGTCCTCGCCGCGCGCTGGCCCTCGCCCGTCGTCGACCTCAACCGGGCGGTCGCCGTCGGGTTCGCCGACGGGCCCGAGGCCGGGCTCGCGGCGCTCGACGCCCTGACCGGCGAGCCCCGGCTCGCGGGCTACGGCTACCTCGCCGCCGCCCGCGGGGAGCTCCTGCGGCGCGCGGGCCGGCCCGAGGAGGCGCGCACGGCGCTCGAGGAGGCCGCCGCGCTCGCCGGCAACGACGCCGAGCGCGACCTCCTGGACCGGCGCCTGGAGGCCGTCGAGGGTTAGGCGGGCCCCGTCACCGCGAACCGCAGGTGCGCCCCGCCCGCCGGGAACACCTCGCCGGCGAGCTGCCGCAGCCCGAGCGGCCGTCCGGGCGTCACCAGCGGGGTCCCGCCGCCGAGGGCGATCGGGGCGACGAACAGGTCGAGCTCGTCGACCAGACCCGCGTCGAGCAGCGTGCGCATGAGGGCCAGCGAGCCCCAGACCAGCACGATCCCGCCCGGCTCGGCACGCAGCGCCCGCACGTGCGCGACGGCGTCGGGCACGACGCTCGCCGGTGCGTGCCCGCCCCACGGGGCCGCGGTCAGCGTGCTCGACGCGACGACCTTGGGCACGGCGTTCACCAGCGGGGTGATGGGGACGTCGCGGGCGGCCTCCGTGGGCCAGAACGTCACGAACGCCTCGTAGGTGCGGCGGCCGAGCAGCACGGTCTCCACGTCGGCGATCAGCTCCGCGTTGAGCTCCATGCTCCGGGCGTCGCTCGCGGCCGGCACCCCCGCGAAGATCTCCATCTCGTCGGTGGGGCCGGTGGCGAAGCCGTCGATCGAGATCCACTGCTGGGCGACGACACGGCGGTTCACGAGAGTCCGTCCCATCCTCGGTGCAGCGCGGCCCGGAGCTGGTCGAGGCCGGGCTGCTCGACGGGCAGGTGACCCGCATTCTCCAGCATGACGAGCTCGGTGGGCGCCGCGATCCTCTCCAGGAACCGGATGCTGAGCGCGGGCGGGGTCCAGGTGTCGGCCGCGGGGTGGGTGAGCGTCACGGGGCAGACGGTGAAGTCCTCGGGGGCGACGGTCGGCCGCGAGGTCATCCACGTCCGCAGGAAGCGCAGCGACACCCGGCCGCCGCCGCCCCGCGGATCGCGGCACACGAGGTCGGTCAGCGCCGGGTCGGCGGACATCGCCGTCATCCGCGTGAGCCAGCGGACCGGCACGCGCAGGGGGTCGGCGACCCGGGTGGCGCCGAGCAGCGCGGGGCCGTGCTCGCCGAGGAGCGGCCACCGCGCGGCGGCGCGTCGGACGCGGCGGTCGGACGGGTCGGCGAGGCAGGTCGCGACGACGTGGCGCACCCGGTGGTCCCCCGAGGCCCCGACGGTGGCCGCCACCTCGTAGGCGAGCATCCCGCCCAGGCTCGCCCCGAGGAGCACGACCGGGCGGTCCTGGGCGCGCACGAGGTCGGCGACGCAGGCGATCCAGTCCGACCAGGTGACCGGGCCCCCGACGCGCGTGTCGCCGTAGCCGGGCAGGTCGGGCGCGATCACCTCGGCGCGCCCCTCGGCCAGGCGGCCGTACGGCAGCAGCATCGCGCCGTGGCCGCCCGCCCCGTGCAGGACGACGGCGACCACCGGGGCCTCGGGGGCGGGCAGGCGGTGCAGCCGCAGGTCGTGCGGGCCCCAGCGCCACCACTCGCCGGTCGGGGTGGGTCCCCCGTGGAGCGCGGCGGGGTAGTGGGCGAGGTAGTCGACGTCCACGCGCGCAGCCTACGAACCGTCGCGTGCGCCCGGCGTCGGGTGCGAGCATCGGACGATGACCAAGGCCGTGCAGGACATGATGGTCGCGGTCGAGCGCACCCGGGACGCGTTCGCCGCGGCGGTCCGCGCCGGCGACGTCGACGCCGCGCTGGCCGTCGTCACCGACGACGTGGCGCTGGCGACGCTGCCGGCGGGCACCGGCGCCCGGGGCACCGACGCGCTGCGGCGCCACCTCGCCGAGGACGTGCTGCCGCACCGCCCCGCGGACCTCGCGAGCGTCCGCGTCTCGCGCACCGTGGACCGCTGGCGGGTCGTCGACGAGCAGCGCGTGACGTTCACGCACGACGTGGCGCTGCCCTGGCTCCTGCCCGGGGTGGCGCCGACCGGCCGCCGCGTCGAGGTGCTGGCGATCTCCGTGGTCGCCGTGCGCCGCGAGCGGATCACCGAGCACCGCACGCTCTGGGACCAGCACGGCCTGCTCTCCCAGCTCGGCCTGCTCCCCGAGGCGGCCGCCGTCACGCAGGTGTCCTGACCGCCGATCGGGGGCACAATCCCGTGGCGTCCCCACCGTCGCGGACCCCACCCGCTCGAACCCCGGGCGGGCAGGCCGACCAGGAGGGCGTCCCCATGAGTGAAGAGCGCGAGAACACCCGGCCCGCGCGCGCCGACCGGGTCCCCACCGAGGGCAGCGTCGCGTCGGAGTCCGAGCACTCGGCGCTGCGTGCCGACATCCGGCGGCTGTCGACGCTGCTCGGGCGCACGGTGGCCGCGCAGCACGGCGACGACATGCTCGAGCTGGTCGAGAAGGTGCGCCGCCTCGTGCGCGACGTCCCTGAGCGGGGCGACACCGCGATCCGCGACCTGCTCGCCGAGATCGACCCCGGCACCGCCGCGGTCCTCGGCCGCGCGTTCGCGACCTACTTTCACCTGGCCAACCTCGCCGAGCAGCTCCACCGCAGCCAGGAGCGCGCGGCCGTGCACGCCGAGGGACGCGGCCCGCTGCACACCCTGGTCGACCGCCTCGTCAGCGACGCCGACCCCGACGAGCTCGCGACCGCCCTGTCCCGCCTCGAGCTCGAGCCCGTGTTCACCGCGCACCCCACCGAGGCGCAGCGGCAGTCCGTGCTCGGCAAGCTGCGCACGATCGCGGGCGTGCTGGCCGAGGACCTCCCCGACGCGCTCGCCGAGAAGCGGCTGCACCGGCTCGTCGACCTCATCTGGCAGACCGACGAGATCCGCCCCGAGCGCCCGACCGTGCTCGACGAGGCGCGCTCGGTGTCGTACTACCTCGACCAGCTCGGGCGCCGCACGCTGCCGGAGGTGCTCTCCGAGCTCGACGACGAGCTCGAGCGCGTCGGGCTGCGCCTGCCGGAGGGCTCGCGGCCGCTCGTCCTGGGCTGCTGGGTGGGTGGCGACCGCGACGGCAACCCGAACGTCACCGCCGACCTGACGCTCGAGACGATGCGGATCTACGGCGAGCGGGGTGTGCGCATCCAGAGCGACATGCTCGAGGACCTCGTCCAGGAGCTGTCGGTGTCGACACGCCTCGTCGGGGTCTCGGAGGACCTGCGCCGCAGCCTCGCCCGCGACCGCCGCGCGCTGCCGGAGGTCTACGACCGCTTCGTGCGGCTCAACGCCGAGGAGCCCTACCGGCTGAAGTGCTCCTACGTCCACGCGCGCCTGGAGAACACCCGCCGCCGCTACGCCGAGGGCACGCCGCACCAGCCGGGCCGCGACTACCTCGGCGCCGACGAGTACCTCCGCGACCTCGAGGTCATGGACGTCTCCCTGCGCGGCCACCAGGGCGAGCGGATCGCCGACGGGGGCCTGCGCGACGTCATGCGCAGCGCCAACGCCGTCGGGCTGCACCTCGCGAGCGTCGACGTCCGCGAGCACACGAACTACCACCACACGGCGCTGGCGGCGCTGTTCGACCGGCTCGGCGAGCTCGACACCCCGTACGGCGAGCTCGACCACGGCGGGCGCCGGGAGGTGCTCTCGCAGGAGCTGGCCGGGCGGCGCACGCTGACCCCGCGCCGCGACGGGCAGTTCGACGAGTCGGTGACCGAGACCCTCGAGGTCTTCGACTGCATCCGCACCGTGCAGCAGACCTACGGCCAGGAGGCCCTGCACACCTACATCATCTCGATGGCCCAGAACGTCGACGACATCCTCGCCGTCGCCGTGCTGGCGCGAGAGGCGGGGCTGGTCGAGCTGACCGCCGACGGGGCCGCCTCCTCGCTGGACATCGTCCCGCTGTTCGAGACCGCGACCGAGCTGAAGATCTCCGGCGACCTGCTCGACGGCATGCTCTCCGACCCGTCGTACCGGGCGCTCGTCGCCGCCCGGGGCGACGTCCAGGAGATGATGCTGGGCTACTCCGACTCCAACAAGGGCGCCGGGCTCACCACGTCGCAGTGGTCGATCCACCAGGCCCAGCGCCAGCTGCGCGACGTCGCCGCCAAGCACGGCGTGCGGCTGCGCCTGTTCCACGGCCGCGGCGGGTCGGTGGGGCGCGGCGGCGGGCCGGCGGGCGAGGCGATCGCCGCCCAGCCGCACGGCGTCGTCGACGCGGTGATGAAGGTGACCGAGCAGGGCGAGGTCATCTCCGACAAGTATTCGCTGCCCGCGCTGGCCCGGGACAACCTCGAGATCATGCTCTCCGCGGTGCTCGACGCGACGCTGCTGCACCAGACCTCGCGGGTGGAGGCGGCGACGCTCAAGCGCTGGGACGAGGCGATGGACGTCATCTCCGACGCCGCCCAGGAGGCCTACGAGAAGCTGATCTCCCACGAGGGCCTGCCGGACTTCTTCACCCAGGCCACGCCGGTCGACGAGCTCTCGATGCTCAACGTGGGCTCGCGCCCGGGCAAGCGCCCCGGCGCGGGCGGGCAGACCTCGCTGTCGGACCTGCGGGCGATCCCGTGGGTCTTCGGCTGGACGCAGACCCGGATGATCGTGCCGGGCTGGTTCGGCCTGGGCACCGGTCTGAAGGCCGCGCACGACGCCGGCTACTCCGAGGTCGTCGACGAGATGCGCGACTGGGCGTTCTTCGCGAACCTCCTGTCCAACGTCGAGATGACGCTCGCGAAGACCGACATGCGGATCGCCGGGTTCTACGTCGCCGAGCTCGTCGACCCGGAGCTCCAGGAGGTCTTCGAGATCATCAAGACCGAGCACCGGCTCACCGAGCGCGAGGTCCTCAAGCTCTCCACCGGCGGCGCACTGCTCGACGGCAACCCGCTGCTGCGCCGGACCCTCGACATCCGCGAGGGCTACCTCGAGCCCCTGCACCACCTCCAGGTGCACACGCTCGCCGAGCGCCGCAAGGTCAGCGAGCCGGACCCGGACCTGCAGCGCGCGCTGCTGCTCACCGTCAACGGCATCTCGGCGGGGATGCGCAACACGGGCTGACACCAACTAGCCCGGACGGGGCACCGCTCGCCGCGCCCTCTGGTGCTTTCGACGAACCCGCTGACATTCCGAGGGTCACGAATTCCACCGTTGGGGGCATGCGCGCGCCCAGCCCCTCCCCGCGCTCGGGGCGTCGCCGGCTCACCGGCGGCGAGTCGGCGCTGAGCATGCTCCAGGACCTGCCTCACCGGCCCCGGCGTGACGGTCTGGGCCCGGACCGCGGGCGCACCGGAGCGGGTCCGGCGGACGGCGACGCGGAATCGGACTCGCCCGGCCCGTCCACCGCCTCCTGACGGGCGAGGGCTTCCCGGGCACCGCCGAACGGGCCACGCGCGCCCTCCCTGCGGCAGACGGCACGACCGTACGGGCGACACACGAGCGGGCGGACCACCCGTCGCGGAATCGGTTCAGCTCGGCGCGGACCGCCGCGCGCCGCTCGTCGGAGGGTCGCCCGGAGGGCTTCACTGGTGGCGGGCCGGCCCGAACGGACCGGCGGGAGGAGATCCGGTGACCTACGACGCGGTCAGTGCCTACACGGTGCTGTTCGGGGACGGCGAGTCCCCGGCCACCGTCAGCGTGCACGGCTCGGCCGACGAGGCCTGGGGCGCTCTCGACGTCCTCGTCCGGGGGCGTTCCCGCCGGTGGCGGGCCCGGCCCACGGCGGTGGACGAGGACCGGGTCACCGAGCTCGCCGAGCGCTGGCGCCTCTCGGACCCCGAGCGCCGCTACTGGCAGGTCGCCCCGCACCGGCTGCGGGTCACGGTGCCGGCGATCGCCGCCCACCGGCAGCCCCGCCCCGCCTAGGCACCCGGTTCAGACCTTCAGGACCCGCGCGTTCTCGACCTCGGCGGGTCCGAGCGGGCGGAACCGCACGCTGAGGTGACCGAGCCGGCGGGTCTCCCAGCGGTCCAGCGCGGGCAGGAACCCCGCCCGCTCGCAGCCCTTGAGGCTCGCGATGTTCTCGACGCCGACGAAGGTGAGGACGTCGCGGGCACCGAGGTCGCGCGCCTTCTCCGCGATCATCGACATGCCGGCGCTCATGATCCGCCGGCCCTGGTGGCGGGTCGGCGTGAACGCGCCCTCGAGCAGTGCCTCCTCGGGGCCCAGCTCGGGGAAGATACCGTGGAAGAACTCGCGGACCTCGGCGTTCTCGTCCGGCCCGAACAGCCACTGCACGTAGCAGGGGTCGTCGTCCGGGTCGACGGCCACCCAGGGCCGGCCGATCCCGCGCTCGAGGAGCCGCACCCGGGTGTGGCGCTCCCAGCGCTCCGCCTCGTCGACCTCGGCGTGCTCGTCGAGGATGTGCGGGAGGTCGGCCTCGACGAGCGGGCGCACCGAGATCGGGATCTTGGCGACCGGGGTCTCGTGCGCCGCCGAGAGGTCCCGCTTGAGTCCGTAGGCGTGATGGGTCGACGACACCCGCCGGCCGAGCCGCCTCGCGGTGTCCTTGTACGTGCCCGACTCGACGGTGTACCGCGCGGCCCGGGCGTAACGCGCCGCCGTGGCGCCGATGCCCTGGACGTCCACTGTTCTCGCCCCTTCCGGGTCAATGCGGGGGAGCACCCTACCTCCTCGGCGGGCTCGCCCACCCGACACGGGGCGATCTACCGAGCACGCTCGTGACCAGCAGCCGCCGGGCATCGGAGCCCGGCCCCGGTCACGGAGGTGGGTCATGGGCATCACGTCGACGGTGCGCCGCCACCTCCGCGAGGTCCGCTCGGCGCTGCGCGTCGTGATCGCCGTGCTCGGCACCCTGCTGCTCGCCGCGCTGCACACCGGCCGGACCCGCCCGCCGGAGCCCCCCGAGCCCCCGGTCGCCGACGCCCGCTCGCTCGTCGTCCTCGTGCACGGCTTCGGCGCCGGCCCCGACTGCTGGGACGCCGTCGCCGCCGCGCTGGGCGGCCCGGGTGTCGCCGTCGTGACCCACCGCTACACCTGGACCGCCGGCGTCGCCTCGCTCGGCGCGGCCCTGGCCGACGAGGTCGAGAGCCTCGCCCGCCGCAGCGGCGCCCGCTCGGTGACCCTCGTCGGGCACAGCCTCGGCGGCGTGATCGTCGCCGCGAGCCTGGCCGACGGGCGCCTCGCCGGCGTCGTCACCCGCGTCGTCACCGTCGCCGCCCCGCTGCGCGGCACCGGCTGGGCCCGCCTCCTTCCGGTCGGCGCGGTGCGCGACCTGCGCCCCGGCTCGCCCGTCCTGCGCTCGCTCGCCACCCCCGGCGTGCCCTGGACCGCGCTGGCCTCCCACGCCGACGTCGTCGTCGCCCCGGCCGCGGCCGCGCTCGAGGGCACCGAGGCGGTCGTCGTCGACGGCGTCGGGCACTGCGGCCTGCTGCGCGACGCCGGCGTCGTCACCCGGATCGCCGGCCTGGCCCGTCCCGCGCGTCACACCCGCCCCGCCCGGCGCACCCGCACCGCGGCGCTCGCCCTCGCCGCCCGCCCCGTCGCGGCGCGCCCGGCCCTCACGGTCGTCGCCTAGCAAGCGCCCCACACACATCCGCGAACGGGGACTTCCCTCGCCTAGGCCATCGCGCGGTCGGTCGGGTCGATCGGGCGCGGGAGGACGTCGCGACCCGTGAGGAACGCGTCGACACCGGCCGCGGCCGAGCGGCCCTCGGCGATCGCCCAGACGATCAGCGACTGCCCGCGGCCCGCGTCACCCGCGGCGAAGACGCCGGACACGGAGCTCTGGTAGTCCTTGCCGCGCCGGACGTTGCCGCGGTCGTCGTACTCGACGCCGATGCTGTCGAGCAGCCCCTCCTTCTGCGGGCCGAGGAAGCCCATCGCGAGGAAGACCAGGTCCGCGGGGATCTCGCGCTCGCTGCCCTCGACCGGCACGAACTTCCCGTCGACGCGCTCGACGTCCACCAGGCGCAGCGCGCGCAGGTTGCCGTGCTCGTCGCCGAGGAACTCGTCGGTGTTCACCGAGAACATCCGCTCGCCGCCCTCCTCGTGGGCCGAGGAGATGCGGAAGATCATCGGGTAGGTCGGCCAGGGGTTGGTGCCCGGACGCTCCGACGGCGGGATCGGCATGATCTCGAGCTGGGTCACCGACTTCGCGCCCTGGCGGTGCGCGGTCCCGACGCAGTCGGCGCCGGTGTCGCCGCCGCCGATGACGACGACGTCCTTGCCCGCGGCGTCGATGTAGGAGCGCTCGTAGTCGCCCTGCTGCACCTTGTTCGACGGCGGCAGGTACTCCATCGCCTGGTGCACGCCGTGGAGCTCGCGCCCGGTGATCGGCAGGTCGCGCCAGGACGTCGCGCCGACCGAGAGCACGACGGCGTCGTGGTCGGCGCGGAGCTTCTCGACCGACAGGTCGGTGGCGGCCGGTCCCCCGACCTCGACGCCGGCGAAGAACCGCGTCCCCTCGGCCACCATCTGCTCGAGGCGGCGGTCGAGGCGCTTCTTCTCCATCTTGAACTCGGGGATGCCGTAGCGCAGCAGGCCGCCGATGCGGTCGGCGCGCTCGTAGACGGTGACGTCGTGCCCGGCGCGGGTGAGCTGCTGGGCGGCGGCGAGGCCCGCGGGCCCCGAGCCGACGACGGCGACCGACCTGCCGGTCTTCGACTCCGGGAGCACGGGGCGCACGAAACCCTCGTCCCAGGCCCGGTCGATGATCTCGATCTCGACCTGCTTGATCGTCACCGGGTCCGAGTTGATGCCGAGCACGCAGGCGGACTCGCACGGCGCCGGGCACAGCGTCCCGGTGAACTCCGGGAAGTTGTTGGTGGCGTGCAGGCGCTCGATGGCCTCGGCCCAGTCGTCGCGCCAGACCAGGTCGTTCCACTCCGGGATCATGTTCCCGAGCGGGCAGCCCTGGTGGCAGAACGGGATGCCGCAGTCCATGCAGCGCCCGGCCTGCTTGCGCAGTGTCGCCGGGTTGAACTCCTCGTAGACCTCGTGCCAGTCACGGATCCGGATGTCGACGGGCCGGCGCCGCGGGAGCTCCCGGCCGGTGGTCATGAAACCGCGAGGGTCAGCCACGAGCTGCCTCCATGATCGCTTCGTTCACGTCGCGGCCGTTGCGCTCCGCGTCGGCGGTCGCCTGCAGCACCCGCTTGAAGTCGGTGGGCATCACCTTGGTGAACCGCGGCAGGGCGGCCTCCCAGTCGGTGAGCAGGTCGTGGGCCACGGACGAGTCGGTGGCGGCGTAGTGCCGCTCGACGAACGACCGGAGCTCCTCGACGTCGTCGGCACCGACGACCTCGAGCTCGACCATCTGGTGGTTGACCCGGCTCTCCTGCAGGTCGAGCACGTAGGCGATGCCGCCGGACATGCCGGCCGCGAAGTTGCGCCCGGTCGGGCCGAGGATGACCGCGCGGCCGCCGGTCATGTACTCGCAGCCGTGGTCGCCGACGCCCTCGACGACGGCCAGCGCGCCGGAGTTGCGGACGCAGAAACGCTCGCCGACCTTGCCGCGCAGGTACGCCTCGCCGGCGGTGGCGCCGTAGAGGATGACGTTGCCGGCCACGATGTTCTGCTCGGCGACGAACGGGGCCTGCGGGTGCGGGCGCACCGAGAGCCGCCCGCCCGAGAGGCCCTTGCCGAAGTAGTCGTTGGTGTCGCCGATCAGCCGCATCGTCACGCCGTGCGGGAGGAAGGCGCCGAACGACTGGCCGCCGGACCCGGTGAACGTGATGTCGATAGTGTCGTCGGGCAGGCCCTTGCCGCCCCAGCGGCGGGTCACCTCGGAGCCGAGCATCGTGCCGACGGTGCGGTTGACGTTGCGCACCGGCAGCTCGAGGCGCACCGGGGTGCCGTCGGCGATCGCGCCCTCGGCGAGCTGGATCAGCGTGTGGTCCAGCGCCTTCTCGAGGCCGTGGTCCTGCGGCTTGGTCTGGTGCAGCGCCTGCCCCGCGAAGTTCGCCGGCGGCTCCGGGCGGTGCAGGACCGGCGAGAGGTCGAGGCCCTCGGCCTTCCAGTGCGACTCCGCGGCGCGGGTGTCGAGGACCTCGGTGCGCCCGATGGCCTCCTCGATCGACCGGAAGCCCAGCGCCGCGAGGTGCTCGCGGACCTCCTGGGCGATGAACTCCATGAAGGCGACGACGTACTCGGCCTTGCCGTCGAACTTCTGGCGCAGCACGGGGTTCTGGGTCGCGACGCCGACCGGACAGGTGTCGAGGTGACAGACCCGCATCATGATGCAGCCGCTGACCACCAGCGGGGCGGTCGCGAAGCCGAACTCCTCGGCGCCCAGCAGGGCGGCGATGACGACGTCGCGGCCGGTCTTGAGCTGCCCGTCGGTCTGCACGACGATCCGGTCGCGCAGCCCGTTGGCCAGCAGCGTCTGCTGGGTCTCGGCGAGGCCGAGCTCCCACGGGCCGCCCGCGTGCTTGATCGAGCTCAGCGGCGAGGCGCCGGTGCCGCCGTCGTGCCCGGAGATCAGGACGACGTCGGCGTGCGCCTTCGACACCCCCGCCGCGACCGTGCCGACCCCGACCTGCGAGACGAGCTTGACGTGCACGCGCGCCCGCGGGTTGGCGTTCTTCAGGTCGTGGATGAGCTGGGCGATGTCCTCGATCGAGTAGATGTCGTGGTGCGGCGGCGGCGAGATGAGGCCGACCCCGGGCGTGGAGTACCGGGTCTTCGCGATCCACGGGTAGACCTTGTGGCCGGGCAGCTGCCCGCCCTCGCCGGGCTTCGCGCCCTGGGCGATCTTGATCTGGATGTCGTCGGAGTTGACGAGGTACTCGCTGGTCACCCCGAAGCGCCCGGACGCGACCTGCTTCACCGCCGAGCGGCGCGAGTCGCCGTTCGGGTCGCGGGTGAAGCGGCCCGGGTCCTCGCCGCCCTCGCCGGTGTTCGAGCGCCCGCCGAGGCGGTTCATGGCGATCGCCAGCACCTCGTGCATCTCCTGCGAGATCGACCCGTAGGAGATGGCGCCGGTGTTGAACCGCTTGACGATCTCGGCGACCGGCTCGACCTCGTCGATCGGGACCGGGGTGCGGCCGGTCTCGGCGCCGTCCTTGAACCCGAACAGTCCGCGCAGCGTCAGCAGCCGCGAGCTCTGCTCGTCGACCGCCGAGGTGTACTCCTTGAACGTGTCGTAGTTCTGGGTGCGCGTGGAGTGCTGCAGCTTGAACACCGTGTGCGGGTTGAAGACGTGCAGCTCGCCCTCGCGGCGCCACTGGTACTCGCCGCCGACCGCGAGCTCGCGGTGGTCGGGCTTCACGCCGTCCGCGGGCCAGGCCTGGCGGTGGCGGATCGCCACCTCCTCGGCGAGGACGTCGTAGCCCACGCCGCCGAGGCGCGAGGTCGTCCCGGCGAAGCAGTCGTCGACGACCTCGGTGCCGAGGCCGATCGCCTCGAACACCTGGGCGCCCATGTAGGACGCGACCGTCGAGATGCCCATCTTGCTCATCACCTTGCGGACGCCCTTGGCGAGCGCCTCGACAACGTTGCGGGTCGCGGTACCCGAGGTGACGCCGGTGATGACGCCGCGGTCGATGAGGTCGTCGACGGTGTCCAGCGCGAGGTACGGGTTCACCGCGCTCGCGCCGAAGCCCAGCAGCAGCGAGACGTGGTGGGTCTCGCGGACGTCGCCGGCCTCGATCACGAGGTCGACCCGGGTGCGGGTCTTCTCGCGCACGAGGTGATGGTGCACGGCGCCGGTGAGCAGCAGCGACGGGATCGGCGCGTGCTCGGCGTCGGAGTTGCGGTCGGACAGGATGATGATGCGCGCGCCGTCGGCGACCGCGGTGCCGACCTCCTCGCGGATCTCCGCGAGCCGGGCGCGCAGCGCCTCCCCGCCGCCGGCGTGGTGGTAGAGCCCCGACACCACGTACGGCGCGAAGCCGGGCATGTCGCCGTCGTCGTTGATGCCGACGAGCTGGGCGAGCTCGTCGTCGTCGAGCACCGGCAGCGGCAGCACGACGCGGCGGCACGAGGCCGGCGAGGCGTCGAGCAGGTTGGTCTCCGAGCCCAGGTGCACCTGCAGCGAGGTGACGAGCTCCTCGCGGTAGGCGTCCAGCGGCGGGTTGGTGACCTGCGCGAACAGCTGCACGAAGTAGTCGAACAGCACCCGGCTGCGCGAGGAGAACGGCGCGAGCGGCGCGTCGTTGCCCATCGAGCCGGTGGCCTCGGCGCCGGTGGTCGCCATCGGGCGCAGCAGCAGCGAGACCTCCTCGCCGGTGTAGCCGAACGACTGCTGGCGGCGCACGAGGGTGTCGTGCTTGAACGGGATGCGCTCGCGGCTGGGCAGGTCGGCGAGCTCGACCATGCCGGCGTGCAGCCACTCGTCGTAGGGGTGCTCGGCGGCGAGCTCGCCCTTGATCTCGTCGTCGTCGACGATGCGGCGCCCGACGGTGTCGACGAGGAACATGCGGCCGGGCTCGAGGCGGCCCTTGCGCACGATCGTCGTGGGGTCGATGTCGAGGACGCCGACCTCGGAGCCGAGCACGACGAGGCCGTCCTCGGTGACCCAGTAGCGGGCCGGGCGCAGGCCGTTGCGGTCGAGCACCGCGCCGATCACCGAGCCGTCGGTGAACGCCGCGAGCGCCGGGCCGTCCCAGGCCTCCATCAGCGTGGAGTGGTACCGGTAGAAGGCCCGGCGGCCCGGGTCCATCTCGGTGTGGTTCTCCCACGCCTCCGGGATCATCATCAGCACCGCGTGCGGCAGCGTGCGCCCGCCGAGGTGCAGCAGCTCGAGCACCTCGTCGAACGTCGCCGAGTCGCTGGCGTCGGGCGTGACGACCGGGAAGAGCCGGTCGAGCTCGGCCTCCCCGAACGCGCCGGTGGCGAGCATCGACTCGCGCGCGGCCATCCAGTTCCGGTTGCCGCGCAGCGTGTTGATCTCGCCGTTGTGCGCGAGGTAGCGGTACGGGTGCGCGAGGCTCCACGCCGGGAACGTGTTGGTGGAGAACCGGCTGTGCACCAGCGCGATCGAGCTGGTGGTGCGCTCGTCGGAGAGGTCGGCGAAGAACGCCTCGACCTGCGGCTCGGCGAGCATCCCCTTGTAGACGACGGTGCGCCCGGACAGGCTCGGGAAGTAGGTCTCGACGCCCGCCGCGCGCGTCTCGTGCTCGACCCGCTTGCGGACGGCGAAGGCGCGCCGCTCCAGGGTCATCACGATGCCGGCGTCGTCGTCCCCCGCGTTCGGCGTGTCGACGACGTGGTCCACCCCGGCGGGCAGGCCCAGGAAGAGCTGGCGGAACCGCGGCATGACCGCGCGGGCGGTGTCGCCGATGCCGGCGCCGTCCGGGTCGACGGGCAGCTCGCGCCAGGCCAGGACCTCGAGGCCCTCCTCGGCGGCGATGCGCGCGACGATCTCCTCGACGCGCGCCGGGTCGGCGTCCGCGGGCAGGAAACCGTTGCCGACGGCGTAGCGGCCGGCCTCGGGGAGCTCGACGCCCGCCTCGGCGAGGATCGGGCGGTAGAGGCCGTCCGGGACCTGGAGGAGGATGCCGGCACCGTCACCGGTTTCGGGCTCGGCGCCGCGGGCACCCCGGTGCTCGAGGTTCAGCAGCGCCGTGAGGCCGCGGCTGACGGTGCGGTGGTCACGGCGCCCGGCGATGTCGGCCACGAAGGCGACGCCGCAGGCGTCGTGCTCGTACGCCGGGTCGTAGAGCCCCTCGGAACGTCGAGTCTCCACGTGCGCCTCCGATCGTCGCTTCCGTGCAGGTGGTGGTGCCGGGGTCCGGCGTGGTGGTCGTGGGTCCTCCGGAGCGCTCGGGGGTGGCGCTCGTCGGAGGGAGAGGCCCCGGCGCACCGGTCGGGGGTCCGTAGCCGGACGACCGGAGGGGCAATCTGACGTTAACCTCCGCGGCCGTCGCTGCGCACCGTGCGGACGCGTCCGAAAGAGTGCTGATCGCCATAGCGCAGCACCGCGGGACCGGACACGGAGCGCGGTCGGCCGACCGAGGTGTCCCTCGCCGTTGAGGGGGTAACCGGGTCAGGTACTCGAACGTCTGTTCGAGAACCGTGCTGTGGTCCCGGCGGTATCACCGTACGGGTCGCGGCCGGGCAGACCGGCCGCGGCGACGTCGCCCGACGAGCGAGGAGTGCTCATGACCGATCCCGACACGCCGACCAGTCTGACCGACGACACACCGTCGGGCCAAGAGGCCACTACCGCTGGGTACGGCGGTGACGCCGCCGACGCGCCCGATCCGCACGCCGTGAAGACCCCGGGCGACGACTCCCCCGCGGCGAAGGACAACAGCGCCTGGGTCACCGGTGACGAACCCATGACCGGGCCCCAGGCCAGCTACCTCGAGACCCTCGCCCACCAGGCGGGAGAGGCTCCGCCGTCCGGCCTCACCAAGGCGCAGGCCTCCGACGAGATCGAGCGCCTCCAGGGTTCGGTGACGCCCGGTGACGGGTCGGCCGGCGGCGGCGACGCCGACTCCCCGGATCTCTCCCGCCAGGAGCGTCCGACATCCGAATGGGTGACCGGGGACGAGCCGATGACCGGCCCCCAGGCCAGCTACCTGGAGACGCTCGCGCAGCAGGCGGGCGTCGAGCCGCCGACCGGGCTGACGAAGTCGCAGGCGTCGAGGGCGATCGACGACCTCCGCCAGAAGGCATCACCGCAGCAGGCCTCTTCTTGAGGCACGTCTGGCCCGCTCCGGGCGGCGCCGAGCTGGAACGCGACGACCTCATTGATCTGTACGCCTATCCCCCGGACCCCGACCGGCCCTGGGTCCGCGTGAACTTCGTCGCCAGCGCGGACGGTGCGGTCGCCGACACCGCCGGGGGCCTCTCCACCGGCCTGCACGCGCCCGGCGACCGCGAGGTGTTCGGCGTGCTGCGCGAGCTCGCCGACGTCGTGCTCGTCGGGGCGGGCACGGCGCGCGCCGAGCGCTACCGCGGGGCCCGCACCACCCCCGAGCGCCGGGAGCGCCGCGCGGCCCGGGGCCAGGCACCGGTGCCGCCGATCGCCGTCGTCAGCACCCGCGGCGACCTCGACCCCGGCGCCGGCCTGTTCACCGACACCTCCGTGCCGCCGCTGCTGCTCGTCGCCGCGACGCACGCGCGGGACACCGCGGCGCGGCTGGACCGGGCCGAGGTGGTCGCGGTCAGCGGGGACGACCCCACCGCCACCGACCCCGGCGCGGTGCTCGCCGCCCTCGCCGCGCGGGGCCTGCGCCGCGTGCTCTGCGAGGGCGGCCCGGCGCTGTTCGGGGCGCTGCTCGCCACCGGGCACGTCGACGAGCTCTGCCTCAGCATCGCGCCCCAGCTGGCCGGCGGCGGCGTCGAGCGGATCGTCGGCGGCCCGCCGCTCGACGGCCCGCGGCCCCTGACGCTGGCCTCGGTCCTCGCCCACGACGACGGGCTGCTGCTGCGCTACCGCACGGCACCCTCCACGACGCCTTGACCGGCAGAGGAAGGTGACCCCGGCCACTTCTGTCGTCTTTTCGGGTGACAGCGCATGACGTTCCGGCGGCGGCCGTGTCCTACGGGTACCGGGTCGGCAACCGGGCCGCCCGGTCCTTGACGTGACACGACCCCAGCGCACCAGGAGCGCCACACCATGACGCAGAGCCCCAGCACCGCCACCGGCTCCGAGGCCGCAGCCGTGTCGAGCGGACGGACCGGGGGCGCGACCCCCGCCCGCCTCGCCGACGACACGGGGCAGGGCAAGACCACCATCGCCTCGGGCGTGGTCCAGAAGATCGCCGGCATCGCCGCCCGTGACGTCTCGGGCGTGTACTCGATGGGCGGCGGCGTCTCGCGCGCCTTCGGCGCCATCCGCGAGCGCATCCCCGGCGGCAGCGGCACCTCGCAGGCCGCCGGCGTCCAGGTCGAGGTCGGCGAGAAGCAGGCCGCGATCGACCTCGACATCGTCGTCGAGTACGGCGCCGGCATCGTCGAGCTCGCCCGCGCCGTGCGCCGCAACGTCATCGCCGCCGTCGAGCAGATGACCGGCCTCGAGGTGATCGAGGTCAACATCGCCGTGAACGACATCCACATGCCCGGTGACGACGACGACGACAACGGCGAGGCGGCGCCGAGCCAGCCGTCGACGCGCGTCGAGTGAGCACGCCCCGTCCCACCGGCACGCGGCCCCCGGGGGCCGCGCTGGCCCCGGGGTCGCCGGAGGCCCCGGGCCTCGGGCCCCTGCCGGAGCGGATCGCCGAGGAGCTGCTCGCCCACCCCGCGGTGGCGGCGCTCTCCGGCGGCCCGTTCGGCACGGTGGCGAGCTACCTGCCCGGGCGCCGCCTGCCCGGCATCGTGCTCGGCGACGCCGAGGAGCCCGACCGGATCGCCGTGGTCCTGTACTACGGCGCGCCGGTGGAGGCGACCGCGGCGCAGCTGCGCCGGATCGTCGCCGCGGCGTCCGGCAACCGGCGCGTCGACGTCACGGTCGTCGACGTGGAGATGCCGGCATGAGCGGGCCCGCCCCGGCGGACGCCGCCGTCGCGGCGCGGGCGGCGCGGCGGGCGTTCGTCCGTGCGCACCACCCCGACCGCGGCGGCGACCCGGTCGCCTTCCGGGAGGGCCTGGCGGCGCACGGCGCCGCCGGGCGCCCGCCGGGGCCGGGCGCCGACGACCCCCGGCTCGACGCCCCGATCGTCGTCGTCCCCGACGGCCGTCTCGCCCGGCTCGGGCGGTTCGGTCGCCGCCTGGCCCGCCGGTACGACCCGCGCCGCGGCAGCGCCCGCGTGCAGTAGTCGTGCTGCAGCCGGCCGTGCTGCAGTCCCGTCCCGCCGACCGCGCGGGACGACATTCTTCGTGGAGGTAGTGGTCATGAGCGCCACCCGCGCCGGCATGTTCGTCGGCCTCATCCTGGGTGTGGCGGCCGCCGCCGGCGGTCTCCAGGGCTTCTTCATCGCCCTGGTCCTCGGCGTCCTGGGCTTCGTCGTCGGGCGTGTGCTCGACGGCGAGCTCGACGTCAACCAGTTCGTCGGGCGCGGCCGCGACAAATGAGCTCCCCGACCGACGTCACCGCGCCGACCGGCATGCCCACGGTCGACCTCGTCCCGCAGGCCGTCGACGAGTCCGCCGACGAGGCCGCCGAGCGGGGTCGCCTGGACGTGTCGCTGTCGGTGGTCCGCAAGATCGCGGAGTACGCCGCGGACCACACGGCGGGCACCGTGCGCACCCAGCGCCGCCTGGCCGGGCTGGACCTCGGCGAGTCCGGGACCAGCGCGAAGGTCTCGGGCTACGGCGAGCAGGTCGACCTGCGCCTGGAGGTCCCGCTGGCCTACCCGGCGCGGATCGCCGACAGCGCCGCCGCCGTGCGCGACACCGTCCGCGAGCGGGTGCAGGCGCTCACGCCGTACCGCGTGCGCTCGCTCGACATCGGCGTCTCCGCGCTGACCGATCCCGATCTCCGGGCGCCCACCCGGACCCCCGCCTCCCGGACGGAGTGAGAAGTGCGCCTGCTCCTGCGCGTGCTCGCGCCGCTGTTCGGCCTGCTGGTCGCCGTCGCCGGCCTCGCCCTCGTGGTCGAGACCGTGACGGCCTGGGTCGCGCCCTCCTCGAGTCCGCTGGTCGTGCCGTGGCCGGCGTGGCGCACCGCGGTCGAGGGCCTGACCTGGCAGTCCGGGTCGGTCCGTGTCGCCGCGGTCGTCGTCGGCGTGATCGGGCTGTTCGTGCTGCTCATCGCCCTGCTGGCCCGCCGGCACGACGTGTTCCTCGCCGACCCGGTCCCCGAGGTCACGGTCACCACCTCGCCGCGCTCGCTGGCCCGCGCCGTGGGCCACGAGGTCCGCTCGCACGACGACGTCGTCTCGGCGTCCGTGGTCGCGTCGTCCTCGAAGATCACCGTCAAGGCCGCGACCCTCGACCCCGCCGAAGGGGTCCGCGCGGCGGTCCGCGACCGCGTCGAGCAGATGCTCGTCCGCCTGCCGCTGGCGCGGCGCCCGCGCGTCGCGGTGTCGGTCACCACCACCAAGGGGGTCAAGTGAGCCGCCGCTCCCGCAAGGCCGTCGCCCGGTCCGCCGGGGGCGACCGCACCCTGACCACCCTGCTCGGCCTCGTCCTCGTCGCCGCGTCGGTGCTCGCGCTGCTCGTGAGCTACGGCGTCTTCGGGAGCAACCGCGCGGGGCGCCCGCTGATCGACCCGATCGCGGTGTCCTGGGTGTCGACCCACGTCTCCGCGACCCGCTGGATCGCGATCGGCGCGGGCCTGGTGCTGTTCCTCGTCGGCATCTGGTGGACGCTGCGCTCCCTGCGCCCCGAGCCGCGGCCCGACGTCTCGCTCTCCGAGCTGCCCGGCGAGCGGCTCACGGTCGAGCACGCGGCGATCTCCGACGCCGTGCGCCACGACGCCGAGACCATCGACGGCGTGAGCCGGGCCCGCGTCCGGCTCGTCGGGACCCCGCAGAAGCCCGCGCTGCGCATCGCGCTGACGCTGGTCGAGGGCACCGACGTCCGCGACGTGTGGGCCGACCTCGACGGCCGGGTCCTCGCCCGCGCCCGGGAGGCGTTCGCGGTGTCGGCGCTGCCCACGGCCGTGCGCCTGGAGCTGGACGCCAGCGCCTCGCCGACGCCGGCGCGGGTGGAGTAGCTACCGTGCGGTCAGCACCTCGGCCAGGTCGAACCGCACCGGCCGGTCGAGCTGCTCGAACGTGCAGGACTCGGGGTCGCGGTCCGGGCGCCAGCGCTTGAACTGCGCGGTGTGCCGGAAGCGGACGCCCTCCATGTGGTCGTACTTGACCTCGACGACGCGCTCCGGGCGCAGCGGCACGAACGACAGGTCCTTCTGCGCGTTCCAGCGGCTGTGCTCGGCCTCGCGCGGGGTGCGGGTGCCCTCCTCCTGCGCCGCCCAGGCCCAGGGGTGGCCCTCGAACGAGGTCACGAGGGGCTGGAGCTCGGTGAACAGCTCCTTGCGCTTCGCCATCGGGAACGCGCCGATCACGCCGATGCTCTGCAGCGAGCCGTCGTCGGTGTAGAGGCCGAGCAGCAGCGAGCCCAGGGCGTCGGGGCCGGACTTGTGGACCCGGTAGCCGGCGACGACGCAGTCGGCGGTGCGCTCGTGCTTGATCTTGCTCATGACGCGCTTGTCGGGCTGGTAGGTCAGGTCCGCCTTCTTGGCGATGAGCCCGTCGAGCCCGGCGCCCTCGAACTGCTCGAACCACCCCGTGGCCGTGTCGAGGTCCTCGGTCATCGGCGTCAGGTGCAGGTCGGGGCGTTCGAGGCCGCCGACCACCTCCGCCAGGCGGGCCCGGCGCTCGCTGAAGGGGCGGGACGTGAGGTCGTCGTCGCCGAGGGCCAGGAGGTCGAAGGCGACGAAGTGCGCCGGGGTCTCGACGGACAGCTTCTTCACCCGCGAGGCGGCCGGGTGCACGCGCTGCAGCAGGGCCTCGAAGTCCAGCCCGGTGCCCTCGGCGTCGACCACGACGATCTCCCCGTCGACGACGCACCGGGGCGGGAGCGCGTCCCGGACGGCCTCGACGAGCTCGGGGAAGTAGCGGGTCATCGGCTTCTCGTTGCGGCTGCCGATCTCGACCTCGTCGCCGTCGCGGAACACCACGGACCGGAAGCCGTCCCACTTGGGTTCGTAGAGCTGCCCGGCGGGGATCTCCGGGACGGCCTTGGCCAGCATCGGGGCGACGGGCGGCATGACGGGCAGGTCCACGGGAGGCATCATCCCGCCCCCTCACCGAGACGCCACCCGTGGCCGTCAGACTCGCAAGGGTCGACGTGTGTAGATCATGAGGAGCGTGGCGTGCCCGGACCCCTGCGAGGCGTGCTCGTCCTCGTGCTGGGCGCCGCCCTGCTGGGCGGGTGCGCGGTCGGGCCGTCGCAGCGGCCGCCGATCGCCACGATCGTCGACGAGCCGCCGAGCGCGGAGCCGGCGCCGGAGGGGTCCGCACCGGGCCCGGCGCCCTCGCTGCTCCCGCCGCTGCTCCCGGCCCCGGCGGCCGGGGCCGGGTTCACCGACTGCACCGCGGAGATCCGGGCGACGCTCGCCCCCACCGACCTCGGCGGCCGGGACCTGCGCTTCGGCTGCCAGAGCGTCGCGGTCGGCGGCGGCGGCTCGTCGCGCACGGAGGTGGGCGTGCTGCAGGTCAGCATCGGCCCGCTGCCGCCGGGCGGCCCGATCCCGATCGCGGTGGTCGGCGAGGCGGGCGGCCCCACGGGCAGCGACCGCGCGATCCGGCTCGCCGCGACGGCCCCGGAGCCGGTGCTCGCGGGCACCGCGCTCTACGGCGTGGACCTGCGCGGCACCGGCAACTCCGAGCCCGTCGACTGCATCACGCCCTCGGTGCGCGAGGCGCTGGTCGACGCCGACCCGGTGGCGGCCGACCCCGGCGCGCTCGCCGGGCTGCGGGACGCCGCCGCCGCGGCCGCCCGCACGTGCACCCAGGTGCTCGAGAACGCCCTCACCGACTTCCGCACCGCCGTCGACGCCGAGGACCTCGAGGAGGTCCGGGCGAGCCTGAGCGTCGACCGGATGCACGTGGTGGGCGTGGGCGAGGGCGCCGGGGTGGCCGCGACGTGGGCGCGGCGCTACCCGGCGGCGGTCGGCCGCACGGTGCTCGACGGGGCCCCGGACGCGACGACGTCGTTCTCCCAGCGTGGCCGCGAGCGCGCCACCGCCGCGCGGGAGGCCCTCGACACCTTCGCGGCCGACTGCACCGCCCGCCCCGATTGTCCGCTCGGCCCCGATCCCGCCGGCGCCGTCACCGGCATCCTCACCAACCTCCACACGGCGCCCCTGACCGCGCCGGGCGGGCGGCGCGTCACCGACGGCACCGCCACCCGCGCGCTCGTCGCCGGGCTGGGCGAGCCGTCGACGTGGCCCGCGCTCGCCGCCGCGATCGCCGCGGCCGGCCAGGGCAACCCGACCGGCGTGCTCGACCTGCTCGCGCCGGAGGAGACCGACGGCGGCGGGTTCGACGCCGGCATCCTCCAGACCTGCAACGACACGATCGAGCGACCCACGCTCGACCAGGTCGCCCGGGACGCGGGCCAGGCGCGGGGTGCCGACCCGGTGTTCGGGGCGTACTTCGCGCACGACGCGCTGCTGTGCAGCTCGTGGCCGGTGCCGACCGAGGTCCCGCCGCCGGGCGGGGCCGCCGGGCCGCCGTCGCTGGTGCTCGGCACGCGGGGCGACCCGATCACCCCGCTGCCGGGCAGCGAGCGCGCCGCGAACCAGCTCGGGTCCGCCAGCCTCGTGACCTGGCTCGGCGCGGGACACGGCGCCTTCCCCGCCACCCCGTGCATCCGCACCGCCGTCGCCGGCTACCTGCGCGACGGCACCCTGCCCCAGCAGGGCACGGTCTGCCCGCCGTGATCTTTGTCCGGTGCGTCCGGAGAGCCGCGAGCGGCGGTTCTGCGTAGCCTGCGCCCCGTGCAGCTTCCCCGCCTGGTCGACGCGGCGCTCGACCGTCTGGTCGTCCCCGGTTACTCCCGCCTGGGGTACGCGGCGCGGCGCGCCGGCTGGAACACGCTGCGGGCCGGCAGCCTCGAGGGACGGACGGTCCTCGTCACCGGCGCCTCGGGCGGGCTCGGCGCCGCCACCGCGCGCGGGCTCGTGGCGCTCGGCGCCCGGGTCGAGCTCGTGGTGCGCGACCGCACGCGCGGCGAGCAGGCGCGCGCCACCCTGCGCGCCGAGCACCCGGACGCCGTCGTGGACGTCGCCGTGTGCGACGTGTCGTCGCTCGCCGACGTGCGCCGCTACGCCGCGGAGGTCCGCGACCGCGAGGCGGCGGTGCACGGGCTCGTGCACAACGCCGGCGTGATGCCGCCGGAGCGCACCGAGACCGCCGAGGGGCACGAGCTCGCCCTCGCGACGCACGTGCTCGGGCCGTTCCTCCTGACCCGCGAGCTGCGCCCCGTGCTGCGGGCCGGGGCGTCGCCGACCTCGCCGTCGCGGGTCGTGTTCGTCTCCTCCGGCGGGATGTACACCGCGTCGCTGCCCACCGACGACCCCGAGTTCCGCGCCGGCACCTACTCCGGCGGCGCGGCCTACGCGCGCACGAAGCGCATGCAGGTGGTGCTCGCCGAGCTGCTCGCCGACGACCTCGCGAGCGACGGCATCGTCGTCCACAGCATGCACCCGGGCTGGGCCGACACCCCCGGCGTCGCGAGCTCGATGCCCGGGTTCCGCCGCGTCACCGGTCCCCTGCTGCGCACCGACGAGCAGGGTGCCGACACGGCCGTCTGGCTCCAGGCCGCCGCCGAGGCGGGGCACAGCACCGGGGTGTTCTGGCACGACCGGGCCCCGCGCCCGACCCACTATCTCCCGCGGGGCGCCGAGACACCCCAGGCGCGGGCCGCCCTGTGGACGCTGTGCGTGGACGCGACGTCGTGAGCACCACGTGGAAGCGCCGGGGGCTCGGCGAGGTCACCACCGCCGCCCCGTCCGACGCGCTCGCCCTGACCCCCGAGCGCCGGGCCCTGCAGCAGACCGCGCGGACCTTCGCCATGGAGGAGGTCCTGCCGGTCGCCGACGAGCTCGACCCCCGGCGCGAGGACATCCCCGCCTCGCTGCTCGACCGCCTCGGCGAGCTCGGGTTCTTCGGGCTCCTGGTGGACGCCGAGCACGGCGGGCAGGGCCTCGGGGTGTTCGAGTACTGCCTCGTCTCCGAGGAGCTCGCCCGCGCGTGGATGAGCGTCGGCAGCATCATCGCCCGGGGCAACGGCACCGGCTGCGCCTCGCCCGACCCGCAGCGCCGGGCCGAGCTGCTGCGCGCGAGCGCGGCGGGCGACTGGGTCGGGGCGATCGCGTTCTCCGAGCCGCACGCGGGCTCCGACCTCGCGGGAGTGGAGTGCACGGCGCGCCGGGTGGACGACGGCTGGGTCGTCGAGGGGACCAAGCGGTGGGTGGGCCACGCGCTGTCGGCCGACTTCCTGCACCTGCTGGCCCGGACGCGCCCGCCGGGTGAGGGCGAGAGCCGCTCCGACGGCCTCGAGCTGTTCCTCGTCCCCAAGGAGCGCGGGAGCTTTCCGGACGGCGTCACCGGCACGCCGATCGACAAGATCGGCTACTTCGGGCTGACGACCTGGGAGCTGCAGCTCGACGGGCTGCGGCTGCCCGCCGAGGCCCTGCAGGACACCGGGCAGGCCGAGGGCCAGGGCTTCAAGGACAGCCTGCGCTGGCTCGGCACCGCCCGGGTGCAGACCGCGGCCCGCGCCGTGGGGCTCGCCCGCGGGGCGCTGGAGGACGCGGTGGCCTACAGCCGGCGCCGCGAGCAGTTCGGCCACCCGATCGCCGACCAGCAGGCCCTGCGCCACAAGCTCGCCGACATGGCCGCGGCCGTCGACGCCGCCCGCACACTGTGGTGGCACGCGGCCTGGCTGCTCGACGAGGGCGCGCCGGGCGGCGACGTGGCGGCGTCGTCGGCCAAGCTGTTCGCCTCCGAGACGGCCGAGCGCGTCACGAGCGACGCGCTGCAGATCTTCGGCGGCAACGGCTACACCACGGAGCACTCGGTCGAGCGCTACTGGCGTGACGCCCGCCTGACGACGATCTTCGAGGGCACCTCGGAGATCCAACGGAAGATCATTTCGGACACGCTGCTGCGCTGAGGGCCGTCCGGCGGGAGATCCGTTCACCCGGATGCCACGGCTGTCGTTCACCCACGCGGACGTGCGACGACGGACGTTGCCGACCGTTCACCCGCCGACCGTGCCGGACGGACCGTTCGTGTCGTTGGTGGTCGACCTCTCCGGTGATCGGCGCGCACGGTGGGGACACGGTGTCGGGGCGTGACCGCGTCGTGACCGAGAGGTCGCCGCGCGGACCTCCCCGACACGCGACGACCGGGGCGGGGGACGGGGAACCATGAGGGACGCAGTGGAGTTCGCGCGGGCGGTGCACCCGGCGCGCGTCGACGAGAGCCAGCGGATACGGCACGAGGCCCGGGACTGGCTGGCCGGGCTCGACATCGACCAGGAGGCGCGCGAGCGCGTCCTGACCGCGGTGTCGGAGGCCGTCGAGAACGCGTGCGAGCACGCCTATCCGGGCGAGACCGAGGGCACGGTGGAGCTGACGCTCTGGTGCGAGGTGGACGCGATCAACGTCCGCGTCACCGATCGGGGGCAGTGGTCCGAGGGCTCCGAACCGGCGGCGCCGGGGTCGCACGCGCGGCGCGGGCGCGGCTTCGTGCTCATGCACCGCAGCGTCGACAGTGTCGCGATCCGGCACACGGCCGACGGGACGACGGTGGCGCTGCGACAGCTGCGGGAGCCGGCGCCCTGACGTCGCTGACTAGGTGCGGGTCATCCCGGTGAGCACCTGGTCGAAGAAGCCGAGCAGCTCCTCGCGCAGCGCGGGGTGCTGCTCGGGGGGCGCCTGGCCCAGGAGCTGGCCCGCGCTCGAGAGCATGCCGAGCACGAGCGTGGGATAGGACGCGCCGGGCGGGCGCACGAGGCTCCCCTCGCGGGCCAGCCCGTCCAGCACCCGGGCGATGAAGGCGTAGGCGTAGTCGCGCTCGCACTCGCGCCAGCGCTCCCACCCGAGCGCCAGCGGGCCGTCGCGGAAGACGATCCGGCCGTAGCGCGGCTCGCTGCAGGCCTCGAGGAAGGTCGCGAGCGCGGTCCGGGCGCCGGTGAGCAGGTCCGGGGCGTCCTCGAGCGCCTGCGCCAGCCGCTCGTGCACCTCGGTCTCGCGGGCGGAGAAGACGGCCTCGAACAGGGCGGCCTTGCCGGCGAAGTGGTGGTAGACGGCGCCCTTGGTCATGCCGGCGACGGCGGCCACGTCGTCGATGGAGGTCTCGGCGAACCCGCGCTCGGCGAACAGCGCGGTGGCCGCCTCCACCAGCCCGGCCCGGGTCGCGGCCGTGGCCTCGGCACGGGGGGACGTCACGCGGGGCACGGCTGCACAGTACGGCCCCTACGGTGTGCTGATGGCCGAGTCCCGTCCCGTCCTGCGCGTGCTGGGTCACGTGTCGTCGCCGCTGCTCGACCGGTCCGACGCGCCGCGCCAGGGCGACGAGGGCGGTCCCGACGCCGTCGTGCGCCTCGACCCCGACCTCGTCCCCGCCGTGGCCGACCTCGCCGTCGGCGACCTCGTCCTGCTGATCACCTGGCTCGACCGCGGCGACCGCTCCGTGCTCCGCGTGCACCCGCGCAACGACCCCTCGCTGCCCGAGACCGGCGTGTTCGCCACCCGCTCCCCCGACCGCCCCAACCCCCTCGGACTACACGAGGTGCGAGTGCTGGCGATCGACGGCACGGACCTGCGCGTGTCGGACCTGGAGGCGGTCGACGGCACGCCGGTGGTCGACATCAAGCCGGTCCTCGGCCGAATCGGCGAGCGCTGCCACAACCCCCGCGCGTAGCTCGCAGGGTCAAGATCCCGACCAGTGGCGCGAATGTCTCGCTGAGCGGAGCATTCGCTCCACGAATCCCGATCTTGCCGATCCGGTGACGCCAGGGACTACAACAGCACGTCGTCCACGTGCACGAGCACGGCCACCGGCTCCAGGCCCGTCGACGCCCGGATCCCGCCGGCGACGACCGCCCGGATGCGGGCGCCGAGGGCGACGAGGTCCTCGCCGAGATCCGCGGCCAGGGTGATCGAGACGACGGTCGACGAGCCCGCCACGCCCGCGGTCACCGCGGGACCGCCGATCATGCTCGTCTCCGGTCCCCCGCCCGCGGCGACGAGCCTGCTGAGCGCCACCCGCACGCCCGGCACACGCGAGGCGAGGTGCCGCGCCAGCGACTCGACCGCGTGCGCGCTGATCCGCGTCCGGCCGCGGACGTCGGAGATGCTGCCGAACTCCGGGTCGGCGGCCACCCCGCGGATGCGGCGCAGCGCCTCGTCGAGCAGGCCCTCGGGCGCCCGCGGGCGGTGGTCGGCGACGGCCCGGACCGGCGCCCACAACCGGTCGAACTCGGCGAGCGCCGCCTGGCAGTAGGGGCACTCCTGCTGGTGGGCGTCCCGGCGGTCCCCCGCCCCGTCCGCGACCTGCGCGACGAGCGCGTCGGTGTCGCGCCCGCAGGGCAGCCGGGCGTCGGTGGTGGTCATGTCCAGTCCTTCATCTCGGACATCAGGGTGGCGCGGGCCCGGGCCAGCCGCCCGCGGACCGTGGCCTCGCTGGTCTTGGTGACCACCGCCGCCTCGCGGTACGACAGCCCCTCGAGCTGCACCAGGACCAGGGACACCCGCTGATCCTCGGGCAGCCCGCTGATCGCCCGCAGCCCGGCCTGCAGCTCCTCGCCCGCGAGCACCCGGCTCTCCGGGCCCGCCACGCACGGGTGGTCGACGTCGGCGAGCTCGTCGTGGGGCCGCTGGCTGCGGCGGTGGTTGAGGCAGCGGTTGACGACGACCCGGTAGAGCCAGGTCGTGAACGCGGACGTGCCCGCGAAGCCCGACATCGCCGTCCAGAGCTGGATGACGACCTCCTGCGCGACGTCGTCGGCGTCGGCGGGACTGCCGAGCATCCGCAGCGCGATCCGGTAGATCCGGTCGCGGTGCCGGCGCACCAGTTCCTCGTAGGCGCCCCGGTCGCCCGCGCGGGCGCGACCCACCAGCCAGCGGTCGGCCTCGTCGTCGAAGCCGGCCGAGGCCCGGGTCCCCCCCGGGCCGGGCTCCTGCCCCGGCGCGCTCACGCCGCTGAGCTTCCCACGGTCGGCGGGGCCCAACCGATCATCGTTGCCCGGGTGGGGGACGGCACGTCACGATCCGGTCGTGCCCCCGTCACCAGAGCGCGGCCTCGCCGTCGTCACCGGCGCCAACCGGGGCCTCGGCCTCGGCGTCGTGCGCCGCCTCGCCGAGCGCGGACACCCCGTCGTGCTCGGCGCACGCGACCGCGGCAGGGGCGAACGCGCCGCCGCCGGTCTCCAGGGCGACGTCACGGTCCGCGAGCTCGACGTCGCCCGCCGGGACTCCGTCGACGCCCTCGCCGCCTGGGTCCGCGAGCACCACGGCGGCCTGGAGATCCTCGTCAACAACGCCGCGGTCCACTACGACACCTTCCAGACCGCGGTCGGCGCCGACCTCGCCATCGCCGAGGAGGCGCTCGCGGTCAACACCCTCGGCGCGTGGCGCACGACGGTGGCCTGCGCGGACCTGCTCCCCCGCGGCGGGCGCGTCGTCATGGTCTCCAGCGGGTCGGGCTCGTTCGGCGAGACGGCCGGGGCCGGCGGCACCCCGGCCTACGCGGTCAGCAAGGCGGCGCTCGACATGCTCACCGTCAAGCTCGCCGCCGACCTGCGCCGGCGCGGGGTGCTCGTCAACGCCGTCTGCCCCGGTTGGGTCGCCACCGACATGGGCGGCCCCGGCGGGCGCCCGCTCGACGAGGGCGTCGACAGCATCCTCTGGGCCGTCGACCTCCCGCCCGACGGCCCGACCGGCACGTTCACGCGCGACGGCCGCCCGATCCCGTGGTGACGGTGGGCCGGCGGGATAGTGGGCGGCGTGACCGACCTGGTCCTGGCCCGCCACGGCGAGACGCTCTGGCACGCCGAGAACCGCTACGCCGGGCGATCCGACGTCGAGCTCGCCCCGGGCGGGCACCGGCAGGCCGAGGCCCTCGCGGGCTGGGCCGCCGGCGCGCGGCTCGACGCCGTGATCACCTCGCCCCTGCAGCGCGCCCGGGACACCGCCTCGCCCGCCGCCCGGGCCGCCGGCCTGACGCTGCGCACCGACCCCCGGCTGGTCGAGGTCGACTTCGGCTCCGGTGACGGGCACACCCGCGAGGAGATGGAGACGCTCTTCCCGGAGGCGCTCGCCGCGTTCCTCGCCAAGCCCGCGAGCTCGCCGCTGCCCGGCGGCGAGACGGGTCCCGACGCGGTCGAGCGCGCGCTGCCGGTGATCACAGGCGCGCTGGCCGAGCACCCGCACGGCCGCGTCCTCGTCGTCGCGCACCAGACGCTGCTGCGCCTGCTGCTGTGCCACCTGCTCGGTATCCCGCTCGACCACTACCGCAGCGTCTTCCCGCGCCTCGAGGGCGCCGCGCGCACCGTGGTCCGCCCCGCGCCGCACGGGCCGGCGGCGCTCGTCGCGCTCAACGTGCCCTGCTGAGCGAGGGCGCCTAGCGTCGGTGATCGTGGCCGCACCCCGGATTCTCGCCACCGTCACCGGCTCCCCCTCCCACGCCCGCGCCGTCCTGCCGTTCGCCCGCGCGCTCGCCGCCGCGGGGCACGCGGTGCTGGTCGCGTGCCCCGAGGAGCTCAGCGGCGTGTTCACGGGCTTCGAGATCGCCACCGTCATGCCCCCGATGAGCGCGGCCGTCGCGCCGCTGCGCCCGGCGCTGGCCGAGCTCGCGGGGCTGAACCGTCCGGAGGGGATGGCGGACATGGACACGGTCATGCCGCTGTTGTTCGCCGGCCCCCATGTCGCCGACGCGGTGCGGGCGCTGCGGCCCGTCGCCGAGCGGTTCGCGCCCGACCTCGTCCTGCGCGACGGCACCGAGCTCGCCGGGCTGCTGCTCGCCGAGGAGCGCGGCATCCCGCACGTCGCGGCCCCGTCCGGCGGCGGCCAGCAGATGCGGCCCGCGCTCCTCGACGACGCGCTGCGGGCCCGGAGCGCCGAGCTGGGCCTCGCGCCGGTGACGGGCGCCGACCTGCACCGCCACGGGCGCCTCGACTGCCTGCCGCCGGCCTGGTCGTTCGCGGCGGCGGGTGTCGCGCCGGCGTGGTCGTACCGCCAGGACGACGAGGTCGCGCGCGGCGACGTCCTGCCCGCGTGGATCGGCGAGCTGCCGGCGGGCCGCCCGCTGGTGCTCGCGGCGATCGGGACGGCGCTGCCGATGATGGCGGGGCGCGAGGGGGACGGGCCGCCCGTCGACCCTCCGGGGGCGCTGCGCACGCTCGTCGACGGGCTCGGCGCGCTGGACTGCGAGGCGGTCGTCGCGACCGGCGGGCTGCCCGTGGCCGACGGCCCGCCGCCCGCGGACCACGTGCACGTCCTGGACTGGGTGCCCCAGCCCCTGCTGCTGTCGTGCGCGGACCTGCTGGTCACCCACGGCGGCTACAACAGCATCCGCGAGGCCGTGCGCACCGGCACCCCGATGGTCGTGCTGCCGCAGTTCGGCGACCAGGAGGCGAACGCCGACCGCGTCGGCGCGCTGGGGCTCGGGCGGCGGTCGGGCCCCGACGACGTCACCGCGACCTGCGCCGCGGTGCTCGCCGACGCCGCCGTGCGCGCCGAGGTCCGCCGGGCCCAGCGCGCGATGCTGGCGCTGCCGCCGGTGGCCGCAGCCGCCGACGACCTCGCCGCCCTGGCCGCCCCGGCCGCGGCGTGACGTCGCCGGACGCCTGGGCGGCGTGGATCGACGAGGCGCACCTCGCGGGCCGGCTGCTCGACGCCCCGGACGAGCTCGGTCCCGCCGACGCCTACGCCGTCCAGCGCGCCCTCACCGCCCGGCGGGAGGCCCGCGGCGCGCGGCGGATCGGGTGGAAGCTCGGCTACACGTCGGCGGTGATGCGCGCGCAGATGGGGGTCGACTCGCCGAACCTCGGGCCGCTGCTGGACACCATGGTCGATCCGCCGCCGTCCTCGTTCGTCCAGCCCCGCGTCGAGCCCGAGATCGGGATCGTGGTCGGCGCCGACGGGCGGCCCGCGGGGGCGCGGGCGGTGCTCGAGGTCGTCGACTCGGTGTGGCGCGACTACCGCTTCACGCTCGCCACCAACACCGCCGACGGGTCCTCGGCCGCCGGGGTCGTCGTCGGCGGGGAGCTCGACGGGGACCTCGCCGCCCTGACCGTCGAGCTGTGGCGGGACGGGGTGCACGAGGCCACCGGCACCGGCGAGGCCGCGATGGGCCACCCGCACCGCGCCCTCGACTGGCTGCGCGACGCGCTCGCCGACCAGGGCGACGCGCTGCGGGAGGGCGACCTCGTGATCACCGGCGGGCTCACCAGGGCGGTCGAGCTGCCGCCGGGCGGGGTGGTCGAGGCGCGGTTCCCCGGCACCCGTGTGACGGTGCGGGGATGAGCCCGGCAGTCCCCGGTCCCGCCGTCCCCGCCGGCCACGTCGAGCCCTGCCCGCGCCGGGTGCGCGCCCGGCTCGGCGGGCGGGTCGTCGTCGACACCACCGCCGCCCGGTACCTCTGGGAGCACCCCTGGTACCCGCGCTGGCTGGTCCCCGCGCGCGACGTCGACCCCGCCGCGCTGGACGCCGACCCCGGGCATCACCGGGTCGACGACGGGTACCTCGCGCTGACCTGGGCGGCGTTCGACGCGTGGTTCGAGGAGGACGAGGAGGTGCACGTCCACCCGCGCAGCCCGTACGTCCGCGTGGACGCGCTGCGCTCGCGGCGCCGGGTGCGGGTCGAGCTCGACGGGGTGCTGCTCGCCGAGTCCGACGCCCCGGTCCTGCTGTTCGAGACCGGTCTGCCGACCCGCGCCTACCTCGACCCGACGGCCGTCGACGCCTCGGTCCTCGCACCCTCGCCGACGCGGACGGCGTGCCCCTACAAGGGCGTGACCAGCCGGTACTGGTCGGTGCGGACCCCGGCCGGGCGGTACGACGACCTCGCCTGGACCTACGACCACCCGGCGCCGGCCGTCGCCCGGATCGCGGGGCTGGTCGCGTTCTACGACGAGCGCGTCGACGTGACCGTGGACGGCGAGCGGCAGGACCGCCCGCGCACGCACCTGGCCTGAGGACGGGCCTGCGGCCCAGGTGAGTGATATGGGTCGCCCGGGCAGCCCATACCACTCACCTGGGCCGCAGGCCCCTCAGCAGCCAGGCCGCGATCTCCTCCCCCGCCGCGAGGCCGCGGCCGCTCGTGACTGCCACGTGGTCGGCGCGCCAGCCCGCGGCGTACAGCCGGCCGTCGACGGGCTGGATGCCGGCGTCGGCGGCGGCGAGCAGGTCGGCGTCGAGCGGGGAGTCGCCGGCGGCCAGGAGGCGCGCCGCCCCGGTGCGACGGCGGACCTCGGCGACCGCCGCGCTCTTCGTCAGCGCGACGGGCAGGACGTGGACCTTGTCGCGGTGCGCGTCGACCCGCCAGCCGCGCTCCGCGCACCACGCCGCGAGGCCGTCGGGCTGCGCACCCCGCGCGACGAGGAAGCAGCCGTCGGCATCGCGCGAGGTCCCGAGACGCCGCGCGATCTCGGGGAGGGGCGCGGACCGTGCCAGCCGCCGCGCGACCTCCGCCGACCACGCCGCGTCCGGCACCCCGTCCACGAGCAGCACCCCGCCGTTCGCGCAGACCGCGTACCGCGGGGCGACGCCGAGCCGGGGCAGGGCGAGGCGCTCGTACTCGGCCACGGTGCGGGTCGTGGCCGGGACCCACCACGCCCGGCGGTCGAGCGCGACCAGGCGCTGCGCGGTCCGGGGCGTCAGCAGCGCGGTCGCGACGCCGCCCCGGCGCTCGAGGCAGACCACCCCGTCGGGCACGGTCCCCGCCGCCCGCGCCGAGTGCACGAGGGTCCGGTCGAGGTCGGTCGCGACGAGGGTGGTCATCGGTCCCGCAGCACGCCCACGCACCGGTACGGCGACGCGATGCCGCCCGCGCAGGCCGGCAGCGGCCGGCTCGGCACACCCCGCTCGGCGCACAACCGGCGCACCGGATCCAGCTCGGGGCCGGCGTCCGGGGCGAGGAGCACGCCCGCCGGGTCGCGGCGCAGCAGCACCCGCAGCGTCTCGCCGACCCCGCCGCGGAGCCGCCGGCACCCGCCGCCGAGGTCGCCGCGTTCGGCGGCCAGCGCGGCGAGGTAGCGGGCGCCCCGGCCGTCGGGGGCGGCGCCGGGCGGCGGCAGGGGCGCCCGCGCCGGGAACCGGTCGCTGACCACGTCGAGGAAGGCCGCCGTCCGGTCGCCGACGGCGAGCCCTGCGTAGAACTTCGCGCCGTCGTAGGCGCCGGGACCGAGCAGGTCGGCGCGGGCGACCGTGCGCGACACGAGCCCGGAGACGGTCGCGTTGAGGCACGCCTGCGGCACGAGGAGGTCCTCGCGCGTGCCGTACAGCGGGCTGCGGTGGGCCGGGTCGGCGAGCACGGCGACGGTGGGGTCGACGACGGTGCCGGTCTCGCGGGCGTAGCGGTCGAGGTCGGCGCGCACCTCGTCGGCGATCCCGCCCGCTCCGGTCCAGCCGTCGAGCAGGACGAGCGCGGCCGGGTCGTGCGCGGCGAGGAGCGCGCCGAGCGCGGCCCGGTCGAGGCCCCGGCCGCGGACCACACTCAGCGCGTAGTGCGGCAGCGCGACCCCCCGCACGCGGGCCGCCCAGCGCCGCACCAGCACCCCCACCGGCGTGCCCGCCCGCGCCAGCGACACCAGCACCGCACCGGAACCGCGGCGGGCGAGCAGCCGGTCGGCCAGCACCCCGACCGCGGCCGCCACCGGCTCCGCCGACCGCTCGAGCGCCCGCGCCACCACGCGCGCGTACCGCGGGCTCGGCCCCCGCTCGACGGGCAGGCTCGCCGCGTAGGAGGTCCCGGCGGAGATCGCGTCCTCCCGCGCGGCGGTCGGGGTCTCGAGCGCGTGGCCGTCGAGGTCGCTGAGCAGCCAGCCCACCTCGTCGCGGGCGAAGGAGCCGAACCCGGGGCCGCGGCGCGCCGCCACGACGGGACCGGCCGCGGGCCGCGGCGGGCGGCAGGGCACCACGGCCTCCACGACGCGGCCGGTGATCGCGGCGAGGCGCGGGAGCAGCCCGTCGGCGCCCCGCAGGGCCGGGGTGCGCGCGGCGGCGTCGACGACCACGACGACCGTGTCGTGGCGGCCCTCCCCGACCCCGTAGACGTAGCGCTCCGGCGCGTGGCCGAGCGCGTGGTCGTGCGCCGCGTACGCCAGCACGGACCGCACGGGGTAGCCGGGGACGTCGCGCGCCACCAGTGGCGAGCGGCTCGTCGCGCCGATCTCGACGTCGACGCCGCGGGCGGCCAGGGCCTCGGCCAGGCGGACGGGCAGGTAGTGCAGCTCCTCGCAGCCCAGGACGAGCACGCGCCCCGGTCGCGTGCCGAGGACGTCGGCCAGCGCCGCCGCGGCGCCCGGCACCGCCGCGTCCAGCGCCGCCCGGCCGGCCCGGTCGAGCCCGTGACGCGCGCCCTCCCCGGCCCCGCCGAGGGGCAGGGAGACGGACACGTGCGCCGGTCCGGGCGGGGGCCGCAGCGTCGTGTCCGGCTCGGCGGCGAGGATCGCGGCGGCGCGCTCGAGGACGTCGGCGGGCGCGGTCAGGGCGGCGCGGGCGACGGCGACGACGTCCACCCGCACGCCGAGCTCGCGGGCCAGGCGCGGGATCGCGTCGTCGCCGGGACCCCGCAGGTCGGCCAGCGTCGCCACGACGTAGCGCGACCGCGGCAGCCGGCGGTGCAGCCGGCGCACGGTGGCCGCGACGGTCCGGCCGGTGGAGAGCTCGTCGTCGACGAGGACGAGCGGGCGGTCCGGGGTCCAGCCGCCCGGGTCGTCGGGGACGAGCACGTGGCGCGGGGCGTGGCTGTGGGCCTCGTCGAACGCGGCGAGGACCGACGCGCCGGCGACGACCCGGCGCGTGGTGTGCACGACGTGCGCGGCGTCCAGGGTGTCGGCGACGAGGTGCGCGAGCGCGGTGGCGTTCTCGGCGAACCCGACGACGACCGGCGCGGCCCCCCGGTCCGCGAGCGAGCCCCGCACCCGCCGCGCGAGCGCCGCGGCCGCCGCCCGGACCCGCGCCGGCGCCACTGGCACGTGCTTGCCCAGCACGCGGGCGACCGGGAGGTGCGCGCGGCGCGGGTTGCGGCGCAGCGCCAGCCCGACGACGTCGCGCGCGGGCGTCGCCTCCTCGTCCGGGCCGAGCACGAGACCGAGGGCGTCGTGGACGACCTCGCCGGGCCAGCTCGCGTCACCCACGGGTGTCCTTGATGCCAGACGCGCGCGCGGAGCACCACCGTCGGCGGGCGGAGGGACCAGGATGAGGGGGCATGGCCCCCGATCCCGCCGACCCACTGCGGCACTGGCCGCTCGCCGGGCTCGTGCTGCGCAGCCCGCGGCTCGAGCTGCGGCCCGACGACGACGTCGGGCTCGCGGCGCTGGCCGACCGCGCGCTCGACGGCGTCCACCCGGCCGAGGAGATGCCCTTCCTCGAGCCGTGGACCGACGGCGCGGACAGCCCCGGCTTCGCGCGCGGGGTCATGCAGTACGCCTGGGGCTGCCGCGCCGACCTCGGGCCGGCGCGGTGGTCGGTGAACTTCCTGGTCCGCGAGGGCGGCCGGGTGCTCGGGATGCAGACGCTCGCCGCGACCGACTTCGGCGTGCTGGGCGAGGTGCGCAGCGGGTCATGGCTGACCCGGGCGGCGCAGGGCCGGGGGCTGGGCACCGAGATGCGCCACGCGGTCGTCGCCCTCGCCTTCGACCACCTCGGCGCCCGCGCGGCCCGCACCAGCGCGTTCGCCGACAACTCGGCCTCGCGACGGGTGTCCGACCGGCTCGGCTACACCCCCGACGGCGTCGAGCGCCACGTCCGGCGCGGGCGCTCCGCGCTGCTGCTGCGCAGCCGCCTCACCCCCGACGACTGGCGGCGGCCGGAGTGGACGCTCGGGGTCGAGGGGCTGGGTCCGTGCCGCGCGCTCCTCGGCTCGTCCGATCGGGGCTAGGCTCCGCCGCGTCCAGGCGACACGCCGGACACCTTCGGGGATTACCGACACCCGGGGGATTCGCGAACGGTCTCCGACGGGGTAGACCACGATCAAGAACGTTGCCCCGGGGGGATCGATGTCACTGGCCGCGCGAGCCGACGCGTCGCCGGACGCCGTGCGCGGCGTCCGGCGGATGATCCGCGCGCTCGCGTCCGTGATCGTCACCGGCGTCTTCGCCGGGGCCTTCCTCGTCCTGCTCGAGACCGCGGTCGCCGAGCCGGACCCGCGCCGGACCGTCGGCGAGCTGCTCGCGCCGGCGACCCCGGAGCCCCCGGAGCTCGCCGTCACCGCGCCGATCCCCTACGGCGGCGCGCTCGACCGGCCCCGGTCCCCGGACGACCTGCTCGGCCCCGGCGGCCTCATGGGCCTCGGGCTGCTCGTGCTGGGGCTCGCCAACGGGATGGTGTTCCTCGCGACCGCGACCTGGGACGGCATGGTCGCCCCCTCGCCCGCGGAGACCCGGCGGCGGCTGAGCAACCGCGCCGAGCCCGGCATCGTCCCCGGCGGACGGCGCGAGGTCCGGCGCACCGTCGCGCTCCGTGCCACCGCGCCCGCCGCCTCGGCCGGGCCCGCCCTCGAGGACCTGCCGGCCCTGCGCAGCGTGCCCGGGCGGCCCGTCCCCGGCACCACCTACGCACCCTTCCCCCGCCCCGGCGTCGCCTGGCGCGACCCGCTGCCGGTCCCCGCACCCCGCGAGCCCGAACCCGTGCTCGAGGCCGACCCCGCGGTCGCGGCCGAGCGTGTTCCCGCGCCCGTTCCCGAGCCCCTCCCGGAGGCCGATCCCGTGCCCCTCGACCCCGTCGACGAGCTCGAGCCCCTGGTGCCCGAGGTGGCGCCCCGCCGGCGCCCCTCGCCCGTGCCGCGCGACGGCGGCGACGGCCCGAAGCGCGCCACCCGCCGCGGCAGCGGCCCCTGGGGCTGGCGCCCGGCACGCCCCGACCCGGTGCCGTGGCGCAACCCCGTGCCCGCGATGGCGCACTGAGCGTCAGACCAGCGCGTCCTCGACCGTCCGCGTGAACGCCGCGAACACCGACCCCGTCGGCGGCAGCACCTGGGTCACCAGCACCGCGGCCAGGTCGTGCTCGGGCCACGAGTACCAGAGCGTCCCCAGCCCGCCCGCCCAGCCGTAGCGGGGCCCGGCGGCGCTCGCGGTGACGCCCAGGCCGAGCCCCCAGCCCCCGCCGTCGAGGAACGGGGCGGCGCCGGGCGCGGCGCGCTGGGCGGGGGTGAGGCGGTCGCTGGTCATCGCGGTGACGGCCGCGGGGTCGAGGAGCCCGCCGCCGCCCTCGAGGAGCATCCCGGCGAAGCGCAGGAGGTCCTCCGCGGTCCCGGCGAGCCCGCCCCGGGCGTCGGGGAACGCGGGCGGCGCGAGCCAGCGGCTGTCGGCGACGCCGTCGAACACGACGAGTCCCCCGTCGTCGCCGCGGGCGTACGCCGGGACGAGGCGGGACGGGTCGGCGCAGAACCCGGTGGCGTCCATCCCCAGCGGGGCGAGGATGCGGGCGGTGAGCACCTCGCCCAGCGGGCGCCCGGCGGCGCGGGCGAGCACCACCCCGAGCACCGCGAACGACAGCTCGTAGCGCCACGCGGCGCCGGGCTGATCGAGCAGCGGGAGGTCCGCCAGCCGCGCCACCCACTCGTCGGGTCCCGGCAGGCCGTGCGGGTCGGGCGGGCCGAATCCGAGCCCGAGCGCCACGGCGCGGTCGAACGTCGGGCACGGGCCCTCGTCGACGACGAAGCCGAACCCCATCCGCATGGTCAGCAGGTCCTCGACCGTGATCGGGCGGGCGGCCGGCACGGTCTCGGTGCCGTCGAGGCGCACCAGCACCCGGCGGTCGGCGAGCTCGGGGACCAGGCGGTCGATCGGCTCGTCGAGCGCCAGCAGCCCGTCCGCGACCAGACACAGCGCCAGGGCCGCGACGAGGGGCTTGGCGTTCGAGCTGAGCCGGACGACGGCGTCGGCGCGCAGCGGGACGTCCCCGCCGGGCTCGGTGGCGCCGGCCGCGGCCAGGCTGGTCACGCCGTGGTGGCGGACGCCGACGATCGCGCCGGGCACGGCGCCGGCGTCGACGTGCGGGGCGACGCCCGCGAGCACCTCGTCGGCCTGCACCGGACCCCCTCGCGCTCCGGCTCAGGCGACCCCGACGGTGCTCCCCCGGCGGTCGCCCAGCGGATCCGCACCGTAGCCGAGGACCTGCGGGTCGACGACCAGGCGCTCGGGGTGCACGACGATGCGGCGCGCCCGGGCGTCGAGGACGGTGACCGACCCGGGACGCCCGGTGGCGCGCAGGGTGCGGATGCGCTCGAGGTCCTCGGGGCTCACGAACGCGCCGAGCGCGGGGCGCCCGACGTAGTGCAACGACACGTGGTACACGGTTGAATCATCAACTGCTCGGTGGGGGATCTCCAGCGATCCCGACGCGGATCACTCCGCGCCGGGATCCCGGACGATCCGGGTGATCAGCCGTTGAAGCCGCCGCCCGCGGGGCCGACGGGGCTGGGCTCCGGCTTCACGCCGCCCCCGCCGCCCGACCCGTCCGGGCCGTCGTCGGGGTCCGGGCCGGTCGCGGTGCGGGCCGCGCCGCCCTGGATCCAGATGCCGACCTCGGTGCCACGCTCGAGCGTCTGCCCGGCCGCGGGTTCCTGGTCCTCGACGTGCCCGCGCCCGGCGCCCGTGTGGACCGCGTTGCGGCCGACGGCGAGCACCCCGGCGTCCAGGGCGCGGTCGTGCGCCTCGGCGGCGGGCAGGCCGACCAGCTCGGGCACGGTGGTCATCCCCTCGGGCACGTCCTGACCCATGTCCTCGGTCGTCCCCTTCGTCGTGCTCGTCCCGGTGTCCATCGTCGCCTCCTTCGGCGTACCGCTCATGACGGATCCCTACCCATCCTGCCCGGGACCCGAAGCCGGGTCGGACATCACCCGGGGTGTCGGGGCGCTCCCCGGCCGTCACGACCCGCCCCGGGCTGGGGCGCAGCCGACGAACCACGCCGGTGTGGTCCTCGTCTCACCGGCGCCCCGCCGGACCCTCACCAGGCCTCATCCGGAGGCGGCGACGGTCTCCAGCCAGCGCCGCACGAGCTCGCACGCGCCCTCGACGTCGCCGGCGACACCCACCGGTCGGGGCGGCCCCTCGAGGTCGTCGGTCGCGGTCAGCCGCACCCGCAGCGCCCCCTCGTCGACCCAGGCGCTCAGGAGCAGCACCGCCCCGGGGCTCACGAGAACACCGCCACGACGAGGTAGGCGTTGACGCCGACGACCACGGCGGCGAGGACGCCCGCGAACGCCGTGACCGCGGGCCGGGTCACCAGCGCGCCCATCAGCCCGCGCCGCCGCCCCAGGTCGAGCACCGGCACCAGCGCGAACGGGATGCCGAACGACAGCACGACCTGGGAGGCCAGCAGGATCAGGGTCGGGTCGGCGCCGAGACCGAGCAGCAGGAGCGCCGGTCCGAGCGTGACGGCGCGGCGCACCCACAGCGGGATCCGGCGGCGCAGGAAGCCCGCCATGATGACCTGCCCCGCGTAGGTGCCGACCCCCGAGGACACGAGGCCGGAGAGCAGCAGCGCCACCGCGAACGCCGTCGCGGCCAGCGGCCCGGCCAGCACGCCGAGCCCCGCGTGCACGCCCTCGAGGTCGTCGGGCGGGGTCACGCCGGGCCGGAAGAACACCGTCGCGGCGACCACGAGCATCACCGCGTTGAGCACCCCGGCGGTGCCCATGCCGAGCGCGAGGTCCCAGCGCTGCCCGCGCAGCGCCGCGGCCGTCCCGCCGGCGCGGCGGCTCGCGTCGCGGGTGAGGTCGGAGTGCAGGTAGATCACGTGCGGCATGACCGTCGCCCCGAGGATGCCGGTGGCGAGCACGACGCTGTCGACGCCCGCGAGACCGGGCACGAGCCCGCCCGCCACGACGGCCGGGTCGGGCGAGGTCTGGCCGAGCGTGGTCAGCAGGCAGACGAGGATGCCGGCGAACAGGGCGACGACGAGCAGCTCGAAGCGCCGCGGGTGGCGCTGCTGCACCGCGAGCAGCGCGCAGGCGACGATGCCGACGGCGAGCCCGCCGGGGAGCAGCGGCACCCCGAACAGCAGGTTCAGCGCGATCGCGCCGCCGACCACCTCGGCGAGGTCGGTGGCGATCGCGACGCCCTCGGCCTGCACCCACAGCAGCCGGCTCACCGGGCGCGGGTAGTGGTCGCGGCAGAGCTCGGGCAGGTTGCGGCCGGTGGCGAGGCCCAGCTTCGCGGTCAGGTACTGCACGACGACGGCCATGAGGTTGGCCGCGACGATCACCCAGAGCAGCAGCGCGCCGTGGGAGGCGCCCGCGAGGGTGTTGGTGGCGAAGTTGCCCGGGTCGACGTAGGCCGTGCCCGCGACGACGGCGGGACCGAGCAGGGGGAGCAGGCGCCGCACGCGGCGGGTGGGCGACGCGTCCGCGGTCGGGGCGCTGGGTGGGGCGACGGTCATCGGCTCTCCGGGGACGCGGACGGGCGGCGCTGGGGGATGACGCCGGGGGAAGTCGACGGACGAGCCGGCCGGCCCACCCGGGCCTCGAGAGGGCCCGGGCGGCCGGCCGGTGGGATGCCGTCAGCTCTGGGCGCTGCTGCCCGTCGGCCCGTACTGCCCGGGCTCGGTGGCGTTCTCCATCTCCGCGGTTTGCTGGATCAGCTCCATCAGCTCGCTGTCGAGCCCGGGGCCGAACTCCTCGGGACGCTCGACGGCGATCTCCATCGGCGCGCCCTCGGGGGCCTGCTCGGTGGAGAGCTCCGTGCCGTCCTTCGACGGCGACGGGCCGTTGTAGACCTTCGCGGCCTCGTTCTGCTGGTCGATGTTGAAGGTGTACTGCTTGCTCTGCAGCCCCTTCTCCAGCAGCGCGGCGACCTCGGGGAACCGCTCGGCGTTGGTCTTCGGGATCGGCAGGAGCTTGTTCCACTCCACGCCGAGGCGCTCGAGCGCCTTCGCGTACGCGTTCTCGTGCGCCTGGTCGCGCACGATGAGGTACGCGATCGTCGACCGGGCGGTCTTGTTGGCCGTCATCTCGTAGAGCCGGCACTTCTGCAGGCGGCCCGTCGACTCGAGCATGAGGTTGTAGAGCAGGTTGAGCGGCAGGTTCCCGCTGTCGTAGACGTACTTGCCGGTCCACGGGTCGCCCTGCGCGTCCACCGGCAGCGCGCCCTGGGCGCCGACCAGCCAGTGGTGGATGTTGCCGCCGCCGAGCGCGACCGACAGCGGCGTCGCCCCGCCCTCGCCGGGCTCGTCGAGGTGGGTGGGGTTGCCCTGGTAGCGCGGCGACCCGTCGACGAGGCGGGCGATCGTCGTGGCGATGAGCTCGACGTGTCCGATCTCCTCGGTGCCCACGCCGTACAGCAGGTCACGGAACGGCTTGGCCGTCGGACCACGGAAATTGAAGCTCTGGAACAGGTACTGCATCATCGTGCGCATCTCGCCGAACTGACCGCCCAGCCCCTCCTGCAGGGCGTTCGCGGCCGCCGGGTCCGGCTCGTCCGGGACGATCTCGTTGATCAGGCGCTGCACGTGGAAGAACACGTCGGTCCTCTCTGGGGTGGGCAGTGGTCCGCGTCTCCGGCACGACGGCGTCCTCGGTGTCGCCCCGGATCGATCGGTGCGGCCACCCTCGACGGCGCCCGTCCCCCGGCCGTCGGTCGCGACGTCGCCGGCCGTGTCCCCGCCGCGTCCCCGCCGCGTCCCCGCGGCGTCCCCGGCACGTCTCGATCGCGTCCCCCGTGGGCACCCCCGACCGTGCCCGTGCTCCGGACCCGGTCGTGCACGTCCGGGTCGCGGTGCGGGTCCGAGGTCCCTACCGTGAAGCCTGCGCGCTTGAGCCCGTCAGTCGCGCCGCTCCCCCGGTCCCCGACCGGGGCTCTCCCTCCCCTTGATCAGCCGGGCCACGCTCCCCGTGGCCCGACGGGAACGGCGGCGATGACGATCCCCGAGCCGACGGCTCAGCTGTACCTCGTCGGGCGGTTCGCGTGCCGCGTCGGCGACCAGGACGTGCGGCTGACGCCCACCGCCGAGCGGGTCCTCGCGTTCCTCGCCCTGGCCCGGCGGCCCGTCCGCCGCCACCAGCTCGCCGGCACGCTCTGGCCGGACGTCACCGACCGCCAGGCCCTCACGCGGCTGCGCTCCACGCTCTGGAAGGTCCCGGCTCCCCAGCGCGCCGCGCTCGTCGCGGCCGACACCACCAACGTCGCGCTCAACCCCGACGCCACGGTGGACCTCTACGCCCTCGACGACGAGCCCGACGAGGCCCGTGACGGCCGCGACACCGGGGGTGCCGGCCGGGTCGCGACCGCGCCGATCAGCCGCGGCGAGCTCCTGCCCGGGTGGTGCGACGAGTGGGTGCTCGTCGAGCGCGAACGCCACCGTCAGCTGCGGCTGCACGCGCTCGAGGACCGGTGCGCCCGGGCCTGCGGCGCCGGGCTGTACACCGCCGCGCTGCGCGCCGGGCTCGAGGCGGTGGCCCAGGAGCCGCTGCGCGAGAGCGCCCACCGCCGCGTCATCGAGGTCCACCTCGCCGAGGGCAACAGCGCCGAGGCGCTCGCCCAGTACGAGCGGTTCCGGACGCTGCTGCGCGCCGAGCTCGGCCTCGCGCCCTCCCCCGCCATCCGCGCGCTCGTGCGCCCGTTGCTGGGGCGGCCCGCGGACTGACCGCCTCAGGGCCGGGGCGTGCTCGCGGCGCCGGCGAGCAGGAGCTCGACGAACCAGCGGGCGCGGTCCGGGCCCTCGCCGGACACCAGCTCGCCGGCGAGCGCGGCGACGCGCGGGTACCGGTCCGCCGGCGCTCCGCGCAGGCTCGCCGCGAGGTGGGCGTCGCTCGTGGCCTCCGCACCCTCGGCCCGGCGGGTGCCGTGCTCGGCGGCCGCGGCGGTGGCGACCAGGAGCAGCAGGTCGACGGCCCAGGCCGCGCGGTCGTCGGGCATCCCGCCCTCGGCGAGCAGGGCGAGCAGGGCGTCGAGCAGCGCGAGGTACCCGGGACCGCTGGGCCGGATGACGACGGCGACGCGCGCGAGGCTGGGGTGGGCGTGGAGCACCGCGGTGTAGGAGTCGACGACGCGGGCCACCCGCTCGGTCCACGCGCCGGGCCCGCCGACCGGGGTCAGGTCGACGGCGCCGAGGAACTCGCCGAGCACCGCCGCCTGCAGGTCCACGGTGTCGCGGACGTAGACGTAGAGCGAGGCCGGACCGGTGTCGAGCCGCTGGGCCAGCCGGCGCATGGTCAACCGCTCGGCGCCCTCCTCGCGGACGAGGGCGACGGCCGTGGCGACGATGCCGTCGCGGGTCAGCGGGGGTTTCGCGGGGCGGTCGCGGCGGCTCACCGGCGCCGGTCGTCCACCCGTCACGGGCCGCACGCTACTCACCCGTGGTGGGAGGCCATCACGTCGCGCAGCGCGTGCCCGCCGTCGGGGCCGAAGGCGAGGTCGAGGTTCGCGGCGGACTCGGCGGCCGCCGCCGCGGCGCGCGGCACCATCGCCGCCTCGTGGTCCGCGATCGCCCGCTCCCGCCCGGCCGCGGTCCCGACGCCGTGCGCCAGCAGCGCCGCCGCCAGATCCGCGGCGTCCTGCATCGCGAGGTTCGCACCCTCCCCGGCGAACGGCGACATGACGTGCGCCGCGTCCCCGAGCAGCGTCACGCCCGGCCGGTGCTCCCACGCGTGGCCGACCGGTAGGGCGTGGATCGCGCGGGGCACGAACGGCTCGTCCGCCTCGGTGATCAACGACCGCAGCGCCGGGGCCCAGCCGTCGAAGCGCGCGAGCAGGCCGCCGCCGGCCGCGAGGCGCGCCATCTCGGCCGGGTCGTCGACCCGCAGCGCGGCGTAGACCTCGAGCGTCGCCCCGGGCTCGCGGTGGGCGATGAACCCGCGGTGGTCGCCGAGCGCGAACATCAGGCCGGCGCCGACGACCGCGGCCGGCACCGGGTGGCGGACGTCGACCTCGCGCAGCCGGGTCGCCGCGAACGCGACGCCGCTGTAGGCGGGCTCGGCGTCGGAGAGCAGCGCGCGGACCCGCGACCAGGCCCCGTCCGCGCCGACGAGCAGGTCGGCGACGAGCGTCTCCCCGGCGCCGAGCACCACCTCGTGGCGCCCGTCCCCCAGGGCGCGGACGGTCCGGACCGCCGCGGCCCACCGCACGGTCCCCCGAGGCAGGGCGGCGAGCAGGAGGTCCCGCAGCGTCTCGCGCTGGATCTCCGGGCGGTCACCGTCCCCGTCGTCCTCCTCGGCGTGCAGGACGCATCCCGCCGGGTCGAGCACGCGCATCGCCTCGCCGCCGGGGAGGACCTGCGCCCGGAAGGCCTCCTCCAGCCCGGCCGCCCGCAGCGCCGCCTGGCCGGACTCCTCGTGGAGGTCGAGCATCCCGCCCTGCACCCGCGCATGCGGCCCGTCGTCCCGGTCGAGCACGACGACCGGGACACCGTGCCGGTGCAGCACGGCGGCGAGGGTGAGGCCGCCGAGCCCGGCTCCGACGACGACGATCCAGGGCTGCGGGTGGGTGGTCATCGCGGCTCCCGGGGGACGCGTCGGGGTGATGAGGTCGACGCTACACGAACATGTTCGCCACGAACATGTTCGTGCTTCTTTCGTAGCCGGCCGACCACCCTCCGAGGTTCACCTTGACGACCCCGAGCAGGGCGTCCTCTACTTGGTTGGGTTACCAAACCGGGGTCGAGAGGGCGGGCGCATGGGCGACGTACTGGTGGTCGGAGCGGGACCGGTGGGGCTCACCGCCGCGTGCCAGCTGGCCCGGCTGGGCGTGGGTGTCCGCGTGATCGACGCGCTCCCGGAGCCGACCACCGAGTCGCGCGCGGTGAGCATCCACGCCCGGAGCATGGAGATGCTCGCGGCGCTCGGGGTCGTGCCGCGGCTGGAGTCCCTCGGCCGGCGGATCGCCGCGCTCGAGATCGTCGACGGGCCCACCGGCGACACGCGGGCGCGGCTCGACTTCGGCGGGATCCCGAGCCGGTACCCCTACCTCCTCGACATCCCCCAGCCCGACACCGAGGCCGTGCTCGCCGCCCGCGCCACCGAGCTCGGGGTGGTCGTGGAGCACGGGGTGTCGCTCACCGCGCTCACCCAGGACGACACCGGTGTCGACGTCACGCTCGCGACCCCCGCGGGCGAGCAGACCGCCCGGGTCGGCTGGGTCGTCGGGGCCGACGGCGGCCACAGCACGACCCGCCGGCTCGTCGGCGCCCACCTCGAGGGCGCCTTCCACGGCGAGCACTTCGCCATGGCCGACGTCGACGTCGCGACCGACCTGGACCGCGACACCATCCGGATGTTCGCCCACCGCGACGGCATCGGTCTGCTGTTCCCGCTGCGGGGCGACCGCGCGCGGATCATGTTCCTGGTCGGCACGCCCGAGCCCGGCACCGCGCCCTCGCTCGCGGAGGTCCAGGCCCTCGCCGACGCCCGCATGGACGGCCGGGTCACCGTGTCGAACCCCCGCTGGCTGGCGTACTTCGAGATCCACCACGCGCAGGTGCCGCAGTACCGCCACGGCCGGGTCCTCCTCGCCGGCGACGCCGCGCACATCCACAGCCCCGCCGGCGCGCAGGGCATGAACACCGGCATCCAGGACGCGGCGAACCTCGCCTGGAAGCTGGCCCTGGTGGCGCAGGGCCGGGCGGACGCCTCGCTGCTCGACACCTACCAGGACGAACGGCACCCCGTCGGCGCCACCGTGGTGCGCGGCACGACGGTCCTCACCGAGGTCGGCACCGCCACCGGCGCGAAGGCCGCCGTCCGCGACGCCGCGCTGTTCGTGGTCGGGCACGTGCCCGCCCTCGGCGCCGCCGCCGCGACGACCGCCGCGGAGCTGCGCGTCCACCACCGCGACAGCGTGCTCTCGGTGCAGCACGGTCACCGCCACCACGGCGCCCGGGCCGGCGACCACGCCCCGGACCCCGAGGGCACCGCCGTCCCGGTCGAGGAGCTGCTCGCCCGGCCCGGGTTCCTGCTGCTGGTCCGCGGCGCCGTCGACGGGCTCGAGGCGGTGCTGGGTGACCTCGGCTCCGTGGTGTCCGCCGACGACGCCGTCGCCGCGGCCTACGGCTGGGGCGGTGACGGCATGGCGCTCGTCCGCCCCGACGGCTACCTGGGCCTCGTCGCCGACACCGTCGACGCCGACCTGCTGCGCCGCTACCTCACCGAGACGCTGCGGGTCACGGCCCCCGCCCGGGTCTGAGCCCCGCCGTGCCCGCGAGACCCGACCGGCGCCGGGCGATCATCGACGCCGCGCTCGAGGTGATCGGCGAGTCGGGGCCGGGCGGGTTCACCCAGCCCCGGGTCGCCGCGCGGGCCGGCATGCGCCAGAGCCACCTGACCTACTACTTCCCGACGCGCGACGACCTGCTCGTCGCCGTCGCCGACGAGGCCGTGCGCCGCCGCGTCGCGGCGCTGACCGCCGCGCAGGACGGCGCCGACGGCCTCGACGAGCAGATCGCCGCGGCCGCCCGGGTGTTCGCCTCGCCCGAGCAGACCCGGGTCCTGCTCGCCCTCGCGCAGGCCGCCGACCGGAACGAGGCGGTGCGGGCGTCCTTCGCCGCCCTCGCGGCGGGCGTCGCCCCGATCGCCGCCGGCCTGCTCGCGGCAGCCGGTGCGGAGGCCGACCCCGCCGCGCTCGCCCTCCTGCAGGCCACCTCGACCGGCATCGCGGTCCTCGCCCTCACCCGCGGCGGCGGCGACACCGCCACGGCCGAGCAGCTCCTGCGCGCCTTCCTCGACCGCCTCACCGATCCCGGGAGAGGATCTCCGTGACCGCACTCCCGGCGCCGGGCTGAGCGCGAGCGGCTCGTCCGGCAGGTCCCGGTGCCCGACGACGACGCGGAACGTGCCGGTCGCGGCTCCTCAGCCCGCGAGGTGCAGGCGCAGCGGCAGGGAGGCGAAGGCGCGCATCGTGTTGTTGTGGTGCCGGGTCGGCGCGGCGGCGGGTTCGAGGCGTTCCACCCGGCGCGCCAGCGCGGTCAGCAGGGCCGCGCCCTCCAACCGCGCAACGTGCTGGCCGACGCACTGGTGCAGGCCCATCCCGTAGCCGACGTGGCCCGAGGGGTCGCGGTCGAGGTCGAAGCGGTCGGGGTCGATCCAGTGCCGAGGGTCGCGGTTGGCCGCCCCGAGGAACATCAGGATCTTGTGGTCGGGCGGGACCACGGTGCCGCCGATCGGGACCCCGCCGCTCGGGGCACCGCCGTCGGCGGTCCGGAAGAAGGTCTGCACCGGGGACTGCCAGCGCACGGCCTCGTCGAACGCGACGCGCACCCGCTCGGGGTGCGCCCGCAGCGTCGCCCACGCGTCGGGGTGGGTCGCGAGGCCGTGCAGGACGGCGCCGAGCCCGTGGACCGTGGTGTCGACGCCCGCGGTGAGCAGCGAGCGCACGATGAGCGGGGCCTGCGCCGGCGTGATGTCGCCCCGGTCCGACGCCGCCCAGATCGCCGCGCCGAACCCGTCGTCGGTGAGCACCTCGCGCCGGCACTGGTCCGCCACCCATGCCGAGAGCTCGCCGACCCGCGGCGCGCCCTTCGCCACGAGGTCGTTCACCGGGCCGAAGGCGTTGAACGCGTGGTCGCCGTAGGGCAGCAGGTGCTCGCGGCCCTCGGGCGGCAGGCCGACGGCGTCGGGGAACACGCGCAGCGGGAAGGCCTCGGCGAGCGCGGTCATGCCGTCCAGCTCGACGACGTCACGAGCCCCGGACAGCAGCCCCGCGACGAGGTCCTCGGCGTCGGCGAACCAGCGGTCCTTCAGCCGGCGCAGCGCCCGCGGTCCGAGGATCGCCGAGAGCACGGCGCGCGGGGCGTCGTGGTGCGGCGGGTCGGCCTCGAGCAGCAGGCTCGGCGGGCGCCACGGCGTCTCGTGGCGGAAGTTCGACATCCCGACCCCGGCGCTCGACGGGAACCGCTGCCAGTCGACGAGCGCGGCGCGGACCTCCGCATATCGGGCGACGGCGTAGAGGTCGTAGCGCGGGACGTACACCACCGGTCCGGCGTCGCGCAGCGCCGCCTGCATCGGCAGCGGGTCCTCGAGGGTCTCGTGGGAGAAGGGATCGACGTCGACGACGGGGACCGTCGAGAGCGTGGTGGTCGGTGCGGTGGTCATGGGCGAGGCTCCTACAGGTCCAGCACGAGGCGGTCGGTGCACGAGCGCGAGACGCACGGGAACAGGCAGTCCCCGGCGGCGCGCTCGTGATCGGCGAGGATCGAGTCGCGGTGGTCGGGCACCCCGGCGAGCACCGGCGTCTCGCACGTCCCGCAGGTCCCCTGCTCGCAGGAGGACAGCGCGGTGGCCCCGGCCCGCCGCGCGGCCTCGAGCACCGAGAGCTCCGGGCCGATGGTGACCGCGGCGCCGGTGCGGGCGAGCTCGAGGACGAACGGCTCGTCGCGCACCGGGGCACCGAGCTCGGCGGCGACGAAGCGCTCGGTGCGCAGCAGGTGGCGGGGCCGGTGCGCGGTGGCGTCCTCGATCGCGGCGAGCAGGGGCCCCGGACCGCAGCAGTAGACGACGGTGTCCTCGTCGGCGGCGGCGAACCACGCGGCGAGCGGGAGCAACCCGCCCTCGTCCTGCGGGTGCACGGTGACGCGGTCGCCGTGGCGCGCGAGGTCGTCGACGAACGCCATCGTGTCCCGCGAGCGGCCGCCGTAGAGCAGCGCCCAGTCCGCGCCGACGAGGTCGGCCTGGTGCACCATCGGCAGCAGCGGTGTGATCCCGATGCCGCCCGCGACGAACAGGTACCGGGTCGACGGCACGAGCGCGAAGTGGTTGCGCGGCCCGCCGAAGCCGACGGTGTCGCCGGCGGCGAGCTCGTCGTGGACGAACGCCGACCCGCCGCGTCCGTCGACCTCGCGCAGCACCGCGACGCGGTAGGTGTGCGCGTCCCACCGGTCGCCGCACAGCGAGTACTGGCGGGTGGCGCCGCTCGCCAGGGTGACGTCGATGTGCGCGCCCGGGGCCCAGTCCGGGAGCCGCCCGCCGTCGGGGCGCGCGAGCGTCAGCGCGACGACGTCCCGCGCCGCACGCCGCTTCTCGATCACCACGAGCCGGTCGGAGTCCATGCGCAGGAGGATGCGAGCACGCCCACGACGCCCGATACGCGGTTCTCATTCAATGGGCGGCCAGCCGCTGCTCGATCCGGCGGGCCGCCGCGGCCAGCGGCGCGACGCGGTCCCGCGCGAGCTCGTCGTTCGGGACGATCACCGACACCGCGGCCGCCACCTGCCGGTGCTCGTCGCGGACCGGCACCGCGATCCCCGTCGCCTCGGGGTGGAGGTAGCCGCAGCACACCACGAAGCCGTCCCGCCGGATGGTCGCGAGCCGGCGGCGCAGCTCGCCGGGGTCGGTCGGCGTGGACGGCGTGAACCGGGCCAGCGGACCCGCCAGCACCCGCTCCTGGAGCTCCGGCGGGGCGTGGGCCAGCAGCACCAGGCCCGACGACGAGGCGTGCAGCGGCAGCCGCGCGGCGATCCGCGTGTAGTTGATGACGGCCTGCTCCGCCGAAAGCCGCTCGACGAACAGCACCTGCTCGCCGTCGAGCACCCCGAGCTGGGCGTGGTGGCCGACGAGGGCGTGCAGCTCCTCGAGCACCGGCATCGCGAGCTCGCGCAGCGAGAGCGTCGGCGACGCCCGTGACGCGAGCTCCCAGAGCCGCGTGCCGACGCGCACCCGGCGGTCGGCGTCCCGCGTGAGCAGCCCGTGGGCGACCATCTCGGCGACCATCCGCGAGCCCGTCGCGGCCGGCAGCCCCGCCCGCCGCGACACCTCCCCCACCGTCAGCGCGCGGTCGGACGGGGTGAACGCCTCGAGGATGCGCACCACGCGCTCGAGGACCGACTCTCCCGACGTCGACCGCGCCATCCCCGGGAGTCTGACGGATCGCGGGTATGGCGGAGATCACAAGGGAGTGCCAGGCTCCTCCCGAGACCCACCGATCGATCCACCACTGAGATCCCTGGGGGCGGCGGATGGCGGAGTCCGGAGCGACGGCCTGGCACCAGCGTGCCCTCGCGGAGATCACCCGGTGGCCGTGGCTGCAGCGCCTCAACGACCAGGCCAGCGCGGCGGTCGACCCCGTCTACGACCGGTTCCGGGCCAACCCCGCCGTCGAGATCCTGCACGGCGGACGCTGGCTCGGGCACTCGCTGCACCCCGCGCTGTCCGACCTCCCGATCGGCTTCTGGTCGGCGACGGTGCTGCTCGACATGGCCGGTCAGGACGTGCCGGCGAACGGTGCGCGTCTCGACCCCTCGTCGACGCTGTCGGCGGCCGGGATCGCCGCCGCGGCCGCCACCGCGGCCACCGGGCTCGCCGACTGGAGTGTCAGCGACAACGAGGACCGTCGGGTCGGGCTCTTCCACGGCCTGCTCAACGGGGCGGGCACCCTGCTGCAGGGCGTCTCCCTGGCCGCCCGGCTCAGCGGGCACCGCCGCACCGGACGCGCGCTCGGCGCCGCGAGCCTCACGGTCACGGTCGCCGCGGCCTACGTCGGCGGGCACCTCGTCCAGGGCCGCGCGCTCATGGTCAACCGGGTCGCGGCCAACACCGGTCCCCAGCGCTGGGTCAAGGCGGTCGCCGAGGACGACCTGGCCGAGGGCGCGATCACCGGCGTCGAGGTCGAGGGCCGGCAGGTCCTGCTGCACCGTCGCGACGGCGAGGTCCACGCGATCGACGACGTCTGCAGCCACGCCGGCGCCCTGCTGCACCGCGGCGAGGTCGAGGGCTGCACCGTCGTCTGCCCGCTGCACTACTCGGTGTTCGACCTGCGCGACGGCCGCATCGTCCGCGGCCCCGCGCACCATCCCCAGCCCGTCCTGCCCGCGCGCGTGCGCAACGGCTGGATCGAGGTCCGCGGCTCCGCGCCGCCGGCCCGGTCGCGCCGGTCGTCCAGCTGAAGGGAACACCACCATGGCCTGGGAAGCAGTCGCCGACGTCGACCAGCTCGAGGAGGGCGACATGATGCTGTGCCACATGGGTGGCGAGCCGATCTGTGTCGTCCGGCTCTACGAGGACGAGGCGGTCGCGGTGCACAACACCTGCACCCACCAGCAGCAGCCGCTCAACGAGGGCCACCTCCAGGAGGACGACTCCCTCATCTGCCCCGCCCACAACTCACGCTTCGACCTGCACACCGGCGTCCCCACCGGCGTCCCCGCGGTCGACCCGATCCCGACCTACGCCTGCAAGATCGAGGACGGCGCGATCTGGGTCGACTTCGAGCAGCAGACCAACGACGCCGCGATCCCGCACAAGCCGTACCACTGAGCCCTACAGCGAGGTGCCGGGATCCTCCGGCGTGCGCCGGTAGGTCCACGTGCCGGCGCACACCACCACGGCGACCATCCCCAGCGCGACGGCGACGAGGAGCCCGGACTCCGCGCCGACCCACACCGCGGCGCTCGCACCGCCCGCGGCCGCCGCCGGCCAGAACGCGCCCGCGACGATGCCGGTCCAGGCCCCGCGGGCCACGACGCCGGGCCAGAGCGACCCGGAGGACAGGCGCATCCGGGCGAGCAGGAAGCCCATCGGCACGGTGGCGGCCATGAAGATCACGGCGGCGACGACCGGGTCCGGGTGGTCGACGGCGAGCAGCCCCGCGAAGATCAGCGGCAGCTGCCAGAGGCCCCAGAGCACGGCGTGCACGAGCACCGGCCGCGGCACGCCCGCATCGACGAGGCGCGTGAGCACGTAGCCGCGCCAGCCGATCTCCTCGCCGGTCGCCCCGACCACGCCGAGCACCAGCCCGACGGCGAGCGCCCCCAGCAGGCCCGGCGCGCCGCCGGGCGGGGCGAACGGGACGAGGCCGCTCAGCCACACCGCGCCGAAGGACAGCGTCCCGACCACCAGCGGGACGACGACGCCGACGATCGCCCAGCTCGTCGACCGGGGACCGCCCCAGCGGAAGGACACGTCGCGGAAGCCCTCGCGGGTGACGAGGCGCGCCGCCACCGAGGCGAGCGCGACGCTCCAGAGCAGGAGGTAGAGGGTCGCCGGGCTGCCCGTCGCCGTCAGCAGCCCGAGGCACGCGACCTCGGCGACGACCACCAGCGGGACGAACACGGCCAGTCCGCGGCGGGCGCGGGCCCGCTCGCTGCGCGCCACCCCGGTGACGACCTCGGTCATGTCCGCCCCTTCCCCGCACCGTCGACGGGACCAGCGTGCTCACGGTGCGTGAGAGGAGTCAACGGTCACGATGCGCTGAACAGGCGAACTGTCGGGAAGCGGACAGCTACTAGCCACAGTGGGTAGCAGCACGGGCGCGTCGCGCACCGAACTCACCCGCGCTGGGTGAGCACCGCCGCTCCCCCGGGCGCCATCGTCGCCGTCACGAACGGCGGGAGCGGTGGTGAGCATGAACGGGACCCGGACAGCACTGTGGGAGCTCGAGTGCCGCTGGACGATGGGGCGCGTCGTGCCCCGCGATCTCCTGAGCACCGTCGGCATCGACCTGCGGCGGGAGGCCCCGCGGCGGCGGGCGTACGTGCTGGCGGTGATCCGCCGGCGCGCCGAGGAGATCCGGGACGAGCACGCGGAGCTGCCGGTCGACGAGCCGTCGGAGGCGATGCTCGCGCTCTCGGCGACGGTGCTGGCGACCCGCGAGACATTGCTGGACGTCTTCACGTGCGGCGACGACCGGACCGTCGCCTACCTCGCGCACGCCCTCGGCACCGTCCGGCGCCGCCCGCGCGGGATCGGGTCGATGGGTCTGCGCGAGGACCCGCTCGGGGCGATCGAGACCGCGTGCCGCGCGGAGGCGCCGCACTACGGCGAGTACGTCGCCATCCGCTACGACCGCCCGGGCCCGGACACCTTCGAGATGCGGGTCGAGCGCTGCTTCTTCCACGACCTCTTCGCCCGCCGCGGCGTCCCCGGTCTCACCGCGGCCGTGTGCACCTGGGACGCGCCCTGGCGGCGCACGGCCGACGGCCCGCCGGAGGCCGGCGGGCCGTCGGTGACGCCGCTGGACGACGACGCCTGCGGGTTCCGCGTCGTGCGCCGGTGACCCGGCCCCGTGCGGACCCTCAGTCCTTCCGGGGGCCGGCCATGAGCTCGTCGGGCGTACGCCGGTAGGTCCAGGTCCCGGCGCAGAGCGCGACGCCCACGACGATGAGGGCCACCGCGACGAGGATGCCGGTCTCCATGCCGACCCAGACCGCGGCGCTCGCGCCTCCGGCGGCCGCGGCCGGCCAGAAGGCGCCCTGGATGATCGAGTTGTAGGCGCCGTGCGCCGCGATCCCCGGCCAGACCGACCCCGTCGACAGGCGCGCGCGGGCGAGGATGCAGCCGTAGGGCACGACGCTGACCATGAAGATCAGCGCAGCCACGATCGTCACCGGGTGCTCGGTGTAGATCAGCCCCAGGAGGATCAGGGGCAGGTGCCACAGGCCCCACACGATCGCGTGGGTCAGCACCGGGCGCGGGATGCCCGCGTCGATGAAGCGGGTCAGCATGTACCCGCGCCAGCCGATCTCCTCGCCGGCGGCCCAGACGAGGTTGAGCACCAGGCCGACCGTCACCGTGCCCAGCAGCAGCGCCCAGAAGCCGCCCTCCGGCGGGGCGAACGGGACGAGCCCGACGAGCCACGCCGTGCCGAACGACAGCACCCCGACGACCAGGGGCAGCAGGAGCCCGATGACGATCCAGCGCACCGAGCGCGCCCCGCCGAAGCGGAAGGACACGTCCCGGAAGCCCTCGCGCATCACCAGGCGCGCGATCACCGAGGCGAGGGTGACGCTCCACATCAGGACGAAGATCCACCATGCCTGTCCGGTCGACAGCAGGGCGATGAGGCAGAGCGCCTCGAACACGATCGCGAGCGTGAGGAACACCGCCAGGCCGCGGCGCGCCCGCGTGCGGTCAACCGCGGGAACGGCGGTCATCACTCCGGTCACGTCACTGTCCCTTCCACGAGGAATCAAGGTCGTGGAACGAGATTCGGACACCCTGAGTAAGCCGTCAACGGTCGACGTGGTAACGATATCGCCCGGACGGCCCCGCTGTCCGGAATCCGACAGCGTCGTCGTGACACCACGTAACGGACGGTGCCCGCGTCGTCACCGCACCGGGTACTGCGTGCCCGCCGCCTTGACCGTGCGGATCACCGGCGCGGTCTCCGCCGCGGCGACGCCGGGCAGGGCGGCGACGCGGGTGGTCAGGTAGCGGTAGAGCCCGGCGGCGTCGGCGCTCGCGACGCTGGCGTAGATGTTCGCCCGGCCCGCGACGGCGGCGGCGAACGGGACCTCGGGGTGCGCCGCGAGCGCGCGGCCGGCGGCGTCGAGGTGGGCCGGGGCGACGGTCAGCCACAGCATCGTGCGCAGCGGCAGCTCGATGACCTCTGGGGTCACGTCGACGTCGAGGTAGAGCAGGCCGCCGGCGCGCAGGTCGTGCAGGCGGCGGCGCACGGTCGACGCCGACGTCCCGCACGTGCGTGCCATGTCCTCGACCGCCGTGCGCCCGTCGTCGCGCAGCAGGTCGAGCATCCGCCGGTCGACGTCGTCGAGGCGCGGCGGCGGGGCGGGTGCGGGCAGGTGCTCGCGCAGCGCGGCGGCCTGCTCCTCGGTGAGCGCGCCCTGCTTGGTGAACGGCTCGCGGGCGCCGCCGTAGAACACGTGCAGCACCTCGTGGGCGCTGACCTCGAGGATGCGCGGGGTCCGCGGCAGGCGGTGCAGCAGCATCTCGTCGGCGGACGGCCCGTGACCCCGCAGCGAGCACGCGATCTCCGCGCCGCCGGAGATCAGCCCGATCCACGCGGTGTCGGGGCGGCGGGCGAGCGCCTCGGCGATCTCGACGCTCGCGTCCGGGGCGCAGCGCAGCCGCACGTGCCACTGGTCGTCGCCGACGGCGGTGGGGTCGCTGAAGCCGACGACGCGCAGCGCGCGGGTCGAGCGCAGCCGGGCGTAGCGGCGCGCGACGGTCTGGTCGGAGACGCCGAGGACCTCGGCGACCCGGCGGAACGGGGCACGCCCGTCGATCTGGAGGGCGTGCACGAGGGCGCGGTCGACGTCGTCGAAATCCTCCACGTCAGCCCCTCCCGATGTCGATGACCGCTGATTGTGGCCCGATTCCTCGGCCGATGCGCCGGCCGATGTCGAACATGGTCGCAGCTGTCCCGACTCCCCGAGGAGAACCCATGCGCCCCTGGTGGCCCCTGGTGGCGATCTGCCTGGGCACCTTCATGCTGCTGGTCGACGTCACGATCGTGACCGTCGCCCTGCCCCCGATCGCGACGTCGCTCGGCACGTCGTTCTCGTCGCTGCAGTGGGTGATCGACGGGTACGCGCTGGCCCTCGCCGCGCTGCTCATGGTCACCGGCACCCTCGCCGACCGCTTCGGGCGCCGGCGGCTCTACCTCGCCGGCCTCGCCGTCTTCGCGGTGTCGTCGCTCGCGTGCGGGCTGGCCCCGTCGGCGGGCGCGCTCGTCGCGGCCCGGGTCGCGCAGGGCGTGGGCGGCGCGGCGATGTTCGCGACCACCGCCGCGCTCCTCGCCGCGACCTACCACGGTCCGCGCCGCGGCACCGCCTTCGGCGTCTGGGGCGCGGTCAACGGGCTCGCCGCCGCGTGCGGCCCGCTGCTCGGCGGCCTGCTCACCGAGGCGTGGGGCTGGCGGGCGATCTTCCTGGTCAACCTCCCGGTCGCCGTGGTCGCGGTCGCCCTGACCCTCGCCGTCGTGCACGAGTCGGCGTCCGACGCCGCCGGGCGCGTCGACGTCGCCGGGGCGGCGTCGTTCACCCTCGCCGCGGCCGCGCTCGTGTGGGGCCTGGTGTGGGCGGGCGAGCGGGGCTGGACGGCGACGCCGACGCTCGGGGCGCTGGCCCTCGCGGCCGTCGCCCTCGCGGTCTTCGTGGCCGTCGAGCACCGCAGCGCCGCGCCGATGCTCGACCTCGCGCTGTTCGCCGACCGCTCGTTCACCGCGTTCATGGTGGCCGCCGCGGTGCTCTCGGCCGCCGCGTTCGCGCACCTCGCGCTGGTGTCGCTGTGGCTGCAGTCGGTCCTCGGGCTCACCCCGATCCGCGCGGGCCTGGTGGCGCTGCCGCTGAGCCTCGCCGCGTTCGCGGTGTCGGCGCTCGCCGGCCGCTTCCTGCACGGCGGCTCGCCCGCGCGCCCCGTCGCCGGCGGTCTCGCCCTCATCGGTGCGGGCGCCCTGCTCATGACCGTCGTCGACGCCGGTTCCGGACCGTGGGCGCTGCTGCCCGGGCTCGTCGTGGCCGGTCTCGGGGTGGGTCTCGCGACGCCGGTGCTGGTGTCGGCCACCCTCGCCGTCCTGCCGCCGTGGCGGGCCGGCGTCGGCAGCGCGGCCGTCAACACCTTCCGCCAGCTCGGCCTGGCCGTCGGGCTCGCGGTGCTCGGCACCGTGTTCACCGGACGGGTCGCCGGCGTGTTCACCTCGGCGGGCGTGCCCGGCGCCGACGACCTCGCGGCCGCCGTGGCCGGCGGCGGCACGCCGGGGGTCCTCGCCGCGACCCCGCCGGCCGGGCGCCCGGCACTGTCGGCGCTGATCGGCCAGGCGTTCCCGACCGGCCTCGACACCGTCTTCACCGTCGCCGGCGTCGCCGCCCTGCTGGCCGCGATCCTCGTCGTCGTCCTGGTCCGCCCGGCCGGTCGGGATGAGAAGATCGTCCCGACTCGGGAGGCGGCGGGGAGGTCGGCGTGACGGACGCATCGGGCGGGAGCTGGCGGGAGGCCGAGCAGGCGCTCGAGGCCGGGATCGACTTCGAGCGCGCGAACGCCGCCCGCATCTACGACTACCTGCTGGGCGGTGCCTGCAACTTCGCCGTCGACCGCGAGCAGGCGTCCAGGATCCTCGCCCAGAACCCGGACATGGCCTACGTCTGCCGCGCGAACCGCGACTTCCTGCGCCGCGCGGTGGAGTGGTGCCTCGCCCACGGGATCACCCAGTTCCTCGACCTCGGCTCCGGGGTGCCGACGGCCGGCAACGTGCACGAGATCGCCCTCGCCCAGCACCCCGACGCCCGCGTCGCGTACGTCGACTTCGAGCCCGTCGCGGTCGCCCACGCGCACGAGGTCATCGGCGGGACCGAGGGCGTCAGCGTCACCCGCGCCGACATGCGCGACCCGGAGGGCGTGCTCGCCGCCCCGGGCGTGCGGGACCTGCTCGACGTCGGCCGTCCGGTCGCGCTGCTCACGGTCGCGGTGCTGCACTTCGTCCCCGACGCCGAGCTGCCGTCGATCCTCGCGCGCTACCGGGCCGCCCTGGCGCCGGGCAGCGCGCACGTCATGAGCCACGGCAGCGCCGACCACGACGACCCCGAACTGGCGGCGCGGACACGGGCCATCCAGGACGGCTACCGCGGCAGCGCCACCGAGGTGGTGCTGCGCTCGCGGCCCGCGATCCGCGAGCTCCTGGGCGGGAACGAGCTCGTCGACCCCGGCCTCGTCGACATCGTCGACTGGCCCGCGCCCGCCCCCGGCGAGCGCCCGACCGGGGGTTATGCGGCGATCGCCCTTTTCGACTGATCATCCGCGCGCCGTTCACCGCACCGTGGTCCCCGCTTCCTGCCGGTCGACAGCGTCGATCCGCATACTCGCCGTATGACGCCGGCGTGGTTCGACCTCCCGGTGTCCCGGTGGTCCGATCAGGTGGCCACCGCGTCCCTCCAGGCGCGCGCCCGCGCCACCCGCCGCGAGCTGCTCCTCGCCGCCGCCCGCCGTTTCGCCGTGCAGGGCTACCACCCGACGTCGCTGTCGCAGGTGGTCGCGGACGGCGGGCGCACGAAGGGCGCGCTGTTCTTCCACTTCGAGAACAAGTCCGCACTCGGCTGGGCGGTCGTCGACGAGGTGCACTCGTCGTGGGACGACATCCTCGCGCGCATCCGGGCCCGGGGCCTCGACCCGCTGCGCGCGCTGCTCGTCCTCTACGACGCGCAGATCGGTCGGCTCATGCACGACCCGATCGTCATGGGCGGCGTCCGGGTGCTGCGCGAGGACCCGGCCATGCAGGCCGACCGGCACAAGTGGGTCGACGGGTGGCGCACCGACACCGAGGTCCTGCTCGCGCAGGCCTGCGCCGACGGCATCGTCGGCGCCGGCACCGACCCCGCCTCGGTGAGCTCCACGCTGCTCTCGACGGTCGTCGGGCACCACTACCTGTCCGAGGTCCAGCCCGACGGGCCGTCGCTCTGGGAGCGGATGACCGGTACCTGGCTCGCGCTCCTGCCGACGCTGGCCCGGGCGTGCTGGTCCGACCACTGGTCGACGCCGGAGTGGGTGGCGCGGCCGGCGCCCGACGCCGCGGCCTACGAGTGCGCCCGCCGCGACGGGACGGAACCGGCCTGACGCTCCCCCTCGGCGGAGATCAGCGGGGCTCGAGCACGAACACCGGGATCTCGCGGTCGGTCCGCGTCGCGTACTCCGCGTAGTTCGGGAACGCCGCGACGGCCCGGTCCCACCACTGCGCGCGCTCCTCGCCGGACACCACGCGCGCCGTGTACTCGCCGGTGACGGTGCCGTCCTGCAACGAGATCTGCGGATGGGCCCGGATGTTCTCGAACCACACCGGGTTCTCCGGCGCCCCGCCCTTCGACGCGACCACCGCGTAGCTGCCGTCGTGCTCGACGCGCATCACCGGGGTGTAGCGGCGCTTGCCGGTCTTCGCGCCGCGCAGCGTCATCAGCACGATCGGCGAGCCGTTCACCTCGACCCCCTCGGTGGTGCCCGTCTCCAGGATCTTCTGCGTCTGGCCCCGCACCCAGTCCGTCGGGCTCAGCTCGACCGCGTCATCGCTCATGTCCCGCAGAACCAGGGGTGGGTCCGGGTCATTCCGGGTGCACGATGGGCGCGTGACGACCCGGGCCCCGACCGCGCTGACGCTGCCCAGCGTCGGGCCCGAGCCCCTCGCGCTGGACCGGGCGCACGACGCCGTCCTCGGGTACGCCCGCGGGCTGCGCTGGCTGCGGTTCCGCTCCCCCGGCGTCCCGGAGGGCCGGTGGACGCAGGTGCCCGCCTTCGGGTGGTCGCGCTTCGACACCCGCCCGGCCGGCGAGAACCTCGACGCCGACGTCCTGCTCGGCGAGGGCCTGCACGGCCGCCTCGACCCGGCCGGCTGGCACGCGGTCCACGACGCCCTGGCTGCGCTCGCGCCGCGGGTCGACGAGCTGGAGGCGCGCGCGGGCGGGCGCCCGTTCTGGGAGCTGCCCGACGAGGAGCTCTCGGTGCTCGGTGAGCCCGGCACCGTCGGGGCGCTGCTGCGACGCATCGGGGAGGACGCCGGCCCACGCCCGGCGCACGTCCTCGCCGCGCTGCACCACCGCCGGCCCGACCTCGTCCCGCACCTGACCCGCACCACCCGGCGCACGCTGCTGCCGTTGCTCGAGGAGGGCGACAGCGGCGTCGAGGCCGTCGTCCACCGCGAGCTGCGGGCCAACGAGGAGGGCTTCGCCGCGCTCGAGGCGGCGCTGGCCGAGGACGTCGCCGAGGTGCGTCCGACCCGCCTGCGCCTGCACGACGTGCTCTTGTGGCTGGCGACGACGCTGCGGTTCGCGCACGCGGAGAACGAGGGGCGGCGGGTCAGGGGGGCGTCGTGAGGAACCTCGTGCGGTAGCGGCCGGCGAGCACGAGCAGGGCGAGCTCGACGACGACCGCGACCACCACCAGCTCGGCGTCGAGGTAGCCGAGCGCGACGTTGACCCCGGCGAGGGCGACGAGCAGCCCGATCCGGCACAGTCGCACGCCGATCCGGTCGCGGCCGAGCAGCAGCGCGCCGGCCGCGACGAGCAGCAGCACCCCGACGACCGCCTCCCCCGCCGAGGCGACCACGAGCACCGGCGGCCTGCTGCCGGGCGGGAGCGTGCGGTCGTCGAGCACGATCTGCACGTCCGGGTCGCTGCTCCACAGCGCGAGCAGCACCACGAGGCCGACCAGCGAGAGCAGCCCGAGCACCGTCGATCCCGCGATCAGCAGGATCCGGTGCACCCAGCGCGGCCCCAGGGTCGCCTCGGCGCGGTGCAGCCCGGCGACGAGGGGGCGGGTGCGGTCCCGCGGCTCCTCGACCGGCGCGGCCTCCACCACCGGGCGCAGGGCCGTGGCGTAGGCGACGAGGTCGGGGCGCGACGGGTGCGCCGCGAGCGCGTCGAGGTCGGCGAGGAGCGCTCGTCGATCGTCGGGGCGCAGGGGTCCGTCGACGAGGCCCTTCGACCGGACCGCCACCGAGTACGCGAGCACCCGCGGCCGGTCGAGCCGGGCGCGGCCGGCCAGGACCGCGAGCCCGAGCACGCCGAGGAACACGGCGTAGATGATCGGCGCGGCCAGCGGGGTGAAGTAGTCGTTGCGCTGGGTGATGAACTTGCCGACCTCGTCGACGAAGAGCCCGGACCCGACGCCCACGCAGACGGCGGTCGGGGTCGAGGTCCACCGGTTGCTCCACGCGAGGGCGATCAGCCCGCCGGCGAGGAGCAGCAGCCCGCCCCACAGCGCGTGCGCGAGGTGGTAGACCTCGCCCCCGATCTGCGGGTAGCCGGTCAGCGCGAGGTAGAGCCGCGTGACCACCACCGTCACGCCGAACGCCACCGCCACCAGCCGGACGCTGCGCGCGGCGTCCTCGCGCGGGACGGGGCCGTGGTAAGCGCTCGCCGTGGCCCGTTCACGCGGGACCGTCGTCGTCACCGTCGCCCCCCTCCCCCGGTCAGCCGTCCGCGAGCCCGGCGTAGGTGTCCCGCAGCTCACGCTTGAGGATCTTCCCACTCGGGTTCTTCGGCAGCTCGTCGACGATCACCACGTACTTCGGGGCCTTGAAGCCCGCCAGACGCTCGCGGGCGTGCGCGACGATCTCGCCGGGCTCCGCGCTCGCCCCGTCACGCAGGACCACCGCGGCCGCGACCGCCTCGATCCACTCGGGGTGCTTGACCCCGAACACGGCGACCTCGCTGACCGCGGCGTGGGTGTAGAGGGCGTCCTCGACCTCGCGGCTCGCGACGTTCTCACCGCCGGTGATGATGATGTCCTTCTTGCGGTCGACGATCGTGAGGTAGCCGTCGGCGTCCATCACCCCGAGGTCGCCGCTGTGGAACCAACCGTGGCGGAACACCTCGGCGGTCGCCTCCGGCTTGCCCCAGTAGCCGCGCATGGCGTGCGGGGTCCGGTGCACGATCTCGCCGATCTGCCCCACCGGCACCGGCCGGTCGTCCTCGTCGTGCAGGCGGGTCTCGACGTTGAGGCTCGCGCGCCCGGCCGTGCCCGCCTTGCTGATCTGCTCCTCGGGGAACAGGACGGTCGCGTTCGGGGCGAGCTCGGTCTGGCCGTAGTAGTTGAACAGGCGGATGTCGGGCAGCCGCCGGCCCAGCTCCTCCAGGACGGCGACCGGCATGATCGCCGCCCCGTAGTAGCCCTTGCGCAGCGACGACAGGTCGCGGGCGTCGAACTCCGGCGAGCGCAGGAGCCGGATCCACACCGTCGGCGGGCAGAACATCTTCGTGATCCGCTCGGTCTCGACGGTCCGCAGGATCGTCTCCGGGTCGGCGGAGTCGACGACGACGCTGGTCGCGCCGAGGTAGACGTCGGGCGTGAGGAAGTCGTGCAGCGCCGCGCAGTGGTACAGCGGCAGCGCGTGCAGCTCGACGTCGTCGCGGTGGTACTCGCCGTCGACGATGTCGCTGACGTACTGGGCGATGAGGTTGCGGTTGGTCATGATCGCGCCCTTGAGCGCCGACGTGGTGCCGCTGGTGTATAGCAGCTGGACCGGGTCGTCGTCGCCGATCTCGACGTCCGGCTCGCTCGCGTCGTCGTGGGCGAGCAGCGTGGCGAACGACGTCCACCCCGGGCTGTGGCCGACGACCACGCCCAGGGCCACCGCCACCTCGGCCGCGCCGAACGTGTGGACCAGCGCGTCCTCGACGATCGCCGCGGTCGCGCCGCTGTCCTGCAGGACGTAGCGGACCTCGGAGGCGACGAAGTTGAAGTTGACGGGCACCGAGATCGCCCCGAGGCGCGCGAGCGCGAAGTAGGCGACGACGAACTCGTAGGAGTTGTGCGAGAAGATCGCGACCCGCTGGTTCCGGACGACGCCCCGGCTCGCGAGCGCGTTCGCGACGCGGTTGGCGTCGGCGTCGAGCTCGGCGAACGTCCGGCGTGTCTCCCGGTGCACGACCGCGAGCTTCGCGCCGTGCTTCAGCGCGCTGCGCGCCAGCAGCGAGCCGATCGTCTGCCGGCGGGCGCGCGCGACGTCCGCGGTGAGGGGCGGGAGGTAGCGGTCGAGATCGTCCACACCGCTGCTCCTACCGATCTCCGCGCCCGAGGGCAATGGGCTCCGCCCGCCCGTCGACGTTGCCGTTGGGCGACCGGCACGATCCGCAGGCCCGGACACCCGTGGATCACGCCGGAGGTGCCGCTCGCGCGGACTGCGCCGGCCCCGTCGTCGGCGACCGGCACGTCCGGCGACCCATGACCCTCGTCGATCATGCGCAGGGTGCCGCTCGCCCCGGCGACCGTTCCGGCCGAGGGCACCCCTCGCCCCTCTATCCGACCGAAGGTGCCCTTCGGTCAGAACACCCCGCGCCTCAGACCGTGTCCGCGCCGATCGCGTTGCGCATGGTCGCGAAGACCTTGGACTGTTCGGGCGTGAGGTGGCTCGGCGCCGCGGGGTGGATCTCGCCGTTGGCGGTGTGCAGCGGGATGTCCGCGTGCCCCGCCGCCGAGACCTGGGCCATCGACCACTTCCCGAACGCGCGCTGGTCGACCGTCCCGGACTCGAGCACGGCCAGGCGCTCGTGCCGGGAGTCGCCGCTGATCCGGCCGTAGAGCTCCTCCACGTTGTCCTGGGGCCCCTCGAGGACCTGCGCGAAGTAGTGGTCGGTGATCAGCAGCGCGCCGGTGATCCCCGCACCCTTGTTGCGCGAGCGGGCCTGGCTGAAGATCTCGCCGAGGACCGTCGGGCGGTCGGTCTTCGGGATGCGGCTGTGGCTCTGGTAGATCAGCCGGAAGACCGGCGACCCACTCTCGTCCGGTCCGGCCATCAGAGGTCTCCTCGGGTGGACTGTGATCGGCGTCTCATTATGCTGGTCTCCCTCGAGCTGTCGAGGGGTCCGCTTCCGGAGACGAGGAGGAGGCACGGAGCGGGGTGTCACGCTGGGCGCATGTCCGCCATCGATCCCGCCGACGCCCGCCGCCGCGTCGAGAGCGGCGAGGCCGTGCTCGTCGACGTGCGCGAACCCGACGAGTGGGCCGCCGGCCACGCCCCCGGCGCCGTGCACCGGCCCCTGGGCGACCTGGACCCCGCCGAGTTCGCGGGCCGTTCGGTGATCACCACCTGCCGCGGCGGCGGGCGGGGCGGACGGGCCGCGGAGACGCTCGCCGAGGCCGGCGTCGACGCCGTGAGCCTCGACGGCGGGCTGCGCGCGTGGTCCGAGCACGGCGGCGCGCTCGTGCGCGACGACGGGTCGCCGGGCGCGCTGGACTAACGGACCACCGACCGCCGGACCACGTCGCGGACGGTGTCGAGCACCTCGCCGGGGTGGTCGAGGTGGACGCTGTGGGTCGCCCCCGGCCAGGTCAGGACCGGTGCGTCGAGCGCGGCGGCGAGGCGCTCGTGGGCGCGGCGGATCGCCGCCCCGGGCTTGCGGTCGGCGGTCACGACCGCCGCCGGAACGCGCGGGAGCGCGTCGTCGCGCCACCCCCGGGCGAGCTCGGTGAGACCGTCCACGGCGCCGACGAGCTGGTCGACGTCCATCGCCATCGTCCGGTCGACCGCCGCCGCGCAGTCCGGGCGCAGCCCGCGCTTCATCCGGCGCGCCGTGACGGCGAGCGTCGCGCGCAGCAGCGCCGGGCCGAGCACCGGGACCGCGGTCGCCCGCGCGATCGTGGCGGTGCGCCGCTCGACCTGGGCGGCGATCTCCGGGTCGTTGACCGGCGTCATGTCGAGCAGGACGAGCCCGGCGACGTCCTGCGGGTGGGCGGCCGCCAGCAGCGTCGCGACCGCCCCGCCGAGGCTCTGCCCGACCACGACCACCGGGCCCGTCGCGAGGTCGGTGACGAGGGCGTGCAGGTGGTCGGCGGCGTCGGCGAGCGTCCCGGGAACGGGCGACGAGCCGGTGCCGGGCCGGTCGTGGACGACCACCCGACAGCCAGGATCCCCGACGAGCCCCTCGACCATCCCGGGGAAGAACCCCTCGGTCGTCTCCGCGCCGCCGGGGAGCAGCAGCACGGGCGGTCCGTCGTCGCCGTGGACGCGCACGCCGTCGGTCACGGGGCCGGACGGTAGTCGTCCGGACACGGTCGGCGAACGGCCGATCCCCTTCGCCTGGTCAGTTGCGTCACACCGATCGGTGCGGGAGCGTTCTCCCAGCCCTATGTGACCCGCCTTACACGCACGGCGAGGAGGCCGTTCCCCGATGAAGCTCGCTCTCTACCTGCCGAACTTCCGCACCGAGGTGACGATCAAGGAGCTCGAGGACCTCACCGACCTCGCCGAGGAGCTCGACTTCGACTCCGTCTGGACGCTCGACCGGATCGTCGTGCCGGAGGCGTCGGACCGCGAGGAGCTCCAGTACACGTTCGGCATGATGGACAACCTGCCGCACGCCCTGCCCGTGCAGGCGCGGGGCCAGTGGTTCCAGGGCTATCCGCTGCTCCCGTGGCTCGCGGCGCGCACGTCGAAGGTCCGCATCGGGCAGAGCATCATCGACACCCCCTTCCGCGCGCCGGGCGTCCTCGCCGCGGAGCTGGCCACCATCGACCACCTCTCGGGCGGGCGCCTCAACGTGGGCCTCGGCGCCGGCTGGATGCCCGAGGAGTTCGCCGCCGCGAGCGCCGCGGACATCTTCCCGAAGCGGCACAAGCACGTGCGCGAGACGATCGAGGTGCTGCAGGGCGTCTGGGGCAACGACCTCTTCGAGTACCACGGCGAGTTCGCCGACTTCGACCGCTGCGGGTTCGGCGCCAAGCCGCTGCAGCAGCCCCGCCCGCCGATCTTCATGAGCGGCCTCAAGGACCCGCTGCGCTCCGCGAAGCGCATCACGAAGTACGACCTCGACGGCTGGATCGGCATCCAGGACTCGCCGGAGGGCCTCGCGAAGTGGCTCACCGCGATCGACGAGCAGTTCGAGGAGATCGGCAGCCCGAAGCGGTCGAAGGACCTCGAGATCTGCAGCATGATCTGGACGGTCATCACCGAGGAGGAGATGGACCAGAGCACCGCGGGCGGTGTCGCGTCGAACCTGCTGGTCGGCACCGAGAAGCAGCTCACCGACCGGCTGAAGGCCTACAAGGAGGCCGGGCTGACGATGCCGCTGATCTGGCCGCCGTTCACCGACGTCCCGGTGTCGAAGACGCTCGACGACCTCAAGCGGATCAAGAACGACATCATGCCGAAGGTCAACGCCGCCTAGGAGCGATACCGATCGCGGTCTCGGTGACGGAGCCACTCACCTCCGACGGCGTCCGTCACCGAGACCGCGAGCTCCGGAGCCGCCGACTCCGTCGCGAGCCCAGGTCACCCCGACCTCGGGGTCGAGGCCGAGCGGGAAGCCCGCGGCCTCCTGCTCGGCGGCGCTGCGGACGTCGTCGGGGAGGTCGTCGAACGCGGTGATCTCCACCCGGTGGCCGCGACGCCGCCAGGTGGCGACGATCTCGCCGTCGGCGAGCAGCGCGCCGGGCTGGGCGACGCCCAGCGGCCACACGGCACGGCGGCGGTCGGCGTCCGGGACGAGCAGCTCGCGGTCCGGCGCGAGCAGGAACGGGTCGCCGGGCGGGAGCAGGCGTGCCCCGCGGGCGGGTGCCGCCGCGGACGCCGGCTCCGGCCCGGCCACCGCCTCCCACGTCGTGCGGACCTCGGCCGGCCGCAGGCCGCTCCAGCGCGCGAACCCGGCCGGGGTCGACGGTCCGAGCGCGTCGAGGAAGCGGCGCAGGAGATCCGCGCGCGCCGTCTCCGGGTCGACGGCCGGCGCGGGGACGATCCACACCAGCGTGTCCCGCCCGTCCCAGCGCAGGCGCACTCGTCCCGTGACGGCGGCCGCCATGAGCCGGTCGAGCCGCCCGTCGACGATCTCCAGGACCTCGCGCTTGCGCACCCGGTCGGGGCCGAGCGCGGTGCCGAGGACGTCGGCGGTCTCCTCGGCGGCGTCCCGGACGCCCTCGTCGCGGGGCATGAGCCCGAGGGTGAAGGCGGCGACGTCCGCCGCGAGCACGACGTAGACGGCACCGCGCGGTCCCCACACCTGCGCCAGGTCGGGGTGCTCCCACGCGTCGGGGGCGACACCGGAGACCCGCGCGTGCAGGGCGAGCACCGCCGACCGCGGCGCGCTGTCCTGCAGTCCGCAGGCGACCGCCTCGCGCCAGCGGGACGCGGGCAGCCGACGATCGAGATGCTGGACGGCGAGCCGGTGCGCGACGACCGCGGCGCGATCCACGCCGTTACCGACCTCGCGCACCGACCAGCCAGCCACGGAGCTGATCGTCATCGCGTTCGCTGATCATCTGCACGACACCCGCGTGATCCCGATGGTTCGGGACGTCACGGAGCCGCTCGTGCCAGTCCGCCGCGTACTGCCGAAGGGCCTCGATCATCTCGGTGACAGCTTCGTCGACCGTCGGGCCGTCCGCCGAGACGGGCAGCCCCGGCACGAACAGCGACCATCCGCCGGCCTCGTGGACGACTTGCACCCGTCCGCCGTACTGCGCAGACATGTCGTCCTCCCCCGCGATGAGTGGTGACACGGTCGACGGCGAGGGGTCGAGCCAGGTGCACGAGCACCCGTATCCCGGGCTGGTCGCCGAGCGCACTGACCGACCACTCCCACGGCTCCGCCTGCTGCGCCATGTCGACGAGCTCGACCTCGGACGCGCGACCGGGCGTGACGACCTCGAGCTCCATCACCCAGGTGACCTGCTCGTCCATCACTGCCCTCCCGAGGACAGCGTCACCTTTCCCTTGCGGACCGTCAACCGGGCGACGCCCTCGTCGCCGACCGCGAGGCACCGTCAGGTGACCGTCTTGCCCGTCGTGTCGGCGCGGCTGCGGCTGGGCTGCACGCGTTTCGGCTCGCCCGGCATCTTCGGGTACTCCGGCGGATAGGGCAGGTCGCCGAGGTCGTGGTCGCGCTGGTCGCGTTCGACCCACTCCAGCACCGTCTCCAGGCTCCCGGGATCGTCGTGCAGCCCGGCCAGCGCGTCGCCGCGTTCGGCCAGGACACCGGCGGCGGTGAGGACGTCGAAGTCGTCGGGGTCGACGTCCGGCAGCTCCTCCCAGCGCAGCGGCATCGACACCGTCGCCCGCGGGGTGCCGCGCACCGACCACGCCGAGGCGATGGTGCGGTCGCGGGCGGCCTGGTTGTAGTCGAGGAAGACGCGCTGACCGCGCTCCTCCTTCCACCAGTCCACCGTCGCCTCGGACGGGATCCGCCGGCACACCTCGCGGGCCAGCGCGATCACCGCCCGGCGCACGCCGACGAAGTCCCAGTCCGGGCGCACCGGCACGAGCACGTGGACGCCGCGGCCGCCCGAGGTCTTCGGGCGCCCGTGCAGGCCGGCGTCGTCGAGCACCTCGCGCAGCACGCCCGCGACCCGCACGGCGTCGGCGAAATCCGTGCCCGGCTGCGGGTCGAGGTCGATGCGCAGCTCGTCGGGCTGGTCGACCTGGCCGCGGCGCACGGGCCAGGGGTGGAAGTCGAAGGTGCCGAGGTTCGCCGCCCACGGCAGCACGGCGGTGCGCGTCGGGCAGATCTCGGTGGCGGGCCGTCCGCTGGGGAAGCGGACCTCGACGGTGTCGACCCACTCGGGCGTACCCTTGGGCACGCGCTTCTGGTAGAAGAACTCGCCGGTCACGCCGTCGACGAACCGCTTGAGATGCGTCGGCCGCTCGTAGAGCACCGCGAGCAGCGGCTCGCGGACCGCGACGTAGTGCTCGACGACCTGCCGCTTCGTGATCCCGCGGTCCGGGAAGTAGACCTTGTCGGGGTTGCTGATGCGGACGGCCAGGCCGTCGACGTCGATCTCCTCCGCCGGGGACTTCGCCACGGCGGGGAATCTACTAGTCCGCGCTGGTGACGCCGCTCTCGTCGGCGGTGCGCAGACGGTCGGCCAGGGCCTGGAGCTCCCCGCGCAGCCGGTCGATGTCGCCGGACTCGAGGCCCGTCTCGGCCGCGACGCGGCGCTGGATCGCCAGGACGGGCTCCCTCAGGGCGTCGCCCTCGGCGGTGCAGGACACCTCGACGGTGCGCTCGTCCTCGGGGCGACGGCGCCGGACGACCCGGCCGCGCTCCTCGAGGCGCTGCAGCAGCGGCGAGAGCGTGCCGCTGTCGAGGTGCAGCTCGCGACACAGCCGGCCCATGGTCGTGGGGCCGTTCTCCCACAGCACGAGCAGGACGACGTACTGGCTGTAGGTCAGCCCGAGGGGCGCGAGCCCGCGACGGAAGGACGCCGCGATCGCGCGGGAGGCGTCGTGGAGCGCGAAGCACAGCTGTGCGTCGAGCTTCGTGGGCGCCGCCGAAGTCGCCGGGGTGTCCGTGCTCATGTCCCCAGGGTAGGCCCGACGGGAAGTGGTGCGCGTTACCGTGGGGTGATGAGTGCGTCGAAAGGCCCAGGTGGGGGCGTTTCCGGGACATCGGGTTCGGGGTCCGACGAGCCCGCGGGCCCGCCCGGGCGGTTCGCCGACGACCTCATCGGTCTCGACCCCGACGACCCCGAGGCCCGCGCCTTCGCCGCGCACCTCGACCGGATGGAGCACGTCGGCCCCGCGGCGTTCACCGTGGAGGGGCAACTGGCCGGGGTCCGCGACTTCGCCGACTCCGCCAATCGAGCGGACGGCACCCGGCGCCTCGCGGCGATCGTCCTGGTCACGCTGGTGCTCCTCGGCACCGGTTTCGTGATCTTCGAAGTCCTCGAGGTGGTCTTGAGCACGGTCTTCTGAGCCGGGCGCGCCCGCGCGGCGCCGTATTAGCCTGGACGCATGAGCAGTGACGCCTCGATCGGCACCCCGAAGGTCAGCAAGTCCGACGCGGAGTGGCGCGAGCAGCTCACGCCCGAGGAGTACCAGGTGCTGCGCCGCGCGGGGACCGAGCGTCCCTTCACCGGCGAGTACGACGAGGTCTTCACCGAGGGCGTCTACTCCTGCCGCGCCTGCGGCGCCGAGCTCTTCCGGTCCGAGACCAAGTTCGCCTCCCACTGCGGGTGGCCGTCGTTCTACGCGCCCTCCGCGGACGACAACGTGATCCTGCGCGAGGACAGCTCGATGGGCATGACGCGCGTCGAGGTCCTGTGCGCGACCTGCCACTCCCACCTCGGCCACGTCTTCAGCGGCGAGGGCTACGGCACGCCCACCGACCAGCGCTACTGCATGAACTCGGTGAGCCTGCACCTGGAGCCCGCCGGCTGACGGCGACGTCACCCGGGGGTGTTCGTTCCCGGGTGGTTCGTTACGCTTTCCGGCCGATGACCGCCGTGCTGACGTCCCGGGAACGACCCCGACGGGTGATGCGGGAGCTCGCCCGCCGCCTCGCCCCCATCCAGCCCCGCCGCCTGCTCGTCGCGGCGGGACGCGCGCTCTCACCCCGACAGCTCACCGGCCTGCGCACCGCCCTCGGGGCGCTCGAGCAGGGCAGCTGGATCCGGGGCCTGGAGGCGCACGTCCCCAACCGCGGCGACCGGTTCGCGGTGTTCGGCGAGATCGTCGAGCGCCTGCGCTCGCCCCGCCCGCTCTACCTCGAGTTCGGCGTGCACGAGGGCCGGACCCTGCGCTGGTGGAGCGAGCACCTCACCGCGCCCGGCGCGCGCATGATCGGCTTCGACAGCTTCGACGGCCTGCCCGGCGACTGGCACGCCGACGCCCCAGCGGGCAGCTTCGCCACGGGGGTCGTCCCGCAGATCGACGACGAGCGGGTGGAGGTCGTCCCCGGCTGGTTCTCCGACACGCTGCCGGGCCGGGAGCTGCCGCCGCACGACGAGCTGGTCGTCAACGTCGACTGCGACCTCTACACGAGCACGCGCGAGGTCCTCGACTGGCTCGAGGACCACCTGCGCCCCGGCACGCTGGTCTACTTCGACGACCTGTTCGACCACGACGCCGAGCTGCGGGCCGTGTGGGAGTGGGTGGACGCGCACCCGGAGACCGTCCGGCCGCTGTCGATGGCGCGTTGGGGTCAGCACCTCCTTCTCGAGTACCGCGCGACCCCCGAGAGCTCGCCCTGACGCTGCGCTGATCGGACCAGCGGACACGCCCGGCGCGACGTTTTCGGCGCCGACACCGGTGTCCGACGCCACCGACGGCGGGCGTGGACCGGCAGGATCACTACCGTCGGGAGACGGCCAGCCCGCCTCGCGCCACAGGTTGCAGATAGGACGATGCCGTCGATGGGCCACCCGCTCCGACCCGGGACCGCGCCGGACAACCACCACCCGCGCCGCCCCCACCCGCTCTCCGCCCGTCTGCCGAGATTCGACGAGACGGTCCAGTACGACGTCATCCGCGACTGCCTCATGCCCGAGGAGCAGATCGACGGTGTCTACGCCAGCGAGAGCGCCGGGATCGCGCTGTGCGGCATCACCAACCGCCGCGTCATCCTGCTGGACACCGCGTTCCCCGGCGGCCGCGCCGCACTGATCACCGCGCCGTACAGCCGCATCACGACCGTCTCGTACGTCTCCTCGGAGGACGAGCCGATCTTCTCGCGCACCGTCGCGATCCAGGTCGGCCGGACGTTCTACGAGGTCACGTGCCGCGGTGAGGAGCAGGCCGCGGAGATCCACGACCTCATCACCTGGCACCTCATCGACTGAGGTTCACCGGCTGAGGGCGGGCACTCCCCCGGAGGGAGCCACGAGCTCCTCGACGCCCACCGCCGCGATGCCGCGCTCGCGCGCGACGCGCACCACGAGGTCGGTCAGGTACGGCCAGGTGCAGATCACCGCGTCGACGTCGCGTCCCACCAGCTCGCCGACCCGGGCGGCCACGCGGGTGGCGATGTCCGGCCCCGGGCGCAGGAGCGTCCGGTCGACCAGGTGGACGTCGACGACACCCGGCGCGTGGTCGGCCAGCAGCCGGCGGGCCTCACGGACGTGCTCGGCCGCCACGTGCAGGAAGCCGACGGTCGCCACACACGGAATATGTCATGTCGCGTTCCGTGAAGCGACTACTTGATCGATGTACGGCTCGTCCGGTACGCCGGGCGGAGGACCGTTACGGCAACGAGGTGACGAGCTGGCCCGGTGAGACGCGCGGACCGGTGAAGAACGGGACCTCCTCGCGCACGTGGCGCCGGGCCTCGGTGGCCCGCAGGTCGCGCATGAGGTCGACGATGCGGTCGAGCTGGTCGGACTCGAAGGCGAGGATCCACTCGTAGTCGCCGAGCGCGAAGGCGGGCACCGTGTTGGCGCGGACGTCGGCGTAGCCGCGGGCGGCCTTGCCGTGGTCGGCGAGCATGGTGCGCCGCTCCTCGTCGGGCAGCAGGTACCAGTCCAGCGAGCGCACGAACGGGTAGAGGCACAGGTAGCCCTTGGGCTCCTCGCCCGCGACGAACGCCGGCAGGTGGCTCTTGTTGAACTCCGCGGGCCGGTGCAGCGCCGTCGACGACCACACCGGCGTCGACGCCCGCCCGAGCGCGGTGCGGCGCAGCGCGGTGTAGGTGGCCTGCAGCGACTCGATGTCCGGGGCGTGTGTCCAGACCATCCAGTCGGCGTCCGCGCGCATGCCGGCGAGGTCGTAGACCCCGCGCACGGCGACGCCCTTGCCCTCGGCCTGGTCGATCACGCCGGCCAGCTCGTCGCCCAGGGCCGCGCGGTCCTCGGGCAGGCGCGCCGGGTCGGTGCGGAACACCGACCACATGGCGTAGCGGATGGTCGAGTTCAGCTCGTCGTAGTTCAGCCGGGCCACGGGCTCCATCGTGCCACCGAGCGGCGCTACAGCGACTCCTCGGTCGCCGAGACGCCGGGCACGCGGTCGGCGCGGAACGCCTCGACGAAGCGGCGGTGGTCGTCGCGCACCACGGCGGCGTACGCGCGCCCGAAGCCGACGAGGTCGTCGACGAACGCGTCCTCCCCCTCGCCGACCACGGCGAGGACCGCGTCCTCGACCTGCGTGGTGACCAGCCCCGCCTCGGCGTCCGCGTCGGACACGCAGTGCGCCCGCGCGGTGGCGCGCCCCAGGTGGTGCAGCACGTCGCGCAGCTCGCGGGGCTCGGTGAGGTCGTCCCAGTCGAGGTCGTTCTCGTAGGGCGAGAGCTCGCTGACGACGTAGCCGACGCCGCGCATGGCGGTCCAGCCGAGCAGCCGGTCGGCGTGGGCCTGCAGCGCACGGCGCGACAGCGCGGTGCGGTGGCCGTGGTGGTGGAACGAGCCCGCGACGTCGGGATCGTCGACGACGCGGCTCGGCGCTGCCCGCACCGCCTGCTTCATCGACAGGACGATGTCGTTGTCGAGCGCCTCGGTCGGCCCCTCGATGAGCACGTTGTAGGCCGGCAGGCCCGCGCTGCCGATCCCGAAGCCGCTGCGCCCGACGACGTCGTGCACCACGTACGCCGGGTCGGGCCAGCGCTGGGCGGGCGGGATCGTGTCGAGGTAGGCCTCGTAGGCCGCGACCACCTCGGCGCGCTCGTCGTCGTCGAGGCGGCGCACGCCCGGGCCGGCGCGGAACACCCGGTCCTCCCCCTCGATCTCGGTGAGGGCGTCGAGCAGCCCGCGGCGGCTGCGCTCCCGCGCGCGCTGCAGGGCCAGGTGGATCGGGCCGTCGGTGTTCCTCCGCGTCAGCGCGAACTCCCGCTCGCCCGACCCGCCGGAGAACGACCGCACGGCGTCGAGGTAGCCGCGCAGGTAGGCCGCGTTCAGCGCGTCGATGTCGGCGTCGGAGAACGCCTTGGACCAGCCGAGCAGGGCGACGCTCGCGACCAGCCGGCGGAGATCCCAGGTCCACGGGCCGACGTAGGCCTCGTCGAAGTCGTTGACGTCGAAGACGAGCACGCCGTCGCCGTCGAGGTAGGTGCCGAAGTTCTCGGCGTGCAGGTCGCCCTGGATCCACACGCGCCGCGTCCGCTCGTCGACCCACGGGTCGTCGAGGCGGGCGACGTCGGCGTAGTACAGCGCCGCGCTGCCCCGGTAGAACGCGAAGGGCTCGGCGGCCATCTTGCGGAACTTGTTGCGGAACGCCGCGGGCGCCTCCGTCATCAGCTCGGCGAACGCCTCGGCGAGCGTGTCGACGATCAGGCGGGTGCGCGCCTCGTCGTCGTGTGCCCCGAGGGTGGTCGCCAGCTCCCCGGCGAGATCGGCCATGGGGCCAGTGTGCTCGCGGTCACCGCCGTGCCGCCGCGAGGTGCTCGACGACCCGGTGGGCGGCGGCGTCGGCGGTGGCCAGGCAGGCCGGCACCCCGACACCGTGCAGCGTCGCGCCGGCGATCGCGAGCCCCGGGAGCGCGGCCACGCCGCCCTCCATCGCCGCGACGCGGTCGAGGTGCCCGACGCCGTACTGGGGCAGCCCGCCCGGCCAGCGCACGACCGCGCTCTCGACCGGGACCTCCTCGATCCCGGTGAGCGCGGCGAGGTCGCTGCGGGCGGCACTGAGGAGGTCGTCGTCGTCGCGGCGCAGCGCGCCCTGGTCGCCGTGGCGGCCGATGGACAGGCGCAGCACCGCGGTGTCGTCGGGGTCGTCGCTGTTCGGCGCCAGGTGCGGCCACTTCTCGGAGCTGAAGGTCGCCGCCTTGATCGTCCAGGGCAGGCCGTCGGGACGCCGCTCGCCCGCGCCGACGAGCACTCCGGAGCGCCCGGCGAGCGGGCCCGCCGCGGCCGCGGGCAGGGCGAGCACGACGAGCGCGGTGGAGGCCAGCTCGATCTCCCCCGCGGCCCGCGCGGCGTCGGGGGCGTGGTCGGCGAGCAGGCGGCGCAGCGCGGGCGCGGGGACGGCGAGCACGACGGCGTCGGCCTCGATCGCGTCGCCGCCCGCGTCGACGGTGGCGCGCCAGCCCGCGGCGGTGCGCTCCAGCCCGGTCACCGTGCGCCCGAGGCGGACCTCGGCGCGGGCGGCCAGGGCGAGCGTGGCGGGCAGGTCGGCGAGGCTCCCTCGCAGCGTGCCGAACACCGGGACCGGAGGCGCACCCTCGACCGGCGGGGCGGGCAGGCAGGAGCGGGCGGCGGCGAGCAGCGAGCGGGGATCGGCGTCGAGCGCGCTCGCGAGCGCGGGCACGGTGGCGCGCAGGCCCAGCCCGTCCGCGTGCCCCGCGTAGACGCCGCCGAGCAGCGGGTCGACGAGGCGGTCGGCGACCTCGTCGCCGAGGCGCTCGCGCACCAGCGCGCCCACCGCGACGTCCCCGCCGGGCTCCCAGGCGCCCGGGCGGTCCTCGCGCAGCGCCGCGAGCCCCGCGGGCGAGAGCGCGTCGGCGGCGACGTCGGGGTCGCCGGGCACGCCCATCACCGTCCGCGGCGGCAGGCCGACCCGCCGCCCGCCGACCTGCAGGGACGAGGCGGCGCGGCCCGGGTGCACGAGCTGGTCGCCGAGGCCGAGCTCCGCGATGCGCTCGGCGGCCTCGGGTCGGCGGGCGAGGAAGGCCTCGGCGCCGACGTCGACGCGGCGCCCGCCGAGCTCGAGGGCGGAGAGCTTGCCGCCGAGCGTGCGGGCGGACTCGACGACGACGAGCTCCGCGCCGGGGCCGAGCAGCGTGCGCAGACGATGGGCCGCGGCGAGCCCGGACACCCCGCCGCCGACGACGAGGACGCGGGTCACGGTGTCCCGTGCACCAGGTCCACGACCCGCGCCAGCGCGTCGGGATCGGTCTCGGGCAGCACGCCGTGGCCCAGGTTGAAGACGTGGCCCTCCGCGGTGGCGCCCTCGGCGAGGATGCGGCGGACCTCGCGCTCGACGACGTCCGGGCCGGCGAAGAGCAGCGCCGGGTCGAGGTTGCCCTGCAGCGCCGTGCCGGGCGGGACCCGGCAGGCGGCGACGTCGAGGGGGATCCGCCAGTCGACGCCGACGACGTCGGCGCCCGCCTCGCCCATCGCACCCAGCAGCTCGCCGGTGCCGACCCCGAAGTGGATGCGCGGCACGCCGGCGTCGGCGAGGCCGGCGAGCACGCGCGCGGAGTGCGGCATGACGAGCTCGCGGTAGTCGCGCTCGGAGAGCGCGCCGGCCCAGGAGTCGAAGAGCTGGACCGCGTCGACGCCCGCCGCGACCTGTGCGCGCAGGAAGGTCAGCGTGGTGTCGGCGAGGGCGGAGCACAGCGCGTGCCAGGTGTCCGGCTCGGCGTGCATCAGCGCCTTGGTGCGCTCGTGGTTGCGGCTGGGGCCGCCCTCCACGAGGTACGAGGCGAGCGTGAACGGCGCGCCGGCGAAGCCGATCAGCGGCGTCTCGGCGAGCTCGCGGACGAGCAGGCGCACCGCCTCGGCCACCGGGGCGACGCCCTCCGCGTCGAGCACCGGCAGCGCGGCGACGTCGGCCGCGGAGCGCACCGGCTCCTCGACGACCGGCCCCGTGCCGGCGACGATGTCGACCCCGACGCCGGCGGCCTTGAGCGGCACGACGATGTCGGAGAAGAGGATCGCCGCGTCGACGCCGTAGCGGCGCACCGGCTGCAGCGTGATCTCGCAGGCGAGGTCCGGGGTCAGGCAGGCCTCGAGCATCCCGGTGTCCTTGCGGACCTCCCGGTACTCCGGCAGCGAGCGCCCGGCCTGGCGCATGAACCACACCGGGCGGCGCGCCGGGCGCTCTCCGCGCGCGGCGGCGAGGAAGGGCGCGTCGGGCAGGTGCCGGCGCCCCGTGGAGATGTCTGTCGTCACGATCCCTGCCCTGCTCATGGTGCGCCCATCCTCCCACGGCCCCGCCGGTCACCGTGATCGGAGCGAGGGTCACGCTCGCTGCGTCCCACGCACCCGGGGACGCCCTCGCACCCCCGCCGGCCGCCCCACGCCGCGGGTGAGCCGCGGCCGCGCTCGGCGTGGGAGGTACACGCGCCTACCCGTTCGGCCTACTGTCATCGAGGTGACGGCGCCCACCACCCACCCCGAGACGTTCCGGCGCGCGGTGGACTCCCTCAGCGAGCTCGAGACGCGCGCGGAGATCGAGCTGCGCACCATGCGGCCCCCGCAGCGCCTGGCGCCCTACTCGGCCGCCTGGAGCGCCGAGGTGCTGGCGAACCCGACGCCGCCGGGCACGGGCGAGGTCGACGACGCCGAGGTCGTGGTCACCGGGCGCCTCGTGCTCCTGCACGACCCCGAGGGCCAGGACGCCTGGGACGGCACGCTGCGCGTGGTGACGTTCGTGCGTGCCGAGCTCGACCCGGAGCACGCGGGCGACCCGATGCTGCCCGAGGTCGCGTGGTCGTGGCTCACGGGCGCGCTGGAGGACTCCGGGGCGGCGTGGACGGCGCTGGGCGGCACGGTCACCCAGACCGCCTCGGTCCGCTTCGGCGACATCAGCGGCCCGAGCCACGCCACCGATCTCGAGCTGCGCGCGTCGTGGACGCCGACCGAAGAGGTCCTGACGGCCCACGGCGACGCGTTCGCGGGTGTCCTCGCCATCGCGGCTGGACTTCCGCCGGTGGGCGTGACGACGCTCGGTGCCCGTCGCGCCGGGCGTTCCGGCTGACATTCTCCCGGTACCCCCGGTATCGCTGTCGCAATTTTTCCGGGCGTCCACAGGACTTCCCGCAGGTCATCCGCGCGTCATCCTGTGCATTCACAGGGATGCACAGGGTGACGTCCGATCAGCCCGCTCGTACTGCGACCGTCACGCGTAGACGTTGGGGCGTTGGCAGCAGCCGCCCTACAGCGGTCGGCGCCACTTGGCACTCTCCGTAGTCGCGGTTACACCGAGTGTTACTGCGAGACGATTTCGTGGAGTCTGTCCACTCCAAAGGGTGACCGCGACCGCGTAACACGCGAAACTCCACCGAGCGAAGTTGGCCCTGATGCTCTCGTTAACTCGCCCGGGGGGATATCTTCTCTCGCACGCACTTCCTCGTCCGATCGGCGGCGCGGTCGATGGTTCGAGGGCCCGGTGCGGAATGTCGGGGGGCAAGACCGACTTCTAGGAGGTACTCGACGTGGCAACCGTGGGCCCAGGCATGGCCCTTCGCGGCGTCGCGAGCGGACTGCTGCCGCCGGCCATGGTCCCGCATCCGCGGGAAGAGATGTTCACCGTGCTGGTGGTCGACGACCACCCGCTGTTGCGCGAAGCGATCGCGCAGCGGCTCTCCTCGATGGGCGCGGGCACCGTCCACGAGGCGGCCTCGATCTCCGAGGCCCGCACGCGAGCCCTGGCCTCCGGGCCGTGCGATCTCGCGATCCTCGACCTCGGACTGCCGGACGGCAGCGGGCTGGACCTGATCGCGGAGCTCCGCGCCCAGGGCTGGAACCGTGTCGTGGTGCTGGCGGCCTCCGACGACCCGTCGGCGGTCCGTGCGGCCTTCCAGGCGGGCGCCCAGGCCTACCTGCTCAAGTCGGCGTCGCCCGGTGTGGTCACCGACGGCGTGCGCCGGGTCCTCGAGGGCGGCCTCTACGCCGACCCGTCCGTCGCTCCCCTGCTCGCGGCGGGCACCCGCGTTCCGGCGACCGACAACACCCCGCGGGAGCTCTCGGCCCGCGAGGTCGAGGTGCTGCAGCTCGTGGCCGACGGCCGCTCCAACAAGGAGATCGGTGACGCGCTGAGCCTCTCGGCGCTGACGGTCAAGAGCCACCTCTCCCGGATCGGGCGCAAGCTCGGCACGGGTGACCGTGCGCAGATGGTCGCGCTGGCCATGCGGGCCGGCGTCATCCGCTGAGCGCGGGGGCACGCAGGTCGACCACCGCCGACGGCGAGCGGTCGACCGTCGGGCCGGGCAAGGTCATGCGGTCCACGGACCCCGCCGGAGACGCCGGCGGGGTCCGTGACCGGACTCCGGGGGACGACACACCCCCGGGTTCCGCCGGATCTCCCGCGGACGCGGGAGATGCGGGGCAGACTCCTCTCTTCGTGACGGCAGACACGGACCCCCAGGCCGGTCCCGCGGCCGAGCCGGACGTCGTCGACCTGCTCGAGCCGGCCGAGGGCGTGCCGCCACTCGTCGCGGACCGCGCGGCGCTGACGGACGCCGCGGCTGCGCTGGCGTCGGGTCACGGCCCGGTCGCGGTCGACGCCGAGCGGGCGTCGGGGTACCGCTACTCCGCCCGCGCCTATCTGGTGCAGCTGCGCCGCGAGGGCGCCGGCACCTTCCTCGTCGACCCGATCGCCTGCGACGGCGACCTCTCGGTGCTCGGCGAGGCCCTGCGCGGGGTGGAGTGGGTGCTGCACGCCGCCTCCCAGGACCTGGCGTGCCTGGCCGAGGTCGGCATGCGCCCGGACACCCTCTTCGACACCGAGCTCGCGGGGCGCCTCGTCGGCTACCCCCGCGTCGGGCTCGGCCCGCTCACCGAGCACCTCCTGGGCGTGCGGCTGCAGAAGGGCCACGGCGCCGCCGACTGGTCGCGGCGCCCGCTGCCCGAGGACTGGCTGACCTACGCCGCCCTCGACGTCGAGCTGCTCGTGGAGCTCCGCGACGCGGTGGCCGCCGACCTCGACCGCCAGGGCAAGACCGCCTGGGCGGAGCAGGAGTTCGAGGCCGTGCGCCTCGCCCCTCCCCCGCCCCCGCGCGCCGAGCCGTGGCGGCGCACCTCGGGCCTGCACAAGGTCCGCCGGCCCGCCGCGCTCGCGGTGGTGCGCGAGATGTGGGAGTCGCGCGACGAGCTCGCCGCCACCCGGGACATCGCCCCCGGCCGCCTCCTGCCCGACGCCGCGATCGTCGACGCCGCGCTGCGCGAGCCCGCCCGCCGCGACGAGCTGGTCGCCATGCCCGTCTTCCGGGGCCGCGCCCAGCGCCGCCTCGCCGACCGCTGGTGGTCCGCGATCGAGCGGGCCCGCGGGCTGGCGCGGTCGCGGTGGCCGGCGAGCGCCCCGGCCCCCGACGGCCCGCCGCCCGCGCACCGCTGGGGCGACAAGGACCCCGCGGCCGCCGCGCGGCTGGCCGCGGCCCGTGCCGCGCTCGCCGCGCTCTCGGAGCGCACCGGCACGCCGGTCGAGAACCTCGTGACGCCCGACGTCGTCCGCCGCCTGTGCTGGGCGCCCCCGGAGACCGCCGACGCGGCCACCACGGCCGCGACGCTCCTCGAGCTCGGGGCGCGGCCGTGGCAGGCGGAGCTCGCCGCGCCGCTGCTGGCCGAGGCGCTGCTGGTACGCCCGGAGACCCCGAAGGACGAGCCTCAGGAGTCCTGAGCCGGCGCCCGGCTCGGGAGCACCACGCGGACCGCCAGGCCGCCGCCCTCCACGGGCTCGGCCACCGCGCGGCCCCCGTGCGCGTGCGCGACGGCCCGCACGATCGACAGGCCCAGCCCGGTGCCGCTGCCGGTACGCCCGGCCCCGCGCCGGAACGGCTCGAAGAGCTCGGCGACCATCCCGGGCGCGACGACCGGGCCCGACGACGCCACCGAGAGCACCGCGTGCCCGTTCTCGACGCCCGTGCGCACGCTGAGCCAGCCGCCCTCGACGTTGTGGCGCACCGCGTTCTCGAGCAGGTTGCCGGCCACGCGCCCGAGCAGGGCCGCGTCGCCGGCGACCCCCGCGCTCGCGAGGTCGGTCCGCACCGACAGGTTGCGGTCGCGCGCCTCGGCGCGGACGGCGTCGAGCGCGCCGGGCACGGTCTCGGCGAGGTCGACGGGGTCGGCGGACACAGAGTCGGCGGCCTCGGTGCGGGCGAGCAGCAGGAGCCCGGCGACGAGGTCCTCGGCGCGGCGGGTGGCGTCGCGCAGGACCTCGCCCATGCGCCGCAGCTCGGCGGCGTCCGCGTCGGGGTCGGCGAGGGTCACGTCGACCTCGGTGCGCAGCACCGCCAGGGGCGTGCGCAGCTCGTGGCTGGCGTTGGCGACGAAGCGGCGCTGGGCGTCGAACGCCGCCTGGAGCCGGTCGAGCATGGCGTCGAAGGTCGCGGCGAGCTCGGCGACCTCGTCGCGGGGGCCGGTGACGCCGATGCGCGCGTCGAGCGACTCCGCCGACAGGCGCCGCGCCGTCGCCGTGACGTCGTGCAGCGGGCGCAGGACGCGCCGCACGAGCACCCAGGACACGATCGCGGCGGCCACGACGACCATCGCGAACGCCACCGACCCGAGCCGCAGCACCTCGACGCGCGCCGACTTCGTCAGCGCGTCCGCGAGCTGCCCGGCGGGCACGCGAACCCCGTCGACGATCACCGGGGTGTCGGGCGGCAGCTGCGGGACGCCGGCGGCGACCTCGCCGACCAGGACCCAGCCGAGCCACACGAGCAGCACCGCGACCAGGGCGACGAGCCCGGTCGCGAGCATCGTCAGCCGGACGCGGAGCCCCGGGCCGCGGCGCAGGGCTGTCGATCCGGCGGGGGTCACGGGCGAGGACGCTACGGGGCGCGCCGCAGGACCCCGTGAAGGGTCAGACCGTGGCGGGTGTCCCCGCCGGCACGCGGTAGCCCGAGCCCACGACGGTGTCGATGATGCCGGGCTCGCCGAGCTTCTTGCGCAGCGTCATGACCGTCACGCGCACGGTGGTGGTGAACGGGTCGGCGTTCTCGTCCCAGACCCGCTCGAGCAGCTCCTCGGAGCTGACGACGGCGCCGCCGGCGGCCATGAGCACCTCGAGCACCCCGAACTCCTTGCGGGTGAGCTCCAGGGTGGTCTCGCGGCGGGTGACCGTGCGCTTCGCCGGGTCGAGCACGACGTCGCCGGAGCGCAGCACCGGCGGCACCGCGGGCGTGGCCCGGCGGCCGAGGGCGCGCACGCGGGCGACGAGCTCGGGGAAGTCGAAGGGCTTGGGCAGGTAGTCGTCCGCGCCGAGGGCGAGGCCCTCCACCTTGTCGCGGAGCGTGCCGCTCGCCGTGAGCATGATGACGCGGGTGACCCCGCCGACGATCTCGGCGCACAGGTCGTCTCCGGACCGGCCCGGCAGGTCGCGGTCGAGGACGACGACGTCGTAGCGCGTCACGCCGACCTTCTCGCTGCCCTCGTCGCCGTCGTACGCGACGTCGACGGCCATCCCCTCGCGACGCAGCCCGCGGGCCAGCGCGTCGGCCAGGGCCTGCTCGTCCTCCACGATCAGTACTCGCACGTGTTCCACGGTGCCACAGCTCACCTGAGCGAGCGCTGAGAAGAAGGTGTGCTCAGCGGGCGAGATCGGCGTCCGGCACGGTCAGCGCCTCCCGGCCCGACACCCACTCGGTGATGCGGCGGGCGACGTCGGCGTCGGTGAGCCCGGCCGCGGAGAGCACCTGGCCGCGCGAGGCGTGCGCGAGGAACTCCTGGTCGAGGCCGAGGCGGCGCACGGGGACGTCGACGCCGGCGGCCGAGAGCACCTCGGCGAGCGCCGAGCCCACACCCCCGTGGCGCCCGCCGTCCTCGACGGTGACCACGAGCCGGTGCTCCCCGGCGAGCGTGGCCAGCGCCTCCGGGACGGGCTGCACCCAGCGCGGGTCGACGACGGTGACGCCGATCCCCTGCGCGGTCAGGCGCTCCGCGGCCTGCACCCCGAGCTCGCCGAACGCGCCGACGCACACGAGCAGCACGTCGGGGACGTCGGGAAGCGCGGCGTCGGGCAGCCGCTCGACGGCGGTGGGCCGCGGCGCCGCCAGGGAGGGCCGCTGCGGCTCGGCGAGGACGTCGACGCGCCCCGGCCCGTCCACGGGCCCGAGCGTCCGGATCGCGGGCACCGAGGCGGGGACCGCGCCCTTCGACCAGCGCAGCGCCGTCGGGCCGTCGTCGATGCCGACGGCCTCGCGCAGCTCCTCGCGCAGGGTCACCGCGTCGCGGGGCGCCGCGACCCGCAGGCCCGGCACGATGCCGAGGATCGACAGGTCCCACATGCCGTTGTGGCTCGCGCCGTCGCTGCCGGTGACCCCGGCGCGGTCGAGCGCGATGGTCACCGGCGCGCGGTGCAGGGCGACGTCCATGAGCAGCTGGTCGAACGCGCGGTTGAGGAACGTCGAGTAGATCGCGACCACGGGGTGCAGACCGCCCGCGGCGAGGCCGGCCGCCGAGGTCATCGCGTGCTGCTCGGCGATGCCGACGTCGAAGAGGCGCTCGGGGTAGGTCTCGCCGAACTTCGCGAGCCCGGTCGGGCCGGGCATCGCGGCGGTGATCGCGACGACGTCGGAGCGCTCGCGGCCCAGCTCGAGCATCGACTCGGTGAACACCGCGGTCCAGTCCCGGGGCTTGGGGCCGACGGGCTGCCCGGTCTCCGGGTCGAGCGGCCCGGGCGAGTGCATGAGGTCGGCCTCGTCGGCCTCGGCGGGCGCGAACCCGCGGCCCTTGGCGGTGACCGCGTGCACCACCACCGGCCCGCCGAAGTCGCGGGCGACCCCCAGCGCGTGCTCCAGGGCCGCGACGTCGTGGCCGTCGACGGGGCCGAGGTACTTCAGCCCGAGGTCGGCGAACAGCGGCTGCGGGCTCAGCGCGTCCTTCACGCCGGCCTTGGCCGCGTGCAGCGCCGAGTACAGCGTCGAGCCGAGGACCGGGACCCGCTGCACCGCGCGCTTGCCGTGCTCGAGCACCTGCTCGTAGCGCGGGAGCAGCCGCAGCGAGGTCAGCTTGCGCGAGAGCCCGCCGATGGTCGGCGAGTACGACCGGCCGTTGTCGTTGACGACGATGACCACCGGGCGGTCGGGCGCCGCCGCGATGTTGTTGAGCGCCTCCCAGCACATGCCCCCGGTGAGCGCGCCGTCGCCGACGACGGCCACGACCGCGCGGTCGCGCCCGGTCAGCGCGTCGGCCTTGGCGAGGCCGTCGGCCCACGACAGGGCCGTCGAGGCGTGGGAGTTCTCGACGAGGTCGTGCTCGCTCTCGGCGCGGCTCGGGTAGCCCGACAGGCCGCCGCCCTGGCGCAGCCCGTCGAAGTCACCGGCCCGACCGGTGAGGATCTTGTGCACGTAGCTCTGGTGGCCGGTGTCGAAGATCAGCGCGTCGCGTGGGGAGTCGAACACCCGGTGCAGCGCGAGCGTCAGCTCGACCACACCCAGGTTCGGTCCGAGGTGCCCGCCCGTGCGGCACACCTTGTCCACGAGGAACGCGCGGATCTCCGCGGCGAGGGCCACGACCTCGTCCGCGTCGAGCCCACGCAGCTCCGCGGGGGTGCGGACACGGTCCAGCAACGTCACGGGTCACCTCGGCTCGACCGGCGGATCGGTTCAGCAGGCCAGTCTACGGACGCGGGCCGGGGCCGCAGTCCAGCGCGCGTCCGGTGGACACTCAGCGGATCCGCGGCCGCCGCGCCACGTAGACGACGGCGGGCGGGATGTTCGCGAGCACCGTGCGCGTGACCACGACCTCCTCGAAGTTCGCCTCGAGGTTGCGCTGCACCTTCCGGGCATCCGGGAAGAACCGGATCCAGGCGTGGGCGAGCTGCGTCACGGCGCCGCCGGGGGCCGACAGCCGCGCGAGGGGCTCGAAGATCGAGCGCCCGCGGCGCGGCGCGGTGGCCAGCCAGGGCAGGCCGGAGACCGCGAGGTCGGTGCGCACGCCCTCGGCGAGGAGGCGGTCGACCACGGCGTGGGCGTCGTCGCAGATCACCTCGACCTTCGGGTGGCGCTCGGCGAGCACCGCGGCCATCCGCGGGTTGAACTCGACGGCGATGTGGCGCCCGCGGCCGCCGAGACGCTCCTGGATGACGTCGGTGACCTGGCCGGTGCCGGCGCCGAGGTCGAGCACGACCGGGTCGCCGGTCTCGGGCAGCGGGGCGGCGGCCTGGCGGCAGAGCGGGGCGAAGCTGGGGAACAGGGCGGCGACGTTGAGCGGGTCGCGCAGGAACTCGCGGGCGAACGCCTGGATCTCGGTCACGGTGACTCTCGGGGACTCGTCGGTGGGCGGAGAGGGGATCTACGCGTGCGGGGCGGCCGCGGTGAGCGGGTCCTCGGCCGGGACCAGCGCGGCACCCGCGGCGGTGACCGCGGCGAGCAGGGCCCGGGCGACCTCGCCGACCATGGCGTCGTCCGGCGAGAACTCCGGGTGGTGCAGCCCCGGGCCGGCGCCGGGGGTGGCCCCGGCGGCGGCGGTGCCGACGAACAGCATCAGCGACGGCAGGACCTCACCGTAGTGGGAGAAGTCGTCGGCGCCGCAGGAGCGGAACGTGGTGTCGAGCACGAGGCCGTCCGCGGCCGGCTCGGCGTCCCCGTTGCCGGGGTCCACGGGGTCGTCCCGCCGCCGCGACCCCAGCGACCGCGCCACCGTGCGCGCGAGCGCCTCGTCGTTGACCACCGCGGGCTCGTTGGGCACCACGGTGAGGGTCGCCGAGCAGCCGTAGGCGCGCGCGGTGCTCTCGACGACCTCGCGCAGGGCGGCGAGCAGCTCGTCGCGGGAGGCGTCGAGCGCGCGGACCGTGCCGCGCGCCGTCGCGGTCTCGGGGACGACGTTGGGCGCCGACCCGGCCTCCAGCTGCCCGAGCGTGATCACGCCCGCGGTCATCGGGTCGACCCGGCGGGACACGATGTGGTGCACGCCCGCGACGATCTGGGCCAGCGCCAGCACGGGGTCGCGCGTGCGGTGCGGGTAGCCGCCGTGCCCGCCGCGGCCGTGCACCTCGATCTCGATCTCGTCCGCCGACGCGTTCACCGGCCCGCCGCGCACCGAGACGGTGCCCCGGGGCAGCTCGGGCTGGACGTGGACGCCGAGCATCGCGCCGGCCCCGTGGGCGGCGAACCGCGGGTCCCCGGCGACGTCGGCCGCCCCCGAGGGTGCCTTCTCCTCGCGGGGCTGGAAGACGGCGAGCAGCGGGGCGGTCAGCAGCTCGGGGCCCGCGCGCGCCACGGCCCGCGTCACGGCCACCAGGGCGGCGACGTGCACGTCGTGGCCGCACACGTGCGCGACGTCGCCGGTGGCGCTGAAGGGCAGCCCCGTGCGCTCGACGACGGGCAGCGCGTCGAGCTCGGCGCGCACGGCGACCGCGGGGCGTGCGGGGTCCGGGGGCGCGCCGAGGCGCAGCATCGCGCCGGTGTCGGCGATCAGCTCGGGGGTGCCGAGGTCGGCCAGGGCGGCGAGCACCAGGTCGCGGCTGTCCGCCTCGTCGCCGGAGAGCCGGGGCTCGCGGTGCAGGGCGTGGCGCAGCGCGACGGCGTCGTCGAGCTCGGCCTCCAGGGCCGCGCGGAGGGCGGGGGCGAGCCGGGGCGGGTCGGCGGGCACCGGACGACTCACGCCGGCATCCGCCCGTAGACCCGGCGTGCGTTGTCGGTCCCGATCATCGTGGCCACCCGTTCGGCGTCGGCGGGCGCGAGCTCGTCGGTCGCGCAGAGGTGCTCCAGCAGACCACCCAGCGAGGACCGGAAGCGCAGCGCCCCCAGCAGGTGCAGCTCCGGCAGTCCGAAGGCGTCCGAGGAGTACAGGACCTTGCCGTACGGCGCGAGCTCGAGCACCTCGGCGACGATCGAGGCCGCGCGCGGGCCCACGTAGGGCACGGCGAGGCCGACGTCGACGTGCACCACCGAGAACACCTGCGCGAGCCACGCCGCCTCCCGGTGGTACGGGTAGCAGTGCAGCAGCATGAGCGGCACGCCCAGCGGCTCGACCAGGCGAGCCAGCCCCACGAGCAGGGCCGGGTTCGACCGGTGCAGGTCCTCGTCGGCGTCGCCGAACCCGGTGTGCAGCTGCAGTGGCAGCCCGGTGTCGATCCCGGCCCACAGGCCGTGGCGCAGCAGCACCGGGTCGCGCAGCGGCTCGCCGGTCTCCGCCCGGCGGCGCAGCCACCCGTCGGCCGCGCGGCGCACCTCGTCGGGCTCCGGGCGGGTCGGGTCGACGTCCAGCCCCGCGCGGTAGGCGAGCACGCTCTTGGTGGCGACGGGCATCGGGTGGCGCCCGTCCGCGGTGCGGACCGCGACGGCCTCGATCACCGCGTCGCCGTAGTCGGCGGCACCCACCCCGGCGTCGGCGACCGCCTCGGCGACGGCCTCGAGGCGCACCACCTCCCCGACCGACGCGCCGGCGGTCGCGCCGAGCATCGCCGGAGGCAGCAGGCCGTCGGCGGAGAAGCCGTGGTCGACGAACACCGCGCCGACCCCCGCGCCGCCGAGGAACCGGCGGTTGACCTCGTCGGGGCCGAGCTCCGCGCGCCGCGCCAGGTAGTCGTCGGGCGCGGTGTGGGCGGGCAGGTCGAGCGCGGGCGCGCACCAGCGGCGCACCGAGAACCCCAGCGCGGAGTCGAAGCTGCTCGTGCCCGGGGCCGGGCCGGCGCCCTCGGTGAGCAGGGCCTCGAACCCGGGGCGGTCGAGGGGGCCCGCGACGACGCTGTGGCAGTGGTGGTCGACGAGCCGGACGCCGTCGAGGAAGCTCACCGGCCCCGCCGGCACCAGCCCCGCGCTGATCAGGCTGCCGCTCACGGATGATCCCCTCGACGACCCCCTCGACACCGCCGCGTCCTTCGTACCGGAGCCGGTCACGGCCCGAGGAGGGTTGCGACACATTCGACGTGATGGGTCATCGGGAAGGCGTCGAAGGCACGCAGGACGTCCAGTCGGTACCCGTGCTCGGCCAGGGCGGCGACGTCGCGGGCCAGCGCCGCGGGGTCGCAGGCCACCAGCACCACCCGCGCGGCGCCCTGCTGCGCCAGCTCGCCGGCCAGGCGCCGCCCGAGGCCCTTGCGCGGCGGGTCGGCGACGATCACGTCGGGCGGGCCGGGCAGGCTGTTTCGATGGGTCGAGCTCCGGCCGGCTCCGTCTCCCGCCAGCACCTTCTCCACCCGCCCCCGCACCACCTGCACCGCGGGCAGGTCGGTCAGGCACTCCCCCGCCGCCGCGGTCGCCGCCGGGTCGCTCTCGACGAGCACCACCCGGCCCCCGGCGCCGACGCGCTCGGCCAGCGGGGCGGCGATCAGCCCGGCGCCGCCGTAGAGGTCCCACGCGCAGGATCCCGGCTCCAGCTCCCCGACGCCCTCGAGCACGGCGGCGACCACCGCGTCCGCGGCGTGCGGGTGCACCTGCCAGAACGCCTCCGGTGGCAGCGCCCAGTCGCGGCCCGCGGCCTGCTCGTGGGCGGTGCCCCCGCCCAGCTCGGGGTGCCGGGCGCCCTCGAACAGCTCGGCGGCGTGCACCTCGCCCGCCGCGTCGCGCACGACCTCCACCTCGGCGGTCGGCGTCCACGTCCGCTCGAGCACCGGGGCCAGCGCGCCCGGCGCGGCGATCGGGCAGTCGCCGACGGGGAGCACCTCGTGGCTGCGGTGCGCCCGCAGGCCGGGGCGCCCGTCATCGGTGACCGCCATGCGCATCCGCGTGCGCCAGTCCAGGGCGCCGCCGGGCAGCTCCTCGACCACCACGTCGCGCTCGATCCCGGCCAGGCGCGCGAGCTGCTCGGCGACCACGGCCGCCTTGAGCGCGCGCTGGGCGGCCGGCGTCGCGTGCTGCCAGTCGCAGCCGCCGCAGCCGCCCGGGCCGGCCCAGGCGCACGCCGGCTCGACGCGATCCGGGGACTCGTGCAGCACGCCCACGGCGTCGGCGCGGCAGAACGAGCCGCCGGCGTCCTCGGTGACCACGGCCCGCACCCGCTCGCCGGGCAGGGCGTGGCGCACGAACACCACCCGGCCCTCGTGGCGCGCGACGCAGTGCCCGCCGTGTGCCACGGGGCCGACGTCGACCTCGAGCAGGCGGTCGGTCCAGTCGGTGGTCCCGGTACTCATCGCGGTCCTGCCGGTGCGCGGTCGGTGCCCTTGCGGGCCGGGGGCGCCGGGGCCGCGTCGGGCGGGGCGGAGCCGGTGCCGCCGGCGCCGGGCGGGGGCTCGTAGCCGCGGCGCGCCGAGCCGGGCGCGCCCGGGGGCCGCCGGGCCGCGGCGCGCTTCGACGACTCCAGCTGCCACGGCACGCTGACCACCATGACGCCGGGCTGGAAGAGCAGCCGGCCCTTGAGGCGCAGCGCGCTCTGGTTGTGCAGCAGCTGCTCCCACCAGCGCCCGAGCACGTACTCGGGGATGAACACGGTGACCACGTCCCGCGGGTTGTCGGTCCGGATCCGCTTGACGTACTGCAGGATCGGCTTGGTGATCTCGCGGTAGGGCGACTCGACGACCTTGAGGGGCACCGGGATGTCCCGCGACTCCCACTCCGCGACGAGCTGGCGGGTGTCGGCGTCGTCGACGTTGACCGTCAGGGCCTCGAGCACGTCGGGCCGGGTGGCGCGGGCGTAGGCGACGGCCCGCAGCGTCGGCATGTGCAGCCGCGAGACCAAGACGATCGCGTGGTTGCGGCTGGGCAGCGTGCTGGTCATGACCTCCGGGGCGGCGATCTCCTCGCTGACCCGGTCGTAGTGCCTGCGGATCGACAGCATCATGAGGAACGCGAGGACCCCGGCGACGATCGCGATCCAGGCGCCGACCACGAACTTCGTGACGAGCACGACGAGCAGCACGGTGCCGGTCATGGCCGTGCCGAAGCCGCTGATCCACCGCGAGCGCCGCAGCCGGGTCTGCTCGGAGGCGTCGGTCTCGGTGCGCAGCAGCCGCGTCCAGTGCCGGACCATGCCGGTCTGGGACAGCGTGAACGACACGAAGACGCCCACGGTGTACAGCGGGATGAGCGCGGTGACCTCGGCCGAGAACCCGACGACGAGGACGATCGCGAAGAACGCCAGGAACAGGATCCCGTTGGAGAACGCCAGCCGGTCGCCGCGCGTGTGCAGCTGGCGGGGCAGGTAGCGGTCCTGGGCCAGGATCGAGCCGAGCACCGGGAAGCCGTTGAAGGCCGTGTTGGCCGCCAGCACGAGGATGAGGGCGGTGAAGATCGTCACGGCCCAGAAGCCCGGCGGGAAGCCCTCGAAGATCGCCCGGGCCAGCTGGGCGACGAGGGTCTCCTGGCGGTAGTCCGGCGGCGCGCCGACGAGCTGCTCGGCCGGCCGCTCGGCCATGACCACGCCCGACGCACGGGCCAGCGCGATCATCCCGGAGAACAGGAACACCGCGATGAGCCCCAGCATCGCCAGCGTGGTGGCCGCGTTGCGCGACTTGGGCTTGCGGAAGGCCGGCACGCCGTTGCTGATGGCCTCGACGCCGGTCAGCGCCGCGCAGCCCTGGGTGAACGAGCGCAGCACGAGGAACACGAGGGCGAGCTGCGTGAGGTCGTCGGTGGACTCGCCGCCGCCCTCGGGGCGCACGCCGAACCCGGCGCTGGGCGCGACCAGGTCCTGGCCGAGGACCAGCTGCACGACGCCCCACACGATCATGCCGACCAGGCAGACGATGAAGCAGTAGACGGGCACGGCGAACGCGGCCCCGGACTCGCGGACCCCGCGCAGGTTGATGGCGGTGAGCACCACGATCGCGGCGACGGCGAAGAGCACCTTGTGGTCGCCGACGAACGGCACGAGCGCGCCGAGGTTGTCCGCCGCCGAGGACACCGACACGGCGACGGTCAGCGTGTAGTCGACGAGCAGGGCGCTGGCGACGGTGAGACCGGCGTAGCGGCCGAGGTTCACCGTCGCGATCTCGTAGTCGCCGCCGCCCGAGGGGTAGGCGTGCACGTTCTGCCGGTAGCTGACGACCACCGTGCCCAGCACGATGATCACGGCGACGCCGACCCACGGCGAGAGCGCGTAGGCGCCCAGCCCCGCGAGCGACAGGGTGATGAGCACTTCCTGCGGGGCGTAGGCCACCGACGACAGGGCGTCGGAGGCGAACACCGGCAGGGCGATGCGCTTGCGCAGCAGGGTGCCCTGCAGTGCGTCGCTGCGGAACGGCAGACCGAGCAGCAGGCGCTTGGTCGCCGTGGCGAGCTTGGACACGAACGAAGCGTAGGCGCGTCCGTGCGCGCGGGTGCATCCGGCGCAGATACGGTCGCACCGCCATCGAGGAGTCGGGGAGGCGGGCGGCGTGCACATCGTCGTGATGGGCTGCGGGCGCGTGGGGTCGTCCCTCGCGCTGGCCCTGGAGCGGCTGGGCCACGACGTGGCCGTGGTCGACCGCGACCCCCAGGCGTTCCGCCGCCTGGGCAGCGACTTCCACGGCCAGGAGATCGTGGGCATCGGCTTCGACCGCGAGACGCTGACGGCGGCGGGCATCCACCGCGCCGAGGCGTTCGCCGCGGTCTCCTCGGGCGACAACTCGAACATCATCGCCGCGCGCGTGGCCCGCGAGACCTTCGGCGTCTCCCACGTCGTCGCCCGCATCTACGACGCCAAGCGCGCCGCGGTCTACGAGCGCCTCGGCATCCCCACGGTCGCGACGGTCCCGTGGACCACCGACCGCCTGCTGCGCATGCTGCTGCCCGACGGCGTCGCCACCGCGTGGCGCGACCCCTCGGGCACCGTCGCGATCATGCAGCTGCACTTCCACGAGGACTGGTCGGGCCGCCCGGTCACCGAGCTCGAGGAGGCCACGGGCAGCCGCGTGGCGTTCATCGTGCGCTTCGGCACCGGCGTGCTGACCACCGGCGACACCGTGCTGCAGGCCGAGGACGTGGTGTACGCCGCGGCGGTCAGCGGCACCGTCGCCGCCGTCACCGCCGCCGCGGCGGCCTCGCCGGAGAGGGCGGAGTAGTGCGCGTCACCGTCGCAGGGGCCGGGGCCGTCGGGCGCTCCATCGCCGCCGAGCTCGTCGAGGCCGACCACGAGGTGATGCTCATCGAGCGCGACCTCGCCCACGTCGAGCCCGAGGCCGTCCCGCAGGCCGAGTGGGTGCACGCCGACGCCTGCGAGCTCGCGTCCCTCGAGGAGGCGCGCCTGCAGGGCTGCGACGTCGTCATCGCCGCCACCGGCGACGACAAGGTCAACCTCGTCGTCTCGCTGCTCGCCAAGACCGAGTTCGCGGTGCGCCGCGTCGTCGCCCGCGTCAACGACCCCCGCAACGAGTGGCTCTTCAACGACGCCTGGGGTGTCGACGTCGCCGTGTCCACCCCGCGCATGCTCGCCGCCATGGTCGAGGAGGCCGTCACCGTCGGCGACCTCGTGCGCCTGCTGACCCTGCGCCAGGGCACCGCGAACCTCGTCGAGGTCACCCTGCCCGCCAACACCCCCCTCGCCGGCCGCGCGGTCCGCGAGGTGCCCCTGCCCCGCGAGGCCGCGCTCGTCGCGATCCTGCGCGGCGGGCGCGTGATCGTCCCCCAGCCCGACGACCCCATCGAACCGGGCGACGAGATGATGTTCGTCGCCGGCGAGGACGTCGAGGAGGAGATCCAGCGCGTCCTGCGCGGGGAGCCCGAGGAGTAGCTAGCGGGCGGCTGCCGTCCGGCGGCTGCGCCGGATCGCCCAGATCGTCACGAGCGCCGCCGCGGCGGCGAGCGGCACGCCCATCGCGAGGCGCACCCAGCCCAGCCAGGTCTCGGCGTACACGGAGTCGTAGAGCCAGCGCTGCACCACGAACCGGGCGCCGAAGACGACGACCCAGGCCAGCGAGGCCAGGTCGTAGCCGCGCAGGACGCGCTTGTCGTGGCGCCAGTCCTGGCCCTCCCCGTTGACGAGGTGCCAGATCACCCCGACGAGTGGCCGCCGGACGAGCACCGAGACCAGGAAGACGCCGCCGTACGCGAGGCTCGTCCAGATCCCGAGCAGGAAGAAGCCCTTGGCCTCGCCGGTGCGCCAGGCGATGAACGCGCACACCGCGACGCCCAGCAGGCCCGAGAGGGCGGGCTGCACGGCGTCGCCGCGCGTGAAGCGCCAGATCGCCACGGCGATCGCGGACCCGACCGCCGCGGCGATCGACCCGACGAGGTTGCCGAAGATCGCCTGGGCCACCACGAACACGACGACGGGCACGCCCGACGCGACGATGCCCGACACGCCGCCCATCTGCTCCAGCAGCGTCGGCGTGCGGGGCTCCGGTGCCTCCTCGGCCTCCGGAGCCTCGTCGGCACGGGGAGCCGGCGCGAACGACTCCGTCGGCGGGTCGGCCCGCGTCAGGTCGACCGGCCCGGTCGGGGGGTCGACAGGACCGCTGTCACCACTGTCACCGCCGTGGCGGGGGGAGCGCGTCTCGGGTCGGATGGCGGACTCCTGCGGGGACGGCGGGTCCGTCGGGCCCGCGCCGGCCGGCGGCCGGTGCCACCACGGTACGACCCCGGCCCCCGCGGAGGTTCCTGCGCCCGCGGGCGTTACGCCGGGATCAGTGTGCCCGCTGCAGCTCGTAGTACGGGTTGTAGATCACCTTGCGGCCGTCGCGGACGGCCACGCGCCCGCTCGCCCGCACGGTGCGCCCCGGCTCGATGCCGGGGATGCGCCGCCGGCCCATCCAGACCAGCGTCACGCCGTCGGTGCCGTCGAACAGCTCCGCCTCGAGCGTGGCGACCGATCCCCGGGGACAGATCTCCACCGAGCGCAGCCGTCCCTTGACGGTGACCGCCTCACCCGTGCTCGAGTCGCACGCCCGGTCGCACCCCGACCGGACGGCCTCGGCGGACAGGTCGTCCGCGTCGAGGTCGCCGACATCCGAGGTGAGACGACGGACCATGCGGCGCAGGAAACCGGTCTCGGCGCTCATGAGTGCTCCCGTGCACGTCCCCGCGGTCTCGGTGACGGTCGCCCCCATCGGGCTCCGTCGACCGCGGACACCGTCAGGATAGTCCGATCGTGCGCCACCCGGGTGTCTCAGGAACGACCAGGGGACGTCCCCGCGCCGGCGCGCTGGGGCAGCATCATCGGGATCACGGGGCCGTCGGGCCGGGTGATCTGACGGGGCTTGGTGGGCATCGACTCGACCAGCGAGTCGGCGAACTCGTCCGGCACGTCCTCGGGGACCTCGAGCGGCAGGAGCGAGCGCACCGGCAGGGGGTCCGAGGACCGCGCCACGACGGTGCCGCGCAGCATCTCACGCAGCATCCCGTGCAGCTTGAGGGCGTGCTCCACGGGGCCGGTGCCGACGCCGCGCAGCATCCAGCGCGGGCCCTCGACGCCGATGACGCGCGCCACGGTGTTGCCGTTGCGGGCCACGAGCTCGCGGCCCCACTCCCCCCGGTCGCGCCGGATCGTCGCGCCCTCCTTCTGGAGCTGGGCGGCGAGCTCCTCGACCAGCTCCGGCCAGAGCCCCCCGGTGCGCGGCGCCGCGAAGGCGCTGACCGTCAGCCGACCCTCGGGGACCATCGCGTGCACCGCCCGCAGCGGACCGCTCGGGTCCGGCTCGGCCTTGAGCCGGGCGCCCCGCGGGATCGGGAGCTGCACCGAGCTCAGGTCGAGGCGCAGGCGGCCGTCGCGCGGCGCGTCCTCGGCGTCCCACGGGCCCTGTCGCTGGTGGTGGCGCCGGCCCGCGGGCTCGGCGGCCACCGACACCTGCGCGACGCGACCGGCACGATGCCGGTGCCGCCCCTCGCTCACGACTGTTCTCCCTCCGTCACGACACCGGAGGCTCCGGTCGACCCGAAGCCCCCCGCCCCCCGTGCCGTCGGCGCGACGGCGGCGAGCGTCTCGAGGTCCTCGACGCCCTCGAGCACCCGGAACACGGTCTCCTCGACCTTCTGGACCACCAGCTGCGCCACGCGGTCGCCGCGACGGATCGTCACGGTCCGCGACGGGTCGTGGTTGACCAGGCACACCTGGATCTCGCCCCGGTATCCCGCGTCGATCGTGCCCGGGGAGTTGAGCAGCCCGACGCCCTCCCGCACGGCCAGCCCGGAGCGGGGCATCACGAACGCCGCGTAGCCCGCGGGGAGCACCACCGCGACGCCGGTCCCGACCAGGACGCGCTCGCCGGGGGCCAGCGTGACGTCGCGGGTCGCGGACAGGTCCGCGCCGGCGTCGCCGGGACGGGCCCGCGAAGGGACGGGGAGACCGGCGTCGAGGCGCACGAGGTCGACCTGCACCACACCCTCCGACACGGGGGGCGAGACTACTCTGGGTGTCGTGAGCACCCCGCGCCCCTCACCGGGAACCGACACGACCCCGGCCGGCCCCGCGGCGTACGCGGAGCGCCTGGTCGTGCCGTGGTGGTCCTGGCCGCCGGCGCTGCTGATGGCCGGGCTGCTCGCCGCGGAGCTGCACATGGGCTACCCGGGCGTGCGCTCCTGGCTGCCCTACGTCCTGCTGTTCCCGCTGACCGTGGTGCTGCTCGTGTGGCTCGGGCGCATCCGGATCGCCGTCGACGGCGACGGCCCCGGGGTGCGCGAGCTGCGCGCCGGTCCCGCCCACCTGCCGCTGTCGCAGATCGGGCAGGTCGACGTCGTCCGCGGTGAGGCCAAGCGCCAGGCGCTCGGGCCACGGCTCGACCCCGAGGCCTTCGTCGTGCACCGGCCGTGGGTGGGTCCGGCCGTCCGGATCGAGGTCATCGACCCGGACGACCCCACCCCGTACTGGGTCGTGTCCACCCGCCGCCCGGAGGAGCTCCTCCGAGCACTTCAGTGATCAGGCCGCGCAGTCGCGGCAGATGAAGAGGCCGCCGCGCTGGTCGGCGAGCCGGCTGCGGTGGTGCACGAGGAAGCAGCTCCCGCAGGTGAACTCGTCAGCCTGCTTCGGGAGCACCCGCACCGTCAGCTCCTCGCCGGAGAGGTCGGCGCCCGGGAGCTCGAAGCTCTCGGCGGTGTCGGTCTCGTCGACGTCCACGGCGGCGGACTGCGCTTCGTTGCGCCGGGCCTTGAGCTCCTCGAGGGAGTCCTCGCCCATCTCGTCGGTCTCGTTGCGGCGCGGGGCGTCGTAGTCGGTCGCCATAGCGGTTTCCCACCCTCGGTCGTGCCCGGTTCCTGCCCGGTTCCACTTCGGTCGTGCGGCAGCACAACGCGGGACGGCGACCGTTTGTGCCGACCGGGAAAGTGACCCGGATCTCACCTCTGGGGTCCCACGGCACGGACGAGACGACGTCCGCGCGGCTGCGGAGCGGCGGGAGGGTAACTCACGTGACCCGCTGCGGTCAGCCGGCCCCCGGCTCGCGGCGGCGGAGTGTCGAGATCGTGACCTTCCCGCGGGGCCGCGCCGCGCCGCGCCGCCGCGGAACCGTCGGCGCGGTGCCGGGGCACCACTACCCTGCACCGCAGCAGGTCTTCTCGGGGAGGGGCGTCGGTTGGTCGGCTCGGTAAAGGCGGGAACGTCGCGGGTGCGCGAGGTCTACCGGCGGCGCAACCTCGTGCCGGCCACGGTGCTGGTGGCCGTCCTCGCCGTGGCGAGCATCGTCACGTGGACCGTGGTGTTCACCAACTCGACGTCGGGTTCGGTGACGTCCTGCAACGTCTCCCCCGTGGCCGGGGCGGGCTCCCCGCAGTCGGCCGACGCCCTGGACGACCAGCAGGCGGCGGCGCCCGGCGACGTGCGGGTGCACGTGCTCAACGGCGCGGGCCAGCGCGGCCAGGCCCAGCTGGCGGCCGCCGAGCTGGGCGAGCTGGGCATCGCCGAGGCCGCCCCGCCCGACAACGACGCCCTCTACCCCGCCCAGGACCTCTCGTGCGTCGGCCAGATCCGCTACGGCACCGAGGGCGCCGCGGCGGCCCGCACGCTGAGCATCGTGGTGCCGTGCGCCGAGCTGGTGTCCGACGGGCGCACGGGCGCCGAGGTCGACCTCGCGCTGGGCGACGACTTCCGCGACATCGCCCCGCCCCAGCCGGTCACGGAGGCACTGCGGGCGCTGGCCCGCCAGACCGCCACGGACGGCTCGGGCGCTCCGGCGGCGGTCCCGGAGAACGCGGCGCTGACCCAGCTGCGCGCGGTCGACTGCAGCAGCTGACCCTCACGCGATCCCGCCGGCTCCTTCGGCGACGAGCAGCTCCGTGAGCGGGCCCGCCAGGGCCGGGGCGGCGACGAGCGTGGCCTCGGCGCCGAGGCCGTCGGGGTCCGCGCCGGGGAGGCGGACCACGGCGCCCGCCTCGGCCGCGATGAGCCCGCCGGCGGCGTGGTCCCACGCGTGCAGGCCGTGCTCGTAGAAGCCGTCGAGCCACCCGGCGGCCACGGCGCACAGGTCGAGGGAGGCGCACCCGGTGCGCCGCACGTCCCCGATCCGCCCGGCGATCCGCGCGAGGACCGCGGCCTGGCGGGCACGGCGCCCCGGGTCGTAGCCCAGACCCGTCCCGATGACGGCGAGGGCGAGCTCGTCGAGGGTGGACGTGCGCAGCGTCTCGCCGTCGCGCCGCGCCCCGTGCCCGAGCGCCGCGCGCCAGACCCGCCCCGAGACGGGCTCGACGACGGCCCCGGCGACGATCCGCCCGTCGACCTCGGCGCCCAGCGACACCGAGAACCACGGCAGCCCGTGGGTGTAGTTGACGGTGCCGTCGATGGGGTCGACGACCCAGCGGACCTGGCCGGGCCCGGGCGTCCCGCTGGTGCCCTCCTCCTCGCCGAGCACGAGGTCACCCGGACGGGTCGCGGCGAGGCGCTCGCGGACCAGCGCCTCGCAGGCCCGGTCGCCCTCGGTGACGACGTCGGTGGCCGAGCTCTTCGTGTCCAGCCGGTCGCGGCCCACCACGCGCTCCCGCACCGCGAGCGCCAGCGCCGCGGTCTCGCCCGCGACGTCGACGGCGATCTGCTCGAGCTCCTCGACCGGCACCGGGTCGACCCTGTGCGCGACGTCGGGGGAACGGTTCATGGCGGCATCGGACCACATGTGGGTGTCCGCGGAGCGACGAGCGGTCCACGGGCCGGTGATCGCGCTGCGCAGCCGTTCCGAATCGATCCCGCGACCCCGTCGTGGCAGCTCGGCGGGGCTCGGCGACTGTGAGGTGCGACGTCCGGCGCTGCGGCTCGTTACAATGGACGGGAGCCGAGGCGGTTCACCGGGAGGGACCGGGGCCCTCGCCCGTCGTCCCGCGTCCGGGTGGCCATCCGGCGACCCGGGTCCGTCGATTCCGTCGCCGTTCAGCCGTTCGTCACGAAAGGTCGTCTGTGGCAGCCGCAAAGTCCGCAACCCGACGCCGCGTCACCGACGCCACCGACACCGAAGAGCCCGCCGCCGGCGGCCCGGTCGGTGTGGTCGCTGCTCCGGACGCCACGGAGGCGCCGGCGAAGAAGGCCGCCACGCGCTCGGCCAAGGGTGCCAAGAAGGCGCCCGCCAAGGGCAAGGGCGCGGCCAAGACCGACGCCGACGCGCCCGAGGGTGCCGAGGAGGTCGACGTCGAGGGCGGTCCCGAGGGCGCCGACCTCGAGGGCCTCGAGACCTCCGAGCTGGAGGCCGCCGCCTCCGAGCTCACCGAGGACGTCGTCGTCCTGGGCGCCGAGGTGGTCGAGGCCGCCGAGGTCGAGACCGAGGAGCCCTCCGAGGAGGACAAGAAGTCCGGCGACTTCGTCTGGGACGAGGAGGAGTCCGAGGCGCTGCGCCAGGCGCGCAAGGACGCCGAGCTCACCGCGTCCGCCGACTCGGTCCGCGCCTACCTCAAGCAGATCGGCAAGGTCGCGCTGCTCAACGCCGAGGAGGAGGTCGAGCTCGCCAAGCGCATCGAGGCCGGCCTCTACGCCTCCGAGCGGCTGCGCAAGGTCGCCGAGGCCCAGCAGGAGCTCGCGACGCAGATGCGGCGCGACCTGCGGTGGATCGTCCGTGACGGCGAGCGCGCCAAGTCCCACCTCCTCGAGGCCAACCTGCGCCTCGTGGTCTCGCTGGCCAAGCGCTACACCGGCCGCGGCATGGCGTTCCTGGACCTCATCCAGGAGGGCAACCTCGGTCTGATCCGTGCGGTCGAGAAGTTCGACTACACCAAGGGCTACAAGTTCTCGACCTACGCGACGTGGTGGATCCGCCAGGCCATCACCCGCGCGATGGCCGACCAGGCCCGCACCATCCGCATCCCGGTGCACATGGTCGAGGTCATCAACAAGCTCGGTCGCATCCAGCGCGAGCTGCTCCAGGACCTGGGCCGCGAGCCCACCCCGGAGGAGCTCGCCAAGGAGATGGACATCACCCCGGACAAGGTGCTGGAGATCCAGCAGTACGCCCGGGAGCCCATCAGCCTCGACCAGACCATCGGCGACGAGGGCGACTCGCAGCTCGGTGACTTCATCGAGGACTCCGAGGCCGTCGTGGCGGTCGACGCGGTCTCCTTCACGCTGCTGCAGGACCAGCTGCAGTCGGTCCTCGCGACGCTCTCCGAGCGCGAGGCCGGCGTGGTGCGCCTGCGCTTCGGCCTCACCGACGGCCAGCCGCGCACCCTCGACGAGATCGGCCAGGTCTACGGCGTGACGCGCGAGCGCATCCGCCAGATCGAGTCGAAGACGATGTCGAAGCTGCGCCACCCCTCGCGCTCGCAGGTCCTGCGCGACTACCTGGACTAGGTCCCGGACCGACCGACGGCCCCCGAGCTCCGGCTCGGGGGCCGTCGTCGTTCTGCGCCGGCTCGCCTGGTGATCAGGGGCGTCCTGGTGCACCTGACGGTCGCGTCGCGGTGGATGACGGCGCCCGTGATCTCCGGGCGGCAGCGTCCTCCCGGGGCGAGCGGCGCGCTCGGCAGGCATCGGGCCCTGTCGGTCGTGCGCGGGGTGCCTCTCACCCGCCGGGGCGCCACTGCCCCGAGTCCCGAACCGACTCCGCGTCCCGTTCCCGGCGCGTCGGCTCGGTGTGAAGTCTCGATCGTGGTGTCATGCCGAACCTAAACACACGATCGAGTGAACGACGGTCGCCTTGACTCGTCGTTGCCGGGGGGCGCGAGATGACCGGACCCGACAGACCCGACGCCTCGCGTCTCCGCATCGCGGGCATCACCCTGCTCGCCGTCGCCGCGGTGGCCGTCCTGGTGGGCGTGCTCGTCCTCGGTGGCAGCGGCCCGACGACCCCGGTGGCGACACCGCCCGGTCCGGCTCCGGGACAGGCGCCCGGCGCGACCTCCTCGACCGGCCCTCTCCCCGGCCCGTCGCCGGAAGCCGTTCCGCCCGGTGCCGGCGTGCCGAGCGCGCTGCCGCCCGGCACCGGCCCCGGCGAGCCGGGCGCACTGCCGCCCGGCACCGGCGCCCCGGGCGCCGTGCCACCTGGCACCGCTCCCGTTCCCGGAGGCGCGCCCGCGCAGGGGACCGCCGGCGCGCCCGGAACTCCGCAAGGTGGCGGGCCGCTGGCGGCCGCGCCGATCGTGCCGGGCGGCACTCCCGGCGGGGCCATCGCTCCCGGCGGGGCCGTCGCTCCCGGTGGGGCCGTCGCTCCTGATGGGGCGGTCGCTCCTGGCGGGGCCATCGCTCCTGATGGGGCGGTCGCTCCCGGTGGGGCCGTCGCTCCGGATGGGGCCGTCGCTCCTGGCGGGGTCGTCGCTGCCGGCGGAGCGGCCCCCGGCGGCGGGGCGGTCGCGGCGATCGCCCATGGTGGAGCGGTCGCGGCGACCCCCGCCGGCGCACCGGCCGACCTCGGTGGAGCAGGCGCCCCCGGAGTCGGACTGACGTTCTACCCCCCGGCGTACAACCAAGCGTTCGTCAATGCGGACGGCGAGAACCGCTCGCTCGGTGACGCCCTCGCTATCATCCTTGAAGCAGACAGCGACTCTCCTGGAGCAGGCGGTGCGCAGTGTTTCGACGACACGGTATGCGTGCAGGGTGTCGTCGAGCTCTTCCTGTTCGCTGATTTCGCCAACGATGACCCGCAAGGGGAACTCGGCTGGCACGGCTGGACGAACGCAGGTAATCGCGACCTCACCGACGCTGAGATCGAACAGTTCTTGAAAGAGCCCTCCATTTCTTGCGGGGCGCGGCCGATCTTCTACTACGACTCCCGCCAGACAAGCTTCGAGAACGCAGGGGTCGCGGGGAGTCCCGAGCGCGTGGACCAGCTGAAGTCCGCCGCGAACGGGCTCCGCGAAACCGAGGTTCCGGTGGCTGTTGTCGACAACTTCGTTGAGGCGCTTCAACTCAGGGACGATCAAAGGGTAGCGGTTCGGGTGTACAACAACTCGGACGAGGTCGGTCTGGCCGATCGCGCGGCCGCTCAGATGCGCGCGCAGCGCTGGACCGTCGACATGGTCGGCAACTACAACGCGGTCGACCTCCCCGAGAGCGGGGTCTACTACCGTCCCGGCACCGAGGAAGAGCCTGCCGCTGTAGCGCTCGCGAGGCAGTTCGGGGTCCTCGCGGAGCCGCGCTTCGAAGGCATCTCGAACGCTTCGCCCGGCGTCATCGTCATCGCTCGAGAGAACTGGGGCCGGAACTCGCGGGCGGCCGAGACGATCGAGAACGCCGGTGGGGCATTCGCGCCGCGGTGCGGCCCCGCCAACCCAGTGGCCAGTCCCTGACGGGCTCGCCTCCCGTCGGCCCGTCTCCGGACCCATGGGCGTCGCCGTCGGGAACCGCGATGGCGGAGGAGAGCTCCGGACCGCGGGCTCTCCTCCGCCAACCCGGAGTCATGATCGCTCCCGTTGCTCCGGGAACCCTGTGACATCGGGTTGACGGAGCACCTGGAGCGATCGTGGCCGAGGGCGTGCGTCCCACGGCGCCGCCGCCCGCCGCACTCACGGTTACTGCCTGGTATCGCTCGCCTGGCGAGCGATACCAGCCAGTAATCACCCCGCTCGGCCCGCCAGAGGCCCGCAGCGCGCGCCACCCACCACTGCTCCGGACGGCCGACGCGTGCGGGACCCGCGACCTCCCCCGTCCGGACCTGCGATTTTGCGCCTTGCCCCATCGATGCCCGTGCGCGGAAACTATTTCCCACTCGCGCGGGACGGTGCCGGGGAGGACGCGATGGCGACGTACGCCTACCGCTGCCCCGACTGCGGCACCTTCGACGTGACCCGCCCGATGGGGGAGGCCCCGGAGCGCGTGGAGTGTCCACGCTGCGCTGCGTCCTCGCCGCGACAGTGGACGGCTCCGCTGCTCGCCCAGATGGATCCCGCGCTGCGGTCGGCGCTGGCGCGGGAGGAGAAGAGCCGCGACGTCCCCGAGGTCGTCACCCGCGCCTCGGGCACCACGCGTCGCTGACCGCACGTGTGACGCCCCGGGGCCGCGCGGCGCGCCCGGGGCTCCCCCGGTCCTGTCCTGGAGGGACCCATGGCATCTGTCGGCCTGTTCTACGTCGGCGCCGTCCTGTTCGTGAACGGTCTGCTGCTGCTCGGCTTCGTCGAGGGCAAGGCGGCGGCGATCATGAACCTGTTCGTCGGGACGCTGCAGGTGGTCACGCCGACGTACCTGATCTTCACCGCGAACGGCGACCAGGACACGATCATCCTCGCCGGCGGGCTGTACCTCTTCGGTTTCACCTACCTCTACGTCGGGATCGGCCTGCTCGCCGACCTCGACACCACCGGTGTCGGCTGGTTCTCGCTGTTCGTGGCCATCGCCGCCCTCGGGTTCTCCTTCGTCAACTTCACGATGCTCGACGACGCCCCGTTCGGCGTCATCTGGCTCTACTGGGCGGTGCTGTGGACCCTGTTCTTCCTGCTGCTCGGGCTCAAGCGTGAGGCACTGACCCGCTACACGGGCTGGGTCACGCTCATCGAGGCCTGGGTGACCGCCGCGATCCCCGGGTTCCTCCTGCTCATCGGCGCGTGGCCGACCACCGGCATGACCGCGCTCGTGCTCGGCGTCATCGGCGTCGTGATGCTGCTCGTCCTGCTGCCGACGCTGCGCCCGCCGCGACGCCAGGCGGCCGGCTCCGACAGCCCGGCCCCCGTCGAGTCCCCCGACTCGACCCCTTACACCCGCACCTGAGCACATCCTCGGTCGGCGACCGCCGGCCCCGATCGGAAAAGGTGATCGCCCATGCCCGAGGTCGTCTTCGAGGTCGACCAGTCCAAGTCGATGCGCGACCAGGCCGTGCCCGGCCACAACCGCTGGCACCCGGACATCCCGCTGGCCTCGATGGTCCGCCCGGGGAGCGAGTTCCGGGTGGAGTGCCGGGAGTGGACCGACGCGCAGCTGGGCAACAACGACTCCGCCAACGACGTCCGCGACGTCGACCTGAGCCACGCGCACATGCTGTCCGGGCCCATCGGTGTGGAGGGCGCCGAGCCGGGTGACCTGCTCGTCGTCGACATCCTGGACCTCGGCCCCTGCCAGGGCCCTCAGGAGTACGGCGACGCGCCCGGTCAGGGCTGGGGCTACACGGGCATCTTCGCCCGCGAGAACGGCGGCGGGTTCCTCACCGACTCCTTCCCCGACGCCGCCAAGGCGATCTGGCACTTCCACGGCCAGGTCGCGACGTCCCGCCACCTGCCCGGCGTGCGCTACACCGGCATCACCCACCCCGGCCTGTTCGGCACGGCGCCGTCGGCCGAGCTTCTCTCCCGCTGGAACCGGCGTGAGCAGGCGCTGATCGACCGCGACCCGGACCGCGTGCCGCCGCTCGCGCTGCCGCCGCTGCCCCAGAGCTCGCTGGGCGGCCAGGCCACCGGCTCGCTCGCCGAGCAGATCGCGGCCGAGGGCGCGCGGACCGTCCCCGCCCGCGAGAACGGCGGCAACCACGACATCAAGAACTTCACGCGCGGCAGCCGGGTCTACTACCCGGTGCACGTCGCGGACGCGAAGCTCTCGGGCGGCGACCTGCACTTCAGCCAGGGCGACGGCGAGATCACGTTCTGCGGTGCCATCGAGATGGGCGGGTTCATCGACTTCGGTGTCGACCTCATCAAGGGCGGCATGGAGAAGTACGGGGTCAGCACCAACCCGATCTTCATGCCGGGCAACGTCGAACCGCGCTACTCGGAGTTCCTGACGTTCATCGGGATCTCGGTCGACCACGACACCGACACCAACGAGTACCTCGACGCGACGCTGGCCTACCGGCGGGCGTGCCTGAACGCCGTCGAGTACCTCAAGAAGTTCGGCTACACCGGCGAGCAGGCCTACCTGCTGCTCGGGTCGGCGCCGATCGAGGGCCGGGTCAGCGGCGTCGTCGACATCCCGAACGCCTGCTGCTCGCTCTACCTGCCGACGGCGATCTTCGACTTCGACATCCGCCCGACCGCGGACGGACCGGTCTCGGCCGACCGGGGCATGTCGGCGGTCACCAGCTGAGCGGCGTCCTCACGAGGTGAAGGCCGGCGGGTCGTCACCGTCCACCCGCGGGCGGGAGGTGACGACCGCCGTGCCGCCGCAGTTCCAGCACGACGGCTCGGGCTCGCGGTCCCGGCCGCCGACGTCGCACCGGGGGCAGTGCCAGTGGCTGACGATGATGTCCATGACGAGGCTCCTGACGAGAAGGACCCGAAAGCCCGCGACTGGGTCCCCCCGCCGCGGCACGTCGCCGCCGACCGCGCCGGTGTGCACAGTCTGTACACAGTCCAGCACATCACGGAGGGGCTCGCCGACGCGGGCGTCCCCGAGGAGCCCGTCGTCCTCGACCGCACGGGCCCCCACCGGAGCATCCAGGGGCTCGAGCGGCTGCTCGACGACGCGCTCGAGGAGGAGGAATCCGGGAAGCGCGAGGAGGACGACTGAGCGGACCTGACTCTGCAGCTCAGGCCAGCCGGCGGATCTGCGGCCACAGCGCGGCCCACGTGTCGCGGCGCCCGCTCGCGACGGCCACCGGCGCCCCGCGCTCCTCGTTGTCCACGCCGACCTCGTTCTCGATCCGCGTCACCACTCGCACATCGGTGAACCAGCGCCGCAGGGCCGCCTCGTCGTAGCCGACGGCGACGACGGTCGTCGCCGACTCCGGCGGCGGGCCCCAGTCGGCGTAGCTGTTCTGCCCGCTGAAGGCGGGCGGGAGGTCGGCGAACGCCGGTTCCGTGGCACGGAAGACGTCGACCGCCCCCGCCTCGCCGTAGTTGCTGGTCAGCACGACCGTGCCGGGCGGCGCGCCGCGGACCACCTCCGCGACGGTGGCCACGAACGTCGGCCAGCCCACGGTCTCGGCGGGGATCGGTGACACGGCGACCTGCGGGCTGCCGGGCAGGGAGCGCTCGGGGACGATCGGCAGCATCAGCCAGGCCACCACGACGACGTTGACGGCGAGCACCGCGCCGACGACGCGCGGTCGGGCCGGGCCCCGCCGCATCCACGCCACGACCGGCACCGCGCCGGCCGCGAGCAGCACCGGGTACAGGCCCGCGAGGTAGTAGTGCTTGCCGCCCGCCACGAGGAGCAGAACGAACAGCAGCCCGTAGGCGACGGCGAACGCCCGAGCCCACACGACCTCCGGGTCGCGGACCAGCCGCCACAGCCCCGCGACCCACACGGGCACGAGGAACGGGCTGACCTCGATGAGCTGGAAGAGCGGGAACGTCCAGCGGGGCTCGCTGCCGCCGTTGCCGACGGTCGCGATCTGCTGCCCGAACGCCAGCTGGGGCCAGCCGTGGGTCGCCTGCCAGACCAGGTGCGGGGCCCAGATCGCGAGCGCGAGCACCGCGGCACCCCACAGCCACGGGTCACGGAACACCCGGCGCGGCCCGGCCGCGAGCACGCCCGCCGCGACCACGCCGAGGAACGCCGCGACCAGGGACTTGTTGAGCAACCCGACTCCCGCCACGAGCCCGACGGCGAGCCAGACCCGGCCGCCGTCGCGCAGGGCGCGCACGAGCAGCCAGGACAGAGCGGTCCAGACGAGCACGTCGAGGGTGCTCGTCGAGAGCATGTGGCCCGTGGCCAGGGGGAACGCCGCCCCGGCGGCGCAGGCGGCGGCGACGGCGGCCGCGACCCGGTCGCCGCCGAGCTCCCGGGCCATCCGCCCGGTGATCACCACGCAGAGGCCGACGGCGACCGCCGGGACGAGGCGCAGCGCGGTCGGCGAGGCCCCGAACACCGCGGCCTGCCAGCGCGCGAGCGCGGGGGTCAGCGGCGGGTTGTCGACGTAGCCCCACGCGGGGTGGCGCCCCGAGACGAGGTAGTAGAACTCGTCGCGGTGGAAGCCGTAGCGCGCCGACACCGCCAGCAGCAGCACGGTGACGGCGAGCCCGAGGAGGACCGGCGCGGCCGCGAGCAGGCGTTCGGTGCGCGGCACGGCGACGGCGGTCACACACACCTCCTACCCCGCGCCGCTCGGCGGGGTGCACGGGGCCGTCCGGACGATGGTCACGTTCGGTGCGGCGTTCCTAGACTCCCCGGCGTGACCTCCCCCGGTGTCCGGCGCTCGCCCCAGGGCGGGCTGGCCGAGGTGCTCGACCTCATCCTGGACAAGGGCCTGGTGATCGACGCCTTCGTCAAGATCTCGGTCGTCGGCATCGAGCTGGTGACGATCGACGCGCGGATCGTCGTGGCCAGCGTCGACACCTACCTGCGCTTCGCGGAGGCCACCAACCGCCTCGACCTGCACGAGAAGGGCGGCGTCGGGCTCACCGAGCTGCCCGGGCGCATGATCGAGAAGACCTACGAGGGCGGCGCGAAGGGCATCACCAAGGGCGTCCTCGACGCCGGGCACGAGGCGTGGCAGGAGATCCGCGAGGAGCGCCGGGAGAAGAAGCGCCGCAAGCGCAGCGGGTAGCGGTCACGCGCGCGGCGCCTGACATGCTGGCGGCCGTGCAGCCCGACCCCGCGAGCAACCTGCCCGACACCGATCCCGCCGAGATCCACCGACGCTCGGTGGCGCTGATCCAGGGCATGGACGCCGGCGACCTGGACGCCGTGGGCGCGCTGCTCGGCGAGCTGGGCGGGCCGGAGGAGTTCGCGGCGCAGGTCATCAGCCTCGCGAGCCTGGCCCGCCTGCTGCTCGACCAGCGCGAGGACACCGCCCCCGGCGCCGAGGACGCCCGCGCCGCCGTGCTGCACGAGCTGGCCGGCGTGCTGGCCGCGGCCGAGTCGCCCTGACACGGGGATCACGCCGACCCGCGCGGCCCTGCCGCGACCCGTCGTGCAGGATCGGGGGGTGAGTGCCGCGAGGGAAGAGCCGACGAGCACCGAACCGAGTCACGAACCCACGGTCGCCGAGGACGCCGCACTGGCCCGCGAGCTGGCCTACGCCACCGGCGCGCTGCTCCTGGAGCTCCGCGACGACACCGGCCCGGGCCGCGACCGGGAGTACCGCGGCGACGCCGAGGCGCACGAGTTCCTCGTCCACGCCCTGCAGCGCCACCGGCCCACCGACGCCGTCCTCTCCGAGGAGGGCACGCAGGACCCGGCGCCGCGGCGCGGGGCGCACCGGCTCTGGATCGTCGACCCGCTGGACGGCTCGAGCGGCTACGGACGCGGCGGCGACGAGTGGGGCGTGCACGTCGCGCTCCTCGTCGACGGCGAGCTCGTGGCGGGCGCGGTCGCGCTTCCGGCGCGCGGCGAGCTGGCCGACTCCGCGACGGTCACGCCGCTGCCGGACACGCCGATCGACCCCGAGCGCGGGCTGACGGTCACCGTGAGCCGCTCCCGCCCGCCCGCCGAGCTGCGCCGCCTCGCCGCGGTGTACCCGGTGCGCACGGTCGCCCTGTCCGCGGCCGGGGTGAAGACCCTCGCGGTCGTCGACGGGCAGGTCGACGCCTACCTGCACTCCGGCGGCCAGTACGAATGGGACAACGCCGCGCCGGCCGCCGTCGCCGTCGGCGCGGGCCTGCGCGTCACCCGGCTCGACGGCACCCCACTGCCCTTCGGCGCCGACGACCCGTACTCCCCCGACCTGCTCATCGCCCGGCCCGCCGCGCACGAGGCGATCCTGGACGTCCTGCTGGGCTGACCTGCCCTTTCGCTCCGGCGGACGGAGTACCACCATGCCCGGGTGGAGGGTGTTCACGGGCGCGACGCGGAGCTCGCGACGCTCGACGCCGCCGTCGACCGGCTCCGGTTGGGCCCCGTGACGCTGGTCGTGTCCGGGCCGCCCGGCAGCGGTGTCAGCACGCTGTGGTCGGCGGCGGTGCGCCGGGCCCGCGAGCAGGAGACCGGCGTCGTCACCGCCCGGCCGACCGCGGCCGAGACCGGGTTCCCGCACGGTGTGCTCGCCGACCTCCTGCCGGGGCTGCTGGACCTGTCGGACGACGGCACGGTGCTCCCGGAGCCCCAGCGCCGTGCGGTCGACGCCGTGCTCCTGCGGTCCGCGCCGGGGCCCGACGTCGACGCGCGCACGGTCGGCAGCGCGCTGCTCGGCCTGCTCTCCCGCGTGTCGGGCCCCGTGCTCCTCGCCGTCGACGACGCCGACCTCGTCGACGCCTCCAGCGCCGCCGCCCTGGCGTTCGCGCTGCGCCGGGCGGCCGGACCGGTCGGTGTGCTCGCCGGGCTCGCCGCGGACGCCCCGGCCCCGGACTGGGTCACCGCGCGCGGGGACGTCGAGCGGCTCGTGCTCGGCGATCTGCCGCCCTCGGCGCTGCACCGGCTGGTCGTCGAGCACACCGGCGCCGCCCTCCCCCGGCCCGCGCTCGACCGCCTCGCCCGCATCTCGGGCGGCCGCCCGCTCTACGCCCTCGAACTGGCCCGCGCGGACCGGGACGGGCGCGGCGACCACCTCCCGCCGACGCTCGGGGCGCTCGTCGCCGACCGCGTCGCCCGGCTCGCGCCCGCGACCCTCGACGCCCTGCTGCTCGTCGCCCTGGCCGGCGCGCCGACCGTGGCGCTGCTCCGCCGCGCCGGCGCCGACCCGGCGGACCTCCTGCCCGCCGAGGCCGACGGCGTCGTCGCGATCGCCGGGGAGCGGATCGCGTTCGGGCACCCGCTGCTCGCCGCCGCCGTCGCCGACCGCGCCGGACCCGGTGCCCGCCGCGACGCGCACCGGCGCCTGGGCGCGGTGACCGACCATCCCGAGGACCGCGCCCGGCACCGCGCGCTCGGGAGCCTCGGCGCCGAGCCGGTGGTGCTCGCGGACCTGGACGCCGCGGCGGCGAGCGCCCGGGCCCGCGGGGCGCCGGACGCCGCCGCCGAGCTGCTCGAGCTCGCCCTGGGGCTCGGCGGCGACACGGCGGCGCGCCGGGCGGGCCTGGCCGGGCACCTCCTCGCCGCGGGCGACGCGGCGCGGGCGCGGGAGCTCCTCACGACCCTCGGGGACCGGGACGCGGCCGCGGAGCGCCTGCTCGCCCACGTGCACCTGCACACCGACAGCTACGCCGAGGCCGCGGCGCACCTCGAGGCGGCGCTGGCCCGCGCCGGCGACGACGCGGAGCGGGCCCGGGTGCGCGCCGAGCTCGTGTACGTGACGGTCAACCTCGGGCGCATCGGCGAGGCGGCCACGCTCGCCGACCAGCTCGCCGCGGACGCCGCCGCCGTGGGCGACGACGGTCTGCTGGCGGTCGCCGAGGCCACCCGCACCATGACCGTGTTCCTCGCCGGCGGCGGCCTCGACCGGGCCGCGCTCGACCGCGCGCTCGCCGGCGAGGACCCGACGGCGTCGGGGGCCGTGATGACGCGCCCGAGCCTCGTGCACGGCCTGCTGCTGGCGTGGACCGGCGAGCTGGACCGCGCCCGCGACGTCCTCCTAGGCCTGCGTCGCGACGCGCTCGACACCGGCGCCGAGGCCGACCTGCTCTTCCCCGCCTTCCACCACGTGATCCTCGAGTGCTGGCGCGGCGACCTCGCCGCCGCGGAGGACCTCGCCCGCGACACCGCGGAGCGGGCCGAGCAGCTCGGCGGCTCCGTCGCGCACGCGATCGCGGCGTCCGTGACGGCCACCGCCGCCGCCTACGCGGGGCGGCTCGACGAGGCGCGCGCCCAGGCCCGGCGGGCGATCGCGCTGCTCGCGGAGGGCAGTGCCGTCGCCGCCACGGTCTGGCCGATGATCACGCTCGGGTTCGCCGAGCTCTCGGCCGGCGACCTCGAGGCGGCCGCGGCGGTCCTCGGCCCGATGGCGGCCGCGACCCGCGAGATGGGCTACGGCGAGCCCCTCGCCGCGCCGTTCGTGCCGGACGCCGTGGAGGCGCTCGTCGGGGTCGGGCGGCTCGCGGAGGCACGCCCGCTCGTGGACGCGCTGCAGGAGGCCGGCCGGACGCTGGACCGTCCCTGGGCGCTCGCGCTGGGCGGGCGGTGCCGGGGGCTCCTCCGGGCCGCCGACGGGGACCTCGACGGCGCGGCCGCGGCGCTCACCGACGCCCTGCACGAGCACGACCGCCTCCCGGTGCCCGTCGAGCGGGCCCGCACCCGGCTCGCCCTCGCCGCCGTCGAGCGACGCCGCCGGCGCCGCCGGGTCGCGACCGAGCACGCGGAGGCCGCGGCCGCGGTGTTCGCCCGGATCGGGTGCGCGACGTGGGCGGCGCGGGCGCGGACCGAGGCCGGACGCCTGCACCCGGTGCCCGAGCCGCACGGTGACGGCCTCACCCCCGCCGAGCACCGCATGGCCCTGCTCGCCGCCGCGGGTCGCACGAACCGGTCGGTGGCGGCCGAGCTCGCGGTCAGCCCCAAGACCGTCGAGGCGACGCTGGCGCGGGCCTACCGCAAGCTCGGGATCCGGTCGCGCGCCGAGCTCGGTGCGCTCATGGCCAGGCTGGAGAGGGAAACACCCGATGTCGGGGGTGCGCGGCGCTCCTAGCGTCCGCGGGCATGATCCCTCGCGCCGCCGCCCGGCCGCTCGCCCTCGCCGCGGTCGTCCTGACCGCCGTCTCCGTCCTCGTCTCCCTGTACGTCGCGATCGTCGGCGCCGAGTTCGCCGCGATCGGTGCCGTGCTCGCGGTGATCACCCTCGGCGAGCTCGCGGCCGCCGTCGCCGTGGTCGCCTGCGGGGCCGCCGGCCGGGGCGCGCTCGCCGTCACCGGCCTCGTCGTCACCGCGGTGGGCCAGCTCGGCTTCTTCGCCGCCCACATCATCAACCTCATCGACGAGGCCGCGGCCGCACCGCTCTACGCCACGGCGCCGATCGTCACCGGCGTCGGCATGGTCGTGCTCGGCATCGCGGTGCTGCGCGCGCAGGTCTTCGACGGCTTCGCCCGCGCCCTGCCGCTGCTCGTCGGGCTCTGGATGCTCGTGATCGCGATCCCGACGATCATCATCGTCGACGGCCCGCCCGCGCTGGCCGCGGTGCTGACCCTGGTGGTCTGGGACCTGCTGTGGCTCGGCACCGCGGTCGCCGTCCTGACCCACGTGCGGACGGCGACGCGGGTGCCGGTGGCCTAATAGCGCCAGCGCCAGGCGGCGAGGACGTCCTCGGTCTCGCGGTCGGCGGCGAACGCCGCGTCGGCGCGGCGCACCGCCAGGAAGGCGCCGAGCCGTTCGGGACCGAGCAGGTCGGTCAGGCGCGGGCAGGCCAGGAGCGCGGCCTCCTGGTCGGCCTGGGTGGTGGGCAGCGCCGTGACGCCGGCCGCGGCACGCTCCTTCTTCTTCCACGTCCCGGGGTCCGAGGCGATCGGCGCAGGCGGCGCGAGGTTCTCCTCGACCCCCGCCACGCCTGAGGTCAGGATCGCGGACAGCGCGAGGTACGGGTTGGCCGAGGCGTCGGAGACCTTGAGCTCGACGTTCGCGTGGTCCAGGCCGAGCAGCTCGGAGCCCGCGACGTAGCGCAGCGGGGCCTCCCGGTTCTCGATGCCCCAGAACCCGTAGGCGCCCGCGAAGAAGCCGGGCCGCAGCCGCGCCATGGAGCCGATCGAGGGCGCGGTGATCGCCGCGAGCGCGGGCAGGTCGCGCAGGAGGCCCGCGACGTAGCCGGCGCCCGCGGTCGTCCCCGGGCCCTCGGCGCCGCCGGCGAGCAGGTTGACGCCGTCGCGCCACAGCGAGGTGTGCGCGTGCCACCCGTTGCCCGCGAGGTTCAGCGAGGGCAGGGGCGCGAAGCTCACGCGCAGACCGTGGCGCGCCGCCGCGGCCAGCACGGTCTGGCGGGCCAGCAGCTGCTCGTCCGCGGCCGTCACCGGGTCCGCGGCGCCGAGCGAGAGCTCGACCTGCCCCGGCCCGTACTCGGCGTGGAACTGGCCGATGCGCAGCCCGTTGGCCTCCGCGTCGCGCAGGACGTCGGTGACGAACGCGTCGATCTCGAGCAGGGCGTGCGGGCTGTACGCGGGGCTCCGGTAGGCCGGGACGACCGCCCCGTCCTCGGAGGGCAGGCTGACCGCGAACTCCAGCTCGTAGCCCACCCGCGCCGTGTAGCCGCGCTCGGCGAGGGCGTCGACGGTGGAGGTCAGCAGCGAGCGCTGGTCCCACGGCCAGGGCGACCCGTCGACGGTCACCTGCGTGCCCGGCGCCCAGGCGAGGCCCGGCTGGCCGGCCAGCGAAGTGAGGCGGTCGAGGTCGGGCACCAGGCGCACGTCGCCCGAGGGCGTCTCGCGGCCCGGCGCTCCGTATTGGATGCCGTCGTTGGTGTCGAAGATCGAGAAGACGGTGCTCACGCCGATGCCGTGCTCGGCCACCCCGGGCAGCGAGCCCACCGGCACGGTGCGCGAGCGCGGGATGCCGTTGTTGTCCGCCCAGACGACCGTGACGCCCGCGACGCCCCGCGCGCGCAGCTCCTCCACGAGCCCCGCGGCGCGTTCTGCGATGTCGCCCACCGCTGCCTCCCCTCCACCCCGGCGTATGGCCCGAGAGGCTAGTGGGCGACACGGGCCCGGCGGTGGTTCCCGCGCGTGACCGCTCACGGGCGGGTGGCGCCGACCACTCGTCGCTCGAGATCGACTCCCGATCGGGTGGTCTCCCGCCGTACCCCGGAACAAGCGGCGCCTCACCTCCGATGAGCGGTTCGTGACGGACGACAAAGCGCCGCGTGAACACGAGCGGTCGCGGGCAGCGTCTGACACAGTGGAGAAGCGACGGTCGCACGACCGGAGCTCGCGGGCTCGGACCTCCGTCCGAAGCCTCGACGGAGGGAGATGACGATGCCCGGCACCCTGACCCGGCCAGAACTCACCGCCTCGGACCGCTGCGATCGCTGCGGTGCAGCGGCGAAGGTTCGCGCCGTACTGCCCTCCGGTGGAGAACTCCTCTTCTGCGGGCACCACGCCCGGGCCCACGAGGCCAAGTTGAAGGAGCTGTCGGTGGACGTGCAGGCTGGAGAGAGCGCGTGACAGCCGCCTGACCAGCAGTTTCTTCGACAAGAACATCACAGCGACCAACACCGCGACGGGCGGGGACCCCAGGGTCCCCGCCCGTCGTCGTGTGTGGAGGGGGCTCTCCGGAGATCGTCACCGGCGATCACGCCGGCGACCGCTCGCGCGGACCGGTGTCCGATGCGTCCGGATCGGTGCCGGACCCGGCGACCGCGACCCGTTCGTCCCCGGACTACCGGTCCCTGCGCATCCGGGCCAGCCACTTCGCCCGGTGACGAGCCCGGTGGGGCGGCGTGATCATCACTCGATCGTGACGCCGCGATGAACGCTGTGTCGCGACGATGTCGGACCGCGACGGCGGCGACACCAGTTGATCGCCACAGTGTGTGATATGCACCACACGTCACTGACCGACCACGCTCTGTGGACGATCGGCCGGCCGATCAGCGCCAGGACCGCAGGGTCGCGATCCGCTCCTCGATCTGCTCCATGGTCGCCATCGGGGTCGCCGGGCCGCCGCAGTGCTTGCGGAGATCGCCGTGGATCTGGCCGTGGGGCTTCCCGGTGCGGTGGTGGTGCGCCGCCACGAGCCCGTTGAGCTCGCGCCGCAGATCCTTGAGCCGCTCGGCCACGCCGACGTCGCGGCGGAACTCCCGGGTGGGCGCCGGCGGCTCCGCGGTGGTGACCGGCGAGGGGCTCTCCTCGCGGGCCTCCTCGCGGTCGAGCTGCTCGCTCTGGCGGCGGCGCAGCAGGGCGCGCACCTGGTCGGGCTCGAGCAGCCCGGGCAGCCCGAGGTAGTCCTGCTCCTCGGCGGTCCCGGCGCCGGCCGCGGTGCCGAACGAGGACCCGTCGTAGATCAGCTGGTCGAGCTCGGCCTCCGCCGAGAGGGCCTCGAACGCCTTCTCCTGCTCGCCGGGCTCGTCCTCGGTGCGGTTGGCCGCCTCGAGGAGGTCGTCCTCCCAGCCCTCCTTGGGGCGGTGGGGCTCGCCGAGTACGTGGTCGCGCTGCACCTCGAGCTCGCTGGCCAGGGTCAGCAGCGACGGCACGCTGGGCAGGAAGACGCTCGCGGTCTCGCCGGGCCGCCGCGAGCGGACGAAGCGCCCGACGGCCTGGGCGAAGAACAGCGGGGTCGACGCGCTGGTGGCGTACACGCCGACGGCGAGGCGCGGGACGTCGACGCCTTCGGAGACCATGCGCACGGCGACGAGCCAGCGGTCGTTCGTGCGGGAGAACTCGGCGATGCGCCCGGACGCCTTCGGGTCGTCGGAGAGCACGACCACCGGCTCCTCGCCGGCGATCCGGCGCAGCAGGGCCGCGTAGGCCTTCGCCGTGGTGTGGTCGGTCGCGATGACGAGCCCGCCCGCGTCGGGCACCCCGCCCTGCCGCAGCTGGGTCAGCCGCGTGTCGGCGGCCTGCAGGACCGCGGGCATCCACTCGCCCTTGGGGTCGAGCGCGGTCTTCCAGGCGCGGGAGTTCTGCTCGGCGGTGAGCGGCTCGCCCAGGCGGGCGGTCATCTCCTCGCCCGCGCTGGTGCGCCAGCTCGCCTGGCCCGAGTAGGCCAGGAACACCACGGGGCGCACGACCCCGTCGGCCAGCGCGTCGGCGTAGCCGTAGGAGTGGTCGGGCCGCGAGCGCAGCACGCCCACCGCGTCCGGCTCGTAGGTGATGAACGGGATCGGGCTGTCGTCGGACCGGAACGGCGTCCCGGTGAGCGCCAGGCGCCGCGTGGCGCCCGCGAACGCCTCGCGCGTCGCCTCGCCCCAGGACTTGGCGTCGCCGGCGTGGTGGATCTCGTCGAAGATCACCAGGGTGCGGCGGCCCTCGGTGCGGTTCATGTGCAGCACCGGGTGCGCGGCCACCTGCGCGTAGGTGACGGCGACGCCGCGGAAGTCCGTCGAGGTGCGGCCGACGCTGTTGGAGAACTCCGGGTCGATCGCCAGCCCGGCGCCGCGGGCGGCCTCGGCCCACTGGTGCTTGAGGTGCTCGGTCGGGCAGACGATCGTCACCGTGTCGACGGAACGGTCGCCGAGCAGCTCGGTCGCCGCCCGCAGCGCGAACGTCGTCTTGCCGGCGCCGGGTGTCGCGACGGCGAGGAAGTCGCGGGGACGGTCCGTCAGGTAGCGGGTCAGGGCGCGCCGCTGCCACTGGCGCAGCGGTCGTGCTCCCGAGGGATCGGTGCTGGTCGGGCTACCGGTCGCGCGGGTGGTCAACGGCCCTCCGGGGCGGAGTCGGACAGGGGGAGGCGGGAGGCCTGCTACTCCCCGTCGTCACCGCCGCGCGGCATCTTGTTGAAGATCTCCTTGCACTTCGGGCAGACCGGCGAACCGGGCTTGGGCGAGCGGGTGACCGGGAAGGTCTCGCCGCAGAGCGCCACCACCATCGAACCGGTGACCGCCGACTCGGCCACCTTGTTCTTCCGGACGTAGTGGAACATCTTCGGGTCGTCGTCGCCCGTGCGGTCGGTCCCCTGCGGGCGGGTGTCGGGAAGCACCGCGGTCTGGCTCATGCCCTCCATGATGCCCCACGGCCCTGACACGGGGCCCACACCGGGCGGTGCTGTGTCGCCTCCCCGGTACCGGGGGCACTTCTGCCAAACCGCACCCACGCCCTCGCCGCTGCTGTCACGGTGACGTCGTCCCGGTCGCGGCGGTGAGGAGATCCAGGTGAGCCATCCGGTCCGTGCCCTCGGGCGCCCCGCCGTGCCGTTCGAGGAGCTGCCCGGCGATCCGGGCTCCCTGCTGCGCGACGCGCTCGCCTTCGTCGAGGCGCACCGGGCCCGCCTGCTCCGCCTCGGGCTGCACCTCGTGGTCGCCGCGCTGCCGCTGCTGGCGATCTCGGTGCACGTGTTCGGGCTGGCCCCGATGAACGTCACCGCCGGGCTCGTCGTGGTGCCGCTGACGCTCGCGGTGCTGCTGCTCTCGGTGTTCTCCCCGCTCGGGGAGGACCGGATCGTGCTCATGGGCGCGATCTGGGGCGTGATCGCGACGCTGGTCTACGACGCGGTCCGGCTCGACACCGTCTACCTACTGGGCTGGTGGGGCGACTTCATCCCCACGGTCGGCACCTGGATCCTCGGCGTCGACGGCGGATCCACCGCCGTGGGCGCGATCGTCGGTTACGTCTGGCGCTACGTCGGCGACGGCGGCGGCATCGGCATCGTCTTCTTCGTCCTCGTCGCCGCCACCGGCCTGCGCCGCTGGGGCGAGCGGGCCACGGTCGCCGCCGCGGTCGTGTTCGCCGTCTTCCCGGTGTGGACGGGGCTGATCGCGACGGTCGCCGTCGCGCCGCGGGGCGAGCGGCTGATGTTCCCGCTCACCGTCACCACGGTGACACTGTCCCTGCTGGGCCACCTCGTGTTCGGGCTGGTGCTCGGGCTGGGGTGCGCCCGGTGCCGGGGGCTCGAGGAGCGCTGGCCGTGGCCCCCGCTGCTCGACCGGCCGTGGGCTCCGGTGGCGGGGATGGCGGGGGCTCCGGTGGCGGCCGCCGCGGTGCTCGACCCCCGGCCGGCCCGTGCGGCGGAGGGCGACGGGTGGGGGCCGGCGGCGCTCGTCGCGGGCCCGACCCGCACCCCGATCCCCGAGACCCCCGGCGAGATCACCGAGATCCGCGTGGAGCGCCCGGTGCCGCGGCGGACCGGCCGGGCGTCGGGCCCGTCGCGGGCGCGGACGCCCGTCGTGGGGCCCGACTCCGGGCCGATCCCGGTGCCCGTCCCGGCCCGCCGCGAGCCGGCGTCCGGGCCCGTCCGGGTCCTCGGCACGCCCTCGCACCCGGTGCCGGTCGCGGGCCCGGCGCGCCCCGCCGGGCCACCGCGGCGCCCGACCGGGCCGGTCCCGGTGGCGCCGGGGCCGTGGTCGCGGGCGGTCCCGCGGACCGGCTCCGACCCGTGGCTCGGCACGGGGCGGACCGGCGCCGCGAGTTCCGCCGAACCGCACCCGGGGTCCGGGGCGCGCGGCTAGCGTCCGCGACCTAGGGGCACGACGGACGAGCGGAGGACGATGAGCGGGTCGGCGTGGGAGCGCAGCGGGGGGCGCGCCCCGGCGCGCGCGGGCAGCCCCTGGGACGCCCTCGAGCGCCCGCGCCGCCGGCCGCGCGACGTCCAGGTGGCCGTGCTGGCCGTCGCCGCGGCGGTGGTCCTGCTCTGCCTCGTCCTGCGGGTCGGCGAGCCGTCCGCGATCCCGCCCGGCGGGGTGGTCACCGCCGCGGAGGAGGGCTCGGAGTCCGGCGACGACTCCGGGAACGGCTCGGGCGGCGACTCGGAGGACTCGGAGGACTCGCAGGACGGCGAGGGCCAGGACGGCGGCGGCGACCAGGACGATCAGGACGATCAGGGCGCCGGCCAGGAGGGGCAGGACGACGAGGAGTTCCCGGGGCGCGACCAGATCGGGCGGGCCGCGGCGAACGAGTACGTCGACATCCAGCGGGTGCAGCGCGGGGCCTTCTCCGGCGAGGGCGGGGTGTTCTCCGGCGGCAGCTACACCGTCCGGTGCGGGGTCAGCGACCACAAGAACTCCGACAACTACCTGATCACGCCCGGGAAGCGGAACGGCGCCCAGCACGTGCACGACTACGCCGGCAACGAGGGCACCAACTTCGCCTCCGAGCGCGACGTCCTCGAGGAGACCGAGACGACCTGCACCAACGGCGACCGCTCCCCCATCTTCTGGCCCGTCCTGCGCGACCTGCGCAACCAGGGGCCCGACGTGGGCGTCGACGGCGGCAGCCTCGACGGCAACGTGGGCTCGATCGTCGAGCCGACCGCCGTCGACTTCACCTTCTCCGGGCACGGCACCCGGCGCACCGAGCCGTTACCGCTGAACATCGCTCTGGTCACCGGCTCGGCCAAGGCCGGCACCAACGACGGCGAGGGCGCCAACGCCAAGTACACCTGTACCGGTGCTGGCGGCCGGCTGACCGACCTCTACACGATGTGCCCCGAGGGGTCGGCGCTGCAGCGGATCTACGACTTCCCGAGCTGCTGGAACGGCCAGGACATCGACTCCGAGGACCACACCACCCACATCGTCTTCCCCGACGAGGACGGCGAGTGCGACGAGGACTTCGTCCCGGTCCCGGCCCTGCGGATCACCGTGAGCTACGACGACCCGCCGCCGGGCCGGACGTTCGCCATCGACAGCTTCCCCGAGCAGCAGCACAACCCGATCACCGACCACGCCCTGCTCGAGTACCTGTCCTCGGAGCGGCGCGCCCAGGAGGGCGCCGACTGCATCAACGCCGCCCGCCGCTGCGTCCAGGGCCCCGAGCAGGACGGCGCCGCGTCGGGCTCCACCGCCTCGAGCGACCGCGTGCCCCGCTCGCAGACCTTCGCCCACGCGTTCGCGACGCACGCGACCGCGCACCAGCGGCCGGGGCCCACGGCGTCCGGTCACGACGGGCACCGCGGTGCCGGCCCGGGGCTCGCCGCCCCGGCCGCCCGGGTCGCCGGGACCCAGGGCCCCGCCTCGCTCGCCCCGCCCGCGACGGCGTCGGACCCGACGCCCTCGGGCGGGCCGGGACGCCTGCCGGTCGCCGACCCGTCGGACGCCCTCGGCCCGCTGCCCGGGATCACGCGCCTGCCCGGGCTCGCCGCGCCGCTCGGGACCTCCCAGGGCACCTGACCGCGGAGGTCAGGCCACCGCGTCCCACTCGACGACGATCACCGGCGAGCCCTCGGGGTCGAGGCGGATCGGGAGCATCCGCCCGACGCGCACGTCGGCGGCGTGGTTGAACGGCACGCGCACCCGGCGCCGGATCAGGCGGCCGTTGACGTCGAGGTCGAGCACCGGGATCGCCTCGTTGCCGATCGAGCTCGTGGTGCTGGTGACCCCGGCGATGCGGGCCAGGGCCGGCGTCCCGCGCCGGGCGGTGCGCCGCAGGGCGGCGGGGCTGCCGAACCAGCGGCGCTGCAGCGTCGTCCAGATCACGCCCTGGACGAGCAGGACCGCGCCGGTGACCCCGACGGCGAGGGTGGTCGCCATGAGCGCGGTGCCCTCGAGCAGCGGCACGACGACCGCGAGGGCGACGGCGCACAGCGCGGCGCCCGCCAGGAAGCCGCGCCCGAGGCGCTCGAACACGATCGTCATCTGCTCCCCCCGGCTCGCGCGACGGGGCGAGTATCGCGGAGGAGGTGTCTAGCCCCCGCTGCCCGTGCGCGGCGGCGCGTGCCCGGCGTCGTCCTGCTGCGACTGGCGCGGCCACTCGGTGCGCTGGTCGAGCTTCTCGGCGGCGTCGATGATCTGCGCGTCCGGGACGGCGCCCAGCTCGTGGTGGCTGCGGCGGTAGCGGTTGGCCTTCTCGGCCTTCTTGGGCGGCCGGTCGTTGGCGATGAGCACGGCGACCCACGGCAGCGGCACCGACAGCACGATGAACGCGACCGCGAGCCACGGCAGGTTGAAGCCGATGCCGGCGACCCCGGCGAGGACGAGGCACGGGATGCGGCACGCCATGATCAGCGAGTAGCGCTTCTTGCGGGCCGCGAACTCCTCGTCGTACGAGACCGCGGCCTGGGTGATCAGGATCGGCTGTCCGTCGTCATCCTGACGTCGGTTCACCACGAGCGTCGCCTCCTTGGGCACCGGCCATCCCCCACGGGTGCCCTCACGCGCCACTCTGAACCTCGCGCCGTCACCGCGCCACCGGGGAGGCCGGTCAGGAGGACGCCTCGGCCTTGGCGGCCTTGGCAGCCTTCTTCTGGGCCTGCTTGAAGTCGCGGACCTCGCCGAGGGTCACCGGGTCGACCACGTCGGCGATCGAGCGCCGGGAGCCCTCGTCGCCGTAGGACCCGGCGGCCTCGCGCCAGCCCTCGGGCCGCACCCCGCACTGCTTGCCCAGCAGGGCGGTGAAGATCTGCGCCTTCTGCTTGCCGAACCCCGGCAGCGACTGCAGGTTCGCGAGCACCTCGCGCCCCGAGCCCGCGTCGGCCCACAGCCGCTCGGCCTCCCCGCCCCAGTCCTCGACGAGCAGCCGGCACAGCGCCTGCACCCGCTCGGCCATGGAGCGCGGGTAGCGGTGCAGCGCCGGCGGGCCGGTGAACGCGGCGACGAGCGCCTCGGTGTCGTACTCCGCGATGCCGGCGGCGGTCAGCGGGCCGCCGAGGCGCTCGGTGAGCAGGGCGGGCGAGGCGAAGGCGCGCTCCATCGGGAACTGCTGGTCGAGCAGCATGCCGATGAGCAGGGCCAGCGGGTTGGCGCTCAGGACCGCATCGGCGTCGGCGTCCTGGGCGAGGGTCAGCTCGGGCACCGTGTCAGCCTCGCAGATCCTTCTCCAGCACGGCGAACCTGAAGTCGTCGTCGCGCGGGGTCCCCACGCCCTCCTCGCCGTACGGGAACGGCCGCGACTCGCCCGAGCGCACGTACCCGCGCCGCTCGTACCAGGCGATGAGCTCGGTGCGCCGGTCGATGACGCACATCTCCAGGGTCGTCGCGCCGCGCTCGCGGGCGGTCTGCTCGGCGGCCTCCAGCAGCGTCGACCCGACACCGCCGCGCTGCCCGCCGGGGCGGACCGCGAACATCCCGAAGGACGCCGTCGTGCTCCCGGACGCGAGGGTCACCGCGGCGCACCCGACGAGGTCGCCCGCAACGAGCACGGTGATCGTGGGGTCGGCGACGTCCGCGGCGAGCAGCTCGCGGGTCGTGCGGGGCCCGTCGATGAGATCGGCCTCCGAGGTCCAGCCCTCGCGTCCCGACGGCCCCCGGTAGGCGCTGTGGACGAGGGCGAGCAGGGAGTCGACGTCGACGGCCTCGGCGACGCGGACGGTGAGTGAGGCGGTCACGGAGGGCCAGTGTGCCCGTCAGCGGGTGAGCTGTCCCAGCCCGCGGTCGGTGTCGGCCGGGGTCCGGGCGACGACGGGCACGCCGCGCGCCCAGAGCCGGATCCCGCGGTGCCGGATGGCGGCGGCGACGCGCAGGGTGACCGCCGGGTGTCGGGCCAGGGCCGCGAGGACCGTGCGCGCGGTCGCGGGCCGGCGGCGCCCCCGCAGGGTCGCGACGAAGGCGGTGGCGCCCTCGCGGCGCAGGACGACGGTGGCGGCGAGCGTCTCGCCCGGCTCGGGGACGCGCATCCGGTACTCGCCGTCGACCGGGAAGAAGGGTGAGACGTAGAAGTCCTTGTCGACCTGTGCGCGGCCCTGCTCGTCGACCTCGAGCAGATAGTGGTGGCGCCCGCCGTAGGTGTTGTGGACCTCCGCGACGACCGCGACGAGCGCATCGGCCTCGTCGCGGCACCAGTAGAGCGTGATCGGGTTGAACACGTACCCGAGCACCCGCGCGTGGGCGAGCATCAGCACCCGCGCCGGGCGCGCGACGCCCCGGGCGGCGAGGAACGCGTCGAGGTTCTCGCGGATCGAGCGCTGCGGGTCGCCGATGTGGTCGGCGGCGTCGAACCGCGCGAACGGCCGCAGCGGCGCGGGCAGGCGCGGCAGGTCGTCGAGGTCGACGAGCCAGAGGTAGAGGCGGTGGGTGAAAGCGTCGTCGAGGCGCTCGTGGCGGCGGTGCCCGACCTCCGCCTCGTAGATCGCCGGCGCGAGCGTGTGGCGATACGGACGCTCGGTGTCAGCGGTGGCCCCCCGCTGACGTCTCACCACGTCACCCCGAGCGCCTCGGCGGCCCGCACGCCGGACGCGCAGCCGTCCTCGTGGAAGCCCCAGCCGTGGTAGGCGCCGGCGAAGGCGAGGCGGTCGTCGTTCAGCTCCGGCAGCCGGCGCTGGGCCGCCACCGACTCGGGCGTGTACGCCGGGTGCTCGTAGACCATCCGCGCGATCACCGTCGTGGGGTCGACGCGGTCGGTGGCGTTGAGGGTGACGACGTGGGTGTCGGGACCGGGGAGGTCCATCAGCCGGGTCATGTCGTAGCTGACGAGCACCCGGTCCTCCCCCGGCACGCGCAGCAGGTTCCACGCGGCGCGGGCGCCCGCGGCGCGGGGCAGCACCGAGGTGTCGGTGTGCAGCCAGGTCTCGTTGCGCGAGTACCGGAAGGCGCCGAGGACGTCGGCCTGCGATCGCGTCGGCGCGAAGAGCATGCGCAGCGCGTCCGGGGCGTGGGCGGCGACGACGGCGCGGTCGAAGCGGTACTCGGTGTCGGCGTCATCGCGCAGGAGCACCTCGTCGCCCGAGCGCACCAGGGCGCGCACCGGCGTCGACACCTCCACCGCCGAGAGCCCCTTCGCGGCCCGCTCGACGTAGGTGCGCGAGCCGCCGACGACCGTGCGCCACTGGTGCGAGCCGCCCACCGAGAGCATCCCGTGGTTCGCGAGGAACGCGAACAGGTAGCGCGCCGGGTACTGCCGCGAGAGCTCGGGGCCCGACGACCACACCGCCGACACGACCGGCACCGCGAACGTCTCGACGAAGAACCGCGAGTAGCGCCCGGCGTCGAGGAACTCGCCGAAGGTGACGTCCTCGCCCAACGGGGAGGTCCCGTCGACGACGGCGCGCGCGGCGCGGTGGAAGCGCAGGACCTCGCCGAGCATGCGCAGGTAGCGGGGGTTCGCGAGGTTGCGCGGCTGCGCGAAGAGCCCGCGCACCCCGCGGGCACCCGCGTACTCGAGACCCGTGGCCTCGTCGCGCACGCTCATGCTCATCTCGGAGTCCTGGGTGGCGACCCCGAGCTCGGCGAACAGTCGCAGCAGGTGCGGGTAGGTGACGTCGTTGTGGACGATGAACCCGGAGTCGACGGCGAGCGGGCCGACGTCGTGGGTGTGCGCGTGGCCGCCGAGCCGGGCGTCGGCCTCGAACAGGGTGACGTCGTAACGGCGCTGCAGCAGGTACGCCGCCGTCAGCCCCGACACGCCCGCCCCGACGACCGCGACCCGCTCGCGCATGCCACCACTCCTCGTCCCGACCCTCAGGGGTCCTCCAGGGGGACCGACAGCCCGTCCGGGTCCCCCGCCGCCATGGCTTTCGCGACCGGCTCGGTGAACGGTTCGAGACCGAGCGCGCCCAGGGCGAAGTGTGTGACGAGGTCGTGCCACGCGTGCGCCCTGCGCAGCATGGTGTGGCCGTCGCCCCGGACCTCGAAGCGCGCCACGCGGTCGGAGACCGACGCCACCCGCCCGGCGAACCACCGCGAGGCGTCCGGCGAGGTCATCCGCTCCCGGTCGCCGTGGGCGATGAGCACGGTCCGGTCGGCGAGGTGCGCGTACGGCTCCCCGCGCTCGATCCACGGCGCGAGCCCGGCCACGCCGACGACGCCGTCGTCACCCCCGGCGCGCAGCGCGGCCCGGCCGCCCATCGAGTGCCCGACCAGCACGACCGGGACGTCGCCGTGACGCGCCCGCACGTCGCGCAGCGCCCAGCGGGCGTCCTGCACCGGGTCGAGGTCGGGCGCGTTCCAGCCGCGGTAGCGGTAGCGCAGGAGCCCGACGTCGACCCCGCGCCGGGCGCCGGCCGCGGCGAGCGACCGCGCGAACGGCACCATGCGCAGGTAGGGCAGCCGCAGCCCGTCGGCGGCCTCGTGGCCGTTCGGGCGGCCGCCGTGCAGCAGGAGCACCGCGCCGGTCACCGGGCGGCGGGTGGCGGGGCGGACGCGATCGAGACGCGGCAGGGTCACCGGACCATCCTGCGGCCGACCGCCCGTCCCGGCGCGCGAGCGCCACCCCCGAACCGCCCGTGCCCGGGCTGCGAACGCGATCACGGCCAGACCCCTGCCGGAAGGACGACATCGCATGAAGGCCGGAGACACCGCCCCCGACTTCGAGCTCGCGGACGACACCGGCACCCGCCGGTCGCTGTCCGGGCTGCTCGCCGACGGCCCGGTGGTGCTGTTCTTCTACCCCTTGGCGTCCTCGGGCGGCTGCACGCAGGAGAGCTGCCACTTCCGCGACCTCGCCGGCGAGTTCGCGGCGGTCGGCGCCCAGCGCGTCGGCATCAGCGCCGACTCCGTCGAGAAGCAGCACGCCTTCTCCAGCGCGAACTCCTTCGACTACCCGCTGCTCTCCGACCCCGACGGGGCCGTCGCCAAGCAGTTCGGCGCGAAGCGCTCGTGGCTGCCGGCGCTGCCGGTGAAGCGCAAGACCTTCGTCATCGACACCGACCGCACGGTGCTCGAGGTGATCGGCAGCGAGATGAAGTTCGACCTCCACGCCGACGACGCCCTCAAGGCGCTGCGCGAGCGCCAGGGCGCCTGAGCCGCGGCGTCCGGCCCGCTCACGTGGCGCGGGCCGGACGCGAGCCCGGGGGCAGCGGCAGGAAGCCCGAGGTGCGGCGGACGTACTCGTCGTACCCGGGCCGCTGCGACATCGACTTCTCGGTGAGCTCCTTGCCGGTCACCGACACCAGCAGGTACGTCATCAGCAGCGGCCCGACGACGGTGACCAGCGCGAGCGGGTGTCCCGCCGCCACGATGAAGATCCCCCACCAGACGCACGCGTCGCCGAAATAGTTCGGGTGGCGCGTGTAGCGCCACAGGCCCGAGTCGAGGATCTTCCCCTTGTTGTCCGGGTCCGACTTGAACGCCGCCAGCTGCGCGTCGCCGACCGACTCGAACACGAACCCGACCAGCCACAGCACGATCCCGATGACGACGACGGGCACCACCGCCGAGGCGCGGACCATCGCCGCCAGCACCGGCAGCGAGACGACGAGCATCACGCCCGCCTGCGGCAGGTAGACCTTCCGCAGCACCGTGGACGTCACCGCGCCCGGCGCGTGCTCGTCGCCGAGCATCTCGGCGTAGCGCGGGTCCTCGCCCTTGCCGCGGTTGCGCCAGCCGATGTAGAGCGCGAGCCGCAGCCCCCACACCGCCACGAGCGCGAGCACGACCGTGCGCACCCCCGCGTCGCCGACGCCGAGCACGCCGGAGATGAGGTACGCGACGACGGCGACGGCCACGAACCCGAGGCCCCAGGTCACGTCGACGACGCTGTGGCGCCCGGTGGCGCGGGCGACGGCGAGCGTCACGCTGAACGCCGCCAGCACCGTCGCCACCGCGCCCACGAGCAGCAGGCCGAACGCGGCCAGGTCGAAGCTCACGTGCCCGGCTTACCCGCCTCCGTGCGCGAGCGCACCGCCCAGTCGTCCCGGGTGGCGGGCATCCCGCTGCGGCCGCGGTCGGTGGGGCGGGCCAGGAGGATCTGGTCGACGCCCATGCGGTTCTCCTCGAACGCCAGCGCGCCGCCCGCGAGGTAGAGCCGCCACATGCGCGCCCCGCGCTCGCCGAGCAGCGACACCGCCTCGTCGAAGTGCTCCTCGAGGGTGGCGAGCCAGGCGCGGATGGTCGGCACGTAGTGCTCGCGCATCACGTGGACGTCGCGCACCTCGAGCCCGGCGTGCTGCAGGAACGTGAGGGTGTCGCCGACCGGGCGCATGACCATGTCGGGGGTCACGTAGGTCTCGATGAACGCGCCGCCGCCGGGGGCGTTCGCGCCGCGGGACATCTGCTGCACGAGCGCCCGCCCGCCCGGGCGCAGCGCGCCGTGCAGCGTCGCGGCGAAGGTCGGGTAGTGCTCGTCGCCGACGTGCTCGCCCATCTCGATCGCGCTGACGGCGTCGAACGGGCCGTCGGTGGCGGTGATGCGCTCGGCGACGTCGCGGTAGTCGAGCAGGTCGACCTGCACCTTCCCCGCCAGCCCCTCGGCGCGGATGCGGGCGTTGACCTGGTCGCGCTGCTCGCGGGAGATCGTCACCGCGCGGACGTTCGCGCCGTGCTCGCGGGCGGCGTGGACCGCCAGCGAGCCCCAGCCGCAGCCGATGTCGAGCAGTCGCCGGCCCGGGGCGAGGTCGAGCTTGCGGCAGATGAGCTCGAGCTTGTCGTGCTGGGCCTGCGGCAGCGTGCTGTCCTCGGAGGTCCAGTAGCCCGACGAGTAGGCCATCGAGTCGTCGAGCAGCAGCGAGTAGAAGGCGTTGCCGGCGTCGTAGTGGTGGGCGATGACGTCGCGGTCGCGCCGGCGGCTGTGCAGGCGGCCCTTGATGCGGATCGCCTCGGGGGGCGGGGCGGGCTTCGTCCCGATCAGCCCCAGTCGTGCCGCCTTGGTCGCGAGGCCGGGGATCTCGCTCAGGCCCGGGCGGCGCTTCGTGACCGTTCCGGCGTTCACTAGCGTCCACATCGCCGAGAGCCCCTCGGCGAGGTCGCCGTCGACGTCGAGATCGCCCGACACGTAGGCGTGCGCGAGCCCCATCTCGCCGGGCTCCCAGAGCAGCCGGCGCAGCGCCCGCCGCGACCGCAGCACCACCGTCGGCACGCCCGGCCCCGGCGCCGCCCCGGCCTCGCTGCCGTCCCACGCCCGGATGCGCACCGGCACCGGTCCCTCGAGGAACGCCCCGACCGCATCCGCCACCCGCTGCGCCGCGCCTGCACCCACGCCGATCTCCTTCCGTCGCCTCGCCCGGGGAATCGGACCAGAGCCGCCGGCGGTTCGCCTCTGCGGTGGACGTCGCACTCCGAAGATCGCGGTTGGGCGTAGACGGCGTGTCGTCCGGGTGATCCGAGTACGGAATGTGCTCGGATTCACTCCATGGGGGTAGGTCTGGGGGTCAACGACGTCCCGATCGTGGGGGAACCGGTCGCGTTCGGGGCGGGGTTCATCGCGCTGCTGTTCGTGTGCTTCTCGACCTACATCGCGCGGTATTTCTACTTCTACGCCGCCACGGGCGGGTCGCTGCTCACGCTCGTCGGTCTTGCTCAACCGATCGGCGGCTACGCGATCGACGAGAAAGGGCTGGTGTTCGGCAGACTGGTCGTCGGTGGCCGAGGGCTACCTGTCGTCGTCCTCGCCTACATCGCCGGCTACATCGGTCCGCCCCTGCTCGGGGTGGCCGGGGCGGCCCTGATCGCCGCCGGGAACCCTTGGGCCGTCCTCCTCGGCACGACCTTCCTTTCACTGCTCGCACTCCTCGTAGCGGGAAACCCACTCGGCTTCACGATCCCGCTCCTGATCGTCCTCGGCCTCGGCGCCGCCCTTTTCTACGGAAGCGGGGACCAGCAAGCCTTCGCGGCGGCCTTCGTGGTGTGGTTCCTCCTCTTCGGCGGAATCGCCGGGGCCTTCCGCGCCTCGGGCCTGGGTGGCGAGCGCAACACCCTTGCCGGGAGGACCTTCATCCCCGCTGTGGTGTGGCAACTTCTGTTCATCTCCGTCGCGATCGTGTCGTTGATCGTTGGCGGTCAACTGCTCCTCCGCCCCGGTTACGACGTCGTCTAAGAGCTACTACCGCGGGACTCGCTACCCCAGCAGGATCAGCATCCCCGGCACGGCGCCGGGAGCAGAGCGCGGGAGGGCACCCCGATGAGCACGTATGTCCTGGTCCACGGCTCCTGGCACGACGGCGGCCTCTGGGAGGGCGTCGCCGAACCCCTCCGCGCCGCGGGCCACACCGTGCACACGCCGACGGTCGCCGGGCACGGCCCGGGCGTCGACAAGGCCGTGAACCACGACGACTGCGTCGCCTCGATCGTCGACCACGTCGTCGGCCAGGACCTCTCCGACATCGTCCTGCTCGGCCACAGCTTCGGCGGCACCGTCATCGCCCGCGTCGCCGAGGAGATCCCCGACCGCATCCGGCGCCTGATCTTCTGGAACGCCTTCGTGCCGGCGCCGGGCAACTGCCTCGACGACGAGACCCCGCCGCACTACCGGGAGCTCTTCGCCCAGCTCGCCGCGAGCACCGACGACGACACGATCATGCTGCCGTTCCCGGTCTGGCGGGAGGCGTTCATCCAGGACGCGCCGCTCGAGCTGGCCCAGTCGACCTACGAGCTGCTCTCCCCCGAGCCGGCGCAGCCCTTCCGCGACAAGCTCGCGCTCACCCGCTTCTACGAGTCCACGATCCCCCGGTCCTACATCAACGCGACCGAGGACATCGCGCTGCCGCCCGGCGAGTGGGCCTGGCACCCGCGCATGTCGAGCCGCCTGGGCATGTACCGCCTGGTGCAGCTGCCCGGCAGCCACGAGGTCATGTTCACCAACCCCGGGCTGCTGGCGCAGAAGATCGTCGAGGCGGGCCGCGACTGAGACCCGGGCGTTTCTACGCATGCACGTCGGGCCCCGGCGAGACATGATCCGGGGCATGGCGCGGCAGGACCGACTCCGACGGATCTCCCAGTCCCACGACCGTCGGCGGTCGGGGCGCGGGATCCGCCTCTGGCGCAAGCTCGCGATCTGGGTGCTCTACCCGCGCACCGACCGCGGCTTCTGGTACGGGTTCGCGATCGACCTGCTCTGGCCGGTGCTCATGGCCGTCGCCCGCTGGGACTACCGCGGCGGGAACCAGGTGCCCACCCGGGGCGGCGCGCTGCTCGCGGTCAACCACCTCTCGCACGTCGACCCGATCGTGCTGGTCAGCTACGTGCTCGCCAACGGCCGCGTGCCGCGGTTCCTCGCGATGAAGGAGCTGTGGGGCCAGACGTTCGTCGGCGCGCCCCTGCGCGGGGGCCGGCACATCCCCGTCGACCGCGGCAAGTCCGGGATCGAGGCGTACCGCGCGGCGGTCGAGGCGGTCCAGCGCGGCGAGGTGGTCGTCGTCTACCCGGAGGGCGGGTTCGCCGACCACTCCGACGGCTGGCCCCGCGCCGCCCGCACCGGCATCGCGCGGATGGCGCTGGAGACCGGCGCGCCGGTCATCCCCGTCGCGCAGTGGGGCTCCAACCACCTGCTGCCGCCCACCGCCACACGCCCGACGCTGTTCCCCCGCGCCACGCTGCGGGTGCTCGCGGGCCCGCCGGTCGCCCTCGACGACCTGCGCGCGGGCCGCATCGGCCGAAAGTCCCTGCAGGAGGCCACCGACCGCATCATGGGCCGGATCACCGAGCAGCTCGCCGTGCTCCGCGGTGAGGAGCCCCCGCAGCGCCCCGAGCCCGTCGAGCCCGCCCACGCCGACGACCTCCAGCCGCCCGCGGTGAGCTGAGCAGACGGCGACGATCAGCAGACCGGAACGCACCTCGGGAAGGGTGCTCGAGATGCCTTTCCACCTGCTGATCTCCAGCCCCTGGAGATGAACGGGAGCACATGATCACGGGCGTGCCCACGCACCTCGTCGCCACGCCCCGGTGCACCACGACGCCCTTGATCTCCACGGACGCGCCGGGCCTTCCCCGAGGACCGCGTGCCGAGCCCCGCGCCCACCCCGAGAACGACCGAAGGGCACCCTCGCCCGGAAGAACCGAGCGAGGGTGCCCTTCGGTCACATCAGGACCCGCGACCTAGCCGTTCATCTGCTTCTGCATCTCCTCGACGACGCTCGGGTCGACGAGCGTGGACGTGTCGCCCAGCTCCTCCCCCTCGGCGAGGTTCTTGAGGAGCCGCCGCATGATCTTGCCCGACCGCGTCTTCGGCAGGTCGTTGGCGAAGATCACCGTGGCCGGGCGGGCCAGCTTGCCGATCGACTGGGCCACCTGCTCGCGCAGCGCCTGCTCCAGTTCCTCGGTGCCCTGCTTGTCGCCCTTGAGCGAGACGAAGGCGATGATCGCCTGGCCGGTGTCGTCGTCCTTGCGCGCCGCGACGGCGGCCTCGGCGACGTCGGCGTGCTCCACCAGCGCGCTCTCCACCTCGAAGGTCGAGAGGCGGTGCCCGGACACGTTGACGACGTCGTCGATGCGACCCATGAGCTGGATGTCGCCGTCGGCGTCGTACTTGGCGCCGTCACCGGCGAAGTACGCGTCGGAGTACTTCGACCAGTACGTGTCCTTGAACCGCTCGTCGTCCTTGTAGAGCGTGCGCATCATGCCCGGCCAGGGCTGGGTGAGCACGAGGTTGCCGGTCTGCTCGACGTCGAGCTGGTTGCCCTCGTCGTCGCGGATCTCGGGCCGCACGCCCGGGAAGGGCTGCTGCGCCATGCCGGGCTTGAGCGTCGTGATGCCCGGCAGCGGCGTGATCAAGATGTGCCCGGTCTCGGTCTGCCACCAGGTGTCCATGATCGGCGCCGTGCCGCCGCCGACGTGCTCGCGGTACCACTCCCACACGTCGGGGTTGATCGGCTCGCCGACGCTGCCCAGGATCTTGATCGAGGACAGGTCGTGGCCCTCGATGTGCTGCTCGCCCGCCTTCATGTGCGACTTGATCGCCGTGGGCGAGGTGTAGAGGATCGAGACCCCGTACTTGTCGATGATCTTCCACCAGACGTCCTTGCCCGGGTAGCCGGGGACACCCTCGAAGAGCACCGACGTGCACGCGTTGGCCAGCGGGCCGTAGGTGATGTAGCTGTGCCCGGTGATCCAGCCGATGTCGGCCGCGCACCAGTAGACCGAGTCGTCCTTGACGTCGAAGACCAGGTTGTGGGTCGTCGTGACGCCGAGGAGGTAGCCGGCGGTGGTGTGGACGACGCCCTTCGGCTTGCCGGTCGAGCCCGAGGTGTAGAGGAGGAAGAGCAGGTCCTCGGAGTCCATCGGCTCGCACGGGCAGCTCTCGGGGTCGTCCGAGACGTTCGCGGTGAGGTCGTGGAGGTAGACGTCCCGGTCGTTCATCGGGATGTCCGCACCGCTCCGCCGGACGACGACGATCTTCTCGACGGTCGTCGGGCCGGCGTCGAGGCCCTCGTCGGCGTTGGTCTTCTGCGCGCCGGCCTTGCCGCCGCGCATGGCCTCGTCCTGGGTGATGAGGACCTTGCACTCGAGGTCGTTGCAGCGCTCGGCGACGGCCTTGCCGCTGAAGCCGCCGAACACCACGGTGTGCGGCGCGCCGAGACGGGCGCACGCGAGCATCGCCACGACCGCCTCGGGGATCATCTGCATGTAGATGCCGACCGGCACGCCCTTGCCGACGCCGAGCTCCTTGAGCCCGTTGGCCATCTTCACGACCTCGCGCTGGAGCTCCGAGAACGTGATGTCACGTGCCTCGGGCGAGTCGGGCCCGTCGTCCGGGACGACGTGCAGCGCGACCTTGTCGCCCTTACCGCCCTCGACGTGGCGGTCGACGCAGTTGTAGCAGGCGTTGAGCTTTCCGCCGACGAACCACTTCGCGTACGGGAGCTGCCAGTCGAGGACCTCGTCGTAGTCCTCGAACCAGTCCAGGCGCTGCTTCGCCTGCTCGTCCCAGAACTCCCGGAGGTCCTGCTCCTTCATCTCCGGCCGCACGTTGGCCGTCTTCGACAGCTCCGGGTCCGGCGGGTACGTCTTCCCCTCGGTGGCCGTCTGTTCCGACATCCGCGTGTGCCTCCCGGTCGATCCACGGGCACCGGTCGTCACCGTTCGACGCCGGTGCCCCCTTGCTGTGTGCGCAGCGTCTTGCACAACCCGGTCCGTGGCAACGGTGCGATCGGAGGGGTCGTGGACAGGGTGGCGAGGACCGGCTGCGCGAGCAGTGTGACGATCTAGCCGTGCCCCGACCCGACCACCTCGACGCGGAACGTCGCCCTACGGACGGTGTCGACGTCTCAGATGCCCGATTGTGGCGTGGCTTACGCACCGCCCTCGCTCACGGCGGCTTCACCGTCGACGGAGTGGCCGAACTGCTCGGCCCGGCCGCCCGCGCCGCGCTCGACCGCGGGGAGACGACGCCGGCCCGCCGGGCGGTCCGGCACGCCGGGGTCGCCGGCACGCTCGTGCGCCTGTTCCTGCTGGGTGACGCCGTCCCGCGTACCGAGGTCGCCGCCGCCCTCGACCCCGTCGACGTCGACGAGGCGGCCGGCGCCGGGCTGCTGGACGTCGACGGCGACCTCGTGACCGCCGCCCTCGACCTGCGCCCCCACGGCGACGCGGCGATTCCGACCGCGCCGCCGTGGTGGGTGCTCTCGGACCTCGAGGTCGCGCCGCAGGGCCGGACCGCCGACCGCGAGCACGTCCTCGGCACCGGGGCGGCGTCGCTCTCGCTGGCGCGGGCGACGGTGCGGCGCCCGGTCGCGACCCTGCTCGACGTCGGCACGGGGTGCGGGGTGCAGGGGCTGCACTGCTCGGGCCACGCCGGCCGGCTCACCGCCACGGACGTCTCCGAGCGCGCGTTGGACATGGCGCGGGTGACGTTCGCGCTGTCGGGGGTCGACGCGGAGGTGCTCGCCGGGCCCTGGCTGGAGCCGGTCGCCGGGCGGCGCTTCGACCAGATCGTCAGCAACCCGCCGTTCGTGCCCGGGCCGCCGCAGGTCGACCACGTCTACCGCGACGCGGGGCTGGGCGGGGACGGGGCGTCGGCGCTGCTGGTCGGCGCCCTGCCGGCGCACCTCGCCGAGGGCGGGGTGGCGCAGCTGCTCGCGTCGTGGCTGATCACGTCCGAGGACTGGACCGAGCGCCCGCGCACCTGGCTCGACGAGGCCGCCCGGTCCGTGGCGCCGGGCGGGCTCGACGCGTGGGTGGTGCAGCGCGACGTCGCCGACCCCGCCCTGCACGTCGGGACCTGGCTGCGCGACGCCGGCGTCGACCCCGCCTCGCCGGAGGGGACGGCGCTGTCCGAGCGGTGGCTCGACTTCCTGGCCGCCGAGGGCGTGCAGGCCGTCGGGTTCGGGTTCGTCACGCTGCGGCGCACCGCGCCGGACGTGCCGGGCACCGTCGTCTGCGAGGACCTGCGCCAGTCCCACGACGACCCCCTGGGTCCGGAGATCGAGGCGTGGCTCGACCGCACCGCGTGGCTGGCGCAGCACCCCGGCGAGGCGCTGCTCGACGCCCGCCTGCGGGTGCCGGACACCGTGGCGCTGGAGCGCGGACTGATCGGCACCGACGAGGGGTGGGACCCGGTCGCGGCGACCCTCGTGCGCCTCGACGGGCCCCAGTGGCGCCACGACGTCGACGAGCTCGGCGTCGCGCTGCTCGCCGGGTGCCGGGGGTACCTCCCGCTGCGCGACCTCGTGGAGCTGCTGGCCGTCGCCCACGGGCGCGATCCCGAGGAGCTCGCCGCCGCCGCACTGCCCGTGGTCCGCGACCTCGTGCACCACGGGATGCTGGTGCCGGCGTGAGAGCCGTCGTGAGCCGTGTCGTGTGGGCGCGGGTGGTCGTCGACGACGAGGTCGTCGGCGAGCTCGAGGAACCGGGAGTGCTCGTGCTGCTCGGCGTGCACCGCGACGACGGCCCCGACGCGCCGGCCACCATGGCCCGCAGGCTGCACGAGCTGCGCATCCTGCGCGACGAGCACACCGAGTTCGATGGTCGAGCTCCGCGGAGCTACGTCTCCTGCGCCGAGACGGGCGCCGGCCTGCTCGTCGTCAGTCAGTTCACCCTGTACGGGGACACCCGCAAGGGCCGGCGTCCCTCGTGGTCCGCCGCCGCGCCGCCGGACTCGGCCCGCGACGCCGTGGACGCCGTCGTCACCGCCCTGCGTGATCGCGGCGCACCCGTCGCGACCGGGAAGTTCGGCGCGGACATGCGCGTTGAATCCTGTAACGACGGCCCGTTCACGGTGATCGTCGAAAGCTGAACGTCGAGATCTTCACTCCCGCCACACGTTGCCTCCGAGTGGTGTCCGCCATGCGTCACGCACGACACAGCGGGCACCCGTGACCGGAAGCCCCCGGCGGGAACGAACGCCGATCCCGACGCGTTCGACCTAGTGACGCGGCGCCCCAGCATCTTCGCGCCGCGCAGGGAGGAAGCAATGACGGCGACACTCGCACCGCAGACCGGGTCCGAGGCGGCTCTGCCTTCTGTGCCTGCTGAGAGCGACCTCGACGCCCAGGGCCCTGCGGCGGACCTCGTCCGCGTCTACCTCAACGGTATCGGAAAGACCGCGCTGCTGACCGCCGCCGACGAGGTGGAGCTGGCGAAGCGCATCGAGGCCGGCGTCTACGCCGCACACCTGCTCGAGGAGTCCGGTCAGGACCTCGAGCAGCAGCGCGCCGCCGACCTCCGGGCGGTGGCCCGTGACGGCCGCCGCGCCCGTGCGCACCTGCTCGAGGCCAACCTGCGCCTCGTGGTCTCGCTCGCCAAGCGGTACACCGGACGCGGCATGCCGCTGCTCGACCTGATCCAGGAGGGCAACCTGGGTCTGATCCGGGCCGTGGAGAAGTTCGACTACACCAAGGGCTTCAAGTTCTCGACCTACGCGACGTGGTGGATCCGTCAGGCCATCACCCGCGGCATGGCCGACCAGGCCCGCACCATCCGCCTGCCCGTCCACCTGGTCGAGCAGGTCAACAAGCTGGCCCGCATCAAGCGTGACCTCCACCAGACCCTCGGTCGCGAGGCGACCAACGAGGAGCTGGCGGAGGAGTCGGGGCTGACGCCGGAGAAGGTCGCCGACCTCCTCGACCACAGCCGCGACCCGGTCAGCCTGGACATGCCGGTCGGCTCCGAGGAGGAGGCCCCGCTCGGGGACTTCATCGAGGACGCCGAGGCCACCGACGCCGAGTCGACGGTCATCTCCGGCCTGCTCCACGACGACATGCGCCGCGTCATCGCGACGCTGGACGACCGCGAGCAGAACGTCATCCGGCTGCGCTACGGCCTCGACGACGGCCAGCCGCGCACGCTCGACCAGATCGGACGCCAGTTCGGGCTCTCGCGTGAGCGGGTGCGCCAGATCGAGCGCGAGGTCATGGTCAAGCTCCGCGACGGCGACCGCGCCCGGCGGCTCAAGGCCTACGCCGCGAGCTGAGCGCGACCGACCCACCGGCACGCTGCGTGACCGTATCGGTCCCGCAGCGGCCACCGGGTCGACGCATTGACGGTGACTCGCCGGTAACGGCAGTCTGAAGCGCACGGGCCGGATGTGACCCCACTCACGTGGGGTCACCCGGCCCGGCCAATGACCACGGGACGGGCTGGCCCTCACACAGCCCGTCGGCGACGGGAGACCGGGACGGTCGGGGGCCAGCCCGGTCTTCCGGCTTTTCTAGGCCACCGCGCCGGTCAGGACGACCGGCCGCTCCCCCAGCGGCGCCTGCAGCGTCGCCTCCAGCGGCGGGTAGACGAGCTCCCGGGTGCACGGGCCCGGCCCGGTGCTGAACTGCTCCACGCGCAGCACGACGCGCTCGGCACCCTGCTCCACCACGGTGAGCCGCGCGTCCGTGCACCCGCCCGCGCGCCCGTACACGCCCACCACGTCCGCCCCGCGCGTCCACACGAGCCTCGGCAGGCCGCCCGGTAGCGTGCTCGCGTCCACCCGCCCCGTCGGGAGCGCCGTGGCGCCGGCCGGAGGTGCCGCGGTGAGCGGGTCCGGCTCCGCCGGGACCGGGCGGTTCGAGGGCGGTGGCGCGCCGGTCGGGATCGTCGGCGAGGTGCCCGGCGCCGGGGGCTCGGGCGTCCCCGACTGCCCGCAGCCCGCGGCCAGCAGCACGGCGGCGACGAGCAGGCCGAGGCGCAGGGTCGGCGGGGGGACACGGGGTCGGCACATGGTCCCACCGACCGTAGGGCGACCCCGGCCACGACGCCGTCCCGACGCGGTCACTCCTTCGAGGCGCGCCGTGGTGGTTCCGCGTCAGCGCAGCCGGCGCGGTCCGCCGTCGCGGGGGCCCGGGGGCGGGCCGAGGGTGACCGTGACGCCGGTGGCGTGGGCGCCCCGGTCGGCGGCGAGCACGGGGTCGAGCACGAGCGAGCGGATCTCGGGGACCGCGTCGGCGAGCACCCCGATGCGCAGCACCAGGTCCTCGAGGGCCGGCAGGTCGGCGCGGCGGGCCCCCCGGTAGCCGTCGAGCAGCGGGGCCGCCCGGGGCGCGCGCACGAGCGTCGCGGCGTCCATCGTCGACAGCGGCGTGGCCCGGTAGGCACGGTCGCCGAGCAGCTCGCCGACCACGCCCGCGAGCCCGAACGAGACCAGCGAGCCGAACGACGGGTCGTCGCGGATCTCGATCACGCACGGGATGCCCGGCGGCGCCTGCACCTGGACGTACACCTCGTCGCTGCCGGAGAGCTCGACGAGCTGGTCGTAGGCGCTCGCGATCGCCGAGGACTCGGTGAGCCCCACGTGCACGCCGCGCAGGTCGGTGCGGTGTCGCCAGCGCCGGTCGGCGGTCTTGAGCACCGCCGCGCCGCCGAGCTCCCGGGCCGCCGCGACGGCGTCGTCGGCCGAGTGGACCCGGCGGAACGGGGCGACGACGACCCCGACGCAGCGCAGCAGCGCGTCGGCCTGCTCATCGCTGAGCACCGTGCGGGGCGCCGGGGCGATGTCGTCCACCAGCGCCCGCGCGGCGTCGACGTCGACGCCCTCCGGGACGACGAAGTCGCCGACGGGCCGCGAGCGCCACTGCGTGTACCGCACGGCCCGGGACAGGGCGAGGACCGCGCGCTCGGGGCTCGGGTACGAGGGGATGCTCCCGCGCTGGGGCCCGGCGTCGCCGTCGCCGACCGTCAGCACCTCGGGCACGCCCTCGGAGGCGAGGAACGTGGAGACCACCGGCTTCTCGGCGCCGCGGACGGCGTCGGCGAGCGCGCGGGCGTGGTCGGTCGGGTCGGTGGTGACCGCGGGGACGAAGACGACGACCAGCGAGTCGCACTGGTCGTCGGCGAGCAGGTCGGCGACCGCGGCGTGCAGCTCCTCGGCGCCTGCCGACGTGCCGAGGTCGACGGGGTCGCGCGCCAGGAACAGGCCCTGGGCGAGGACGACGTCCGCGGCGAGGATGCCGAGCGCGGTGGAGTTGCCGACGATCCCGACCCGCGGGCCGGGCGGCAGCGGCTGGTGCGCCAGCAGCTGGGCGGCGTCGAAGAGCTCGTCCACCGAGTCGACCCGGATGACCCCGGACTGGTCGAACACCGCGGCCACCGCGGCCTCGTCGATCGGCTGCCCGCTGGCCGCGAGCCCCGGCGCGGCGGCGACGTGCCGGCCGCTCTTCACGGCGACCACGGGCTTCTGCCGCGCGAGCCGCCGCGCGACCCGGGCGAACTTGCGCGGGTTGCCGAAGGTCTCCAGGTAGAGCAGCACGACGTCGGTGTCGGGGTCGGTGTCCCAGTACTGCATGAGGTCGTTGCCCGACAGGTCGGCGCGGTTGCCGGCGGACACGAACGACGACAGCCCCAGGCGCCGCTCGGCGGCCGCGGCGAGGATCTGGATGCCCAGCGCGCCGGACTGGCAGAAGAACCCGACCCGCCCCGGCGGCGGCAGGTGCGGCGCGAGCGAGGCGTTCAGCGACACCTTCGCGTCGAGGTTGACCACGCCCAGCGCGCTCGGCCCCACGACGCGCATCCCGTTCGCGCGGGCGTCGGTGACGAGCCCGCGCTGCGCGGCGAGCCCGGTCGGGCCCTTCTCGCCGAAGCCCGAGGTGATGACGACGAGCGCGCGCACGCCCTTCGACAGGCAGGCGTCGAACACCCCGGGCACCTCGTCGGGCGGGACCGCGAGCACGGCGAGGTCGACGTCGTCGGGGATGTCGGTGACCGACGGGTAGGCCCGCACGCCGCGCACCGACCGCGCCTCGGGGTGCACCGGGTACACGGGGCCGGTGAACCCGCCGCGGAGCAGGTTCGCGAGCACGACGTGGCCGATCTTGGTCCGGTCCGGCGAGGCGCCGACCACGGCTACCGACCGCGGGGTGAGGACGTTCGCGACGCTGCGGGCCTCGGCGCGCTGCTCGCGGGAGAGCTGCACCTCGCGGGCGCGGGAGGTCGAGGCGACGTCGAACTCCAGGTGCAGCGTCGAGCCCTCGAGCGCGCGGCTGACCTCGAACCCGGCCTCGCGGAACACGCGCACCATCTGGTGGTTCTCGGTGAGCACCTCGGCGACGAAGCGGGTCAGCCCGCACTCGCGGGCGGCCGCCGCGAGGTGCTCGAGCAGGATCGAGCCGAGCCCGCGGCCCTGGTGGTCGTCGCGCACGACGAACGCGACCTCGGCGGCCGGCGACTCCGCGAGCCGCACGTAGCGCCCGATCGCGATGATCTCCCGGCCGAGCCACAGCACCAGGGCGACCCGGTCGTGGTGGTCGACCTCGACGAAGTTCTTGAGGTCGCGCTCGGGGATCTGCGGGTAGGGGCTGAAGTACCGGAAGTAGCGGGTGCGGTCCGAGAGCTGCGCGTGGAAGGCGACGACGGCGTCGGCGTCCTCGGTGGAGATCGGGCGCAGGTGCGCGGTCGCCCCGTCGGAGGCGACGACGTCGGCCTCCCAGTGCGCGGGGTAGGGCGCGTCGGGTACCGCCCGGACCTCTGCGGTGATGGCGTCGGGGTCCGCCGTCTCGGTCATCTCCGCCTTCAGGGAGTCAGTCGCGGGAGTCCGCGGGGTCGAGGCCGTGCAGCGGGAACACCGCGCGGCGGGTCTCGAGCAGGAAGGGGTCGACCTCGACCTCGGTGAACCCGCCCCACGGCTCGAAGTCGGTGGGCGCGTCCTCGGTCATCGACGTCGGCAGGGGCCGGCGGGTCTTCCCCGTCGCGTAGGACGTCCAGTCGGCGGGGATGGTGCGGTGCGGCTCGACGTCGCGGTCGAGCACCGTGGCCAGCAGGTGGGTCCACGACCGCGGGACCGCCCGGAAGAGGCCGTAGCCGCCCCCGCCGAGGGCGAGCCACTTCCCGTCGCTGTGCTCGGCGGCCAGGCGCCGCAGGCTCTGGTAGATCGCCCGGTGCCCGTCGACCGAGAGGGAGAGCTCGGCCAGCGGGTCCTCGTGGTGGGTGTCCACGCCGCACTGGGTGACGAGGATCTGCGGCCGGAACGACCGCAGCAGCCCGGGGACGACGGCGTGGAAGGCGCGCAGCCAGCCGGCGTCGCGGGTGCCCGGCGGGAGCGCGAGGTTCACCGCGCTGCCGGACGCCCGCCCGCTGCCGAGCTCCGAGGCGAACCCGGTGCCCGGCCACAGGGTGCGCGGGTGCTGGTGCATCGAGATCGTCAGCACGCGGTCGTCGTCGTAGAACGCGGCCTGCACGCCGTCGCCGTGGTGGACGTCGGTGTCGATGTAGCAGATGCGCTCGTAGCCGTGGTCGAGCAGCCAGGAGATCGCCACCGCGCAGTCGTTGTAGACGCAGAAGCCCCAGGCGTGGTCGGCCATCGCGTGGTGCAGGCCGCCGGCGATGTTGACCGCCCGGTCGGCGCGGCCCTCGGCGATCTCGCGGGCCGCGGCGATCGAGCCGCCGCACACCAGCGCGCTCGCCTCGTGCATGCCCTCGAAGATCGGGTTGTCGGACGTGCCGAGCTGGTGGATCGGGTCGTCGCCGCTGGTCGGGGCCCGGCGCACCGCCTCGAGGTACGACGCGACGTGGATGCGCTCGACCTCGGAGTCCGGGGCGGGCGACGGCACCAGCGGCTCGATCCCCTCGAGCACTCCGAGGGAGTCGGCGAGGCGCATCGTGAGGTCGAGGCGGACGGGGTGCAGCGGATGCTCGTCCGAGAGCTTGTAGCCCAGGAGACTCTCGTCCCACACCACGGCCACGCGGGCCGGGTCCACGGTCGGCGCGCCGGAGCTCGTCACGAGCCCGACGGTACCGGTCGGCCTACCCCTCGCCCGTCTCCATGGTCGAGCTCCGGCTTCGCTACGTCTCCGTCTCTACGGGGCGCCCGGTGCCGCACCAGTGCGACCAGCTGCCGACGTAGAGGCCGGCGGGGTCCTCCGGCGGGCGCAGGCCGGCGTGCTCGAGGCCGAGCACCAGCATCGCCGCGCTCACCCCGGAGCCGCAGTAGGCCCCGACCGCCCCGGCCTCCTCGACCAGCGGGCGCAGGACGGCGGCGGCGTCGTCGGGGTCGCGCCAGTGCCCGTCGGCGACCAGCGAGGCCGCCGGCAGGTTGGCCGCGCCGGGCACGTGGCCCGCGATCGGGTCGATCGGCTCGGTCTCGCCGCGGAAGCGCTCGGCGGCCCGGCCGTCGAGCAGGACGCCCTCGGTGCCGGCGGCCAGCCCGGCCGCGTCCTCCGCGGTGAGCACGGGCATCGCGCCCGTGCGGATCTGCAGGCCCCCGGGGCGCCGGACGCCGCCGCCGGCGGTGGACACCTCGCCGCCGTCGGCGACCCACGCGGGGAACCCGCCGTCGAGCACGGCGACCTGGCCGGGGCGCAGGCCCGCCCAGCGCAGCACCCACCACGCGCGCGCCGACGCCATCCCGTCGCCGCCGTCGTAGAGGACGATCTCGGAGTCGGCGTCCGCCCCGGCGCGCTGCAGCGTCTCCTCGAGCACGTCGGGGTCGGGCAGCGGGTGCCGGCCGGCGGGCCCGGGCGGGCCGGCGAGCTCGGTGTCGAGGTCGACGTACACCGAGCCGGGGACGTGCCCCGCGTCGTGCTCCACGAGACCCGGCGGGTCCTCCCGCGCGGCGGCCTTGCGCTCCTTCGCGGTGCGGGGCGGCGGGCGCAGCGTCCAGCGGACGTCGAGCACGACAGGGCGCCCGTCCTCGCGCCCCAACGCCTCGCGCAGCCAGGCGACGGACACGACGGGCGTGGGCAGGGGACCCGGCGAGGTGGCCATGCGACGATCGTGCCCTGCCCCACGGCGTGACCGCCGTCCGGTGTCCGGCGTCGTCGGTACCATGGGTGTGCAGAAAGGGGTGGGCATGAACGACCTCATCGACACCACCGAGATGTACCTCCGCACGATCTACGAGCTCGAGGAGGAAGGGGTCGTCCCCCTCCGAGCCCGCATCGCCGAACGTCTCGAGCAGAGCGGGCCGACCGTGAGCCAGACCGTGGCGCGCATGGAGCGCGACGGTCTCGTCCACGTGGCCGGCGACCGCCACCTCGAGCTCACGCCCGGCGGCCGCGCCAAGGCGGTGGCGGTCATGCGCAAGCACCGCCTCGCCGAGCTGCTGCTCGTCAACGTCATCGGTCTCGAGTGGGAGCACGTCCACGTCGAGGCGTGCCGCTGGGAGCACGTCATGAGCGACGCGGTGGAGCGCAAGCTCTTCACGCTGCTCGGCGAGCCGTCGGTGTCGCCGTACGGCAACCCGATCCCCGGGCTCGAGTCCCTGCGGAGCAACGACGGCGACGGCGAGGCCGCGCTGCCGACCCGCACGCCGACCCCCGACGAGGCCGGTCTCGTCCGCCTCGACGAGTTCGCGCGCAGCGGCGGCGGCAAGGTCGAGGTGCGCCGCATCGCCGAGCACATCCAGCTCAACGAGCCCCTCATGGCCCACCTCAAGAGCGCCGGTGTCCTGCCGGGCAGCGACGTCGACGTCGTGGCGATCCCCCGCTTCGGCGACGCCGTGGGCGTGGGGCACAAGGGCTCGCGCTCCGAGGTCGACCCGCTGGTGGCCCACGCCGTGCTGGTGCGGGCCCAGTAGCGAGCTCCGCCGACCCCGCCCGGCACACTGGCGTCATGACGTTGGTGGTCACGGGCGGGGCGGGCTATGTCGGCAGCGTCTGCGCGCAGCACCTGCTCGACGCCGGGCACGACGTGGTGGTGGTCGACGACCTGTCCACCGGCCACGAGGACGCCGTCCCCTCCGGGGCGCGGCTCGTGGTGGGCGACGTCGCGGAGGTCGCCGACGAGGTCCTCGGCGCCGGTGGGGTCGACGGCGTGATCCATTGCGCGGCGCGCTCGCTGGTCGGCGAGTCGGCCGAGAAGCCCGCGAAGTACTGGCACGGCAACGTCGTCACGACGATCCGGCTCCTCGACGCGCTGCGCCGCCACGAGGTGCCGCGCCTGGTGTTCTCGTCGACCGCCGCCACGTACGGCGAGCCGGAGACCTCGCCGATCACCGAGGACGCGCCCACCCGCCCCACCAACACCTACGGCGCCACGAAGCTCGCCGTCGACCACGCGATCGGCACCTACGCCGCGGCGTCGGGGCGCGCGTTCGGCGCGGTGAGCCTGCGGTACTTCAACGTGGCCGGGGCGCACGCCGCGCCGACCCTGGGCGAGCGGCACACCGTCGAGACCCACCTCATCCCGCTCGTCCTGCAGGTCGCCCTCGGGCAGCGCGACGAGATCGCGATCTTCGGCGACGACTGGCCCACCGCCGACGGCACCTGCGTGCGCGACTACATCCACGTCGACGACCTCGCCGAGGCCCACCTCCTCGCGCTCGACCTGCTCGCCCGCGGCGAGGCTCCCGAGGGCGGGCACCTCGTGTGCAACCTCGGCAACGGCACCGGCTTCTCCGTGCTCGAGGTGATCGAGGCGTGCCGCCGGGTCACCGGCCACCCGATCCCGGCGCGCGTGGCGCCGCGGCGCACCGGCGACCCCGGCGTCCTCGTCGCCTCCTCCGCGCGGGCCCGCGACGAGCTGGGCTGGAAGCCGGCCCACACCGACCTCGACCGGATCGTCGCCGACGCCTGGGACTTCGCCCGGTCCCGCGCGGCGGGCTGAGCCTCACCCGGCCCGTCCCCGCAGGCGCTCGGCGGTCTCCGCGCTGGAGTCGCGGATGATCCTGCGCACCGCGTCCGGGCCCGCCCCGGTGGCCAGGAGTGCCTCGACGATCGCCGCGAGGCGGTGGCCGGGGTCGGCGCGCCGCGCGCGGTCGAGGGCGACGCCGACGAGCGCGCCGCCGCCCCGCACCAGGAGCGCGCAGGCGAGCATCACCGCCGGGTCGGCGACCTCGGGGGCCGGCAGCCTCCGCACCAGCAGGGTCCACAGCTGCCGCGCGGCGCCCGCGGCGGCCTCGTCGGGATCGAGCGCCCAGCCCATGGCGACGTCGCGCACCGCCGGGTCGCCCAGCGCGACGGCGAGCCGCGCGATCTCGACGTCGGTCAGCACGCGGCCGGCGGCCACCTCGTCGCGGGCGGCGGCGACGGCGGCGAGGTCGCGGCGCGCGGCGGCGGGCCCGCCGAGCTCCCGGTCGAGGATCGCCGCCTCCAGCTCCGCGCGGATCAGCTCGGCGAGCTGCGGGTCCGGCGGGCCCGCGGCCAGTGAGGCCTCGAGCTCGGCGCGGGAGCCGAAGGTGACGTGCCCGAGCCAGGCCGCCGCGGCCGCGAACGGCGAGTCCTCCGTCGGCCCGACCGTGCCCCGACAGTCGCACGGCGGGTAGCAGCGCCACGGCGCCCCGCCGGCGATCCGCGGCACCCACAGCCGGGTGGGCGCGCCGATCCTCCTGCCGGCGAAGGCCGCGCCGACCGCGTCGGCGACGTCCCGGCGCGGGGGATCCCCGTTCCCGCCGCCCACCACGACCGCGATCACCTCGCGGGGGCCGGCCGGCGCCATGCGCGTCGCGAGGCCGTGCACGGCGTCCGTCGTCTCGGGGGGCGGCGGCAGATCGGTGCGGGCGACGACCCCGAGACGGCGGCCTCCCGGTGCCCCGTCGGTGCCGTGGACGGCGACGAGGACCAGGGACTCGACGGGCGGGAACCCGATCAGGTGGGGGACGGCGGCCACGAGCTCGCCGGGATCGCGCAGGCGCAGCTCCGGACGGTCGGCGTCGGGCGGGCGGGGGCGGTGGTCGGTGCTCACGCGGGTTCCGACGCAGCGACGGTTCCCCCGGATCCATCGGGTTCCCGGCCCTGTGGACAACTCCCCGCACGGTGTTCGCGCGACCGTCATCGCCGGCGCGCTTGCCGGGGTGCGCGGCGACGGCGAGGGTGAGCACGTGCACCCGGTGGACCCGCCCGCTGAGACCTCACCCGAACCCGCCCCCGAACCCCGCCGCGACTACGACCTCGTCGTCATCGGCTCCGGGCCCGGCGGGCAGAAGGCGGCCATCGCGGCGGCGAAGCTGGGCCGGCGCGTCGCCGTCGTCGAGCGCCGCGGCATGATCGGCGGCGTCTGCACGCAGACCGGCACGATCCCGTCGAAGACGTTGCGCGAGGCCGTCCTCTACCTCACCGGCTACGCGATGCGCGGGCTCTACGGCGAGAGCTACCGCGTCAAGCAGGACATCACCGTGCAGGACCTGCTCGCGCGCACCCACTTCGTCATCGGCCGCGAGGAGGAGGTGATCCGCGCGCAGCTGCAGCGCAACCGGGTCGACCTGCTCGCCGGCGCCGCGCGGTTCGTCGACGACCACAGCATCGAGGTCGTCGGCGAGCGCCGCGGCGAGCACCAGGTCGTCACCGCCGACCGGGTCGTCATCGCCACCGGCACCCGGCCCGCCCGGCCGCCGCAGGTCGAGTTCGACGACCGCCGCGTCCTCGACTCCGACGGCATCCTGACGATGGAGCACATCCCGTCGAGCATGGTCGTCGTCGGCGCCGGGGTGATCGGCATCGAGTACGCCTCGATGTTCGCCGCGCTGGGCACGCGCGTCACCGTCGTCGAGAAGCGCCCGCAGATGCTCGACTTCTGCGACGCCGAGGTCGTCGAGTCGCTGAAGTTCCACCTCCGCGACCTCGCGGTCACCTTCCGCTTCGGCGAGGAGGTCTCCGGGGTCTCGGTGTCCGAGCGCGGCACCGTCACCTCGCTGGTGTCCGGCAAGAAGATCCCGGCCGAGACGGTCATGTACTCCGCGGGGCGCCAGGGCGTCACCGACGAGCTCGACGTGGAGCGCGCCGGGCTCGAGACCGACGCCCGCGGCCGCATCAAGGTCGACGAGCACTTCCGCACCGCCGTCCCGCACATCTACGCGGTGGGCGACGTCATCGGCTTCCCCGCGCTCGCGGCCACGTCGATGGAGCAGGGCCGCCAGGCGGCGTACCACGCGTTCGGCGAACCCGTGCACTCGATGGCCGAGGTCTCGCCGTTCGGGATCTACACGATCCCCGAGGTCAGCTACTGCGGGGCGACCGAGGCGGAGCTGACCGAGAAGGCGATCCCCTACGAGGTCGGCATCTCGCGGTACCGCGAGCTCGCGCGCGGCCAGATCGTCGGCGACGACTACGGGATGCTCAAGCTGCTGGTGTCGCCGGAGAACCACGCGCTGCTCGGGGTCCACGTGTTCGGCACGTCGGCCACCGAGCTCGTGCACATCGGGCAGGCCATCATGGGGTGCGGCGGCACCGTCGACTACCTCGTCGACGCCGTCCTGAACTACCCGACGCTCTCGGAGGCCTACAAGGTCGCCGCCCTCGACGCGACGAACAAGATCCGTGCCCTCGAACAGTTCGCCTGAGCCCTCCCCGACGGTCGAGCTCCCCTATCGGCGTGCTCGTCTCGACGCTCCGTCTCCCGGCTGGGCCCGCCCACGGTTCTCGCTCCCCCGTGCACCCGACGGCTCCGACGCCGTGTACCTCGCCGGCAACTCCCTGGGCGCGCAGCCCCACGCCGCGCGGGCGGCGCTGTTGTCCGCCGTCGACGATCAGTGGGCCTCCGTCGGCGTCGCGGGCTGGGAGGACTGCGGCTGGTGGGCGACCCCGCAGCGCCTCGGCGACCGGGTCGGCGCGCTGGTCGGGGCGGCGCGGGGCCAGGTCGTCGTCGGCGACTCGACGTCGGTGCAGCTCTTCGGCGCGCTGATCGCCGCGGCGCGGCTGCGCCCGGGGCGTCGCGTGCTGCTCTCCGACGGCGGCCACTTCCCCACCGACCGCTACCTCGCGGCCTCGGTGGCGCGGCTGACGGGGCTCACGCTGGTCACCGCGGCGCCCGACGCGATGGCCCCGGACGCCGACACCGCCGTGGTCGCCGTGCCCGCCGTCGACTTCCGGACCGGGGAGCGGTGGGACCTCGCGGCGATCGTCGGGCGGGCCCACGAGGCCGGCGCGGTGGTGCTCGTCGACCTCTCGCACGCGGTCGGCGTGATGCCGCTGGCGCTCGACGCGCTCGGCGTCGACCTCGCGGTGGGCTGCACGTACAAGTACCTCAACGGCGGGCCCGGGGCGCCGGCGTTCGCCTACGTCGCGACACGCCACCACGACGTCCTCGACCCCCCGCTGACCGGCTGGACCGGGCACGCCGAGCCGTTCGCCATGACCGAGGCGTGGACGCCGGCCCCGGGCGTGGGGCGGCTGCGCGTCGGGACACCGCCGATGCTGTCGATGCTCGCGCTCGACGGGGCGCTGGAGGTGTTCGACGGCCCCGGCAGCCCCGACCTCGCCGGCGTCCGGGCGGCGTCGCTGGCGCTCGGCGACGCCTTCCTCGCCGCGCTGCCCGCGGGCGCTGCCGACACCGACGTCGTCACCCCGCGGGAGCACGGGCGGCGGGGCGGGCACGTCGCGGTCCGGGTGCGGGACGCCGAGGGCCTCTGCGCGGCGCTGGCCCGCCGCGGCGTCGTCGTCGACGCGCGCCCGCCGGACCTGCTGCGCTTCGGCTTCGCGGCGCCGTACGTGACGCTCGACGACGCCCGCACCGCCGCCCGCGAGCTGGCCGCCCTGCTCTGAACAGACGAACGCCCGGTGTCAGCGGTGGGCCACCGCTGACACCGGGCGTCCGTATCGCCGCACGCTCGCGGCGAGGTGCTCGTCCGTTCAGCTCCCGGTCGGGAAGCGGAGGTTCGCGCCGACGCCGTCCTGGAGCTCGGCGCCTCCCCCGAGGACCTGGACGTCGCCGCCGAGCGCCCCGACGGCGCGCAGCAGCACCTGCTCGGCCGGGCGGGCGACGGGCTCGACGTCCGAGATGTCCTTCAGGTTCGCCGGGTCCGTCGAGATCTGCTCGGGCGACGAGCCGACGTAGAGCTCGCCGGGCACCTCCTGGCCGTCGACCAGCAGCAGCGTGTCGACGGCGCCGGTGCGGGCGGCCTCGAGGACCGGCTCGAGGCCCTCGACCGCGTTGGCGTGGCCCTTGCCCTCCTCGAAGCGCTGGCGCACGCGCGACTCGCGCTCGGTGGCGACGACGCCGGCCTCCGTGAGCAGTGCGTCCTCGAGCGCGTCCTCCGAGGCGCCCGCGGCGCGGCTGCCGGCCTCGATCTCACGGGTGATGTCGGCGAGGTCGCCGGGCAGCTCGTTGCGCACCGCCGAGCGGCCCTGGACCTCGCCGGCCAGGACGATGACCTCCGGGCGGAACTGCTTGGCCGCGCTGCGGATGCCCTTGACCACCTCGTCGGCGTTCTCGTACGACGCCATCTCGTGGCGGTTCTGACGCGTCCGGTTGCCGACGCCGCCGCCCCGCGCCTTGTGCACGGTCTCGATGGCCTGGCCCTTGATGGTCTCCTCGTCCAGCTCGCGGGCGCCCTCGCTGTTGTCGGCGATCACCTGGTAGAGGTCGCCGCCGGTCTGGTCGACCACCGCGAGCAGGACGCGCACCGAGCCCGTCTGGCTGCGGTAGTAGCGCCCGAGCTCGGGCAGCGGCGACCACACGGCGAGGTCGCCGGCCGCGTCCACGGCCTCGACCTCGTCGTCGAAGAGCACGCCGTCGGCCGACGCCACGAGCACGCGGCCGACCCCGGTCACCGAGCCGGCCCGCTCGCCGCTGAGCTCGTCGTCGAGCGCGGCGAGGGTCTTGTCGTCGGCGCCGTCGTTCTTCAGCTGCTTCTGCAGGTCGCGCCAGCGCAGCTCGACCTGCTTCGCCGAGTTCTCCCCGGCCTGCACGGCCTCCAGGTAGACCGTCGCGAACGGCCCCGGCCGCTCGAAGATCTCTCGGGTGCGCGACAGGTCCATCCGGTGTTCCTCCTCGGGTCCCGCGGGGGTCGCGGGGTCGTTTCTCGGGGTGTCCCCTCGCCTACCCGATGACCCTGTTGCACATGCGTCCTCGCCCCGTGTGCGGTAAGCCGAGCGGTGTGCGGGAGATACCGGTCGACGAGATGGCCGACACCGTCAGGCGCCTGTGCATCGAGGCCAACCACGAGCTGCGCGGCGACCACGTCGACGCGCTGCGGCGGGCACGGGACCGCGAGGAGTCCCCGATCGGGCAGGAGGTGCTCGACCGGCTGCTGGCCAACGCCGAGGTCTCGGCCCGCGAGCAGATCGCGTTCTGCCAGGACACAGGCTACGCCGTCTGCTTCCTCGAGATCGGCCAGGACGTCCACTTCATCGGCGGCTCGCTCGCCGAGGCCCTCGACCGCGGCGTCGCCGAGGGCTACCGCGACGGCTACCTGCGCGCGTCGCTGGTGCGCTCGCCGGTCGACCGCGTCAACACCGGCGACAACACCCCGGCGATGGTCCACTACGACCTGGTCGAGGGCGACGGCGTGCGCCTGACGCTGCTGGTCAAGGGCGCGGGGTGCGACAACATGTCGGCGCTGCGCATGCTCACCCCGGCCGCCGGGACCGAGGGGATGAAGCGCTTCGTCGTCGAGACGATCGAGGCGGCGGGGCCGAGCGCGTCGCCGCCGGTGACCGTGGGCATCGGGATGGGCGGGACGTTCGACCGCGCGGCGGTGCTCGCCAAGAAGGCGCTGACCCGCGAGCCCACCGGCTCGCCGTCCCCCGACCCGAAGCTCGCGGAGCTGGAGGCCGAGCTCGCCGACGCGATCGACGCCACGGGCATCGGGCCGGCGGGCTTCGGCGGCACGGTGACGACGGTGGCCGTGCACGTCGAGGCCTACCCGACGCACATCGCCGCCTTCCCGGTCGCGATCAACCTGGACTGCCACTCCCACCGCGTCCGGACGGTGACGTTGTGACCGACCTGCGGCTCCCCCTCGACGCCGGCACGGTCCGCGAGCTGCGCAGCGGCGACTCCGTCCTGCTCTCCGGCCCGCTGGTGACCGGCCGCGACGCCGCGCACGCCCGGTTCGCCGCGGCCATCGAGTCCGGCGACCCGCTGCCCTTCGACCCGGACGGCGAGACGCTCTACTTCGTCGGGCCCACCCCGGCCCGGCCCGGGCACGCGATCGGCGCCGCTGGCCCGACGACGGCGTCGCGGATGGACGCGTGGTCGCCGCTGCTCGTCGAGCGGGGCCTGCGCGGCATGATCGGGAAGGGCCGGCGCTCGGACACCGTCAAGGACGCGATGCGCGAGCACGGCTGCGTCTACTTCGGCGCCATCGAGGGCACCGCGGCGCTCCTGTCGCAGTGCATCACCTCGTCCGAGGTGATCGCCTACTCCGACCTCGGCGCCGAGGCCGTGCACCGCCTCGAGGTGCGCGACTTCCCCGCGCTCGTCGTCAACGACCTCCACGGCGGCGACCTCTACCGCGACGGCCCGGCCCGCTGGCGGCGCGCACCCTCCTGAAGCATGGAGGCCATGAGCACGATCGCGTTCCCGGACGGCCAGGTCGTCACCGTCGAGGCGTCCGGCCCCGACTTCGTGTTCTCGGCGGTCCTGCCGCCCCGGCACGCCGGGCCACCCGCCCACCGGCACCGCCGCGAGACCGAGGTGTTCACCGTCGAGACCGGTCTCCTCGAGGTGCGGCTCGGTCGCGAGCGGCGCCTGCTGCAGCCCGGCGAGACGGTCGCGGTGCCGCCCGGCACGACCCACGCGTTCGCCAACCCGTTCGACGAGCCGGTCCGCCTGCGCACCGTCGAGACGCCCGCCGGCCCGCTGCAGGCCCAGCTGCGGGCGCTCGCCGCCGCGGGAGGGCGCCCGCCGCTGCTCGAGCTCGCCCGCATCAACGCCGAGCACGACTTCTCGTTCACCGCGGCCGGCCTCCCCGACGTGCCCCAGCGCCTCCTCTGGCGGCTGCTCGCGCGATGGAGCCGGTGACGGGGCGAGCGGGGCACTTCGGTCGAACCGCTCCCCCGCCCGGTGCCGCGGGGCGGTCAGTGCTCTGATCGACCCCACCAGCACGAGAGCGGAGGTCGGAGCATGCAGTACGACGCGATCCTGGCCGAGACGATCGGCATCCGCGGGCACGCGGACGACGAGATCGAGGCCTACACCGCGCGGCCCATGGACGGCGGGTCCCGCGGCGGGATGATCGTCATCCACCACATGCCGGGGTACGACGCCGGGACGAAGGAGATCACGCGGCGGTTCGCGACGATGGGCTACAACGCCGTCTGCCCGAACCTCTACACACGCGAGGCCCCCGGCGCCGACCCCGACGACGCCGCCGCCACCGCCCGCGCGCAGGGCGGCGTGCCCGACGAGCGCTTCGTCGGCGACGCCGCCGGGGCCGCGCGCTGGCTGCGTTCGCTGCCGACGTCCAACGGCAAGGTCGGGGCGATCGGCTACTGCTCGGGCGGGCGGCAGGCGGTGCTCGCCGGCATCGACGTCGACGTCCAGGCCGCCGTCGACTGCTACGGCGCCTTCGTCGTCGGCACGCCCCCGGAGGGCTTCCCGCTGCAGGTCTCCCCGCTGGCCGACCGCATCCCCGAGCTCGGCGCGCCCCTGCTCGGCCTCTTCGGCAACGAGGACGCCTACCCGTCGCCCGACCACGTCGACGAGCTGGAGAAGCTGCTGCAGGAGAACGGCAAGACCTACGAGTTCCACCGCTACGACGACGCCGGGCACGCGTTCTTCTCGGTCGACCGCCCGGCGTACCGGGTCGCCGCCGCCGTCGACGGCTGGGAGAAGATCCGCGACTTCCTCGCCCGGCACCTGGGGGCCTGACCATGTGCACCTACAGCACCGAGAAGCTCGCCCTCGAGAAGTCCAGCGGCAAGGGTCCCGACGGCTGGTTCCCGCTCGAGACGGCGACGGTCTACTACGACCACCCCGTGCACGCGCCCGACGCGCACACCGTCAACATCGACTTCCTCAACCCCGACCGCGGCCCCGGCGCCCGGGTGGCCGTCGAGCTGAGCCTCGAGTCCGCCCGCGAGCTCCTCGCCGCCCTCGCCGTCACCGTGGAGCGCGCCGCGCACCACTGAGCCCGCCGCCCGTGATCAGGGGCGACGTCGTGCACCCCGTGGCCGCTCCGAGCGTGCCCGGCGTCGCCCCCGATCACGGTTCGGACACAGCGCCTTGCTCTGCCGACAGTCGCGATATATCGTTGATGTGTCGCGAACGAACGCAGAAGGAGGAGCGACATGACTACCTACGAGACTCCCGGCGGACGCCGGGACTTCGGAGACGGCCCCGACGACGAGGGCCGCGGATTCGGCGGTCGACGCGGACACGGTCCGCACCGCCACGGCGGGTTCGCCCGCGAAGCGATGTTCGGCGAGTTCCCCGGCGGCCCGCGCGGCAAGTTCCGTCGCGGACGGCGGGGCGGCCCGTTCGGCCGGCCCGGTGGCCCCGGCTTCGGCCCGGGCGGGTTCGGGCCGGGCTCCGGCCCGGGCTTCGGGCCGGGCTTCGGCGGCCCCCGCGGCGGGCACCGCGGACGCCGGGCGCGCGGTGACGTGCGCACGGCGGTGCTGGCCCTCCTCGCGGAGGAGCCGATGCACGGCTACCAGATCATCCAGGAGATCGGCGAGCGCTCCGGCGGGTCGTGGCGACCCAGCCCGGGCTCGGTCTACCCCACCGTGTCCCAGCTCGCCGACGAGGGTCTGGTGCGCACCGAGAAGGCCGAGGGCCGCTCGGTGATCCACCTGACCGACGCCGGCCGCACCTACGTCGACGAGCACCGCGAGGAGCTCGACGCCGTGTGGAGCACCGCCGCCGCCGAGGACGGCTTCAGCGCCCTGCGCGAGGCCGGTGCCGGGCTGGCCGGCGCCGTGGCGCAGGTCGCCCAGGTCGGGCGGGACGAGCAGGTCGCCGAGGCGGTGCGCCTGCTCGACGAGACCCGCCGGCGCCTCTACCTGCTGCTCGCGGGCGAGGAGACGGCGACGGCGACCGAGCCCGACGCGGACGACGAAGGGTGAGCGTCACCGGCCGGCAACGCGCGCGACACGTCGCGTCACACGGTCGGCCTAGCCTCGGGTCCCTGCTGAGAACGCGAGACCGAGGAGGCCGCAGAACCGGCCGTGCTGCTGCGCCGACCACCGTCCGGACCCCCCTCGCCCGGCCCCGTCCTGCGGGACGTGCCGGGCGAGGAGTGGGTCCTGCAGTACCGCACCGTCCACGGGTACCGCCGCGCCTTCCGCATGGCGGGCTCGGGCCCGGTGCTGCTCCTGATCCACGGCATCGGCGACGACTCGTCGACCTGGGGTCCCCTGCTCGACGACCTCGCCCGTGACCACACCGTCCTGGCCCCCGACCTCCTCGGTCACGGCGGCTCGGACAAGCCCCGCGGCGACTACTCCGTCGCCGCCTACGCCAACGGGATGCGGGACCTGCTCGGGGTCCTCGACATCGACCGGGCCACCCTCGTGGGGCACTCGCTCGGCGGCGGCGTGGCGATGCAGTTCGCCTACCAGTACCCCGAGCGCACCGAGCGGATCGTCCTCGTCGGCGCCGGCGGCGTCTCGCAGTCGGTGAGCCCGGCGCTGCGCGCGGCGTCCCTGCCCGGCGCACAGCTCGTCCTCGGGATGCTCGGGCTCCCCGGGGTCCGTCTCCCGACCGAGGCCGCGATGTGGACGCTCGCCCGCCTCGACCACCCGCTGGGCCGCGACGCCGAGGACCTCGTCCGGCTCGTCGACGCCCTCCCCGACGCCACGAGCCGCAGCGCGTTCCTGCGCACGCTGCGCGCGGTCGTCGACTGGCGCGGGCAGGTCGTCACCATGCTCGACCGCTGCTACCTCACCGCCGGCATGCCGACGCTGCTGCTCTGGGGCTCCGACGACATGATCGTGCCGACCGGGCACGCGCGGACGGCGCACGAGGCGATGCCGGGCAGCAGGCTCGTCGTGTTCGAGGGCGCCGGACACTTCCCGTTCCACACCCACCCGTCGCAGGTCCTGGCCGCCCTGCGCGCCTTCCTCGCCGACACCGACCCCGCCCGCTGGAGTGCCGCGGAGTGGCGCGAGCTGCTCCGTCACGGCCGGGACGGCTGACCGGTCGCGCCAAGGAGATGCGCACGCCGGCGCTCCTTCGTCGCACTGTCCTGCGACCTCCGGCGCGGAGGAGCTATCCCGGCGAATCCAGCATCTCGGCCATCACCTCGTGGATGAGCCGGGTGTCCTCGTCGAGGAGCCCGAACATCGCGAAGTGCCCGGCCGGGGTGTCGATCACGCGGAGCTCGCCGTGCGGCAGGTGCCCGGCGTCGGTCTCGCAGTCCTCCACGGGGAAGAACTGGTCGCCGCCGAAGGGGACGACGAAGAAGTGCGCCGGGATGCGGCCGAGCGCCGTGTGCAGCGAGCCGCCACCGTGCGGGGACAGGTCGCCGCGCCACCACTTCGAGGCCTGGCTGACGAGGTTGTTGGGGTCCATCGGCGCGAAGTACCCGCGGATGAAGCCCTGGCGGAAGTCGTCGGCGCTCGCGAACCCGAGCCGTCGCCAGTGCTCCCCGCGGTACCACTCGGGGGTGAGGCCCTGCAGCGAGAACGCGAGCGCGTGGCGGGTCAGGCCCAGGCGCACGTCGGCGGAGTCGGCGTAGAAGCCGCCCGCGAAGGCCGGATCGGAGCGCAGCAGCTCGAGGTGCAGGTCGATGAAGATCCGGTTGTGGACCGGGGTGCGCGCCGTGCCCGCGAACGCCGCGGCCCGCGGGACCATCGCCGGGAACCGCGCGGCCCACTCGTAGGTCTGCTGCGCGCCCATCGACCAGCCGAGCACGGCGTGCAGGCGCTCGATCCCGAAGTGCTCGGTGACGAGGCGGTGCTGCGCGACGACGTCGTCGGCGATCGACACCGCCGGGAACTGGCCCCGGTCGAACGGCGGCGCGGTGTTGGACGGCGAGCTGGACATCCCGCCGCCGAGCTGCCCGGGGCAGATGACGAACCACCGCTCCGGGTCGAGCGGGAGGCCCGGGCCGATGTGCACGTCCAGCGACGACGGGGTGCCCGAGTACATGTGCGGGAAGACCACCGCGTTGTCGCGCGCGGCGTTCAGCGTGCCGTGGGTGCGGTACGCGAGCGTCGCGCCGGGCAGCGTGTACCCGGACCGCAGGACGAACGCGCCGAGGTCGAAGTACTCGTGCTCACCCTGCTGCGCGTGGGTGTAGTAGCCGCGCCCGTCGGTCACGCGCTCATGAGATCACGCCCGCGAGCGGGGCCGCCCCACGATGGGTGAGGATGGACCGGTGAGCTCCCCCGACGACCCGTATCTCTGGCTCGAGGACGTCACCGGCGACGACGCGCTGGCCTGGGTGAAGGAACGCAACGACGAGTCGCTCGCCGTCCTGACGGACTCGGAGCGGTTCGCCGAGCTGCGCGATGACCTGCGGGCGATCCTCGACGCCGACGACCGCATCCCCTACGTGCGCCGGCGCGGGGAGCTGCTCTACAACTTCTGGCAGGACGCCGGGCACCCGCGCGGGCTCTGGCGCCGCACGACGCTCGAGAGCTACCGGACCGGCGAGCCCGACTGGGAGCTGCTGCTCGACGTCGACGCGCTCGCCGCGGCCGAGGACGAGAACTGGGTCTGGGCCGGAGCCGGCGTGCGCTACCCCGACTACACGCGCGCGCTCGTCCAGCTCTCGCGCGGGGGCGCCGACGCCACCGTGGTGCGCGAGTTCGACCTGGGCACCCTGGAGTGGATCACCGACGGGTTCACGCTCCCCGAGGCGAAGAGCCGGGTGGGCTGGATCGACGACGACACCGTCTTCGTCGGCACCGACCTCGGTCCCGGCTCGCTGACGACGTCGGGCTACCCGCGGGTGATGCGGCGCTGGCGGCGCGGTCAGCCCGTCGCCGAGGCCGAGGTGGTGTTCGAGGCCGCGGAGACCGACGTGTCGGCGTTCGCGGGCCACGACCACACGCCGGGCTACGAGCGCGACTTCGTCGGGCGCAGCCCCGACTTCCACACCACCGAGGAGTTCCTGCTGCGCCCCGACGGGACGCAGGTGCTCATCGACGTCCCGCCCGACGCCGACACCGACGTCGAGCGGGAGTGGCTGCTCGTCCGGACGCGCTCGCCGTGGTCGGTCGAGGGCACCGAGCACCCGGCGGGCGCGCTGCTCTGCTTCGACTTCGAGGCCTACCTCGCCGGCGACCGCACCGCCCGCGTGCTGTTCGAGCCCACCCCGAGCCGGTCGCTGAGCTCGCACGCGTGGACGCAGAACCACCTCGTGCTCTCCGTGCTCACCGACGTCGTCACCCGCCTCGAGGTGCTGACGCCGTCGCGGGACTGGGCGCGCCGGGAGCTGCCCGCGGGCCCGGACCTGGGCTCGGTCGACCTCGTCGGCGTCGACCCCGACCGCAGCGACGAGTACTTCCTCGACACCGACGGCTACACGCAGCCCTCGACGTTCCTGCGCGGCGAGCTGGGCCTCGACAGCGACCCCGACCCCGAGGTGCTGCGCACGGCGCCGGCGCGCTTCGACGCGACCGGGCTCGAGGTGCGGCAGTTCTTCGCCACGTCCGACGACGGCACGCGGATCCCGTACTTCGTGGTGGGCCGGGTGTCCGACACCCCCGGGCCGACGCTGATGACCGGCTACGGCGGCTTCGAGATCGCGCTGACGCCGGGCTACAGCGGGCTCATCGGGCGCGCGTGGCTCGCCCGGGGCGGGACCTACGTCGTCGCCAACATCCGCGGCGGCGGCGAGTACGGACCCACCTGGCACACCGCGGCGCTCGGCGAGCACCGCCACCGCGCGTACGAGGACTTCGCCGCCGTCGCCCGCGACCTCGCCGACCGCGGGATCACCACCGCGCAGCAGCTCGCGATCCACGGCGGCAGCAACGGCGGGCTGCTGATGGGCGTGATGCTCACGCGCTACCCGGAACTGTTCGGGGCGATCGTGGTGATGGTGCCGCTGTTCGACATGCGACGGTTCCACCTGCTGCTCGCCGGGGCGTCGTGGATGGCGGAGTACGGCGACCCCGACGTGCCCGAGGAGTGGGAGTGGATCTCCCAGTACTCGCCGTACCAGAACCTGCGCGCCGACGAGGCCTACCCGCCGGTCCTGGTGACGACCTCGACCCGCGACGACCGCGTGCACCCCGCCCACGCACGCAAGGCCGTCGCGCGCCTGCGGGAGCAGGGCCACCAGGTCGAGTACTACGAGAACATCGAGGGCGGCCACGGCGGGGCGGCCGACAACGCCCAGCGCGCGTTCCAGTGGGCGCTCGTGTTCGAGTTCTGCTGGCGCCAGGTGGGCTGAGTACGTGAGCACTTTCCGGGCCCACAGGCCCGGAAAGTGCTCACGGAGGGGTCACCAGAGGTCGCGGGTGAACCAGTGGTGCGCGTAGGGGTTGGCGTTGTACGGCTCGGTCTCGACGAACCCCTCGCGCGCGTAGAGTGCGCGCGCCGCGGCCAGGTCCTCGGCGGTGTCGAGGACGAGGCGCCGCAGCCCGGCCTCGCGGGCGAGCTCGGTGAGGTGCGCGAGCAGGCGCCGTCCGAGGCCCTGGCCGCGGATCGTCGGGTCGACCCACATGCGCTTGACCTCCCCGGCGCCCGGCGGGACGTCGGCGCCCTCGAGGCGCAGCCCCGCGCAGCCGATGACCTGCTCCCTCGCCTTCGCCACGACGAACACGCCGGACGGCGGGGTCAGCGCCAGCGGGTCGTCGGCGATCAGCGCCTCGGACCACTCGGGCTCCGGCGCCTTCTCGGGCCACCGGCGGGCGAGCTCCCCGGCGTAGGCCCGCAGGGCGGCGAGGCCGTCGGGCGAGTCGGGGCGCACGGGGGCCAGGACGATCTCCACGGGCCCATGATGGCCTCCGGCCAGGTGAGTGAAATGGGTCGCCCCGGCGACCCGATTCACTCACCTGCGCAGCATCAACCGTTCCAGTCCACGAGCTGCACGATCACGCGGTTCGGGTCGCGGACCTGGAACGCGCGCTCGCCCCACGGCTCCGTGGTCAGCGGCATCGTGATCGTGACGCCCTCGCGCTCGAGCCGGGCGAGCTCGCCCTCGAGGTCGTCGACGACGAACGCGAGGATCAGGCCGGCGGCGTGCTCGTCGCGCTGATCCGCGGGCAGCGACTCCAGCCCGGTCCGCAGGAAGACGACCCCCGTGCCGGCGTCCTCCCGTGCCAGCGACGCGAACCCGTCAGCGGCCATGACCTGCTCGAACCCGAAGTGGTCGACGAGGAAGGCCGCCGAGGCCTCGGGGTCGGCGACGTTGAGCGAGACCGCGGACGCGGTGATCTTCATGGGCATCCCCTCTCCGTACGCTGTACAACGTACGCCGTACAGAGAAGATGTGCCACGATGATCGCGTGGCCACGGACCCTGCCCGCACGCTCGCCCTGCTGTGGCGGGTCGAGCAGCCCGCGGGCACGCGAGGTCCGCGGCGGGGGCTCGACCTCGACGCCGTCGTCGCTCGGGCGACCGCGCTCGCCGACGCCGGCGGTCCCGACGGGCTCGCGGGGCTGTCGGTGCGGGCCCTGGCCCGCGAGCTCGGCGTGGCCCCGATGACGCTCTACACCTACGTGCCCGGGCGCGAGGAGCTCGCCGACCTCGTCGTCGACGCCGCCTACGCCGCCATGCCGCGGAAGGACACGACGGGCCTCGGGTGGCGCGAGCGCCTCACCGCCGTCGCCGAGGAGAACCGCGCCCTGCACCGCGCCCACCCCTGGGCCGCGCGCGTCGACCCGGGCCGGCCGGTGCTGGGGCCCGGCGAGACCGCGAAGTACGAGCACGAGCTCGCGGCGTTCGACGAGCTCGCCGACCTCGCGGGTCTCGACGACGTCGACCGCGACGCCGCCCTGACCTTCCTGCTCGACGTCACGCGCGCGGCGGCGCTGGTGGAGCAGCAGTCGGCGGGCGGCGACGACCCGGCGGCGTGGTGGGCGGCGCGGGCCCCGGTACTCGGCCAGGTGCTCGACCCCGAGCGCTTCCCCCGCGCCGTGCGGGTCGGCGCGGCCGCGGGCGCCGCGCAGCAGTCGGCGCGCGACCCGGACCACGCCTGGCGCTTCGGCCTCGCCCGCGTGCTGGACGGGCTCGCGGCGCTGGTCGGCTGAGCTGCGCCGTCCGGCGCCTTGGCCCGCGCCCGCGGACACGCTTCCCTGGTCCGGTGGCGACGATGGTGCTCGTGCACGGCGGGTGGCACGGCGGATGGGTCTGGCACCCGGTCGCCGAGCGCCTCCGGGCGGCGGGCCACGAGGTGCACGCACCGACGCTGACCGGTGTCGGCGAGCGCGCGCACCTGCACGGACCGCACGTCGGGCTCGCGACGCACGTCGAGGACGTCGTCGCCCTGCTGGTCATGGAGGACCTGCACGACGTCCTGCTCGTCGGGCACAGCTCGAGCGGCGCGGTGATCACCGGCGTCGCCCAGCGCGCCGCGGACCGCCTCGCGGGGCTCGTCTACCTCGACGCCTTCGTCCCGGAGCCCGGGCGGTCCCTCCACGACCTCATGGCGCCGGCCCGCCGCGAGTTCTTCCTGAGCCGGGTGGACGGCGACGACCGGATCGTGCTCGACCCCGACGAGGCGATGGACGGCTGGGCGATCCGGGACCCCGCCCTGCGCGCCTGGGTCGGGCCGCGCCTGACCCCGCAGCCCCGGCGCGTGCCCGACGACCCGTTCCCCGACCTGCCGGTCCCGCCGCTCCCCCGCTGGTACGTCCACTGCACCGACAAGCCGGGTCCCGACGCCTTCGCGGGCATCGCGGCCGCCGCCCGCGAGGACGGGACGTGGCGCGGCGTCGAGGTCCTCGACACCGGCCACGACGCCATGGTCACCGACCCGGACGGGACCGTTCGGGTTCTGCTGTCGGTGCTGGGCTGAGCACGTGCCGGTCCCGCCCGGCGCCCCAGCCGACGATCACCAGCGGCACGACGAGCACCAGCATCACCGCGATCGGCACGGTCCAGCCGCCGCTCGCGTCGTGCAGCGCGCCGAGGGCGAACGGCCCGAGAGCGGCGAGCGTGTAGCCGATGCCCTGGGCCATCGCGGAGAGCTCGGCGGTGTGCTCGGTGTCGGGCGAGCGCAGCGTGATGAGCAGCAGCCCGAGGGCGATGTTCGAGCCCTGCGCGATCCCGAGCACCACCATCCAGAGGGCGGCCAGCGAGCCGGGGGCGACGAGCAGCCCCACGTAACCGACGACGTAGAACAGCGTCGTCGTCACGACCACCGCGCTCTGGGACGGGCGGCGCATGGCGAACGACGGGGCCGTCGCCGAGAACACGAGGCCGACGAACCCGGCGAGCGAGAGCAGCAGCCCGCCCTCGGCCGGCGTGCGCCCGGCGTCGACGAAGATCGTCGGGATCCAGGCCGACATCGCGTAGAACTGCAGCGACTGCAGGCCCATGAACATCGTGACCTGCCACGCGAGCGGGTCGCGCAGCAGCGCGCTGCGCAGCGTCTGGCCCTCCCGCGCGGGCGGCGGGGGCACCGTGCGGCGCCGGGCCCGCGGCAGCCACACCACCAGCGTCACCAGCGTGAGCAGGCCCCAGAGCCCGAGCGTGTCGCTCCAGTCCAGGCCCGTGACGCGCTGCAGCGGCACCGTGACCGCGGCCGCCACCGCGCCGCCGCCGGTGAGCACCATCGAGTAGGCGCCGGTCATGGCGCCGGTGCGGTGCGGGAAGTCGCGCTTGACCAGCGTCGGCAGCGACACGTTGCCGATCGCGATGGCGGTGCCGACGAGGATGCTGCCGACGAGGATCACCGCGAGCGCCGAGACGAGCCGCAGCGCGATCCCGACCGCGAGCACGACGAGCGCCGCGACGAGCAGCCGCTCGAGTCCCCAGCGGCGCGCGAGGCGGGGCGCGACGGGCGCGAGGAGGCCGAAGCAGAGCACGGGGAGGCTGGTCAGCAGGCCGGCGACGCCGCTGGAGACGCCGAGTGCCTCGCGGGCCTGGTCGACCAGCGGCGCCACGCCCACCACCGGCGGGCGCAGGTTGGCCGCGAGCAGCAGGACCGCGAACGCCGCGACGAGGCCGCCGCGGCGCACGGCGGTGGCACCGGTCGTGTCGGCCGGGGCGCTCACGACCAGGCCTGCGCGATCTCGGCCGCCCGGGCCCGCCCCTGCTCCCGTCCGGCGCGCGCGGACGCCGGCATCGACGCCGGGTCGAGGACGTTGGTGCCGAACGCCGCGACGGCGGTCTCGTCGGCGAGGACGGCGACCGCGGTGGTGTCCGGGTGCTGCTCCTGGCGGTGGTCGATCTCCTGGGTCACCGAGCGGAACGGGCCGCCCGCCGGCGGGTCGAGCGGGGCGACGACGAGCAGCCGGCCGGCCGGGCCCAGGAGGTCGAAGCCGTCGTCGTCCGCGCGCGCCACGTGCACGATCGAGGCCACACCGCCGTCGATGTAGCGCCGCGTGCCGACCGTCATCGGCGGCCACACACCGGGCACCGCGCAGCTCCCGGCGACGGCGTCGACGAGCCCGACGCGGGTCTCGCGGGTGAAGACCGCGAGGTGACCGGTCTCGGCGTCGACCGCGGTGATCCGCAGGTCGGTCTTCGGCCACTCCTTCACCGGCAGGCGGGCGTCGATCACCTCGCGGCGCTCGGCCTCGGGCGGCGTGTCCGCGGCGAGCGCCCAGGCGCCGAGCCGGGCGCGCATCTCCCCGGCGTCGCGGGCGCCGTCCATGGCGGCGGCGAGCTCGGCGCCGAGGGCCTGCATGTCGAGGTTCGGGGGCGGGGTGCCGGTGCCGCCGGAGGTGCCGGCGAGGTGCTCCTCGTGGACGGCGGCGAGGTCCACGCCCGTCGTGAGCAGGGTGCCGACGACCGAGCCGGCGGAGGTGCCGACGACGCGGTCGGCGAGCCCGAGGTCGACGCCGCCCTCGGCGAGACCGACGAGCACGCCCACCTCCCACGCGATGCCGGCGAGGCCGCCGCCACCGAGGACGAGCGCGCGGACGGGGCGGGAGCGATCGGCGTCGGTCACCGCGCCACCCTCTACCCCGTCGGCACGTTGCGCACAGCCGATGTCACGGATTGCACGATTCACGCCGGCGGCAGGCGCACGAGGAGATCGTAGAGGCGGGTGGTCTGGTCGGCGTCGAGGTTGTCGTCGCTCACGAGCAGGACCCGCAGCGCCCCGTCCGGGGTGCGCCCGAGCACCGTCATGCCCTCGATGTTGTCGAGCAGCGGGTTCGTCTGCGCCTGCCGCGTGCCGGCCCCGAGGCTCGGGCAGGTGCCGAGGTCGGCGAGCAGGGTGCGCGGGAGCTCCGGGGGGTCGCCGCGGGGGTCGGCGAGCGCGAGGTGCACGGTGTTGCCGACACCCGAGGTGTAGGAGCGCTCGAGGACCAGGAGGCGCCCGTCACCGGTGGCGGTCAGGTCGGAGACGTCGAGACCGGGGTCGGGGCGGTAGGTGTACCCCGGACCAGGCCAGGTGAGGAAGCGCCGCACCCCGGGGTCGTCGCCGTCGAGCGGGCCCTCCATGGCGGCCACGACCGCGCCGTCGCCCAGCACCGCGACGCCTTCGAGGGTGCTGTTGTACGAGGCCCGGTCGGCGACGTCCGCGGGGACGTCGAGCCGGCCGAGGAGCCGCCCGGAGGGGTCGAACCGGTAGACGGCGGGCTCGGTCTCCGACGTGACGAGGCGGGTGCCGCCGGCGTCGACGGCGAGACCCTCCGCGTCGAGGGCGTCCCCCGCCCCGTCGGCCAGCGGGAACGCGCCGGTGGGCTCGCGGGTGCGGGGGTCGAGGGTGAAGAGGACCGAGCGGTCGCTCAGCGCGAGCAGCGTGCCGTCGCGGTCGACCGCGAGCCCCGAGAGCCCGGCGACCGGCCACGTCCGACGCGCCCCGTACTCGCGGCCGTCGAGGGCGTCGGAGAAGCCGGTGATCGCCACGCTCGGCGAGCACGGCTGCGGGGCGACGGCGGCGGACCGGGCGCCGGGCGCCGACCCGCCGCCGCACGCGGCGAGCACGATCAGCAGGAGCGCGAGAGCCGCCGCTCTGGTCACCCTGCGCAGCGTGCCGCATCGGGGTGAACGACGGGGATCCCTCGCGCTTCCATGATCGAGGTGGCGTTGCGGACACTGGACGTCAGCGGCGCCACGCCGCTGACATTCAGCCGCCGCCCCGGGACTCGGCGTCGGCCACGCGTTCGATCACGGTGAGCACACTGTCCGGGTTCAGGGACATGCTGTCGATGCCCTGCTCGACGAGGAACTCCGCGAGGTCGGGGTGGTCGCTGGGGCCCTGACCGCAGATGCCGACGTAGCGGTCCTTGGCGTGCGCCGCCTCGATCAGCATCGTGATCATCTTCTTGACCGCGGGGTTCCGCTCGTCGAACAGGTGCGTCAGGCGGTCGTCGTCGCGGCCGATCCCGAGGGTGAGCTGGGTGAGGTCGTTGGAGCCGATCGAGAAGCCGTCGAAGCGGTCGGCGAACTCGTCGGCCTGCAGGATGTTCGACGGGATCTCCGCCATCACGTAGACCTGCAGCCCGTGCTGCCCGCGCTCGAGGCCGTACTCCGCCATCGTCTCCAGCACCCGGTCGGCCTCCTCCGGTGTGCGGCAGAACGGCACCATGACGATCACGTTGGTGAAGCCCATGCCCGTGCGCACCCGCTGCAGCGCCCGGCACTCGAGCGCGAACGCCTCGCGGTAGTCGTCGCTGTAGTAGCGCGACGCCCCGCGCCAGCCCAGCATCGGGTTCTCCTCGTCGGGCTCGAACTGCGTCCCGCCGAGCAGCCCGGCGTACTCGTTGGTCTTGAAGTCCGACAGCCGCACCACGACCGGCTCCGGGTACTGCGACGCGGCGATGGTCGCGACCCCGCGGGCGAGGTGGTCGACGAAGTACTCGCCCTTGTCGTCCCAGCCCGCGGTGAGCTCCTCGATCTGCTGCTTCGCCTCGGCGTCCTCCACCTCGTCGAGGTGCAGCAGGGCCAGCGGGTGCGCCTGGATGACGTTGTTGACGAGGTACTCCATGCGCGCGAGCCCGATGCCGTGCGCGGGCAGGCGCCACCACTGCATCGCGGCGGCCGGGCTGCCGATGTTCATCATCACGCGCGTCCTCGGCTGCGGCACCGACTCGAGGTCGAGCTCCTGCTCCTCGTAGGCGAGCAGGCCCTCGTAGACGTGCCCCTCGTCGCCCTCGACGCACGAGATCGTGACCTCGCGGCCGTCGGCGAGCTTCTCGGTCGCGTCGCCCGTCCCGACGATCGCGGGCACGCCCAGCTCGCGGCTCACGATCGCGGCGTGCGACGTCCGTCCGCCCCGGTCGGTGACGATCCCGGCGGCGCGCCGCATGATCGGCACCCAGTCCGGGTCGGTCATCTCGGTGACCAGGACCTTGCCGTCCTCGAAGCTGTCGACGTCGTCGGCCGACGCGATCACCTGCACCTCGCCGGCCGCGATCGCCTGGCCGATCGCGAGGCCCGAGACGAGCACCTCGCCGGTCTCGGTGAGGCTGAACGTCGAGAGCGTCCCGGCCCCGGCGCGCGACTGGACGGTCTCGGGGCGGGCCTGGACGACGAACAGCTCGCCGCTGCGCCCGTCCCGCGCCCACTCGACGTCCATGGGGCGCTCGTAGTGCGCCTCGATGACCGTGCCCCAGCGGGCGAGCTGGAGGATCTCGTCGTCGTCGAGGACGAGCGCGCGGCGCTCCTCGTCGGTGGTCTCCACGTTCTCGGTCGGCTCGTCCGCAGGGTCGGTGGCGTCGGTGTAGACGAGCTTGCGCTCCTTGGCCCCGACCGTCTTCGCGATGATCGGGACGAGCTCCTCGTGCTCCAGGAACGGCTTGTAGACCGTGTACTGGTCCGGGGTGACCTCGCCGCCGACGACGTTCTCGCCGAGCCCCCACGCGGCGTTGATGATGGCGGTGTCCGGGAAGCCGGTGTCCGAGTCGATCGTGAACATGACGCCCGCCGACCCGAGGTCGGAGCGCACCATCTTCTGCACGCCGATCGAGAGCGCGACGTCGGTGTGCTCGAAGCCCTGCTCGACGCGGTAGCTGATCGCGCGGTCGGTGAACAGCGACGCGTAGCAGTCCTTGCACGCCGCGAGCAGCGCGTCCGCGCCGGTGATGTTGAGGTAGGTGTCCTGCTGGCCGGCGAAGCTCGCGTCGGGCAGGTCCTCGGCGGTCGCGCTGCTGCGCACGGCCACATCGACGTCGCTGGTCCCGTACCGCTCCCCCAGCTCGGCGTACGCCGAGCGGATCGCCTCGGCCGTCGCCTCCGGGAACTCGGCCTGGTCGAACAGGTCGCGGACGGCCTGCCCGGCGTCGGCGAGCTCCCGCGCGCCGTCGGCCAGCTCGCCGAGGATGCTCGCGATCTTCTCGTCCAGCTGGTTGGCCTCGAGGAACGAGCGGTACGCCGCCGCCGTGGTCGCGAAACCGCCCGGGACCCGGATGCCCTTCCCGGCCAGGTTGCCGATCATCTCGCCGAGCGAGGCGTTCTTGCCGCCCACCTCCTCGACATCGCCGGAACCCACCGTCTCCAGCCACCGGACCTCGTCGGCCACCGTGTCCTCCTCCTCCGTGGGCCGCGCGCGCCGTCGTTCCCGCCACGGCGGTTGCGCACGGCCGAGCACCGGGCGGAGTCCCCCGCCCGGTACCCGCGGGAAACGGCGGAACGATTCAGGTGCGGCTCGGGTCGGACCAGGGCGGGTCAGGCCGGGTCAGGTCGGACGGACCAGCCGCGCGACGAGGCGCTCGATCTCGGCGTCCGGGTCGTCGGTCAGTCCCGTGTGCACCGGGCCGGGCTGCAGGACGGTGCTGCGCGGCGCGGTCAGCCAGCGGAAGCGCTCGCCCGGCGACAGCACCGCCGCCGGCCCCTCCCCCCGCACCGCGCGCTCCCAGGCCTCGACGGCGTCGCGCACCGCGTCGAGGTCGGCGCCGGCGTCGAGGGCGCGCACGCGCTCGACGTCGAGCGCGGTCCGGGCGTCGAGGTGCTCGCGGTGGCGGCAGTGGAGCAGGACGCCGACGTTGACGAGCTCGCCGCGCTCGATGTCGGGCACCACGCGCAGCAGGGCGTACTCGAACGTGTCCATCAGGCGGGCACCCACGCTTCCCGCGCGGCGAGGCGGCCGAGCAGGTGCTCGACGTAGGCCTCCCGCAGCGCGTCGGGCGACCGCTCGGCGTCGTCCAGCCAGACGTCGGGCACGCGGTAGACGACGTCGAACAGCAGGCCCCGGTCGATCCGCCCGGCGAGGTCCGCGTCGGCCTCCGCGCGCTCGGTGGCGACGGGGCCGAGGACGTGGTCGCTCGCGTCGTAGGGGCGCGCCACCGCGGCGGCCGCGCGGGCCCAGGAGTGGTGGAAGTACAGGCTGGCGCCGTGGTCGATCAGCCAGAGGTCGCGGTGCCAGCGCAGCAGGTTCGGGTTGCGCCAGGACCGGTCGACGTTCTCGACGAACGCGTCGAACCACAGCACCCGCGACGCCTCGGCCGCGTCGACGCGGTGGGCCACGGGGTCGAAGCCGATGGCGCCGGGCAGAAAGTCCATGCCGAGGTTGTCGCCGCCGCTGCGCGCGAGGAGCTCCTGGACCTCCCAGTCGGGCTCGGCGCGCGCGATCACGGGGTCGAGCTCGAGCACCACCAGCTCGGGGACCCGCAGCCCGAGCCGCCGGGCCAGCTCGCCGGCGATCACCTCGGCCACCAGCGCCTTCGGCCCCTGGCCGGCGCCGACGAACTTGGCGACGTAGGTGCCGAGGTCGTCGGCCTCGACGAGCCCGGGCAGCGACCCGCCCTCGCGCAGCGGGGTGACGTACCGGGTGGCGACGACCCGGCGCAGCACGGACACGGGCCCATCCAACACGCTCAGGGGGCGCCCGTTTCCGTGACCACGCCGAGGCGGCGCAGCAGGAACAGGCACGCCACCGCGATGTCGTTCCACGCCGTCACCGCCTCCGCCCGCGGCCAGTCGATCTTCTCGCGGAGGGCGCGCGCGGTGGGGAGGACCTTGGACAGGTCGCAGGCGTGCTCGTTCAGCGCGGCGAGCTTGCCGATGATCAGGTCGGTGGCCTCGACGACGGGCATGCGCACCGAGAGCACCTCCTGCTCGACGGCCCGGTCGAGCAGCGCCTCGTCGACGGGCTCGCTCGCCAGCCGGAACAGGACGTCGACCAGGGCGCCGTCGCTGTCGACCTTGAACAGCCAGTCCTCGGGCGGGTGCCGCACGGCGAGGCCGGCGGCGGCGAGCACCTCGGCGGCCCGGTCGGCCTGCGACTCGGCGACGACGAAGTCGACGTCGTTCTCCGGCTCCGGGCCGCCGAGCGCCCAGCCCGCGTAGCCCCCGGCCAGCGCGAACCCGATCCCGCCCTCGCGCAGGGCGACCGCGACCCGCTTGAGCGCCTCTCGGCGCTGCTCACCGCCCGGTTCGCTCATGCCGTGATCGCTACCCGCGTGGGCACGGCCCGAACCGGGGAACCATGGGTCTCGTGCGACTCGGGACCTGGAACGTGCTGCACGGCGCCGCGACCGCGACCGGCCCCGTCGACCTGCCCCTGTTCACCGACGCCGTCGGCGCGCTGGACGTCGACGTGCTCGGGCTGCAGGAGGTCGACCGGGCCCAGCCCCGCTCGGGCGAGGCCGACCTGACGAAGGTGGCCGCCGAGGCGATGGGCGCGACCGAGTACCGGTTCGCGCCGACCCTCCACGGCGTGCCGGGCGCCTGGGCGCCCGCGCCGGACGGGGAGCCGGGCGACACGCCGGCGTACGGCGTCGCCCTGCTCTCGCGGTTCCCGGTCAGCGCGTGGCGGGTGGTGACCCTGCCGCGCCTGCCCCGCGACGTGCCGCTGGTGCTCGGGCATCCCCGCCGCCTCGTCGTCGTCCGCGACGAGCCCCGCACCGCGCTGGCGGCCCGCGTCGAGGCCCCGCAGGGCCCGGTGACCGTCGTGACGACCCACCTGTCCTTCATCCCCGGCTGGAACCTGCACCAGCTGCGCCACCTCGTGCGGGCGCTGCGCGACGAGACGCCGCTCGTCGTCACCGGCGACCTCAACCTCGGCGTCCGGCGCGCCCGGCTGGGCAGCGGGCTGCGCGGGCTCGTGTCCGGGCGGACCTTCCCCGCCGAGGCCCCGCGCCGCCAGATCGACCACCTGCTCGGGCGCGGCGTCGTCGCCTCCACGCCGCGCGTGCACCACCCGCCGCTCTCGGACCATCGGGCGCTCTCGGCGACCGTGGTACCGGCGCCGTGACGGTTACTGGCTGGTATCGCTCGTTCAGCGAGCGGTACCAGCCAGTAACCGCGCGTCGGCCGGGGTGCGGAGCGAGGCGCGGAGCATGGCGACGGCGAGGCCGACGGTGCCGACCGCCTCGAACAGCTCGACCTGCAGGCCCGTGAGCACCGGCGCCTCGGGCAGCGGCACGAGCACGCCGAGCGCCGAGAGCACGAAGGCGACGCCGATCCAGCGCGGCACCGGCCCGTGCACGAGCAGGGCGACACCGACGAGCAGGACGCCGGCGACGAAGACGAGCCCCCCGACCGTTTGCAGGGTGACGAACGACGGCGCGTCGAGGATGGTGCCATCGGCGGGGACGAGGTCGGGGCGAATCCCGACGATCTCGCGGGCGACGAAGCCCTCGACGACGAGGTGCGACTGCGCCGACAGCGCGTTGCCGACCATGTAGAGGCCGAACCCGGCGAGTCCGAGCAGCCCGACGCGCGGGGCGAGCCAGGCGTACGCCGCGGGCAGCCCGAGCATGAGCAGCACCGCGCCGCCGTAGAGCAGCAGGTAGGCGGGTGGGCCGCCCTCCGCCGTCATCGAGGCCACCGAGTGGGACCGGCCGCCCACGACCGGGTGCAGCATCCCGCCTGCGAGCCCGGCGATGCCGGACGCGGCGAGCGCGGTGGCGCCGAGGGTGTGGACGAGACGGCGGGTGACGATCACAGGGGCTCCCGGGCTCCGCGGAGACCCGTTCGGCCTCCTGCTCCCCGTGATCGTCACCGTCCGTACTTGTGAACGGCTTGCAGACCGTCGCGCAGGCTCGTGGCCTCGGCGAGCCAGTGGGGCGCGCCGATACGCCGGGCGAGGTCGGCGGCGCGGTCGAGGGCCGCGGCGGCCTCCCGGGGCTCGCCGGCGGCGACGGCGGCGCGGGCGAGGACGAGGTCGACCGGGGCGAGGACGAGCTGGCCGTTGACGGTGTGCACGAGCCGCCCGCACCACGGGGCGAGGTCGGCGCGCGTCCTCTGCAGCACGGTCTCGTCGCGCAGGCGCGCGGCGGCCAGGCACTGCAGCGCGGTCTCGAGCAGCCAGGTCCCCTCGCGCGCCAGTGGCGGCAGCGGCCACCCGGTCCGGGCCCGCTCCTCCTGCCCCGCGTCGAGGCGGGCGTGCACCAGCAGCACGGCGACGAGCGCCGGGTCCCGGACGGCGATCTCCTCGACCTCGGCGAGCATCGGGGACGCGTCGCCCGCGGCCACGGCGAGCGTGGTCATCGCCCAGGCGCGGATCACGCGGCCGTTGGGGTCGCCCGTCGCGGCGAGGCGGGCGGTGAGGTCGTCGAAGGCGGCCCGGGCGACCTCGGTGCGGCCGGCGACGAGGTCGAGGGTGGCCTCGAACAGGGCGACCGAGAGCAGCAGGACCGGGAGCTGCCCGCCGGTCGCCGTGGCGGCGGCGTCGTCGAGGTGACGCCGTGCCTCGTCGAGCGCGCCCCGGCCGACCGCCTCGGCCGAGAGCACGAGGTGGGCGAGCGCCCGGTGCTCGGGCAGGCCCGCGCCGGTGGCGAGGGCGAGCATCTCCTCGCCGGTGCGGCGGTGGTGGTCGGGGTCGGGCACGGCGAAGGTGTGCAGGTACTCGACGTTGAGCGCGCGGCACAGCAGCCGCGCGTCGCCGATCCCGCGGGCGAGCGCGAGCGCCTCCACCGCGGCGGGCCGGCCGATCTCGAGGGCCCACGGCTCGCACTCGTGGGCGAGGGCGAGCAGCAGGTCGACGCGCAGCTCGCGGTCCTCGTGGCCGACGGTCGCGAGGAGCTCCTGCAGCCGGGCGATCGCGGGGCCGTTGTCCTCGTCGCTGGGCCGGGTGCTCCACAGCGTCGTCACGTCCCAGCGCCACGCCCGGGCCTCCACGGTGAGGTCGCCGAGGGCCCGGGCCGCGGCGACCGCCCGGGCGCGCTCGGCGCGGGCGGCCACGAGGTCCCCGCTCGCCGCCAGCGCGCGCACCAGCTCGCCCTGGGCCGCGATCCGGCTCGCCGGGGTGCCGGCGCCGAGGTCGTGGGCGCGCAGGACCGCGCGCCACCAGCGCACCGCGTCGTCGACCGCGCCGGCCTCGCGGGCGTCTCCGGCACCGCGCTGCAGGTGGGGCAGGGCGCGCGGGGCGGTCGCCGCCGACAGCGCGACCTCGGCGTGGTGGGCCAGCGCGTGGACGCGGTCGGGGTGGTCGCGCTCGAGCACGTCGAGCAGGGCGAGGTGCAGGCGCGCGCGGCGCAGCGGCGGGGTGCGCTCGGCGAACGTGTCGCGGATCAGCGCGTGCGCGAACCGCAGCCCGGTCTCGGGGCGCTCGACGAGCAGGCCGGCGACGACGCCGGTGTCGAGGTCGTCGAGCAGGTCGTCGTCGGCGAGCCCGCCGCGCAGCGGGTCGACGGCGAGCAGCAGGTCGACGTCGACATCCCGGCCGAGCACCGCCGCCCGGGTCAGCGTGGCCACGGCGCGCGCGGGGAGGCGCTCGACGCGGCGGTCGATCAGCTCGCGCACCCCGGCGGGCACCCCGCGCGCGGCGACCTCGACACCCTCCGACGCGACGAGGCGCCCGAGCTGGCCGAGGAACAGGGCGTGGCCCGCGGCCCGCTCCACCAGCGCGCGCCAGATGCCCTCGGGGAGCTCGCGCCCGGCGACCCGGCGCAGCAGCGTGCGCGCGGACGCCTCGTCGAGGCCGCCCAGCTGGACCCGGTCGGCGGTGCGCCCGGCGAGCAGCGCGAGGGTGCGGGCGAGGTCCTCGGACACCTCGTCGTCGCGGAAGCTCGCGAGCACGAGCACGGGATCGATCGACGTCGTGACCAGGTGGCGCAGCACCTGCAGGGTCTCGCCGTCGGCGCGGTGGACGTCCTCGACGATGAGCACCGCGAGCCCGTCCGTGCGCGCGGCGTCGAGGGCCGCCGCGAGCTCGCCGGCGAGCGTGAACGCGTCCCGCGCGGCGGGCGGTACGCCGTGCCGGCGGGTGAGCAGGTCGCGCCACGCCCACCCCGGCGGGGCGCCGTCGACCTCGGAGCACTGCGCGCGCAGCACTCCGCCGCCGATCTCCCCGGCGACCTGCTCGAGCAGCGCCGACTTCCCGCTGCCCGCGGCCCCCTCGACCCACGCGACGGCGGCGCCCCGCCCGCCGGCGGTGGCCCGGACCGCGCGATGCAACCGCGCCCGCTCCTGGGCGCGCCCGAGGAACGCCGTGCTGGTCGCAGCGAACGTGGCGTTCGCTGCTTCTACGCGCCCGAAGTCCCCGTTCGCGCCGCCTTCCGGGGTCGCCGGAGTGTCAGCGGCGTGGCGTCGCTGACGCTGAACGTCCGTAGCGCCACGCGCTCGATCGGGGCGGGGGGCGACCTCCCCCGCGAGGACCGCCGACTCGGCGGCGCGGAGGTCCGCGCCCGGGTCGACGCCGAGCTCGTCGGCCAGCCGCTCGCGGGTGGTCCGGACGAGCGCGAGCCCGTCGGCCTGGCGCCCGGCGGCGGCGAGGGTGCGCGCGAGCACGGCGGCGGTCCGCTCGCGCAGCGGGTCGTCGCGCAGGACGGCCTCGAGGTCGGCGAGCGCCTCGTCGGGGCGTCCGACCGCGGTGGCCGCGACACCCGCGAGCTCGGCGGCCGAGGCGCGGGTCGCGGTCAGCCGGTCGACCTCGGCCGCCGCCCACGGCTGGTCGGCCGAGGCCGCGTAGGGCGTGCCGGCCCAGCGTGCCCGGGCCACCGCGAGGTGCGCGAGGGCGCCGTCCGGGTCGTCGCCGGCCAGCGCCTGACGCGCCGCGGCGACGAGCGCGACGTAGTGCCAGGCGTCGACGGCCTCGGCGGGCAGCTCGAGCCGGTAGCCGGGGGCGGCGCTGACCAGCACCCGGGCGGGCCGGCGCGGTCCGCGGTCGGGCTCGAGCACCCGCCGCAGGTGCGACACGTACGCCTGCAGCGCGCCGATCGCCCGCGGCGGCGGCTCGCCGGCCCAGAGGTCCTCGACGAACCGGTCGGTGGGCACCACGGCCCCGTTCGCCGCGACCAGCAGCGCCAGCACGGCGCGCTGGCGGGGGCCGCCGAGGTCGAGGCGGCGACCGTCGAGGTGCGCCCGCACCTCGCCCAGCACGCCGATCTCGAGCACCGGGCCAGGCTACGGCGATCAAGCTCCGCCACCCGGGCCAGGCCGACCCGACCGGCGCGGGGGGCGCCCGGCGTCAGAGGTGACGCCGGGCGCCCCGGGCGGGGTGGGGAGCGGACTGGTCTTCGGACGGTTCCTCGCCGGCTAGCTGCAGCCGCTGGTGGAGCCGCAGCCCTCGCAGACGTAGCAGGAGCCGGCGGGCCGCATCTTGGTGCCGCAGGTGAGGCAGAGCGGCGCGTCGGCCGCCTTGCCCTGCTGCAGCTCGAGCAGCTCGGTGGAGCTGCCGACCGAGACGTCGGCCTTCCGCGCCGCCGGCGTGTGCTCCTCGGCGTCCGAGGACACCTCCACCGACGTGCGCAGCGAGTCGACGTCGACCGCCGGCTCGGCCGCGGGGGCCGGGGCGGCGGGCGCGCCGGTGCCGTAGTCGGTGGCGGCGACCTGGGCCGAGCGCTCGTCCGCGGAGAAGATGCCCAGCTGGGCGCGCTTCTCGTAGGGCAGGTGGTCGAGCGCGATGCGGCGGAACAGGTAGTCGACGACGCTGGTGGCCATGCGGACGTCGGGGTCGTCGGTCATGCCCGCCGGCTCGAAGCGCATGTTGACGAACTTCGACACGTAGGTCTCCAGCGGCACGCCGTACTGCAGCGCGATGGAGATCGCCATGGAGAAGGCGTCCATGACGCCAGCGAGCGTCGAGCCCTGCTTCGACATCTTGACGAAGATCTCGCCGAGGCCGTCGTCGGGGTACGAGCCCGCCGTCATGTAGCCCTCGGCGCCGGCGACCGCGAACGACACCGTCTCGCTCGGGCGCTTCTTCGGCAGGCGCTTGCGCACCGGGCGCTGCTCGACGACCGCGGGCGCGGCCTCCACCGTCTTCTCGCTGCTCGAGGACTTGCCGGTGGACAGCGGCTGCCCGACCTTGCAGTTGTCGCGGTAGATCGCGAGCGCCTTGAGCCCCATCTTCCAGGACTCGAAGTAGATCTCCTCGACGTCCTCGACGCTGGCCTGCTCGGGCATGTTGACGGTCTTGGAGATGGCGCCGGAGATGAACGGCTGCACGGCGGCCATCATCCGCACGTGGCCCATCGGCGCGATGGAGCGCTGGCCCATCGCGCAGTCGAACACCTCGTAGTGCTCGGGGCGCAGGCCCGGGGCGTCGATGACGTGGCCGTGCTCGGCGATGTACTCGACGATCGCCTCGCTCTGCTCCGCCTGGTAGCCGAGCAGGTCGAGCGCGCGCGGGATGGTCTGGTTGACGATCTGCATCGACCCGCCGCCGACCAGCTTCTTGAACTTGACCAGCGAGAAGTCCGGCTCCACCCCGGTGGTGTCGCAGTCCATCATGAAGCCGATGGTGCCGGTGGGGGCGAGCACGCTGGCCTGGGCGTTGCGCCAGCCGTTCCTCGCCCCGACCTCGAGGCCGGTCTGCCACTGCACGGTGGCGGCGTCGCGGACACGGCGGTCCTCGCCGTGCACGGTGCGGATCGCGTCGTTCGCCGCGGCGTGCTTGCGCATGACCCGGCGGTGGGCGTCGGCATTGCGGGCGTAGCCGTCGTACGGCGCGACCGCGCCGGCGAGCTCGGCGGAGCGGCGGTAGGCGGTGCCCGTCATCAGCGAGGTGATCGACGCCGCCAGCGCGCGGCCGCCCTCGGAGTCGTACGCCCGGCCGGTGGCCATGAGCAGCGCGCCGAGGTTGGCGTAGCCGATGCCGAGCTGGCGGAAGGCGCGCGTGGTGTCGCCGATCGCCTCGGTGGGGAAGTCGGCGAAGCAGATCGAGATGTCCATCGCGGTGATGACCAGCTCGACCGAGCGCACGAAGTCGTCGACGCGGAAGGTGTTGTCGTCGTCGAGGAACTTCATGAGGTTCAGCGACGCGAGGTTGCAGCTGGAGTTGTCCAGGTGCAGGTACTCCGAGCACGGGTTGGACGCCGTGATGCGCCCGGACTCCGGCGAGGTGTGCCAGTCGTTGATGGTGTCGTCGTACTGCAGGCCCGGGTCGGCGCACTCCCAGGCGGCCTCGGCCATGCTGCGGAACAGCGACTTGGCGTCGACGGTGTCGATGACCTCGCCGCTCATCCGCGCCCGCAGGCCGAACTCGGTGCCCGACTGCACCGCGCGCATGAACTCGTCGGAGACCCGCACCGAGTTGTTGGCGTTCTGGTACTGCACCGAGGCGATGTCGGCGCCGCCGAGGTCCATGTCGAACCCGGCGTCGCGCAGCACCCGGATCTTGCGCTCCTCGTCGCGCTTGGTGGCGACGAACTCGGCGACGTCGGGGTGGTCGACGTCGAGGACGACCATCTTCGCGGCACGCCGCGTGGCCCCGCCGGACTTGATGGTGCCCGCGGACGCGTCCGCACCGCGCATGAACGACACCGGGCCGGAGGCCGTGCCGCCCGAGGACAGCAGCTCGCGGGACGACCGGATGCGCGAGAGGTTCAGGCCGGCGCCGGAGCCGCCCTTGAAGATCAGCCCCTCCTCGCGGTACCAGTTGAGGATCGACTCCATCGTGTCGTCGACCGACAGGATGAAGCAGGCGCTGACCTGCTGCGGCGAGCTGGTGCCGACGTTGAACCACACCGGCGAGTTGAAGCTGAAGTACTGGTGCAGCAGCATCCAGGTCAGCTCGTGGGAGAAGACCTCGGCGTCCTCGGGCGTGGCGAAGTAGCCGTGCTGCGTGCCCGCCGCGGTGTAGGTGCCCACCACGCGGTCGATGAGCTGGCGCAGGCTCGACTCGCGCGCGTCGGTGCCCTGCGCGCCGCGGAAGTACTTGCTGGTGACGATGTTGACGGCGTTGACCGACCAGGCCTGCGGGAACTCGACGCCACGCTGCTCGAAGTTGATCGAGCCGTCGCGCCAGTTCGTCATCACCACGTCACGGCGTTCCCACACGACGTCGTCGTAGGGGTGGACCCCCGCGGTGGTGTGGACACGCTCGATCGTCAGGCCCCGCCGCGGTGCGGCGGTTCCGGACTCCTCGGACGTGGTGCCGACGGTCTCCGTCATCGGTGCCATCCCTCTGTTCGTCGCTCGCGACGGTCCGGCGGCGCTTCCCCACGCACCCGACCCGTCACTGTGTATCCCCGACCGTCAGTCCCCGGCCCGTGCCGCCGGCACGTCCCTCGCGTCCGCGGCGCCCACCGGCGTCTCCCCCGCAGTGTCGACCCGACCCCCGACATCGCCGTCGCGCGCCGCGGCGCGCAGGTCGGCGATCTCGGCCTCGAAGTCGGCCACGCAGGAGAAGTTGCGGTAGACGCTGGCGAAGCGCAGGTACGCCACCTCGTCGAGCTCGCGCAGCGGCCCCAGGATGGCCATGCCGACCTCCTGGCTGGGCACCTCCGCGGTGCCCGCGGCCCGGATCGTCTCCTCGACCCGGTGGGCCAGCTGGGCCAGGGCGTCCGGGTCGACCGGTCGTCCCTGGCACGCCCGAGCCACGCCGCGCACGACCTTCTCGCGGCTGAACGGCTCGGTGACCCCGCTGCGCTTGACCACGGCGAGCACCGGTTCCTCGACGGTGGTGAAGCGCTTCCCGCACGAGGAGCACGACCGGCGCCGCCGGATCGCCTGCCCCTCGTCGGCCTCGCGCGAGTCGACGACACGGGAGTCGTTGTGCCGGCAGAACGGACACCGCATGCCGACTCCCCCTCCCGCGTCGCGAGCCCCTCCGCGGAGTTGTCCCCAACCCTGGGGATCGGAGCCGGCTTCCCCGCCGTCCTGGGGACGGAACTGGGGAGAACCGGGCCCGGTCCGTGGATCGAGCGCCCCCGCCGGTGGAGCACCACCGTCGTTCCGGTGGAAGACCCTGTGGAAGGACCTTCACCAGTGTGCACAAGCTGTGGACTAACTACACCAGTGTAACCACTAGATGTTGGGGTGGGACGGTAGCGACGCGCCGACGCCCGATGCAACTCCCCAGCCGCCCGCCGGCCACCGGGGCGCCGAGCGGGCGTCGCCCGTGGATCAACGGCCCGCGAAGTGGAACAGCGGGACGGGCGGTGCCCGAGTGGGTGTACCGGCGACGCACCGGACGTCCGGCGGTCCCGCTGCTCAGCCGGCGGCGGGCACCACGAGCGGGCGGCCGGGGACGACGGCCGAGCCCTGCAGGCCGTTGAGCTCCTGAATCCGGGTGACGACGGCGCCGGTGTCGGCGCCCGGGGCGACGCGGCCGGCGACGTCGCTCAGCGACTCGCCCGCCCCCACGACCGCCACCGTCGTCCCCGTCGGCGCCGGCCCGGCCGGGGCGCCGGGCGGCACGACGAACCCGAGGAGCGCGCCGACGAGCACGCCCAGCAGCACGCCCAGCACCGCGACCGCGGCGACGCGGCGCCGGCGCAGGACGACGGGCGCGACCCCGACCGGGGCGCGCAGCTCGCCCGACGCGGGCGCCGCCCCTCCCCCGGCGACCCGCGGCCGCACCGCGGGCAGCACCGCGGGCGCGCGGCGACCGGCCGGGCGGACCGGCCCGCGCACGTCGTCCGGGCGGGCCGGGCGCGAGCCCGCGGGCTGCGGGCGCCCGGCGGGACGGGTGGCCGGGCGCGGCGGCGTCCCTCCGGCGGGAGCGGTCGCGTCCCCGGCACGCGGACCCGGGACCTCGGCGTCGCAGCGGCCCAGCGGACCGGTCGTCCCCACGGACATGTCGACCTCCTCGCATCGCACAGGCGTTCGATCGAACGCGTGTGCGATGTCTAGCATCGACCCCCGACAACGTCGACGAATCGACCGGCGTGTCGTTCGAACACGTGTTTGATCCCGTCGGTGCTCGGCGCTAGCTTCGGCGTCCGAACCCCCCGCCACCTGCGCGGGGCGCGGCACCCACCCGGGCGCCGCGGACGACGTCGGAAAGGACACGGCCATGGCACGCACGCCCCAGGGCCCGGGCGGCCCCGAGGAGCCGGGGGCGCGGCCCGAGGTGGCCGACGCCGTCGTGCCCGCCCGGGTGCACCCCTTCCCGGAGCCCGCGGACGCCGACGCGTCGCCGGGCCTCACCCCGCGCCAGCGCAAGGTCCTCGAGGTCATCCGCGACCACGTCGAGCGCAACGGCTACCCGCCGAGCGTCCGGGAGATCGGCGACGCGGTCGGGCTGACCTCGACGTCCTCGGTGGCCCACCAGATGCGCACCCTCGAGAAGAAGGGCTACCTGCGCCGCGACCCGAACCGGCCGCGCGCGCTGGACGTCCGCCTTCCCGAGGAGCTCGAGGGCGCCGGGGCCGAGGCTCCGGACCACACCGAGGAGCTCCGCGCCGACCGTCCCGCGCCGACCTTCGTGCCGGTCGTCGGCCGCATCGCCGCCGGTGGCCCGATCCTCGCCGAGCAGGCCGTCGAGGACGTCTTCCCCCTGCCGCGCGAGCTCGTCGGCGAGGGCTCCCTGTTCCTGCTGCGCGTCGCGGGCGACTCGATGGTCGACGCCGCCATCACCGACGGCGACTGGGTGGTCGTGCGCCAGCAGCCGGTGGCCGACAACGGCGAGATCGTGGCGGCGATGATCGACGGCGAGGCGACCGTCAAGACGTTCAAGCGCAAGGACGGCCGCATCTGGCTGCTGCCCCACAACGACGACTACGAGCCGATCCCGGGCGAGGACGCCACGGTGCTCGGCAAGGTCGTCGCGGTGCTGCGCCGCCTCTGATGGACGGGCGTCTCCTCCGGCTTGCCGGGAGGAGTCGCTCGACCTACGGTTCAGGTCATCTGATGACCTGAGGAGTGAGGGTGCGGGCGGTACGCCGGGGCGGGCTGGTGGAGCAGGTGATCGACGCGCTCACCGCGCCGATCGAGAGCGGGGAGTGGCCGCCGGGCCACCGGTTGCCGGCGGTCACCGACCTGGCCGCCGAGCTGGAGGTCGGGCGGTCGACGGTGCGCGAGGCCGTCCAGGCGCTCGCCCACCGCGGGCTGCTGGAGGTTGCGCAGGGCCGCGGGACGTTCGTCGCCGACCCGGGGCCTGGCCAGTGGATCCTCCAGCTGCGGCGCAGCGCGGCGCTCGACGTCTACGAGGCGCGGCGGGGCCCGGAGATCGAGGCCGCCCGCCTCGCCGCGCTGCGCCGCACCGACGACGACCTCGCCGCGATCGAGGCGGCGGTCGCGGAACGCCGGGCCGCGCGCACCTGCGGGGCCGTCGGCGAGTGGGCCGCCGCCGACCTCGCGCTGCACCGCGCCGTCGTGGCCGCGACCCACAACCCCGTCCTCGGCCGGCTGTTCGACGCCCTCGCCGACGGCGTGCACGACTCGTTCACCCACCAGAGCGCCGACCCGGGGTCGGGCGTCGACACCGCCGACGAGCACGACGCGCTCGTCGACGCCATCGCGCGGCGCGATCCCGAGGCGGCCGCGGCCGCGACGCGGGGCTACCTCGACGCCTGCGAGGGCGAGCTCCGAGTACTGCTGGGCGGGGCATCACCGGACGGGGCTCTCTCGGACCGGACACCGTGAGCGGTCGGCGCCGGGCCCTCGGCCTCGCGGTCGAGCACGGGATCGACGACCTCTACCAGGGCGCGGTCCCGGCGCTCGTGCCCGCGCTCGTCGCGGTCCGCGGCTGGGACCTCACGCGGGCCGGCGGGATCGTCCTCGCCGCCACCGTGCTGTCGTCGCTCGCCCAGCCGCTGTTCGGGCTGGTCACCGACCGCCGGCGGATGCCGCGGCTGCGCATCGTCGGGATGGTCCTCGCGGCCGCGGGGGTAGGCGCCGTCGGGCTCACCGACTCCTACCTCGCCACGTGGTGCGCGGTCCTGCTCTCGGGCCTGGGCGTCGCCGCGTACCACCCGGAGGCCGCCCGCGCGGTGCACGCGACGGGCACCGGCGACCGCGGGATGGGGTGGTTCACCGTCGGCGGGCTGGCCGGGTTCGCGCTCGGGCCCGCGGCGGTCGGGCTGGTGGTCGGCGGGCTGGGGCTGGCCGCGACACCGCTGCTCGCCCTGCCCGCCGCGGCCGCCGCACTGGCCGGTCTGCTCCCCCGCCGCCGGCCCGGGCCCGCGTCCGTGCCCGACGAGGTCGCGGCGGCCGCGGGCCGCGACGACTGGCGCCGCTTCGGCTGGCTGACCGGCGTGGTCGTCACGCGCTCGGTGGCGTTCTACGGGCTCAGCGCGTTCCTCGCCGTGCACCTCACCGTGCGCTTCGGGTTCGGGGCGGCGCTCGCCGCCACGACGCTGGGCATCTTCACGGGCGCGGGGGCCGTGGCGACGATCGCGAGCAGCGCGCTGACGCGGCGGTGGGGCCGCACCGCGGTGCTGCGCTGGTCCTACGTCGCCGCCGCGCCGCTGCTCGCCGGCACCCTCATCGCACCGTCGCCGGTGCTCGCGCTCGTCGCGACGGGCCTGCTCGGGGCGGCCCTGGGCGTGCCCGTGCCCGTCCACACCACGCTCGGCCAGGCCTACCTGCCCCGCCACCTCGGGCTCGCGGCGTCGGTGACGCTCGGGCTCGCGGTGAGCGCCGGCGGGCTCGCCTCCCCCGCCCTCGGCGCGCTCGCCGACCACCGGGGCACCACGCTCGCGCTCGCGGTCCTCATCGCCGGGCCGGTGCTGGCGGCCCTGCTGACGCTGGCGCTCAGCGACCCGGAGGCGGTGCGAACGGGGAGTCCGGACGCGTAGACGCAGCGAACGCCACGTTCGCTGCGTTCCGGGAACGCTGCGCACGCACCAGGTCGCGGACGCCGACGGCGACGACGCACGCGCCGACCGCCAGCACCGCGAGCGGGGTCCCGAGCCCCCAGAACCGCTCGGCCGCGCCGCCGCGGGACGCGACGAGCCCGCCGACGAGCACCAGCGGGACGAGCAGGACCGAGAGCACGCGGTGCAGGGCCGGTTCCATGGTCCGAGCCTGACCCGGGGCGCCCGCCCGCACCATGCGCGATCCCCGCAGCCAGCCTCAGGTAGAGACAGAGGCTGCGTCGCGGGCGCCGCGGCGCAGGTGGTCGGCGAGGTCCTCGACCCCGGGGCCGGGGCGGGCGCCGCGGCGCAGGACGAGCGTGCGGCGGGCGAACGGCTCGGCGAGCTCGCACACCGCGAGCCCGCGGGCCGGGTCGACCACGTGGCGCGGGACGACGGCGAGCCCCACCCCGGCCGCGGCGAGGTCGACGACGGTGCCGAGGTCCACGGCCCGCCCGCGGTGGCGGGGCACCGGGGCGTGCTCGCCCAGGTTGGCCTCGAGGGTCAGCGTCAGCGGCGCGTCGGGCTCGAGGCCGACCAGCGGGTGCTCGGCGACCTCGGCGAACGTCATCGCCTCCCGGCCCGCGGGGGCGCCGCCGGCCGGCCCGACGACGACCAGGGAGTCGTCGGTGAGGCGGTCCTCGGCGCGCCGCGGGTCCTCACGGGCGTCGACGACCACGACACCGAGGTCGGCCTGGCCGTCGGCGAGCATGCGGACGCTGTCGGCGCTACGGCGCTCGCGGGTGACGACGTCGACGTCCGGGTGCGCGACGAGGAAGCTCACCAGCGCGCGGGGCACCAGCCGGCGCATCGCCGAGCTCCCCGCCAGCAGGGTCAGCGGGGTGCCGGCCGGCCGCCGGTAGCCCGCCACCGCGCCCTCGAGCCGGCCCAGGTCGTCGAGGACGTCGCCCGCGTGACGCGCGAGCGCGCTGCCCGTTGGCGTCGGGCGCACCCCGCGGCGCCCGCGCACCAGCAGGTCGACGCCGGCGTGGTGCTCGAGCGCCCGGATGCGCGCACTCGCCGAGGGCAGGCTGAGGTGCAGGCGCGCCGCGCCCGCGGTGATCGAGCCCTCCACGACGACCGTCCGGAACAGGCGCAGATCGATCAGGTCGTAGCGCACCCGCCGGAGCCTACGGTCACGCCGCAGGCAGAGGAGCTCAGCCGCGGCGCCGGCGCACCACCGCGACGACGGCGACGACCGCGAAGACGCCCGCCGCGACGGCGAGGACGACGCCGATGCTCGCCAGCGGCTCCGGGAGGCCGGCGCGCTCGGAGGCAGCCGGTGACGCGGCAGGCGGGGCCGCGGACACCGACCCCGCCGCCCCCGACACGGCGTGCAGCGGCGCCGGCGGCCCGTCCTCCGGCGTCTCGCCGGTCGAGAGCAGGGTCCCGTCCGGGGCGAAGGCCAGCGCCTCGCCCTGCACCTCGTCCGGCAGCGGGACCCGCACGGGCGCCGCGCGCAGGGCCGCCACGACGTCGTCGGCGGTCGCGGTGCCCCCGGGTGCCGGGTAGAGCCACGCGTCGGCGTAGGTGCGCAGGGCGACGACACGGCCGTCGGCGGAGATCGCGCCGCCGGTGTAGGCCCCGGCGCCCAGCGACGTGATCGCCTCGCCGGGCACGACGACCTCGCCGGCCCGCCGCAGGGCCACCGTGCCGCCGTCGCCGACCGGCGACTCGGCCACGTAGACCCCGCTGATCCCGCCGAGGTCCTTGGTGACGATCACCGGCCGGTCGTCGCCGGGCATGAGCAGCGACTCGGCGTCGTGCGCGCCGTCGGGGTAGGTGAGCCGGGTGACGGTCTCCTCGCCGGACGGCGACACCCGCAGCACCGCCACCGTGCGGCGCTTGCGGTCGTTGTCGCCGATGTCGGCCGGCCACAGGGTGCCGTCGGCGCCGCGGGCGAGGTCCTCGACGTCGCGCCCCTGGTCGGGCACCCCGATCTCGCCGACCACCGCACAGGAGTCGTCGAGCCGGTACACGGTGCTCGGGTTGCCGCTGTCGTTGACGACCTCGTAGCCGCCGTCGTCCGCCACGACCAGCCCCGACGCCTCGGCGAGCCGGGGGTCGTCGAGGGTGCACCGCACCTGTGGGCCGCCCCACGCCACGCCCGGGACGAGCAGCCCGAGAACGACCAGCAGGACGAGCGCCAGCAGTCTCAAGGGTCGAGCTCCGTTGCGCTTGCGTCTCCCGCTCAGGGCACCCGCGCCGGATCGACCGCCGCCGCGCGCAGCGACGCCGCGAGCTCCTCGGACACGCGGGCGTGCAGCACGGTGCCCTCGGCGGTGTGGCGCTCGGCGAGCACCTCGCCGTCGGAGTGGGCCCGGGCCACGAGCGCGCCCTCGGTGTAGGGCAGCAGCACCTCGAGCTCGACGTCGGGGTGCGGCAGCTCCTCGGCGAGGCGTGCCTTCAGCCGGTTCAGCCCCTCGCCGGTCCGCGCCGACACGAACACCGCGCCGGGCAGGGCCCCGCGCAGCTCGGCGAGCGCCATCGGCTCGGCGGCGTCGACCTTGTTGACGACCAGCAGCTCCGGCGGCGCCGGCGCGTCGAGGCCGGCGATGACCTCGCGCACCGCGGCGATCTGGTCCTGCGCCGACGGGTCGGAGCCGTCGACGACGTGGAGCAGCAGGTCGGCGTCGGCGACCTCCTCCAGCGTGGAGCGGAAGGCGTCGACGAGCTGGTGGGGCAGGTGGCGCACGAAGCCGACGGTGTCGGTGAGCGTGACCTCGCGGCCGTCCTCGGTCTCCCAGCGCCGCGTGGTGGGGTCGAGCGTCGCGAAGAGCGCGTCCTGCACCAGCACGCCGGCGTCGGTGATCGCGTTGAGCAGGCTGGACTTGCCCGCGTTGGTGTAGCCGGCGATCGCCACCGAGGGCACGGCGCGCGACTGGCGGCGCCCGCGCTTGGTGTCGCGGACCGTCGACATGTCCTCGATCTCGCGGCGCAGCTTGGAGATGCGCCGGTGGATGCGGCGGCGGTCGGTCTCGAGCTTGGTCTCACCGGGACCACGGGTGCCGACGCCCCCGCCCCCGGCGCCGCCACCGCCGCCGGCGCCACCGCCCTGCCGGGACAGCGACTCGCCCCAGCCGCGCAGGCGCGGCAGGAAGTAGCGCAGCTGGGCCAGCTCGACCTGCGCCTTGCCCTCCCGGGAGCGCGCGTGCTGGGCGAAGATGTCGAGGATCAGCGCGGTCCGGTCGACGACCTTGACCTTGAGCTTCTCCTCGAGGTTGCGCAGCTGGCCGGGCGAGAGCTCGCCGTCGCAGATGACGGTGTCGGCGCCCGTGGCCTGCACCGTCTCGCGCAGCTCCACGACCTTGCCGGAGCCGACGAACGTGCCGGGGTCGGGCGTCTGGCGGCGCTGGATGAGGCCGTCGAGCACCTCGGAGCCCGCGGTCTCGGCGAGGCGGGCCAGCTCGACCAGCGACGCCTCGGCCTCGCGGGAGGTGCCCTCGGTCCAGACGCCGATGAGCACGACGCGCTCGAGGCGCAGCTGCCGGTACTCGACCTCGGTGACGTCGGTGAGCTCGGTGGACGACCCGGTGAGCCCGGGGACCCGGCGCAGCGACGTGCGCTCCTCGAGGTCGAGGGCGCCCCCCGTGGGCTCGTCCGCCGGCTCGACGGCCGGCTCACCCGGCTCGGCCGACCTGTCGAGCCGGATGTCGCTGGAGCGGCCCGACGCACGGGTCGGGATGTACGGGCGTGGGTCCTGCGCTGCGGGTTCTGTCATGTTGCCGTCCATGGTTCCACGACCGGCAACGGGAAAACCACCGCGAGGCGTCAGACGCGCGCCGGGAGCGCGGCGCCCCAGGTGCCGTGGGCGACCAGCTCGGCCGGTCCGGTGAGGGTCGTGGTGGCGCCGTCGACGCCGACGAGCAGGGTGCCGCCCGGCGTGTGCACGGTGACGGTGCCCGTGTGCCGGCCGGCGGCGTCGAGGGCGGCGACCGCCCCGGCGACCGTGCCGGTGCCGCACGACCGGGTCTCCCCCGAGCCGCGCTCGTGCACCCGCAGGCGCACCGCCCCGTCCGCGAGCGGGGTCAGGACCTCCACGTTCACCCCGTGGGGGAACAGCGACCGGTCGTAGGCGGGCGGCGCGGCGAGGTCGAGACCCTCGAGGTCCGTCCCGGTCACGCAGGCCAGGTGGGGGTTGCCGACGTCGACGGCGACGCCGGTGAGCTCCCGGCCGTCGACCACCGTGGTCGAGGCGGGCCCGAGCACGGCCGGGCCCATGTCGACGGTGACGGGACCGGTGCGGTCGACCGTCACCCAGCGCGTGCCCGCGCGCGTGGCGACCGGGTGGGTGCCGGGGGCGACGAGGCCGGCGTCGAGCAGGTAGCGCGCGAAGACCCGCACGCCGTTGCCGCACATCTCGGCCAGCGAGCCGTCGCCGTTGCGGTAGTCCATGAACCAGGTGGCGTCCCCGCCCTCGATGCCCGCGGCGACGGCGACCGGCGCGTCGGTCCGCACGACGCGCAGCACCCCGTCGGCCCCGATGCCGCGGCGCCGGTGGCACAGCGCGCGCACCAGCAGGCCCTCGTCGGCGTCCAGGTCGATCGAGCCGTCGGGGTCGGGCAGCACGACGAAGTCGTTCTCGGTGCCGTGTCCCTTCACGAACTCCACGTGGCCCAGAGTAACCGCGCACCGGGCGCGTGCGTGATCTGCAAAACATCCTGCTCCGCAAAAGTGCAGAGACTGCAAGATCGGCCTATCGTGGACGCCGTGACCACGGGACTGCGCGAGCGCAAGAAGCTCCGGACGCGGCGGGCGCTCGGCGCCGCCGCACTGGAGCTCGCGGTGACCCACGGCCTCGCCGAGATGACGGTCGAGCAGATCGCCGAGGCGGCCGACGTCTCACCGCGCACCTTCTTCAACTACTTCTCGTCGAAGGAGGAGGCGGTCGTCGCCGCCGACGTCGAGCGCGCCCGCGACATGGGCGAGCGCCTCGCCGAGCGCCCGGATGGCGAGCCGGTGCTCGAGGCTGTCCGGGCGGTGATGCACGAGATGCTGGGCGACACCCCGCGCTCGCGGGAGTGGATCGCCCAGGCGCGCCTCGTGAAGTCCGAGCCCACGCTCGTCCCCCAGCAGCTCGCCGCCTACGCCGCCGCCGAGCGGGAGCTCACCGCGATCATCGCCGAGCGCACCGGCCGGGGCCCCCAGGACCTCTACCCGGCGGTCACCGCCGCCGCGGTGATGTCCGCGATGCGCGTGGCCACCACCCGCTGGCTCGAGTCCGACGGGCACGGCGACCTCGTCGGCGTGGTCGACCAGGTGATCGACCTCCTCGCCGTCGGTCTGCAGTCCCCGCCGTCGCGGGCGCCCTGAGCGGCGACGTCCCCCAGCACGTCCACCACCCCTGCGCTCCCCTCCCGGAGAACCCCTGATGTCCGCACCGGCGACGACGCCGCCCGCTCTCGCGAACGGCGCTGAACCCCCCGCCACCCGCCACGTGCTGGTGGCCCTGTCGGGCCTGCTCATGGCCCTGTTCGTCGCGATCCTGTCCTCGACGATCGTGTCCAACGCGCTCCCCCGGATCCTCGCCGACCTCGGCGGGACCCAGGCGCAGTACACGTGGGTCGTCACGGCCTCGCTGCTCGCGATGACGGCGTCGACCCCGATCTGGGGCAAGCTCGCCGACCTCTTCTCCAAGAAGCTGCTCGTCCAGATCGCGATCACGATGTTCATCGTCGGGTCGATGCTCTGCGGCCTCTCGACCGGCACCGCCGAGCTCATCGGCTTCCGCGTCATCCAGGGCCTCGGCATGGGCGGGCTGATGGCGCTGGCCCAGGTCGTGATCGCCGCGATCATCCCGCCGCGCGAGCGCGGCCGGTACTCCGGCTACCTCGGCGCAATCATGGCCGTGGCGACGGTCGGCGGCCCGCTCATCGGCGGCGTCATCGTCGACACCATCGGCTGGCGCTGGTGCTTCTACGTCACCGTGCCGATCGCCGTCGTCGCGCTCGTCGTGCTGCAGCGCACCCTGACCGTCCCGACGGTCAAGCGCGAGGTGCACATCGACTACCTCGGCGCGATCCTCATCGCCGCCGGTGTCTCCGCGATCCTCATCTGGACCTCGCTGGCGGGCCACCAGTTCGCCTGGGGCTCGTGGACCTCGGTGGCCGTCGTGGGCGGCGGTGTCCTCGCGCTCGTGCTGGCCGTGGTCGTCGAGTCGAAGGTGCGCGAGCCGATCGTGCCGCTGCACCTGTTCCGCAACCCGACGGTCGCGCTGGCCACGGTCGCCGGTCTGTTCGTCGGCGTCGCGATGTTCGGCTCGACGGTCTATCTCAGCCAGTTCTTCCAGCTCGCCCGCGGCGCGACGGCCACCGAGGCCGGCCTGCTCACGCTCCCGATGATCGCCGGGCTGTTCCTCGCCTCGACGATCGTCGGCCAGCTGATCTCCCGCTACGGCCGCTGGAAGCCGTACCTGGTCGGCGGCGGGGTGCTGCTCACGCTGGGGCTGCTCGGCGAGGGCCTGTTCGTCAGCGCGACCGTGCCCTACGGCCTGCTCGCGGTGTTCATGGCGATGGTCGGCATCGGCGTCGGTGCCACCCAGCAGAACCTCGTGCTCGCGGTGCAGAACCAGGTCGCGATGAGCGAGATGGGCGCCGCCAGCTCCACGGTCGCGTTCTTCCGCTCGCTCGGCGGTGCCGCCGGCGTGGCCGCGCTCGGCGCGCTGCTCAGCACGCAGGTCACGAGCTCGATCACCTCGGGGCTCGCCTCGCTGGGCGTCCCGGCCTCGGCGACGGGCTCCTCGGGCGGGCAGATCCCGAACCTCGCGACGCTGCCCGAGCCCGTCCGGGTGGTCATCGAGAACGCCTACGGCGACTCGATCGGCCTGCTGTTCCTCGTCGCGGCGCCGCTGGCGCTGATCGCGCTGGTCGCGATCCTGTTCCTGCGCGAGGTCCCGCTGCGGCACACGATCGACATCGAGGAGACCGGGCCGGACTCCGGGTCCGCCGCCCTGCCGGCCGTCACGGAGACCGAGACGGGCGCGACGGGCACGGTCCCCGCGCGACGTCCCGCCCTGCGCGGCACCGTGCGCCGCGACGGCGAGCCCGCCCCGTACGCCGTCCTCACGGTCGTCGACGCCGACGGGCGCCAGCTGGGTCGTGCGGTCAGCGACGCGGACGGCGCCTACTCCGTCGACGCCGCCGAGGGGCGCCCGCACCTGCTCGTCGTGCAGTGGCAGGGCCACCCGCACGTCGAGGCGCTGGGCGGGGCCACCGGGCCGCAGCACCGGGACATCGCGCTGACCGGGACGTCCCCGCACAACGGCCGGCACGCGCTGCCGGAGGCGCTCGACGCCCCCACGGTCAGCATGGGCGCGCGCCGGTAGTTCCTGACCGAAGGGCCCCTTCGCTCGGCGAGATCGAGCGAAGGGGCCCTTCGGTCGTCGGCGAACGGCGCGAGACGGAGATCAGGGGCGACCTCGTCCACCGTCGGCGTCGGGCCACGTGGATGACGTCGCCCGTGATCTCCGGCGCGCGGAGACTCGCCATGATCAGCAGGCGGAAGCGCACCTCGACAGGGCCCGCGACGGCGCCTTTCGGCCTGCTGATCACCTCGAAGCGAGGTCCAGCACCGTCGCGACGAGGTCGGGCGCGGCGGCGTCGAGCCACCGGACGCGCGTGTCGCGCCGGAACCACGAGCGCTGGCGGCGCACCAGCCGCCGGGTGGCGACGACCGTGCGCCGGCGGGCCTCGTCGAGGTCGATCGCGCCGTCGAGGTGCTCGAGCACCTCGCGGTAGCCGACGGCGCGCGAGGCGGTCGCCCCGTCCCGCAGGCCCCGGGCGGCGAGCCCGGCGACCTCGTCGACGAGCCCGCCGGCGAGCATCGCGTCCACGCGGGCCGCGATCCGCTCGTCGAGCACCCCGGTGTCGCGGTCGAGCCCGACGAGCAGGGCGTCGTGCCGCGGACGGCCCGGGGTGGGCAGGCTCGCCGCGAAGGGGCGCCCGGTCAGCTCGACGACCTCGAGCGCCCGGACGATCCGCCGCCCGTTGCTCGTGAGGATGTCGCGCGCCGCGTCCGGGTCGCGGGCGGCGAGGCGGGCGTGCATCGCCGTCGTCCCGACCTCGGCGAGCTCGGCGTCGAGGCGGGCCCGCAGCGCCGGGTCGGTGCCCGGGAACTCGAGGTCGTCGAGGACCGCCTGCACGTAGAGCCCCGACCCGCCGACCACCAGCGGCACGCGTCCCCGCGCCCGGATCGCCTCGACCGCGGCGCGGGCGTCGCGCTGGTAGGCGGCGACGGTGGCGGTGTCGGTGACGTCGAGGACGTCGAGCAGGTGGTGCGGCACGCCGCGGCGCTCGTCGGGCGGGAGCTTGGCGGTGCCGACGTCCATCCCTCGGTAGAGCTGCATGGCGTCGGCGTTGACGACTTCCGCGCCCGGCCCGCGCCGGGACAGCTCGTCGGCGAGGTCGAGCGCGAGGTCGGACTTGCCGGTCGCCGTGGGGCCGACCAGGGCGATCGGGCGGGTCATCGTCGTCGAGGATCCCAGCGCCGCCGCGGGTCGCGCGAGGGGGAAGGGAGTTCCTGCGCGCTCGGCGGACCTGCTTGAATGCCCGAACCGTAGGAGCTGGAGGTGTCGGGGCCGATGACCGACGAGCAGGCTGCGGAGGCCGTCGACGGGGCGGGCCCCGACGGCGTCACCGAGGCCGCACCCGAGGCCGTCACCGAGACCGCGCCTGCGCCCACCCCGGCCCCCTCGCCGGAGACCTCGCCGGAGACCTCCCTGGAGTCCGCGCCTCCGGAGGCCGCCGCCCACCCGGCACCCCCGGCGCCCGTCCCCGGGCCGTCCGGTGCCGCCCCGGCGTTCCCGACCGTCGCGTCGGCGGCCGCCGACCCCGGGCGCTGGGGCCGGGTCGACGCCGACGGCACCGTCTGGGTCGCGACGGCCGACGGTGAGCGGGCGGTCGGGTCGTGGCAGGCGGGCGACGCGGTGGAGGGCCTCGCCCACTTCGCGGTGCGCTTCGACGACCTGCGCACCGAGGTCGACCTCCTCGTCCGCCGCCTCACGGCCGGCCGCGGCGAGGCCCGCACGATCCTGCGCAGCGCCACCACCCTGCGCGAGCGTCTCGTCGACGCCGCGGTGGTCGGCGACGTGGTGGGGCTCGGGCACCGTCTCGACGCGGTGGTCGCGGCCGCCGAGGGCGCCGAGGAGTCCGAGCGCGCCGCCCGCGCGGGGGCCCGCGACGACGCGGTCGCCCGCAAGGAGGCGCTGATCGCCGAGGCCGAGGCCCTCGCCGAGGAGACCACGCGCTGGAAGCACGCCGGCGACCGGTTCCAGGCGATGATCGAGGAGTGGAAGTCGGTCAAGGGGATCGACCGCAAGACCGACGACGCGCTGTGGAAGCGCTTCTCCCGCGCCCGTGAGACCTTCGCCCGCCGCCGGGGCGCCCACTTCGCGGAGCTCGACCGCGCCCGCACCGCCGCGAAGGCGCGCAAGGAGGAGCTCGTCGTCGAGGCCGAGTCGCTCACCGAGTCCACCGACTGGGGGCCCACGGCCGGGCGGTACAAGGAGCTCATGGCCGACTGGAAAGCGGCCGGGCGCACGAGCAAGGACGCCGACGACGCGCTGTGGGCGCGGTTCCGGGGCGCCCAGGACACGTTCTTCTCCCGGCGCTCGGAGGTGTTCTCCGCCCGCGACGCCGAGTTCACCGACAACGCCCGCGCCAAGGAGGCCTTGCTGGTCGAGGCGGGGCGCATCGACCTGTCCGACGTCGACGCCGCCCGGGCGGCGCTGCGTGACGTGCAGGAGCGCTGGGACGCGATCGGCAAGGTGCCGCGCGAGCGGGTGCGGGAGTTCTCGGCGCGGCTCAAGGAGGTCGAGGACCGCGTGCGCGCGGCCGTCGACCGCCGCTGGCAGGCCAGCGACCCGGAGACCGAGGCCCGGGTCGGGCAGTTCCGGGCCCGCGTCGAACAATTCGAGGCCCAAGCGGCCAAGGCGCACGCCGCGGGCGACCGCCGCCGCGCCCAGGAGGCCGAGCGCCAGGCCGCCCAGTGGCGGGAGTGGCTGGCGGCCGCGGAGGACGCCACCCGCTAGCCCCTCAGAACGGGGGCGGGTCGTCGGGGTCGTGGCGGGCCGGCGGTTCAGGGGCTGGTGGGGTGCTGGCCTTGCCGAATTTGGCGGCGAAGCGGCGTCGCCAGTCGTCGAGGTGCTCGGTGTCCTGGTCTGGGCAGCCGTCGTCGGGCAGTGGTCGCGGGCGCTGCGCCGGGCTGGGCGCGGGGAGTGGTCGCAGGATGCGTGGTGGTCGGGTGGTGTGGGTGATGCCGGCGCGGGTGCGGATGATGAACCAGCCGGGTAGGGGTTGGCGGACGTGCCAGCCGGCGTGGTGTTTGGCGCGGTGGTCGTGGCTGCACCAGGCGCCGAGGTTCCAGGTCACGGTCGGGCCGCTGTGGGCGTGGTCGCGGGTGTGGTCGATCTCGGCGCGGTGCGCGGCGCGGCGGCACCACGGGACGATGCAGTGCCGGTCGCGGGCGCGGGTCCAGCGCTCGGCCTCGGCACCCGGCCGGCGGCGCCGCCACTGGTCGGGCCCTGAGTCGGCGTCGGGGGGTAGCCCGAGCCGCCCGGTGGTCTCGAGGTCGGTGAGCCGGGCGTGGAGCTCGCGCAGCAGCGGAGCCCATGGGCCGTGATCGTCGGGGTCCAGGGCGGCCAGGAGTGTCGTCGGAACGTGGAGTTCGACGATGGCCCCGGTCCGGGTCGCGCCCGGTGCCCGCCCCCGCACCCGTGCCTGGTTGCGGGGGCGGGGTGGTCGGCTGCGGGCGAGCAGGACGTGCTGGAGGTGCCCGTCGTCGTCGACGAGCACGACCCGCCACTCCCCGCGGTGCCGTTGTGCGATGAGGTCGCGGGCCACGGGGGCGGTGACCGCCCCGAAACCGGGCACGGTGGCGGGGTGCTGGTCGAGCCCCAACGCGGTGGTCAGCCGCAGGCGGACTTCGACGGTGCCGTGGCGCACCCGCCCAGACCGTGGCTCCACCGGCTCGGGCTCGACCACCGGCTCGGACTCGCCCAGCGGGCAGGGCCGGCCGGGCCGGCCGGACTGATGGGGGAGGTCGGGGAGGTCCAGGACGCTCTGGCCGGACGACCGCGGCGCCACGACGACATCGAGGGCGTGGCGACCACCGGCCGGCCCGTCGCCGGGGCCCTCGTCCACCGGCCCGCCGTCGGGCTCGCTATCCGGTCCGCCGTCACGGCCCTCGGGCCCGCCCTCGTCGGGGCCGTCGTCGTCGTCGGAGTCGTCGGGGCCACTGTCGTCGGGGTCGGGCTCGGCGGGGCCGCCGGTTCCGTCACCGTCGGGCCCGCTGTCGGGGTCGTCGGGGTGGTTGGCGGCGTGGTACTCCGCGGTCAGCAGCGCCACGACTTCGGGGTCGGTCATGCCGGCGGTGGAGCCGTCGAGCAGCCGGGTTCCGACATGCAAGCGCAGCTGGTTGATCGGGGTCAGCACCCCCGCCGCGTGCAGCTGGGCGGCCAGGGCCTCGACCCGCGACATCGACGCGATGCCGTCCGCCGCCGGCGCGTCGAGCAGCGACAACGTCGCCGTCCCCGACGGGTTCGCCCGCAGCTCCAACCGGCCGCGGGCCTCCGCCCGCCGACGGCGACGCTCGGCCCACTCCGGGTCGAGCGCCAACGCGATCTCGCCGACCCGCTCGCGCAGCGCCATCACCGGAAGCTCGCCGGCCTCCGGCAGGACCTCGGCCACCGCGAGGCGGGCGTGCTCGGCGGACAGATCACGGACGCCTTCGCTGATCGCGCGGACCTTGGACTCGTCCAACACGCCCGACCACAGCGCCTCCCCGAGGGTGGGCAGCCGGGAGAACAGGTCGTCGGCCAGCTCCAGGCGCCGCGAGGCCATGGTGCGTGAACAGCCCAGCACCCCGGCCACCTCGTCACCGGAGAACTCGTCCGAGCTCGGCAACCGCCGCCGGCGCCCGTCGGCGTCCTCCACCGCCAACCCGAGCTCCCGCAACCCGGCCAGCAACTGGGCCTCCGCGCGGTTGTGCACCGCGAACCGTGCCCGCACGAATGCCGCCAGATCCGGGCCGTCCAACCCGGCCGGGTCGATGGTGTCGAGCAGCGCGTGCAGATCCGCATCCGGGGCACGACCCGACAGCCGGGCCGCCAGCCCAGGCCACTGATCCTGCTCCACGCTCACGGGAAGAACGCTAGAACCGACCCCCGACAGTCCCGCCCGAGAAACCCCAGGTCGGAGAACCAGCAGAGGTCACAGAACGGTCACGATCCCTACCGTCGCGAGAAGGCGTAGCTCGCCCACCGCCCGGCGAGCACGATCATCGCGAGCAGCGCGAGCCACAGCCCGACGCCGGGGCCGCTGCCGGCGCTGGTGTTCTGCGACCAGATCGCCCACAGGCCCGTCACCGACGTGATCGTGCAGCCGGCCGCCGTCACGAACACCGCGGGCCAGCGCCCGGTGAGCAGCGTGACGGCCGTGCCCACCACCCCGAACACGACCGCCAGCGTGCCGAACAGCCGCGGCAGCCCGGTGACGCCGGGGCGGCCGAGGACGACCTCCCAGCCCGACGCGCCGAGCCCCGTCCACGGCAGCACCGCGGCGAGCAGGAGCACGAGCACCGCGACGGCGGCGACCAGCGCGCCGGGCCCGAAGTCGACGCGCCCGGAGGGTGCGGGGGCGGTACGGGAATCGGTCACGGGGCTCAGACCTCCGTCAGGGTCGCCGAGCAGGGCGTGGGCTCCGGCGCGGCGGCAGCCGGCGGGCCGAGCGTCGGCAGGCCCAGCCCGGTGGTGCGCGGCGTCGTGGGCCGCTCCCCCGCCGCGTGGGCGTCGCCGGCCCGCGTGCGGCGGTGGGTGAGGACGTCGCCGTCGGCGACGACGTGGTGCGGCGCGCCGTAGGTGGCACGGACGGTGACGACGTCGCCGGGCCGGACCGACCCGTCGAGAGCGGGCCCGACCGGCGTGAAGTGGACGAGCCGCCCGTCGCGGGCCCGCCCGCTCATCCGGCGGGTCGCGGTGTCCTTGCGCCCCTCGCCGGTGGAGACGATCAGCTCGAGCTCGCGCCCGACCTGCTCCCGGTTGAGCTCCAGGGAGATCTCCTCCTGCAGCGCCACGAGCCGCTCGTAGCGCTCCTGGACCACGGCCTTCGGCACCTGGTCGGGCAGCGTCGCCGCGGGGGTGCCGGGCCGCGGCGAGTACTGGAACGTGAAGGCCTGCGAGAACCTCGACGCCTTGACCACCCGCAGCGTCTCGACGAAGTCCTCCTCGGTCTCCCCGGGGAAGCCGACGATGATGTCGGTGGTCAGCGCCGCGTCGGGCATCGCGTCCCGCACGTCCGCGACGATGTCGAGGTAGCGCTTCGCCCGGTACGAGCGGCGCATCGCCTTGAGCACCCGGTCCGACCCGGACTGCAGCGGCATGTGCAGCTGGGGGCAGACGTTCGGCGTCTCGGCCATCGCGGTGATGACATCGGAGGTGAAGTCGCGCGGGTGCGGGCTGGTGAACCGCACCCGCTCGAGGCCGTCGATCTCCCCGCACGCGCGCAGCAGGTCGGCGAACGCCGTCCGCCCCGTCGCCCGGTCGGAGAACCCCACCCCGTAGGCGTTGACGTTCTGGCCGAGCAACGTCACCTCGAGCACGCCCTCGGCGACGAGCGCCTCGACCTCGGCGAGGATCTCGCCCGGGCGCCGGTCGACCTCCTTGCCGCGCAGGGACGGCACGATGCAGAAGGTGCACGTGTTGTTGCAGCCCACCGAGATCGAGACCCACCCGGAGTAGGCGGAGTCGCGGCGCGCGGGCAGGTGCGACGGGAAGGTCTCGAGCGCCTCGAGGATCTCGACCTGGGCCTCGCCGTTGTGGCGGGCGCGCTCGAGCAGCGCCGGCAGCGACCCGGTGTTGTGCGTGCCGAACACGACGTCGACCCACGGCGCCCTGCGCACGACGGTGTCGCGGTCCTTCTGCGCGAGGCAGCCACCGACCGCGATCTGCATGCCGGGCCGCGCGGCCTTCTCCGGGGCGAGGCGGCCGAGCTGGCCGTAGAGCTTGTTGTCGGCGTTCTCGCGGACCGCGCAGGTGTTGAACACGACGAGGTCGGCGCCGTCGGCGTCGTCGGTGTGGGAGTACCCGGCCTCCTCCAGCACGCCGGCGAGGCGCTCGGAGTCGTGCACGTTCATCTGGCACCCGTGGGTGCGGATGTGGAAGGTCGCCGCGGTCATCGGGGCCCAGGGTAGGCCTCGGGGGTGCGACGATGCCGCGCGTGGTGGTCTCCCGGCGCACGGTCCTGCTGACGGCCCTCGCGGCCGCCGGCGCGTCCGCCGCCGGCTGCGCCGGGCCGGCCGACGGCGAGGCGCCCGTCGTCGTCGCGACGGGTGGGCCGCAGGGGGTCTACCGGCGCCTCGGCGACGCACTGGCCGGCGTCTGGGGCGTCGACCCCGGCGTGCCCACCGGCGTGCTGGGCAGCGAGGGGTCCGTCGACAACGTCGGCATGCTCGTCTCCGGACGCGCGCGGGTCGCGTTCTGCGCCGCCGACGTCGCGGTCGACGGCGCGGTCGACGGGGCCCGCCCGCGCCACCCGCTGCAGGCGCTGGCCCGGGTGCACGACGACGCCATCCACGTCGTCGTCCCCGCGGAGTCGCCGGTCCGCCGCCTCGCGGACCTGCGCGGACGCCGGGTGTCGGTGGGCGCCAAGAACTCCGGGGTCCTGGTGATCGCGCCCCGGCTGCTCGCCACCGTGGGCCTCACCGCCGAGCGCGACATGGCCGCCGTGATGCTCGCCCTCGACGACTCGATCGCGGCCCTCGAGCGCGGCGAGATCGACGCGTTCTTCTGGTCCGGCGGCGTGCCCACGGCGGGCGTCGACCAGCTGGCCCGCACCCGTCCGGTACGCCTGCTCGACCTCGGCGAGGAGACCGCGCGCCTGCGCACCGGCTACCCGGTCTACGACGTGACGACGGTGCCGGCGGGCACCTACCGGCTCGCCGACCCCGTGAGCACGACCTCGGTGCGCAACGTCCTGCTGGTCACCGCGGACATGCGGCCCGCCCTCGCGGAGTCGCTGGTCCGCTCGATGCTCGACCGCCGTGACGCCCTCGCCCTCGCCGACCCCGCCGGGCGCAGCATCGACCCGCGCACGGCGATCGGCACCCAGCCGGTGGCCCTGCACCCCGGCGCGGTCGCGGCCTACCGGGCGTTCAAGGGGGTCTGAGCACCGGCGTCGGCCGCGCCGACCTCCCCCGCGGCGTCCCGCGCGGCGGCCGGCGGCAGGCGCAGGACCACGCGCAGGCCGCCGTCCTCGGGCAGCTGCAGCACCAGCTCCCCGCCCGCCCTCTCCGCCGAGCGCGCGGCGATGGCCAGGCCGAGCCCGGTGCCGTCGATGCCGGTGCCGTCGCGGCCGTTCTGGGCCGGCGCCCGCCAGAACCGGTCGGTCGCCCGCTCCAGCTCGGAGGGGTCGAGCCCGCAGCCGTGGTCACGCACCCCGATCTCGACCCGGCCCTCGACGCGGGCGGTCGACAGCTCCACCTCGGTGCCCGGCGGGGCGTACTTCAGCGCGTTGTCCAGCACCGCGTCGAGCACGGCGACCACGGAGTCGACGTCGGAGCGCGCCACGAGCCCGCCCGGCCCGCGGCGGCGCAGCGAGAGTCCCTCGTGCTCCGCGAGCACCCCCCACGCGTCGGCGCGGTCGTCGAGCAGCGGGTCGAGCGGCATCGGCACCGGCTGCGCGGGGCGGCCCTCGGCCCGGGCGAGGGCCAGCAGCGCGTCGAGCACGTGCGCGAGCCGCTCGGTCTCCTCCAGCGCCGCGCCGTGCTCCTCGCGCAGGGCAGCCATCAGGTCGGGGTCCACCCGCGCATCCGGCGCGGCGAGCGCGGCCCCGACGTTCTGCATCCGCAGCCGCAGCGCCGTCAGCGGGTTGCGCAGCTGGTGGCCCGCGTCGGCGACGAACGCCCGCTGCGACTCCAGCGCGTGGGTCACGCCGGCGGCCATCTGGTCGAAGTGCCTGCTCAGCCGCCGCAGCTCCGGCGGGCCCCGGCCGTCGCCGACCGGCCGCGGCGCCCGCCCGGCCCGCACCGCCGCGGCGACCTGCGCGGTGCCCTCGTCGAGGCCCTCCACCGGCGCGAGGATCCAGCGCACCAGCGGCAGCGCGAGCCCCGCCGCGACCGCCAGCGCCACCAGGCCCGCCGCGGCCAGCGCCGCCCACACGCGCAGGGTCTCCGCCCGCGCGGGCGCGGTCGGCGAGATCGTCACCGCCGCCCCGCGGACCTCGCCGCCGACCAGCACCGGCTCCGCCAGCAGCAGGGGCGCGGTGTCCCAGGGCCACACCGGTGCCGGGGGCTCCGAGCGCTGCCCCGCGAGCGCCAGCGGCACCCGGCGGGCGGCGGGCTCGGGCACCTCGGCCCGCGACGACGCGAGCACCCGGCCCTCGCGGTCGACCACGAGCGCGGCGATGCCGTAGACCTCGTCGTAGCGGGCGAGCTCCGCCGCGAGCGCGCTGGTGTCCCCGTCCCCCACGGCGCGCTGGGCGAGCGCGGCGAAGCGCGAGGTGTCGCCCAGCCGGTCGGCGAACAGCCGCGACGTCGCGGTCGACGCCGACGCCCCCGCCAGCGGCAGCCCCAGCCCGAGCAGCAGCAGCCCGACCAGCACCGAGAAGACGACGAGCAGCCGCGTGCGCATCGCTACGCCCCCGGGTCGAGCCGGTAGCCGACGCCCCGCACCGTCGCCACCATCCCGGGCCGGCCCAGCTTGGTGCGCAGGGTGGCGACGTGGACGTCGAGGGTGCGGTCGGCGCCCGGCCAGCGGCGTCCCCACACCTCGGCGACGAGACGGTCGCGCGTGCACACGGCCCCGTCGGCGTCGGCGAGCAGGGCGAGGACCGCGAACTCCTTGCGGGAGAGCGCCACCTCGGCGCCGTCGACGGTCAGCGTGTGCCGGGCGCGGTCGAGCACGACGCCCTCGCGCAGCTCCGCGACGGCGTCGGGCGCACCCATCGACGGCACGGGCGCCCGGCGCCGGCGCACCGCGTGGATGCGGGCCACGAGCTCGCCGACGTCGTAGGGCTTGACCAGGTAGTCGTCGGCGCCGTGGTGCAGGCCGAGGATGCGCTCGTCGACGCTGCCGCGGGCGCTGACGACGATCACGGGGACGTCGCCGGCCTCCCGGATGCGCCGGCACACCTCGAGCCCGTCGACGTCGGGCAGGCCGAGGTCGAGCAGCACGACGTCGGTGCCGGGCAGGTGGGGCAGCACCGCGAGCCCCTGGCTGACCCGCTCGACCTCCATCTCGTGGCGGGACAGGGCGGCGCGCAGCGCCGCGGCGACCCGGTCGTCGTCCTCCACCACGAGCACGCGCACTCCGGCCTCCTCCCCCGCGATGTCCGCTGCGTTACGGAGTGGCGGGGTAACCCTAAGTCTTCCTCAAGAGCGTGGACGCCCCGTTCGGGGCGCTGGCACCTTCCGTTCACCGCCGCCCGGTGGTGCGACGTGGAGGAGCGTGAGCATGGCTGACGAGACCGCCGGCACCCCGATGGTGCGCATGACCGGCGTCAACAAGCACTTCGGCGACCTGCACGTGCTGCGCGACATCGACCTCGAGGTCGCCCGCGGCGAGGTCGTCGTCGTCCTCGGCCCGTCCGGTTCGGGCAAGTCGACGCTGTGCCGGGCGATCAACCGCCTCGAGCCGATCGACAACGGCACCGTCGAGATCGACGGCACGCCGCTGCCCGCCGAGGGCCGCGACCTCGCGAAGCTGCGCGCCGACGTCGGCATGGTGTTCCAGCAGTTCAACCTCTTCGCCCACATGACGATCCTCGACAACGTCACGCTCGCGCCGACCCGTGTGCGCGGGACGTCGAAGTCCGAGGCCCAGGAGCGGGCCCGCGCGCTGCTCGACCGCGTGGGCATCGGCAACCAGTCCGACAAGTACCCCGCGCAGCTCTCCGGCGGCCAGCAGCAGCGCGTGGCCATCGCCCGCGCGCTCGCGATGGAGCCGAAGGTCATGCTCTTCGACGAGCCGACCTCCGCCCTCGACCCGGAGATGGTCGGCGAGGTCATCGACGTCATGGGCGGCCTCGCGAAGGACGGCATGACGATGGTCGTGGTCACCCACGAGATGGGCTTCGCCCGCCGCGCCGCGCACCGGGTCGTGTTCATGGCCGACGGCGAGATCGTCGAGGACACCACCCCGGACAGCTTCTTCTCCCGGCCCGCCACCGAACGGGCCCGCGACTTCCTCGGCAAGATCCTCACCCACTAGAAGTTCGGAAGGAGCCGTCCCATGAGACGCCTCGTCTCGCTTCGCTCCCTCGGCGTGCTCCTCGCGGTGCTCGCGATGGCGTTCGGCGCCGCGTGCGGCCGCGAGGGCAGCCCCGGCGGTCAGCCGGTCGCGGGCTCACCGGTCGCCCAGAACGTCCAGGTGCCCGGCTCGCCCACCTTCGCCGCGATGCAGCAGCGCGGGCGCCTCGTCCTGGGCGTCAAGAACGACCAGCCCGGCCTCGGCATCCAGGACCCGACCACCGGCCAGTACACCGGGTTCGACATCGAGATCGGGCGCATGGTCGCCGCGGGCCTCGGCTTCGCCCCCGAGCAGATCGAGTACCGGGTCATCCCGTCGGCCGCCCGCGAGGACGCGATCTCCCGCGGCGACGTCGACCTCTACGTCGGCACGTACACGATCAACGACAGCCGCAAGCAGCGCGTCGGCTTCGCCGGGCCGTACTTCGTCGCCGGCCAGGACCTCCTCGTCCGCGCCGACGACCAGTCGATCACCGGCCCGCAGACCCTCCAGGGCAAGCGGGTCTGCTCGGCGACCGGCTCGACGCCGATCCAGCGTGTCCGCGAGCAGAACCTGACCACGAACGTGGTCGAGTTCCAGAACTACTCGCAGTGCGTCGACGCCCTGCGCGGCGGTCAGGTCGACGCCGTCACCACGGACAATGCGATCCTGCAGGGGTACGCCGCCCAGACCCCCGACCAGCTGCGCGTCGTCGGCGTGACGTTCTCCGAGGAGCCCTACGGCATCGGCATGAACCGCGACGACGTCGCGCTCCGGAACAAGGTCAACGACCTGCTCCAGCAGTCCGAGAACGACGGCACCTGGACGCGGCTCTACAACGAGACGCTGGGACGCTCCGGCACCCCGGCTCCCCAGCCCCCGCCCATCGAGCGCTACTAGGCGCTCCGCGCACGTGAGTGATTCGGGTCGTCATGACGACCCGAATCACTCACGAGGGGAGACCCATGGACGTCCTGTTCGGCAACCTCTCCGAGTACCTGACCCGCTTCGGCGGCACGATCGGCCTGTTCGTGCTCTCGGCGATCGCGTCGCTGGTCCTGGGCGTGGTCCTCGCGGCGATGCGGGTCAGCCCGGTCCCCGCGATGCGCGCGACGGGCACGGCGTACGTGACGCTGCTGCGCAACACCCCGCTGACCCTCGTGCTGTTCTTCTTCGCCCTCGGCTTCACCAAGCTCTTCTTCTACCTGCCGTTCTTCCTCCTCGCGGTCATCGGCCTGTCGCTCTACACGGCCGCGTTCGTCTGCGAGGTCGTGCGCGGCGGGATCAGCACGGTGTCCGCGGGCCAGTCGGAGGCGGCCCGCGCGCTCGGGCTCGGCTTCACCCAGACCCTCACGCTCGTCGTGCTCCCGCAGGCGGTGCGCTCGGTGATGCCGCCGCTGACGAGCGTCCAGATCGCCCTGCTGAAGAACACCACGGTGGCCGCGGGCTTCTCGGTGTTCGAGGCCGGCGGCTTCTACCGCGCGGTCAACGAGCAGGGCGGGTCGACGCTCGTCGCCCTGCTCTGGGTCGCCGTCGGCTTCATCATCCTCGTCATCCCCCTGACGGTGCTGCAGCGCCGGCTCGAGAAGCGCTGGAGCGTAGCCCGATGAGCGCCCCGACCGCGGTCCTCTTCGACGTCCCGGGGCCCCGCGCGAAGGCGCGCAACACCGCCGCCGGCGTCGTCACGCTGCTGCTGGTGGCCGCGCTGATCGCGGTCATCGTCTGGCGGCTCGCGGCCACCGGGCAGCTCGACGCCCGCGTGTGGGAGTGGATCCTCTACGAGAACGTCCAGCTCGCGCTGCTCGACGGGCTGGTCAACACGCTGCGGGCGTTCGTGTCCGGCGCCGTGCTCGCCCTGATCCTCGGGGCTCTGCTGGCGCTCGGGCGGCTCTCGGACCACAAGTGGCTGCGGAGCCTGTCGAGCGGGGTCGTCGAGCTCTTCCGGGCCGTGCCGCTCGTCGTGCTGATGTTCCTCTTCTACTACGGCCTGCCGTCGGTGGGGATCACGGTCTCGACCTACGCCGCCGTGGTGCTCGGCCTGACGCTCTACAACGGCGCCGTGCTCGCCGAGGTGTTCCGGGCCGGCGTGCTCGCCGTCCCCCGCGGGCAGTCGGAGGCCGCGTACGCCCTCGGCCTGCGCAAGTCGGGCGTCATGCGGTTCGTGCTGCTGCCGCAGGCGGTGCGCTCGATGCTCCCGGCGATCGTCAGCCAGCTCGTGGTGCTGCTCAAGGACTCGGCGCTCGGCTTCCTCATCACCTACCCCGAGCTGCTGTTCCAGGCCCAGTTCCTCGGGTCCAACGCGGCGCTGGGCTCGCCGCTCATCCCGGTGGCGATGGTCGTCGCGGTCATCTACATCGCGCTCTGCCTGCTGCTGTCGTGGCTGGCGACGTGGCTGGAGCGCCGGTCGCGGCGCAACCCGGCCGTCATCGCGGTCGCGCCCACCGAGCGTGCGGACGCGACGTGACCTCCCCGTGAGGATCCGGTCGGCGCGTCCCGACGAGCTCGAGGCTCTCCGGGCCGTCGAGGTCGCCGCGGGCGCGCCGTTCCGCGACGTCGGCATGGACCCGATCGCGGACGACACCCCGCCCTCGACGGTCGTGCTCGCGGGTGCCCTCGAGCGCGGCGGGCTGTGGGTGGCGGCCTCCTCGACCGACGACCGTCCGGTCGCCTACCTCATGGACGACGTCGTGGACGGCGAGGCGCACCTCGACCAGGTCTCCGTGCACCCGTCCCACGCCCGCCGCGGGATCGGGGCGCGGCTCGTCGAGCACCTCGTCGAGCGCGCCCGGGCCGCCGGGCGCACCGCGGTCACGCTGACGACCTTCGTCGACGTCCCGTGGAACGGGCCGTACTACGCGCGGCTGGGCTTCCGCCCGCTCGCCGAGGACGAGCTCGGGCCCGGCCTGCGGGCGATCCGCCGCACCGAGGCCGCCCGCGGCCTCGACCGCTGGCCGCGCACGGCCATGCGTCGCGACCTCGCATCCGGGTGATCAGCGGGCCACACCTGCTACTCTCCGTACTCGTCGCAGCTGGGGGGTGCGGTGTGGACGATGCCGACGACGCGGGACGAGCACCGCGGACCCGATCGCGGGCGTGGTGGTCGCTCGTCACGCTGGCGCTGGTCGCGGGCACGGTGTGGCTGCTGTGGCAGGCGGGCACGGCGGTGTGGGACGCCGGGGTGCTGCTGGTGCGCGGCGAGGTCGTCTCGGCCCGCGTGGTCGAGGTCGACCTCCACCGGAAGCTCGGCATGGCCGACGAGCTCCTCGTCGTGCCCGCCGGCGGCGACGTCGCCGCCCCGATCAGCACCCACCGCGAGGACATCCCGGTCGGCGCCGTCGTGGACGTCGTCGTCGACCCCGACGACCCCGCCCGCGCCGACCTCGCGAGCGACGGCTGGCCGTGGCTCGCGACCACCATGCCGCTCTTCCTCGCCGTCGTCTGCGGCGTCACGGCGCTGCTGACGCTGGGGTTCGCGCTGGGGGTGCCGATGCCGTCCGAGGAGGACGAGCCCGGACGGACGCCCGAGGAGGCCGACGACACCTAGACACACGACGGACCCGTGTCCTCGGGACACGGGTCCGTCGCGTCGGGCCTCGTCAGGTCGTGCCGACCGGGCCGATCCGGTCGGCGTCGAGCGCCGAGCCGTTGTCCGGGCCCGGGTTCTCCAGCGACTGCGCCCCGGTGGCGCCGCGCTGCTCCAGGTCCTGGCGCTTGAAGATCTTCTTGCCGAGCCAGACCAACGGGTCGTACTTCCGGTCGACGACGCGCTCCTTCATCGGGATGAGCGCGTTGTCGGTGATCTTGATGTGCTCGGGGCAGACCTCGGTGCAGCACTTGGTGATGTTGCAGTAGCCGAGGCCGGCGTCCTCCTGCGCGTCCTCCTTGCGGTTGCGCACGTCGAGCGGGTGCATGTCCAGCTCGGCGAAGCGCATGAGGAAGCGCGGGCCGGAGAACGGCTCCTTGTTCTCCTCGTGGTCACGCACCACGTGGCAGACGTTCTGGCACAGGAAGCACTCGATGCACTTCCGGAACTCCTGCGAGCGCTCGACGTCCACCTGCGACATCCGGTACTCGCCCGGCGCCACGCCCTCGGGCGGCGCGAACGCGGGGACCTCGCGCGCCTTGGCGTAGTTGAAGTCGACGTCGGTGACGAGGTCGCGGATCACCGGGAACGTCCGGATCGGCGCGACGGAGATCTCCTCCTCCTCGCCGAACGTCGACATGCGCGTCATGCACATCAGGCGCGGGCGCCCGTTGACCTCGGCGCTGCACGACCCGCACTTGCCGGCCTTGCAGTTCCAGCGCACCGCCATGTCCCCGGCCTGGGTGGCCTGGAGCCGGTGCATGATGTCGAGGACGACCTCGCCCTCCTCGACCTCGACGCGGTAGTCGACGAAGTCGCCGCCCTCCGCGTCGCCCCGCCAGACCTTGAACTTCGCCTGGTAGCCCATGCCTACGCTCCCCCTCCGGTGAGCTCGCCGCCCGGGTCGCCGCCGGTCTCGACGGTGGTCGAGCTCCGCTCCGCTTCGTCTCCCGCGTCCTCCGTGCCCCGCTGCGTCCGCGGGGGCGCGTCCGAGCGGTGTCCGCCCAGCTCGTCGCCGGTGTAGTACTTCTTGAGCTCGTCCATCTCGAACAGGTCGAACAGGTCCGAGCGCATGGACGGCTGGCCCTGGTGCTCCAGGCGCACCTCGCCGTCGCGCAGTGAGCAGACGAGCAGCTCGCGACGCCAGTTCTCGTCCATCGTCGGGTAGTCGTCGCGGGTGTGGCCGCCGCGGCTCTCCTGCCGCTCGAGCGCGGCCATCGCGATGCACTCGCTGACCATGAGCATGTTGCGCAGGTCGAGCGCGAGGTGCCAGCCCGGGTTGTAGGCCCGGCGCCCGTCGACCGCCACGCGCGGGATCCGGTCGCGGAGCTCGTGGAGCTTCTTGAGCGCCAGCTCCATCTCGTCGGCCTTGCGGATGATGCCGACGAGGTCGTTCATCGTCTGCTGCAGTTCCTGGTGCACCGTGTAGGCGTTCTCGCCGCCCGAGTTGTGGATCGGGCGCTCGACGTCCTCGCGGGCCGACGTGACCGACGCGTCCGACACCGACGGGACCTCGGCCAGCGAGTCGAGGTACGCCGCCGCCCCGGCCCCGGCGCGGCAGCCGAACACCAGCAGGTCGGACAGCGAGTTGCCGCCGAGCCGGTTGGAGCCGTGCATGCCGCCCGCGACCTCGCCCGCGGCGAACAGCCCGGGCACCGCGGACGCCGCCGTGTCCGGGTCGACCTCGACCCCGCCCATGACGTAGTGGCAGGTCGGGCCGACCTCCATCGGGCCCGCGGTGATGTCGACGTCGGCCAGCTCCTTGAACTGGTGGTACATCGACGGCAGGCGCCGGGTGATCTCCGCGGCCGGCATGCGGCTGGAGACGTCGAGGTAGACGCCGCCGGCCGGGGAGCCGCGACCCTCCTTGACCTCGTTGTTGATCGCGCGCGCGACCTCGTCACGGGGCAGGAGCTCCGGCGGGCGCCGGTTGTTGTCCGCGTCGGTGTACCAGCGGTCGCCCTCGTCCTCGCTCGTGGCGTACTGCTCGCGGAACACCTCGGGGATGTAGTTGAACATGAAGCGCACGCCCTCGGAGTTCTTGAGGACGCCGCCGTCGCCACGGACGGACTCGGTGACGAGGATGCCCTTGACGCTGGGCGGCCAGACCATCCCCGTGGGGTGGAACTGGACGAACTCCATGTTCAGCAGCTTCGCCCCGGCGCGCATGGCCAGCGCGTGGCCGTCGCCGGTGTACTCCCACGAGTTGCTGGTGACCTTGAACGACTTGCCGACGCCGCCGGTCGCGAGCACCACCGCCGCGGAGTGGAAGCAGACCAGCTCGCCGGTGGGGCGCTGGTAGCCGAAGGCGCCCGCGATCCGGTCGCCGTCCTTGAGCAGCTCGGTGACCGTGTACTCGTGGAAGACCTTGAGGTCGGACTCGTAGTCGCCCGTGCGCTTGAAGTCCTCCTGCTGCAGCGACACGATCTTCTGCTGCAGGGTGCGGATGAGCTCCAGCCCCGTGCGGTCGCCGACGTGGGCCAGGCGCGGGAAGTTGTGGCCGCCGAAGTTCCGCTGGCTGATCTTGCCGTCGGGGGTGCGGTCGAACAGCGCGCCGTAGGTCTCGAGCTCCCAGACCCGCTGCGGCGCCTCCTTGGCGTGCAGCTCGGCCATGCGCCAGTTGTTGAGGAACTTCCCCCCGCGCATGGTGTCGCGGAAGTGGACCTCCCAGTTGTCGCGCGGGTTCGCGTTGCCCATCGACGCGGCGATCCCGCCCTCGGCCATGACCGTGTGGGCCTTGCCGAACAGCGACTTGCAGATGATCGCGACCCGCTTGCCGCGCAGGCGGGCCTCGATCGCGGCGCGCAGGCCCGCACCGCCGGCGCCGATGACGACGACGTCGTAGGTGTGGTGGGTGACGGCGGCCTGGTCGGCCGCGCCCTCGCCCGCCGCCTCGAATGCTGTGGTGGTTCCGGGGTCAGTCATCAGTTCACGATCCGCAGGTCGGAGATGGTGCCGCTCGCGACGAGCATGACGTAGAGGTCGGTGAGGATCAGGGTGCCGATGGTGATCCACGCGAAGAGCATGTGGCGCGCGTTCAGCTTCGAGACGCCCGTCCAGATCCGGTAGCGCACGGGGTGCTTCGAGAAGTGCTTGAGGCGCCCGCCGGTGATGTGCCGGCACGAGTGGCAGGACAGCGTGTAGAGCCACAGCCCGATGACGTTGACCAGCAGGATCAGCGTGCCGAGCCCCAGCCCGAACGACGTCTGCCCCGTGGCGGGGTCGGTGCTCTGGAACGCCAGCACCATGTCGTACGTGTTGAGGATCGAGATCAGGCCCGCGACGTAGAAGAAGTAGCGGTGCGCGTTCTGCAGGATCAGCGGGAACCGGGTCTCGCCGGTGTACTTCGTGTGCGGCTCCGCCACCGCGCACGCGGGCGGCGACGACCAGAACGCCCGGTAGTACGACTTCCGGTAGTAGTAGCACGTCAGCCGGAACAGCAGCAGGAACGGCAGCGAGACCAGCGCGTAGGGCAGGAACCACGGCAGCGCCGGGAACCACTGGCCGAGGTGGCTCGCCTCCGGGATGCAGGAGGCCGTCACGCACGGCGAGTAGAACGGCGAGAGGTAGTGGTACTCCTCGACGTAGTACGCCGAGCCCCAGAGCGACCGGATCGTCGCGTAGACGACGAAGGTCGCGAGCCCCAGCGCGTTCGCCAGCGGCGGGAGCCACCAGCGGTCGGTGCGCAGGGTGCGCTGGCGGATGTCGGGGCGTCCCGGCGCCGGCGGCCGGTACGTCCCGGAGTCGTGTGTGGTGGTCACGGCACCGGTCCTGTCTGGGGTCCTCGTCTGCGATGACGTCGTCCCGCGTCACCCGGCCGCCGCGTTCCGGACAGCACGCCGGAGTCGGCGGGGCGACGCTCTGTGGTGGGCCGCACACTACGACGCGCCAAACCTCGGTGTCGCCCGGGTCACCCCGGTGCCGGGGCGTGACGATGGCCACGTCCGTGATCGACCCCGTCCGCGGGCGATCTAGTGGTGATCGGACTCCGGGTCCGAGAGGAGATCGTCGAGGGCCTCGTCGTCACCCTCCGCGACCGGACTCCCGACGGGGCTCTCGGCCAGCGCCTCGCGCACGACGGCGTAGGCGACCCCCGCGTCGTAGCCCTTGCGGGCGAGCATCCCGACCAGGCGCCGCGCGGCCACCGCGTGCTCGAACCGTGTGAGCGAGGGCAGCCGACGCTCGACGAGCGCCCGGGCGCGGGCGCGCTCGTCGTCGCGGCTGATCTCGTCGACCGCCGCGCCGGCCGTCTCGCGCTCGACGCCCTTGCGGTGCAGCTCGCCGGCCAGCGCGCGCTTGCCGAGGCCCTGGTGGCGGTGCCGCGAGGACACCCACTGCTCGGCGAACGCGGCGTCGTCGACGAGCTTGGCCGCCGCGAGCCGGTCGAGCACGCGGCCGGCGACGTCGTCCTCGACACCCTTGCGGGCCAGCGAGTCGGCCAGCTCGGCGCGCGAGCGGGCGCGGGTGGTGAGCAGGTTCAGGCAGATGGTGCGCGCGACCGTCTCGGGGTCGGCCGGCGGATCGGCGGCGGGGTCGGGGCCGGTGCCGTCGGGGTCGGGTGGCTCCGGCGCGCGCCCCCGCGACGACCGGCGCCGCCCGACCCCCTCGCGACCGCTCACCGGGTCAGAAGTCGACCGGGGCGGCGGCACTGTCGTCGGCGTCGAGCTTGGGGCCGATGCCGAGCTTCTCCTTGATCCGCTTCTCGATCTCGACCGCCACGTCGGGGTTGTCCCGCAGGAACTTGCGGGCGTTCTCCTTGCCCTGCCCCAGCTGGTCGCCCTCGTAGGTGTACCAGGCCCCCGACTTGCGGACGATCGCCTGCTCGACGCCCATGTCGATCAGCGAGCCCTCCTTCGAGATGCCGTGGCCGTAGATCATGTCGAACTCGGCCTGCTTGAACGGCGGGGCCACCTTGTTCTTCACGACCTTGACGCGCGTGCGGTTGCCGACCGCGTCGGCGCCGTCCTTGAGCGTCTCGATGCGGCGGATGTCGAGCCGGACCGAGGCGTAGAACTTCAGCGCCTTGCCGCCCGTGGTGGTCTCCGGCGAGCCGAACATGACGCCGACCTTCTCGCGCAGCTGGTTGATGAAGATCGCCGTCGTGCCCGAGGCGTGCAGCGCACCGGTGATCTTGCGCAGCGCCTGGCTCATGAGCCGGGCCTGCAGGCCGACGTGGCTGTCGCCCATGTCGCCCTCGATCTCGGCGCGCGGCACGAGCGCGGCCACCGAGTCGACGACGATGACGTCGAGCGCGTTCGAGCGGATCAGCATGTCCATGATCTCGAGCGCCTGCTCACCGGTGTCGGGCTGCGAGACCAGCAGCGCGTCGGTGTCGACGCCGAGCGCCTTGGCGTACTCGGGGTCGAGCGCGTGCTCGGCGTCGATGAACGCCGCGATGCCGCCCTGGGCCTGGGCGTTGGCGACCGCGTGCAGCGTCACCGTCGTCTTGCCCGAGGACTCCGGGCCGTAGATCTCGACGACGCGCCCGCGGGGCAGGCCGCCGACGCCGAGCGCCACGTCGAGCGCGATCGAGCCGGTGGGGATGATGTTGACCGGCGCCCGGCCCTCGTCGCCCAGCCGCATGACCGAGCCCTTGCCGAACTGCTTGTCGATCTGGGCGAGGGCGAGCTCGAGCGCCTTGTCACGATCCGGTGCCTGTGCCATGGGGATTGCCACCTTGCTCGATGGGGGTGTCAGGGGTCTGACTCTCGGGCGCCGACGCTAGGCGGCGGGTCCGACATCGCGGTGCCGGAGCCGGCTGCCCTGGGGACGGACGGAACGGTTGTGGACGGACGGCGGCGACGCTGACGTCGCAGGACGACCGTACGGAGCAGGGTAGACGAACAGGTGTTCGATCCGGGAGCCCGGGCGGGCCCCGGGCGTGTCGACACCCCTCATCGTCGTTCGGCGGGCACCTCGAACTCCGCGCAGACCGCCCGCCAGACGTCGCGCGGTTCGTCGCCGTCCTCGAGCGCCTGCTCGACGGTGCGCCCCTGCAGGGCGCCGAAGACGTGGTCGCGGGAGATCGAGCCGGCCCGGACGGCGCCGAACTCGTCGTCCATCAACCGGCGGAAGTGGGTCAGCCGCACGTCTCCACGATAGGTCGGGACCGGCGGGTCCCGGCCGACCGGACCTCACGGACCGGGCACACCGGCGCGCGTAGCCTCGGGCGCCGTGGTGCACCCTCTCGCCGCCGCCTCGCTCGACCCCACCGGCGGCACGCTCGGCACGATCGTGGCCCTGCTGGGCCTGATCGCGGCGCTGGTGGTGCTCCTGCGCTGGTGGTTCCAGAACCGGCGCTGACGCTCGGGGCGTCACTGCACGTCGAGGTGCCGCAGCCGCGGCCAGAAGCTCTCCCAGGGCGCGAGCCGCCCGGTCGCGAGCCACAGCGTCGCGTCGTCCCCCGCCCTCCCGACGGGACGGACGTCGGCGAACCACGGCCGCAGCTCGTCCGCGGTCGACCCGAGGTAGAGCACCGCGTCGACGTCGTCGGCGGGCGGCGGGAAGTACCCGTAGCTGCGGTTGCTGCTCAGGGCCGGCGGCAGCGCGTCCTCGGGGGCCGCGACGTCGAGGTAGGCGGCGTAGATGTACGACTCGGCCATCACCGCGGTCCGCGCCCGCTGCCCGGCGGGCAGCGCGTCGTAGGCCGCCACGGTGGCGCCCGCGACGGCGTCGCCGACCTCCGGCGCGGCCATCGCCGTCGACAGCGGCATCATCGCGAGCGCCGCGGCGGCGCTCACCGCGGCCGCGGGCCAGGCGACCCAGCGCAGCCGCCGGCGGCCGGCCTCGCGCCGGCGCTGCAGGCCGACCGCGCCCACCGCGGCGAGCAGCCCGTAGAGGCCGGCGAGGTAGTACGGGCGGCCTAGCGTCACGGAGAAGAAGGCGTAGAGCACGACGGCGGTCAGAGCGAGGTAGCGCAGCTCGGCCAGCGCCGGGTCGCGGACGAGGCGCCCGAGCCCGTAGAGGACGAGCGGCACCCCCATCACGCCCGCCGCCGCGATCATCCCGAGCATCACCCCGGAGAGGCCGCCGTAGAGGAACTCGGCCTCGGACGCGACCACCGACCCCATCCGCAGCTGCGGCCACCCGTTGAGCGCCTGCCAGACCAGCGTCGGCGCGGCGATCACGAGCGCGGCGGCCGCCCCGATCCACAGATGCCGGCGGCGCAGCACCGTGCGCGGCCCCAGCACCAGGACCGACAGCAGCAGCACGGCCGCCAGCAGCAGGATCTGGAACTTCGTCTGCGCCCCGACGCCGACGACCACACCGACGGCGAGGAGCAGGCGGTCGTCGCGCACGCGCCACCAGCGCACGAGCAGCCAGCCCAGGGCGAGCCAGAGGACGGGCTCGAGGGTGTAGGGCGTCGTCCAGTGCCCGCCGATGGCGAGCCAGAGCCCGGTGCCCTGGGCGATGGCCGTGAGCGTCTGGGCGCGCCGGTCACCGCCGAGCTCGCGCGCGACGAGGGCGGCGAGCACCACGGTGGCCGCGGTCGCCGCGATCGCCGGCAGCCGCAGGACCAGGACGTTCCCGGGCGCCACCAGGTCCATCAGTGCCGCGAGCAGGGGCGCCACGGGCGGCTGGTCGGCCGAGCCCCAGTCGAGGTGGTCGCGTCCGATGGCGAGCATCAGCGCCTCGTCGAAGAACCATCCCGGTCGCCACGCGACGGCCAGGTGCGCGGCGGCGACCAGGGCGGCGACCGTCCCGACGGGCCACCGCGCGAGGCGGTGCACGGGGCGGGGTGCGGGCGTCGTGACCGGCGCGGGGACCTCGGTGACGGACATGGCGATGATCGTCGCGGGCCGCGGGCGGCACCCACCACGGCGCGACGTCGACGGTCCGGCGCCGAAAGGACGATCCCCGGTGGACCTTCGACCGGGGCCGGTGTCCGACGGTGCCGCTAGCGTGACCGTCGTGCCGACCACCGGGCTCGCCCCGCGCCTCCGGGACGCCGGCGCGGTCGCGCTCTCGCTGCTCGGCGTGTACCTCGCGCTGTGGGTCGAGCCCGCGACGCTGCCCGGTGAGGCGGCGGCGTGGTGGTGGGTCGACCTGGCCGGCGGGGTCGCCGCCGCGGCGCTCGTGCTCGCCCGGCGCCGGTTCCCGATCGGGTCCGCCCTCGTCGTCTACGCGCTCACGGTGCTGTGCACGTCGGCGTGGCTGGCCGGTGCCGTGGCGACGTTCTCGATCGCCGTGCGCCGGCCCTGGCCCACCGCGGCCGCCCTGGGCGTGTTCTCCCTCGCCCTCGGGCCGCTCCAGGGCCTCGTCCGCCTGCAGACGCCCGAGAACGCCTCCTGGGCCACCCTCGCGTGGGCCGCGGGCACGACGGTCGTGGTGGTGGCCACGGGCGCCGCGGTCCGGGCGCGCCACGAGCTCATGGACTCGCTCGTCGAACGCGCCGAGCGCGCCGAGCGCGAGGCCGCCCTGCGCGCCGACGCCGCGCGCACCGCGGAGCGCACGCGCATCGCCCGCGAGATGCACGACGTCCTCGCCCACCGGCTCTCGATGGTCTCGCTGCACGCCGGGGCCCTGGCCCACCGGCGCACGGCGTCGCCCGACGAGATCCGCGACGCCCTCGAGGTCGTCCGGGCGGGCGCGCGCGAGGCGCTGGTCGACCTGCGCGCGATCCTCGGGGTGCTGCGCGACCCGGACGCCGACCCGGCGGGCCCGGCCGAGGTGGGCACCGCCGCGATCGCCCCGCAGCCCACGCTCGCCGACCTCGACCGCCTCGTCGACGGGGTCCGCGCGGCGGGCACCCCGGTGACCCTGCGGACCGACCTGGACGGCGCGGCGGTGCCCGACGAGTGCGGGCGCACGCTCTACCGCATCACCCAGGAGACGCTCACCAACGCGGCGCGCCACGCCCCGGGCCTGCCGGTCGACGTGCGGCTGTGCGCCACCGACGGCGGCGAGGTCGAGCTCGACGTCAGCAACCCCCTGCCGCCCGCGGGTGCCGGCGGTCCATCCGGCAACGGGCTGCTCGGCATCACCGAACGGGTCGAGCTCGCCGGGGGTCGGGTGCTGGCGCTGGGGCCGCACCACGGGCGGTTCCGGGTCGCGGTGCGCGTCCCGCGGCGCTCCGGGGAGCGGGCGGGCGTGCTCGCCGAGGCCCGGGAGGAGATGGCGTGACGGCGCCGACGCGGGTGCTGGTGGTGGACGACGACGCCCTGGTGCGCTCCGGCCTGCGTCTCATGCTGGGCGAGGCGGAGGACATCGTGATCGTCGCCGAGGCGGCCGACGGCGACGAGGTCCCGGCGGCGGTCGTCGAGCACCGCCCGGACGTCGTGCTCATGGACCTGCGGATGCCGCGGGTCGACGGGGTGCGCGCCACCGCGGAGCTGCTCGCCGGGCACGACCCGCCCGCCGTGCTGGTGCTGACGACCTTCGACTCCGACCAGGACGTGCTCGCGGCGCTGCGCGCGGGCGCCACCGGCTACCTCGTCAAGGACACCCCGCCCGCCGACATCGAGGACGCGATCCGGCGGGTCGCGGCGGGCGGCACCAGCCTGTCGCCGTCGGTGACCCGGCGGCTGATCGCGGCCGCGACCGGGCGGGAGCGGCAGGCCGGGCGTGGCGCCGAGGCCGGCGCCCGCCTCGCGGGGCTCTCCGAGCAGGAGCGCGCGGTCGCCGCGGCCGTCGGGCGGGGCTGGAGCAACGCCCGCATCTCCACCGAGCTGCTGCTGTCGCTGTCGACGGTGAAGACGTACCTGTCCAGCGCGCTCACCAAGCTCGACCTCGAGAACCGCACCCAGCTCGCGCTGCTCGCCCACGACGCGGGGCTGTCCACCGGGGACGACGGCGGCGACCTCACCCCAGGAGCCCGCTGACCGCCTTCACCACGAGGTAGATCCCCACCGCGCCGACCAGCCCCCCGAGCAGCACGCGGGAGTTGCGGTGCCCCCACGCGTGCGCCGACCGCACGATCTCCATGGTGCGGTCGGGCCGCAGCAGCACCAGGACGAGCGCCGCGACGGGCGCCGCGAACCGCAGCAGCGTGTACACCGACACCTGCAGGATCCCGTCCACCGCGCCCGGATGGGTCTGCAGGATCGCCACGAGCGCGGCGAGGTAGTAGAGCCCGGGCAGGTTGGTCAGCACCCCGGCCCCGATCACCATCGGCAGCGTCGGGGCGCGCAGCCGGCGGTCGAGGGCCTCGGGCAGGACGGTGCTGCGTTCCCGCCGGCGTTCGCGCCCGGGCCTGCGCAGCTTGATCGGGTGCCCGGCGAGGTGGAGGCCCGCCCACACCACGGCGATCACCCCGAGGACGAGGTCGACCCACAGCCGACCTGCGGTGGCCTCCGAGGACCGCGTGCCGGTGTGCAGCCAGGTGACGACGACGATCCCGACGCCGAGGGTGACGGCGGCGCCGGCCACCACGTAGGCGACGAGCAGCCGCCGCGCGCGCTCCGAGAGCAGCAGGGCGTAGACGATCGCGAGCGTCACTCCGCGCACCGCGCTGACCAGCCCGAGGACGAGCGCCTCGGGGCTCATCGCTCGTCCTCCGGCACCGGGCCGAGCCGCAGCGCCATCAGCGACCGGCCGACGAAGGACGCGGTCAGGACCCCGGGGACGCCGTCGACGGTCACCCGCCACGTCACGTCCTCGCCCACCAGCTCCTTGCGCGTGACGTCGCGGACGACGGGCCCCGCGAGCAGCTCGGCGAGGTCGGCTCCCTCGAACGGCGCGTCGACCGCCGTGTCCGCGCCGTCGAGCAGGGCGCGCAGGGCGGCGACGTCGCCGCCGGTCCAGGCCTGCTCGAAGGCCAACGCCGCGAGGAAGACCGCGGCCTGGCCCCGTCCCCGCCGCCGCAGGTCCCGCAGGAACACGACGTCACGGTTGGCCTTCGACGCGGCGCCGAGCAGCCCCCCGGCGGGCGTGCGGGCGAGCTCGAGGACCCGGACGGCGACCTGCCGGTAGCCGCTCGCCGGCGTCAACGTGCCCGCGGCGAGGAGCTGGTCGATCCGCTCGATCGACGCCAGCTCCTGGTAGAGCGAGAGGTTGCCGGCGAGCTCGTTGCGCCGGTCGGCGATGTCGAGCGTCGTGCGCGGCTCGTCGTCGCGCCGCGTCGGGTTGATCTGCACGACCCAGAGCTCGTCGGGGTCGTCGTCGAGCAGCGGGGCCACCGGCGGGTTCTGCGAGAACAGCCCGTCCCAGTAGGCGCCGCCGTCGACGTGGACGGCCCGGAACAGCGTGGGGATCGCGGCCGACGCGAGCACGGTGTCCGGGGTGATGCGGTCGCGGCGGCTGTCGAACGCGCGGAACGCGCCGCTGCGGACGTCGACGGCGCCGAGCACCAGACGCGGGTGGGCGGCGTCCGCGTCGACGGCGAGCGCGTCGAAGTCGACGTGGCGGCGCAGGAGGCGGCGGAACTCCCCGCGCCCGTCGAACGGCGGCGGCACGAGGTACGGGTTCAGCGGCGGCGCGAGACCGAGGCTCTGGACGAGCCCCGCGCCGACGGCCGCGGCGTTGGCGAGCCGCTCGAGCGGGCCGCGCGCCGCGTTGTCCTCCCAGAAGCCCTCGAGCAGGGCGGGGGCGTCGGCCACCCGGCCCTCGCGCAGCGCCGACCACACCAGCAGCGCGTTGATCGCCCCGCCCGACGTACCGCTGACCGCGACGATCTCGTGCCCGTCGAACGCCCCGCTCTCGACCAGGTGGGCGACCACGCCCGCCGTGAACGCGGTGTGGCTGCCGCCTCCCTGGAAAGCCAGCGCGATCCGCACCCGGTAAGGCTAGCGGTGTCCGATCCGGTCAAGAGTGGTTGTCGGGGGTCGAGGGCACCATGGAGTCGTGAGTGTTCTCGACCGCTTCTCCCCCGCCACGCGCGACTGGTTCACCGGCGCGTTCGAGGGCGCGACGCCCGCGCAGGCCGGGGCGTGGGAGGCGGTCGCCGACGGGCAGCACGCGCTCGTCGTCGCGCCCACCGGCTCGGGCAAGACGCTCGCGGCGTTCCTCTGGGCGCTCGACCGGCTGGCCACCACCCCGCCGCCCGGCGAGCCAACGCGCCGCTGCCGCGTCCTCTACGTCTCGCCGATGAAGGCACTGACCGTCGACGTCCAGCGCAACCTGCGCTCCCCGCTGGCCGGGCTGGGCCAGGCGGCGCAGCGCCTCGGGCTGCCCCGCCCCGACGTCACGGTCGGCTCCCGCACCGGCGACACCCCGGCCGACGAGCGGCGCAGCTTCCAGCGCACGCCGCCGGACATCCTCGTCACCACGCCCGAGTCGCTGTTCCTGCTGCTCACCTCCGCGGCGCGCGAGTCGCTGCGCGGGATCGACACGGTGATCGTCGACGAGGTGCACGCCGTGCTCGCCTCCAAGCGCGGGGCGCACCTGGCGCTGAGCCTCGAGCGCCTCGACGCGCTGCTCGACGCCCCCGCCCAGCGCATCGGCCTCTCGGCCACCGTGCGCCCGATCGACGAGGTCGCCGCCTTCCTCGGCGGCGGGCGCCCGGTGCGGGTCGTCGCGCCGGAGTCGACGAAGACCGTGCAGGTCCGCGTCGAGGTGCCCGTCGAGGACATGGCGGCCCTCGATTCCGGGGGCGACAACTCCTCCGGTCCGGGTGTGGAGGAGGAGGTCGAGGGCTCGGCGGCGGGCGCCGCCCAGCGCGCATCGATCTGGCCCGCGGTGCAGGAGCGGATCCTCGACCTGGTCGGCGAGCACCGCTCGACCATCGTGTTCGCCAACTCCCGGCGGCTGGCCGAGCGGCTCACCGCGCGGATCAACGAGCTCGCCACGGAGCGGGCGCACGCCGAGGCCGAGGACCGGCCGCCGGTGGAGCTCGACGACACCGACGACGAGTCCGACGAGCTCGCCCCGGTGATCGGGCCCTTCCCCGCCGAGGCCGTGGGCCAGTCGGGCACGGCCGAGGCCGCCGAGGTGATCGTCGCCCGCGCCCACCACGGCTCGATGAGCCGCACCCAGCGCACCCAGGTGGAGGAGGCGCTGAAGTCCGGCCACCTGCCCTGCGTCGTCGCCACCTCGAGCCTCGAGCTCGGCATCGACATGGGCGCGGTGGATCTCGTGATCCAGGTCGAGGCGCCGCCGTCGGTGGCCAGCGGGCTCCAGCGGGTCGGCCGCGCGGGCCACCAGGTGGGCGCGGTGTCCACCGGTGTCGTCATGCCGAAGTACCGGGGCGACCTCGTCTCGTGCGCCGTGGTCGCCGAGCGCATGGCCGGCGGGGCGATCGAGGCGATGCACTACCCGCGCAACCCGCTCGACGTGCTCGCCCAGCACGTCGTGTCGATGACGGCGATGGAGCCCTGGTCGGTCGACGACCTCACTGGCCTCGTCCGCCGCGCGGCGCCGTTCGCCGGGCTGCCGGACTCGGCGATGCAGGCCGTGCTCGACATGCTGGCCGGGCGCTACCCGAGCGACGACTTCGGCGAGCTGCGCCCGCGCATCACGTGGGACCGGGTCACCGACCAGCTCTCCGGCCGCCCGGGCGCCCAGCGGCTCGCGGTCACCAGCGGCGGCACGATCCCCGACCGCGGGCTCTACACGGTGGTCACGCCCGGCTCCGGCGAGGGCGGCACCGGTGGTTCGCGGGTCGGCGAGCTCGACGAGGAGATGGTCTACGAGTCCCGGGTGGGCGACACCTTCCTGCTCGGCTCGACCAGCTGGCGGGTCCTCGACATCACCCGCGACCGGGTGGTCGCCGAGCCCGCGCCCGGCGTCCCGGCGCGCATGCCGTTCTGGAAGGGCGACGCGCTGGGCCGCCCGCTCGAGCTGGGCCGCGCGCTGGGTGCGTTCGTGCGCGAGCTGTCGGCCGCCGACGACGCGGCGGCGACCGAGCGGGCGCAGGCCGCCGGCCTCGACGCGTGGGCCACCTCGAACCTGCTCGCCTACCTGCGCGAGCAGAAGGAGTCGACGCGCCACGTCCCGAGCGACCGGACGATCGTCGTGGAGCGCTTCCGCGACGAGCTGGGCGACTGGCGCCTCGTCGTCCACTCCCCCTTCGGCGCCCAGGTCAACGGCCCGTGGGCGCTGGCGATCGCCGCGCGGTTCCGCGAGACACGCGGGCTGGAGGTGTCGGCCGCGAGCGCCGACGACGGCATCGTGCTGCGGCTGCCCGACGCCCTCGACGACGCCGGCGAGGAGATCCTCCCGACCGCCGAGGACGTGCTGCTCGACCCGGACGAGGTCGAGCAGGTGGTCACCGCCGAGGTCAGCAACTCGGCGCTGTTCGCCTCGCGGTTCCGCGAGTGCGCGGCCCGCTCCCTGCTCCTGCCGCGCCGTGACCCGACACGGCGCACCCCGCTGTGGCAGCAGCGCCAGCGGGCCGCGCAGCTGCTCTCGGTCGCCAGCCGCTTCGAGCAGTTCCCGGTGGTCCTCGAGACGATGCGCGAGTGCCTGCAGGACGTCTACGACGTCCCGGGACTCGTCGAGCTGATGCGCGACGTGCGCTCGCGCGGGGTGCAGGTCGTCGACGTCGCGACCACCAGCGCGTCGCCGTTCGCCCGCACGCTGATGTTCGGCTACGTCGGGATGTTCCTCTACGAGCTCGACGCGCCGCTGGCCGAGCGGCGGGCCGCGGCGCTCTCGCTCGACTCGGCGCTGCTCGCCGAGCTGCTGGGCTCGGAGGCCATCCGCGAGCTGCTCGACGGCGACGTCCTCGCCGAGATCGAGGGCCAGCTGCAGCGCACCGACCCGGAGCGCCACGTCCGCGACGTCGAGGGCACCGCCGACCTGCTGCGCTTCGTCGGCGACCTCACCACCGCCGAGGCCGCGGCCCGCGGGGTGCAGGAGTCGTGGCTCACCGAGCTGGAGTCCGCGCGCCGGGCCATCCGCGTCCGGGTGGCCGGCGAGGAGCGCTGGATCGCGATCGAGGACGCCGGGCGCTTCCGCGACGCGCTGGGCGCGGGCCTGCCCGTCGGGGTGCCCGAGGCGTTCACCGAGCCGGTCGCCGACCCCCTCGGCGACCTGCTCGCCCGCTTCGCCCGCACCCGCGGCCCGTTCCCGGTGAACGCCCCGGCACACCGCTTCGGGCTCGGCGTCGCCGTGGTCGGCGGCGTGGTCGACCGGCTGGTCTCCTCCGGGCGGCTGGTGCGCGGCGAGCTGCGCCCCGACGGTGCGCCGCCGCTGCCCGGGGTGCCCGCCGACCTCACCGGCACCGGCCCGGACGTCTGCGACGCCGAGGTGCTCCGCCGGCTGCGCCGGGGCTCGCTGGCCCGGCTGCGCGCCGAGGTCGAGCCCGTCGAGCCGGCCGCGCTCGGGCGCTTCCTGCCGGCGTGGCAGGGGGTGGGGGGCGGCACGCAGCGCAGCGGAGCTGCCGCGCGGAACGCGGTTCACGGCCGGATCCGCCGCGCGCCGGGCCCCGACGACGTGCTGGGCGTGGTCGAGCAGCTCGCGGGTGCGCCGATCCCCGCCAGCGCACTGGAGAGCCTCGTGCTCCCTGCCCGCCTGCCCGGCTACTCCCCCGCCCTGCTCGACGAGCTGACCAGCGCCGGCGAGGTCACCTGGACCGGCTGCGGCACGCTCGCCGGCGGCGACGGCTGGCTCGCGGTCGCCCCCACCGACCTCGCCGACCTCCTGCTGCCCGACGCCGAGCCCGACCTGGCCGACACCCCGCTGCACCGGGCGCTGACCGAGACGCTCGACGCCGGCGGCGCGCTGTTCTTCCGCCAGGTCACCGAGCGCGCCCAGGCGGTGCTCCGCGAGGCGGGCGAGTCGGAGACCTCGATGCCCGACGACGCCACCATGGTCGCCGCGCTCTGGGACCTCGTGTGGGCGGGGCTGGCCACCAACGACACGCTGGCCCCGGTCCGCGCGCTCGTGTCCGGCGGCGGGTCGCGCGGCTCGGGGGGTTCGCGCGGTGGCGCCCATCGCCAGCGGCGGACGCCCTCGCGGGGCCGCTACGCCCGGCTCGGGCGCGCGCCCATGCCGTCGCGCACGGGCCCGCCGACCGCGGCCGGGCGCTGGTCGGGGGTGCCGGCGCGCGAGGAGGAGCCGACCCGCCGGGCGCAGGCGCGCACCGAGGCGTTCCTCGAGCGCCACGGCGTGCTCACCCGCGGGGCGCTCGACACCGAGCGCGCGACCGGCGGCTTCGCCGGCATCTACCCGGTGCTGCGAGCGATGGAGGAGTCGGGGCGGGCCCGGCGCGGCTACGTCATCGAGGGCCTCGGCGCCGCGCAGTTCGCGGTGCCCGGCGCGATCGACCGGCTGCGGGCGGAGTCGCGCGACGAGGACGGCAGCGGCGAGGTGCGGGCGCTGGTCCTCGCGGCCACCGACCCCGCGCAGCCCTGGGGCGCGGCGCTGGAGTGGCCGGCCACCGTGGGGGACGGCTCGCACCGCCCCGGCCGCAAGGCGGGCGCGCTGGTCGTGCTCGTCGACGGTGAGCCGGCGATCTACGTGGAGCGGGGCGGCAAGTCGCTGCTGAGCTTCACCACGTCCCGCGAGGCGCTCGCCGCCGCGGCGTCGGCGCTGGCCACCGCCGTCCGCGAGGGCTGGCTGGGCAGCATCGCGGTGGAGAAGGCCGACGGGTCCGGCGCGCTCGACGGCGTCCTCGCCGAGGTCCTCACCGAGGCCGGGTTCCGCCACAGTCCGAAGGGCCTGCGCCTGCGGGCCTGACGGGCACGCTCACCCACCCTCCCCGCGCGCGCCAGGGCCGCCCACGGCAGGCTGGGCGGCGCACACCGTCCCGGCCCGGGCGACACGAGGGAGAGCAATGGCGCTGGCGTGCCCGACGTGTGAGGAGTCCGCCGCCGAGTACCTCGGCATGGCCGACGACGGCCGCAACATGATGCGCTGCACGGCCTGCGGGCACGAGTGGGTCCTCGGGGCCAAGCCGGTGTCACCGCGGGCGGTCAGCCAGACCACGCGCTCGCGCAGCACCACGGGCTCCACGAGCAAGAAGAAGGCCGCCCCGGCGCGGCCACCGACGCGCTCCTCGGACTCCGTGACCCGCTCGGCGGGCCGGACCTCCGGCACCCGCGGCCCCGTGGCGCAGCGCGAGCGGCGTCCCCTGGAGGACGTGGAGACCGCGCGTGCGCGGTTCACGGCGACGGCCGACCTGGTGTCGCCCGAGCGCTGGCGGGTCATCGAGGGGCTGCGCCGGGAGTTCCTCGCCGACTTCCCGCACCCCGACGAGGAGGCCGGGCGCTACCGCGACGTCTACCGCCAGGCGTTCGAGCCCGACGCGCTGCCCTGGACCACGCCGGTGGCGCTCAAGGACTTCGCGAACAGCAAGGTCGTCGCCCGGCCCGGCAACATGAGCCGGTTCAACGACGAGTGGCGGGCGCTCGGCAACCAGCGCGCGGCCGAGGCGTTCCGCGGCGTCATCGAGCACCTCCTGCGCGGCGAGGACCCGCCGGCGCCCGAGGACCGGCTCACCGAGCTCATCACCTCCGACGACGCCCCGGCGATGCCCGGGTTCCGCGAGGCGATGCTGACCCGCGTGCTGTGCATCGTCGAGCCGGAGCGGTTCCTGCCGCTGCTGGTCTACACCAGCCCCGCGGGCGGCAAGCGCGAGATCGCCCGCCAGGTGTTCGGCATCGAGCTGCCGCCCCCGGAGACGACCTCGCAGACGATCGGGCGGCTCGCCTACTGGAGCAACGACCTGCTGGTCGAGCTGATCGGCAACCGGTTCGTCGACCTCGACCACGCCCGCCAGTTCCTGTGGTGGGTCAAGGACCACCCTGATCTGACGTAACTCGCGCGAGCTCAGAGCGCCGCGTGGACGTCGTGCCGTCGCCCACGCCGGATGATCAACGGGGAGTTCGGGCGCCGAGAAGCAGCGAACGCCACGTTCGCTGCTTCCCGGCGACCGTCGCTGCGCCGCTCAGGCCGCGATGATGTACAGCCCGTAGCCGACGATCGCCACGACCGCCGCGAGGCAGACGACCGCGATCGCCGTGCCCGCTCCCGCGCCGAGGGTCGGGGCGCCGTCCTCCGGGCCGCCGACGCCCGGGCGCACGCGGGCGGAGAGCCCGACGATGGCCAGCGACACGAGGAAGACCACCACGACGCCCGCGGCGAACGACACCAGGGCGACCTCGCCCAGCGAGGCCCAGTCGATGTTCATGCTTTCTCCTCTCAGGCCGGGACGGCGGGCTCGTGGCGGACGGCGGCGTCGTCGCCGACGTCGTTGACGTTGTCGGCGGTGACCGGGCGGCGCCGCGAGGCGGCGTAGATGCCGGCGGCGACCGCGATCGCCACGAGGGCGACGATCACCGTGCCGACGACGCCGGTCGAGGCGGCCCACGCGGCGACGGCCCCGACGACCGCGGCGGCGGGCAGCGTGAGGATCCAGGCGATCGCCATCTGGCCGGCGACGCTCCAGCGCACCGCGGCGAGGCGGCGGCCCGCGCCGGCACCGAAGATCGAGCCCGTGGCCACCTGGGTGGTCGAGAGCGCAAAGCCCAGGTGCGACGAGGTCAGGATGACCGCCGTGGTGCTGGCCTCGGCGGCGAAGCCCTGCGGCGTCTCGATCTCGCTGACGCGCTTGCCGAGCGTGCGGATGATCCGCCAGCCGCCGAGGTAGGTCCCGAGGCCGATCGCCAGGCCGGACGCCAGGATCACCCAGAACGGCGGCCCGGAGTTCGGCGCGAGCACGCCGGCGGTGATGAGCGTGAGGGTGATGATGCCCATCGTCTTCTGGGCGTCGCTGGTGCCGTGGGCGAGCGCGACCATCGACGCCGACCCGATCTGCCCGGCCTTGAAGCCCTTCTTGACCGTGCCGTCGTCGGCCCGCGCGGTCGTGCGGTACGCGAGATAGGTCGCGACCAGGGCGATGATCCCGGCGAGCACCGGCGAGATCACCGCCGGCAGGATGACCTTGGACAGCACGGCGCCGAAGTTCACCGCGCCCGCTCCGGCAGCGACGAGCGTCGCCCCGATGAGGCCGCCGAACAGGGCGTGCGAGGAGCTCGACGGCAGGCCGAGCAGCCAGGTCAGCAGGTTCCAGAGGATCGCGCCGATGAGGCCGGCGAAGATCACGACGGGCGAGATCTGGGCCTCGTCGACCAGACCACTCGAGATCGTCTTCGCGACCTCGACGGACAGGAACGCGCCGACGACGTTGAGGACGCCGGCGATGAGGACGGCCACCTTGGGTTTCAGTGCCCCGGTGGCGATCGAGGTGGCCATGGCGTTGGCCGTGTCGTGGAAGCCGTTCGTGAAGTCGAAGGCCAGCGCCGTGACGACCACGACGATGACGATCAGTGAGAGGTCCACCGCACCATTCCCCTTCCGAGGGTGGGACGGCGGTGACCGTAAGCGTTCGTCACGAACGCCGGAGGAACACGCGGTCAAAGATGTTTTACCTGCTCAGAGGCCGTCCTTTAGGACGAGCCGACCCATCCCAGACGGGTCGAGAGGTCCTCCGCGGCCGCGCGCAGGTCGGGCACGATGGCCCGCGCCCGGCGTCGCGGGAGCCGGTACGACGGGCCGGCGGCGCTGAGCGCGGCGACGACGTCGCCCGCCGCGCCCCACACCGGAACCGCGACCGCGTGCAGGCCGACCTCGAGCTCCTCGAACGAGCGCGCGTGGCCCTCGTCGACGACGCGGGCGAGCTCGGTGCGCAGCGCGGCCGGCTCGGTGATCGTCGACTCGGTGTAGCGGGGCAGGCGCCGGCGCAGGAAGGCGCGCCGCTCCGGGTCGCTCATGTACGCGAGCAGCACCTTGCCCGCCGAGGTCGCGTGCAGCGGGGTCCGCCGGCCCACCCAGTTCTGCGTGGTCACCGAGGCGGTGCCGAACTCCTGGGTGACGTTGATGGCGGCCTCGCCGTCGTGGATGGCGAGGTTGACGGTCTCCCCCACCTGCTCCGCGAGCTGCTGGCACGTCGGCTGGCCGAGGCGGGCGATGTCCATCCGCCCGGTGGCGGACGCGGCGAGGCGGACGACCCCGAAGCCGAGCGCGACCCGCCCGCGGTCGCCGAGCTGCTCGAGCATGCCGCGGCGGGCGAGCGCCGCGACGAGGCGCGAGGCGGTGGACTTGTGCACGCCGAGCTCCTCGGCGAGCTCGGTGATGCCGACCTCGCCGCGTTCGGCGACCACCTCGAGCGCCGTCACCGCCCGGTCGACCGAGCGGACGAGCGAGGGCTCGCTCCGCCCACGTCCGGTCTCCTCGGGGTCGCCGTCGGTGGCCGTCATCGTTCCCCATCCTCCCCGATCGGACGCGCCCGACGAGGAAGCGGGGTCATGCCGGCGCCGCGGGGGTTGCGAACCGCGCAACCCTACCCGTTCTCAGCGCGTCTGGCGCTGATCCCGCGTGGGAACGCCGTTGGGACCACCGAGATCGACCGCGTAGGTGCCGACGCCGACGGCCAGGGCATCGAGCATGCGGTCGAGCGCCACGCGGTCGATGTTCGCGAGGGTGTCGCAGGCCTGGTGGTAGCAGCGGTCGTACGGGACGCCCGCCTGCCCGCCCCAGAGCGCGGCCTGCTCCGGGGTCTTGATCTCCTCGGCGCCGCTGAACAGCCCGCCGGACGGGATGCCGGCCTCCACGAAGGGCCCGTAGTCCGACCGGCCGTCGAAGTCGGTGCCCTGCGGCTGCGCCCCGGCCGCGGTGAGCGCGGCGTTCAACGTGCGCTCGATGCCGTCGGAGCCGCGCGGCCCGGGCGGCGCGCCCTGCCGGTCGGAGTCGTCGCCGTCGTAGACGAAGTAGGCCGGGTTCGGCGAGCCGAGCATGTCGGCGTTGAACAGCACCGCGATGTCGCGGCGCGCCTCGGGCGTCAGGACCCGGACGTAGGCGGTCGACCCGAGCAGGCCGACCTCCTCGGCACCCCACCACGCGAACCGCACGGCGTTGGTCACCGGCGGGGCGCCGCCGAGACGCACGGCGAGCTCGAGCTGCGCGGCCGACCCGGAGCCGTTGTCGTTGATCCCCGGCCCCTCGGGCACGGAGTCGAGGTGCGCGCCGGCCATGACGACCTCGTCGGTGCGCCCGGTGGTGGTCTGGGCGATGACGTTGCGCGTCGTGATCGTCCGCGACTGCGTCACCAGCGTGACCGTGGCGGGCTGGCCGGCACGGGCGAGCAGCGCGTCGAAGTCCGGCTGGAGGAGCCCGCCGGTGGGCAGGCGGCCGTCCGCCACCGAGCCGAGGGTGCCGCCGAGCGGGCCGGGGGCGTTGTTGCCGACGAGCACGGCCGCGGCGCCGACCTCGGAGGCGATCTGCTGCTTCTGCGTGAACGTGCACGCGCCCCGGCGCACCAGCAGCACCGCGCCGCGGGCGGGCAGGTTCGCGTAGTCGGTGGCCTCGCAGCCCGGCGTGGGGTCGCCCGGCGCGTCCGGCGCCACCACCAGCGGGCCGGTGACGCCCTCGGGCGGGGTCGTCGGCGAGTAGGTCAGCGCGGTGACCGCCGGCCCGGGCGCGCCGCCGACCGCGAGCGTCTGGGCCTGCGCGGAGAAGGTGTCGAACGGGAAGCTCGGCGTCTCCACCTGGTAGCCCGCCGCGCGCAGCTGGCCGGCGACGTACTCGACGCTCGCGTCGTAGCCCGGCTGCCCGGAGGCGCGGTTGCCGCCGTTCGCGTCGGCGATCCGCTGGAGCTCCTCGAGCCGCGTGAATGCCCCGTCGCCGGTGACCTGCTCGGCGAGGCGCCGCGACAGGCCGGGGTCACCGGTCGGCGCGGACGCCGCCGAGGGGGACGGCGCGGGTGTCGCTGGGTCACCGCTGCCGGAGCCGCAGGCGGTGAGCGCGAGCAGGCCGCTGAGGGCGAGGGCCGTCATCACTCGCGTCCCGATCATGCTCACGGACCGTAGCGGACGGCGCCGGACGGTGTGGCAGGAACCACCCCGAACCGGTCGAGCCCGTCTCGTCGGCCCGGAGTGTCCAGGCGTGAACTCCCGGTGAGCACGGGCGGATCGAGCGCCCCGGAGCGACCGGATTCACGCCCGCCGACCGCTTCCGCGGGAAGAGACGCGGGCTACTGTTGGTTGGCACAGCCAACGATCCCGTTCCCCGAGGAGGGTTGCGTGCCGCACGCCGAGGCGCCGGACGCCCAGCAGGCCGCATCCCCACGGGCCGGGCAGGGACCGAGCCCCGCCCTCGTGGTCACCGTCCTGTCCTCGGTGGGCCTGGTCGCGTCGCTGTGCATGACGCTGGTCGTGCCGCTGGTCCCCCAGCTGCCCCAGCTGCTGTCCACGTCGACGGCGACCGCCTCCTGGGTGATCACCGCGACGCTGCTCGCCGGCGCGGTCGCGACGCCGATCGCCGGGCGCCTCGGCGACATGATCGGCAAGCGCCGGGTCCTCGTCGCGACGCTCGGCCTGCTCGTCGCCGGGTCCGTGATCTGCGCGATGACGAACGACCTCGTGCCGGTGCTCGTCGGGCGCTCGCTGCAGGGCGTCGCGGTCAGCGCGGTGCCGCTGGGCATCAGCCTCATGCGCGACACGCTCCCGCCGGCGCGCCTGGGCTCCGGCATCGCGCTGATGAGCGCGACGCTGGGCATCGGCGGCGGGCTCGGCCTGCCGCTGGCCGCCGTGATCGTCGAGATCGCCGACTGGCACGCGCTGTTCTGGGTCGCGGGCGGCCTCGGGCTCGCGGGGCTCCTGCTGGTCGCCCTGGTGATCCCGGAGTCGTCGACCCGCTCGGGCGGGCGCTTCGACACCGGCGGCGCGGTCGGGCTCTCGATCGGGCTGATCGGGCTGCTGCTCGCCGTGTCCAAGGGCGGCGAGTGGGGCTGGACCAGCGCGGCGACGCTGGCCTCGGCAAGCGTGGCGGTGGTCGCGCTGCTCGCGTGGGGCCTCTACGAGCTGCGGGTGCGCGACCCGCTGGTCGACCTGCGCCTCAACGCGCAGCGGGCGGTGCTGCTGCCCAACCTGATCTCGATCCCCGTGGGCGTCGCGATGTTCACGGGCATGGTCGTCTTCCCGCAGCTGCTCTCGGCGCCGCTCGCGTCGGGCCACGGGCTGGGCCTCAGCCTGCTCGTCGCGGGCCTGACGCTGGCGCCGAACGGCATCGTCATGATGCTGATGTCGCCGGTGACCGCCCGCATCTCCGCGCGGTGGGGTCCGCGGGCGTCGCTGCGCCTCGGGCTCGTGATCATCGGCGTCGCCTACGCCGCGGGCACGATGCTGCTCTCGGCGGCGTGGCAGATCTCGCTGGTCATCGCGGTGATCGGCGCCGGGGTCGCCCTGGCCTACGGCTCGCTGCCCGCCCTGATCATGCGCGCCGTGCCGACGACGCGCACCGCCGCCGCCAACGGCCTCAACACCCTCATGCGCTCGATCGGCACGTCGACCGCGTCGGCCGTCGCCGCCGTCGTGCTCGGGGCGTCCACGGTGCGGATCGAGGGCTCGCTCGTGCCGTCGCTGGGCGCGATCCAGACGACGCTGCTCATCGCCGCCGGGTGCGCGCTGCTGGCGCTGGTGGTCAGCCTGGCGGTGCCGAACCTCCCGGAGCCGGCCGAGACCACCGAGCGGATCGAGCACGTGGAGCGGATCGGGCCGGACGGGACGGCGGACGCCCCCGAGGACGCCCCCGTCCTGCGCGGGCGGGTCCTGCACGAACACGGCGGCCCCGCCGAGGGTGCGCTGGTGACGCTGGTCGGCAACGACGGCCGGCAGCTGGCCGTGGCGCCCGTCGACCCCGACGGCGCCTTCGCCGCCGACCCCGGCCCGGAGCGCCCGGTGCTGCTCATCGCCGGGCTGGCCGGGGCGCGGCCGACGGCCGTGCACGTCGCGCCGGGCCAGGTCACCCTCGACCGGCCCCTCGTGCTGAGCCGCACGGCCGAGCCGCTCGCGGAGATCCCCGCGCGCTGCCCCGCCGGGGGTTTGTGACCCGCCCGACACGTGGCACTCCGCTGTCGACCCTCTCCGCCGACGATGCCGGAGGAGCACATGTCCAGCGACGACACCCCGGTGGTGGCCGTCCGTCAGGCCACCTCGGCCCTGCGCGCGGGCACGGTGACGCGCGACCTCGACGGCCAGGACCTCGCCCTGCTCGGGATCGAGGCGCGGGCCCTGGTCGAGCAGCTCGTGGACGTCCTGCAGAGCGTCGACCGCACGACGACCGACCCGCGCGACCCGCACACCCGCGACCTCGGCGCGCTGCGCGCCCGCCTCGCGTCGGCGCTTGCCCCGGTCGACGTGGCCGCCGGCGACCCGCGGGACGGCGTGGCGGAGGAACCGGTGCCGGCGTATCCCGGCCGTCCGGACGACTGACGCACACGGTGGGACCATGGCCTCGTGCCCGAGGGTGACACCGTCTTCCTCGCCGGCCGGCGGATGCACGACGCGCTGGCCGGCGCGACGCTGACGCGCGGGGAGCTGCGGCACCCGCGGCTGGTCGAGCACGACCTCGCCGGGCGCACGGTCCTCGAGGTCGTCAGCGTCGGCAAGCACCTGTTCACCCGCTTCGACGACGCCACCAGCCTGCACAGCCACTTCCGCATGGACGGGACGTGGCACCTCTACCGGCCCGGGCGCCCGTGGCGCGGCGGTCCCGAGCACTCGATCCGCGCGATCCTCGAGGTGCCCGACCGGGTCGCCGTCGGCTACCGCCTGCACGACCTCGAGCTGCTGCCCACCGACCGCGAGGGCGACCTCGTCGGGCACCTCGGCCCCGACCTGCTCGGCGACGACTGGGGCCCGGAGGCGGAGGCCGAGGTGGAGCGCCGCCTGCGCGCCGACCCCGCTCGCGAGCTCGGCGCCGCCCTGCTCGACCAGCGCGTCGCGTGCGGGGTGGGCAACCTCTACAAGGCCGAGGTCTGCTTCCTCGTCGGCGTCTCCCCGTGGACCCGCGTCGGCGACCTGTCCGACCGGCAGGTGCACGACGCCGTCGCCTGGTCCCGCAAGCTGCTCCTGCGCAACGCCTGGCGCCCCGAGCAGTCGACCACCGGCGACCTCGGGGGCAACGCCCAGCACTGGGTGTTCGAGCGCGGTGGGCGGGGCTGCCGGCGCTGCCGCGACGTGGTGCGCACGGCGGGGCAGGCAGAGACACAGCACGCCGATGGGGGTTCGCCGGACCGCGAGGACCGGATCGCCTACTTCTGCCCCACCTGCCAGCCCGGGCCCCACCCGCCGCTGGAGCGCCGGCGGGGGCGCCGACCCCAGCAGCAGTCCGGGCGGCAAGCGCGCTACGGCTGAAACCGGGCGGGTCCACACTGCCGCGATGGACCCCGCCCCGCCCGGCCGCGAGCACGAGACCGCCGTGCTCGTCTCCGCGCTGGACGACGCGCGCGCGGGCCGGGGCACCGCGGTGCTCGTGGTCGGCGAGGCCGGGATCGGCAAGTCGACGCTGCTGGGGGCGCTGCTCGACGCCGCGGAGCGCCGGGGCGTGCCCGCCCTGCTGGGACGGGCGAGCGCCGACCTCGGCACCCCCGCGTTCTGGCCCTGGCTGCGCCTGCTGGGCGGGTCCGCCGCGCGGGACCGGGGCCTGGACCCGGGCGTCCTGGACCTCGGCGCGCGTCCCGAGTCCGGCGACACCCAGGCCCGCTTCCGCGCCCTCGCCGACACCGCCGACGCGCTCGCGACGGCCGCGGACGGCGGGCTCGTGGTGGCCCTCGAGGACGTGCACGCCGCCGACGACGCCTCGCTCGCCCTCCTGCACCACCTGGCCGGCGAGGTCGTGGCCACGCGCGGGCCCCCGCTGCTGCTGGTGGCGACGACCCGCGAACCGGTCCCCGAGGGGCTCGAGGCCGCGGTCCCGACCGCGCTGCGCCCGGGACGTCTCGGGCGCGACGCCCTCCACGAGCTCCTGCGGCGCCGCGACGGCACCGGGCCCGGCGCCGACGCCGTCGACACCCTGCTGCGGGTCAGCGCGGGGCACCCGCTGCACCTGACCGAGCTCCTGCGGGCCCCCGCGGTGCACGCGGAGGCGGTCGCGCCGCTGGTGCGGCGCCGGGCCGCGGCGCTCTCCCCCGCCGCCCGCGACCTGCTGGCCACCGCGGCCGTCGCCGGCGACGACGTGGAGCTCGCCGTCCTCGACGCGTCCCCGGCGGCCCTCGCCGAGGTGCTCGCCGCGGGCCTGCTCGACGAGGACCCCCGGGACGCGGGGCGGGTGCGGTGGTCGCACGCGCTCGTGCGCGCCGCGTGCCACGACGGGCTCCCCGCCGCCCGGCGCCTGGCCGAGCACCGCCGCCTCGCCGACGCGCTCCCGCCCGACCGCGCCGGGGAGGTGGCGCGCCACCGGATCGCCGCCGCCGACTCGGCCGCCGGCCGGGCCGCGGCGTCGCAGGCCTGCTGCGCGGCGGCCGAGGCCGCGACCGCCCGGCGGGCACCCGACGACGCCGCCGACTGGTACCGGCGCGCCCTCGAGGTGACCGACGACCGGGTCCGCGGCGCGGAGGTGCGCCTCGCGCTGGCGCGGGCGCTGGCCCGCGCGGACCGCACCACCGACGCGCTCGCCGAGGCCGCCGCGGTGCTCGACGTCGCCGAGGAGGAGGGCCGCGCCGACCTCGCGGCCGGCGCGGCCGTCGTCGTGCGCGGCGTCGGACCGGACCTGGTCGCCGGACGCATCGAGGCGCTCCTCGAGCGCGCCGGGGTGCTGCTCGCCGGCGAGGACTCGGCGCGGCGCGCGCGGGTGCTCGCCCAGGAGGCCATGACCGCGGGGGTGCGCGGGCGCGCCGACGAGGCGGCGGAGATCTCGGCCCGGGCGCTCGCGATGGCCGACCGGCACGCCGACGAGCCCGAGGGCGTCGACGCGGTCCTGCACGCCCTGCACGCGCGCTACGAGGTGTGCGGGGCTCCCGGGCTGGTGGAGGACCGGCTCGCCGTCGGCCGCCGCACCATCGCGCTCGGCAGCACCACGCGGCGCCCCGAGGCCCTGGTGTGGGGCCACGTCTGGCGCATCGACGACGCCTTCGAGCTCGGGGCCATCGACGTCGTCGACGCCGGCATCGAAGCCCTCGGCACCGTGGCCGACCGGCTCGGCGGCGGCCTCGCCCGCTGGCACGAACTGCGGGCCCGGGCCGCCCGCGCCCACCTCGTGGGCCGCTACGACGTCGCCTTCGCGCTGGCCCACCGCTTCCGCGAGCTGGGGCGCCGCGGTCAGGACCCGACCGCGCCGTCCCTGTTCGAGGCCTTCGTGAGCCTGCTGCACCGCGACCTCGGCACCCTCGCGACCTGGCGGCCCGACGAGGAGGCCATGGCGCTGATGCGCCACGTCCCGGTCTTCTGGGCCACCGGCGGCATCGCCTTCCTCGACCGCGGCGACCACGACCTGGCCCGCACGCTGTACGACGAGCTGCGCCCGCACCTGTTCGCCGTCCCGCTCACCAACCGGTGGCGCCCGATCATCTGTGCCGGGAGCGAGCTCGCGGTCGCCTACGGCGACACCGAGGTGCTGTGCTCGGTCCACGAGCAGCTGCGACCCCACACCGCCCTGCGCGGCGACAGCAGCACCGGCGCCCCCGGCCCGATCGCCCGCTTCGCCACGCACGTCGCCCGCGGGATCGGCGAGCACGACGACGCCGTCCGGCTCGCCGAGCAGGCCGTGACGTCCGACCGCCGGCTGGGCGCCCTGCCGGGGCTCGCGCAGTCGGGGCTGGCGCTGGGCCGGGCCCTGGCGGCGCGCGGCGACGCCGGGGACCGCGACCGCGCCCGGCGGACCCTCGAGGAGTCCCGCACCCTCGCGCGGCGGCTCGGCCTGCGCCCGACGCTCGAGGGTGCCTCGGCGCTGCTCGCCGAGCTCTCCGGGGTCGGGCCGGGCGCCGGCTCGCTGACCGCCCGCGAGCGCGAGACCGTCGCCCTCGTCGCCACCGGCCTGGCCAACCGGGAGGTCGCCGCGCGGCTCGTGGTCAGCGAGCGGACCGTCGAGAGCCACGTCCGCAACGCGCTCGCCAAGCTCGGGCTGCACAACCGCACCCAGCTCGCGGCGTGGGCCGCCGACGCGCTGCCCTGAGTCCTGCGTACCGCGAACTCCGTACCGGCATCTCCGTACCAGCACGGAGGCCCGCGCCCCGCGCCCGGCGCCACGCTCGACGGCATCCACCCAGCACACCGAGAGGACGTGGACGCCGTGTTCGCCCGACTCCAGACCGTCAGCAGCCTGCCCACCACCGACGACCCCGACGCGCACCGCCGCGCGCTCACCGACATCCTGCGCCGTCACGCCGGCTACAGCGGGGCCTACTTCATGGTCTCCGGGCCCACCGCGATGCGGGCGCTCGTGACCCTGTGGTCCACCGAGGAGGACGCCCGCGCCGCCTCGGAGCGCACCCGCGCCGCCGCCGGGCCCGCGGCACCGCCGGTCACGATCGACGAGGACACCGTCTACGAGGTCGTCGACGACGAGCCCGGCGCCTCGGCGGACGCCGAGCCGGCCGTGGCGGGCCTCGCCGTGTTCGACGGGCCCTTCAGCGACGCCGCGCGCGCCACCATCGACCGCGTCCACCGCCGGGACGTCATCCCCGCGGCGCGGGCCGTGCCCGGCACCGTGCGGCTGATGGTGCTGTGGGACCGCCTGTCCCGCTCGATGCGGGCGCTGCTCCTCGCGACCGGGCCCGCCGTGCTCGACACGGCCCGCACGGCGATCGACGCCACCGACCCCGGCGCCGGCGAGGACCCGGCCCTCGTCTCGCCGCCCGACCGCATGGACCGCTGGGAGGTGGCGGGCGCCGACGTCCCCGTCACGGATGCATCCGCGCGCCCTTGACGATCTTGTCGACGGCGTTGCGCGGACCGTGCACGGCGAGGCCGACCAGGTCGAGGTCGTCGCGGGCGACCTTGGCGACCGCGGCCCGGTTGTCCTCGTCGTTGCCGGTCGCGAACAGGTCCGCGGTGAAGACGGCGGGCCGCAGGCCCCGGCCCAGCGCCCGGCCGTGCGCGGCGCGCAGCACCGCGGCGTCGGCGGCGAACACCATCACCGGCTGCCCCAGCATCGCGAGGTACGGGGTGCCGTCGGCGTCCGCGTAGGGCTCGCCGACCAGTTCCGGGGTCGCCGCCGTGATGCCGCTCGTGAGGAAGGCGGTCACGTTGAGGGACTGCCAGCCGGCGAGGTCGTCGCGCAGCACGACGGCGATCTTGGTGTCGAATCCGCTGCTCATGGCGTCCACGATCACCCGGCGGCGGCTGCGGGGTCTTGTACGTTCCTGGCGTGGGCAGAGTCGATGGTCCAGCTCCGCTCCGCTCCGTGTCCGAGCACGTCCGGGCCTGGCGCCCGGCGGTGCCGGGGATCCGCGAGGTGTTCCACGCGCACTTCGTCGACCACGCCTACCCGGCGCACACCCACGACGCGTGGACGCTGCTGATCGTCGACGACGGCGCCGTGCGCTACGACCTCGACCGCCACGAGCACGGCGCGCTCCCGGCCTCGGTGACCCTGCTCCCGCCGCACGTCGCCCACGACGGGCGCTCCGCGCGGCCCGGCGGGTTCCGCAAGCGGGTCGTGTACCTCGACGACGCCGCGCTGGCGGCCCCGTCGCTCATCGGCCGCGCCGTCGACCGGCCCGCGTTCGACGACCCCGCGCTGCGCCGGCGCGTCGACCGGCTGCACCACGCGCTGGGCCACCCCGGCGAGGAGCTCGCCGCGCAGAGCAGGCTCGCGTTCATCGTCGAGCGGCTGGCCGTGCACCTCGGCGAGCAGTCCGCCGCGCTCCGCCACGACCGCACGCTGGCCCACCGCCTGCGGGATCTGCTCGACGCCCGCGTCACCGAGGGGCTGGGCCTCGACGAGGCCGGGCGGCTGCTGCACGCCCACCCCACGCATCTCGTGCGCGCGTTCGGCACGGAGTTCGGGCTCCCGCCGCACCGCTACCTCACGGGGCGGCGCGTGGACCTCGCCCGGCGGCTGGTGCTGGCGGGCATGCCGCCCGCCGCGGTCGCCACGGCCGCGGGCTTCCACGACCAGGCGCACCTCACCCGGCACTTCCGCCGGGTGGTCGGGACGACGCCGGGGCGGTTCGCGGCCCGCCCCGGCTGACCCGTCAGTTCTGGCCCGGCACCTGCTGCTGCGTGGGCTGCTGCTGCGGCGCCGCGGGCTGGGCCGGCTGCACCTGCGGCTGGGGCTGCTGCCCGGCCGGGATCTGCGAGCCGCCCTGGCCCATCGAGGCGCGGATCTGGTCGAGCCGGTTCTTGCCCGCGTAGTCGCGCGAGGCCGCCTCCACCTCGAGCATGCGGCCCTGCACGCTGTTCTGCGCGAGCTCGGCCTGCCCCAGCGCCGTGGAGTACCGGCGCTCGATCTTGTCGCGCACCTCGTCCAGCGACGGCGTGTTGCCCGGCGCCGCGACCTCGCTCATCGAGCGCAGCGACGCGGAGACCTGCTCCTGCATCTTGGCCTGCTCGAGCTGGCTGAGGAGCTTGGTGCGCTCGGCGATCTTGGTCTGCAGCGTCTGCGCGTTGCGCTCCACGGCCTGCTTGGCCTGCTGCGCGGCGCCGATCGACTGGTCGTGCAGCGTCTTGAGGTCCTCGACGTTCTGCTCGGCCGTGACCAGCTGCGACGCGAACTGCTCGGCGCTCTGCTCGTAGCGGCGCGCGCCCTCCTCGTCGCCCTTGGCGCGGGCGTCGTCGGCCATGACCAGCGCCTGGCGCGCGGAGGCCTGCAGCTTCTCGATGTCAGCCAGCTGGCGGTTCAGCTTCATCTCCAGCTGGCGCTGGTTGCCGATCACCGACGCGGCCTGCTGCGACAGCGCCTGGTGCTGACGCTGCGCGTCCTCGATGGCCTGCTGGATCTGGACCTTCGGGTCCGCGTGCTCATCGATCTTCGAAGAGAACGCGGCCAGGAAGTACCGCCAGGCCTTGACGAAGGGGTTGGCCATCTGCTCCCGCCCAACTCGTGACGTCGATCCGGCTCAGGCGGGCGACATCCGCGCCTGGTCTCCCGACCATCGTCTCACCTCCTGTCGGAGGCTTCCACCGACCCGCCGTTCCCGGCGATCACGCTGCTCACAGCGCTCACACCGATCACACGACCTAGGCCGCGACGCACACCACGGTGGCGGATCGGGGCCCCCCGACACCGCCGACCAGGCCCACCAGACGCACCGTCGTCGCCCCCTCCACGGGCGCCACGACCTCCTCGCCGTCGTCGGTGAGCGGGGCGCCCTCGGGCTCGGGCAGCGCCACCGTGCGCGGCGCCGCCGGCTCCTCGGGCTCGGGCGGGGCGGGGATGCGGGCCGACATGCTCGCGCCCTCCCCCGCACCCGCTGTGTCCGCCTCGAACGCCTCCTCGACCGCGGAGCGCAGCTCGGGGTCGACCGCGGGGTCGTCGAACCCCCCGCGTGCCCCGGCCCCGGCGCCCACCGGCACCCGGCGCGGCGTCGGGCGCAGGGCGTCCGCGACCTCGTCCAGCAGCTCCGGCAGCGGCAGGTCCAGCGCCTCGCAGACGGCCGCGAGCAGCTCGCTCGACGGCTCCTTGCGGCCCCGCTCGATCTCCGAGAGGTAGCCCAGGCTGACCCGCGCCTCCCGCGAGACGTCCCGCAGCGTGCGGCGTCGCTCGGTCCGGGCGCGCCGGATCGTCCCGCCGATGGCCTCGCGCAACAGCAGCGACATGCCACACCTCCCAGCACCGGTCGTGGGTGTCCCCGCAGCAGCGCCCGGAGGAGTTCCGACCGGACGTCGACGACCGTGTCCGTCCACCGTACCGAGATCGACGCGGCCGGGACGGTGACGCGGGCCCGGGGCTGTTCGTCCTGAGCGAACAGGACTCGAACGGCCTCAGGCGGCGCGTGCCTTCGCCCGCAGCCGCAGCGCGCGCACCAGGTAGTCGCCGCCGGTGACGACGGTGACGACCACCGCGGCCACCATGAGCACCGCCACAGCCGGCGCGAACACCGGCGGCAGCGGCATGATCGCGAGCCCCAACGCGACCGTCTGGAGCACCGTCTTGATCTTGCCGCCGCGGCTGGCGGGGATCACGCCGTGGCGCAGCACCCAGAACCGCAGCAGCGTCACCCCCAGCTCGCGGGCCGCGATGGTGATGGTGACCCACCACGCGAGCTCGCCGAGCATCGACAGCCCGACCAGTGCCGCGCCGGTCAGGGCCTTGTCGGCGATGGGGTCGGCGATCTTGCCGAAGTCGGTGACGAGCCCCCAGCGGCGGGCGAGGTCGCCGTCGAAGGTGTCGGTGAGCGAGGCGATCGCGAACACCGCGAACGCCGCCCAGCGCCACGTCGTGCTCTGCCCGTGGTCGACGAACAGCACCACGAGGAAGACCGGCACCAGGACGAGCCGCACGACGGTCAGCGCGTTCGCGATGTTGACCAGCGGGACGGGCGCGACGACCCCGGACGGCGGCGTGGACGCGGTGGACGAGGACGACCCGCCCGACCCGCGGCTGGTCACCGGGCCCCCGCCCCGACCGGCGCGGCGCCGTCGACCGCGCTCTCGCCGGCCGTCTCGCCCGCGACGTCGCGGGCCTCGACGATCAGGTCGATGCCCTCCGCGTCGGTGACCCGGCCGGTGACCACCACGCCGGGCGCGAGGGCGTCCAGCAGGTCCTCGTCGCCCAGGAGCGTGCACTCGCCGTCGACGTCGGGCCCCTGGTGGGCGGCGCGGCCGATCCAGGCGTCCTCCTCGTCGTCCCACCGCTCGACCAGCACCTCGACCGTCGTGCCCACGCGGCGCGCCGCCCGGTCCTCGGCGACGTGCTCGGCGAGGCTGGTGATGCGCTCGACGCGGGCGGCGATCTCCGTCGGGTCGATCTTGTCGGGCAGGCCGAGGGCCTCGGTGCCGTCCTCGTCGGAGTAGCCGAACACCCCGACGGCGTCGAGCTCCGCCTCGGCCAGGAACGCCTCGAGCTCGGCGAGCTCCTCCTCGGTCTCGCCGGGGAAGCCGACGATGACGTTGGAACGGATGCCCGCCTCCGGGTCGAGCGCGCGGATCTCGCGGCAGAGCGCGAGGAACGTCTCGCGCGAGCCGAACCGCCGCATGCGGCGCAGCACGGTGGCGCTGGCGTGCTGGAAGGACAGGTCGTAGTACGACGCGACCCGCGGCGTGCGGGCGATGGCCGCCAGGAGCGGCGGGCGCACCTCGGCGGGCTGGAGGTACGAGACGCGCACCCGGCGCATCCCGGGGACCTCGGCCAGCTCGCCCAGCAGGCGCTCGAGCGCTCCCCCGGCGGCGCCGCGGGCGTCGATGTCCTTGCCGTACGAGGTGGAGTTCTCGCTGACCAGCAGCACCTCGGCCACGCCGTGGTCGGCGAGCCAGGCGGCCTCGGCGACGACGTCGCCCGGGTCGCGCGAGACGAAGGCGCCGCGGAAGGACGGGATCGCGCAGAAGGTGCAGCGACGGTCGCACCCGGAGGCGAGCTTGAGCGGGGCGACGGGGGCGTCGTCGAGGCGCCGGCGCGGCACCGTCGGCACCCACTCGTGCCCGGGGATGCTCGTGTCGCGCACCGCCTCGGGGCGCTTCACCGGGCTGATCGGCAGCAACGTGCGACGGTCGGTCGGCGTGTGCGACGCGAGGGGGCGCCCGGCGAGGACGTCGTCCAGGCGGGCGGGCAGGTCGCCGTAGTGGTCGAAGCCGAGCACGGCGGCGGCCTCGGGCAGCGCCTCGGCGAGCTCGGCGCCGTACCGCTCGGCCATGCACCCGACCGCGACGACCTTCGCGTCACCGCCCCCGGCCGCCAGCACGGCGTCGACCGAGTCCTTCTTGGCCTGCTCGACGAAGGTGCAGGTGTTGACGACGACGACGTCCGCGTCACCGTCCGCGCCGTCGGCGGACCCGGAGACGTCCCAGCCCTCGGCCGCCAGCCGGCCGGCGAGCTCCTCGGAATCGACGTCGTTGCGGGCGCACCCGAGGGTCACCAGCGCCACACGGGGGCGCTCGGGGGATTGGGGGGAGCGCTCGACCACCTCCCCAGCCTATCGGCCCGGGCCCTGGCCTACCCTCCGCTGGTGGTGAGCGCCTGGTGACCGAGACGATGGACAAGGCGGCTCCCGTCCTCCTCCGCCGCGCCCGCACCGCCGACGTCCGCGGCATCAAGACGCTGGTCGACTCGTTCGCCGACGACAACATCCTGCTGCGCAAGCCGCTGGTCACCCTGTACGAGACGGTCCAGGAGTTCCGGGTGGCGATCCGCGGGCGCGAGGTCGTGGGGTGCGGCGCCCTGCACGTGCTGTGGGAGGACCTCGCCGAGATCCGCACCATCGCCGTCGACCCCCGGATGCAGGGCGCGGGCATCGGCCACGGTCTCGTGCACGAGCTGCTGGCCCAGGCGCGGTCCCTGGGCCTGCGCAGCGTGTTCGTGCTCACGTTCGAGGTGGCGTTCTTCGAGCAGCACGGGTTCACCGAGATCGAGGGCTCGCCGGTCAGCCCCGACGTGTACGCCGAGATGATGCAGTCGGCCGACGAGGGCGTCGCCGAGTTCCTCGACCTCGCCTACGTGAAACCGAACACGCTCGGCAACAGCCGGATGCTCCTCGAGCTCTAGCTCGAGGCCTCGACGAGGACGCCCGCCTCCTGCCGGGGCAGGCGCGCGGCCACGCGCCAGCCGCCGCCGCTGGGGCCCGCCTCGACGGTCCCGCCGACGAGGGCGGCGCGCTCGCGCATGCCGACGATCCCCAGGCCCGAGCCCTCCCGGGACACGGCGTGCCCGGCGCGCACACCCTCGTCGACCACCTCGACGGCCACCGCCTCGGGCTCATGGCGCACGGTGACCCGGGTCGGCGCGGGGCCGGCGTGGCGCAGGGTGTTGGTGAGGGCCTCGGTGACGATGCGCGCCGCGATGACGTCGGTCTCGGGGCGGTCGGCGGGGGCGGCGCCGACGACGTCGACGGTGACCGGCAGCCCCGCCTCGCGCACCGGGGCGACGAGCGCCGCGACCGTCGCGGCGTCGAGCTCGAGGTGCTCGGCCTCCTCCCCCGACGGCACGCCGGGCCCGAGGCCGTCGAGCAGGGTGGGCAGCGCGGTCGCGATCCGCTCGCCCGCCTCGGTGATCGTCGCGAGCGTCGCGGGGTCCGGGGCCACGCGGGCGGCGTGCACGGTGACCACCAGCGCGGACAGCTCGTGGGCCAGGACGTCGTGGAGCTCGCGGGCCAGGCCGAGCCGCTGGGCGGTCACGGCGCGCGCCGCGTTCTCGGCCGCCCGCGCGTCGGCGCGCCCGGCGGCGGCCCGGGCGGCGCGGCGCTGGAGCACCCCGAGGCCCCAGATCGCCGGGACGATCACGTACGACAGCGCCACGGACGCCCGGCTCGAGGCGAGCGCGGCGGGCAGCCCCAGCGTCAGCGTCGTCATCGCGACGGCGGCGGTGCACGCCAGCACCGTGAGCCCCGAGGCCACGACGCCGGCGCCGAGCCCCGCCCCGAACACCAGCACGCTCCACGACGCCTCCGTGACCAGGTGCGTCGTGCCCATCGCCGACGCGACGGCCGACGCCGCCGTGGCCACGACCAGGGCCGGCAGCGGCGCCCGGCGCCACCACCCGAGCGTCGCGGCCTGCACCAGCAGCGGCAGCAGGCCGAGCGGGCGGGTCGGGTCGAGGTCGAACAGCGCCACCGTGTCGGCCACCGGGCTGCCCGGGCGCAGGTGGGGCGCCGCGTAGTCGGCGAGCAGCCCGAGCACCCCGGCGAGCCCGGCCACCGCCACGGCGAGGGCGAGACCGCCACGGGACGGCGCCCAGGGCGACGGCGCCTCCCTCGCGGGCGCCGGCACCGGACCCGCCTCGCCGGACGCATCGGACTCGCCGACCGGCCCGCGCAGCACGCTCAGCGCCCGGCGCATCCCGGCGAGGGCGGCGCGGGCCTCGGCGGCGATCGCCGTGAGCACCGGAGCCGGGTCGGGGGCGTCGGCGAGGCTCCGGGTGCGTGTCACGACCCGCTCGACGCGCACGGCGACGAGCTCGCGCAGGTCGCCGGCGAGCCGGTCGCGCTGCGCGCCGAGGGCGTCGGCGAGGCGCTCGTGCTCGGTCTGCCGGCGACGCGCGTCGACCCGGGCGGCGCGGACGCGGGCCACGAGGGCGAGGGCGCCCGCCCCGAGCACGAACGGCACCAGGGTGATCTCGAGCGAGGCCCCGACCCCGAGGGCGGTGAGCGGCTCGCGGGGGTGGACGGCGAGCCCGGCGAGCAGCGGCGCCGCCAGCGTGGTGCCGACCACCGCGACCGCGCCGGGCAGCGGCCGGGCCCGCCGCACGACACCGAAGACGAGGACCGCCCAGGTGTAGGTCGGCACGGCCTCGACCAGCGCCCACCCGACCGGCACGCTCACCGCGAACACCACCAGCGCGCCGACGGGACGCACCCGCCGCCACAGCACCGGCACCGTCTGGACCGCGCCCGCGGCGACGACCGCGACGACCCGCCCGCCGCCCACGCCCGGGTTCCACGCCCCCACGGCGAGGGCGGACAGCGCCACCATGACCAGCAGGACGCCGACCACGAGCGCGTCCACCGGGCGCAGCTCCGGGAACGTCATGCCGGACGCGCGGGCACCAGGCCGCACTCGAAGGCGTGGACGACGAGCTGCACGCGGTCGCGGCGGCCGAGCTTGCGCAGCAGGTGGGCGACGTGGGTTTTCACCGTCGACTCGGCGACCACCATCTCGGCGGCGATCTCGGCGTTCGAGAGCCCGCGGGCGACGAGCACGAGCACGTCGTGCTCGCGGGCGGTGAGGCCCTCGGGCGGCGCGGCGGGCGTCGCCGGCTCCTGCGTGACCCAGTCGCGGACCAGGCGGGTGGTCACCGACGGCGCCAGCAGGGACTCGCCCGCGTGCACCGTCCGGACCGCGCGCACCAGGTCCTCGGGGTCGGAGTCCTTGAGCACGAAGCCGCTGGCGCCCCCGCGCAGGGCGCGGCGCACGTAGTCGTCGACGTCGAAGGTCGTCACGACCAGCACGCGGGTGTCGGGGTACGAGGCGGTGATCTGCTCGGTGGCGGTGAGCCCGTCGCCGCCGGGCATGCGCACGTCCATCAGGACGACCTCCGGGCGGTACGAGCCCACGGCGGCGACCGCGGCCGGGCCGTCGCCCGCCTCGCCGACGACGTCGATCCCGCCCGCGGCGGTGAGCACGGTGCGGAACCCGGTGCGGACGATCGGCTGGTCGTCGACGAGCAGCACCCGGATCCCCACGGCCGGTCATCCTGCCAGCACCTCGTCCCGCGCGAGTTCGCCTCGCGCCCCATGCCCGCCCGCGCCACCTCGTGCGGGCCGAGCAGACGGTGAGGACCCACGTCGGGCGCATCCTCACCGAGCTCGACCTGCGCGACCGCGTCCAGGCCGTCGTGCTCGCCTACGAGACGGGCGTCGTGACGGCCCGGCTCGACCGCTGGGAGCTCCGCACGATCACCGGGGCGAGCACCGCGACCGCGGCGGTGACGACGCCCAGCGCCAGGATCGCCAGGGACAGGCTCCCGAGCGGGCCCGCGACGGCGAGCAGCACGAGCGGGCAGAAGAACTGGCCGATGAACATCGCGGCGGTCCAGAAGCCGGTGCCCCGGCCGCGCTCGGCGAAGCCCAGCCCCGACAGCGCCCAGGTCAGCAGCGTCGGCAGGAGCAGGCCGGTGCCGGCGCTCGCGATCACGGCGCCGACGGCGATCACCGGCACCGACGAGGAGATCCCCACGACCACGAGACCGACCGCGGCGAGCCCGAGGGCGACCGGGAGCAGGACCCGCGTGCCCCGTCGGGCGACCCGGCCGAACGTGTAGCCGCCCGCCGCCGTCGCGAGCGAGGCGACGGCGCTGAGCAGGCCGATCGTGGCCGTCGACGTCACGCCGACCGAGGCCAGCACCAGCGAGAGCTCGGCGATCGGGGTGTAGAAGACGATCCCGCCGAACAGCGTGACCAGGCACGGCACGGCGATGAGCCGCCACGGCACGGGCGGCAGCTCGGCGCCCGGGCTCCGTCCGGTGGAGCGCACGAACACCGCGACGAGCACGGCGACGACGAGGCTGGAGAAGTAGAGGACGAACGGCGCCCGCCAGCTGACCGCGCCGAGCGCGCCGCCGAGCCCGAAGAACACCGTGGCCGCGAGCGTCGTCGCGATCGTCTGCCGGCCGAACCAGCGGTCGCGGGCCGTGCCGTCGAACAGGTCGGCGAGCAGCGTCGTGCAGGCGGTCATGATCGCGGCCTCGCAGATCCCGACCCCGACCCGGCTGGCGACGATCGCGCCGAGCGAGTCCAGGTACAGCGGCGCGGTGCCGAACAGGGCGTAGACCACGAGCGCGACGACGAGCACCCGCTTGCGCCCGGCCGCGTCGACGATGCGCCCGGCGACCGGCGCGAGCAGGCCGATCACGAGCGCGGGCGCGGTGAGCACGATCGGGACCAGCACCTCGACGCCCGCCGTGCTCGCGAAGGCCTCCATCATCCGCGGCAGCACCGGCGCGAGGAGCACCGAGCCCAGGATGGGCAGGCAGCTGCCCGCCAGCAGGATCGCGCCCTGCCCGGTCGCACCCCGGGACCGGGCCGCCCCGCCCTGGTCCGCTTCCTCGCCGGTCACCGTCACGGTCTCCTCCGCACTCTCCTGGGGGCCGTGATCGGCACCACACGTGCGGCGAAGTGTCGGGGCGGGCGACGAGTGATCGGAAATCACTCCTGTTGGGGGTCACCATCCGCGACGCTGATGGCGGGCAGGTCCGCGCCCACCTCGGTGAGCAGCCCCCGCAGCCACCGGTGGGCGGGGTCGGCGTCGTACGTCGGGTGCCACCACATGGCCTCGACCAGGGGCGTCGCGGTGAACGGGCACGGCAGGACCCGCACCCCCTCGTCGGGGCGCAGCCGCGCCGCGAGCCGGCCCTGCAGCAGGGCGACGCGGTCGGTGCCGGCGACGAGGTCGGGGATCGGCAGGAACGACTCCACGACGACCTGCGCGCGCGGCTCGATGCCGTGGGCGCGCAGCTGCTGCGCGGCGGGGGTGAACGCGGTGGGCCGGTGGTAGACGGTCACCCACGGCAGCGCGGCGAGGTCGTCCAGCGTGACCGTCTCCCCCACCCGGTCGTTCGTCGTGGCGACCAGCACCACCCAGTGGTCCTCGTAGAGGTCGAGGTAGGGCAGGTCGTCGACGAACCCGTGCGGCAGGAGCAGCCCGTCCAGCGCCCGCAGCCGCTCCGCCGCCCCCGCGACGTCCTCGGGGCGGTGGGGGCACAGCCGCAGCCGGGCGCCCGGCGCCGCGCGGGCGAAGGCCGCGGCCAGCGGCGGCCCGAACACGCTCGTCGCGTAGTCGGACACGAGCAGGGTGAACTCGCGGCTCGTGGCCGCGGGGTCGAAGTCGGGCGCCGCCGAGAACACCCGCTCGATCCCCGTCACCGCGGCCTCGGTGCGGTCGATGAGGCGCGCGGCGAGCGGGGTGAGCTCGTAGCGGTTGCCCACCCGGGTCAGCAGCTCGTCGCCGAAGTGGCGGCGCAGCCGGGCGAGCGCGGCGCTGACCGCGGGCTGCGAGAGCCCGAGCGCGGCCGCGGCGCGGGTGACGTTCCGCTCGGCGAGCAGCGCGCGCAGGGAGAGCAGCAGGTTCAGGTCGAGGTTGGCGAGCCGGAGCGGCGGTGCCTCGTCCATCACGTAGACATACCACCGCCGCGGCGCAGGGCGGTGTCGAGCGCGCGCGCCCCGGTGATCAGCAGGCCGAAAGGCACCTCGCGAGCCCCTCCCCGCGTGCTTTTCCGCCTGGTGATCACCGGGACGGGCGGGCATCAGCCCGGGCGATGGCCGGCATCAGCGGTTCGCTCTTCCGGCTCCCCCGTGATCGGCCGCACAGTCGGTGGGCACACGCCACCGACGTCGCGGAGGAAGCATGACGAGGCTGGGGACCTTCTCGCGCCCCGGGGAGGACCGACGGTTCGCGGGGCTCGTCACCGACTCCGACACGGTCGTCGACCTGGGCACCACCATGCGGGACCTCCTCGCGGACTGGGACGCCACGCTGGACGGGCTCGACGGCCGCACCGGCGGCGAGCCGCTGACCGGACTGCGGGTGCACGCCCCCGTCGAGCCCGGGCAGATCCTCCAGTCCGGCGCCAACTACCGCACCCACGTCATCGACCTGGCCGCCGCGCACCACGCCGAGCGCGGCAGCCGGCCCGACGCGGAGATCCGGGCCGAGGTCGCGGAGATGATGGACCGGCGCGCCGCCGAGGGCACGCCGTACCTGTTCATCGGCCTCCCGTCGGCGGTCACCGGCCCGACCGACGACGTCGTGATCCCGCCGTGGACGCAGAAGTTCGACTGGGAGCTCGAGCTGGCCGCGGTGATCGGCCGCGAGGCGTTCCGCGTCGACCGCTCGACGGCGCTCGAGCACGTCGCCGCCTACACGATCGCCAACGACCTCACGGCACGCGACCAGGTCTTCCGCCGCGACATGCCCGAGATCGGCACCGACTGGTTCCGCGGGAAGAACGGCCCCGGCTTCACCCCGCTCGGCCCGTGGCTCGTGCCCGCCCGGGACGTCGACCCGACCGACCTGCGCATCCGCCTCGAGCTCGACGGACCCGACGGCGGAGTGATGCAGGACGAGACCACCAAGGACATGCTCTTCGACGTCGCGGCCCTGGTCGCCGCCGCCTCCGAGATCACCCCGCTGCGCGCCGGCGACCTCGTGCTCACCGGCAGCCCCGCGGGCAACGGGATGGCGCTGGGCCGGCTGCTGCGCGCCGGGGACGTCATGACCGGCTCGATCACGGGGCACGGCGTCGACCTCGGCACCCAGCGCACCCGGGTGGTGGCCCCGTGACCGGCGCCGCCGTGACCACCGACCGCGCCGCGGTCCTCGCCGCCGGGTACGACCCGGCGAAGCCCGAGGAGGCCGTCGCCGCCGTCGCCGCCCGGGTCTCGCGGTGGGGCCGCTGGGGTCCCGACGACGTCCTGGGCTCGCTGAACCTGCTCACGCCCGCCAAGCGGGTCGAGGGCGCGGCGTGTGTCCGCACCGGGACCGCGTTCTCCCTGTCCCAGCCCTTCGACGAGACCGGCCCGCAGAACGGCTGGAAGAAGCGCACCAACCCGGTGCACACCATGCTCGGCACCGGTCACGAGGCCCTCGACGGCGAGTTCCCCCACGGCATCGGCGGGGCCGACGACGTCATCGCGATGCCGCTGCAGTGCTCGACGCAGTGGGACGGCCTGGGCCACATCTTCGACCACGGCAAGGCCTGGAACGGCCGCGACGCCGCCGCCGTCGTGCGCGTCGAGGGCGACCGGCTCACCGGCATCGAGACCGCCGCCGCGCACCTCGCCGGCCGCGGGGTCCTGCTCGACGTGGGGCGGGTGATCGGCGGGGGCGAGCTCCCCGACGCCTACCCGATCACCGCCGACGAGCTCGACGAGGTCGCCCGGGTCCAGGGCGTCGAGGTCCGGCCCGGCGACATCGTCTGCGTGCGCACCGGGCAGTACGCCCGCACGCGCCGCGACGGCTGGGGCGGCTACGCCGGCGGCCCGGCGCCCGGCCTGTCGTTCACCACGCTCGACTGGCTGCACGACACCGACATCGCCGCGGTCGCGACCGACACCTGGGGCGTGGAGGTCCGGCCCAACGAGTTCGACGTGGCCTTCCAGCCGCTGCACCAGGTCGCCATCCCGCACCTGGGCCTGTTCCTCGGCGAGATGTGGGACCTCGACGGTCTCGCCGACGCCTGCGCCGCCGACGGCCACCACGACTTCTTCCTCACCGCCGCGCCGCTGCGGATCACCGGCGCCGTCGGCTCCCCCGTCAACCCGATCGCGGTGAAGTGATGATCGAGACCGTTCTCGTCGTCGGCGGTGGCGCCGCGGGCACCGCCACGGCCATCCTGCTGGCCCGCGCCGGGGTGGCCGTCGACCTCGTCGAGGCCACGCCCGCGATCGGCACCTCCGGGTCCGGCATCACGCTGCAGGGCAACGCGCTGCGGGTCTTCCGCGACCTCGGCGTCCTCGACGACGTCCTCGCCGCCGGGTACGCGTTCGACGAGGTCGGGCTGCGCACCCCCGACGGCGGCGTCCTCGCCGTCATCCCCGACGCCCGCACCGGCGGGCCGGACCTGCCCGCGACCGTCGGGATGCCGCGCGGCGAGATGGCCCGGCTGCTGGCGCAGCGGGCCGCCGAGGTCGGGGTGAAGGTCCGCACCGGCGTCCGGCTGGAGGAGCTCAGCGAGGCCGGCGAGGCCGTCTGCGACGACGGCACCCGCGAGACCTACGACCTCGTCGTGGGCGCCGACGGGCTCAACTCCGCGGTCCGCGCGCAGATGGGCGTCGACACCCGCCCGGAGCCGCTCGGGATGGGCATCTGGCGGGTCTTCACGACGCGGCCCGAGAGCGTCACGCGGACCGACCTCACCTACGGCGGCGCCGCCTACATCGCGGGCTACTGCCCCACCGGCGACGACTCGATCTACGCCTACCTCGTCGAGGACGCGGCCGACCGCACCGGCCTGTCCCCCGACGGGCAGCTCGCCACCATGCGCGAGCTGGCCGGCCACTACGGCGGGCCCTGGACCGAGATCCGCGAGCGGATGACCGACCCGTCGCGGGTGAACTACACGTGGTTCACCCACCACCTCGTCGACGGCCCGTGGCACCGGGGGCGCGTCGTGCTCGCCGGGGACGCGGCCCACTCGTGCCCGCCCACCCTCGCGCAGGGCGCGGCGATGGCTCTGGAGGACGCGAGCGTGCTGGTGGAGGAGGTACTGGCCGGTCACGGCGACCTCGACGCCGCCCTGACCGCCTACACGACCCGCCGTCGCGAGAGGGCCGGCGCGGTGGTGGCGGGCTCGGTGCAGCTCGCCCGCTGGCTGCTCGACCACGAACCCCCGCCGCAGGCGGGCGGCAACGCCGACGTGCCCGGCCTCATGGGCCGCACCGCCGCCCTCCTGACCCAGCGCCCCTGAGGGAGACCGCCATGGACCGCCTGATCACCCACCTCCGGCACGTCGACCTCGCCGTGCCCGACTTCGACACCCAGCTGGCCTTCTACCGCGACCTGTGGAAGCTCGCGCCGGAGACCACCGACACCGGCATCGCGTTCCTCGCCGCCGAGGGCTCGCCCGAGCAGTACCAGGTGCGGCTGCGCGCCGATGCCGAGAAGCGCGTCGACCTCATCGCGTTCGGCGCCGAGACGCCCGCCGACGTCGACGCCCTCGCCGAGAAGCTGGGGCGCGACGGCGTGACGCTCGTGAGCTCGCCGGACAAGCTGACGACCCCCGGCGGCGGCTACGGCTTCCGCTTCTTCGACCTCGAGGGCCGCACGATCGAGGTGTCGGCCGACGTCGCGACCCGGGCGCACCGCCGCGTCGAGGAGGGCGAGTCGGTGCCGGTCAAGCTGTCCCACGTCGTCATCAACTCGCCGCAGCCCGAGGCCCTGGTCGCCTGGTACGACCGCCACCTGGACTTCAAGCTCTCCGACACCCTGTTCTCCCCGCACATGGGCGAGATGATGTGGTTCCTGCGCTGCAACCCCCAGCACCACTCGCTCGCGATCGCGCGCTGTCCGCACGTGTCGCTGCACCACGCGTCGTTCGAGCTGCGGGGCATCGACGAGTACCTGCGCGGCACCGGCCGGCTGCTGCGGGCCGGCGTCGAGAAGGTGTGGGGCCCGGGCCGGCACCTGGCCGGGAACAACACGTTCTCCTACTTCCTCGACCCGCAGGGCAACACCGTCGAGTACACGACGGAGCTGGAGTGCCTCGACGAGGACACCTGGCACCCGTCGCTGTACGACTTCACGAACCCCGAGGTCTCCGACCAGTGGGGAACGGCGAACCCGATGAGCGAGTTCGTCGCGAAGAAGTCGTTCAACGACCCCGACCGCGGCGTCTTCGTCGCGCCGCCGGTCTGATGCGGGTCGCGTCGGTCCTGCACGACGGGGCGCACAAGGTGGGCGTGGTGGTCGGCGATCCCGCGGACCGCGTGCACCTGCTCGACACGACGGTCACGATGCTCGACCTGCTGCGCTCGGGCACCCTGCTCGACGCGGGCCGTGACGCCCTCGCGGCGCCGGCCGTGGCGCTGGACGACGTCCGCCTGCTCGCCCCGCTCGAGCCGCCGACGGTGCGCGACTTCGTGGCGTTCGAGGAGCACGTCGAGGGGATGCGCAAGCTCGCCGGCATCCCCGAGGCCTGGTACGACGCGCCGACGTTCTACTTCTCCAACCCCTACGCGACGCTCGGCCCCGCCGACGACGTCCCGGTGCCGCCGGGGTGCGGGGTGCTCGACTTCGAGCTCGAGATCGGCGCGGTCATCGGGCGCACCGGCTGCGACGTCGCTCCCGGCGAGGGGTGGGCGCACGTCGCGGGGCTGACGATCCTCAACGACTGGTCGGCGCGCGACCTGCAGGCCGCCGAGATGCAGGTCGGCCTGGGTCCGGCCAAGGGCAAGGACACGGCGACCACGCTGGGCCCGTGGCTCGTCACCGCCGACGAGTTCGCGCCCGACGGCGAGGGCTTCGTGGACCTGGCGCTGACGGCGGCGGTGAACGGCGAGGTCGTCGGCGAGGACCGGCTCGCGCACATGGGCTGGCCGTTCGGCGACCTCGTCGCCTACGCCTCGCGCGGCACCGAGGTCCGCCCCGGCGACGTCCTCGGGTCCGGGACCTGCGGCCACGGCGGCTGCCTCGGCGAGCTCTGGGGCCGCGGCGTCACCCACGCCGAGCGCCCGCCCCTGGCCCCGGGCGACGTGGTGACGCTGACCGCGGAGGGCATCGGCACCCTGAGCTCCCGCGTCGTCCCCGGCGCCGCCCCGACCCCGATCCCCCGCGCCCGCCCTCGCCCCCGTGTCAGCGGCGTGCCGCCGCAGACGTTGAGTGTCCGTAACGCCACGCCGTCGACGGCACCCCCGGAGAACCGATGAGCCCCACCACCGACGTCCACGCCCACCTCCTCGTCCCCGCCGCCGAGGCCCTCGTCGCCGACGAGCCCGCCCTCGCCGAGGCGCGCGGCGTCGAGGCCCGGGCCGCCGGGCCGGCGTCGGCGCGCGTCAACCGCGAGCAGATCGGCGCCCTCGGCCCGGCGCTGACCGACCGCGCCGTCCGGCTCGCGGCCATGGACGCCGCGGGGATCGAGGTGCAGCTCGTCAGCCCGATGCCGATCCACCACACCTGGGCCGACCGGGACCTCGCCGCCCGCTACGCCGCGGCCGTCAACGACGGCGTGCTCAGCCACTGCGCCGGCGCGCCCGAGCGCCTCCTGGGCCTCGGCACGACACCCCTCCAGCACCCCGACCTCGCCGTCGAGGTCCTGCGCCGGGGCGTCGCGGACGGGCTCCGGGGCGTCGAGATCGGCACCCACGTCACCGGCCCGGACGGAGTCCGCCGGGAGCTCGACGACCCCGCGCTCGCCGGGTTCTGGACCGCCGCCGCCGAGCTCGAGGCCGTCGTCTTCATCCACCCCTGGGGCTGCACGCTCGGCGAGCGCCTCGACGTCGGCTACCTGTCGAACAGCGTCGGCAACCCCGTCGAGACCACCGTCGCGCTCTCCCGCCTCGTCGCGTCGAACGCGCTGCCCGACGGCGTCCGCGTGCTCGCGGCCCACGGCGGCGGCTTCTTCCCGCAGGGCACCGCGCGCCAGGACCACGCCTGGCACGCCCGCCCCGGCGACCGCGTGGCCGACGGCCCGCCGAGCGAGGCCCTGCGCCGGCTGTGGTTCGACGCGCTCGTCTACACCCCGGAGGCCCTGCGCCACCTCGTCGCCGTCGCGGGCGCCGTCCGTGTCGCCCTCGGCACCGACCACCCCTTCGACATGGGCGTCATCGACCCGCTCGACCGCCTCGCCGCGGCCGGCCTCGACCCCGCGGCCGCCGAGCAGGTCCGCGCGGGCAGTGCCGCCGCCCTGCTGGCGCCGCGCCGTGCCACGGTGAGGTGACGTCCGGTGTTCTCCTGACGTGGAGGAGGCACCGTGCTCGAACTGATCCCCCGCGAGCGGCGCACGCTCGCACCCGGCGTCGTCCACGTCCCGGACTGGCTGTCCCTCGCGACGCAGCGGCGGATCGTCACCGCCGCCCGCGAGTGGGCCCGCGAGGGTCCGGGCGCCCGTCACGCGACCCTCCCGAACGGCGCCCGCATGAGCGTCGAGACGGTGTGCCTGGGCTGGCACTGGATCCCCTACCGCTACAGCCGCACCCGCGACGACCAGGACGGATCGCCCGTCCAGCCGTTCCCGGCCTGGCTGGCGACGCTCGGTCGGGCGGCGGTCGCCGACGCCTACGACGACCCCGACGCCGTCTACGCGCCCGACGTGGCGCTCGTGAACTCCTACCGCGGCGACGCCCGCCTCGGGATGCACCAGGACCGCGAGGAGCTCGCGCCCGACCCCGTGGTCTCGCTGAGCCTCGGCGCCGCGTGCGTCTTCCGCATCGGCGGCCCGCACGACCGGCGCGGCCCGTGGCAGGACGTCGAGCTGCACTCCGGCGACCTGATCGTCTTCGGCGGCGAGCACCGGCTCGCCTACCACGGCGTCCCGAAGTTGCTGCCCGACCGCGACGTGCCCCCGGTCGGCACCGCGCCCGGCGAGCGGCTCAACATCACCCTGCGGGTCTCCGGCCTCTGATGTACCGCCTGCTCGGCGCCGACGGCCGCCCGTACGCCTCGACGACGCCCGGCACGCTCGGCGGGCACCGGCGCCTGCGTCTCTACGGGCGGCTCGACTGCCCGAGCGCGCTGCGCTGGCTCGCCCGCGGCCACTACGCACGGCACCGCGTGTTCTTCGCCGACGAGGCCACCGCGCGGGCGGCGGGCTACCGGCCGTGCGCGGTGTGCCTGCCCGAGGCCCATCGGGCCTGGCGAGTCGATGAACGGGGAACCGTTACCTCTTCGTGACCTGCTGGGGCTCTGTCCTGGGGTATCCCGGGCGGGACTGTCGGGGGTCGGTTCTAGCGTTCTTCCCGTGAGCGTGGAGCAGGATCAGCGGCCTGGGCTGGCGGCCCGGCTGTCGGGTCGTGCGCCGGATGCTGGTCTGCACGCGCTGCTCGACACGATCGACCCGGCCGGGTTGGACGGCCCGGAGCTGGCCGCTTATGTGCGGGCGCGGTTCGCGGTGCACAACCGCGCGGAGGCCCAACTGCTGGCGGGGTTGCGGGAGCTGGGGCTGGCGGTGGAGGACGCCGACGGGCGCCCGCGGCGGTTACCGAGCTCGGACGAGTTCTCCGGCGACGAGGTCGCCGGGGTGCTGGGCTGTTCACGCACCATGGCCTCGCGTCGCCTAGCGCTGGCCGACGACCTGTTCTCCCGGCTGCCTGCCCTCGGGGAGGCGTTGTGGTCGGGGCGGCTCGACGAGTCCAAGGTCCGCGCGATCAGCGAGTGTGTCGCCGACCTGTCCGCCGAGCACGCCCGCCTCGCGGTGGCCGAGGTCCTGCCGGAGGCCGGCGAGCTGCCGGTGATGGCGCTACGCGAACGGGTCGGCGAGATCGCGCTGGCGCTCGACCCGGAGTGGGCCGAGCGCCGCCGCCAGCGCGCCGAGGCCCGCGGGCGGTTGGAGCTGCGGGCGAACCCGTCGGGGACGGCGACGTTGTCGCTGCTCGACGCGCCGGCGGCGGACGGCATCGCGTCGATGTCGCGGGTCGAGGCCCTGGCCGCCCAGCTGCGCGCGGCGGGGGTGCTGACCCCGATCAACCGGCTGCGAATGCAGGTCGGAACCCGGCTGCTCGACGGGTCCACCGCCGGCATGACCGACGCCGAACTCATCGCGCTGCTCGCCGCCGAGTACCACGCCGCGAACGGTCCCGACCCCGACGACGGGCCAGACGAGGGGCCAGACGAGGGGCCAGACGAGGGGCCAGACGAGGGGCCGGACGAGGGGCCGGACGACGGTGGCCCGGACAGCGGACCGGGTGGCGGCGCGCCCGGCGACGGCTCGGGCGACGGACCGGACACCGGATCGGGTTCCGGTCCGGCCGCCGGACCAGCTGATCACGGCCCCGGTGACGAGAGCCCGGACGACGGCGACACTGGCGACGGGTTAGACGACCGCGGGCCCAGCCCCGACGAGGGCTCCGGCGAGCGCTCCGGCGAGGGCTCCGGCGAGGACGGGCCGGGCGGCCGCCACGACCTCGACCTCTCGCTGCCCGCGCCGGGCTCACCCGCCGCGCAGGGCGTCCTCGACCTCAACGGACTACCCAACCTGTCGGAGCCGGTGATCGAGCCCGAGCCGATGGAGCCACGGGCCGGGCGGGTGCGCCACGGCACCGTCGAAGTCCGGCTGCGGCTCACGACGGCGCTCGGGCTCGACCAGCACCCCGCCACCGTGCCCGGTTTCGGGGCGGTCACCGCCCCCGTGGCCCGCGACCTCATCGCACAACGGCACCGCGGGGAGTGGCGGGTCGTGCTCGTCGACGACGACGGGCACCTCCAGCACGTCCTGCTCGCCCGCAGCCGACCAACCCGCCCCCGCAACCAGGCACGGGTGCGGGGGCGGGCACCGGGCGCGACCCGGACCGGGGCCATCGTCGAACTCCACGTTCCGACGACACTCCTGGCCGCCCTGGACCCCGACGATCACGGCCCATGGGCTCCGCTGCTGCGCGAACTCCACGCCCGGCTCACCGACCTCCAGCACACCGGGCGGCTCGGGCTACCCCCCGACGCCGACTCCGGGCCCGACCAGTGGCGGCGCCGCCGGCCCGGTGCCGAGGCCGAGCGCTGGACCCGCGCCCGCGACCGGCACTGCATCGTCCCGTGGTGCCGCCGCGCCGCGCACCGCGCCGAGATCGACCACACCCGCGACCACGCCCACAGCGGCCCCACCGTCACCTGGAACCTCGGCGCCTGGTGCAGCCACGACCACCGCGCCAAACACCACGCCGGCTGGCACGTCCGCCAACCCCTACCCGGCTGGTTCATCATCCGCACCCGCGCCGGCATCACCCACACCACCCGGCCACCACGCATCCTGCGACCACTCCCGACACCCAGCCCGGCGCAGCGCCCGCGACCACTCCCCGACGACGGCCGGCTCGACCAGGACACCGACTACCTCGACGACTGGCGCCGACGCTTCGCCGCCAAGTTCGGCAAGGCCAGCACCCCACCAGCCCCTGAACCGCCGGCCCGCCACGACCCCGACGACCCGCCCCCGTTCTGAGCTCGGGGCCGAGCCTCGCGGAGGAACGCGGAACGCCGGTCCGGCGCGATGATCACGTGGAGATCGACTCGGGGGCAGGGTCGCCACGACCCACCGCACCGCGGGACGCGGCTACCCGCGCTCGGCGTCCTCGTCGGGCGACGGTCCGTCCGGCCCGTCATCGGGAGCAGCAGCCGCCGACGGCGCCGGCTCCCCGCGCAGGGAGGCCAGCAGGTCGGGCAGCTCGTCGGGCTTGAACAGCACGTCGCGGGCCTTGGACCCCTCCGACGGCCCGACGACGCCGCGGGTCTCGAGCAGGTCCATGAGCCGCCCGGCCTTCGCGAACCCGACCCGCAGCTTGCGCTGCAGCATCGACGTCGAGCCGAACTGGCTGGTGACGATCAGCTCGGCCGCCGCGACCACCAGCTCGAGGTCGTCGCCGATGTCCGGGTCGATCTCCTTCTTCTCGCCGGCGGCCTCGGTGGTGACGCCCTCGGTGTACTGCGGGTCGGCCTGCTCCTTGCAGTGCTCGACCACCGCGGAGATCTCGTCGTCGGAGATGAACGCGCCCTGCAGGCGGTTGGTCTTGCCCGCGCCCATGGGCAGGAACAGCGCGTCGCCCATGCCGATGAGCTTCTCGGCGCCGGGCTGGTCGAGGATGACCCGCGAGTCCGTCAGCGACGACGTCGCGAACGCCAGCCGGGACGGCACGTTCGTCTTGATCAGGCCGGTGACCACGTCGACCGAGGGCCGCTGCGTCGCGAGCACCAGGTGGATGCCGGCGGCGCGGGCCTTCTGGGTGATGCGGACGATGGCGTCCTCGACGTCGCGGGGCGCGGTCATCATGAGGTCGGCGAGCTCGTCGACGATGCACATGATGTACGGGTAGGGCCGGTAGACCCGCTCGGAGCCGAGCGGCGCCTGGATCGCCCCGCTGCGCACCTTCTCGTTGAACACGTCGATGTGCCGCACGCGGTTGGCCTGCATGTCCGCGTAGCGCTGCTCCATCTCCTCGACCAGCCACTGCAGCGCCGTGGCCGCCTTCTTCGGCGAGGTGATGATCGGCGTGATGAGGTGCGGGATGCCCTCGTAGGGCGTCAGCTCGACCATCTTCGGGTCGATGAGGATCATCCGGACCTCGTCCGGCGTGGACCGCTGCAGCAGCGACACGAGCATCGAGTTGACGAAGCTCGACTTGCCGGAACCGGTCGAACCGGCCACGAGCAGGTGCGGCATCTTCGCGAGGTTGGCCGTGACCATCCGGCCCTCGATGTCCTTGCCCAGGCCGATGACCATCGGGTGCGTCTCGGCGCGCGCCGTCGAGGAGTTGAGGACGTCGCCGAGGCGGACCATCTCGCGGTCGGTGTTGGGCACCTCGATGCCCACCGCCGACTTGCCCGGGATGGGCGCGAGCAGCAGCACCCGGTCGGTGGCCGCGGCGTAGGCGAGGTTGCGGTGCAGGGCGGTGATCTTCTCGACCTTCACCCCGTGCCCGAGCTCGACCTCGTAGCGGGTGACCGTCGGGCCGCGGGTGAACCCGGTGACCTCGGCGTCGACCTTGAACTGCTCGAGCACCCCGGTGATGGCCTCGATCATCGCGTCGTTCGCGGCGCTGCGGGCCTTGGGCGCCTCGCCCGGTGTGAGCAGGTCGGGCGGCGGCAGCCGGTAGTCCGAGTCGGGGTCGTCGCGGTGCGAGCTGAACGACGTCGCGGCCTGGGGATCGGTCTCGGTCTCCTCCGGCGGCGCGGTGACGTCGGGGACGGCCGCGGCCGGCGACGCGGCGGACGGCTTGCGCTTCTTCGCGGGCGGCGCGGGCGGCGCGGACGACGCGGACGGCGCGGACGCCGGCGGCTCGGCGTCGACGGCCGCGGCACCCTCGGGCGGCGTGGTGAGGTCGGGCACCGCACCCGCGGCGCGCTCGCGGTGGCGCGCCGGGTGCCCCGCCGCGTCCCGAGCGGCGTCGGGGTCCTCCTCGGCGTCCTCCCCGCGACGTCGCCGGCGGATCTTCGTGGTGGGCGCCGTGCCGTCGTCGTCGGGGTCCTCGAGACCGTCGACGTCGACGTCGTCGGGCCCGCCCCACTCGTCGTCCGGGTGCTCGCCGGTGACCAGCGCGCGCAGGCGCACCCCGACCTCGCGGACCGGCGTGCCGGTGAGCACGAGCAGCCCGTAGAGCCCGACGAGCACGAGGACCACGCCGGCGATCCACACGGTGACGCCGCGCGCGAGCGGGTCGGCGACGACGGCACCGAGGACCCCGCCGCCCTCGCGGCGTCCGGCGAGGTCGCGCGGCGCGCCGGCGACGAGGTGCCAGACGGCCAGGACGCAGACCCCGAGCAGCAGCGCACCGACCACCGTGCGCGGGCGGGTCTCGGGCGACGGATCGGTGCGCAGCAGCACCACCGCGACGCCGAGCAGCACCACGGGCAGCACGAGCGCCGCGGCACCGATGACCGTGCGCAGCCCGACGTCGAGGCCCGCGCCGACCGGGCCGCCGGCGCCCCACCACACGCCCGCCGCGGTGAGGACCGCGAGCACGACGAGGCCGAGCGCGACCCCGTCGCGCTGGTGCGCGGCGTCGACGTCGCGGGCGCGTCCGAGCGTCCGGACCACGGAACCGAGCCCCCGGGCGGTCAGGACCCAGCCGCCGCGCAACGTGCGCACGATCGGGCCGGGTCCGGTGCGGCGCGCGGGGGCGCGGCCCTTGGTCGTCCGCGCCGCCGGCCGCTTCCGGCCCGGCGCGGGACGGCGCTGCTGGGGCGACCGGGTCGAGGTGTCGGCGCCGCCGCCCTTCGCGCGCGGAGTCCGGCCGCCCGTGATCGGGCGGCTGCGGGACCCGCGCTTGTCAGGTGTCTCGGTCCGCCCGGCCATGGGCCCACGGTATCCCGGGGCCACCACGAGCCCCGGTAGCCACACGCGCCCCGCGGGGGTGGGCCTGCCGGACCGGGACTACCTCCGCCCCACGATCTCGTCGTGCCACACCGAGGTCTTCGTGCAGTACTCCGGCGCGACCATGACGTCCCGCTCCGCGAGCAGCTGCTCGAACCCCGCGGCGGCCTCCGGCACCTCCTGCGGGCAGCAGCGCGTCGAGAGCTCCACCAGCTCGCGCCCGCTCGGGAACCGGAAGTGCTCGAGGTCGACGCGCCGCAGGCCCAGCCCCCCGGCCGAGACCTTGACCCGGCGCACGACCATCGGTCCGTGCACCCGCAGCTCGCTCAGGCGGGCGTCGTCGAGCGTCTCGCTCCCGCCGGTCAGCGCCCACGTGCACTGGGTGGACGACAGCAGCTCCCGCGCCTTGGCCGAGCCGGCGATCACCGACGCGGCGATCGCCGAGTCGATGTCGCGGCGCACCTCGATGTCCTTCCAGACCCCCTCGGGGACGACGTCGTACTCGACGCGCGCGCCCCGGGGCCGGTAGCAGCCGAGCTCCGTGCCGCGGCGGCGCGCGGACACCGCGAGGTCGAACTTCCCGCGCGCCCGACGGCGCAGGCGGACCTCCACCCCGGCCCGGAGGAGGTCCAGGTCAGGGGTGTCGAGGAGGTAGCTCTGGCGCACGCTCCACGTCGGGGCGTGGCGCCCGGTCAGGGCTTCGGCCGCGGCCCCGGCAGGCGGCACCAGCAGGGTCTTCATCTCCACACTGTCGGCGTGCGTCCCGTGCGTGCTCAGCCATCGGAGCGCCTCGGCCGACCCGAACCTGCCCACCCGACAGTCCTCCCGTCCGGCGCCGACCGCCCCCGCCGGCGGCGCCGCCCACGACCGACCATAGACGCAGCGCGGTGATCCAGAACACCTCGCTGCGCAGAACCCGGCCGGTCGGACAGGGTCGACGGTCCCTCCCGCCGACCCGCCGGATGTTCCGGCGAACGGAAACGTTGAAAAAACTACCGACCGTGATCAACCCAGGCCGCAGCGGTGATCGACGCTTCGTGAGCATGATCGAGATCTATTGACCTCGTTGGGCCTCTTGCCGACGTCGGACCGGCTCCCTACTGTCGCCTGTGGCTCAGCACACACCGCTCGGCGCCCAAGACTGACCGGCCGCCGTGGGACGGACGTGTCCTGCCGCCCAGTGGTCGACGTCGTCGGCCGGACGGTCGAGTGACCGAAGGCAGCAGCAGAGCCCTCCCCACCTCGACGTCCCGGCGATGCGCCACGTCCCGCGACACCCCGGCCGCCCCTGCGCCCGGGTCCGTCGGCGGAGAAGAAATCGGGCATCCACGAGGAGGTACGTCGGATGACGTCCACTGATCGATCGGACGAGCTGGCCGCGGCCGGCCTGGACGGGCAGAACAGGACAGCCCTGGGCCGGCTGCTCGGCACGGGCTCCATCGGCCACGCCGAGAAGGGCTCCGACGGGATCATGAGGGCCACGGTCCGGATTCCGGAGGACGAGCTCGTCTGGGAGCCCTCGATCCTCGTCTTCCCGGAGGGCGGCGAGGTCGAGCTCACGCTCATCAACGACGACAAGAACACCCACTGCGCGGTGCTCCCCCACAACGGCGACCCCAAGATCATCTGGCTGGTCAACCACTCCAAGGGCACGGCGCGGCTCTCGCTGTCCGGCCCGGGCACCTACTACTACGGCTCCACGACCGGCAACGACGAGGGCCGCGGCCTGACGGGTGCGCTGGTGTTCGGCGGCGAGGTGCCGGACTCGGCGAAGCAGGACCGTCCCCCGCAGCCGCGCCCGTAGACCCGTAGAGCCCGAGAGAGGAATTCCGTCGTGACCGATTACGTGGACGCCGGCGAGGCCGTCCCGCACAAGACCCTCAGCGCCACCAAGGGCCAGGCCCCGGCGACGAGCAACGTCGACTTCGAGCGCATCAAGAACGCGCGCAGCGAGCCCCAGAACTGGCTCACCTACTACGGCACCTACGACGGTCAGCGGCACAGCGCGCTGAACCAGATCAACAAGGACACCGTCAAGCGCCTCAGCCCCGCGTGGGTCTTCCAGGCCGGCATGAACGGCCTGCACTCCGGCGCGTCGACCTACTCGTTCGAGGCCTCCCCGCTGGTCGTCGAGGGCGTCATGTACGTCTCCGGCCCCGACGGCAAGGTCTGGGCGATCGACGCCGCCACCGGCGAGGAGCTGTGGCGCTACAAGTGGGCGTCGCCGTACGACGTCTCGCTGTGCTGCGGCAACGTGAACCGCGGCGTCGCCGTGGGCCACGGCAAGGTGTACCTCTACACCCTCAACGCCCACCTCATCGCCCTCGACGCGCAGACCGGTGACCTGGTCTGGGACACCGTCAACGGTGACGTGCGCGCCGGCGAGAGCGGCTCGGTCGCCCCGCTGATCGTCAAGGACAAGGTCATCGTCGGCAGCGCGGGCGGCGAGTTCGGCCTCCGGGGTCACATCGACGCCTTCGACGCCCAGACCGGCGAGCGCCAGTGGCGCCGGTACACGATCCCGAAGCCGGGCGAGCCCGGCTCGGAGACCTGGGGCGACGAGAACGCCGAGGCGTGGCAGCGCGGTGGCGCGAACTGCTGGGTCACCCCGACCTACGACCCCGAGCTGGAGCTGCTGTACCACGGCACCGGCAACCCGGCGCCCGACTTCGACGGCGGCGTCCGCCCGGGCGACAACCTCTACACCGACAGCGTCGTGGCCGTGGACGTGAACACCGGTGAGATCCGGTGGCACTACCAGTTCACCCCGCACGACCTGTGGGACTACGACTCGACGATGGAGAACCTGCTCTTCGACGCTCCGGACGGGCGCAAGCTGCTCGCCCACGCGGACAAGAACGGCTACTTCTTCGTCCTCGACCGCACCAACGGCGAGCTGGTGCGCGTCTTCCCCTTCGTCGACCGCATCACCTGGGGCGAGATCACGCCGGACGGCAAGGTCACGCCCAAGGTGTACCCGGACGAGGAGGGCGTCCCCGTGCACTTCTGGCCCGGTCCGGCCGGCGGCAAGGAGTGGACGCACATGTCGTACAACCCCGCCACGGGGTTGATCTACGTGCCCGTCCAGGAGGTCGGGGCGACGGCCACCCGCCGCCGCCGCGAGTTCCGCGAGAGCATCCCCTACTGGGGTGCGGGCGTCGCCGTGGACCTCGACGACTTCTACGGCTACGTCGCGGCCATCGACCCGGTGACGGGCGAGGAGAAGTGGCGCTGGAACAACGAGTACCCGATGTGCGCCTCGACGCTGACCACCGCGGGTGGCCTGGTGTTCCAGGGCACGCCGACCGGTGAGCTCGTCGCGCTCGACGCGGAGACCGGCGAGAAGCTGTGGTCGTTCCAGTGCGGCAGCGGGCACCACTCGAGCCCGTCGACGTACGAGGTCGACGGCCGCCAGTACATCGCGGTGCCGACCGGCTGGGGCGGCTGGGTCGAGGGCTTCCTGCCCGGCCTGCTCGGCGCCGCCGCGGGCGACGCGCTGTTCTGCTTCGCGCTGCCCGAGTAAGTCCACCGGACCAGCAACACCGTTCACGCCGGCACGTGCCGGCAGGAAGGAGACACACCATGGAGCTCCACGTGTGGGAGGCCCCGGAGTTCGAGGAGATCGGGGTCGCTCCCGAGGTGACGATGTACGTCGCCCAGATGGACGACTGATCGACCACTGATCGCGGAGGGGCGCCGGAGCGATCCGGCGCCCCTTCGCGGCGTTTCGGTGCCCCCGCTCCTCGGCTGACCCACAGGAGATCCGATGACCGTCGAGCAGACGGAAGCGCGGCCCGCGGCCAAGCGCTGGCTCTGCGAAATGTGTGGGTTCATCTATGATCCGGAGGAGGGAGACCCCGACAGCGGCATCCCTCCCGGGACGCCCTTCGAGGACATCCCCGACGACTGGATGTGCCCGATCTGCGGCGCCGAGAAGGCGGACTTCCGCGAGGTGGAACCGGGCGAGTTCCCGGAGATGTGAGGATGCTGCATACATGATCACCGGGTACGGCCACTTCGCCCAGCTCGCGGAATCGCTGCAGTGGGACGAGAACGCCATCGACCTCACCGCCGACACCGAGGCCTTCCCGAAGCTCGACCAGGACGAGTACGACCAGGTCCTGGGCCTGCTCGCCGGCTTCTGCATCGGCGAGACCTCCGTGGCCACGCACCTCACGTCCTTCCACGCGGCGGCGAGCAGCGACGACAAGATGGCCGAGGTCTTCCAGGCCCAGGCCCGTGACGAGGCCCGCCACGCCCGCTTCTTCGACCGCGTGGTGCGCGAGGTCTGCGGCGTCCCCGGGGCGAACATGACCGAGCGGGTCGATCACCTGCGCGACCGCGTGAGCCCGGACCTCGTCGAGCTGTTCGAGGAGCGCCTCCCCGCCATCGCGGAGCAGGTCGCCCAGGACCACGAGAACCTCACGGCCGCCGTCGGGCTGTATCACATGATCCTCGAGGGCGTGGTGCTCACGGCCGGTCAGCACGCGCTGCTCGAGACGCTCAAGGGCCTGTCGGTGAAGATGCCCGGCGTCGTCAAGGGAATGGAGCTGGTGCTCCGCGACGAGCGCTGGCACATCGGGTTCGGCTCGCGCATCATCCAGAGCGCGGACGTCGTCGACGACGAGATGGAGGAACTGCTCACGCAGGGGACGAAAGCGGCGTCGGCGTGGGGCGACCTCATCGCCCAGGACGACATCGCCCATGTGGAGCATCTCCACCAGCGCCGACTCAAGTCCGTCGGCATCAAATTCTGGTGATCTCGCGCGCTGCTGCGGCCGCGCGCGGCAGGTAACGTCGATCTCGAAGTGATCGAGAGGAGGTGGCAGCAATCATGGAGTCGCTCTCCGTCTGGGAGACCCCCGAGTTCGAGGAGTTCGGTGTCGCCCCCGAGGTGACCATGTACATCGCTCAGCTCAGCGACTGACGACTGACTGACGACAAGTGCGACAGGGGCGTCGGAATGCTTTTCCGGCGCCCCTGTCGCCGTCGTGACGCAATGTGGCGCAATGGTGCGGAGGAGGACGAACGGCCATGTGGCTGCGGGTGCTCGGCGCCGGCGCGGGCGGCGGTTTCCCCCAGTGGAACTGCGGGTGCCCCGGCTGCCGCGCGGTCCGGGCCGGCTCGCGTCCCGCCCACCCGCGGACGCAGTCGTCGATCGCCGTGAGCGCCGACCGCCGCACGTGGTTCCTCGTCAACGCCTCCCCCGACCTGCGCGCGCAGATCGAGGCGTCCCCGGTCCTGCGGCCCCGCAGCAAGCGCGACAGCCCGATCGCCGCCGTCCTCGTCACCGACGCCGAGCTCGACCACACCATGGGCCTGCTGCTGCTGCGCGAGGGCCCGGGCATCGAGCTCCACGCCACCGACGCGTCGTTCGAGACCCTGCGCCACGGCACGGGCTTCCTGACGACGCTGGAGCGCTACACGCAGGTCACGGCGCGGCGCGTCGTCCCGGGCGACACCGTCGCCCTCGGCGAGGGCCTGACGTACACGGCGTTCGACGTGCCGACGGTGAAGAAGGCCCGGTTCGGGGGCACCGAAGACGTCGGTCGCGTGGTGGGCTACCGCTTCACCGACACCGCCACCGGGCGGACCGCGGTGTACCTGCCCGGCGTCCAGGAGGTGACCCCCGCCGTGCGCGAGGAGCTGGCCGCCGCCGACGTCGTGCTGGTCGACGGCACGACCTGGACCGACGACGAGATGATCCGCCTGGGCCTGGCCTCGAAGACCGCCCATGACATGGGCCACATGGCCGTCGACGGGCCGGACGGGAGCCTCGCGGTGCTGGCCGGGCTGCCGGCCGAACGCAAGATCTACGTGCACATCAACAACACGAACCCGATGCTGCTCGAGGACTCCCCCGAGTACGCGACGGTCGCCACCCGCGGGGTGGAGATCGCCGTCGACGGGCTCGAGGTGGAGGTCTGAGGAGCGGCATGACGGTCACCCACGCGCCCAACGGCACCGGCACCGACGCGGGTCCGGCGACCGCGGTCGGCCCCGAGGCCCTGGTGGAGCGGCTGCGCTCCCAGGCCACGCGCTACCACAGCGAGCACGACTTCCACGTGCGCATGAACGCCGGCGAGCTCTCGCCGGAGCAGATCCGGGGCTGGGTGGCCAACCGCTTCTGCTACCAGGAGGCGATCCCGCGCAAGGACGCCGCGATCCTCGGCAACTGCCCCGACCGCGAGATCCGCAAGCGCTGGATCCGGCGGATCACGGACCACGACGGCACCGACACCACGGAGGGCGGCATCGAAGCGTGGCTGCGGCTCGGCGAGGCCTGCGGCGTACCCCGCCACGAGATGGAGGACGGCCGGCACATCGTCCCGGGCGTGCGCTTCGCGGTGGACGCCTACGTGACGTTCGCGCGCACGCGGCCCTGGGTCGAGGCCGTCGCCTCGTCGCTCACCGAGCTGTTCGCGCCGGGTCTCATGGCCGAGCGCCTCGCCGCGTTCGAGAAGCACTACACGTGGATCGACCAGGCCGGCCTCGACTACTTCCGCAACCGGCTGCACCAGGCGCCGCGCGACTCCGAACACGCGCTGGAGATCGTCAAGGAGCACTGCCGCACCGTCGAGTCGCAGGAGTCCGCCGTCGCCGCGCTCGCGTTCAAGAACGACGTGCTCTGGAGCATGATGGACGCCATTGACAAGGCCTACCCCTCGTGACCAGCACGGTCCCGCGCACCGGGCGGCCGCACCTCGCCCGGTTCGTCAAGACGCGCTACGACAGGTCCCGCGAGCGCCAGGTGCTGCTCGGACCGGAGACCGTCGTGGTGCTCAACCCCACCGGCGCCGACATCCTCGGGCTCTGCGACGGCACGCGTACCGTCGCCGAGATCGTCGAGGAGCTCGGCCGCCGGTACGACCGCGTCGTCGACGACGAGGTGGAGGCGTTCCTCTCCAAGCTCGTCAGCCGGCGCTGGGTGGAGATCGACCATGGTTGACGGCCCCCTCGGCGTGCTCGCCGAGCTCACGCACGCGTGCCCGCTGTCGTGCTCGTACTGCTCCAACCCGCTGGAGCTCACCAAGCGCTCCGAAGAGCTCTCGACCGACGAGTGGCGCCGCGTGCTCGACGAGGCCGCCGACCTCGGCGTGCTGCAGAGCCACTTCTCCGGCGGCGAGCCCCTGCTGCGCCGCGACCTCCCCGACCTCGTGCGCCACGCGAGCGGGCTCGGGATGTACACGAACCTCGTCACCAGCGCGATCGGCCTGTCGCGGCCGCGCGCGGAGGCACTGCGCGACGCCGGCCTCGACCACGTCCAGGTCAGCATCCAGGCCGACGAGCCGGTGCTCTCCGACCGCCTCGCCGGCATCTCCTCGTTCGACAAGAAGATCGAGGCGGCCCGGCTGGTCAAGGAGCTGGGCTGGCCGCTGACGCTCAACGTCGTGCTGCACCGGCAGAACATCGACCGGATCGCCGCCATCCTCGACTGGGTCGAGGAGCTGGAGGCCGACCGGGTCGAGCTCGCCAACACCCAGTACTACGGGTGGGCCCTGCGCAACCGCGAGGCCCTGCTGCCCAGCCGCGAGCAGCTCCGGCACGCCGAGAAGGTCACCCGCGAGGCCCGCGAGCGCCTGCGGGGGCGCACCGACGTCATCTACGTCATCCCCGACTACTACGCCGAGTACCCCAAGCCGTGCATGGGCGGCTGGGGCTCGCGCCAGCTCGTCGTCGGGCCCGAGGGGAACGCCTGGCCCTGCCTGTCCGCCCACGAGCTGCCGCTGCCGCGGGCCAACGTGCGCGAGCACGACCTCGCGTGGATCTGGCGGGACTCGCCCTTGTTCTCGGAGTTCCGCGGCACCGACTGGATGCCCGACCCGTGCCGCAGCTGCGACCGCCGCGAGGTCGACCTCGGCGGCTGCCGTTGCCAGGCGTTCCAGCTCACCGGCGACATGTACCGCACCGACCCGGTCTGCGTGCTCTCCCCGGACCGCGGGCTGATCGACGAGGCGGTCACGGCCGCCAACGACCCGGCGGCGGTGCCCGCCGGTGGGACCGCGTCCGAGCCGGTGCTCGTCCCGATGCCGGCCGTGCGGCCCCACCGCGCCGACTGAGCCGCTCCGACCGAGAACGCGCCTCCCGTCCTTGCGGACGGGGGCCGCGTGCAGTACTCAGGTCCGGTGTCCGTGGTCGCGATCACCTTCGTCATCGTCGCCCTGGCGGAGGTGGCGGACACCAGCGGACTCGTGACCCTCGTCCTCGCCACGCGCTTCCCGGCACGCTGGGTGCTCCTCGGCGTCTGTGCCGGGATGCTCGTCCACGTCGGCATCGCGGTCGCGGCGGGCAGCCTCGTCGGTCTCCTGCCCGAGCGCCCCCTCGAGGCGATCCTCGCCGTGATGTTCCTGCTCGGCGCGTTCCTCACGATCCGCGAGGGCATGGAGGACGACGACGATGACGATGACGACGACGAGGAGCGCGAGGCCCCGCGGACCCGCTGGGCCGTCGTCGCCACCGCGTTCGGCATCACGGCGCTCTCCGAGCTCGCCGACCCCTCGCAGATCCTCACCGCGACCCTGACCGCGCAGTACGACGACCCGCTGCTCGTCGGCATCGGCGCGCTGCTGGGCCTCTGGGCGGTCTCCGCGCTCGCCGTCTACGGCGGCAACCGGCTGCGCCAGGTCGTGCCGGTGAAGTGGGTGGCGTGGGTCGCGGGCGGGATCATGGTGGTGCTCGCCGTGATCAGCGCGGTCGAGGCGATCCGGGGCTAGAACAGCCGTGATCCCCCTCGTCGAGTTCGTCCTCGGCGTCGCCGTCCTCGTCTACAGCGCCGAGAAGCTCATCGGCCACCTCGTCGGGGTGGCGAGCCGGTGGGCGATCTCGCTCTTCCTCGTCGCCGTCGTCTTCACCGGCATCGAGGTCGACGACCTCGCGTTCGGCCTGGCCCTGGGCCTCGAGGACCTCCACGAGGTCGCGCTCGGCACCGTCATCGGGACGACGATCGCCATGCCCGGCCTGGTGCTCGCCGTCGCGGCGATCGTCGCGCCCACCACCGTCGCGGTGCCCCGGGACTACCTCGGCCTCTACGCGGGCGCGCCGCTGGTGATGTACGCACTCGCGCTCACGGGGACGCTGAGCGCCGCCGCCGGTGTCGTGCTCCTCGTGCTGTTCGCCGCGTTCGTCGGCTGGGTCGCCCTGCGCGAGTACGCCGCGCGGCGCCCCGTGTGGCGGGACGCCGCGCTCTACGAGCAGATCGACCGGGTGACGCTCGGGGGCGGGGTGGCGTCGCGGCGGGGGCGCGGAGACCCCACCGGGCCCCGCGGAGACCCGCCGGCCGGCCACCGGATCGACGAGGGCTTCCTGCGCGCCCGCCAGCACTCCCCCACCGGCACCGTCGCGCTCGCGGTGCTCGCCCTGGCCGGGCTCGTCGTCGGCGCCGCGGTCGCCGGGGCGGGCACCGAGGGCCTCCTGGAGCAGTTCGCCGTCGAGGGCACGGTCTTCGGCGTCACCATCGCGACGCTGGCCCTGTCGCTCGAGGACCTCCTGCTCACCGTCGAGCCGGCCCGCCGCGGCGCGCCGGAGATCGCCGTCGCGAACGTCGTCGGCAGCGTGGTGTTCTCGGTGACCGGCAAGCTCGGGATCCTCCTGCTCGCCGGCGGCGCGATCGCCGTGACGCCCGAGGTCGTGCGGTGGCACCTGCCGGTGCTCGTGCTGATGACGGCGGCGTCGGCGGTGATGCTCGCGAGCGGGCGGCTGCGGCGCCGCCACGGTCTCGTCCTGCTCGCCGCCTACGTCGCCTACTTCGTGGTCAGCCTGGTGTTCTTCGGCGGGGTCCCGGTCGGGGACTGACCGTTTCCGCCCCCGACCGGGACGCCGAGCTCAGGCCGCGATCGACCCGTGCGGATCGATGACGTACTTCTTGGCGACGCCGGAGTCGAACTGCGCGTAGCCCTGCGGCGCGTCGTCGAGCGAGATGACGGTCGCGTTGACCGCCTTCCCGATCTGGACCCGGTCGCGCAGGATCGCGTTCATCAGCTGGCGGTGGTAGCGCATCACCGGGCACTGGCCCGTGGTGAACGAGTGCGACTTCGCCCAGCCCAGGCCGATGCGGATCGACAGGCTGCCGACCTTGGCCGCCTCGTCGGCGGCCCCCGGGTCGCCGGTGACGTAGAGCCCCGGGATGCCGAGCTTCCCGGCCGCGCGGGTGATCTCCATGATCGAGTTCAGCACCGTCGCCGGCTGCTCGTGCGCGGAGTCGGCGCCGTGGCCGCGCGCCTCGAAGCCCACCGCGTCGACGGCGGCGTCGACCACCGGCTCGCCCAGGATCTGCTCGATCCGGTCGGGCAGGGCGCCTTCCTCGGACAGGTCGATGGTCTCGGCGCCGATGGCGGTGCGCGCGTGCTCGAGGCGCTCCTTGTTCATGTCGCCGACGAGCACCGCCGACGCGCCCAGGAGCTGCGCCGACGCCGCCGCGGCGAGACCGACGGGCCCCGCGCCGGCGATGTAGACCGTGGACCCCGTGGTGACGCCGGCCGTCACGCAGCCGTGGTACCCGGTCGGGAAGATGTCCGACAGCATCGTCAGGTCGAGGATCTTCTCCATCGCCTGCTCGCGGTCGGGGAACCTCAGCAGGTTCCAGTCGGCGTACGGGACCATCACGTACTCGGCCTGACCGCCCTGCCAGCCGCCCATGTCGACGTAGCCGTAGGCCGAGCCGGGGCGGTCGGGGTTGACGTTGAGGCAGACGCCGGTGTGCCCCTCCTTGCACATCCGGCAGCGTCCGCACGCGATGTTGAACGGCGTCGAGACCAGGTCGCCCTGCGCGATGAACTCGACGTCGCGGCCGACCTCGACGACCTCGCCGGTGATCTCGTGGCCGAGGATCAGCCCCGGTGGCGCCGTCGTCCGCCCGCGCACCATGTGCTGGTCGGAGCCGCAGATGTTCGTGGCGACCAACCGCAGGATCACCCCGTGCGGACACTTGCGCCCGATGTTGGCGGGGTTCACCCCCGGCCCGTCCCGCAGCTCCAGGGTCGGGTACTCGATGTCCTGGATCTCGACCTTCATCGGCTCGATGTAGGCGACAGCCTTCATGGGTGCGCTCCTCGGTGAACGTGTCGCTGACGTGCCGATTCTCGAACGCCTGGTGATCCAGATCACTCGCGCCGTGGCAGGAGGAGATCCGGGGCCGAACGGGGGTGCGTCAGTGCTGGGTGCCGGAGGCCCAGTCGTGTTCCGCGAGATGCGTTCGTTCGGCGGGTAGCTCGAGGTAGTGGTCGAGCGCCGCGAGGAGCTGGGCCGGGTCGGCGTCGAGCCCGGCGAGGGGCAGGACGAGCGTGCGCCGCCCGCCCGGGCGGTGACCCGGGGTGCTCAGCCGCTCGAGCAGGGGGCCGGCGTCCGGGAGGCCCTCGACGTCCAGCGCGATCCGGCGCGGGCGGCCGTCGGGGCGCTCGGACCCGTGCGAGCGGACGGACGTCACGTGCTCCCACGGGACCACGAGGCGCCCGTCCCCGATTTCCACCGCGTGCCCGGTCAGCGCGATCTCGCCCAGGCGCCGGGAGCGCGCCACCTGCGCGGGGCCGTCGGGGCGGTGGACCAGGCGCAGCCCGCGCCCCTCCCGCGTCCTGGCCAGGGTGGCCACGGCGAGGACGACCCCCACGACGACGAGGCCGACGCCGACCCACGCGGCGGGGTTCATGGCGTTCACGGCACCCCGGCGAGCACCAGCACCGCCGTCGTCACCCCCGCCCCCACGACGAGCCCGGCCACGACCTGCGTCACCGTGTGCGCGCGGAGCACGAGGCGCGCCCAGCCCACCACCGGGACCGCGAGCCACGACAGCGCCCACCACCCGCCGCCGAGCAGGGTGAGCACGGCCGCCGCCGCGGCCACGACGGCGACGTGGAAGCTGACCTTCCAGACCAGGGTGATCGCGGTGGCGACGGCGACGGTCACGAGCACCGCGATCTGCAGGGCGGTGATCGGCCGGGGCGCGCCGGCCACGAGCAGGACCACCACGCCGGTCGCGACGGACGCCGCCGCCAGCCCCAGGGGCACGGCGCGCTGCTCGCGCTCGCGCAGGTGGTGGTCGGTGTAGCGGCCGGACCGCACCCCGCGGTCGACGATGAAGGCCGGGATCGCCACGGTGAACAGCATCCCGACCAGCGACCACGCCACGCCCGCGGGGCCCGCTGCGAGCGCGCCGACGACCGGGTAGAGCACGGCGAGCAGCAGGGTCGGCGAGGTCGCCGTGGTGACGCGCGCGGCGGCGCGCTGCGCGGGAGTGGTCACCTCGGCGGCGGTCACGCGCCGTAGCCTAGGCGCCTGCCCCCGAGGAGGTATCCGTGAGTCGCGACGCGCAGCTCGTCCTCGCCGTCGTCACGGCGCCGCCGGGTCGCCTGCTGCTCGTGCACCGGCCCGGGGAGATGCCGCCCGCGGTGCTGCCCGGCGGGCGCCCGCAGGCCAAGGAGTCCCCGGGGGCGACCGCCGAGCGCGGGTGCCTCGAGGAGACCGGGGTCGCGATCCGCGCCGGGCGCCAGCTCGGGCGCTTCAACCACGACGGCATCGCGACGATCTACGTCGCCGCGAGCCCGGTGCACGAGGTCGACCCCGAGGAGATCCCCGACAGCGTGCGCGCCGGGTGGTATCTCCACGACCAGGTCGACCTCGTGCTCCCGAACCTCTGGGCCCCGGTGCGTCACCACCTGGAGAAGACGATCCGGAGGCGCTGAGTCACACGGGGAGGACCGTCGGCACGATCATCGGCCGGCGACGGTAGGTCTCCCCCACCCACTTGCCGACGACGCGCCGCACCGCCTGCGCGATCCGGTGGGTGTCGGTGATGCCCTCGGCCTCGGTGCGCGAGAGCTCCATCTCCACCAGCGAGACCACGTTCTCCAGCGCCTTGGGGTCGTCGGAGAACCCGCGCCCGGAGATCTTCGGGGCCGAGACCGCGCGTCCGGTGCTCGCCTCGACGGCGACGGTGATCGCGATGAACCCGCCCTCGCCGAGCACCATGCGGTCCGAGAGCGTCGACTCGCCGACGTCGCCGACCTGGTTGCCGTCGACGTAGACGTGGCCGACCTCGACCCGCCCGCTGATCGCCGCGCGCCGGTCGACGAGGTCGACGACGACCCCGTCCTCGGCGATGACGACGTTCTCGACGCCGGTGCGCCGGGCGATCTCGGCGTTGGCGCGCAGGTGGCGCCACTCGCCGTGCACCGGCATGACGTTGCGCGGCCGCAGCGCGTTGTAGAGGAACATCAGCTCGCCCGCGCTCGCATGACCGGAGACGTGGACCTTGGCCACCCCGGAGTGCACGACCTCGGCGCCGAGGCGCGTGAGGCCGTTGATCACGGCGAAGACCGCGGTCTCGTTGCCCGGGATGAGGCTGGAGAGCAGCACGACGGTGTCGCCCGGCGTGATCGTGATCTGGCGGTGGTCGCCGCGGGCCATGCGCCCGAGCGCCGACAGCGGCTCGCCCTGCGACCCCGTCGACACCAGCACGACGTCCTTCTCGGGCATCGCCAGCGCGTCGTCGAGGTCGACGAGCAGTCCCTCGGGCACGTGGAGCAGGCCGAGGTCGGTCGCGATGCCCATGTTGCGCACCATCGAGCGGCCGGTGAAGCAGACCTTGCGCCCGTGGTTGGCGGCGGCGTCCAGGATCTGCTGGACGCGGTGCACGTGGCTCGCGAAGCACGCGACGATCAGGCGGCTCGGGGCCTTGCGGAACACGTCGTCGATCACCGGGGCGATGTCGCGCTCCGGGGTGACGAAGCCCGGGACCTCGGCGTTGGTCGAGTCGACGAGCAGCAGGTCGACGCCCTCGTCGCCGAGCCGGGAGAAGCCGGCGAGGTCGGTGAGGCGCCCGTCGAGGGGCAGCTGGTCGAGCTTGATGTCGCCGGTGTGCAGGACGGTGCCGCCCGGCGTACGGACGGCGACCGCCAGCGCGTCGGGGATCGAGTGGTTGACGGCGAAGAACTCGCAGTCGAACGAGCCGTGGTGGTTGCGCTCGCCCTCGCGGACCTCGAGCAGGTGCGGGGTGAGCCGGTGCTCCCGGCACTTCGCCTCGACCAGCGCGAGCGTGAACCGCGACCCCACGACGAGCAGGTCCGGGCGCTGGCGCAGCAGGAACGGCACGGCGCCGATGTGGTCCTCGTGCCCGTGGGTGAGGACCAGCGCGTCCACGTCGTCGAGACGGTCCTCGACGGCGCGGAAGTCGGGCAGGATCAGGTCGACGCCGGGCGAGTCCTCGGACGGGAACAGCACACCGCAGTCGACGATCAGCAGGCGGCCGCCGTACTCGAGCACGGTCATGTTGCGCCCGATCTCGCCGATGCCGCCGAGGGCGACGACGCGCAGCGCGCCCTCCGGCGTGGGCGGCGGGGTGCCCTCGGCGCCCGGCACCGACTGGGTGGGCACGCCGGAGCCGCGGGCGCAGTCGTGGCTCGCGTGGTCCTGCTGCTGGCCTCGCTGCTGGCCCTGCTCGGGACGGCGGGCGGTGGATCGGCTCATCGGGTCGCCCCGGTGGGCGTGTCTCGGGTGGGAATCGGTTCCTCCTGATCACGGGGCACCCGGCGGACCTCGCATCGACGCCGGGTGGGCGGGCAGCCCGCTCCTGGCCCCTCGGATGGGACGGTACAACGCGCGACCGGACGGGCACCGGACCAGGCCTCGCCCGTCACTCGTGCAACAGATCGACGAAGGCGGTGAAGCTCGGCGCCAGTGGCGCGGCTCCGCCGTCGACGTCCCAGAACACGACGGGCGGAGCGTCGAAGTCCGTCCGGTAGGAGAAGCAGAACAGGTCGCCCCCGATGTCCTCCGCGAAGGGGATCACGCCCTTGTCCAGCACCCCCTCGACGGGGAACCGGCGGGTCACGATGTTGCCGAAGCCCTCGGCGAAGTGCAGGAGCCGGGCCACCGCGGTGCCGGCACCGCCGGCCAGGTCCACGGCCGCGGGCACCGGCCGGGCTCCCTGGAGACGCTGGGCCACGGCGAGGAAGTCGCCCGGCAGGTCGACCCGCAGGGCGTCCTCGTGCTCCCGGACGTCGGCGTCGGTCGCCGGCGCGAGGACCACGTCCTGGACCCACTCGACCACTCACAGACCCCTGTCGAGCGCCATCACGGTGGCGACGTCGGCGGGCTCGCCCTCGGGGTGCACGACGCACTCGTCACGCCCCGCCGCGTGCAGCAGCAGCTCGCCGGGCTCCCCGGTGAGGATCACGGTGCGCGGACCGGAGCGCACGGCGTGCTCCGCGCCGTCGGGGCGGCGCAGCGTCACGGCGACCGGGCTCGAGCGGTACGTCAGCCGCCCGAGCAGGCCGACCATCCGCCAGATGGTGCGGTCGCGCGCCTCGTCCGGCGGGCGCGGCGACCACCCGGCCTGGGCCCGGCGCACGTCCTCGTGGTGGATGAAGAACTCCTGCACGTCCACGGCGCGCAGCGGCGGCAGCGCCAGCGGGCTCCAGAACGGCGGGCCCGAGCGCAGCGTGCCCACGAGGTCGCCGAAGTCGCCCCGCGCGACCGCGGCCTGCACGTGCCCGGTCCAGCCCGCGAGCGGCGGGATCAGGATGCCGGGCGCGGCGTCGGGGCGGCGCTCGCGGGTGATCAGGTGCGCGAGCAGGTCGCGCGTGGTCCAGCCCCCGCACAGCGTGGGCTGGTCGGGGCCGAGCCGCAGCAACAGGTCGGCGAGATCGCGGCGCTCGGCGTCGGCGATCTGGGCGGCACTCATGGTCACTCCCTACCCGTTCCGTCGCCGGGGTCTAGCCCTCCGCGACGAACGGGCTCGACGCGACCTCGGATCCGCTCGGCAGACGGCGGATCTCGAAGTCGGCGAACACGTTGGGCACCTCGGCCTGGAGCACCTTCAGGCACGCGATCGCGAGGTCGCGGATCTCGACGTCCGCGTGCTCGCTCGCGCGCATCGCGATGAAGTGGCGCCAGGCCCGGTAGTTGCCGGTGACGACGATGCGGGTCTCGGTGGCGTTGGGCAGCACGGCGCGGGCGGCCTGACGGGCCTGCTTGCGGCGCAGCGTGCGGTTGGGCTCGTCGGCGAAGCGCTCCTCGAGGCCCGCGAGCAGCTTCTCGTAGGACGCGAGGGCCGCGGCGCTCGCCTCGGCGAAGAGCTGGTGCAGCTCGGGGTCGTCCGCGATGACGTCGGGCTCGACCATGGCCGCGTCGCGCTCGGGCACGTAGCGCTGCGAGAGCTGCGAGTACGAGAAGTGGCGGTGGCGGATCAGCTCGTGGGTGAGGCTGCGCGACATGCCGGTGAGGTAGAAGCTCACCGTGCCGTGCTCGAGCACCGAGAGGTGCCCGACCTCGAGGATGTGCCGCAGGTAGCCGGCGTTGGTGGCCGTCGCCGGGTTCGGCTTGCTCCACGACTGGTAGCAGGCCCGGCCGGCGAACTCGGCGAGCGCCTGGCCCCCGTCCGCGTCGGTCTCCCACGGGACCCCGGGCGGTGCGAAGAACTCGGTCTTCGCGATCAGGGTCACCTGAGGCGTCACGGTCTGCGGGGCCACACGCCCACGGTACAAGTCGCCCCCGACGGCGTTCGCCGGCAGCGTACTGACACCACCATGGTGGCGATCACGCCGTCGTGGTGTCACAGTGGTGTCATGGACCTGACACCGTACGTCGCCTCCCTCCGCGACGACCTCGCCGCGGCCGCCGCGGTCGGCGACGAGGCCACGACCCGGGCGGGCTCCTCGCTCGCCGCCGCCCTCGAGCCCGCCGTCCGCCTGGCGCTCATGAACGCCCTGTCCGACCTCGCGGGCGAGGTGTCCGAGCAGCTCGGCGACCGCACCGTCTCGCTGCGCCTGTCCGGCCGCGAGGTGAACGTCGTCGTCGACCGCGATGCCTCCGCCGACGGCAACGGCTTCTACGCCGGCCCCGGCTCCTCGCCGTTCGCCGGGACGCCGGGCGGTGGCCCCGGCTCGCACGGCCCCACCCCGCCGCCCCCGCCCGGGCCCGGCTTCCCCGGCTTCGGCGGGCAGGGCTTCGGGGGGCAGGGCTTCGGGGGCGCCGGCGGCCCGGACGTCGGCGACATCTCGCGGATGACCCTGCGCCTCGTCGACCAGATCAAGGGCCAGGCCGAGAAGGCCGCCGCCGCGCAGGGGATGTCGCTGAACTCGTGGATCGGCCAGGCCGTCCAGGGCGCGCTGCGCCAGCACGGCGGCCGCGGCGGCTGGGACCGGGGCTCGGACCGGGGCTGGGACAAGAACTGGGACGAGAACTGGCGCAAGGGCTGGGACCAGGGGGCGCCGTCGTCCCCGGGTGACAGCGCCCCGAAGGACACTCCGGAGGACAAGCCGAAGGACTCCGGCAAGGACTCCGGCAAGGACTCCGGCGACGACGGCGGCGGGGACGTCTCCGGGTGGGTGCGCGGATGAGTGCCGGCCCCGAGACGACGGCCCGCGAGATCACCGGTGCCGGCGCCGAGCCGGTGACCCTCGACCTCGCCATCGACGCCGGCACCGTGCAGGTGCACCTGGACCCGTGTCCCGAGGACACGGACGGCACGGTGCGGGCGCGCGTCGAGGCCGACCCCGACGCGCCGCCCGGATGGCTGCGCGGGCTCTCGGGGCTGCTCGGGTTCCTGGGCGCCGACCGCACGCCCACCACGCCCGAGGAGCGCGCCGCCGCGGCCGTCGACGCCACCACGCTCGACTGGGACGCCGACGCCCGCCGCATCACCGTGCGCGGACCCGGTGACCTCGCCCTGCGCGGGATCCCGCTCGCCGTCACCGTCCGGGCGCCGCAGGGCACCGCGCTGCGCCTGCGCGCCGGCGCCGCGCGCATCCGGGTCGAGGGGCGCGCCGACGAGGTCTCGGTGCACGGCACCGGGGAGGTCCACCTGGACGAGGTCGCCGGGCGCACCGAGCTCCGCTGCGGCGCCGGCGAGGTCCGCATCGGCCGCCTCGGGGGGCCGCTGCGCATGACCGGCGGGGCCGGCGGGGTGCGGGTCGACCACGTCCTCGCACCCGCCGAGATCAGCACCGGCGCCGGGCGCATCCGGCTCGGCGAGGTGCACGCCGACGTGGCGATCCGCGCCGCCGCCGGTGACGTCCGGATCGCCGACGCCGTGGCCGGCGAGCTCGAGATCGGCACCGGGGTGGGCTCGCTCTGGGTCGGCGTGCACGCCGGCGTCGACGCGCAGGTGGCCCTGCACGCCGCGGTCGGGCGCGTGCGCACCGAGCTGCCGGTGCACGCCGACCGTCCCGAGGAGTCGGCGGGCGGGCCGCTCGCGATCCGTGCCCGCACCGGCGCCGGCGACGTCACCGTCGCGACCGCGAAGCCCCGCCCCGCGCTCGCCCCGGCGACCTGAGCGCCCGCCCGGAATCGAGCGAAGGGCCCCTCCGGTCGATCTAGCCGACCGAAGGGGCCCTTCGCTCAGTACGGGCCGGCGTGCCTAGTCCGAGCGCGCCCCGGTGAGGGTGGCGCCGAGGACGTCGTGGTTCAGCTGCGCGATCGAGGCCAGCGGGATGCCCTTCGGGCACACCTCGTGGCAGGCGCCGACGTTGGTGCAGCCGCCGAAGTCCAGCTCGTCCTGCTTCGCGAGCATGTTCATCGCGCGCGTCGCCCGCTCCGGCTGCCCCTGCGGGAGCAGGCCGAGGTGGGTGACCTTCGCCGAGGTGAACAGCATCGAGCTGCCGTTCGGGCACGCCGCCACGCAGGCGCCGCACCCGATGCAGGTGGCGGCGTCGAAGGCGTCGTCGGCCGAGACCTTGTCCACCGGGATCGCGTGCGCCTCGGGCGCCGAGCCGGTGTTGACCGAGATGTAGCCGCCGGCCTTGATGATCTCGTCGAAGGCGCTGCGGTCGGTGACCAGGTCCTTGATCACCGGGAACGCCTTGGCGCGCCACGGCTCGATGTCGATCGTGTCGCCGTCGTTGAAGTGCCGCATGTGCAGCTGGCACGTGGTGGTGTTCTTCTGCGGGCCGTGCGCGGTGCCGTTGATGACCATCGCGCACGAGCCGCAGATGCCCTCGCGGCAGTCGTGGTCGAACGAGACCGGGTCCTTGTCGTCGACGGTCAGCTTCTCGTTGAGCACGTCGAGCATCTCGAGGAACGACATGTCCGGCTCGACGTCGTCGAGCACGTACTTCTGCATCTTGCCCTTGGCCTCGGGCGAGGCCTGACGCCAGATGCGCAGGGTGAGCTTCACTTGTAACTCCGCTGGCTCGGGTGGACGTAGGAGAACTCGAGGTCCTCCTTGTGCAGCACGGGCCGCTGGTGGTCGCCGCCGTACTCCCAGGCCGCCACGTACGAGAAGTTCTCGTCGTCGCGCTCGGCCTCGCCGTCCTCGGTCTGGTGCTCGACGCGGAAGTGCCCGCCGCAGGACTCCTCGCGGTGCAGCGCGTCCATGCACATGAGCTCCGCGAGCTCCATGAAGTCGGCGACGCGGCCGGCCTTCTCCAGGGACTGGTTGAAGCCGTCGCCCGTGCCGACGATCTTGACGTCGCGCCAGAACTCCTCGCGCAGCGAGGGGATCCGGTCGAGGGCCTTCTCCAGGCCCTCCTTGCTGCGGGCCATGCCGCACTGGTCCCACACGAGCTGGCCGAGCTCGCGGTGGAACGAGTCGACGGTGCGGTGACCGTTGGCCGAGAGCAGCTTGTCGATCCGCTCGCGGGTCGACTCGACGGCCTCGACCACGGCGGGGTGGTCCTCCGGGACGGCGTCGAACGGGGCGTCGGCGAGGTAGTCGGCCACCGTCGTCGGCAGCACGAAGTACCCGTCGGACAGGCCCTGCATCAGCGCCGACGCGCCGAGGCGGTTGGCCCCGTGGTCGGAGAAGTTGGCCTCGCCGCCGACGAACAGGCCCGGGATGGTCGAGCGCAGGTCGTAGTCGACCCACAGCCCACCCATCGTGTAGTGGATCGCCGGGTAGATGCGCATCGGGACCTCGTACGGGTCGTCCCCGGTGATGCGCTGGTACATCTCGAACAGGTTCCCGTACTTGGCCTCGACCGCGTTGCGCCCGAGACGCTCGATGGCGTCCTTGAAGTCCAGGTAGACGCCGAGGCCGCCCGGGCCGACGCCGTGCTCGGCGTCGCACATGTTCTTCGCGGCGCGTGAGGCGATGTCGCGGGGCACCAGGTTGCCGAACGCCGGGTACTGGCGCTCGAGGTAGTAGTCCCGCTCGTCCTCGGGGATCTCGTTGGGCGGGCGGTCGTCGCCGCGCTCCTTCGGGACCCAGACGCGGCCGTCGTTGCGCAGCGACTCCGACATCAGCGTCAGCTTCGACTGGTACTCGCCGGAGACCGGGATACAGGTCGGGTGGATCTGCGTGTAGCAGGGGTTGGCGAACAGCGCGCCCCGCTTGTGCGCCCGCCAGGCGGCGGTGACGTTCGAGCCCTTGGCGTTCGTCGACAGGTAGAAGACGTTGCCGTAGCCGCCCGAGCAGAGGATGACGACGTCCGCGAGGTGCGTGTCGATCTCCCCGGTGAACAGGTTGCGCGTGACGATCCCGCGCGCCCGGCCGTCGACCACGATGAGGTCGAGCATCTCGGTGCGCGGGTGCATCTCGACGGTGCCGGCCGCGACCTGGCGCTCGAGGGCCTGGTAGGCGCCGAGCAGCAGCTGCTGGCCCGTCTGCCCACGGGCGTAGAAGGTGCGGGACACCTGCGTGCCGCCGAACGAGCGGGTGTCGAGCAGGCCCGAGTACTCGCGGGCGAACGGCACGCCCTGCGCGACGCACTGGTCGATGATGTTGAGGCTGACCTCGGCCAGGCGGTGGACGTTCGACTCGCGCGAGCGGAAGTCGCCGCCCTTGATCGTGTCGTAGAACAGGCGGTGGACCGAGTCGCCGTCGTAGCGGTAGTTCTTCGCGGCGTTGATCCCGCCCTGGGCGGCGATCGAGTGCGCGCGCCGCGGGCTGTCCTGGAAGCAGAACGACTTCACGTGGTAGCCGGCCTCGCCCAGCGTCGCGGCGGCGGCACCGCCGGCGAGGCCGGTGCCGACGACGATGACGCTCATCTTGCGGCGGTTCGCCGGGTTGACGAGGCGGGCGGAGAACTTGCGGTCGGCCCAGCGGTCGCCGATCGGGCTGTCCGGCGCGCGGGTGTCGCCGATCGGGTCACCGACGACGTAGCGACCCTCGCCCTGCGTCGCCGTGGGTTCCTGCTGCAACTCGGACATCTGTCACCCCACCAAACCGAACATCACGGACAGCGGCACGATCGCGAAGCCGATCGTGATCACCGCGGCCACGACGAAGGAGAAGGTCTTGAGCGCGTTCTGCTTGAGCGCGCTGTTCTGGCCGAACGTCTGGATGGCCGACCAGAGGCCGTGCCGAATGTGGAACCCGAGCGCCACGACGGCGAGCACGTAGAACAGCGCCACGTACCAGCGGTCGAAGCTCGCCACGAGCTTCATGTAGGCGCTGTCGTCCCCGCCGAGGGGATTCACCGTCCCGGTGGTCAGGTCGAGGATGTGCCAGATCACGAACAGCGCGATGATCACCCCGCCCCAGCGCATCGTGCGGGCCGCGTAGCTGCCCTGCCAGCTCTGCCGGTGCTGGTACCCGATCGGACGCGCCTTCTTCGCCCGGTACCAGAGCGAGAACGCCGCCCACATGTGCAGGACGACGCTGACGGTCAGGACCAGGCGGATGATCCAGAGGACGCCCTCGTACCCGAAGATCGCCTCGCCGATCTCGCGCAGGTGCTGCGAGTAGGCGTCGAAGGCCTCGATCCCGAAGAAGATCTTCAGGTTGCCGATCATGTGGGCGATGACGTAGAGCAGGAAGATCCCGCCGGTCACGGCCATGACCGACTTCTTCCCGACCGAGGTGCCCCACGTCCTCGAGACGATGTTGCGCTGCGGGGTGATGACCACGTGAAAACGGTAGGTCCGCGAGTGACGAAGCGCTAATGCATGCAACACCGTCTTGCCATAGCGTGAAGCTATGGCGATGACCATCAAACAGCTCAGCTACTTCCTCGCTGTGGTGGACACCGGCCGATTCACGCAGGCAGCGGACTTGTGCCGCGTCGCGCAGCCCACGCTGAGCAAACAGATCCGCAGCCTCGAGGAGGACCTGGGCGAGACGTTGCTCACGCGCGGTCACGACAACGTCACACCCACGGCGGCGGGCGAAGCGCTCCTGCCCCTCGCCCGGCGGATCGTCGCCGACTCCGAGACCGCCCGCATGGAGATCGCCGAGCTCGCCGGGCTGCGCAAGGGCCGGCTCCGGCTCGGGGCCACCCCGAGCCTGTGCGTCAGCGTGGTCGCCGACGTGCTCGAGGTCTTCCACGGCCGCTACCCCGGCATCGCCATCCAGATCTCCGAGGGCGGCTCGCAGGACCTCGTCGCCGATCTCCAGCGCGGCCAGCTCGACTGCGCCCTCGTCATCGACCGCACCGGGTCGACGCCCGACCTGGCGCTCACGCCGGTGCTGCGCGAGGAGCTCGTCGTCGTCACCGGGCGTGGCCGGCCGGACCTCGGGGACCACATCGGCATCGCGGAGCTGGCGAACCACCCGCTGGTCGTCAACCGCCCCGGCTACGAGCTGCGCGAGGTGACGCTCGCGGCGTGCGCGGCCGCCGGCGTCACGCCGCGGATCGCCGTCGAGGGCGGCGAGATGGACGCCGTGCTGCGCATGGTGGAACGCGGGCTGGGCGTGGCGATCGTGCCGAGCCTCGTGCTCGCCGGGCACCCGACGCTGCGCGCCACCCGGCTCGACGGCGGCGCGTGGAGCCACCGCACGATCTCGCTGGCGCACCGCACCGACGTCGCCCCGACCCGCGCGGCGCAGGCCTTCCGCGAGGACCTGCTCGCCGTCCTCGCCCGCACGTCACGTACCGGGCACCTGCCCCCCGGCGTGCGCTACGTCCACCCCCCGGCCTTGACGGCCTGACCGAGGGCCGCGGCGAGGTCGCCGCCGCCGTCGACGAGCACGCCCTCGAGGCCGAGCCACTCGGCCATCGTCGCCAGCTCCGCGGCGAGCTCCGCGGCGACCTTGCCCTCGTCGGCGCCCTCCTCGAGGAACGCGCCGGGCACCCGCAGGACCCCGAGCGCCCGGTCGGCCTTGAGGTCGACCCGCGCGACCAGCCGCCCGTCGAGCAGGAACGGGAAGACGTAGTAGCCGTGGGTGCGCTTCTCGGCCGGCGTGTAGATGCCGATGCGGTAGTGGAAGTCGAACAGCCGCAGCGTGCGCGCCCGGAACCAGATGAGCGGGTCGAACGGCGCGAGCAGCGCGCGGCCGGTGACGCGCCGCGGGAGCCGGGTCTCGGGCGTGCGGTAGGCCGGCGCGGTCCAGCCCTCGACCTGCACCGGCACCAGCTCGCCCGCGTCGACGAGCTCGGCCACCGCGGCCTGGCTCTCCGCCGGGGGCAGGCGGTAGTGGTCGCGCAGGTCGGGCTCGGTGGCGACGCCCTGCACCCGCGCAGCGCGGCGGATCAGCTCGCGCATCGACGCGTCGCGCGCGGGGTCGCGGGCGTGGATGTCGGGCGGGACCACGCGCTCGGTGAGCTCATAGGCGCGCCGGAAGCCGCGCCGCGTGCCCGTGGTGAGCTCGCCGGTCGCGAAGAGGTGCTCGCACGCCACCTTGACGTCCGAGCGCTGCCACCAGCCGCCGTAGGCCCGCGCCTTCCGGTCGCCCCCGCCGCCGAGCACCGCCTCGACCTCGCCCGCCTCGAGCGGGCCGTGCTCGGCGATCGCCGTGGTGACCGCGTCGAGGATCTCGGGATGGTCATCCAGGGCGGCGCCGAGCCAGCGGCTGCGCCGCGCGGCGTTGTCGCGCATCCGCCAGCGGAACAGCGGCCACTCGTCGATCGGCAGCAGGCTCGCCTCGTGGACCCAGAACTCGACCATCGTGCGGCGCCGCCGCTGCGCGGGCGTCTGCGGCCAGGCGAGCGCGTCGAGGGTGTCGCGGTCGTACGGGCCGAGGCGGGAGAACAGCGGCGCGTAGTGCGCCCGGACCGCGACGTTCACCGAGTCGAGCTGGAGCAGCCCCAGCCGCTCGACCTCCGCCGCGATCGTGCGCCGCGCGGGCGGCCCGCGCCGCGCCGGACCCCCGAACCCCTGGGCGGCCACGGCCGCGCGCCGGGCCTGCGCCCGCGACATCGTCTCCACGCCGCCGATAGTGCACGAGACCCCCGACATCCTCGGAAGAAACCACCCCGCACCGGCGTTGACCTGGGTAAACAGCATGAGGAGGACCCATGGTCGGGGACCGTGTGGAGATCGTCGTCGACGCCGGTGGCGCGACGCGGACGTGGGAGGTGGAGGCCACCCGGGCCGGGCGGCGCGTGGACATCGCGCACGGCCGGGGCGTGGTCGAGGTCAGCGAGGTGACGCGCGGCGGGACGCCGGTGCGCACCGCGCGGTTCATGTCGTCGCGGGTGCTCGCGCTCGTCGAGCACCCGGCCGGGCAGGCGCGGCTCGCCGACGACGAGCCTCCGGCGCTGCCGTTGCCCCGGCCCGCCTGACACCGCCCGTGAACGGCGGGTGATCGAGCGGCCGCGGACCGCGATCGTGCTGGTCAGCGCGTCGGCGCTGGCCCAGGATCGGATCCGTGGCCCCCTCGATCCCGGACATGATCGCCTCCCTGCGCCGGCCCGCCGACGCCGTGCTCGACCACGTCGGGCCGGGCAGCCAGATCGTGGTCAACTCGTTCAACGGTGAGCCCGCGACGGTGCTCGACGCCCTCGAGGCCGCCGGCGACCGGCTGGACGGCGTCCGGGTGCACCAGATGCTGGCGCCGCGCCCGCGGCCGTCGATCGAGGGCAAGATCCCGGGGCTGCGGCACGTGTCGTGGTTCCTCTCCCCCGCGACCCGCGAGGCGTTCCGCGCCGGCCACTGCGACCTGGTGCCGAACAACTTCAGCGACGTGCCGCGCCTGCTGCGCCGGGCCGCGCCGGACCTCGTGATCGCGTCGGTGTCGCCGCCCGACCGTCACGGCTACTTCTCGCTGGGCACCGACGCGACGTACACCGCCGCGTTCATCGGCGAGGTGCCGTTCTTCGTCGAGGTCAACGACCGGATGCCGCGGACCTTCGGCGCCAACCAGCTGCACGTCAGCGACGTCGTCGGCTGGTGCGAGGCCGACCGCCCCCTGGTGGTGCCGCCGGGCCCCGAGGTCACCGACCGCGACCGCGCCATCGCCGGGTTCGTCGCCGAGCGCATCCCGGACGGCGCGACGCTGCAGATCGGCATCGGCGCGGTGCCCGACATGGTGCTCGCCGCGCTCGGCGACCACCGCGAGCTGGGCGTGCACACCGAGGTCTTCGGCACCGGCTTCGTCGACCTCGTCGAGGCGGGCGTCATCACCGGCACCCGCAAGGCCACCCACCGCGGCAAGATCCTCACCACGGCGAGCCTCGGCACGCAGCGGCTCTACGACTTCGTCGCCGACAACCCGGGCGTCGAGTACCACCCCGTCGACTACACCAACGACCCGTGGCGGATCGCCCGCGAGCCCCACTTCCGGGCGGTCAACGCGACCCTGGAGGTCGACTTCCTCGGCCAGTGCGCCTCGGAGTCGCTGGGCAGCCAGTACTTCTCGTCGTCGGGCGGCCAGCCCGACTACGCGCGCGGCGCGATCATGTCCGAGCACGGCGCCGCGTTCATCGTCCTGCACTCGGCGACCCACGACGACACCGTGTCGGGCATCGTGCCGCAGCTGCAGCCGGGCGCCGCCGTCACGACGTTCAAGAACATCGTCGACCACGTGGTCACCGAGTACGGGGTCGCCGAGCTGCGCGGCGCGACGATCGCGGAGCGCACCACGCGGCTGATCGCGATCGCGCACCCGGCCTTCCGCGACGAGCTCACCGCGCAGGCCCGGACGCTGGGGTACCTGTGACGGCGCCGCGTGTGCCCCTGAGCGACGAGGACCGGGCCATCCTCGACCTCGAGTGCCCCACCGTCGTCGGCCACGTGCTGCACGCGGCGATGCTCGTCGGCGCGCCGGTGACGGCCGCCGAGCTGCGCGAGCGGATCGCCGCCCGCCTGCCCGGCGCGCCCGAGCTGCGGTACCGCCTCACCGAGCTCCCCGGGGGTCCGGCCTGGGTGCCCGACGCAGACCTGGACCTCACCCGCCACGTCGTCGACGCCCCCGACGGCCCCTACGACGACGCCGCCCTGCGCGCGCTGATCGCCGCGCGGTTCGCCCGGCACCTCGACCGCTCCCGGCCCTTGTGGGCGATCGACGTGGCCCCGCTGGCCGGCGGCGGCACGGCGCTGCTCTGGCGGGTGCACCACGCGCTGGCCGACGGGGCGACGATGACGCGGCTGTCGCACACGGTGCTCTACGACGAGGCTCCCCCGGCCGCCGCGCCGACCGTGCTCCGGGAGGACCACGAGCGCCGGCGCGCGCACCTCATGGGCGTCATCTCCCGCGAGTTCACGGTCGGGCCGGGCCGCTCCCCGTTCGACGGCGCGATCTCGACGCGCCGCGACGTCGCGTTCGTCGACACCGACCTCCCGGCCCTGCACGCCACCGCGAGGTCGGCCGGGGCGACGGTGAACGACGCGTTCCTCGCGGTGCTCGCGGGCGGGCTGCGCCGGTGGGTCGACCACCACGCGGGCACCGTCACCGACCTGCGGGTGCGCGTCCCGGTGAGCCTGCCCCGCGAGGACCCGTCCGCGGGCAACCGCGACTCGGCCTTCGACCTGCCCCTGCCGATGCACGTCACCGACCCCGTCGAGCGCCTGCGCGCCGTCCACGAGCTGACGACGTGCCGCAAGGACGCCCGCGACGCCGCCCTGCTCGACGACCTGCTGCACCGGCTCGCGGAGGTCTCGCCCCCGCTACGGCGCGTCTGCGACCGGCTGCGCGCCTCCGCCCGCGCGTTCACCGTGAGCGTGTCCAACGTGCCCGGGCCCCGCACGCCCGTCGCGGTGCTCGGCCGCCGCGTCCGCGCGACCTGGCCGCTGGCCGAGATCGGCTTCCACCACGCGCTGCGGGTCACCGCCGCGTCGATGGTCGACGTGCTGTCGTTCGGCGTGTGTGTCGACCCGGGGCTCGTCCCCGACGTCGACGTGATGGCCGACGGCCTGCGCGCCGAGGCCGACCTGCTCGTGGCGGCCTGTCAGGTGAGACCGGCGAGCCGGTCGGCGGCCTCGCGGTAGCGGCTGACGGCGACGAGGTGGATGCCGTCGACACCCGCCTCGCGCAGGGCGAGGGCGTGCTCGCAGGCCGCGTCGACGCCGGCGGTGTCGTCGTGCTCGAGCGCGCCGGTGAGCCCGTCGGGGAGGTCGAGGTCCATGCCCTCGGCGACCCCGCGGGCCATCCGCGGCCCGGTCGGGACGAGGACGCCGGCGCGCACCGGCTGGGTCAGGTCGGCGTGGCGCTCGCGCCAGTCGGTGACGGCCGGCACCGAGAACGTCGGCGCGAGCCACACGACGTCGGCGTCGCGCTTCCAGCGGGGCAGGTCGCGGTCCGGGTCGGCGACGACGCCGAGCGTCAGAGGGGTGTCGTGCTCCTCGGCCAGCGACCGGGCCTCGCGCAGCATCGCGCCGACCGTGAGCGGGCCGTCCTCGGCGTCGTCGTCCGGGCGGTCGCCGCGCAGCAGCAGCACCTCGTGCACGCCGAGGGCGAGCAGGCCGAGCAGGTCGCGGCGCAGCCCGAGGGTGTTGCGGTCGCGCGCGTTGAGCACCGCGACGGTCTCGTGGCCACGGCGCCGGGCCTCGGCGGCGACGACGAGCCCGGCGACCGCGGCGCGTCCCGTCGCGTTGTCGGGCACGAGGAAGCGGGCGGCGACGGGCGCGAGCGCGTCGAGCTGGCGGCCGATCGGCGCGAGGTCCGGGCGGTGCGGGACGTCAAGCTCGGCGGAGATGTCGAGGGTCATGAGACCTCGGTCAGCGCCCCGCTGTCGACGTCGTAGACGAAGCCGCGGACGGCGTCCGTGTGCAGGAGGAACGGGCTGTTGCGTACCGCCGCGGCGGAGTCGCGGACGTCCTGCTCGGTGTCGGGGAACGTTCCGGGCGTCCAGGTGGGCTTCTGGCCGGTGTCGGCCTCGAGCTCGGCGACGAAGTCGTCGTCGGTGAACGTCGCCATGCCGCACCTGGTGTGGTGGAGCAGCACGACCTCGCGGGTCTGCAGCTTGCGCTGGCTCACCGCGAGCGAGCGCAGGACGTCGTCGGTGACGACCCCGCCGGCGTTGCGGATGACGTGCGCCTCGCCGTCGCCGAGGCCCAGGACGCGGTACACGTCCAGGCGGGCGTCCATGCAGGCCACGACGGCCACCCCGCGCGAGGGCGGCCCGGGCAGCCCGGACTTGTCGAACCCGGCCGCGAAGCTCTCGTTCGCCGCCAGCATCTCGTCGGTCGCGGTCATGCGTCCTCCCTGCGGGGTGTCGCCGATGTCCGGTGTTCTCCTACCCGCTGCGGGGTGCGGGCTGCGGTGATCGTGGTCTCTACGCTCTCCAGCATGGCGCTCGCCTCCGTCCGCCTCGCCACCGCCGCCGACGCCGACGCCGTCGCGCACGTCCAGCGCACGGTGTGGACCTCGGCGTACGCCGACCTGCTCCCGCCCGGCGCGGTCGAGGGGTTCGACGCCGCGGCCGTGGCGGCGGGCTGGGCGGCACCGATCGCGGCGGGCGCGGTGTGGGTGGCCACCGAGGGCGACGCGCTGGTCGGGTTCTGCGCGGCGGGGCCGGCTTCTCGTGACGATCTCGCGGACGCCGCGGGAGCGGTCCCGGACGACGCGGCCTCGGTGGCGACCGTCGCGGCGCTGCTCGTCGAGCCGCGGTGGGGCCGGCGCGGGCACGGGGGACGGCTGCTGGTCGAGGCCGCGGCTTCGCTGCGGTCCGCCGGTGCCGTGCGCGCGATCGCCTGGGTGCCCGAACGCGACACCGCCTCGCGCCGCTTCTACGAGCGCGCGGGCTGGGACCCCGACGGCACCGTCCGCACCCTCGACGCCGGCGGGCGGCCGCTGCGCGAGATCCGCGTCGCCGGGGACCTGGACCTGGAGTTCCGGCCGGAACCGTCGCTCGACGACCTGGACCTGCCGCTGCTGTCGTGACGCGGCGGCGACGGCGACGACGGCGGCGGCGGCGGCGTTCGTGCGGCGAGAGGCACGCTGCGCATGATCGACCGGCGCTGGAGCTGCGGAACGTGCCCCTCGTGCTGGCCGCCGGGTCGCGCCGTCGAGCTGGTGGCTTTCCTGACGTTCAACGTCAGCGTGGCCGCCACGCTGGAACACCCCGCCGGCATGTCGCGCGGTCGAGGATGTGGCGATCCTGGCGTGAGACGCCAGCGATGCCGCATCGCTGGCACGGCCCGTGCCGATTCGGCGACCTAGTCGAGGTCGAGGAGGGCGTCGAGGCCGACGGTGAGGCCGGGGTGGTCGGCCACCTTGCGGCAGGCCAGCAGCACGCCCGGCATGAAGGAGCTGCGGTGCAGGGAGTCGTGGCGGATCGTGAACGTCTCGCCCTCGGTGCCCAGCAGGACCTCCTGGTGCGCGACGAGGCCCGCCATGCGCACCGCGTGCACCGGGATCCCGTCGACGCGCGCACCACGCGCGCCGTCGGGGTCGTGGGTCGTCGCGTCCGGCCCGGGGCCCAGTCCCGCCTCGGCGCGGGCCGCGGCGATCATCTGGGCGGTGCGCGTCGCCGTGCCCGAGGGGGCGTCGGCCTTGCGCGGGTGGTGCAGCTCGACGACCTCGACCGAGTCGAAGAAGCGCGCGGCCTGCGCCGCGAAGCGCATCATCAGCACGGCGCCGATGCCGAAGTTCGGCACGACGAGCACGCCCTGCCCGGGCTGCAGGCGTCCGCGGACCTCGTCGAGGAGGTCCTGGCCGACGCCGCTCGTGCCCACCACCACGTGCAGGCCGGCGTCGACGCACCAGCGCAGGTTGTCGGCCACCGCCGACGGATGGGTGAAGTCGACGACCACGTCGGCGGCGCGCAGCACCTCGCGGTCGTCGCCCACATCCACGCGCGCGATCAGCTCCAGGTCCTCGGCGCCCTCGACCGCGCCGCACGCCTCCGAGCCCATGCGACCGTTGGCGCCCAGCACGCCGACCTTGATCACGATTCGACCATCCCCCGCACCTCGTCCGGCAGCTCGTCGACGTCACCGTAGGGACCGACGACGGCGGCCGCGCGGGGCCCGGTGAGCAGCGACGACGCCAGCGACGCCACATCGCCCGCACCGACGGCGTCGATGCGGTCCAGCGTGCTCGCCAGGTCGGTGGCCCGGTCGAGCCCGCCGTGGTCGAGCTCGCGGCGGCCGAGGCGGGTCATGCGCGCCGAGGTCTCCTCGAGGCCCAGCACCAGCTCGCCGCGCAGCTGCCCGCGGGCGCGGGTGAGCTCGGCGTCGGTGATGCCGTGCGCGGCGAGGTCGGCGATCTCGTCGCGGACCACCGCCGCCGCGGCCCCGAGACGCTCGGGCGCGCAGCCGACGTAGACCGCGAGCGCGCCCGCGTCGGCGTAGCCCGTGGTCGACGAGTAGACCGAGTACGCGAGCCCGCGCTGCTCGCGGACCTGCTGGAACAGCCGCGAGCTCATGCCGCCGCCGAGCACGGTGGACAGCACCTGCAGCGCCGGCCAGCGCTCGTCGGCCCGGCGCAGCGAGGGCACGCCGAGCATGAGGTGCGCCTGCTCGGTGTCCTCGTCGCGCACCGAGAGGCGGTCGGCAGGCGTCCCCGGTTCCGCGGACTCGCCGCGGTGCCACGGCTCGACGGCACCGTCCAACCGCGACCCGTACGCCTCCGCCACCGCGGCCAGCACGTCCGCGTGCGCCACGTTGCCGGCGACGGCCAGCACCGAGCGCGCGGGGACGTAGTGGCGGGCGTGGAAGTCGGCGAGCCGGTCGCGGGTCATGCCCGTCACCGACTCCTCGGTGCCGATCACCGGCAGGCCGAGCGGGTGCGCGCCGAACAGGAGCGCGTCGAAGTCGTCAGCCAGCAGGTCCTCGGGGGCCTCGTCGCGGCCGGCGATCTCCGAGAGCACGACGTCGCGCTCGAGCTCCACGTCCGCGGCCGCCATGACGGCGTCGAGCACCACGTCGCCGAGCACGTCGACCGCGAGCGGCATGTCGCGGTCGAGCACGTGCGCGTAGAAGCAGGTGTGCTCCTTGCCGGTGAAGGCGTTGAGGTCGCCGCCGACGGCGTCGATCTCCTCCGCGATCGCCCGCGCCGAACGTCGCCGCGTGCCCTTGAACAGCAGGTGCTCGAGGTAGTGCGCGGCGCCGTGCGTCGCGGCGCCGAGGACCGGCTCGTCGCGCGAGCCGACCTCGACCCACAGGCCCACCGACGCCGACCGCGCGCCGGCCACGTGCTCGGTGACCACCCGCAGGCCCCCGGGCAGCACGGTGCGTGCCACGCCGGGGGCCGGGTGCCGGGTGTCGACAGCGGGTGCGGCGGTCTCGATGGTCGAGCTCCGCTGCGCTGCGTCTCCTGTCACTCCGCGGACGAACCCCCGATGGCCCCGGTGACCGCGCCGGTGGTGGCAGCGGAACCGGTCGGGGCGGCCGGGGTGGACTCGGCCCCGTCGGCCGGCGCGTCGGAGTCGGCGGCCGCACCGTTGCCGGCGGCGGCGTCCTCCTCCTTGACCGGGATGAGGCTGATCTTGCCGCGGTTGTCGATGTCGGTGATCTCGACGCGCAGCTTGTCGCCGACGTTGACCACGTCCTCGACCTTGCCGATGCGCTTGCCGCCGCCCAGCTTCGAGATGTGGACGAGGCCGTCGCGGCCCGGCAGCAGCGAGACGAAGGCGCCGAAGGCGGCGGTCTTGACGACCGTGCCGAGGAAGCGCTCGCCGATCTTCGGCAGCTGCGGGTTGGCGATGGCGTTGATCTTGTCGATCGCGGCCTGGGCGCTCGGCCCGTCGGCGGCACCGACGTAGATCGTGCCGTCGTCCTCGATGGAGATGTCGGCGCCGGTCTCCTCGGTGATCGAGTTGATCATCTTGCCCTTCGGGCCGATGACCTCGCCGATCTTGTCGACCGGCACCTTCACCGTGGTGATGCGCGGCGCGAACTCGCTCATCTCGTCGGGGGCGTCGATGGCCTCGGCCATGACGTCGAGGATCGCGAGGCGGGCCCCGCGGGCCTGGGTCAGCGCCCGGCCGAGCACCTCGGACGGGATGCCCTCGAGCTTGGTGTCGAGCTGCAGGGCCGTCACGAAGTCCTTGGTGCCGGCGACCTTGAAGTCCATGTCACCGAACGCGTCCTCGGCGCCGAGGATGTCGGTGAGCGCGACGAAGGTCTCCTTGCCGTCGACCTCGCCGGACACGAGTCCCATGGCGATGCCGGCGACCGGCGCCTTCAGCGGCACACCGGCGTTGAGCAGCGACATCGTCGACGCGCAGACCGAGCCCATCGACGTCGAGCCGTTGGAGCCCAGCGCCTCGGAGACCTGGCGGATCGCGTAGGGGAACTCCTCGCGCGACGGCAGCACCGGCACGAGCGCCCGCTCGGCGAGCGCGCCGTGGCCGATCTCGCGGCGCTTGGGCGAGCCCACACGGCCGGTCTCGCCGGTGGAGAACGGCGGGAAGTTGTAGTGGTGCATGTACCGCTTGGTCGTCTCCGGGCCGAGCGAGTCGATCGTCTGCTCGAGCCGGAGCATGTTCAGCGTGGTGACGCCCAGGATCTGGGTCTCGCCGCGCTCGAACAGCGCCGAGCCGTGGGCCCGCGGGATCACCTCGACCTCGGCGGCCAGCGGACGGATGTCCGTGGTGCCACGGCCGTCGATGCGGAAGCCGTCGCGCAGGATGCGCCGGCGGACGGTCTTCTTGGTCAGCGAGCGGAACGCCTCGCCGATCTCCTTCTCGCGGCCCTCGAACTTGTCCGCGAGCTCGGAGACCAGGCGGTCCTTGATCGCGTCCTGGGCGTTGTCGCGGTCCTGCTTGCCGGTGATCGTGAAGGTGTCGTCGAGGTCGGTGCCGACCGCCGACTCGACCGCGGCGTAGACGTCGTCCTGGTAGGCCGGGAAGGTCGGGTAGTCCTTCGTCGACACCCCGGTCGCCGTGTAGAGCTCCTTCTGCGCCTCGCAGAGGGTGCGGATGAACGGCTTGGCCGCCTCCATGCCCGCGGCGACGATCTCCTCGGTCGGCGCCTGCGCGCCGTCGCCGATGAGCTTCCAGGCGTGGTCGGTGGCCTCGGCCTCGACCATGGCGATCGCGACGTCGGAGCCGTCGGAGGTCACCGAACCGGCGATGACCATGTCGAACACGGCGCCCTCGAGCTGCTCCCAGGTCGGGAACGCGACCCACTGACCGTTGATCAGGGCGACGCGGGTCGCGCCGATCGGGCCGTCGAAGGGCAGCCCGGAGATCTGCGTGGACGCCGAGGCCGCGTTGATCGCGAGGACGTCGTAGGGGTCCTTCGGGTCCAGGCTCTGGACCGTGATGACGACCTGGACCTCGTTGCGCAGCCCGCCGGCGAAGGTCGGGCGCAGGGGCCGGTCGATGAGCCGGCAGGTGAGGATCGCGTCCGTCGACGGGCGGCCCTCGCGCCGGAAGAACGAGCCGGGGATCCGGCCCGCGGCGTACATGCGCTCCTCGACGTCGACCGTCAGCGGGAAGAAGTCGAAGTTGTCCTTCGGCCGCTTCGACGCGGTCGTCGCGGAGAGCAGCATCGTGTCGTCGTCCAGGTAGGCGACGACGGCGCCGGCCGCCTGGCGGGCCAGCCGGCCCGTCTCGAAGCGGACGGTGCGGGTGCCGTAGGCACCGTTGTCCAGGACCGCGGTGGTCTCGTGGACGCCCGAGTCGGTCTCGGTCATGTGGGGTTCTCCTCTGCAGGGCCCCTGCCGCGAGCCGTCCAGGGCTCCCCCCGCGACGCGGCCGGCGACGAGCGGTCTTCGATCGAAGCCCACGGACGGTCTGTCCGGGGGCCACTACCGAGGACCGGCCGACGCACCGGTGTCACGGGTTGGTGGACGGTGGCGGCGGAGCCGGTTCTTGGTGATGCGCACGCCGACGCGCCGGCCGGCGTCGTGGCCGGCCGGCGCGGGGCGTGCGCGGTGTTCAGGTGTGCCTGCTCAGCGACGCAGCCCCAGCCGCTCGATCAGCGAGCGGTAGCGGGCCACGTCCACGGAGGCGACGTACTTCAGCAGGCGACGACGACGCCCCACCAGCAGCAGCAGTCCGCGGCGGGAGTGGTGGTCGTGCTTGTGCATCTTGAGGTGCTCGGTGAGCCGCACGATGCGCTGCGTGAGCAGCGCGACCTGCGCCTCGGGCGACCCGGTGTCCGTCTCGTGGACCCCGTACTCGGAGAGGGTCGCCTTCTTCTGCTCGGTGGTCAGTGCCACGGGGGTGGTGCTCCTTCTGCTGTCGTCGGTGCCGTGAGCATGGACGGCGTCCGCCGCGGGCTCCCGCCGTGACGAGGAGTCGCTGATCGCGGACGTCGCACTCGCGGGGATCGGGCCACGTGGCCCGGACCACCCGCCGCCCGGCCACCACGGACCGCAGCCAGGCGAAACAACTCCCAGTGTACCGACGGGCCCGCCCGCCCGGTCAGCGGCCCGTGTCGGGCACCTCGCCGCCCGCAGCACGCCGGAGCAGGCCCGCCAGCGAGGGGAAGCCGCGGTCGAGGGTGTCGGCGGCGCGGGCCAGCTCGTCGGGCCCGGCGACCGTCCGGAGCAGGTCGTACGAGCCGGGCGCGCTCGTCGGCGCGCGGGGCTCGGCGGCGCGGACGTCGGCGAGCAGGCGCTCCACCCGGACCGGGTCGGTGGAGGCGTCCCGGGCCACCGCCTGCTCGAGCAGGACCAGCCGGCCCAGCACCGCCGGCGTCCCGATCTTGACCCGCCGCCCGCTCATGAGCTGCGAGAGCATCGGCGAGCTGGTGCCGAGCGCGGTGGCCAGCGCGGCCTGCGAGACGTCGAGGGCGCGCAGCAGGCGGCGCAGCCGGTCGCCCAGCGGCTCGCCGTAGAAGCGGCGCTGCAGCTCGCGGTTGCGCCGCACCGCCGCCCGGGGATCCGACCCGAGATCCCCTCGGGGATCCGACCCCGCCGCGTCCGACCGGCCCACCCGCACCACCTCGCTCCACCGCCGCCGGGCCGAGCGTGACAGCCGGCGCGCGCCGCTGGTGGCCGTTTCGGTCAGATGCCCGGGACTCAGATGCCGAGGACGTCTCGGGTGCGCGCCACGTCGGCGTCCATCGCGGCGATGAGGTCCTCGAGGGAGTCGAAGCGGTCCATGCCGCGCAGGCGCTCGACGAAGTCGACGCCGACGCGGGCGCCGTAGAGGTCCTCGGAGTGGTCGAGGACGAACGCCTCGACGGTGCGCCGGCGCCCCTCGAACGTCGGGTTGGTGCCCACCGACGTCGCCGCCGGGAGGACCTCGCCCCGGTGGTGGAACCAGCACGCGTACACCCCGTCGGCCGGGATCGCCGCGTGCTCGCCGCAGTCGACGTTGGCCGTCGGGTAGCCCAGCTCGCGGCCGCGCTGGTCGCCGCGGACGACGACGCCCTCGAGGCGGTGCGGCCGACCCAGGGCCTCCGCGGCCGCCCGGACGTCGCCGGCGGCGATGCTCGCGCGGATGTAGGTCGACGAGAACGTCACCGTCGACCCCACGGTGCTGGATCCGACGGGCGCGGCACCGAGGGGCTCGGTGACGAGGTCCACGCCCTCGGCGGCGAAGCCGAAGCGCTGGCCGAGGCGCTCGAGCTCGGCGACGTCGCCGGCCGCCTTGTAGCCGAACGTGAAGTTCCGCCCGACGACGACCATCGCCGCGTGCAGCCGGTCCACGAGCAGCTCGTGCACGAACTCGTCGGGCGCGACCCGCGCGAGGTCGGTCGTGAACGGCAGCACCCAGAACGCGTCGACGCCCAGCTCGGCGACCAGCTCCGCGCGGCGGGTCAGCGACGTCAGCCGCGCGGGGTGCGTGCCGGGGCGCAGCACGGACGCCGGGTGCGGGTCGAAGGTGATGAGCACGGTGGGCAGGCCGAGCTCGCGCCCGTGGGCGACGGCCCGGGCGATGAGCTGCTGGTGGCCGCGGTGCACGCCGTCGAACACGCCGATCGTGACGACGCACCGACCCCAGCCCGACGGCACGCCGTCGAGTCCCCGCCAGGTTTGCACGGCCGGGAGCGTACGGCCGGTGCCGCGGGTCACGCCGTGTCGGTGGGGGTGATCAAGCGGGTGCGAGCACCAGGACGGGCCGCGCGGCGCCGCGGTCGTCGGCGACGAGCCCGACGACGTGGCCGTCGGGACCGAACACCCCGACCGTGCCGGCCCCGCCCCCGGCGGGCAGCGGGCGGCCGTGCGCGAGCCCGGCGGCCTCGTCGGCGTCGGCGTCGCGGCGGGGGAAGGCCGTGGCGACGGCGGCGTCGAGGTCCAGGGACAGCGACGCGCGGCCCTGCTCCTCCTCCTCGGCCGCCAGGACCTCGAGCGTGCGGGCCTGCGCGAGCGTGAACGGCCCGACGCGCGTGCGGCGCAGCGCGGTGAGGTGGCCGCCGACGCCGAGCCCGGCCCCGAGGTCGCGGGCCAGCGCGCGCACGTAGGTGCCCGAGGAGCAGTCGACGAGCACGTCGAGGTCGCGGAACGGGCCCTCGGCGCGCGTGGCCAGGACGTCGAAGCGCCCGACCGTGACCGGCCGCGCCTCGAGCTGCACGTCCTCCCCGGCCCGGGCGCGCTCGTAGGCGCGGCGCCCGTCGACCTTGATCGCCGACACGCTGCTGGGGACCTGCGCGATCTCGCCGGTGAGCGCGGCGACCCCGTCGGCGAGCGCCTGCTCGGTGATGCCCGCGGTGTCGGCCGGCTCGCCGAGGGGCTCGCCCTCGGCGTCGTCGGTGCCGGTCGCGAGGCCGAGGCGGATCGTGGCGAGGTAGCTCTTGGTGTCGAGCGCGAGGTGGCCGAGCAGCTTGGTCGCCCGCTCGATGCCCAGCACGAGCACGCCGGTCGCCATCGGGTCGAGGGTGCCCGCGTGCCCGACCTTGCGGGTGCCCATCAGCCGCCGCGCGCGCCCCACGACGTCGTGCGAGGTCCACCCCGCGGGCTTGTCGACCACGAGCAGCCCCGGCGGCGGGGGCTCGCGCCGTTGCTTCGGGGCACCACCACGTCCGGACACGGCGGACCATGATGCCCGCCCCACTCACCGGGCCCATCGGGGTCCCGGCAGGCATGCTGGGGAGCGTGAGCATCCCGACGCGCACCGACGTCCTCGTCGTGGGCGCCGGCCCCGCCGGTTCCGCCGCCGCGGCGTGGGCCGCCGAGGCCGGCCACGACGTCGTCCTCGCCGACGCCGCCGTCTTCCCCCGCGACAAGGCCTGCGGCGACGGGCTGACCCCGCGGGCGATCGCGGAGCTCGAGCACCTCGGGCTCGGCGAGTGGGTGCGCGGGCGCGGCACCAACCGGGGTCTGCGGGCCGCCGGCTTCGGCCAGCTGCTGGAGCTCCCCTGGCCCGGCGGGTCGCTGCCGGCCCACGGCGGGGCGGTCGCGCGCACCGAGCTGGACGCCCGCATCCGCACGGTCGCCCTGGAGAAGGGCGCCCGGCCCGTGGAGGGCGCCCGCGCCGTGGACGTCGAGCGGGACGGCGCCGACGGGGTCTCCGGCGTCGTGTTCACCACCGCCGACGGGGAGACCACGAGCATCGGGTGCCGGCGTCTCGTCGTCGCCGACGGCGCCCGGTCGACGCTGGGCCGGGTCCTCGGGCGCGAATGGCACCGCGAGACGGCGTACGGCGTCGCGGCCCGCGGCTACGTGCGCTCCGGGCGCCACGACGACGAGTGGATCTCGTCGCACCTGGAGCTGCGGGGCACCGAGAACGAGGTGCTCTCGGGCTACGGCTGGGTGTTCCCGCTGCACGACGGGCACGTCAACATCGGCGTCGGCACGCTGGCCACCGAGTCACGGCCCGCGAACGTGCGGCTCCGGTCGCTGATCGCCCACTACGCCGACCAGCGCCGCGAGGACTGGCGGCTCGACGGCGAGGTGCGCGACGTCGCCTCGGCGCTGCTGCCCATGGGCGGCGCGGTCTCGGGCGTCGCGGGGCGCAACTGGGCGCTCGTCGGCGACGCCGCCGGGCTCGTGAACCCGCTCAACGGCGAGGGCATCGACTACGGCCTCGAGAGCGGACGCACCGTCGCGGGCCTGCTGGACACCGACGACGACCTCTCGCTGGCCTGGCCCGCGACCCTGCGACGGCACTACGGCTCCGCGTTCTCCATCGCGCGGCGCCTGGCGACGCTGCTGACCATGCCGCGTCTGCTGCCCATCGCCGGGCCGGTCGGGATGCGCTCGCGGGCGCTCATGACCGTCGCCCTGCGGGTGATGGGCAACCTGGTCAGCGAGGAGGACGCCGACCTCGTGGCGAGGGCCTGGCGGGTGGCGGGGCGCGCCTCGCTGCGCGCCGACGAGCTGCCGCCGTTCCCCGCGGCGGACCTGCGGCGCCCGGTCGCCGCGGGCTGAGGTCCGCGGGCGCGGGTGTCCGGTCGCCGACCCGTGTCCCCGGGGACACGGGTCGGCTGGGTGAGGTCGCCCCCGGCGCCCCGCGAGCGGCACGTCCTGCACGTGCGCGCCCGAGCTCGGCGACTCCGGCCGTTCGGATTCCTCAGGTCGTCCCGGTGACCGCCCACGCGTCGCCGCGCACGCGCAGGCCGACGGCGACGGCGCGCGCGGCGATGAACAGCGCCAGCCCGGCCCAGATCCCGACCAGACCCCACCCGAACACGAGCGAGAGCCAGATCGTCGGCAGGAACGCGGCGAGCGCCGAGCCGACGGTGATCCGGCGCAGGTAGGCGGCGTCCCCGGCGCCGAGCAGCACCCCGTCGAGCGCGAACACGTAGGCCGCGACCGGCTGCAGCGCCACGAAGAACCACCACGCCTGCGGGACGACGTCGCGCACCGCGGGGTCGGGCGTGAAGACCCCGGGCAGTACCCCGGCGGTCGCCGCGAACACGATCCCGGCGAGGCAGCCCAGGACGAGGCCGTAGCGGGTGACCCGGCCGCTGACCCGTCGCGCCGTGCCGACGGACGCGGCCCCGAGCGCGGCGCCGACCAGTGACTGCGCGGCGATCGCGAGTGCGTCCAGCACGGTGACCATGAACGTCCAGAGCTGCAGGACGATCTGGTGCGCGGCGACCGACTCGGCGCCGAAGCGGGCCGCCACCGCCGTCGCCGAGAGGAAGCAGGCCTGGAACGCGGCGCTGCGCAGCAGCAGGTCGCGCCCGAGCCCGAACTGGGCGCGCATGTCGGCGGGCACCGGCCGCAACGACACGCGTTCACGCACCAGCGCGCCGACGAACAGCAGGCCCACCACGGCCTGGGCGCCGACGTTCGCCCACGCCGAGCCCTCGAGGCCCAGCTCCGGGAACGGGCCGACGCCGTAGACCAGCAGCGGGCACACGATCGCCGAGAGCCCGTTGCCGGCGAGCACCACGACGATCGGGCGGCGGGTGTCCTGCACGCCGCGCATCCACCCGTGGCCGGCGAGCGCGACGAGGATGCCCGGCGCGCCCCAGACGGCGATCCGCAGCCAGCCGGTGGCGGCGTCGGCGACCTCTCCCCCGCCGCCGAGCGCGTTCCCGAGCCAGGGCGCGAGGGTCCACAGCACCGCGATGACGACCGCGCCCACCCCCAGCGCGATCCACGTCGCCGCGACGCCCTCGCGCACGGCGGCGACCCGGTCGCCGGCGCCGTGGTGGCGGGCGGCCCGCGCGGTGGTGCCGTAGGCGAGGAACGTGCCCAGGCTCGCGATCTGCGCGAGCACCACCCCGCCGACCGCGAGCCCCGCCAGCGGCACCGCGCCGAGGTGCCCGACGACGGCGGTGTCGACGAGCAGGTACAGCGGCTCGGCGACGAGGACGACCAGCGCCGACGACGCCAGCGCGAGGACGCGGCGCGCGCCGGGGTCGGTGTCCGGGTCGGTGCCGGCCGTCATCCCAGGAGCGGCGCGTCGGCCAGGGCGCGGCGGACGCGGTCGAGGATGTCCGGGGCGTCGCCGTCGACCGTGAAGCCCGAGGCGTGGCGGTGTCCCCCACCGCCGAGGGCCGAGGCCGCCGCGGCGACGTCGAGCCGGCCCTTCGAGCGCATGTTCGCGGTCCACCGCCGGTCGCCGACCTGCTTGAGCACGACGGCCACCTCGGCCTCCGCGGTGGTGCGCAGGACGTCGATGACGCTCTCGATCTCCTCCTGGCGCCCGACGTCGATGTGGTCGCGGGTCACCAGGGCGTGCACGAGCCCCAGGCCGCGGGCCTCGTCGACCTCCAGGCGCGCGGTGGCGAGCACCGCCGAGAGCATCGCCAGCCACGAGAACGGATGGGTGTCGAGCAGCGGGCGCGTGACCGCCTCGGCGTCGACGCCGGCGACGAGCAGGCGCGCGGCCATCGCGTGGGTGTCCGGGGAGGCGGCGCGGAAGTTGCGGGTGTCGGTGACGAGCCCGGCGTAGAGGCAGCGCGCCGTGGGGAGGTCGACGGGCGCGCCGATGGCGTCGAGCAGGTGCAGCACCATGACCGCCGTGGCCTCGGCGCGCGGGTCGACGTAGTAGAAGGTCCCGAACCCGGAGTTCGAGACGTGGTGGTCGATCACCAGCGTCGTGCCCGCGGTCTCGGCGCGGTCGGCGAGCGGGCCGAGACGGTCGACGCTGCCGGTGTCGAGGACGACGAGCAGCTCGGGGCGGTGCACCACGCGGTGGTGGGGCACGACGAGACCCGCGACGTCGAGGTCGCGCAGCGACTCCGCCGGGCGCTCGGGCGCCCCGAACGACACCTGGACGTGGGCGCCGCGCCGGTGCAGCGCGAGCCCGAGGGCGAGCGCGCTGCCGAGCGCGTCGGCGTCCGGGTTGACGTGCGCGAGCAGCACGACCTGACGCGCGCCGGTGAGCACGCCGACCGCTTCCTCGAGGGTGGTCGGACGGCTCGTCAGGCCGTGACTCTCCTCGGCCGCCACCATCGCGGGTGAACTCCCCTCGAGCCGTCCACCGACGGGGCGTCGGCGTGACGGCGTCACGGTACGGAGTCGCCGTCAGCCCGTCGACCGCGCGCTGTGACCGGTGTCGTCACCCTCGTCCCCGACGGGGACGTCGTCGGGATCCTCGTCGTCCTCCCGCGGCTTGCGGTACGGGTCGGCCTCGCCGGCGTAGGCGGCCCCGACGGCGAGCGTCGCGACCTCGGCGTCGGCCGCGCGGGCGCCCTCGAGCACCTCGTCGAGCCGCTTGGCGCCCTCGGGCACCGCGTCCGGGACGAACTGGAGCGACGGCGTGAACCGCACCCCCGTCTGGCGCCCCACGGCCGTGCGCAGCACGCCCCGCGCGCTGGCCAGGGCGGCCGCCGAGCCGGACTGGTCGGCCTCGTCCCCGTAGACGGTGTAGTAGACCGTCGCCTCGCGGAGGTCGGGGGTGACGCGGGTGTCGGTGATCGTCACCATCGCCAGGCGCGGGTCCTTGACCTCGTGCTCCAGCGTCGAGGCGACGATCTGGGAGATCCGCTTGGCGAGCCTGCGGGCCCGTGGCGCGTCGGCCATGGCGCGGTTCCTCCTGCTTTCGAAGGGGACTAGTCGTCGTGCGGACCCAGCCAGCGGGTCCGCGCGGAGAGCACCTGGAACTCGGGGTGGGCGGCCACCAGGCGCTCGCAGTGGTCGAGCACGTCGGTGACGTGCTCCGCATCGGCCGCCACCGCCGCCACCCCGATCAGGGCGCGGCGGTGCAGGTCCAGGTGGCCTGCCTCGGCGACCGACACCGCGTACTTCCGCCTGAGCTCGGCGACGACGGGCCGCACCACGGAACGCTTCTCCTTGATGGACCCGACGTCACCGAGCAGCAGGTCGAGCTCGAGGGCGCCGACGTACATGCCGTCAGCGCCCCCGAGAGGACGAGATCATCACTCGCGCGGCTTCTCCCGCATCTCGTAGGTCATGATCTTGTCGTCGACCTTGATGTCGTTGAACGACCCGAGCGTCAGACCGCACTCGTAGCCGTCGCGGACCTCGGTGGCGTCGTCCTTGAACCTCTTCAGCGAGTTGACCGTGAGGTTCTCGGCGACGACCGCACCGTCGCGGACCAGGCGCGCCTTGCCGTTGCGCCGGATGATCCCGTCGGTGACCAGGCAGCCGGCGATGGTGCCGACTCGCGAGGAGCGGAAGACCTCGCGCACCTCCGCGGTGCCGAGCTCGACCTCCTCGTAGATCGGCTTGAGCATGCCCTTGAGGGCCTGCTCGATCTCGTCGATCGCCTGGTAGATCACCGAGTAGTAGCGGATGTCGATGCCCTCGCGGGTGGCCAGCTCGGTGGCCTTGCCCTCGGCACGGACGTTGAAGCCCATGACGATGACGTTCGACGCGATCGCGAGGTTGATGTCGCCCTCGGTGATCGCACCGACCCCGCGGTGGAGGATCCGCAGCTGGACCTCCTCGCCCACGTCGATCTTCGTGAGCGCGTCCTCGAGTGCCTCGACGGTACCCGAGTTGTCGCCCTTGATGATCAGGTTGAGCTCGTTGGTCTCCTTGAGCGCCGCGTCCAGGTCCTCGAGGGACACGCGCTTGCGACGCGACGCCAGCTCGGCGTTGCGCTCGCGGGCACGGCGCCGGTCGGCGATCTGGCGGGCCACCCGGTCCTCGTCGACGACGAGGAAGGTGTCGCCCGCGCCGGGCACCGACGTGAAGCCGATGACCTGCACCGGGCGCGACGGCAGGGCCTCCTGCACGTCCTCGCCGAACTCGTCGAGCATCCGTCGCACACGGCCCGACGCGTCGCCCGCGACGACGGAGTCGCCGACGCGCAGCGTGCCGCGCTGGACCAGCACGGTGGCCACCGGGCCGCGACCGCGGTCGAGGTGCGCCTCGATCGCGACGCCCTGGGCCTCCATGTCGGGGTTCGCCCGCAGGTCCAGGGAGGCGTCCGCGGTCAGCAGGATCGCCTCGAGCAGCGACTCGATATTGATGTTCTGCCGCGCGGAGATGTCGACGAACATCGTCTCGCCGCCGTACTCCTCGGCGACCAGCCCGTACTCGGTGAGCTGCTGGCGGATCTTCTGAGGGTTCGCACCCTCCTTGTCGATCTTGTTCACCGCGACCACGATCGGCACGTCGGCCGCCTGGGCGTGGTTGATCGCCTCGACCGTCTGCGGCATGACGCCGTCGTCGGCCGCGACCACGATCACCGCGATGTCCGTGGACTTCGCACCACGGGCACGCATGGCGGTGAACGCCTCGTGACCCGGGGTGTCGATGAACGTGATCTGCCGCTCGTCGCCCTCCAGCTCGGTGTCGACCTGGTAGGCGCCGATGTGCTGGGTGATGCCGCCGGCCTCGCCCTCGGCCACCTTCGTCTTGCGGATGGTGTCCAGCAGGCGCGTCTTGCCGTGGTCGACGTGACCCATGATCGTGACGACCGGCGGGCGGGCCGCGAGGTCGTCCTCGTCGCCCTCGTCGGAGCCGTAGCTGATCGAGAACGACTCGAGCAGCTCGCGGTCCTCCTCCTCGGGGGACACGACCTGCACGTTGTAGTTCATCTCGCCGCCGAGCAGCTCGAGGACGTCGTCGGACACCGACTGGGTGGCCGTGACCATCTCACCGAGGTGGAACAGCACCTGCACGAGCGAGGCCGGGTTCGCGTCGATCTTCTCCGCGAAGTCGGTCAGCGAGGCGCCGCGGGGCAGCCGGACGGTCTCGCCCTTGCCCTTCGGCAGGCGGACGCCGCCGACCGACGGCGCCTGCATGTTGTCGAACTCCTGGCGCTTCTGCCGCTTCGACTTGCGACCACGGCGCGCGGGACCGCCGGGACGCCCGAAGGCACCCGCGGCTCCGCCGCCACGACCGCGGCCACCCGGACCACCGGGACGGCCGCCGCCACCGCGGAAGCCACCACCGCCGGCGGGAGCACCGCCGCCACCGGGGGGACCCCCGGGACGACCGCCGCCACCGGGACCGCCACGACCGCCGCCGGGGCCACCACGGCCGCCGCCGGGACCGCCACGGCCACCACCGGGACCGCCGGGCCCACCACGTCCGGGCGGACCGGCCGGGCGGGACGGCATCATGCCGGGGTTGGGGCGCGGGGGCATGTTGCCCGGGGTCGCGCCACCGGTGCCGCCGGGACGCGGCGGACGATCGCCGCCACCGGCCGCGGCGGCCGGACGCTCGCCGTCGCGCGGCGGGCGCGGCGCCGGGGCGTCGCCGTCACGCGGCGGCCGCGGGCCGCCCTGGCCGCCGCCGCCCTGACCGGGCTGCTGCGGCCGCTGCGGGCGCGGCGGGGCGCCGGAACCGACGCCGAACGGGTTGTTGCCGACGCGCGGCGACTTCGGGCCGGGCTTCGGCGCCGCGGGGCGCGGCGGGACGGTCGACGTGTCGCCGCCCTGGGTGTCGGACGCGGCCGCCGGACGCTGCTGCGGACCGGGGCGCGGGGCACCGCCGCCCTGGCCGCCGCCCTGGCGCTGGTCGCCGCCCGAGGGGCGGTCGCCGCCGGGACGCGGGATGCCGCCCGGACGGGGGCGGTCGCCGCCGCCGGGACGCGGACGGTCGCCGCCGCCGGCACCACTGCCGCCACTGCCACCGCCGCCGGGGCGCTGGCCCTGCGGGGCCGGGCGCTCGGTCGGTGCCGACGGCGCCGCCGAGGCGGAGGCCGCGGCGGGCGCGGACTGCTCCTGGCCGGGACGCGCGCCGGGGCGCGGACCGGGACGCGGGGCGCCACTGGAAGGGCTAGACGAGCCGGACGAGCCGGACGAGCCGGACGAGCCCGCCGAGCCGTTGCCGCCGCCCGAGGGCGCGGCACCGGGACGCGGGCCGGGGGCCGCGCCGGGGCGCGGGGCGCCGCCGGACGGACCGGGCTTGGGTCCACCACCGGGGCGCGGGCCGGGCGTGGCGCCCGGACGCGGGCTGCGGCCGGAGCCGCCGCCGTTGCCGCCGGCCATGGAGTCGCGCAGCTTGCGCGCGACGGGAGCCTCCACCGTCGAGGACGCCGACTTGACGAACTCGCCGAGGGACTCCAACTGCGTGAGTACCTGCTTGCTGGTGACGCCGAGCTCCTTCGCGAGCTCGTGCACCCGGGCCTTACCTGGCACTGATCTCCTCATTCTCGAGGTCAGCGGGTGGCCCGCGACCTCGTGTCTACGCCTGCGCCTTCATCGGGAGGGCTTCACGGCTGGCTCATGGGGGTCGACCTGCTTCCTCGTACTCACGCGACGGTCGTCGCGTGTCTGTGGCCCGGTGCCGGAGTCCGGATCGAGCAGTGCGCGCAGGGCTCCGGTGTCGAGCGGCCCCGGGACGCGTAGCGCCCGGGGGAACGCCGATCGGCGCTCCGCGCGAGTCAGGCAGTCCCGATCGGGGTGCAGCCACGCACCGCGACCGGGCAACCGATGTCGTGGATCGGGATCGACGACCCCGTCCGCGGCCACCACTCGCAGGAGTTCCGACGCCGAGGCCCGCGAACGGCAGCCGATGCAGGTGCGCACCGGGCCGTGGACGTCGTCGACACCGTCGGGACGATCACGATCCGGAGCCACCCCACGACCGGGCTCGCGGGTTCGGGCCACCGGTCACTCTACCGCGCCGCTCGAGGGCCGTTCGACCCCGCCACCGGAGACCCCGATCTCGGGCTCCTCGTCGTCGGCCGGGGGCGGCTCGGCATCCGAGCGGATGTCGATCCGCCATCCGGTGAGTCGTGCGGCGAGCCGGGCGTTCTGGCCCTCCTTGCCAATGGCGAGGGAGAGCTGGAAGTCCGGCACGACCACGCGGGCGGTGCGGGCCTTCGCGTCGACGACCGTCACGGAGACGACCTTCGACGGCGAGAGCGCGTTGCCGACGTACTCGGCGGGGTCGTCGGCCCAGTCGATGATGTCGATCTTCTCACCGTTGAGCTCGCTCATCACGCCGCGCACGCGGGCGCCCATCGGGCCGATGCAGGCGCCCTTCGCGCCGAGGCCCTGGACCTTCGACCGCACCGCGATCTTGGTGCGGTGCCCGGCCTCCCGGGCCACCGAGACGATCTCGACGTGGCCGGCGGCGATCTCGGGGACCTCGAAGGCGAACAGCCGCCGTACGAGGTTCGGGTGGGTCCGCGACAGCGTCACCTGCACGCCGCGCGGACCGCGGTTGACCCCGACCACGTAGCAGCGGATGCGGGCGCCGTGCTCGTAGCGCTCGCCCGGCACCTGCTCGGCGGCCGGCAGCACGCCCTCGATCGAGCCGATCTCCACGACCACCACGCCCCGGGCGTTGGCCCGCGCGTCGCGCTGGACGACGCCGGCGACGACCTCGCCCTCCTTGGCGGCGAACTCGCCGTAGGTGCGCTCGTGCTCCGCGTCGCGCAGACGCTGCACCACGATCTGGCGTGCCGTCGCCGCGGCGATACGTCCGAAACCCTCGGGGGTGTCGTCGTATTCCCCGAGGACCTCGCCGTCCTCGCCGGTCTCCGGCACCAGCACGGCCACGGCGCCGCTCTTGCGGTCGACCTCGACCCGGGCGCGCGGGTTCTCGCCGCCGTTCTGCTTGTAGGCGGTGAGCAGCGCGGTCTCGATCGCGGAGAGCACGGTCTCGAACGGGACCTCCTTGTCCCGCTCGATGGCGCGCAGCGCGGCGATGTCGACCTTCACGACCGATCCTCCTGTCCGTCCGCACCCACGGCGGCGGCCACGAGGGCCTCGACCTCCGAGGGCGGCGCCGGCTTGAACTCGACCTCCACGACGGCCTGCGTCACCTCGGCCAGCGGGACGTGGTGCAGCACCGGTCCGCGCGGGGTGCCCTCCGCCAGGGTGACGGTCGCGTCCTCGCCGTCGCCGTCTCCCACCGGGCCGACGCGCGCGCTGAGCGTGCTGCCGTCGGTGCGGGTGACCGCCGCGCGGCGCAGCCACGCCCGCCGCCAGTGGTGCGGGCGGGTCAGCGGCCGGTCGGTGCCCGGCGTGGTGACCTCGAGGGTGTACTCGCCCTCGGGGGTGTCGGTGCTGCTCTTCTCGTCCATCGCGTCCAGGACCTTCGAGAGCTCCCGGCTCACGCCGGCGACGGCGTCGAGGTCCGGGCCCGGGGCCGGCGGGTCGTGCGGGCCGGGCACCTCGGCGGTGTCCACCACGACACGCACGACCTGGCGGCGCCCGGCCGGGCGCACCTCGAGGTCGTCGAGCACGAAGCCGGCGGCCTCGACCACCTCGACGACGGTCGGGCGCAGGCGCTCGGCGGCGGGCGCGGCGGACGTCCCTGGGGACAACGGGGCTCCTCACGGGCGGGCCCGCCGCGGGCGCTCGGGTGGGGGTCCCCGGGGCGCGGAACGGGCGGGACGGAGTGGCGCCGGGGTGCCGGCGCGCAGTGGTCCAGCCTAGCGCTCGCCCCGCGACGGTCCCGCCGCGTGGCGCGGCCCGGCGGGCGGGGCGGCTGGCACACTGGCCCGCCGTGGTGGAGACGCCGGGAGTGGGCACGCCGCGGCGCGCGGTCCTGCGCGGCGCCGGCGCGGCGGTCGCGGGGGTCGCGGTCGTGGGGCTCACGGGGCTCGCCGCCGGCTGCGCCCGCGACGAGGGCCCCGACGAGCTCGAGGGCCCGCTCGCCGCGGCCCGCGCGGACGCCGCGACGGCGACGGCGGCGGTCGCCGCGTTCCCCGGGCTCGCCGACCGCCTGACCCCGCTCGCCGAGGCCCGCCGCGCCCACGCGGAGGCGCTCGCCGCCGAGATCCGCCGCGCGCGCCCGGACCGCGCGGCGGCGGTCGACGCCGCCCCCGCGCCCGCGCCGGCCCCCGCGAGCGCCGCGGAGGCCGTGACGGCGCTGAGCGGCTCGCTGGGCTCCGCGCGGGACGCCGCGGGCGCCCTGGCGCTCACGACCGCCTCGTACCGCTGCGGGCTGCTCACCTCGGTCGCGGCGAGCTGTGCCGGTCAGGCGACGGTGCTGGCATGACGTCACCGCCGGGCCCGCCCGCTCCCCCGCCGCTGTCCGACGACCTGCGCGACGCCGTGCTCGCCGCGCTCGGCACCGAGCACGCCGCGGTGTGGAGCTACGGGCTCGTCTCCGCCTTCGTGCCGCCGGCGACCACCGCCACGGTCACCGCCGCGTCGCTCGCCCACCGGGAGCGCCGCGACGCCGTGGTGGCGCTGCTCGCCCGCGAGGGCGTCACCCCGCCGGCGGGCGCCGCGGCCTACCGCCCGCCGGAGCCGGTGACGGACGCGACGTCGGCCGCCGTGCTCGCGGTCGTCGCCGAGGACGACGTCGCCGCCGCCTGGCGCGCCGTCGCCGAGCGGACCGAGGCCGACACCGGCGGCGAGCTGCGGCGCCTCGCGCTCGACGCCGTCACCGCGGCCGCGACGACCTCGGTGACCTGGCGCCGCCTCGCCGGCCGCACCCCGCTGGTGCCCGCCTTCCCGGGGGACGGCTCCGCCACGTGAGCGATCCGGGTCGCCCGGGCGACCCGGAACACTCACGAGGCCGGAGGCCCTCAGCGCAGGGCGAGCCCCGCGCGGGAGATGCGGTCGAGGGCGTCGCCGTCGGTGAAGTCCGGGTCGATGCCGTCGGCCTCGGCCACGACGACGCGGTCGCCGAGCTGGGCCGACGCGTAGCCCTGGCCGCTGAGCGCCGGCGGGGCGCCCGGGTAGCCGCGGCCCTCGCGCAGGAGGTCCGAGACGTTGCCGGTGCCGTTGCTGTCGACCAGCGAGCGGAACGCCGACGCGGTCGACGTGTCGGCCAGCTGGACGGTGGCCACCGCCACGACCACCTCCTGGCCCTCGGCGTTGCCCGACCACAGCGAGCGGTCGAGGTGCAGGCACCCGCGCTCGCGCAGGAAGTCCGCGGCGCGGTTGTAGGCGTGGCCCTCGCAGGAGACGTCGGTGGTGGCCACCTGGCGCGTGTAGGTCACGCCGTCGACGACGCGGGTCGCCGACGGGTCGGCCGGCGGGTCGCCCCCGGTGGCCGCACGCCCGACGAGGAACGCGAGGCCGAGCGCGACGAGGAACGCCGCCACGGCCGCGAGGGTCAGCCCGCGCCAGCCCCAGACCCACTCGGGCGCCCGGCGGCCGTAGCGCCCGGACCGCGCCGACCGGCCGGCGCGGGCGAGGGCGCCGATGCCGCCCCCGCTGCTGCCGGTCCGCGGCCGCGGCTCGGGGGGCGGGCCCGACGACTCGGGCGCCGACGCCGGCAGGCGGCCGGTCGGCGGGAGGCCCGCGGGCCGGGAGTCCGACGGGGAGTCGGGCCGGGAGTCCGACGGGGAGTCGGGCCGGGAGTCGGGCTGGGAGCTGCTCGCGTCCTGCACCGGCACCGGGGTCGTCTCGGGCGCCGCGCCGGCCTGCAGCGCCGGGGTGTCCGGGGTGAGGAACCCGGCCTCGGCGAGGCGGGCGTCGTCGGGGACGTGGTCGCCGAGGCGGAAGGCGACGAGGAGCCGGCGCAGGTCGGCGACGTCGAGCACGCGGAAGGAGCCCACGGGCGCGGTGAGCGCGGAGCGTGCGTCGTCCTCGGCGCCGGAACCGCCGACCCCGACGCTCGGCAGCACGCGGCGGGGCGCGGCGCAGGGCGGGTCGGTGAGGGTCAGCAGGCGGTCGAGCTCGTCGAGGACGGCCTGGGCGGTCGGTCCGCCTCCCGGCGAGCTGCTGCCCGCCGCGGGGAGCTCGGGGCGCTCGGGGCCCGGTCCGCCGCCGGCCACGACCGACTCCCGCGCGGCCTCGCGCTCGCCGGCGGGCAGGGCCGCGAGGCCGAGCACGCCGTCGGGGCGCACCAGGAGGGCGTCGAGGGGGCCGTCGGGCCCGCCCGGCAGCGCCACGGCGACGCCGGGCACCGGCGCACCCCGTTCCGCGTCCTCGAGCAGGGCGCGCACCCGCGCCACCCGCTCCGGAGCGATGCCGAGACGGGGATCGGGGGCCAGCACCAGCATCCGATCCTCCACGTTCGGGGGACATGGACCGCGCTCAACGTAGCCGAACGGGTCACGAACCGATCACAGACCCCGTCCGGCATGTCGTCACCCGGGACCTAGCGGGACAAGCGGCGACGCTCCCCCATCCGGGCCACCAGGGGAACGGCGACCCTCGCGACCCCCGGCAACGCCGCCGAGGTCCGCTGGAGCGCCGCGCGCCAGCCCGGCACGGTACGCATCGCCCGCCGGGACCCGAGCATCCCCATCCCCGCGTCGACGACCTCGTCCACGGAGAGCAGCCGGCTCCCGGTGAACAGCAGGGCCGAACTGGGCCGGTGGGCGACGTTGCTGACCAGCGAGGTGTCGACGACGTCCGGGCACAGCGCGCGCACCCGGATCGGCCGGCGCACCGAGGCCAGCTCGATGTCCAGGGCCTGCGAGTAGCTCAGCGCCGCGGCCTTGCTCGCGCCGTAGGTCGCGAAGCCCGGCGTCGGGCCGAGGCCGGAGAGCGAGACGACGTTGAGCACGTCGCCGCGGCGCATGACCTCCACCGCCGCGCGGCATCCGTGCACGACACCGAGCGTGTTGATCTCGAAGGTCGCGGCGACGTCCTCGTCGGTGGACTCCCACACCGTCGCCGTCGACAGCACCCCGGCGTTGTTGACCCAGACGGTGACGTCGCCGAGGTCGGCGGCCGCGAGCGCGACGGCGCGGTGCGCCGAGGGGTCGCGGACGTCGAGCGGCATGGGCGTCGCCGGGCCGTCGAGGGCCTGGGCGGTCGCCCGCGCGGCGTCGGCGTCGACGTCGGTGACGACGAGGTGGTGGCCGCGGGCCGACAGCGCGGCGGCGAGACCGGCGCCGATGCCCCGGCCTGCGCCGGTGACGACCGCGACGGCCACGCGTCCCTGTCCGGAATCGGGGTGCACGGCGGGCATTCTGGCCCGTCCGGCCGAGCGCCCTGCGCCTACCCTGGGCGCCCGTGTACAGCGAGGAGATCGAGGTCCGCACCGGCGACCGGGAGACCGTCCGGGACATCACCCGGGAGTGCGCCCGGTTCGTGGCGGGCGCCGACACCGCCGACGGGCTGCTGCACGTGTTCGTGCCGCACGCGACGGCCGGGGTGGCGATCATCGAGACGGGTGCCGGCAGCGACGGCGACCTGCTCACGCAGCTGCGCGAGCTGCTGCCCGCCGACGACCGGTGGTCGCACCGCCACGGCTCGCCCGGCCACGGCCGCGACCACGTGCTGCCCGCGATCGTCGCGCCGTCGATGTCGGTGCCGGTGCTCGGCGGGCAGCTGGCGCTGGGCACCTGGCAGTCGGTCTGCCTCGTGGACACCAACGGCGACAACCCCACCCGGATGGTGCGCCTGAGCCTGCTAGGCGGGTGAGGGCTCGCAGGAGTCGGCGAGGCCCTCCGGGCTCGTGGCGTGGTCGAGCGCCAGGGCCGCGGCGCCGTACAGCGCGCCGTCGTCGCCGTGCAGGGCGTCCAGCACGGGCACCGGGTCGTCGCGGCGGAAGGCCATGAGGCCGCGGACGTAGGCCTCCTCGAAGCCCGGCGCGGCCCGCAGCCCGCGGGCGAGCCCGCCGAGCACGACGACGTCGGGGTCGTGGACGTGCACCAGGCCCGCGATGCCCCGGCCGAGCGCCGCGGCGGCCCCGCACACGGCGTCGACGGCGGCCGGGTCCCCGCCGGCGGCGCGCTCGAGCACCGCGACGGCGTACGAGCGCGGGTCGCCCGGCTCCGGGTCCCCGAGGCGGCGGGCGAGCGCCCGGCCGTCGACCTCCGGGCCCCAGCAGCCCCGCGCCCCGCACGAGCACGGGCGCGCCGGGTCGCCGAAGGGCAGGTGCCCGTACTCCCCCGCCTGCCCGTGCGCGCCGAGGTGCGGCAGGCCGTCGAGCAGCAGCGCGCCGCCGAGGCCGACCTCCACGGTGAGGAAGACCGCGGTCGCCGCCCCCGCGGCCGCGCCGGTGCGTGCCTCGGCGACGCCGGCGAGCGTCGCGTCGTTGCCGAGACGCAGCGGGACCCCCTCGAGCGCGTCCACGACCGGCCCCAGGTCCACGGCGTCCCACGCCAGCTCGGTGGCGCGCACCAGGCCGTCGGCGGAGACCGGTGCGGGCGCCGCGAGGCCGACGGCGACCGTGCGATGCCCGGCGGCGAGGTCGGCGACGGCGGTGCGCAGGGCGGCGGCGACGTGCCCGGGGTCGCGGTCGTGGCGCGCGGACGAGACCTCGGTGACGCGGCCGTCGAGCCCCGCGAGGCCGACCCGCCAGTCCTCGTGGCGGACGTCGACGGCCACCACGCGCGGGCCGTCCGGCGCCGGCTCCAGCGTGGTGGTCGGGCGCCCGCGGCCCTGGACGGGCGCGCGGTGCTCGCAGATCCAGCCTGCGTCGCGCAGGCGCGTGACCGTCTCGGTGACCGACGCGCTGGACAGGCCGAGGCGCCGGGCGAGCTCGACGCGGGTCAGGCCCGGGCGGCGCCGGACCTCGCCGAGGACCTCCGCCTTCGTGCGCCAGCGGTCCACGCGGGCGCGACCGGGCTCACGTCCCGTCTCCGTTGACGCGCTCATGGACCCGATTATGCTCGGACAACGAGAATATTAGCTACTCCCGTCTCGGAAGGACCCGCCGTGACCCTGCACGCCGAGGCGCCCGCTCGCCGGGTGACCTGCGGTTTCACCGCCGTGCTCCTGGACATGGACGGCACCCTGGTCGACTCCGACGCCGCCGTCGAGCGGTCCTGGCGCAAGTGGGCGCGCCGCTGGGGCGCCGATCCCGCCGCCGTGCTGGCCGTGATGACCGGGCACCCCGCCGAGAGCACCGTGCGCCGCGTCCGCCCCGACCTGGACGAGGCGCTGGTCGTCGCCGCGACCCGCGACCACCTCGAGCACGAGTACGTCGACCTCGCCGACGTCGTCGCCGCCCCCGGCGCCCACGACCTCGTCGCGCACCTCGACGCCACCCACACGCCGTGGGCGGTCGTGACCAGCGCGGACGCCCGCCTCGCCCGGGCGCGCCTCGGCGCCGCCGGCATCGAGGCGCCCGTGATCGTGCCCCGCGACATGGTCGCCGAGGGCAAGCCGGCCCCGGACGGCTACCTCATGGCCGCCGACTTCCTCGCCGTCGACCCGACCGACTGCCTCGTCGTCGAGGACTCCGCGGTCGGCGTCGCCGCCGGGCGCGCCGCCGGGGCGACCGTCGCCGGCCTGCGCGGCCAGCCCGCCGACATCCCGGTCGACTCCCTGTCCGACGTCGTCCCGACGCTGCTCGCGGCCGAGATCCAGCCAGCCGAGATCCAGCCAGCCGAGATCCAGCCAGCCGAGATCCAGCAGGAGGTGACCGCATGACCCCGCCGACCTCGACCGAGGCCGCCCCGCAGACCTCGGCTCCCCCGCAGCGGACGGCACCGGCCCGGGGCTCGCGCGTCCCCGCCGGCGTCAGCCTCGCCGCGCTCTCGCTCGGCGGCCTCGCGATCGGCACCACCGAGTTCGCGAGCATGGGCGTGCTGCCCGGCTTCGCCGCCGACCTCGGGGTCTCGGTGCCCACCGCGGGCGCCGCGATCAGCGCCTACGCCCTCGGCGTGGTGTTCGGCGCCCCGCTGATCGCCCTGCTCGGCGCGCGGTGGCCCCGCAAGCGCCTCGTCGTCGCGCTGGCCGTGTTCCTCGTCGTCGCCAACGCCCTGTCGGCGCTCGCGCCGTCGTTCGTGCCGTTCGTCGCCCTGCGCTTCCTCTCCGGGCTGCCCCACGGCGCCTACTTCGGCACCGCCGCGGTGCTCGGGGCGGCGCTCGTGCCCCCGGAGCGGCGCGCCCGCGCGCTCGCGACCGTGATGCTCGGGCTGACCGTCGCGAACATCATCGGCGTGCCCGCCGCGACGTGGCTGGGCGACTCCTTCGGCTGGCGCAGCGCTTATGTCGCCGTCACGGTCATCGCGCTGATCACCGTGCTCGCCGTCGTCACGCTGGTGCCCAGCCCCGCGGACGACCGCGGCGGCAGCCTGAGCAACGAGCTCACGGCGCTGCGGCGCCCGCAGGTGTGGCTCACCCTCGGGGTGATCTCCGCGGGGTTCGGCGGCATGTTCGCCGTCTACAGCTACATCAGCCCGATCCTGACCAACCAGGCCGGCGTCGCGACGTCGCTGGTGCCGCTGCTGCTCGGCGCGCTGGGCGTCGGCATGACCGTCGGCAACATCGCCGGCGGCCGCTTCGCCGAGAAGGCCCCGCGGGCGACGATCGCGATCGCGCTGGTCGCCTACGCCGCGGTGCTGCTCGCGTTCACGGTCGCGGCGAGCAACGCGGTCACCGCGACGATCGGGCTCTTCGCGCTCGGCTTCGTGGGCATGTCGGCCGGGCCCGCGCTCATGGGCCGCCTGATCGACTTCGCCGCCGAGGGCCCGTCGCTCGCGGCGGCGAGCTTCCACTCGGCGTTCAACGTCGCCAACGCGGTCGGCGCGGCGCTCGGCGGGGTCGTCCTCGCCGCGGGCCTGGGCTGGTCGGCCCCGGCCGCCGTCGGCGCGGTCCTGCCGCTGCTGGGCCTCGCCGTGCTGGGGGTCTCGGTCCGGATGGAGCGACGCACGGTCACGGACTAGCCCGGGCCGGCCGACGGGAGTCGGCGGGAGCGTGACGAGAGCGGCGTGAGAGCGGCCGCGGTGACTCTGGGTGTCCAGCGCACGGACACACCCGGAGGAACCCATGACGACGTCCGCCCCCGCCACCCCCGCCGCCACCCCCGCAGTCTCCTTCGTCGGCGCCACCGGCCCCGCCCTGCGCACCGGTGACGAGGCCTTCGACGCCCAGCTCGAACGCTCGATGTCGGCCGCGATGCGCGGGAGCGCCGACCTCGGGGAGGTGGCCGCGACCGTCGCGCGCATCGCCCCGGGCGACCTCGGTTCGTGGCGGCGGGAGTGGCGCGCGACGGGCGACGCGGTCCGGGCCGACGGCGACGCGAGCCTGGCCGCCGGCCACACCGTCAGCGCGCGGCGCTGCTTCCTGCGCGCCGCCGAGTACTACCGCCAGGCGTTCTTCTTCAACCGCACCGACATCACCCGCCAGGACCTCCTGGACGACCACGCCGCGCACGTGAGCGCCTTCCGCGCCGCCGTGCCGCTGATGACCCACCACGTCGAGCGCATGGAGGTCGAGCGCGACGGCGTCGTCGCGGCCGGCTACCTCCTGCGCCCCGCGGGTCCCGACGTCCCGCGCCCGACCGTGCTCGGCCCGGCCGGCTACGACGGCACCGCCGAGAGCAGCTACCTCGACCAGGCGTTCGGCGCCCTCGAGTACGGCATGAACTGTCTGGTCTTCGAGGGCCCGGGGCAGGGCGGCGTCCTCTACGAGCGGGGCCTGCCGCTGCGGCCGGACTTCGAGGCCACGCTGACCCCGGTGGTCGACTGGCTGGTCGCGCAGCCGGGCGTCGACCCCGCCGCGATCGTCCTGCTCGGGCGCAGCTTCGGCGGCTACCTCGCGCCCCGCGGCGCCGCGCGCGAACCCCGCATCGCCGCGCTGGTCTGCGACCCCGCCCAGTACGACTTCGCCGCGACGATCCGCGGCCGCCTCGGCGACCAGGCCTGGCAGCGCCTGCAGGACGACGACCCGACCCTCGAGGCCGACCTCGCCGGCCTGCTCGCCGACCCGCAGCGCGCCAACGACTTCCGCTGCCGCATGGCCACCCACGGCGTCGCGACGCTGACCGACTACTTCCGCGCGCTCGCCACGTTCACCCTCGACGGTCTCGCCGGCGGGATCACCTGCCCCACGCTGGTGATCGAGGCCGAGGGCGACTTCGCGAGCCAGGGGCAGACCGAGCCGCTCGCCGCCGCCCTCGGCGGTCCCGTGACCCGGCGCCGGTTTACCGCCGCCGAGGGCGCGGGCGGGCACTGCGAGGGGCTCGGTCAGTTCCGGCTCGAGCGCGTCGTGTTCGACTGGTTCGCCGACGCGCTCGCCCAGCGGACGGGGCCGGCGTCGTGACGGCGACGGCGGCTCCCTCGTCGACCCATCCGCTGCCGCCTCCGTGGCGGTCGACCAAGCGGGACCTCGACGAGCCCGGCCTGCAGTTCCCGGGGCGGCGCACCGGCGCCGACTACCGGTACTTCGCCCTCGCGGTCGCGACGACCTTCGGGGCGACCGACGTCAGCATCACGACGCCTGCTGATCGAGATCCTGCACTGAGCGATCGCTGACTCACCGTGAGCAGTTGGGCCAACAGGGTGGTGCGCGATGCGGTGTCCTGGATCTAGTGTCGGCCGGTGCGGGTGCGCGACCTGGGCCCTCTCCTGGTGGAGACCGACGGCGTCGAGCGACCCTGTCCGGGCACGAAGCAGGCCGCGATCCTGGCGACGCTCACGATCCACGCCAACCGGCGCGTGCCCGTCGAGGACCTCGTGGTCGCGGGCTGGGGATACGACGCCGACGCCAGCACCTCCAGCGTGGAGAACCACCTCTGGCGCCTGCGCCGCATCCTCGAACCGACCCGCCCCCGCGCCCTCGCATCGTGCCTCGCGAGCGACACCGGTGGCTACCGGCTCTCCATCCCCCCGGACGACGTCGACTCCCGGCGCTTCGAACGGCTCGCCGCCATGACCGGCGAGGACGCCGACCCCACCGCGACGCTGCAGCGCTGCGAGGAGGCGCTGGACCTGTGGCGCGGCGCGCCGTACGAGGTCGTCGCGCACGCCACCGCCACGGCCGCCGTCGTCGCCCGGCTCGAGGAGCTGCGCGGTCAGGTCGCCGAGCGGCGGCTGGCCGCGCTGCTGGCGCTCGGGCGTCCCGACCGGGTGCTGGTCGACCTCGAACCGCTCCAGCTCGAGCACCCGTTCCGCGAACGCCTCTGGGCGCTGCGGATGTCGGCGCTCGCCGACCTCGGCCGCACCGAGGAGGCCCTCGCGACCTTCCGCCGGGTGCGCACGCTGCTGCGCGACGAGCTCGGGCTCGACCCCGGCCGCGAGCTCCAGGACGTGCACCGGGCGGTGATGGCGCAGGAGCAGGCACCGCACGGACCGCCCGCACCGTCCGGACCGCCCGCACCGTCCGGACCGCCCGCACCGCCCGCACCGGCCCCCGTCGACGCGCCGGCGCCCCGCCATCTGCCCGTCCGCCCGGGAGTGCTCGTCGGGCGCGCCCGCGAGCTGGGCGAGCTGGCCGACGCCCTCGCGACCACCGGTCTGACGACGATCACCGGACCCGGCGGCTGCGGGAAGACGCGCCTGGCGATCCAGGCGGCCCGCGACGGGGCCGGGCGGTTCGCCGACGGCGTCTGGTTCGTCGACCTGACCGAGGTCGTCGCCGGCCGCCCCGTCGCGGACATGATCGTCTCGCGGCTCGGCCTGCTCCCCGACGACACCGGGCCCGAGGGCGTCCTGCGGGCGTTCGTCCGCGACCGCCGCGCCCTGGTGGTGCTGGACAACTGCGAGCACGTGATCGACGCCGTGGCGACGCTGGTCGAGGAGCTGCTGGCTCCCCATGATGCGCACGACGTGCGGGCCACCCTGCTCGCCACCAGCCGCGAGCCCCTCGACGTCGACGGCGAGGACGTCCGGGTGCTCGGCCCGCTGGCGCTGGACGGCGGGCCCGCGGGGCCGTCCCCCGCCGCCGAGCTGTTCCTCGCACGGGCCGGCGACGGCTCGGCGACGGACGACGTCGCCCTGGTCGAACGCATCTGCCGCGCCGTCGACGGCCTCCCGCTCGCCGTCGAGCTGGCCGCGGCGCGGTCCCGCTCGTTCAGCCTCGCCGAGATCGCCGAGCAGGCCACCACCGATCCGGGCGGGCTGGGCCGCGTCGGCCGGGGGCCGGCCGACCACCGCCGCACCGTGCGCGAGGCGATCGAGTGGAGCCACCGCCTGCTGGACGCCGACGAGCAGGTCGTGCACCGCGCCCTGTCGGTGCTGCCGGGGCCGTTCACGCTGCCCGCCGCCGCGGCGGTCATCGGTCCCGCCCTCGACGTCGCCGACGTCCCGACCCTGCTCGCGCGCCTCGAGCACCGGTCGCTGCTGGTCGCGACGCCGCCGTCGCGTCCGGGCCGGTCGACGGTGTTCCGCCAGCTCGACACCGTGCGCGCCCACGGTCGTCACCACCTCGCCGCGTCCGGGGACGAGCCGCGCACCCTCGCACGGCGCGACGCGTGGGTGCTCGGCGTGCTCGCCGCGCGTCCCCGGCTGGGCCGCGCCGCGGAGGCCGACTGGTACGACCTCGTCGAGGAGAACTGGCCGGTGGTGCGGGCGACGCTGGACGACCTCCTGACCGACGCCCCGGACCCGCGGGCGCTGCGTCTGGGCGCCGAGCTGCTCTGGTTCGGCTACTACCGCACGCGGGTGCACGAGCTCGGGCGCTGGCTCGACCGCGCCGCCCCCGCGACCGGGACCGACGCCGACGGGCTGACCGTGCGGTTCGCGCACGCCGGCGCCCGCATCCTGCTCGGCGACCTCGAGGGCGGCGGCCCGATGCTCCGCGACGTCGTCGGGCACCTCGACACCCTCGACGTCGCTTCCGCCGACCCCGTGTCGCTGCGCGCGATGGTCGAGATCGCCTTCGCGGGCGCCGGGTCCGCGTGGACCCACAACGACTGGGAGCTCCTCGGGCACGGCTGCGACCACCTCGCGCCGGCGGCGGCCGCGCTCGCCGACCCCGACGTCACCCTGGTGCTCGAGGCGTTCGCGACCGCCGCCGGGCTGGGCTCGACCAACCCCGGCGTCCTCACCGGCCTGACGGCACGGGCCACCGCGATCCACGACCGCGCGGTCGCGCGCGACAACGTCTGCGCGATCTGGGTGTCCTGCGCGGTCGACAACATCGTCGCCCAGCTCGTCGGCGACGCGGACGCGGGCATCACCTGGACCGAGCGGCTGCTCGTCGCGACGACCCGGATGGGCAGCGGCGGCACCGGGGTCTACGTGGAGGCCATGGCGAACCTGCTGGTCATGCGCGGCGAGCCCGCGGAGGCCGCCGTCTGGTACTCCTCGGCGTACACGCAGACCCGCCGGGCGGGCATGGTGTGGCCGGCGCGCGAGCACACCCCGGGCCTGATGGACCGCGCCCGGGCGGAGCTCGGCGACGACGCCCACGCGCGGGCGTGGCGCGAGGGCGCCGCACTGACGACCGACGAGCTGATGGCGCGCCGCGCGGAGCTCGTCAGGAGCTGAGCTCGGCGACCACGTCGTCGACGGGCACCTCGCGGCGCTCGCCGGAGGCGCGGTCGGTCACCTCGACGACGCCGCTCGCGAGCCCGCGCCCGACGGTCACCGTGGTCGGCATCCCGAGCAGCTCGGCGTCGGCGAACTTGACCCCGGGCGAGGCCTTGCGGTCGTCGAGCAGGACGTCGAGCCCCGCGCCGGCGAGGCCGTCGGCGATGCCCGTGGCCGCCTCGGCCTGGGCGGGGTCCTTGCCGGCGATCACGATGTGCACCGCGTACGGCGCGACCTCCGCGGGCCACACGAGGCCCTTGGCGTCGGCGTGCTGCTCGGTGATCGCGGCGACGGCGCGGGTGACGCCGACGCCGTAGGAGCCCATGGTCACCGTCGCGGGCTTGCCGTCGGCCCCGAGGGCGGTGAGCCCGAGCGCCTCGGCGTACTTGCGGCCGAGCTGGAAGATGTGGCCCATCTCGATGCCGCGCGCGGCGACCAGGGGCCCGCCGCCGTCGGGCGACGGGTCGCCCTCGCGGACCTCGGCGGCCTCGATGGTCCCGTCGGGGGTGAAGTCGCGGCCCGCGACCAGGTCGACGACGTGCCGGCCGTCCTCGTCGGCGCCGGTGACCCAGGCCGTGCCGGTGACGACGCGGGGGTCGACGAGGTAGCGCACGCCGTTCTTCGCGAGCCCGACCGGGCCGATGTAGCCCTTGGTGAGGAAGCGGTTCGCGGCGAAGTCGGCGTCCTCGAGCAGCGCCACCTCGGCCGGCGACACCGACGCCTCGAGGCGCTTCATGTCGACCTCGCGGTCGCCGGGGACCCCGACGCCGAGAAGGGTCCACTCGCTCGCCCCGGGCAGGCGCGTCTTGACCATGACGTTCTTGAGGGTGTCGGCGGCCGTGAATGTCCGGCCCAGCCCGAGGGTGTTCACGTGGTCGACGAGCGTCTCGATCGTCGGCGTGTCCGGGGTGTCGTACACGACGGCCTCGGGCTTGTCCTCGACCGGCTCGTCGGGCGGCGCGGGCGTCGTCACGGCCTCGACGTTGGCGGCGAAGCCCGTCGCGGGGCAGCGCACGTAGGTGTCCTCGCCGGCGTCGCAGGGCGCGAGGAACTCCTCGGACGCCGAGCCGCCCATCGCGCCCGACATCGCCGAGACGATCTGCACCTCGAGCCCGAGCCGGGCGAAGATCCGCTGGTAGGCCTCGCGGTGCTTCGCGTAGGACTCGCGCAGGCCCTCGTCGGTGAGGTCGAACGAGTACGAGTCCTTCATGACGAACTCGCGGCCGCGCAGGATGCCCGCGCGCGGACGCTCCTCGTCGCGGTACTTGTTCTGGACCTGGTAGAGCGTCACCGGGAAGTCGCGGTAGGAGCTGGTCTCCCCCTTGACCATGAGGGTGAACAGCTCCTCGTGCGTGGGCCCGAGCAGGTAGTCGGCCTTCTTGCGGTCCTTGAGGCGGAAGAGCGTGTCGCCGTACTCGGTCCAGCGGCCGGTGGCCTCGTAGGGCTCGCGGGGCAGCAGGGCCGGGAAGTGGACCTCCTGGCCGCCGATCGCATCCATCTCGTCGCGGATGATCTTCTCGACGCGGCGCAGGACCTTCATGCCCAGCGGCAGCCACGAGTAGATGCCCGGCGCGACCCGGCGGACGTACCCCGCGCGCACGAGCAGCTTGTGGCTGATCACCTCGGCGTCGGCCGGGTCCTCGCGCAGCGTGCGCAGGAACAGACCGGACATCCGCGTGACCCCTCGTGCCATGTTCCGAGCCTAACGACGGACGCGAAACGGGTTGCGCCTACCGTGCCGGCCGTGGACCCGGAGCAGGCCCGCAGGCTGATCGCCGACGAACCGACCTACGAGTGGGGCTTCGGCGAGGGGCGGTCCTGCTCGCTGTGCGGGGCGAACGTCCCGTACGAGGGCGACCGCGACCAGCACACGCGCTGGCACCGGGCCCTCGCGGAGCTGCTCGGTGTCGGGTGGGAGGACCTGGGGCGGCGGACGCCCTCCGACGGCGCGCTCGCGGCGGCCGTCGACGGAGTCGTGAACCCCCGCGGACTGCGGCGGCTCTCCCGGATCGCCACGGCCGGCACGCCCTGGCGCGCGATCCCCGACGTCCCGCTCGGCGAGCACGGCGCGGCGACGCTGCTGTTCGGGTCGCCGGGGGTGGTGGTGGCGCGCTCCGCGGGCGACGGCCGGGTCGAGGTCCGCGGCGGCGTCGTCCACGTGGACGGGCACCGGACGACCCTGGCCGAGCAGGTGCGCGGCGCCGTCGGGCACGTGCGCGCGACGCTGGAACAGGGACGCCGCACGACGCCGCGCGTGTACGGGGTCGTCGTCGCCCCCGGCGGCCTGGTCGGCGGCGATCCCGACCCCGCGGAGGTCCTCGCCGCCGACGGCGACGGGCTCGCCGACCGGCTGGCGAAGCTCCCCGAGGCCCTCGTCTTCGGCGAGGCGGACACGCTCTACGACCGGGCGCGGCGCTCGACGACCTGGCCGACCTGAGCCTTCTCCTGCAGGACTGCAGCGGTGGCGGCATCGGTGACGAGGGTGCTCGCCAGCCCCGAGCGCAGCACCGCGTCGGCGGCCCGGGCCCGCTCGGGGTGGGCGACGAGCACGATCACCTCGTCGACCGCCCGCAGCGCCGCCTCGTCGATGGCGAGCACGCGGCGCGCGAGGTCGACGTCGAGCACCCGGCCCTCCTCGTCGAACGGGAGCGCGACCACCTCCCCCACGACACCCCGCTCCCCGAGAGCGGCGCGCTCGTCCTCGGCGAGGACGTCGTACACCGTCGAGTGCTCCGGGCTCCACGCGCCGACCGAGACCACGGCGACGGTCAGGTCGGCGAACCGCCCGACGGCGTCGACGACGCCCGGCTGCGCGCGCAGCGTCCGGGCGGTCTGGTCGTCGGGCAGCACCAGCGGGGCGTAGATCGGGAACGCCGGCCCCCCGCACAGCGCGCCGACCCGCGCGACCGTCTCCGCCGACGTGTCGGAACGCCACGGCAGCGAGTACGCGCCGCAGAGCTGGACGACCGTGCAGGGCGGGAGCATCGTCAGCGCGTCGACGGCCTCGTTGATCGTGCGCGACCAGGCGAGCCCGAGGACGTCGTCGGCGCTCACGACCTCGGTGAGCAGCTTCGCGGTGAGGGCGGCGACCTGCTGGCGGGCGGTCGGGGCTGTCTCTGCTCTCGGGGCGGTCGGGGGTGCCGGGGCTGCCGGGGCTGCCGGAATCGCCGGGGCGACGAGCGCGCGGCGCAGGCCGTAGGTCGCGGCGAGCTGTTCCGACGCGCGGTGGTCGAGGTCGTCGCCCGCGGTGACCTCGATGCGCACGAGTCCCTGCTCCACCGCGGCGTCGAGCAGCCGGGCGACCGCGAAGCGGCTCATCCCGAGCTCCTTCGCGATCTCGACCTTCGTGCGCCCGAGGACGTGGAAGCGGTGGGCCGCACCGGCCGCGAGCAGACGCCGACCCGGGCCCCAGCCGTCCACCTCGCTCATATGAGCATGATAGAGCCGGTTCGACGCTCTTGACGAGGCCCTCGTCTTGCGCCTGTACTGCGGTACGAGACGTTCCGTTGTCGCCTTGCCTCGCTCAGAGGAGCGCTCGGTCCGGAGAGCTCTCACCCTCCGGACGCCGGCCGCCCATCTGCGCGGTGAAGGCGCTCGGGTCACCGGGCCCGCCGAGGAGGAGACGCATGAGCACGACCGCGCCGGAACCCACGTCGATCGCCGGAGTCGGGCTCGCCCTCGATGCGATCGACTCGCACCTGGTGGTGGGTCCCGACGACGGCTACGGCGGGGTCTCCCTGGTGCGGATGTCGCTGCCGCCCCACGCGCACACGGGGCCGCGGCGGTACGACGACACCGACCGGCTGGTGATCGTGCTGGGCGGTCACGCCCGCATCGAGGTCGACGGCCGCCCGGCGGTGACGCTCGGCCCGAACGAGGTCCTCCACATCCCGCGCGCCACGTGGCACGGGCTCGAGACGCTGGGCGGGACGGAGCTGCTCGTCCTCGCGGCCGACGGGGCGGCTCAGCGGTAGAGCACGACGTCCGGGGCCGGCTGCGCGGCGAGGATCGCGCGGGCGTCGGCCTCGCCGGGTGGCGCGACGATCGCGCGCAGGGTGGGCGGGGTCGTGTCGCCGGTGGTCGCCAGGGCGATCTCCGGGGGCGCGCCGGCCGCTGGGCCCGGCACCACCAGGAGCTTCTGCGGCAGGCCCGCCGACCGGACCACGTCGGCGAGCCAGCCCGTCATCGCGCCCAGCTCCTCGGGCGCGGGCGGCGACGCGGCGTCGAGGGCGAGGCCCACGTCGGGCTCGCGCAGCAGGCGTTCCCACGGCTCGATCGCGTCGAGAGCGCCGGTCGGGCCCGTCGGGACGGCGAGCACGAGCAGCTGCCGGTGCGCGCGGGTCAGGGCGAGCTGCTGCCACGCGGCCCCGCTCGCCGAGGCGTCGCCGACGGGCAGCTCGAGCGCCGGCAGCGCCTCCCGGTCGACGGTGCCGAACGTCGTCGCGGTCGCCTCGACCCGGTCAGCCGTCTCCTCCGTCGACGCTCCGGCGGCCGCGCGCACAACGACGACCCGGTGAGCGGGCGCGATCGTCGTGCCGCCACGGGGCAGCTCCTGGCGGGGTCCGGGCGCCGATGCAGCGACCGGCGCCGTGTCGGCCGCGGACGCGGCCGCCACCGGAGTCGCCGGTGCGCTCGCGGGGACCCCGAACGCGCTGCTCAGGGCCGTGACCACCGCGAGCGCCAGCGCGATCAGCCGCGGCACGATCCACACCGCGGCCACCGCGAGGAGGGCGATCAGGAACAACAGGAGGACCCGCCGGCGACGGCGCTTGCGGTCCGCCTTCGCGGCCCGGCGCGCCGCCTCGTCCCGCGCCGCGGCCTCGCGCGCGACGGACGGTGACACCGCCTCGCCGGGGAGCGTGGCGACACGCTCCTGCTCGACCTTCTCCCGGGCCTCGCGTTCGGCCTGTTCGCGGGCTTCCCGCTCGGCCTGTTCGCGGGCTTCGCGCTCGGCCTGTTCGCGGGCTTCGCGCTCGGCCTGTTCGCGGGCTTCGCGCTCGGCCTGTTCGCGGGCTTCGCGCTCGGCCTGTTCGCGGGCTTCCCGCTCGGCCTGCTCACGGGCTTCCCGTTCGGCCTGCTCACGAGCCTGCCGCTCGGCCTGCTCACGGGCCTCGCGCTCGGCCTGCTCGCGGGCTTCGCGTTCGGCCTGCTCGCGGGCTTCGCGTTCGGCCTGCTCGCGGGCTTCGCGTTCGGCCTGCTCGCGGGCTTCGCGTTCGGCCTGCTCGCGGGCTTCCCGCTCGGCCTGCTCGCGGGCTTCCCGCTCGGCCTGCTCGCGAGCTTCGCGTTCGGCCTGCTCGCGGGCTTCGCGTTCAGCTTGTTCGCGAGCTTCCTGCTCCGCCTGCTCGCGCGCCTCGCGCTCGGCTTGTTCGCGTGCCGCATGCTCGGCATCGTCGGGCGAGTCGCGGGGTGACGGCGCGAGCGTCACCTCGTCCGGCCCACCCCACACGTCCTCAGCGCCGAGCTCGGCGTCGGTCCGACGCCACCATCGGGTGCCCACCACCACGAGGCCACCTCCCCTCCGCCGCCGTGGCACGGTCATCCGACCCACGGCGCCCCAGGCCACGGTAGGGGGACGATCAGCCGGAGACGGCGCGCCGCGCCATGACACGCGGAGAGGTGTTCGCCGCGCCACGCCCACGACCGTGCAGAGATCACGACAGGTCGGCGACACGGGACACACCGCCCGCGACGCTCCGGACACCGAGGCCCAATCGCCTCACACAGGGACGCGAGGGCGTCCTCCGAGCCGGGGTTGTCGTTCGGTGTCGATGTACCAGGGTGGGGTGAACCACGCCCGGCCGTTGATCATCTCGATGGTCCAGTGGCCGTGGTGGACGAGCTGGTGGTGGTAGCGGCAGAGCAGGCACATGTTGTCCAGGGCCGTGTCGCCGTCGGGGTACCAGTGGCGGACGTGGTGGGCCTGGCAGCGGCGGGGTCGGCGGTCGCAGCCGGGGAAGGCGCAGCCGCCGTCGCGGTGGTTGAGGGCGCGGCGGATGGCGTCGGGGGCGGTGCGTTGGCGGCGGCCGACGTCGAGGGGTTCGGACTTGGAGCCGAGGATCATGGGGATGATTTCGGCGTCGCAGGCCCAGCGGCGGATGGTGGCGGCGTCGACGTGGTGCCCGGAGTCCAGCGTCCCGTAGCCGGTCTTGCCGGCCTTGCCGGCCTTGTCTTGGAGGGCTTCGCAGAGCCAGCGGTGGTCGATGGTGACGGTCAGCAGGACCCGCCCGGGTCGTTCGGTCCAGCCCCGGCCTGCCGGTGAGGGCGCGTCGGGCTCGGGGCGGCGTGGTTCGGGGATCAATGCCAACGGCGCCTGGCCCTCGGCGTCGTCCGAAGCGTCACCCGAGGCGTCGGCCGGCTCGTCGTCCGCGGCGAGGCCCGGCTCGCCGCCGCCGACGTGCTCGTCGTCCGGGCAGGGCTCGGCATCAGCGGCCGGCTCCTCGGCGGGCTCGGCGCCCGGTTCGTCGGTGTCGGTGTCGGTGCGTGCGGGGTCGGTGGTGTCGTTCTGCCCGCGGCGGGTGTCGGTGGCGATGCCGTGGGGGCCGCGGGCGTCGTCGATGAGGTCTTTGAGGGCGTCGGCCTGGCGTCGGGCCAGGGATCGTTGGTCCTCGCTGCCCGCGCGGGCCGAGAGCACCCCGACGACCTCGACCATCTTCTCGGCCTCGAGCGGATCCCCGAACCGGCCTTTGAACACCAGCGACCCGTCGCGGCGGCGCAGCATGTGCATCTCGTCGCCGGCGTCCTCCCCGTCGGGTGGGGCCGCCCCGTCGGGGTCGTAGAAGTCCACGAACGCTTTCGCGAGCCGGCGCAGCATCTTCGGCGGCAGCAGCTGCGCCTTGTCCGCCAAGGTCTGCTCGACCCCGGCGAGCTCGTCGGGCGGTGGCGGGGTCATCAGCCCGGCCAGATGCCGCACCGTGTCCCGCACGATCCGCACGTGCGCCGGGTCCACCAACCCGGCGGCCAGCGCGTCCGCGGTGGCCGGCAGCCGGGCGGGCAGCACCTCGCCCGACAGCGAGGTCCGCGCGCACAGGTCGCCGGCCTCGTCCACCAGCCGCTTCGCCTCGGGATGATCCACATTGTCGAGATCGGCGACCAGATTCGGCAAGCTGCGATACCCCGTGGCCGCGACCGCCCCGAGCTCGTCGAGCGCGGCGATGTCCTGCAACCGCCGGTAGTAGCCGCGCCGCTGAGCGACCACATGAGCGCGGGCACGATCGAACACCTCCCGCTCGACCGCGCCCATCGATTCGCTCATGTGTTCGATCCTACCGCACAACGGCGACACTGGCGACACCCGCGTCAGTGGGACCTCTTGAGGATATCTCGGGGGCCGAACCGCGACGGCATCCTCGAGAGATCGAGATGGAGAGCTGCCGGACGACAACCTCACCGGGCGCGACCAGCACTTTCCGCAGCTCACCGACCCGTTGACCATGCAGAACGCGCCACTCGCCACGAACCGCATTCCGGCGGTGGGCACCCCTCGCCCGTCTATCCGACCGAAGGTGCCCTTCGGTCAGAACACCCGCGCGATCAGGCCAGCCCGAGCACGGCGAGGGTCGTGCGGGCGGCCTCGCCGCCCTCGGTCTCCGCGAGGTCGAGGGCTCCGGGGACGTCGAGGTCGTCGAGGAGTCGCGCGAGCACGGCCTCGGCCGCGGGGCCGTTGCCGCCCGGCTGGCGCGCGGCCGCCGCGTAGAGCCGCTCCAGGCGGGCCGCGGCGTCGTCGAGCGCGCCGGCGGTGACGTCCCACGGCTGCGCCCAGGGCCGGTCGAGCAGGAGCAGGCGCACGGCGGCGGCCGGGTGGGTCTCGAGCAGTTCGCCGACGAGCAGCAGGTTCCCCGCCGACTTCGCCATCTTCTCGCCGTCCACCCGCACCGTGCCGACGTGCAGGCGCGCGCGGGCGAACGGCGCGACCCCGGTGACGGCCTCGACCATGGCGGCCTGGGTGGTGTGATGGGGGTGGCGCAGGTCGGCGCCGCCGATGTGCAGGTCGATCGCCGAGCCCAGGACGGTCAGCGCCATCGCCGCGCACTCGGCGTGCCAGCCGGGACGCCCGTCGCCCCACGGGCTCGGCCAGGCGGCCTCGCCGGCCGCCGCGGGGCGCCAGACGAGGGCGTCGGCCGGGTCGTCGGCCTCCGGCCAGGGCGCCTCGCTGGACGTCTCGTCGCCCACGAGCTCGACCGACGGGGCGACGGCCCGGAACAGCACCGCCCCGTTCCGCTCGTACGCCGCACCCCGCTCGAGCAGCGCCGACGCCAGGGCGACGACGCCGTCGACGTGGTTGTGGGCGCGCGGCTCGTGGGTCGGCGGGCGCACGCCGAGGGCGGCCATGTCGTGGTCGAAGCGGAACTGCCCGACCGCGGCGAAGCTGTCGAACCGCGCCCCGGCCCGCTCGGCGGCGGCGTCGAGGACGTCGTCGACGTCGGTGACGTTGCGGCAGCTGATCACCTCGATGCCGACGCGGCGCAGCACGCGCGCGGCGACGTCGGCCCACACGAACGTCGAGGCGTGGCCGAGGTGGGTCGTGTCGTAGGGCGTGATGCCGCAGACGTAGGCGCGGGCGCGCCCCACCAGCGGCAGCGGCGCGCCGGCCAGGCGCAGCGACGGGCTCATCAACGGGTCCTTCCCGTGCGCTTGGCCGCCCGGCGCCACTGCACCATCCGCCCGAGACCGGGGATGGCGAGCAGCAGCATCCCGGCGATCGCGGCGAACAGCAGCCAGATGCCGAGCGGCAGGGTGGCCTCCAGACCGAGGAACGCGACCCGCGCGGGGTCGAGGTTCTGGAGGATGAAGACCAGCAGGAACACGAGCACCACGGCGCCGAGGATCAGCCCGATCCAGGCGCCGCCGATCCGCGTGCGACCCGGCGACGTCCGGACCCGCGGACGTGCCGCGGCCGCGCCGTCGGGGATCGTGACGGGCTCCGACGGCGGACCCGTCGGTCGGTCACCGGTCAGCTCGGCCCGCGTCACCGCCGCGGAGCCGGGCGTGGTCGGCCCGTCGGCGGGCGACGGCGCGCCGTACCGGGGCTCTTCGCTCATGACCGCCATCCTCGCGCGTCCCGGGCGCCTGGCGTGAGTCCCCGGGCGAGCGCCACGCCGATCACGAGCCGACCAGAAGCAGCACTGATGGCAACGAGACGGAGCATGTCTTCGACGTATGGACCACGCCCGCCCACGATGGACGCCATGACGACCTTCGTCCTCGTCCCCGGGATGTGCCACGGCGGCTGGTGCTTCGACGACCTCGCCGCCGGGCTCCGCGCCGCCGGCCACGAGGTCCGCGCCCTGACCCTGACCTCCGTCGGCGACCCCGACACCCCGCCCGACCCGGCCGTCGACCTCGAGACCCACGTCGCCGACGTCATCAGCGCCCTGGACCGCGCCGACGGTCCCGTCGTCCTCGCCGGGCACAGCTACGGCGGGCTCCCGATGACCGTGGCCGCGGACCGCCGTCCCGGGACGGTCGACGCGCTCGTCTACCTCGACGCCTTCGTACCGCGCCACGGCGAGACCGCCCGCACGATGACCAACGACGAGGAGCGCGCCTGGTACGACGAGGGCCGCGCGACCGGCCTCGTCCCGACGCTGCCCTTCTTCGACGCCCGCGCGACCGACCACCCGCTCGCGACCCTCGACCAGCCCGCCCGTCTCGAGCACGGCCTCGACGGCGTCCGGGAGCGCGTCTACCTCTACGCGAAGAACTGGTTCGGCCTGCCCTCGCCGTTCGGGCCGACCCGCGACCGGCTTCGCGACGACCCGACCTGGACCGTCCACGAGCTCGACGCCGCCCACAACCTCATGCGCGACGTCCCCGAGCAGCTGCGCGACATCCTGCTCGACGCCGCTCAGCCGCGATCCGCCCCCGCCCGCACCAGGCCGCTCTCGTAGGCGAACGCCACGGCCTGCACGCGGTCGCGCAGGCCCAGCTTCATGAGCACCCGCCCGAGGTGCGTCTTCACGGTCGCCTCGCCGAGGTGCAGCCGGGCCGCGATCTCGGCGTTCGACAGCGCCCGCGCCACGAGCCCGAGGACGTCGGTCTCGCGCGCCGTCAGTGCCGCCAGCGCGTCGGCCTTCGTGGCGTCGGGCGTCGGGACCTCCGCGAAGGAGCGGATCACCCGCAGGGTCACCGCGGGGTCGAGCAGGCCCTCGCCCGCGGCGACGGTGCGGATCGCGTCGAGCAGCTGGTGCGGCGGGGCGACCTTGAGCAGGAACCCGCTGACCCCGAGCCGCAGCGCCTCGGCGACGTGCGCGTCCTCGTCGAAGGTGGTGAGCACGACGATCCTCGGTGGCGACGCCGCCGCCAGCAGCTCCCGCGCCGCCGACAGCCCGTCGCGGCGGGGCATCCGGATGTCGAGCAGGACCACGTCGGGGTGGGTGCGCGCGACGGTGGCGACCGCGGCGTCGCCGTCCGCGGCCTCGCCGACGACCTCCATGTCGTCCTGGGCGTCGACGAGCATCCGCAGCCCGGCGCGGATCATGGCCTCGTCGTCGGCGAGGACCACCCGGATCGTCACGCGGGCACTCACACCGACACCGCCGTCCGCACCGGGAAGCGGGCGCGGACGGCGTACCCGGTGTCGCGCGGCCCGGCCTCGAGCGACCCGCCGAACACCGCCACCCGCTCGCGCATCCCGACCAGCCCGTGCCCGTCGCCCCCGACCGGTGCGGGCGGGTCGCCCACGGGTCCGTCGTCGACGACCTCGACGACCACCGCGTCCCGGGCGTGCTCGAGCAGCACCCGCGTCGGCGACGGGCCGGCGTGGCGCAGCACGTTGGTCAGCGCCTCCTGCAGCACCCGGTAGGCCGAGACGTCGAGGATGCGCGGCAGGTGCGACGGCTCGCCGCGCACCGTGAGCTCCACGGGCAGGCCGGCCGCCCGGACGTCGGCGAGCAGCTCGTCGAGGCGGTCCAGCGACGGCTCGGGCGCCGCCGGGACCTCGGTGTCCCGCAGGATGCCGACCAGCCCGCGCATCTCGACGACGGTCTCGCGGCCGAGGCGCTCGAGCCCCGCCAGCACGCCGTCGACGCCCTCGTCGAGACGTGCCGTCGACCGGACGACGCCGAGCTGCAGCACCATGACGCTCACCGAGTGCGCCACGGCGTCGTGGACCTCGCGCGCGATCCGGGCGCGTTCCTCGGCGAGGACGGCGCGCTCGCGCGTCTCCCGCTCGGCGTCGAGGGCGGCGGCGAGGCGGCCGAGCTGGTCGGCGCGCCGGCGCTGCTGGCGCGCGGCCAGTCCCACGACCCAGGCGAGCCAGAAGAACGACGAGAAGAAGATGTTGTCGGCCAGCGAGGCGCCCGGGATCGCGAGCAGCGCACCGATCGCCGACGACGCCACCGCCCCGACCTGGCCGACCACCGGCGTGATCCACGACCGCGCGGGCGCGACGGTGAACGCCGCCCAGCCGCACGCCGCGAACATCGCCAGCAGCACGCCACCGGACGGCCCGACCTGGCCGAGCAGCGACTGCGCGAGGAACGCCAGCATCAGCAGCGCGGTCCCGGCCAGCGGCCGCGCGGCGGCGAGCAGGGCGCCGGCCACCGCGACGGCCGTCCCGGCCCACACCGCGGCGGGCCGCAGGTCGGGCGAGGTCAGCGGCTCGAGCACGCCGAAGGCGACGAGGAACCCCGCCGCCACCAGCGGGACCCACCGCTCCACCCGGCTCATGCCACGGACGGTAGTCGACAGCGGGCGCAGACGGGTCCACCTGGAGGATGACCCCGGGCCTCGAACGCTCAGCGTCACGGTGGACGGCGATCGATCCGGCGAACGGACGTCGCCGCACCCGCCGATTCCTAGCGTTTCCGCCATGACCACGACGCACCGGCCCACCACCCCGACCATCGACCCGACCGGCACCGACGACCCCGTCCGGCGCCTCCTGCCCACGCTCGGCGGCGTCGCGACGCTCGCCGGCACGGCCCTGTTCCTGATCGGCGCCGCGATCGCCCCGACCATGGGCGACGGACCGGCGGCGATCGCCGAGTCGATGGCGCGCCATCCCACCGCCGGCGTCTCCGCGCTGGTGCTGCACTACGGCAACCTCGTGCTCGCCGCCGGGATGCTGGCCCTGCCGCTGCTCGTGCGGGGCCGGCGCGGGGCCGTCACTGCCGTCGTCGGTGCACTGCTCGCGGCGCTGTCCTTCGGCAACACGTCCGGGATGCTCTCGACCGACTTCTGGCAGATCGGTCTCGGCGGCCGCTTCTCGCCCGAGGAGGTCACCGGCCTCACCGACACCGTGCTCGGCCAGGCCTGGATGGTGCCCTGGACCGCGACGGCGATGCTGCTCCCGCTCGCGCTGGTGCTGCTGTTCGTCGGCCTCGCGCGGGCCGGGGTCGTCGGGTGGTGGACCGTGCCCGCCGCGGTGATCGGCAGCGTGCTGCCCATGGCGGTGCCGCCGTCGATCCCGGGCGCCTTCGCGATCGGGGCGCTGCCGGCGTTCGCGGCGATCGCCCTGGCCGGGTGGCGGCTGGTGGGGCGGGCGCGGGTGTAGTCCTCAGCGCGCCACGGCCACCGTCACCCCGCGGCCGCGCTGCTTGGGCGTCACGAGCTCACCACCACCGAGCTCGCGGGCGGCCAGCAGCGCGGCCGCTTCGGCGACGCTGCCGGTGCCGGTGAGGCGGCGCACGACGGCCGAGGGGGTGGGGACGTCGACGGTGTCGAGCGCGGCGGCGGGGTAGGTCCGCAGGGTGCGCCCGGCGGCCAGCGCGAGGACGGCGGGTTCGGCGGCGCGGGTCTCGATCGTCGCGACCACGTCCACCCCGGTCAGACCCAGCGCGTCGACCGCCTCCTCGAGATGCGCCAGGGGCGTTCCCGGCTCGATCCCGACCCCCAGCACCAGGCACGACGGCACCGCCATCTACGGCGTCACCAGCGCGTCGAGGACGTCGGCGATGTGGTCCTGGATCGACAGGTGGCCGGTGTCGGGCAGGCGGTGGAGACGCCCGACGCCGGCGGGCAGCCGCGAGGCGATGTCCTCGGCGTGGTGCATCGGCACCATGGCGTCGGCCTCGCCCTGGAAGATCTCGACGGGCGTGGTGACCGCGGACCAGTCGAGCTGCCACGGGCCCGCCCACAGCCGGTACTCCTCCATGACGCCGGCCGGGCCCTGGCGCAGCGACTCCACGAAGAAGGACATCTCCTCCTTGGCCGGGCGGCGGGCGATGAAGTCCTTGTCGGGCTGCGCCAGCTCGGCGGCGATCTGCGAGACGGCCGCCGAGGGCATCAGCTGCGTGGCCCACTTCTGGACCCGCAGCGACATCGCCTCGCGGTGCGGGTGGTCCTCGAGGAGGTCGAGCATGTCGAGGTCCGACTTCGCGAGGCCCTCGCGGGCGCCCGGGCGGTCGTCGATCGGGCCGGCGCCGGCCATGAGCGCGGTGCCGGTGATCCGCGGGTCGCACCCTGCGGCGCACGCGAGCGCGAACGGCCCGCCGGCGGAGTAGCCGACGGTCGCGAAGCGGTCGATCCCGAGGGCGTCGGCCAGCGCGAGGATCTCGCCCGCGTAGCCCGCGATCGTGCGGCCCGGCACCGGGTCGGAGCCGCCGATGCCGCCGCGGTCCGGGCACAGGACGCGCAGCCCGCGCTCCCGCGCCGGCCCGTCGGTGAAGTCCTTGCCGAGACGGCTGTCGGGGGTGCCGTGGAAGAAGAACACCGGCGCGCCCGCGGGATCGCCGTGCTCGGCGATCGCGACGGCGCGGCCGTGGACGGTCACGCGGTGATCGGTCATCGGTCCATCGTGACGTGACGCAGCCAGCGGGCAACACCTCTCGGGCGTCCGGCCGGGTGCGTGTGCAGGTAGGAGGCGTGCACGCCGCCCGCGACGAAGCCCTCCGGCTCGGCGCCGTCCCAGCGCCAGGCCGGCGAGCCGCCGGCGCGCGGGGTGGTCACCGTGCGGTGGAACTCGTGCCCGGTGACCGTCTCGCCGGCCGCGGCGAGCGGGGAGTCGGCGCACGCCGTGGCGGTCCGGTAGCCCAGGGCCAGGCGCGGGCCCATGGCGGCGTCGGCGTCGAGCACCCCGCACATCGGCGCGCCGTCCAGCGAGCGCGCGAGGTAGAGCAGCCCGCCGCACTCGGCGTGCACCGGCCCGCCCGCGGCCGCGAACGCGCGGACGTCCGCGCGCAGGGCGGCGTTGGCGGACAGGGCCTCGGCGTGCTCCTCGGGGAACCCGCCCGGGAGCACGAGCCCGGCGGTGCCCGCCGGCAGGGCGGTGTCGTGGGCGGGGTCGACGGTGACCACCCGTGCCCCGCCGGCGGCCAGCAGCTCGGCGTGCTCGGGGTAGCCGAAGGTGAACGCCGCTCCCCCGGCGACGGCGACCACCGGGGCGCCCGCCACGGGCTCGCCCATCTCCGCTGCCGGGTCCCAGGACGTGGCGGGCGCCGCGGGCGCCGAGCGGGCGAGCGCGGCGACGGCATCGAGGTCGACGTGCCCGGCGACGAGCTCGGCCATCGCGCCGACGGCCGAGCGGGCGGCGGCGCCGTGCTCGGCGGCGGTGACGAGCCCGAGGTGACGCGACGGGACGGCGAGCTCGGCGTGGCGCGGCAGGACGCCGAGCACGGGCAGTCCGGTCTCGGCGCAGGCGGCGCGCAGGATCTCCTCGTGGCGGTGCGAGCCGACGCGGTTGAGGACCACGCCGCCGAGGCGCAGGCGCGGGTCGAAGTCCCGGAACCCGGTGAGCAGCGCGGCGATCGAGCGGGACTGCCCACGCGCGTCGACCACGAGCACGACCGGGGCGTCGAGCAGGCGCGCGACGTGGGCGGTGGAGCCGTCGGCCTCCCGGTCGGCGTCGATGCGCCCGTCGAACAGCCCCATGACGCCCTCGACCACGGCCAGCTCGGCGCCCCGGGCGCCGTGCACGACCAGCCCGGGCAGGGTCGCGGCGTCGACGAGGACGGGGTCGAGGTTGCGGCCGGGGCGGCCGGCGGCCAGGGCGTGGTAGCCGGGGTCGACGTAGTCGGGGCCGACCTTGAACGGCGCGACGGCGGTGCCGCGGGCGGCGAGGGCGCCGAGGAGGCCGGTGGTGACGGTGGTCTTGCCGCTCCCCGACGACGGGGCCGCGATCACCACGCGCGGGGGCAACGGTGTCATCGGGTCGAGCTCCGCTCCCCTATCGGCGTGCTGACCTCATCTCCGTCTCCCATCACCACTCGATGCCCTTCTGCCCCTTCTGCCCCGCGTCCATCGGGTGCTTGATCTTGGTCATCTCGGTGACGAGGTCCGCCGCGTCGATCAGCGCGGGCGGCGCGTCGCGGCCGGTGACGACGACGTGCTGGTGGCCGGGGCGGTCGCTGAGCACCTCGACCACCTCGTCGACCTCGATCCACCCCCACTTCAGCGGGTAGGTGAACTCGTCGAGCACGTAGAAGTCGTGCGCCCCGGCCTCGAGGCGGCGCCGGATCTCCGCCCAGCCCTCGCGTGCGGCCGCGGCGTGGTCGGACTCGGAGCCCTGCTTGCGCGACCAGGACCAGCCCTCGCCCATCTTGTGCCACTCGACCGGCCCGCCCTGGCCGGTGTCGCGGTGCAGCTCGCCGAGGGCACGCAGCGCCGTCTCCTCGCCCACGCGCCACTTCGCCGACTTGACGAACTGGAACACCGCGATCGACGACCCGGCCGTCCACTGCCGCAGCGCGAGCCCGAACGCGGCGGTGGACTTGCCCTTGTTCACGCCGGTGTGGACGACGAGCAGCGGGCGGCGCCGGCGCTGGCGCGTGGTCAGCCCGTCGTCCGGGACGCTGCTCGGGACCCCCTGCGGCACTGTCAGCCTCCTTCGTCGGTACGTGAGCCCTTTCCGGGCCCATAGCCCCGGAAAGTGCTCACGAGGCGCGGAACTGCTCGACCACGCCGGCGACCGACTCGCCGGTCAGCTCGTCGAGCGTGACCACGGTGCCACCGGCGACGCGCGCCACCCGGCCCGCGAGCCCGAGGCGCACCGGACCGGACTCGCAGTCGACGACGACGGTGCTCATGCTCGCGCCCCGCCCGGCGGCCCCGGCGTCGCGCGCGAGCCCCCGCGCGGCGTCCAGCGCGGCGTCCAGACCCCCGGACGACGTAGCGCGCCCGTCGGTGAGCACCACGAGCAGCCCGCGGCGGCGCGGGTCGCGGGTGCGCTCGGTCCGCATCACCGCCCGCGCGGTGCGCAGCCCGTCGGCGAGCGGGGTCCGCCCGCCGGTGCGCAGGTCGTGCAGGCGGGCGTGGGCGGCGTGCACCGAGGTCGTCGGCGGGAGGGCCACGCTCGCCGCGCTGCCCCGGAACGTCACGACGCCGACGCGGTCGCGGCGCTGGTAGGCGTCGCGGAGCAGGGCGGCGACGGCCCCGGTCACCGCCGACATCCGCCGCCGCGCCGCCATCGAGCCCGACGCGTCGACGCAGAAGAGGACGAGGTTGCCCTCGCGGCCCTCGCGCACGGCGTGGCGCAGGTCCTCGCGCGCCACCTGCGCGCCCCGCCCGGCCGCCGCCAGCACCGTCGCGGGCACGTGCAGGGTGGTGTCGTCGCGGGCGTCGGGGACCGCGCGCACGACACGGCCCTGGCGCCCCCGGGCCCGCGAGCGGCGTCCCGGCGCGCCCTCCCCCGTGCCGCGGACCTCGAACCGGCGCGCCTTCAGCCGCGTCCGGGCGGGTGCGCCGACCGGGACGCCGGCGGGTTCCGGGGGTTCCGGGGGTTCCGGAGACTGCGGGGACTGCGGAGACTGCGACGACCCGTCCGAGCCCGCCCCGTTCGACGTCTCCGGAGGCGGCGACGAGCTCGGGGGCGGCGCGCCGCCCCCGCCGCCCGGCCCGCCACCGTCGGGGCCGCCCCCGTCGTCGGGACCCCCGCCACCGTCGTCCGGCCCACCCTCCGGCGGGTCCGGCGGCTCGGGCTCCTCGGACGCCGCCTCGTCCGCCTCCTGCTCGGCCTTCTCCAGGGCCTCGTCGAGCTCGTCGTCGCCGAGGTGCGGCTCGTCGAACGGGTCGCGGCGGCGCCGGTGCGGCAGGGCGAGGCGGGCGGCGGCGCGCACGTCGGAGGCGTCGACGGCGTCCGCCCCGCGCCACGCGGCGTGCGCGACCGCGGTGCGGGCGAGCACCACGTCGGCGCGCATCCCGTCGACCTCGACCTCCGCGCACAGCGCCGAGATGCGCACGAGCTCGGCGTCGGGCAGCACCACGGACGCGAGCCGCGCGCGGGCGTCGACGAGCCGGGCCCGCAGCGCGTCCTCGTCGCCGGCGAAGCGGGCGGCGAAGGCGTCGGGGTCGGCGTCGTGGGCCAGCCGCCGCCGGACGACCTCGGTGCGCTCGGCGACATCGCGCGAGGCGGTGACGTGCACCGTGAGCCCGAAGCGGTCGAGCAGCTGCGGGCGCAGCTCGCCCTCCTCCGGGTTCATGGTCCCGACCAGCAGGAACGCCGCCGGATGGGTCAGCGAGACACCGTCACGCTCGACGGTGGCGCGCCCGGTGGCGGCGGCGTCGAGGAGCAGGTCGACGAGGTGATCGTGCAGGAGGTTGACCTCGTCGACGTAGAGCACGCCCCGGTGCGCGGCGGCGAGCAGGCCGGGGCGCACGGTGGCGCGGCCGTGGGCGAGGACCTCCTCGAGGTCGAGCGAGCCGATCACGCGGTCCTCGGAGGCGCCGACGGGCAGCTCCACGAGGCGGACCGCGCGACGCCCCCGCGGGGCGTCGGCGGCGAAGGGGCCGTCGGGGCTCTCCTCGCCGGCGCCGGTGTCGACGGAGAACCGGTCGCCGGCGACGACCTCGACCGGCGGCAGCAGCGTGGCGAGCGCGCGCACGATCGTCGTCTTGGCGGTGCCCTTCTCCCCGCGCACCAGCACGCCGCCGATGCCCGGGTCGACCGCGGTGAGCATGAGGGCGGTTCGCAGGTCCTCGTGGCCGACGACGGCCGAGAACGGGAAGCCCAAGGTGGGTCCTCACGAGTAGGGGGCGGAGACGGAGCGAAGCGGAGCTCGACCGTCAAGACGAGAGACGGCCGACCCTAACCCACAACATCTGAGCGTCCGCTGAGATGAACACGACCCCCGCACGAGCTCCGCGGAGCGGGACCCGGACCCGGGGGCAGGTGGGCCCGGGTCCCGTCTCCGTTTCGTCGGACCGGGCTGCCCTCCGGTCCGGACGTGTGTGGTGGCGACGCCGGCTGCGCACCTACGTCAGTTGGGCGGCCAGGCCGGGGCTCGCGGTCGCGATCCGCACGTAGTAACCGGGCTTGCCGGCGCGGGCGCAGCCGTCGCCGAAGGACGTGACGCCGATGAGCTTGCCCGCGGCCACGAGCGGCCCGCCGGAGTCGCCCTGGCAGGAGTCGACGCCGCCCTGGTCGAACCCGGCGCAGGTCAGGCGGCGGGAGTCGAACGACCGGTCGCCGGAGCGGCAGTAGTCGTCGGCGCGCATCGGCACGGTGGCCGTCAGCAGGTACCGCGACGGCGTGCCGCTCTCGGCGGTCGTGCCCCAGCCGTAGATCTGGGCGGCGCGGCCGTCCTCGTAGAGCTTCTCGTCGCCCGGGCCGGCCAGCGGCAGCGGCGTGCGCGTGCTGGGGGTCGCCAGCGTCAGCACGGCGAGGTCGGTGCCCTGACCCACGCCCTCGAACTCCGGGCTGACCCACACCGAGCGCACCGTCGAGCTCTCGCCGAGCGTCGACTGCTTGTCGTCGCGGCCGGTGACGACGCGGGTCTGCGCGGGCGTCGTGGCCGCCATGCAGTGGGCCGCGGTGAGCACCTTGGTCGGCGTGACGAGCGTGCCGCCGCAGAACTGGAAGCCGCCCGGGTCGGTCAGGTAGACGGCCCACGGGTTCTCGTCGGTGGTCGTGCGCGCGCCCCCGACGACGCGGACGCCGGCGTCGACGACGAGGGCTCCCCCCGAGCCGCTGCCGTCCTCGGGCGGCGGGGTCCCGTCCGCCGCCCAGGCGCCGGCGGCACCGGCGAGCGCGAGCAGGAGGGTCACCCCGGCGAGCACGAGGGCTCGTCCCGCACCTCGAGTGATCCACCCACCACGCACGCCGTTCGTCATCCGGTCCGCCCCTCCCGCTGAGTACGTTCGGCCGCGCTTCCCTGGACCGTTCGGCCCAGGGGAGAGCTGCCTTCGGCGGCAGACGACAGCAGTCGAGCGGTCACCGAACAAGGCGCAGGCGGGAAGGTTCGCTCCGCCGAGCGACGACGAACGGTCGATTTTCATCGGTAAACGACACTGTCGAGTGGCAGGAGACCGGTGAGCGGTCAGTCGTCGGCGACGAGCGGATCGACCGGTGACCGTTCGTCGTACGACGACCGACGTGGGTGACGTCGACCGGCCGGACCGCGCGGACATCGGTGGCGCACTACCGTGGGGGCGTGCCCCACCACGACCTGGTCATCATCGGCACCGGCTCGGGCAACACGATCCCGGACGAGCGGTTCGCCGGCATGGACGTGGCGATCATCGAGCACGGCGTCTACGGCGGGACCTGCCTCAACGTGGGCTGCATCCCGACCAAGATGTACGTGTACGCCGCCGACGTCGCCGAGACGATCCGGCACTCCGCACGGCTCGGTGTCGACGCGTCGGTCGACAAGATCCGCTGGGCGGACATCCGCGACCGCGTGTTCGGGCGCATCGACCCGATCTCGGCCGGCGGGCAGCGCTACCGCCAGGGCCAGGAGGGCACGACCGTCTACCTGGGCCACGCCCGCTTCGCCGGCGAGCGCGAGCTGGCGGTGACCCCGACCGAGGGCGGCGCCCCCGTCACGGTCACCGGCGACCGCATCGTCGTCGCCGCGGGCGCCCGGCCGGCGATCCCCGAGGTGATCGCCTCGAGCGGCGTCCCGTTCCACACCTCCGACGACGTCATGCGCCTCGACGAGGTGCCGCGGCGCCTGACGATCATCGGCGGCGGCTACATCGCCGCCGAGTTCGCGCACGTGTTCTCGGCGCTCGGCGCCGAGGTCACCCTCGCCACCCGAGGGCCGGCGATCCTCCGCGACCAGGACGAGGAGATCTCGTCGCGGTTCACCGAGCTCGCCGCCCAGCGGTGGAACGTGCTGCTCGAGGCCGCGCCCACCGCGCCGCCCGAGCGCCGCGCCGACGGCACGATCGTCGTGCACACCCACCAGGGCGCCATCGAGGGCGACGCGCTGCTGGTGGCCACCGGGCGCATCCCGAACAGCGACCGCCTCGACGCCGCGGCCGGCGGGCTGGCGCTGCACCCCGACGGCCGGATCGTCGTCGACGAGCAGCAGCGCACCACCGTCCCGGGCGTCTGGGCCCTCGGCGACGTGAGCTCGGAGTTCCAGCTCAAGCACGTCGCCAACCACGAGGCCGCGGTCGTGCGCCACAACCTGCTGCACCCCGACGACCCGCGCGTCACCAACAACGCGCACGTGCCCTCGGCGGTGTTCACCGAGCCGCAGATCGCCTCGATCGGCCTGCGCGAGCAGGACTGCCGCGACCGCGGCATCCCCTACGTCTGCAAGGTCCAGCGCTACGGCGACGTCGCCTTCGGCTGGGCGATGGAGGACACCACCGGCGTCGTCAAGCTCGTCGCGTCGCCCGACGGGACGCTGCTCGGCGCCCACCTCATGGGCCCCGAGGCGTCCTCGCTGGTGCAGCCGCTCATCCAGGCCATCACGTTCGGCCTCGACGCCCGGACCATGGCCGAGAAGCAGTACTGGATCCACCCGGCGCTGCCCGAGGTGATCGAGAACGCCCTGCTCGGGCTCCCGCTCGACCCCGAGAACTGGTGATCACTCGGTACGCCGGAACCGCCACACCGCGAGCGCCAGCAGGAGCCCGCAGCACACGACCGTGATGAGGATCTGCACGGCCACCGGCACCTGCCAGGTCCCCCAGACGATCCCCGGGTCGAACCGGGCGCGGGTGGCGGCGTCGACGTCGAGGTGGTCGAACACCACCGAGCGCAGCGGCTCGACGGCGTAGGTCATCGGGTTGATGTGCGTGAGCACCGCGAGCCACGTCGGCAGGCCCGAGAGCGGGAACAGCGCCCCGGACAGGAACATCAGCGGCGTGATCACGAGCTGGACCAGCGGCATCGCGGTCTGGATCTGCCGCACCCGCGCGGCCAGCACGAGCCCCAGCGCGGTGATCATGAAGCCCATCAGGAAGATCAGGCCGACCATCGCGAGCAGCATCAGCGGGTCGTAGGGCACGCCGACGAGCCCGGCGAGGGCGAGCAGCACGAGGCACTGCAGGGTGGCGACGGTCGCGCCGCCGGTCGCCTTGCCGACGAGGATCGCCGCGGTCGACACCGGCGCGACGAGCATCTCGCGCAGGAACCCGAACTCGCGGTCCCAGACGATCGAGATGCCCGCGAACGCCGCGGTGAACAGCACCGAGATCGCCATGACCCCGGGGAACAGGAACGTCGTGAACTGCACGGACCCGCCCGTGCTGCCGCCCAGCAGGCTGCCGAGCCCGCTGCCGAGCACGAAGAGGAACAGCAGCGGCTGCGCCAGCGAGGACAGGATGCGCGAGCGGTCCTTGACGAACCGGATCATCTCGCGCTGCCAGACCACGGTCGCGGCGCGCGCCTCGGTCGCCAGGCTGCTGTCCGGGACGCGCACCGACGCCGTCGTGAGGGTGGTGGTCATCAGCGCCCCATCCGCATCGCCATGGGATGCATGTTCGGGCCGGCCTCCGCGTCGCGGATGGTGGTGCCGGTGTGGGCCAGGAACACGTCGTCGAGGCTGGGGCGGGTGACGGTCACCGAGCGGATCGCGACGCCGTGGCCGCCCAGCCGGTCGAACAGCCGCGGCACGAAGCCCGCGCCGTCGGGCACCGCGATCGTCACCGCGCCCTCGCGCACGGCCCCCTCGAGCCCGAGCTCGGTGCGCAGCGCGCGCAGGGCCGCCTCGTCGTCGTCGGTGGTGATCGCGATGCGGTCCGCGCCGACCTGCGCCTTCAGCGCGTCCGGGGTGTCGAGGGCGACGATCCGGCCCTCGTTCATGATCGCGATCCGGTCGCAGTGCTCGGCCTCGTCCATGTAGTGGGTGGTGACGAAGACCGTGATCTCCTCGGTCCGGTGCAGCTCGGCGACGTAGTCCCAGATCGTGCCGCGGGTCTGCGGGTCGAGCCCGATCGTCGGCTCGTCGAGGAAGAGCACCTGCGGCGAGTGGAGCAGGCCGCGGGCGATCTCGAGGCGGCGCCGCATGCCGCCGGAGTAGGTGCGCACCTCGTCGGCCCGGCGGTCCCAGAGCCCGACCATCCGCAGGACCTCCTCGCGGCGCGCGGGCGCGCGCCGGCGGTCGACCCCGTAGAGCTCCTGGTGGAAGCGCAGGTTCTGCTCGCCCGACATCGGGGCGTCGAGCGTCGGGTCCTGGAAGACCAGCCCGATCCGACGGCGCACCGCGGCGCGGTCGCGCACGACGTCGAGCCCGACGACCTCGGCGTGCCCGTCGGTCGGCTCGACGAGCGTGCACAGGATGTTGATCGTGGTCGACTTGCCCGCCCCGTTCGGCCCGAGGAACCCGAACGTCTCCCCGCGCGCGACCTCGAGGTCGATCCCGCGGACCGCCTCGACCGCGCCGTACCGCTTCACCAGCCCGCGGACCGCGACCGCCGGTGTGTCCATCCGCACCCCTCCTCTAACGGTGTTAGAGACGCTACTGTGACGCTGCTGGAGAGAGCAAGGGAGTCCGCATGGCCCTCACCCGCGACGACGTCGTGGACGCCGCCGTGGACCTCCTCGCCGAGGTCGGCCTCGAGGGCCTCTCCCTGCGCCGCCTCGCCCGCGAGCTGGGCGTGAGCGCGCCGACGCTCTACTGGCACGTCGCCGACAAGCGCACGCTGCTCGACCACGTCGCGGAGCGCCTGCTGGTCGACCAGTGGCAGGTCACGCCGCTCGCCCCCGGCGAGGACTGGGCGGAGTGGCTGCGCGAGCGCGCCACGCGGCAGTACCGCGCGCTCGTCACCCACCGCGACGCCGCGCGGGTGCTGGCCGGCAACCGGCCGACCGAGGCGGCGATGCCGGCCGTCGAGCAGGTGCTCGGCACGCTCGTCGGCGCGGGCTTCGCGCCGACCGAGGCGTTCGCGGCGATCCAGGCCGTCGGCAACCTCGTCATCGGCTCGGCACTGGAGTACCAGGCGGAGCGGGAACGGGACGCCGGCCACCACGGCGACCCCGCCGCCCACGACCCGGTGCGCTTCCCGCAGCACGCCGCGCTCGCGGCGGTGCTCGCCGACCGCCCCGGGCACGGCGCCGACCACGACGCGCTCTTCCGCCACGGCCTCGACCTCATGATCGCCGGACTGCGGGTGCAGCAGGCCGGCGCGGTGGCACGGACCGGCTGACCCTCAGTCGCGCCGGCGGTGCTCCTCGCCCGGGATCGGGCGTGGGTCCTCCTGCGCCTCCTCGGCGTCCGCACGCTCGGCGTCGGCCCGCTCGCGGCGCTCGGTGCCGGGCAGCGAGGTGTCGGTCTCGTCGACGGCCTGCCGGGCCCTGCGCTCCGCCTCGGGCAGCGAGTCGGCCTCGACGTCGGCGACGTCCTCGGCCGCGCGCTCGCGCTCGACGGCCTCGGGGAGCGACGGCTCACCCTCCGTGTCCGACCGCCTGTGCTCCGCCATCGGGCCCCCTTCGACGTCGTTGACCTCGCTACCGTCCGGCGTCGCGAGCAGCGCGTCAAGCGTCCGGACGGCGTCAGATCTTCTGCGGCAACCCCACGGACGTCGCAGCGGCGTCGGCGACGGCGTCGAAGTAGGCGTCGCGATCGACGACGACGTTCTCGTACTGCCCGAACAGCTCGAACCCGACGGTGCCGTAGAGCTGGGTCCACGCGACGACGGCGGGCACGGCCAGGGACGGAGCGAGGCCGGGCAGCACGTCCTCGACCAGCACCTCTGGCCAGCCGCCGGCCGCCGCCGGGTCGCCGTGCTCGACGACGATCGCGGCGAGCACGACGCCCACGCGCCCCGCGGCCGGGATCGTCTCGGCGGGCGCGGCGTACCCGGGCACCGGCGAGCCGTAGATCAGCGCGTACTCCGCGGGGTGCTCGTGCGCCCACCCCCGCACGGCCCGCCACACCACGCGCCACTGCTCGCGCGGCGGCGCCTCCGGGTCGCGCGCGGCCTCCGCCCGCTCGCCCACGGCGTCGTAGGCCTCGACGATCAGGCGGGTCAGCAGCTCGTCGCGGCTGGCGACGTAGCGGTAGACCGCCGAGGACACCATGCCGACCTCGCGCGCGACCGACCGCAGCGAGAGCGCGGCCGCGCCCTGCTCGGCGAGCTGGCGGCGCGCCTCGTCGAGGATCGCGCGGGTGGTCTCGGCACGTGCCTGCGCGCGGACTCCGGGGGGCATGGCGGGCATCCTGCCACAAAGTGAGAGCACTGCTCTTGACGTGGACTCCGCACCGGAGCATGCTCGACAACAAGCGAGAGCACCGCTCTCACATTGTTGCCGAGGAGGACGCCATGACCGCCACCCGCTACCAGGCCCCCGGAACGTTCACCCGCCGCGTGATGAACCCGCTCGTCGCGGGCCTGACGCGCCTGGGCGTGCCCCTGGCGGGCTCCGCGGTGCTCGGGGTCCGCGGCCGCACCAGCGGCGAGGTGCGCACGACACCGGTCAACCCGCTCACGGTCGAGGGGCGGCGCTACCTCGTCGCCGCGCGCGGGCAGACGCAGTGGGTTCGCAACCTGCGCGTGGCGGGCGAGGCCGAGCTGACGGTGGGCCGGCGCACCGAGACGGTGCGGGCGACCGAGCTGGCCGACGCCGAGAAGGTCCCGGTCCTGCGCGCCTACCTGCGCGCCTGGGCCTGGGAGGTCGGCGCGTTCTTCGACGGCGTCGGGGCCGACTCGAGCGACGACGAGCTCGCCGCGATCGCCGACCGCCACCCGATCTTCGTGATCGCGACGGCCTGACCGGCGGACGATCCGGACACCGGGGTAACCTCGGTCACGACCCGGCCCGGGGCGGCGCCCCGGTCGTCGCGCGTGGGACGAGGGAAGGGCAGTGCGCTCCTCGGCGCGATCCGTGCCGGTGCGCCCTCCCGCCCGACGATCCTCCCGGGTCGCGGCGGGGGCCTGGAGAGGGAGTCGTCATGCCCCGCACCCCGTCCGCCGCACTCACCGCGAGCACGCCGTGAGGGCCGGCCCGAAGCCCGAGCCCACCACCAACCGCGTCACCGACGCCCACGAGTCGGCGCTCGTCGCCTTCGAGGCCGACCAGCGCGTCGCCGCCCGGGTCGTCGCCTCGCACGCGACCGGTGTCGAGGACTGCGCCGAACTGCTCGGCATGCTCGGCCTCGCGCGCGCCGTCGGCCTGCCGGTGATCGAGACGCCACCCCGGCACTGAGCCTGCGGTTACTGGCTGGTATCGCTCGCCAGGCGAGTGATACCAGCCAGTAACCACCGAGTGGCGCGCCGGGCCGGGCCGCTATCGTGCCGCCATGTCCGGTGATCGTGAGCACGAACTGGTCCTGTTCGGCGCGACGAGCTTCGTCGGGGAGCTGACCGCCGCCTACCTGGCGCGCCACGCCCCGGCCGGCACGCGGATCGCGCTGGCCGGACGCTCGCGGCAGCGCCTCGAGGCCGTCCGCGACCGGCTCCCCTCCCCCGGCGGCGACTGGCCGCTGGTGGTCGCGGACTCGAGCGACTCCGCGGCGCTCGCGCGCATGGCCGCGTCCACCGACGTCGTCGTCACCACCGTCGGCCCCTACGCGAAGTACGGGCTCCCGGTGGTCGAGGCCTGCGCGACCGCCGGCACCCACTACGCCGACCTCACCGGCGAGGTCCAGTTCGCCCGCGAGGCCATCGACCGCTTCGACGAGACCGCGCGGGCCAGCGGCGCCCGGATCGTGCACTCCTGCGGCTACGACTCGATCCCCTCCGACCTCGCCGTCCTCCTCCTCCACAGCCGCGTGCAGGCCGACGGCGAGGGCGAGCTGACCGACGTCACCGCCGTCGCCCGCATCCGGGGCGGCGTCTCGGGCGGCACGATCGACTCGATGCGCGGACTCGCCGACGCCGCGAAGGCCGACCGCTCCGTGTTCAAGCTCCTGCGCGACCCGTTCGGGCTGAGCCCCGAGCGCGACGCCGAGCCCGACACCCGCCAGCCCAGCGACAGCCCCGCGCCCCACCGCGTCGACGGCCGCTGGGTCGCGCCGTTCGTCATGGCGTCCTACAACACCCGGATCGTGCGGCGCTCCAACGCGATCGCCGGCTACGCCTACGGCAAGGGGCTGCGCTACGGCGAGGTCATGGGCGTCGGCAGCGGGCCGGTCGGCGCGGTCGCCGCCGGCGCCGTCACCGCGGGCCTCGGCGGGATGCTCGCCGGGTTCGCGACGCCGGGCGTGCGCCAGGTGCTCGACCGCGTCCTGCCCAAGCCCGGCACCGGCCCGAGCACGAAGACGCAGGAGTCGGGGTGGTTCCGCCACGACATCGACGCGACGACCACCACGGGCGCCCGCTACACCGGCCGCGTCTCCGGCTCCGGCGACCCCGGCTACGCGGCCACCGCGGTGATGCTCGGCGAGAGCGCCCTGTGCCTCGCCCTCGACGGCGACCGGCTGCCCGACCGCCACGGCTCGCTCACCCCGGCCACGGCCATGGGCCCGGCGCTCGTGGAGCGCCTGCGCACGGCGGGGCACGTCTACGACGTCGCGCGCGCCTGAACCGTCGGCAGGCCCGTCGGCGCGCCCTCGGTGATCAGGCGCTCCAGCGCGTCGGTGTCGAGGTTCTTCTCGACGAGGTCGCCGAGCAGGTCGAGCTGCGCGGCGCGGACGGCGGCGTAGGACGTGTCCGGCGCGACGACGAACTCGCGGCCCGCGACGGCCGCGGCGCGGACGAGCAGGCGCCGGCGCAGGGCGTCGTTCTCGAGCAGCCCGTGCGCGTGGGTGCCGAGGACGTGCCCGCCGTCGACACCCTCCGGCGCCCCGTCGGCCAGGGTCACCAATGGTGCCGTAGCCGACGACCGCAGCTCCCGGCCGTGGTGGATCTCGTAGAACGCGACCGGCTCGCCGAGCGCCGTGCCGGTCGGGGTGCCGAGGTGCTTGGCGACCTCGAAGGTCACCTCGACGTCGAGCAGGCCCAGCCCGTCGACCGTGCCGGGGGCGGCCTCGACGCCGTGCGGGTCGTGGATGCGCCGGCCCAGCATCTGGTAGCCGCCGCAGACGCCGAGCACGGGCTTGCCGGCGCGGGCGTGCGACGCCACCGCGTCGGCGAGCCCCGAGGACCGCAGCCACGCGAGGTCCGCGACGGTCGTCTTCGAGCCGGGCAGGACGACGAGGTCGGCGTCGGCGAGGCGGGAGGGCTCGGTCACCCAGCGGACCGCGACGCCCGGTTCCGAGCTCAACGCATCGACGTCGGTGCCGTTCGAGACCCGCGGCAGGCGCACCACCGCGACCCGCAGCCAGTCCCGCCCGCGCGGCGGCGCCGGCCGCCCGACGACGCCGTCGGCGACGTGGCCCAGGGAGTCCTCGGCGTCGAGCCACAGCTCGGGGCTCCACGGCAGCACGCCCAGCGTCGGGCGCCCGGTGAGCGCGCGCAGCTGGTCGAGACCGGGCGCGAGCAGGGCCGGGTCGCCGCGGAACTTGTTGACGATCCAGCCCGCGACCAGCGCCTGGTCGGCAGGCTCGAGCACGGCGAGCGTGCCGAACAGGTGCGCCAGCACCCCGCCGCGGTCGATGTCGCCGACGACCACCACGGGCAGGTCGGCGGCGCGCGCGAGGCCCATGTTGGCGATGTCGGTGGCCCGCAGGTTGATCTCCGCGGGCGATCCCGCGCCCTCGCAGACGACGACGTCGTGGTCGCGGCGCAGCTCGGCCAGGGTCTCGACGACGACCTCGAGCAGCGCGGCCTTGCGCTCGCGGTAGCTCGCCGCCGACACCGTCCCGTCGACGACGCCGCGCACCACCACCTGCGAGCTGCGGTCGCTGCCCGGCTTGAGCAGCACCGGGTTGAACCGCACGCTCGGCTCGAGCCCGCACGCCGCGGCCTGCAGCGCCTGCGCGCGGCCGATCTCGCCGCCGTCGGCGCACACGACGCTGTTGTTGCTCATGTTCTGCGCCTTGAACGGCGCCACGTCGACGCCCCGGCGGTGCAGCCAGCGGCAGATCCCCGCGACCAGCACGCTCTTGCCGGCGTCCGACGTGGTGCCGGCGACGAGCAGCGCGCCCCTCACCAGTCGGGGAGCCCGGCGAGCCCGGGCAGACCGTCGAGCGAGTGCTGGTTCTTCTCGGTGCGGTAGTTCCGCAGCCACTCCGGGCTGCGCCGCTCGGCCCAGGAGTCGAGCAGCTCGCGGTCGCTCTCCAGCGTCATCCGCGGCACGGCGTACCCGCACGCGTCGGCGACCCGGGTGACGTCGACGGTGACGACCCCGCGGGCCTCGGTGCGCCGGGAGGCCAGGCCCATCGCGAACGGCTCGAGCGCGGCGTCGAACCCCGGCTCACCGTGCGTCACCACCCGGCCGCGCCCGTGCAGGCGCACCACGTTGAGCGTGCCGTCGAACGAGCAGAACATCACGCACACGCGCCCGTTCTCGCGCAGGTGGGCGATGGTCTCGACGCCGCTGGCGGTCATGTCGACGTAGGCGAAGGTGTGGTCGTCGAGCACCCCGAACGTGCCGCGCAGACCCTTCGGCGAGACGTTGACCAGCCCGTCGCCCGACAGCGGCGCGGTGCCCACGAAGAACACCGGCTGCTGCCCGATCCACCGGGCCAGGCGGGGCTCGATGCGCTCGTAGACCTTGGCCACGTCCCGCAGGTTCGCACGGCGCGCGGGGAGCCGCACGGGTGATTCAGGCGACCCCGATCTCCAGGTCCACCAGGACGCCGCGGTCGCTGTCGTCGTCGACCGCCTTCGGGATCGCCGAGAGGTCCCGCGCGGTCAGCGCCACCACCCGCTCCCCCGCGGCGTCCTCGCGGACGGTCTCGGTGAGCAAGCGGAGGCGGTGGATGCGGCCCGTCGTCTCGAGGCCGTCGAGCGGGTCGACGACCAGTTCGCCGCGCAGGCGGACGGGGCCCTCCACCTCGTACGGGGCGTCCCACACGGCCCGGAAGCCGTCACCGGTCAGCGCGACGGTGCGCTCCCCGCACGGGACGGCGTGGGCGTCGACGACGTCGGACCAGCCGGCGGGGCGCGGGAGGCGCTCGGCGCCGGCGGCGTGCTCGACGAACCGCAGCCGCCAGGTGCGCACCTGCCGGATCGACGCGAGCGGGCAGGCGCGGGCCCGGATCACCCCGGCGGGCAGCAGGATCGGCAGCGAGCGCACGGGACCACGATGACCGAGAGCGGTCAGCGGTGCCGGTTGGGCCGGCGGGCCAGGTCCTCGAACCCGGGGCACTCGACGACCTCGACCCCGGCCGCCTCGAGGCGCGCCGCGCCCGAGGGCGTCCCGACGAACAGCGGCGGCTCCCGCCAGGCCATGACGACCCGGCCGATGCCGGCGTCGAGGATGTGCTGGGCGCACGTCACCGGTCGCGACGCCCGCTGCCCGCACGGCTCGAGCGAGGTGTAGATCGTGGCGCCGGCCAGCCGCGGGTCGTCGCGGTCGACGTCGCGCAGGGCGACCTCCTCGGCGTGGTCGAGCACGTCGTCGCGGCGGCTGTGCCCGGTCGCGAGCACCGTGCCGTCGGCGGCCACCACCACGCAGCCCACGGAGAACGCCGACGGCGAGGGCGGGCAGCGTTCGGCGAGCGAGCAGGCCTCCGCGAGCCAGCGGGCGTCGGCGTCGCCGAAGCGGTAGCGCAGCAGGACGTCGGGGCCGACCGTGCGGGTCTCGACCAGGTGCGCCTCGTCCGGCGCGCCGGTGAACCGCGGGCCCTCGCCGACCAGCCGCGGGGCCACCGCCAGCTGCAGCTCGTCGACCACCCCGGCGCCGAGGAACTCCCGGTGCACGCCCGCCCCGCCCTCGACCATGAGGCGCACGACGCCGTGGCCGGCGAGCTGGTCGAGCACCTCGTGCGGCGTGCCGGCGAGCACGACGGTGTCGGCGACGTCGCGGCCCTCGGTGAGCACGCGCGCGGTCGGGTCGACGGCGTGCGAGGAGAGCACCACACGCAGCGGGGAGGGCCCGAGGCCGCGCTCGACGCGGTCGGCCCGGCGCTCGGGCGAGCGCACGAGCAGGCGGGGGTCGTCGGCGCGCACGGTGCCCGCGCCGACGAGGATCGCGTCCACGCCGGCCCGCTCGGCGTCGACCCGGTCGAGGTCCGCGGGCCCGGAGAGCACGAGCCGGTGCGGCGAGGCGTCGTCGAGGAACCCGTCGATCGACACCGCCGCCGAGGCGAGCACGTGCGGGCGCTTCATCCGCTCACGGCAGCGTGAGGATCTCGCTGCCGGTGTCGGTGACGAGGATCGTGTGCTCGAACTGGGCGGTGTGCGACTTGTCCTTCGTCGTCACCGTCCACCCGTCGTCCCAGACGTCGTAGTCGATCGAACCGCGGGTGATCATCGGCTCGATCGTGAAGGTCATCCCCGGCTCGAGCATCTCGTGCCGCGTCGGGTCGTCGTAGTGCACGACGACGAGCCCGGAGTGGAACGCCCGGCCGATGCCGTGGCCGGTGAAGTCGCGGACGACGCCGTAGCCGAAGCGGTTGGCGTACGACTCGATGACGCGCCCGACCACGTTGAGCTCGCGGCCCGGCTTCACCGCCCTGATCGCCCGCATCGTCGCCTCGTGAGTGCGCTCGACGAGCAGGCGGTCCGCCTCGTCGACCTCGCCGGCGAGGAACGTCGCGTTGGTGTCGCCGTGGACGCCGCCGATGAAGGCGGTGACGTCGATGTTGACGATGTCCCCGTCCTCGATGACCGTCGAGTCGGGGATGCCGTGGCAGATGACCTCGTTGAGCGACACGCAGCACGACTTCGGGAAGCCGCGGTACTCCAGCGTCGACGGGTACGCGTCGTGGTCGAGCAGGAACTCGTGCACCACACGGTCGACGTCGTCGGTGGTGGCGCCGGGCTTCACGGCCTCGCCACCCGCCTGCAGGGCCTGGGCGCCGATCCGCGACGCCACCCGCATGGCCTCGATGATCTCGGGACTCTGCACCCAGGGGTCGGTGCTGCGCGCGGGCGCGGGCTTGCCCACGTACTCGGGGCGGGGGATGTGCGGTGGCACCGGGCGCAGCGGCGTCTGCTCCCCGGGCCGCAGCGGAGCGCGAACCGGCATGCCCCCAGCGTAGGCGTCCCGAGGGCCGGGGCGCCGCGCGCGTGACCCGTCAGGCGCGGCGGGCGCGGACGCGACCCGCCACGCGCACCAGGACGCGCCAGCCGAGCACCAGCACCCCCAGGGACACCGTCGCCACGATCGCGAACGACAGCGGCAGCCGGCCGGTGATCACGGCACGCAGGACCAGCCCGACGATCGCCGCGCCCGCCCAGACCGCGAGCCCCGAGCGCCAGGCCGGCGGGTCGCGCCACGTGCGCCCGGCGAGCGTGCCGACCGCCGCGCCCACCACGAACGGCGCCGCGGTGAGCAACGTGCCGGTGAGGTCCTCGGCGTGGCCCGCCCGTCCGAGGGCCGCGAACGCCACGACGGCGACGGCGTCGAGGGCCAGCCAGCCCGCTCGCCGGCGGGTCGGGGTGACCGCGGTCAGAACAGCACCGTCGCGAACGACCCGACCTGCTCGAACCCGATGCGCTCGTAGGCGCGCCGGGCCGGGGTGTTGAACGCGTTGACGTACAGGCTCGCGACCCGGCGGGCCCGCACGAGGTGCGCGACGACGGCCGCGGTGCCGGTCTGGCCGAGACCGCGCCCGCGCCAGTCGGGGTGCACCCACACGCCCTGGATCTGGCCCACGCGCGACGACAGCGCGCCGATCTCCGCCTTGAACACGACCTCGCCGTGCTCGAAGCGCACGAACGCCCGCCCGGCGCCGATCAGCTCGGCCACGCGGGCGCGGTAGCCGGCGCCGCCGTCGCCGAGGCGCGGGTCGACGCCGACCTCCTCGAGGAACATCGCGATCGCGGCGGACAGGTAGCGCTCGAGCTCGTCGGGACGGGCCTGGCGCACGGCGGGGTCCGGCTCGACCGACGGCGTCACCGCGGTGGCCATCAGCGGCTGGTCGGGCCGGACCTCGCGGGCGGAGTCCCAGTAGTCGCTGAGCTCCTCCCAGAGCGGGAGCACCAGCTCGCGGCGGCCGACGAGCGAGGAGCAGTTGCGGCGCTGGCGACGGGCGCGCTCGGCGAAGTGCCGCACCTCGGTGCGGTCGCCGCGCAGGGGGACGAGGTTGGCCCCGGAGAAGCAGAGCCCGTCGAGGCGGCCCCCGACTCCCCAGAGCTCACCGCCCAGACGCCAGGGCTCGACCCCGACGGTCTCGACCCGCGACGCCACCATGCACGTGGCGACGGGGTCGGCGTCGAGGGCGCTTCGCACCTTCGACCGGTCCCGGTCGTCGAGCAGCCGCGCACCGGCGGTACGGAGCACCCGTTCAGCCTGCCACGTCCGGGGACGGAACTCCCAGTGGAGTCCCCCGGAACACGTCGTGTCTCTACACGAGTGCGGGACGCTCCCAGGGCCGGCCGAGGACGTGGTGGTCGAGGAACGCCCACACCGTCCGGTACCAGAGCTTCGCGTCACCCGGCTGGAGCACCCAGTGGTTCTCGTCGGGGAAGTAGAGGAACTGGGAGTCGACGCCCGTGCGCTGCAGGTCGTACCAGAGCCGCAGGCCCTCGGAGATCGGGACGCGGTAGTCCTTGTCGCCGTGGATCACCAGCGTCGGCGTGGTGATCGACTTGATGTGCCGGTGCGGCGAGTGGGCGTCGTAGCGGTCGCGCTCGTCGAGCGGGTCGCCCCACTCGCGGCGCCAGTGGAAGGACGCGTCGGTGGTGCCGACGAAGCCGTCGAGGTGCCAGATGCTGGCGTGCGTGACGATCGCGGCGAAGCGGTCGGTGTGCCCGGCGATCCAGTTGGCCATGTAGCCGCCGAACGAGCCGCCCATGGCCGCCACGTGCTCCGCGTCGACGTCGTCGCGGGCCACGGCGACATCCGTGATCGTCATGAGGTCGGTGTAGGGCAGGTCGCCCCACGCGCCGGTGGCCGGGTCGAGGAACTGCTGGCCGTACCCGGTGGACAGGCGCGGGTCGGGCAGGAGCACCGCCCAGCCCCGCGCGGCCATCAGCCACGGGTTCCAGCGCCACGACCACGCGTTCCAGCTCGACAGCGGCCCGCCGTGGATCCACAGCACGAGCGGCGCGGGGGTGGCCGCCGACGACCCGCCGGGCAGCACGAGCCACGAGCGCAGCGGCGTGCCGTCGGCGGCGGTCGCGTGGACCTCGGTGAGCGTGCCGGGCAGCGGATCGATCGCGGTGACCCCGCACAGCGCGCCACCGACTCCTGATCCGGCAGGGTCCTGGTCCGCGGCGTCCGGGTCGAGCCGGACGGGCGTCGGCGGCGCGTCGACCGCGGAGCGCAGCGCGTAGAGCGCCGACCCGTCCGCGGCGGCGACGACGTCGGTGTACGCGCCGTTCGCGGTCAGGCGCGTGACGGACCCGTCGGTGATCGACACCCGCAGGACCGGCCCGTGCCCGCGCTCGTCGACGACGACGTACACGACGTCGCCGGCGGGCGCCCCCGTGACGCCGCGGACCTGCCACGCCTCCTCGGGCAGCACGTCGCGCTCGGTCCCGTCCTCGAGAGACCGCGCCTTCAGCGTGTGCGCCATGCCGCGGCCCGGACGGGGGTGGCGCTCGCGCACCCAGAGCAGCCAACGGCCGTCGGGGGTGAACACCGGGGCCTCGTGGTCGGCGCCCGGCTCGTCGCCGACGACCGTGCGCCCGTCGGGGCCGTGCAGCTCGAGGCGGCGCCGCCACGACGCGGGGTCGGCGGGATCGGGGACCTCGACGACCACCGCGAGCGTCCGCCCGTCCGGGCTGATCGCGCTGCCGCCGAGGCGCTCGTCCGCCCCCGGCGCCACGTGCTCGGGCTCGCCGTAGCCGGCGTCGGGGTCGGCCGGGTCGGGCGGCGCGCAGCGCTGCAGGTGCGCGCGGCCGGGCCCGAGGTCGTGGTCCCAGAAACGCACCGGGAAGTGGGTGTGCAGGCGCGCCGACACCGCCGCGGCCTCGCGGGCCTCGCGCTGCTCCTCGGCGTCACCCTCGACGGGCTTCGGGGTGACCAGCGCGAGCGTGCCGGCGTCGCGGGCGACGGCCACGCCGCTGACCCCGCCCGGGCGCTCGGCCACCGGGCGCGCCTCTCCCCCTGCCGCGGGCAGCAGCCACAGCGCGGCGCGGTCCTCGGTCGGCTTCTCGGCGGCCGGGTCGGCGCGGCGCGAGGTGAACAGCAGGTCGCCGTCGGGGGTGAACGCGGCCGACGACTCGCCGGTGGACGACCGGGTCAGCCGGCGCGGGGCGCGCTCGCCGCCCGGGTCGAGCTCCCACAGCGACGAGGCGTACTTCTTCCCGTCGGCCGAGAGCTCCGAGACCGCCGTGACGAGCCGCGACCCGTCCGGGGACAGCGCGAGGCCCGCGCAGCGGCGGGTGGCGGCGAAGGCGTCGAGATCGTCGAACGTGCTCACGGGCTCATCCGACCACGAGGGGCGCCTCCGGCGCTGCGCCGATCAGCGCGCGGGCGGCCCGCGTCGCACGCGTCGGCGCGTCCTCGTCGGTGATCCGCTCGGCGGTGAGACCGGTGGCCCCGAGCGAGGCGTACCCGTGCGCGAGGGCGACGAGCTGCTCGACCAGCAGGAGCGCCGCGTCCGCCGACGGCCGCACCTCGCGGGCGAGCCCGATGAGCACGTCCATCGCGGCGCGGCCGGCGTGCGCGAGGTCCTCGTCGCCGAGCCGTCGCAGCGCGGGCGCGTAGACGATCTCGATGCCGACCCCGCAGCGGGTGACGAACGCGACGTAGGTGCCGGTGGCGGCGGCCAGGCGTGCGGCGGGGTCCTCCCCGGGGGTGTCCTCGAGGCACGCGGCCAGCTCCCGGGCCACCCGGGTGGCGACGGCGGCGAGCAGCCGGTCGCGGTCGCCGAAGTGCCGGTACGGGGCCGCCGTGCTCACGCCCGCGCGCCGGGCCAGCTCCGCGACCGAGAAGCCGGCCACGCCGACCTCGGCGACCAGCGCGACGCCCTCGTCGACGAGCGTCGCCGCGAGGTCGCCGTGGTGGTAGCGCCGGGACATCGCACCTCCGCCCTCGATGTGATAGGTCTCTTACCTTAGCGTGTAAGAGGGCTATCACTTCGGAGGTGTCGCCATGGACGACGGTGTCGCGGGCAAGGTCGTCGCGATCACGGGGGCGAGCAGCGGGATCGGGGAGGTCGCCGCGCGGCTGCTCACGGCGCGTGGGGCCCGGGTCGTGCTCGGCGCCCGGCGTGCCGACCGGCTGGAGCGGGTGGCGGCGGAGATCCGCGGCGCGGGTGGTGCGGTGGCCGTGCTGCCCACCGACGTGCGGCGCCGCGAGGACGTCGCCGCGCTGGTCGCGCTCGCCCGCGAGCGGTTCGGGCGCCTCGACGTCCTCGTCGCCAACGCCGGCGTCGGGCACGTCGCCCCGCTCGACGACCAGTCCGTCGACGCGTGGGACGAGATGATCGACGTCAACCTGCGCGGCCTGCTGCACGGCGTCGCGGCGGTCCTGCCCGGCTTCCGGGCGCAGGGCAGCGGGCACGTCGTGGCCGTGGTGTCGACCGCCGGCCTGCGGATCGTGCCCGGGCAGGTCGTCTACGCGGCCACGAAGAACGCGGTCCGCACGGTGTGCGAGGGCCTGCGCCAGGAGGCGGGCCCGGCGCTGCGCGTCACCGCGGTCTCGCCGGGCGTCACCGGAACCGACTTCATCGACGGCGCCGGCGACCCCGAGGTCCGCGCGCGCTACGCGGCCATGGCGATGCCGCCCGACGCCGTGGCGCGGGCGATCGCCTACGCGATCGAGCAGCCGGCGGACGTCGACGTCGGCGAGATCGTCGTGCGCCCGACGGCCCAGGCGTGATCAGCGCGCCATGATCGACGGAAGAATACGGACGCTGAGTGTCAGCGACGCCACGTCGCTGACATCTAGCCGACGGTGACCTGGGGGGTGCCGCCGGCCTGGCCGCCCGAGAGCTCGCCCTCGCCGGCCTCCTCGGCGAGGCGCATGGCCTCCTCGATGAGGGTCTCGACGATCTGGGCCTCGGGCACGGTCTTGATGACCTCGCCCTTGACGAAGATCTGGCCCTTGCCGTTGCCCGACGCCACGCCGAGGTCGGCGTCGCGGGCCTCGCCGGGGCCGTTGACGACGCAACCCATGACGGCGACGCGCAGCGGCACCTCCATGCCCTCGAGGCCGGCGGTGACCTCGTCGGCGAGCTTGTAGACGTCCACCTGCGCGCGGCCGCAGGACGGGCAGGAGACGATCTCGAGCTTGCGGGGCCGCAGGTTCATCGACTCGAGGATCGCGAGGCCCACGCGGACCTCCTCGATCGGCGGCGCCGAGAGCGAGACGCGGATGGTGTCGCCGATGCCCTTCGCGAGCAGCGCGCCGAACGCCGTGGCCGACTTGATCGTGCCCTGGAACGTCGGCCCGGCCTCGGTGACGCCGAGGTGCAGCGGGTAGTCGCACTGCTCGGCGAGCAGCTCGTAGGCGCGCACCATCGTCACCGGGTCGTGGTGCTTCACCGAGATCTTGATGTCGTGGAAGTCGTGCTCGGCGAAGAGCGAGGCCTCCCACAGCGCCGACTCGACCAGCGCCTCGGGCGTCGCCTTGCCGTACTTGGCGAAGATGCCGGGCTCGAGCGAGCCGGCGTTGACCCCGATGCGGATCGGCGTGCCGGCGTCCTTCGCGGCCTTCGCGATCTCGCCGACCTTGTCGTCGAACTTCTTGATGTTGCCGGGGTTGACGCGCACCGCGGCGCACCCGGCGTCGATCGCGGCGAACACGTACTTCGGCTGGAAGTGGATGTCGGCGATCACCGGGATGCCGGACTTCTTCGCGATCGCCGGCAGCGCCTCGGCGTCGTCGGCCGACGGGCACGCCACGCGCACGATGTCGCAGCCCGCCGCGGTGAGCTCGGCGATCTGCTGCAGGGTGGCGTTGACGTCGGCGGTCAGGGTGGTGGTCATCGACTGCACCGAGACCCGGTGGTCGCTGCCCACACCGACCCCGCCGACGTCCAGCTGGCGGGTCTTGCGGCGCGGGGCGAGCACGGGCAGGGCTTCGGGCAGGCCGAGGTCGACGGTCATCTCTCTCCTCGACGAAGTGGACCAGTCGTCACCCAGTCTCCCCCACATCCACCGACCTCGCCGGTGGCGCCGACCACGCCGGTCAGAGGGGCAGCTCGATCGGGTTGACGATGTCCGCGGCGATCACGAGCGCGCCGTAGGCCATGATCAGGACCGCGAACCCCACGCCGATGGGCATGAGCCGCGCGAGGTCGACCGGCCCGGGGTCGGGCCGCCCCCGCAGGCGCGCGATCCGCTTCTTGATCGCCTCCCACAGGGCCGGCAGCACGTGCCCGCCGTCGAGCGGGAGGATCGGCAGCAGGTTGAGCAGGAACAACGAGAGGTTCACGGCGGCGAGCAGGTTGAGGAACATCGCGACCTCTTCGAGGATCGCCTGGTCCCGCTCGAGCACCTGCCCCCCGAGCACCGACACGCCCACCACGCTGACCGGCCCGTTGACGTCGCGCTCCTCGCCGAGGAACACCGCGCCGAACAGGCTGGGCACCTTCTGGGGCAGCGCGGCGACGGCCTCGACGGTGCGCCCGAGCAGCGCGCCGCCTGCGGTGACGACGGCGCCGGCGTCCTGGCGCACGAGCGGGCTGGTCGGCTCGATGCCCAGGAACGAGGCGGTGACGTAGCGCTTCTCGTCGGGCGGCGCGCCCTCCGGGGGCGGGCTGAGGTCGGCGACCTGGTTGTCGATGAGGGTCGGGAAGAGCGTGAGCTGCTGCGTCCCCTCGGGCGTCGGGCGCTCGACGACCACCGGCACGGTGCCCCGGGCCTCACGGATGGCGACGACGAGCGGGGCCCACTCGGTGAACGGCTGCCCGTCGAACTCGACGATCCGGTCGCCGGGCTGGAACCCCGCCGCCGCGGCGGGGGTCGGCGGCGCGCCGGGCGGGCACTGCACCGTCTGGGACTGCGAGGCCGGCAGGACGCAGGCGCTGACCGCCTTGACCACGGGCTGGGCCGTGGGGACACCGATCGCCATCAGCGTGATCGCGAAGAGGGCGATCGCCAGGATCAGGTTCATGAACGGACCCGCCAGCATGACGATGATCCGCTTCCACGGCTTGCGGGTCCAGAACTGGCGGTCCTCGTCGCCGGGCTCGAAGTCGCGCACCGAGTCGGCGCGGACGTCGTCGACCATGCCCTGGAACGGGCCCGAGCGGCGGCTGCGCCCGACGAGCTCGCCCGGCGCGGGCGGCACCATCCCGATCATGCGGATGTAGCCGCCGAGCGGGATCGCCTTGATGCCGAAGCGCGTCTCGTCCTTCTTGACCGACAGCACGGTCGGGCCGAAGCCGACCATGAACTCGGGCACGCGGATGCCGAACTTCCGCGCCGCGGTGTAGTGGCCGAGCTCGTGCCAGGCGATGGAGAGCAGGAGCCCCAGCGCGAAGAGCACGATCCCCAGGACGAGCATCACGGCGTCACACGGTAGCCCCGCGACCGGTGTGCCCTGCGTGGGGTGGGGCCGACAGGACGGGCCGGGGTCGCTGCAGGTCAGCCCACCGGCGCGGCCAGCAGCTCCCCCGCCCGGCGGCGCGCCCACCGCTCGGCGGCGTGGACGTCGTCGACGTCGCGCGGGTCGCGCGACCACTCCCCCGCGTCGTCCAGGACGGCGGCGAGGGTCTCGTCGATCCCGGTCCACGCACAGCGCCCCGCGAGGAAGGCGGCGACGGCCTCCTCGTTGGCGGCGTTGTAGACCGCCGGCAGGCAGCCCCCCGCCGACCCCGCCGCGCGCGCCAGCTCCAGCGCCGGGAAGGCCTCGGTGTCGACGGGCTCGAAGGTCCAGCTCGTCGGGTCGGCGAACGTCTCGGGCCGGCTCGCCCCGGCCAGGCGCTCGGGCCAGGCCAGCGCCAGGGCGATCGGCATGTGCATGTCCGGCGGGCTGACCTGGGCGATCGTTGCGCCGTCGACGAAGGTCACCATCGAGTGGATCATCGACTGGGGGTGCACGACGACGTCGATGCGCTCGTAGGGGACGCCGAAGAGCAGGTGCGCCTCGATCAGCTCGAGACCCTTGTTGACCAGCGTCGACGAGTTCAGCGTCACCACGGGACCCATCGCCCAGGTCGGGTGGGTCAACGCCTGCTCGACGGTGACGCCGGCGAGCTCGGCGCGGGGGCGTCCCCGGAACGGGCCGCCGGACGCGGTGAGCACGAGGCGGGCGACCTCCTCGGGCCGCCCGCCGCGCAGGCTCTGCGCGAGCGCCGAGTGCTCCGAGTCGACCGGGACGATCTGGCCGGGCCCGCCGGCGCGGGTCACCAGCGGCCCGCCGGCGACCAGCGACTCCTTGTTGGCCAGCGCGAGCGTGGAGCCCGCGGCGAGCGCGGCCAGGGTCGGCGCGAGGCCCCGCGAGCCGTCCATGGCGTTGAGCACCACGTCCGCGCCCGACCCGGCGAGCTGGGCCGCGGCGTCCGGGCCCGCGAGGACCTCGGCGCCGGTCCGCTCCTCGAGGTCCGGCGCGGCCGCCGGGTCGGCGACCGCCAGCGCCGTCACCCCGAACTCGGCGGCCTGCGCGGCGAGCAGGTCCGGGCGCCCGCCCCCGGCCGCGAGGCCCGTCACGACGAAGCGGTCGGGGTGCGCGCGGACGATGTCGAGGGCCTGCGTACCGATCGAGCCGGTCGACCCGAGCAGGACGAGCCGGCGGGGTGCTGGCGGGGTTGTGCTCATCGCAGCTCATCATCACCGGCGTCTACGACGCGCGGTAGGTGGGCGCGCGGTAGGTTGGGCGCGCCCGCTCAGCTCTCAGCCCTCAGCACGAACCAGGAGTCCTCGTGGCCACCAACAGCCCCGCTCGGCAGGAGCACGGCACGGGTGGGGACGTCGCCCACCGCGACGCCCACCACCCTGCCCCCGTGGTGGTCAACGGCGTCTCGTCGGACGACGAGCCCTCGGTGGCGTGGGGGTGGCACGGCCACTACCCGAAGGTCGCGCGCCTGTCCGGCTTCCTCGTCGCCGCGATCATGCTGATCATGCTCTGGGGCAACCACGAGGGCCGCCAGGAGGAGATCTGGCTGGTGGCGCTGGCCATCGGGTTCTTCGCGCTGTCGCTGGGTGCGATCATCCGTTCGCGGACGTCCTGGCGGCGGTGAGCGCTCCGCCGGCCCCGCCCACCGGCTCGACCGAGCAGCGGGGACGGTCGTCGGCCCTGCGGCGCTGGCTCCTCGAGGGCCTCGTCGACCGCGGCTCGCAGTACTCCGGCCCCCACGCCCGGCCCGCGCCGGAGCACCAGGGCAAGCCGTGGTGGCGCGTCATGTGCCTCACCGGCGTCGACTACTTCTCGACGCTGGGCTACCAACCCGCCGTGGCGGTCGTCGCCGCCGGGCTGATCTCGCCGATCGCCACGCTCGTCCTCGTGGTGCTGACCCTCGCCGGCGCGCTGCCGATCTACCGGCGGGTCGCGCGCGAGAGCCCGCACGGCGAGGGCTCCGTCGCGATGCTCGAGAAGCTCCTGTCGTACTGGTGGTCGAAGCTGCTGGTGCTCGTGCTCCTCGGCTTCGCGGTCACCGACTTCCTCATCACGATCACGCTCTCCACCGCCGACGCGACCGCGCACGTCGTCGAGAACCCGCTGGTCGGCGGCGCGCTGCACGGGTGGGAGGTGCCGATCACCTGCGCGCTGGTGATCCTGCTCGGCGTCGTGTTCCTCATGGGGTTCGCCGAGGCCATCGGCATCGCGGTGGTCGTCGTCGCGACGTTCCTGCTGCTCAACCTCGTGGTGGTCGCGGGGGCGCTCTACCGCGTGTTCACCGAGCCGGTCCGCATCGTCGACTGGGGCGACGCGCTGCTCACCCAGCACGGCAACCCCCTGGTCGTCGTGGCGATCGCGCTGGTCGTGTTCCCCAAGCTGGCGCTGGGGCTCTCGGGCTTCGAGACCGGCGTCGCGGTCATGCCCCTGGTGCGCGGCGCACCGGGCGACACGGAGAAGAACCCGGTCGGCCGCATCGCCGGGGCGCGCAAGCTGCTGACGACCGCCGCGCTGATCATGAGCGGGTTCCTCGTCACGTCGAGCTTCGTGACGACGCTGCTCATCCCGCTCGAGCAGTTCGGCCCGGACGGGCAGGCCAACGGCCGGGCGCTGGCCTACCTCGCGCACGAGCAGTTCGGGGCGGTGCTGGGCACCGTCTACGACCTGTCGACGATCGTCATCCTGTGGTTCGCCGGGGCGTCGGCGATGGCGGGCCTGCTCAACCTCGTCCCGCGCTACCTGCCCCGCTACGGGATGGCCCCGAACTGGGCGCGGGCCGTCCGGCCGATGGTGCTGGTGTTCACCGCGCTCGGCATCCTCATCACGATCATCTTCGACGCGAGCGTCGACGCCCAGAGCGGCGCGTACGCGACCGGCGTGCTCGTGCTCATCACGTCGGCGTCGATCTCGGTGACCCTCTCGGCGCGGCACAAGGGGCAGAAGGGCGCGACGATCGGCTTCGGGCTCATCGCCGTCGTGTTCGTCTACACGACGGTCGCCAACATGATCGAGCGCCCGGAGGGCCTCAAGATCGGCCTGATGTTCGTGGCGGCGATCTTCGTCGTCTCGTTCCTCTCACGGGTCCTGCGCAGCACCGAGCTGCGGATCACCGCCGTGCACCTCGACAAGACCGCGCGGCGCATCGTCCGCGAGGCCCACCGGAAGGACACGCAGTCCCGGATCCGGCTGGTCGCCAACGAGCCCGACCGCCGCGACAAGCGCGAGTACCAGGAGAAGGAGCTCGAGGAGCGCTACGACCACCACATCCCGTCCGGCGACGCGGTGGTGTTCGTGGAGATCACCGTCGACGACCCCTCGAACTTCGAGTCCGAGCTGCACGTCCTGGGCGAGGAGCGCCACGGCTACCGCATCCTGCGCGCCCGCAGCTCCACCGTGCCGAACGCGATCGCCGCGCTGCTGCTGCACCTGCGCGACGTCACGGGCACCGTGCCCCACGTCTACTTCGAGTGGGACGAGGGCAGCCCGGCCACCAACCTCGCCCGCTACCTGCTCTTCGGCGTCGGCGAGGTCGCCCCGGTGACCCGCGAGGTGCTCCGCGAGGCCGAACCCGACCGCACCCGCCGCCCCGCCGTGCACGTGGGCTAGCTGCTCGCGCCAAGGAGATGCGGCAGTCAGCGCTCCTTCGTCGCGCTACCTACCGATCTCCGGCGCGTCCTGTGGTCCGGTAGGTCAGACGGGGGACGCCGGGACGGCGGCCTGGACCTCCTTGGCGGCCTTGCGGGCGGCGACGAGGACGGCGTCCCAGACCGGGGAGAACGGCGGGGCGTAGGACAGGTCCATGAACGTCATCTCCTCGACGGTCATGCCGTTCCAGATCGCCGTGGCGAAGACGTCGATCCGCTTGGCCGAGCCGGCGCGGCCCACGATCTGCGCGCCCAGCAGCCGTCCGGTGCGCTGCTCGGCGAGCACCTTGACCGTCATCAGCTCCGCCTCGGGCCAGTAGCCCGCGGTGGTCGTCGACTCCACCGTGGCGGTGACGTAGCCGAAGCCCGCCGCGGACGCCTCGGCCTCCCCCAGCCCCGTGCGCGCGATCTCCAGCGAGCAGACCTTGCTGATCGCCGTGCCGATCACGCCGGGGAACGCGCCGTAGCCGCCGGCGATGTTGGTGCCGATGATCCGCCCGTGCTTGTTGGCGTGCGTGCCCAGCGCGATGTGCACGCCCCTGCCCGAGAGCCGGTGGTGCACCTCGACGCAGTCGCCGCCGGCCCACACCCTGGGCGCGGCCTGCATCCGCACGTCGGTGACGATCCCGCCGGACGCGCCGATCGTCAGCCCGGCGTCGGCCGCGAGCTCCACGTTCGGCTTCACCCCGAGCCCGATGACGACGATGTCGGCGGGCAGCACGGTGTCGCCCGCGCGGACCGCCGTGACCCGCCCGTCCTCGCCCACGTCGAAGCCGTCGACCCCGGCGCCCGTGAGCACCGTGATGCCCATGCCCTCCATGGCCTCGCGGATCAGCGCGCCCATGTCCGGGTCGACCTGCGTGAACGGCTCGGGCGCCTGGTCGACGATCGTCGTCTCGAGCCCGCGCGCCACCATCGCCTCGGCCATCTCGACGCCGATGTAGCCGGCACCGACGACGACGGCGCGCCGGCGGTCACCGTGGCCGAGATCCTTGACGATCTCCTCGCCCTGCTCCAGCGACTGCACGCCGAAGATGCCCTCGGCGTCGGCGCCCGGCAGCGGCGGCACGGTCGGCACCGCCCCGGTGGCGATGACGAGCTCGTCGAACCCCAGCTCGTAGGTGTCGCCGTCGTCCACGCCGCGCACGCTCACCGAGCGCTTCTCCAGGTCGATCGCCGTCGCCTCGGTGCGCATCCGCACGTCGATGCCGGCCTCGCGGTGCTCCTCCGGCGAGCGCGCGATCAGCTCGTCGCGGTCGCCGACGTGCCCGGAGATCCAGTACGGGATGCCGCACGCGGAGTAGGACGTGTGGTGCCCGCGCTCGAGGACGACCACCTCGAGCTCGCCGGAGTCCGCGTGCCGCAGGGCGGTCGACGCGGCGGACATGCCGGTGGCGTCGCCACCGACGACGACGATGCGCTTGCTCATGGGACTCCGTCAGTGTCGAGGATCCGGCCGGCAGGTCCCGCCGGGAGTACTGTGCCGCCGTGACCGAGGCCGCGGAGATCGAGGTCGACGGCCGGACCGTGCGCCTCACCAACCCGGGAAGGGTGTACTTCTCGGCCCGGGGAGAAACCAAACTCGATCTCGCGCACTACTACCTCGCGGTCGCCGACGGCATCGTGCGCGCCCTGCGCGACCGGCCCTGCATGATGCACCGGTTCCCGACCGGGACCGACGGCGAGAAGGTCCACCAGAAGCGGCTGCCCAAGGGCGCGCCCGACTGGGTGCCGACCGTGCGCGTGCACTTCCCGCGCTACAACCGCACCGCCGACGAGCTGTGTGTCGCGAGCCCCGCCGACGTCATCTGGGCGGTCCAGATGTCGACCGTGGAGTTCCACCCCTGGAACACCCGCGCCACCGACGTCGAGACGCCAGACGAGTGGCGCATCGACTTCGACCCGATGCCCGGCGTCGAGTTCCCGACGATCCGGCGCGTGGCGGCGGTGGCGCACGAGGTGCTCGACGAGCTCGGCGCCGTCGGCTTCCCCAAGACCTCGGGCGGCAAGGGCCTGCACGTCTACGTCCGCATCCGCCCCGAGCACTCCTTCACCGAGGTGCGCCGCGCCGCGCTGGCGTTCGCCCGCGAGGTCGAGCGGCGCGCCCCCGACCTCGTCACCACCGCCTGGTGGCGCAAGGACCGCGAGCCCGGCACGGTCTTCCTCGACTGGAACCAGAACACCCGCGACCACACGATCGCCTCGGCCTACTCGGTGCGCGGCACCCCGGAGGCGCGGGTGTCGGCGCCCCTGCGCTGGGACGAGATCGACGACGCCGAGCCCGGCGACTTCACCATCGCGACGATGCCCGCGCGCTACGCCGAGGTCGGCGAGCTGCACGCGACCATCGACGACGAGGTCTTCGATCTGCGCGCCCTGCTCGACCGGGCCGACCGCGACGACGGCGTGCCCGACGAGCCGCCCGAGGTGTGAGCCGCTAGAAGCGGATGCCGTTCCAGGGCACGGTCGGCGCGGCGACCAGCCGCGCGAGCCGCCCGGCGGCGCCCGGCGTGCGCTCCTCGAGACGCCCGGCGCGGGCGAGCACCCGGGGGTCCACGCCGCCGAGGTAGAGCGAGCCCAGGGCCGGCGCGTCCAGGGCGACGTCCGGCTCGGCGGTCGTGGTGACGATCCGCGGCTCGACGGGGTCGGTGGTGTCGAGCAGCCAGGTGCCGGCGGCGTACCCGGCCGGGTCGTCGACCGCGAGCACGATCTGCTCGGTGACGGGGTAGCGGCGCGCCCCGAGCGCGCCCGGCACGTCGAGGATCCGCAACCAGAGCATCTCGCGGCTCGCGCCCGGAGCGGCGGCCCGGGGATCGGTCAGCAGCCAGGGCAGCGGCTCGTCGGTCGACGCGTCGCCCCAGGTCACAGCGCCGACGAGGTCGAGGGACGCCAGGTGGCGCCACAGCTCGCGGTACGACTCGGGCGTGGTGGCCTGCAGGTCGAGCACGGCGATCTCGCCGCTCCCGCCCGCCCAGTCCTGGGCCACCCGGTAGACGACGTAGCCGCCCGGGCGGCCCGTCGCGTCCGACCACAGCACCGCGTGCCGGACGGGGTCGGGGCGCAGCCCGCCGAAGAGGTTCACCCCGGTCATCAGCGCGGCCCACGAGGCCTCGCCGCGGTCCATCGAGCCCGGGTGCCGGCGCCGCGCGCGGTCCTGCACCGGGGCGGCCGCCGAGGCCAGCGTCGCCGGCTCGAGGGTGCGCAGCCGCCCCGTGGCCTCCGGCACGCGGAACGCCGCCGCGCGCGTGTCGAGGCGCAGCGCCCGGTTCCAGCTCGCCAGCCCGAAGCCGAAGCGCTCGTAGAGCGCGCCCTGGGTGGACGTGAGCGCGGCGATCGGGGTGCCGGTCCGGGCGGCCTCGGCGAGGTCGTCGACGAGCACCGCGCGCAGCAGCCCGCGCCGCCGGTGGGTGGCGCGGACGCCGATCGCGGTGACGGCGTCCACGGTGACCTCGCCGCCGGGCACGGACATCCGCGAGTCCCACGACCGCAGGGTCGCCACCGGCGCGGGGTCGGCGGTCTCGTAGACCCCGCGCAGCCGCGAGCCGACGAGGTCGGCGGCCGCCCGCGCCAGGTCGCCCGGCTCCACCCGGGGGCGCAGGAACGCCGCCAGCATCGCGCGGGTCCAGGTGACGGTGTCCGCGTCGGCCACGCCGTCGGTGGCGTGCGGGACGATCCGCCGGACCTCGTGGGTCACGTCCGCCTCACGGACGGGCGGTGGCCGCGAGCTGACCGCACGCCGCGGCGATCTCGCGGCCGCGGGTGTCGCGGACGGTGCACGCCACGCCGCCGTCGCGGACCCGCCGCACGAACTCCGCCTGCACCGGGGCGGGGCTCGCGTCCCACTGGCTGCCCGGCGTCGGGTTGAGCGGGATGAGGTTGACGTGCACGAGGCGCCCGAGGTGCTTCGACGCCAGCTTGGCCAGCAGGTCGGCGCGCCACGGCTGGTCGTTGACGTCCCGGATCAGCGCGTACTCGATCGAGATCCGCCGGCCGGTGACCTCGGCGTACCGCCGCGCGGCCCCGAACACCTCGGCGACGGGCCAGCGGGTGTTCACCGGCACCAGGGTGTCGCGCAGCTCGTCGTCGGGCGTGTGCAGCGAGACGGCGAGCGTCACCTGCAGGCCCTCGTCGGCGAGCCGGTGGATCGCGGGCACGAGCCCGACCGTCGACACGGTGACCGAGCGCTGCGAGAGCCCGAGTCCCGCCGGCGGGGCGTCGCAGAGCCGGTGCACGGCGTCCACGACGCGCTTGTAGTTGGCCAGGGGCTCGCCCATGCCCATGAACACGACGTTGGACAGGCGCCGCAGCTCGCTGCCCAGCTCGCCGGCCTTCACCGCCGCGGCCGCGGCGCGCACCTGCTCGACGATCTCGGCCGTCGACAGGTTGCGCTCGAGGCCGTTCTGGCCGGTGGCGCAGAACGGGCACGCCATGCCGCACCCGGCCTGGCTGGAGATGCAGACGGTGGCGCGGTCCGGGTAGCCCATGAGCACGCTCTCGACGAGCGCGCCGTCGTTCGCGCGCCAGAGCGTCTTGCGGGTGGCGCCGCCGTCGCAGTCGACCACCGAGGTGGGCGAGAGCAGCTCGGGCAGCAGCGCCGGGCCGAGCGTCTCGCGCGCGGCGGCGGGCAGGTCGGTCATCGTGCCCGGGTCGGACTCGAGCCGGGTGAAGTAGTGCCGCGAGAGCTGGTCCGCGCGGAAGGCGGGGAGCCCGAGCTCGGCGACCGCCTCGCGGCGCCCGGCCGGGTCGAGGTCGGCGAGGTGGCGCGCGGGGCGGCTGCGCCGGGTGCCGCGCGGGGAGAGCGAGAGGACCGGTCCGGCGGCGTCCTCGGCATTCGGGACGGGGTCGATCCCTGCTCCGGTCACTGATTCTGTCATCGCGAGCGCAGCATCTCCACGAGGCCGACGCGGTCGGCGGCGGACAGCAGGAGCAGGACGCCCGCGAGCAGGCCGAGCAGACCCTGGGAGACGAAGCCGCCCGCGGTGCCCAGCGTGATCAGCATGGACAGCAGGCCGGCGGCGCCGAGCGCGATCCCGAGCCAGGCCGTCGGACGCTGCCCGGTGCTGCGACTGAGCAGCCAGAAGGCCCCGCCGGAGAGCAGCAGGGCGAGGCCCGGCAGGAACGCCGAGCCGCTGAGCAGCCCGAGCACGATCGACGCGATGATCACCGCGGCGATCACGCCGCCGCCGAGGCGCAGCACCTCCGTGGACCGGGAGGTGTCGAACGGGCGCGGTCCGCGGCGACGGTTCTCGACCCCGACGCCGATGGCGATCGCGATGCCGACCGCGAGGATCAGCGTGCCCACCCCGTCGGCCCCGAGACCGAGCGTGCCCACGGCCAGCCAAACGAGCCCGGCCGCGATCTCGACGAGCACGGGGTCGATGCGCACGGCGCGGCCGCCGCGTCCGGTGCTGCGACCGCCCCCGCCGGAGCTCCGGCGCGGCGGCGAGCCCTGAGCGCCGCCCTGGCTGCCCTGGCTGCCGTACCCACCGAAACCACCGGGGCGGCCGGGACCGCCGGGGCCGCCGGGACCACCGGGGTTGTAGGGGCCGCCGGGGCCACCGCGGCCGGGATACCCGGACGGCGGACGGGGAGGGGGGTACGCGGACACGACATCCACGGTAACGCGACCGCGCCGCTGGTCCGGCGGCCAGCCCCGGAGCCGGCTCCCCGGACCGTCAGGGTCCGGACCGCCGCCGGATCTCCTCGACCACGGCGGGCAGCACCTCGTGCACGTCGCCGATCACCGCCCACGTCGCCCGGGACACCATCGGCGCCTCGGGGTCGGTGTTGACCGCGAGGATCGAGCGCGCGTTCATGCACCCCACCCAGTGCTGCGTCGCGCCGCTGATGCCGCAGGCGATGTAGAGGTCGGGGCTGACGCGCGTGCCGGTGAGCCCGACCTGGTCGGCGTGCGGGCGCCACCCGTTGTTCGTGGCGACCCGCGAGCAGCCCACGGCGCCGCCGACGAGGCCGGCGAGCTCCTCGAGCACCGCGTAGCCCTCCGCGCTGCCGACCCCGCGCCCACCCGAGACGACGACCGGCGCCGTGGCGAGCGTCATCCCGCTCGCCCGGGCCCGGCGCTCCACGAGCCGGGCGCGCGGCACGGTGGCGTCCAGTTCCGGGACGAACACGCGGACCGTCACCTCGGCGGCCGCCGCGGTCTCGGTGGGCGTGCGGGTGCCGGTGCCCAGCGTGGCGAAGCGGATCGGGGCGTCGAGCTCGGCGTCCTCGAGGAGGATGCCGCCGGACCGCTCGCGGGTGACCTCCCACGGGGCTGCGTCGCCCCCGCCCGGCCGGATCTCCGTGCACGCCGTCGCCAGCGGCACGCCGACCCGGGCCGCCGCCCACGCCATCGCCTCGGTGCTCGCGTCGCCGGCCGCGGCGAGCACGGCGACCGGCGCCTCGACGGCCACGAGCTGGGCCAGCGCCTCACCGACGCCCGCGGGCCCGGCGTCGTCCAGCAGCTCGTGGCGCAGCAGGGTCAGCGTCGACACGCCCCGCTTGACGAGGTCGTCGGGCAGGTCGCCCGGCTCCCCCACCGCGACGGCCGCGACGCCGGTGCCGACGGCGTCGGCCAGGTCCCGCGCCGCCGCGAGCACCTCCGCGGACGCCGCGGTGAGGACGCCCTCGCCGTCCCGTTCGATCATCGCGAGCACCATCAGCGCACCATCCCCAGCCCGGCCAGGACGTCGACGACGGCGCCCGCCGCCGCGGCGCCGCGTCCCAACACGACGGTCTCCGCGCGGGCCTCCGGGCGGTGACGCAGCCGCAGGGTCCGCAGGCCGCCGGTCACCGAGGGGCCGGCGAGCACCCGGATCGGCGCCTTCTTCGCCCGCAGCCGGCCCTTGATCGTCGGGTAGCGGGGCAGGTTGAGCCCCTCCAGCACCGCGGCGACCGCGGGCAGCGGCGCCGCGAACACCTCGACCCCGTCACCGGCGTCCCGGCGCAGGCCCACGGTGCCGGTTCCGGGATCGATCCCCTTCACGCCGCCGACCACCGGGCGCCCGAGCGCCGCCGCCACCCGGAACCCCACCTGCGCGTGCCCGGCGTCGGCCGAGGCCTCGCCGAACAGCACGAGGTCGTAGGGCCGCAGGTCGGGCAGCGCGCCGACGATCGCCGCGGCGCTGACCTCCGGGTCGGGGTCGGCGACCGGCGCCTCGACCCGGACCGCGTGGTCGGCGCCCATCGACATCGCGTAGCGCAGCTGCTCGTCGGCCTCGGGCGGGCCGACCGTGAGCACGCCCGCGGACCCGCCGGTGCGCTCGGCGATCCGCACCGCCTCCTCGACCGCGCACTCCTCGTGCGGGCCGATCGTGAAGCCCAGGTGGCGGGTGTCGACCGCGGTGGCGTCGGGGGTCAGCAGGATCTCGGAGCCGACCGCCGGGACGCGCTTGAGGCAGACCAGGACGTCCATGGCCGCGTCACCGCATCCGCGCGTCGTCGGGGTCGAACAGCGGCGTCCGGCCGGCCCGCGCGACCGTCACCGGGTACCGCTCCCCCAGGTACTCGACGAGCAGCCCGGTGCCCCCCACCGCGTGCCACGGCGGCAGGTAGGCCATGAGCAGGTGCGTCCCGAGCGACGGGGCGGCGCCCGCGCTGGTGACGTACGACGGGCGCCCGCGCCGGTCGGTGATCCGCTGCCCGTCGGCGGTGAGGATCGGCTCGCCGCCCTGCGGGTACCGGCGGTGCCCGCTCGCGTCCAGCGTCAGCGTGCACAGCGTCGCCTCGGGCTCGCCCTCGCGCGCCTTGGTGTAGGCGGCCTTCCCGACGAAGTCGGCCGCCTTGAGCCCCGGCAGCGCGAGCCCCGCCTCGACCGGCCCGTGCTCGCCGTCGAGCTCGTGGCCCATGAGCCGGTAGCCCTTCTCGATGCGCGCGGTGGTGCCGTACACGCCGATGCCGGCGGGCACGATCCCGTGCGGCGCCCCGGCCTCGGCGACGGCGTCCCACAGGCGCAGCCCGCACTCGGTGGGCGCGTGCAGCTCCCACCCGAGCTCGCCGACGTAGGACAGGCGTAGCGCGAGCACCGGGATCGACCCGATCACGATCGTCCGGGCGGTCCCGAACGGGAACGCGGCGTCGGAGACGTCGTCCTCGGTGACGGCCGCCAGCACGTCGCGCGCCCGCGGCCCCCAGAGCCCGAGGGTGCACACCGCCGAGGTGAGGTCGGCGAGGGCGACGGAACCGTCGCCGGGCAGGTGGCGCGTGAACCAGTGCAGGTCCCGCGCCCCGTCGGAGCCGCCCGTGACGACCCGGAAGTGCGACTCCCCGAGCCGCACGACGGTCAGGTCGCTGCGGAAGCCGCCGTCCGGGCCGAGCACCGGCGTGTAGATCACGCGCCCCACGGGGCGGTCCATCCTGGCCACGCACAGGTGCTCGAGATGGGCGAGCGCTCCCGGGCCGCGGACGTCGAACTGGGCGAACGCGCTCAGGTCGATCATCGCGACGCCGCGGCGCATCGCCAGGTGCTCCGCGTTGATGATCGGCGACCACCAGCGCGCGTCCCACTCGTGCGGGCGGTCCTCGACGCCGAGCTCGGCCACGAGCGGCTCGTTGGACCGGTACCACTGGGGACGCTCCCAGCCCGCGACCTCGAAGAACTCGGCGCCCAGGGCCTCCTCGCGACCGAAGAACGGCGAGCGGCGGGCGCCGCGGTCGGATCCCCACTGCTCGCGCGGGTGGATGATCCCGTAGGTCTTGTTGTAGCCCTCGGCGGCGCGGGCACGCACGTGGGTGCGGGTGCGCTCGTGGGGCGCGAAGCGGGCGACGTCCGCGGCGTGCGGGTCGATCTCGGGGACGCCCGCGGTCATCCACTCGGCGATCAGCCGGCCCACCCCGGGGCCCTCCTTGATCCACACGGCGGCCGCGGACCAGAGCCCGGCGACCTCCGGGGTCTCGCCCAGCAGCGGGTGCCCGTCCGGGGTGAGCGAGAGCAGCCCGTTGATGGCGTGCCGGATACCGGCGTCGGGACGGTCGAGGATGCCCGCGAACAGCTCGAGCGCCGCCTCCATCTGCGGGTCGAAGTCGTCGGCGGTGAACGGCAGCTGCGTCGGCGAGAGCGCCGCGGCCGCGATCGACGGGATCTCGTCGGGGTCGCACAGGATCGGCCGGTGGGCGTAGGAGCCGATCTCGAGGTCGGCGCCGCTCTGCCGCTCGTACATGAACGGATCCATGTCGCGGATGATCGGGAACGCGATCTCCCGCCCCGTCGCCGCGAGCTCCGCGATCGGGCCCACGTCGATCATCTGGTGCACGGCGGGCGTCAGCGGGATGGTCGCGCCGGCGAGCTGCGCGATCCGCGGGCTCCACACGCCGCAGGCGACCACGACGTACTCGGTCTCGACGTCGCCGCGGTCGGTGCGCACGCGGCGCACCCGCCCGTCCTCGACGTCGACGGCGAGCACCTCGGTGAGCGCGGAGACGGTGAGCGCGCCCGCCGCGCTCGCCCGCTCCCGCATCAGCTCGCCCGCGCGCAGCGGGTCGACCACGGCCACCGACGGCGTCCAGAACCCGCGCAGCACCGGCGCGGGGTCGAGGAACGGGACCTTCTCGGCGACCTCGGCCGGGGTGATCAGCTCCGCGTCGATCCCCCACGCGCGCGCCGAGGACATCCGCCGGTCGAGCTCCTGGACCCGCTCGGGGGTGCGCGCGAGCTCGATGCCGCCGCACGTCGTCAGCGTGCCGAGCTCGGTGTACTGGCGCATCGAGTCGCCGGTCAGCAGCGTGATCTCGCGGGAGTGGTCGACCGGGAAGACGAAGTTCGACGCGTGCCCGGTCGACCCGCCCGGGTCGGGCAGCGGCCCCTTGTCGAGGAGCAGGATGTCGCGCCACCCCAGCCGCGCGAGGTGGTGCACGACGGAGTTGCCGACGATGCCGGCTCCGATGACGACGACCTGGGCCCGGTCCGGGAACGGGGTCACGGCTCTCTCCTCGGAATCCTCACGCCGCCGTGCGCCGGGCCTCGGACAGCCAGCGCACGGTCGGCTCGATCTGGTTGAACGTGAAGAGGTGCAGCCCGGCGAGGTCACACCCCGTCGCCGCGAGCCCCTGGACTAGTTCGTCGGGGGTGTGGCGGCCTCCGCGCAGGAGCCCGCCGGCGGTGCTGCGGTGCGAGCGCGCGAAGCGCACGGCGTCGGCGACCCCGATCCGCACGGACAGGCGCAGCAGCCGCGCCGCGTCGACGACCCCGGGGACGCCGGCGATCACCGGCAGGTCGATCCCCCGCCGCCGCGCCTCGCCGGCGAACCGGCCGACGAGGTCGGCGTCGAAGCACAGCTGCGTGACGGTGTAGTCGGCGTGGAACTGCTTGACGCGCAGGTCGGCCCACAGCACGTCGTCGGCGATGCGGTGGTGGCCGTCGGGGTAGCTCGGGACGCCGGCGCGCGGCGGGCGGCGGTCGAGGTCCTCCATCGCGCGCAGCAGCGCGAGCCCGTCGGGCAGGTCCCCGGCGGGCTCGCGCGCGTCGCCACCCACGACGAACACCTCGCGGACCCCGGCCGCGGCGAGCCGGTCGAGGTGCTCGGCCAGCTCGCCGCGGTCGCGCACGCTGCGCGCCGCGAGGTGGGGCACGGCCGCGAAGCCGCGCGCGGCGAGCTCCTCGGCCACGGCCACCGTGACCCCGAGGCCCCGGCTGGGGGCCGCGGTGACGGTGACCGTCGCCCCCGCCGGGAGGTCGCGCAGGAACTCGTCGGGCGCGTCGAGCACCCCCGCCGTCGGCGCCACCTCGTAGCGGGGGTCGGCGAGCAGCGCCCCGAGAGCGGACACAGGGTCCATGACCGGCCCCGCTAACCCTTGGGGGTCTGCTTGCTCGGGTCGACGAACGGCTTCTCGACCACGACGCCGTCGCGCACGTCGTCCGTGGTGATGACCTGCAGCGTCGTCCCGATCGGCGTGGACGGCGTCGCGACCATCGCGAGGCCGATGTTGCGCTCGAGCCGCGGCGACCAGCAGGCGCTGGTGACCGTGCCGACGAACTCGCCCGCCTCGTTGCGCACGGTGAACGGTTCGATCATCGAGCCGTCGTTGAACGTGCCCAGGCGCGCGCCGCCGATCTCCACGCCGACCATCGACCGCGTGAGCCCGCGCGCCTTGGCCCGGATCAGCGCGTCCTTGCCGACGAAGTCGGCCTCCTGGTCGAGGTCGACCATCCACGTGTAGTCGTAGCCGACCTCGAGCGGGTTGGTGTCGAGCGTGATGTCGCAGCCGTAGGCGAGCATGCCGCCCTCGATGCGCCGCATGTGGCACGGGCCGATCGGCCGCATCCCGTGCGGGCGCCCCGCCTCCCAGACCCGGTCCCACAGCCGGCCCGCGTTCCGGACGGCGTCGCGCAGGTAGATCTCGTAGCCGATCTCGGCGCTGTAGCCGGTGCGGCTGACGACGACCTCCATGCCGTCGATCACCGCGTGCCGCAGGTGGTAGTACGGGATCTCGGCGACGTCGGAGCCGAACAGGTCGGTGACGACGGCCTTGGCCTTCGGCCCCTGGACCTGCACCGGGGCGACGTCGATCTCGCGGACCCGGACGTCCCAGCCGCCGGCGTGCGCGAGGCCGGTGGCCCACAGGCCGACGTCGGAATCGGCGAGCGAGAGCCAGAAGCGGTCCTCCTCGACGCGCAGCAGCACGGGGTCGTTGACGATCCCGCCGTCGGGCGCGGTGACGAACACGTACTTGCACTGGCCGACCGCGCACCGGTTGAGGTCGCGGGGCACCAGCATGTTGGTGAACGCGAACGCGTCCGGCCCGACGATCTCGATCTGGCGCTCGACGCCGACGTCCCAGAGGGTCACGTCCTCGAGCAGCGCCCAGTACTCGGCGATCGGGTCGCCGTAGTGGCGCGGGTGGTACGTGTGGTTGTAGACGCTGTACATCGCCACGCCGTGCGCCCGCGACTTCCAGAAGTACGGCGACTTCCGCAGCCGCGGGTAGAGCAGGATTCCCGGGTTCGTCACCACCGTCGACGACGGTTCCGGCACGAGCTCCACCGCCGCCCGCGTGGGCAGGACGTCCGTCATCAGCACCTCACCTCATCGTGCGTCCGGCGGCCCCCGAGCCGGTGTCGGACGTTGGTTGCGAGGAGTGCAACCGGTTTCCCTTGACGCAACCACGATGCGACCGTGACCGAGATCACGTCAAGGGATCCGGGGCGACGAACTGATATATGGGTGCGCGGACTAGGGCCGCAGGAGACCGATCGGTTCACGACGCGTGTGCACGCGATAGCCGACCGGGAGCGTCAGGCCGGGGGTGCCGTCGATCGCCTTCTGGGCGACGGCGGGGGTGAACTCGATCCGCAGGACGTCGGCGAGCGTCGTGCGGTCGGAGAACCGCCAGAGGGTGTCGACGCGGCGCACCGCGAAGCCGTGGGTGGCGAAGAAGCGCTCGGCGGCGCCCGGGTCGTAGCGCGGGGCCGACGCGCGCATCCAGGAGCCGTAGGAGTGGCGGGTGGCGTCGAGGTCGACGACCACGAGCACGCCGCCCGGACGCAGCACCCGCGAGGCCTCCGCCAGCCCGGGCTCGCAGCCGGGGCCGAAGAAGTAGGCGGTGCGGGCGTGCACGACGTCGGCGGAGTCGTCGGGCAGCGGCAGGGCGGCGGCGCTCCCCTGCTCGGCGCGGGCGCCCGGCAGGCCCTCGATGCGCTCGCGGGCCCGGGCGACCAGCGGCGCGTGGGGCTCGACGCCGACGACCGTGCGGGCACGCTCGGCGAACCGCGGCAGGTGGTAGCCGTCGCCGCACCCGATGTCGACGACGTCCGCGCCGTCGTGCGGGGCCAGCTCGGCGACGGTGTCCCACAGCGCGCCGGTCGCGTCCTGCGCCTCGTTCTCGCGCTCGTAGACCTCGGGCCAGCGCCAGATGTTGGGGGACTCGATGACGTCCCGGGAGACGGAGCGCAGCGGAGGTCGACCCATCGACTCGTCGCGGAACCTCGTCACGCGAGCTCTTCCCGCGCCGGAGGTCGCAGGACAGCGCGACGGAGGAGCGCTGGCGTGCGCATCTCCTTGGCGCGACTAGACATGCACGGGGACGAGCACGAGCAGCAGGAGCCAGGCCATCGGTGCCGAGGTGACCAGCGAGTCGAGGCGCTCCATCAGCCCGCCGTGTCCGGGGATGGTGTTGCCCATGTCCTTGATGCCGAGGTCGCGCTTGATGAGGGACTCGACGAGGTCGCCGGTGACGGCCGTGGCCACCAGCAGCGGACCGACGATGAGGCCGTACCACCAGTGGTCGTCGAGCAGCAGCGCGACGCACAGGCACGCGCCCGTGGAGCCGGCGATGATCGACCCGGCGAGGCCCTCCCAGGACTTCTTCGGGCTGACCTTCGGGGCCATCGGGTGCTTGCCGAACAGCGCGCCCAGCGCGTAGCCGCCGGTGTCGGAGCAGATGACGACGATGAGGAACGTCAGCACGCGCGCGGTGCCGTCGGCGGGGACGACGAGCATCGTCCCGAACGCCATGCACAGCGGCACCCAGCACAGCACGAGCATCGAGGCGCCGACGTCGCGCACGAAGCCGGCCGCGCCCAGCCGCATGCGCCACAGGAAGCAGCCCAGCACGGTGACGAGCAGGGCGCCGAGGATGCCCTCGGTGCCGAACGGCCAGGCCAGCCAGATCATCGCCTGCCCGCCGACCAGTACCGGGACGCGGGACAGGCGGATGCCGGCGCCGCGGTGCAGGGCGCCGAAGAGTTCCCAGGTGCCGATCACCGCCGAGACCGCGACGATCCCGATCCACGCCTGCCGGACCGTCAGCAGCGCGACCAGGATGACCGCGCCCATGGCGAGGCCGACGCCGATCGCCAGCGGCAGGTTGCGCCCGGCCCGGGATGTCCTGGGCTTCTCCGCCGCCGGCTCCTCCGTCGCGGGGGTCGCGGTCGTCTCCGGGGTCGCCGGGGAGCCGGCTGCGGGAGCCGGACGCCGGGGCCGCGAGGCGGAGGAGGGCATGGGGCGTCAGACCTCGAGGAGCTCGGCTTCCTTGTTCTTGACGAGCTCGTCGACCTGGGCGACGTACTTCGCCGTGACGGTCTCGAGCTCCTTCTCCGCGCGACCGGTCTCGTCCTCGCCCGCCTCGCCGTCCTTGACGATGCGCTGGAGCTCGGTCATGGCGCCGCGACGCACGCTGCGGATGGACACCTTGGCGTCCTCGCCCTTGCCGCGTGCCACCTTGACCATGTCCTTGCGGCGCTCCTCGGAGAGCTGCGGGAACACGACGCGGATGATCTGGCCGTCGTTGCTCGGGTTGACGCCGAGGTCGGAGTCGCGGATCGCGCGCTCCATGCTCTGCAGCTGGCTGGCGTCGTAGGGCTTGATGACGGCCATGCGGGCCTCGGGCACCTGCACCGACGCGAGCTGGTTGAGCGGCGTCCAGGCGCCGTAGTACTCGACGGTGATGCGGTTGAACATCGCCGGGCTGGCGCGGCCGGTGCGGACGCCGCCGAGGTCCTCCTTGGCGACGCTGACGGCCTTCTCCATCTTCTCCTCGGCGTCGAGGAGCGTCTCGTCGATCATGTGTCGCCTCTCCTCAGGAGCCGGAGGGTGTGTGGACCAGCGTGCCGATCCTCTCACCCCGCACCGCGCGTGCGATGTTCCCGTCGACCAGCAGGTTGAACACCATGATCGGCATGTTGTTGTCCATGCAGAGGCTGAACGCGGTGGCGTCCGCGACCTTGAGCCCCTTCTCCAGCACCTCGCGGTGGGAGATCTCGTGGTACATCGTCGCCGTGGGGTCGAGCTTGGGGTCGGCGGTGTAGACCCCGTCGACGCCCTTGGCGAGCAGCACGATCTCGCACTCGATCTCCAGCGCGCGCTGCGCGGCGGTGGTGTCGGTGGAGAAGTAGGGCATGCCGACCCCGGCGCCGAAGATGACCACGCGGCCCTTCTCGAGGTGGCGCATGGCGCGGCGCGGGATGTACGACTCGGCGACCTGGCCCATGGTGATCGCGGTCTGCACCCGGGTGTCGATGTGGTGCTCGCGCTCGAGGAAGTCCTGGAGGGCCAGGCAGTTCATGACCGTGCCGAGCATGCCCATGTAGTCCGCGCGCTGGCGCTGCATGCCGTAGCGGTGCAGCTCCTCGCCGCGGAAGAAGTTGCCGCCGCCGATGACGACGGCGATCTCGATCCCGGAGGCCACGACGTCGGCGATCTGGCGGGCGACGGTCTGCACAACCACCGGGTCGACACCGACCCCGCCGCCGCCGAACATCTCGCCGCCGAGCTTGAGCAGGACCCGGCGATGGCCGGAACGGGCCTCGGGGCCGGCGTCCGACACGGTCTGGGGACTGGCCACGCGCTCTCCTCCCACCGACGTGCGCGACGTGTGCGTCGGGGGCGGGGCCGGGCGGTGTGCCCGGCCCGCCCCCGCACACCTCAGGGCTGGCCGACCTCGAAGCGCGCGAAGGTGCGGACGGAGACGCCCGCCTCCTCCAGCACCTTGGCGACCGTCTTCTTGTCCACCGACACCGAGTCCTGCTCGAGCAGGACGGTGTCCTTGTAGTAGCCGTTGAGACGACCCTCGACGATCTTCTCGAGGATCTTCTCGGGCTTGCCCTCCTCGCGGGCGGTCGCCTCGGCGATCCGCTTCTCGTTCTCCACCACGTCCGCCGGGACCTCGTCGCGGGTGGTGTAGAGCGGACGCGCGGCCGCGACCTGCATGGCCGCCCCGCGGGCGCCCTCGGCCGCCTCGTCACCGTCGCCGGTGTAGGCGACGACGACGCCGATGGCCGGCGGCAGGTCCGAGGACCGGCGGTGCAGGTAGGTCGCGGTCGGGCCGTCGAGCAGCGCGATGCGGCGCAGCTCGAGCTTCTCGCCGATGCGCGCCGAGAGCTCCTGGACCTTGTCCTCGACCGTGCCCTCGCCGAGCGAGGCGGCCTTGAGGGACTCGAGGTCCTTGGTGCCGCTCGACAGGGCCACGCCGAGGATGTCCTCCGCGAGCTGGACGAAGTCGGCGTTCTTGGCGACGAAGTCGGTCTCGGAGTTGAGCTCGATCATCGCGCCGTCACGGGCCGCCACGATGCCGTTGGCGGTGGTGCGACCGGCCCGCTTGCCGACGTCCTTCGCACCCTTGATGCGCAGGGCCTCGACGGCCTTGTCCATGTCGCCCTCGTTCTCCTCGAGGGCCTTCTTGCAGTCCATCATCCCGGACCCGGTGAGGTCCCGGAGTGCCTTCACGTCCGCAGCGGTGTAGTTCGCCATGGTGCGGCTCTCGTCCGTCCTCGTTGTCGAGTGAGTCGTTTCGGTGCTCGCGGCAGGCGGGGGCCTGCCGTCAGCCGGCCCCGCCCTGCGGGGTCGGGGCGCCGTTCTGCTGGCCGGCCTCGGGAGCGGCGGCGATCGCGTTGTCGTCGGTCTCCGCGTTGGCGTCGACGGTGCCGCCGGTGCGCTCGGGGCGGCTGACCGGCGTGGTGTCGTCGCCGATCGCGTTGGTCGTGGCCTCGGCCTCCGGCGTGGCGACCGGCGCGTCGCCGGGCGCGTCCACCGCGGAGCTGGTGCTGCCCTGGTCCAGGCCGGTCGGCGCGCTGGCGCCGTCACCACCCTGGGCCATGAGCTCCTGCTCCCACTCGGCCAGCGGCTCGTCCTCGCCGCGCTCGCCGCCGCCGTCGCGCTGGCCGCGGGCCTGCAGGCCGTCGGCGCACGCCTGGGCGACCACGCGGGTCAGCAGCGCCGCCGAGCGGATGGCGTCGTCGTTGCCCGGGATCGGGTAGTCGACCTCGTCCGGGTCGCAGTTGGTGTCGAGGATGGCGACGACCGGGATGTTGAGCTTCCGGGCCTCGCCGACCGCGATGTGCTCCTTCTTGGTGTCGACCACCCACACCGCGCTGGGCACGCGGCCCATGTCGCGGATACCGCCGAGCGTCTTCTCGAGCTTGTCGTGCTCGCGGGTGAGCATGAGGATCTCCTTCTTGGTACGACCCTCGAAGCCCCCGCTCTGCTCCATGGCCTCCAGCTCCTTGAGGCGCTGGAGGCGCTTGTGCACGGTGGTGAAGTTGGTGAGCATGCCGCCCAGCCAGCGCTGGTTCACGAAGGGCATGCCGACGCGGCGCGCCTGCTCGTCGATGGCCTCCTGGGCCTGCTTCTTCGTGCCGACGAAGAGCACCGTGCCGCCGTGGGCGACGGTCTGCTTGACGAACTCGTAGGCGCGATCGACGTAGGACAGCGTCTGCTGCAGGTCGATGATGTAGATGCCGTTGCGCTCGGTGAAGATGAAGCGGCGCATCTTGGGGTTCCAGCGGCGGGTCTGGTGACCGAAGTGGACACCGGAGTCCAGCAGCTGGCGCATCGTGACGACGGCCATGCGGTGGAACTACCTCTCTCGGCGGCCCGGTGCTCGTGACCAGGCCTGGCGGTTGTCGCGACGGTCCCGGTCGGGCCGCCGCCCTGGTGCCCTCGGGACCGATCCGGAACCCGCTGACGCGGGACCGCCCGGATGCGGCTCTGGCAGCGCCACGCGGGGGCGGCGCTTGAGAGGGCACGCGAAGTCGGCCCGCCGGGCCCCCACGCGGACGTGGAGACGACGGACCGCTGGTCACGAGTGTACCCGCGCACCCGTCCCCGCCTCCCCGCGGGCGTCGTTCCCCCGACTCGCGGACGCACGGGAAGTGCGAGCGATGCGGCATCGCCGGCGTGTGACGCCAGGATCGCCGCATGCTCGCCCGCGCGACACGCCGGGGCGGTCGCGAGGTCCGAGGGAGCCGTGGGCGCCCCCGGTGCGTCCAAGTCCGTGTGAAGTGTCGTCTCCTCGCCGCCGTCGCCCTCGCCGTGGTGCTCGCGGTGATACCGGCCGTGGTGCCGGCCGCCCCGGCCCGCGCCGCACCCGCTCCCCCGCCCGTGGTGCCGGTCGGGGCCTTCGGGTGGCCGCTGGCCGGGGTGGACGGCCGCGGCGCCCCGGCGTCCGCCGGCTCACCGGGCGCGGTGACGCGGCTGTTCGACCCGCCGCCGCACTACTACGGCCGCGGGCACCGGGGGGCCGACGTGGGCGGCCGGCCCGGGGTGGCGGTGATCGCCGCCGGGGACGGCGTGGTGGTGTTCGCCGGGCCGGTGGCCGGGCGCGGGGTCGTCTCCGTGGAGCACGCCGGCGGGCTGCGCACGACCTACGAGCCCGTCGCCGTCACCGTCGCCCCGGGCGCGGCGGTCCGGCGCGGCGACGCCCTGGGCGCGCTGGAGCCCGGACACCGCGGCTGCCCGGTCGCCGCCTGCCTGCACTGGGGCCTGCGGCGTCCGTCGGCGGACCCGTCCGCGGGCGCGCTCGACTACCTCGACCCGCTCCTGCTGCTCGGTCTCGGCCGGGTGCGGCTGCTGCCGACCGACCCGTGAGCGTCAGGCGTGCTGCAGTTCGGCGAGCCGGGCGCGCAGCCGCATCACCGCGCGGGTGTGCAGCTGGCAGACCCGGGACTCGGTGACCCCGAGGACCCGGCCGATCTCGGCGAGGGTCAGGTTCTCGAAGTAGTAGAGACCGACCACGGTGCGGTCGCGCTCGGCGAGCTGCCCGACCGCCTCGGCGAGCAGCCGGCGGGTCTCGCGGTCCTCCATCGCCGAGAGCGGGTCCTCGGCGCCCGTGTCGGGCAGCGACTCCGCGAGCGACGGCGCCGTCGCCCCGTCCACCGAGGCGCCGCCCCGGCCGGCCGAGACGAGCTCGTCGAGCGCGGCGACGCTGGTCATCGCGATCTGCCCGAACGTCGAGCGGAGATCGTCGGTCGAGGTCTCCAGCTCGGCGGCGAGCTCGGAGTCGCTCACCGAGCGCTGCTCGCGGCCCTCGAGGCGCTCGATGGCCCGCTCGATCTCGCGGGCGCGGGACCGCACCGAGCGCGGCACCCAGTCCTGGGAGCGCAGCTCGTCGAGGATCGCGCCGCGGATGCGCTGCATCGCGTAGACCTCGAACTTGCGGCCGCGGTCCGGCTCGAAGCGCTCGATGGCGTCGACGAGCCCGAAGATTCCGCACTGGATGAGGTCGGCGACGTCCACGTGGGCGGGCAGGCCGGTGCCGACGCGGCCGGCGACGTACTTGACCAGCGGCGCGTAGTGCAGCACCAGCCGGTCCTTGGTCGACTTGCGCGGGTCGTCGGCGTACGCGGCCCAGAGCTCGGCGATGCCGGCCTCGACCATCGCCTCCTCGTCCGCGCCGCCCGGGGTCGCGCCGCCGAGCGTCGCGGGGAGCACGTGCTCGGCCGGCGCCGGGTGCTGGTCGCGCGCCCCGTCGGCCGGGGCCGGCACCGGCGCGAGCGCGGTCGCCCCGTCGGTGGCCGGGCCCGGGGGCTGCCGGCGCTCGGGCGCGCGCCGCCGCGGGGTGCGGGCGGCGACGCCGGCGGCGCGCACGGCGGCGTCGGAGTCGGACCCCGGCAGGGCGGGCAGCGGGCCGGTCTGCGGCCCGGTCTCGTGCCCGGTCTGCGGCGCGTCGGCGGACATGGTGCTCACGGAGGATCGCGCGGCCCCGGCGGCACCCCAGGCCTCAGGCACGGGGGTGGGCGGTGTCATGGACGGCCCGGAGCCGCTCCGCGGACACGTGCGTGTACAGCTGCGTCGTCGCCGGGGACGCATGCCCCAGCAACTCCTGGACGCTCCTCAAATCCGCTCCCCCCTCGAGCAGGTGTGTCGCCGCCGAGTGCCGGAGCCCGTGCGGCGCGATGTCAGGTGCCCCCGGGACGGCACCGGCGGCGTCGTGCACGACCCGGCGCGCGATGCGCTGGTCGAGCCGGCCGCCACGGGCGCCCAGCAGGAGCGCCGGTGGTGACGTCGGGACGGCGAGAGCCGGGCGCCCCTCCCGGCGCCAGGCGTCGAGTGCGGTGGCGGCCGGACCGCCGTAGACCACGGTGCGCTCCTTGCCACCCTTGCCGAGTACCCGCAGCGTGCGCCGGCCGTCGTCGACGTCGTCGACGTCCAGCCCGCACAGCTCGGCGACCCGCACGCCGGTGGCGTAGAGCAGCTCCAGCAGCAGGTGGTCGCGCAGCGCCACGGGATCGCCCTCCGCGGCCCCGGAGGCCGCCGCCTGGAGGGCCGCCGCGGCCTGGTCGGCGCGCAGCACCTCCGGCAGGCGCCGGTGGGCCCGCGGCGAGGCGAGCCGGGCGCCCGCGTCGGTGGCCGCGCGCCCGGTGCGGGCGGCCCACGCGGTGAAGGTGCGGGCCGCGGCCGCCCGGCGCGCGAGCGTCGTGCGGCTCGCGCCCCGCGCCCGCACGGCGGCGAGCCAGGCGCGCAGGCCCGCGAGGTCGAGCGCGTCGAGGTCGAGCGCCGCGTCCTCGCCCGCGTCGGCCCCGCGCAGGTGGCCGAGCAGCGAGGTCACGTCACCGAGATAGGCCCGGACGGTGTGCGGGGAGAGCGCCCGCTCGTAGCGGAGGTGGGCGTCGAACGCGGCGAGGTGCGCGGCGCTCGTGGCGGACCCGCCGCCCCGCCGCGGAGCCGGCACGGCACCGCCCACAGAGGCGTCCACGGTGGCGTCCGCGGGGTCGTCCGCGGGGTCGTCCGCGGGGTCGTCCGCGGGGTCGTCCGCGGGGTCGTCCGCGGGGTCGTCCGGGGCGCCCGCCGCGGATCGGTCGTCCGCAACGTGACGCGCAGCGTGCGGACCGGTCGGTTTCCCGGGTCCCGAGCCGCCCGACGCCCCCGGTCCGCCCGCCGCTGCGAACGCGGAGCGTGACGACGTGACCGGGTCGAAGGGGAACTCACGAGAGGCCCCTCGACCGGGTGACCGCGACGGCGCGGGCAGCCCTCGGGCTGCGTCGTCGGTGGAGAACGTGCCGGTCATCGCCGTGAAGACTCCCGATCGGAACGCTCACGGTCAAGCACCGCCGCACCGCGTTCGGTGACCGTCGGCCACGGTCGGGGAGCGGTTCCACTCGTCGCGCTCTGCAACCGTTCGTCGCGCTGTGCCTGTTCACCCGGGTCGGCGACGCCACCGCCCGGCGTCCTCCACGACGAGACCGCGGGCCTCGAGATCCCTCAGGTGGGTGTCCGCCTCCGCGAAGTCGACCCCGGCGTCGTGGGCCAGACGTACCGCTGTGCGCGCCGCGTGGAGGGGCAGCGCTTCACGCACACGCATCGCCCCCGGGTCAAGACCGTCCGTCGGACGCGTCGGGGTACCCGGTGGAGGGGCGAGGCCGTCCCCCACTCGACTCACCTCCTCGACGACGTGCTCGACCCGCCCGACGACCGACACCTCCGGTCGGCGCGCGAGCTCGTGGCACCCCAGCGACATCACCGACGTGACCGGGCCGGGCACCACCATGACCGCGCGGCCCAGCGCGCCCGCCACCAGCGCGGTCCGCATGGCGCCCGACCGCGCGGCGGCCTCGACCACCAGCGTCCCCGCCGTGAGCGCGGCGATGATCCGGTTCCGCACGAGGAAGCGGTGGCGCGCCGGCGTCGCGCCCGGCGGGTACTCGGTGACGACCAGCCCCCGCTTGCCGATGTGCTCGAGCAGCGTCGCGTGCTTCGGCGGGTAGGCGCGGTCGATGCCGCAGGCGAGCACCGCCACCGTGTCGCCCCCGACCGCGATGGCCCCGCGGTGGGCCGCGCCGTCGATGCCCAGCGCGGCGCCCGACACCACCGTGCCGCCCCGGTCGGCGAGCTCCGCGGACCAGTCGCGCGCGACCCACAGGCCGTACTCGCTCGCCGCGCGCGCCCCGACGACGGCGACCCAGCCGGACGGGTCGGCGTCGAGGCGCAGCGGGCCCTGGGCCCACAGCGCCAGCGGCACGGCCGGCCCGTCGCGGGTCGCCGGCCCCTCGAGCCCCGGCGCGCCGTCCGGCCCCGCCACCACCCCGAGCCCGGCGAGCGCGGCGGCGGGCCACTCCGGGTCCTCGGGCACGATCAGGCGCCCGCCCCGGGCGGCGAGGAGCGCGAGGTCGGCCTCGGCACGGTCGGTCCCGCGGCGCGCCGAGGTCTCCCGGGCCACCGCGGGCGGCAGCGCGCCTGGCCCGTCACCGGCGCCCTCCCGGACCCGCCGCGCGGCGACGACCGGGCCGACCTCGTCGACGAAGGCGGCCAGCGCCGGCGCGGGCGGCTCGGCCACCCGCGAGAGGTAGGCCCGCGCGAGGAGCACCTCCGGGTCGACCGCCACGGCGACCCCCTGCGCGGCGCTCACGCCACCTCCTCGCCGTGCGCCGCACCGGACCCGCCCGCGCCGGACCCGCCCGCACCGACGAACCCCTTGAACCCGACGGCCTCCTCGATGTCGGGCAGCTCCGGGCCCGGGGCGCCGCGGAGGTCCGCGACCGTCCACGCGACGACGAGGGTTGTAAGTTAGCTGACGTGACCGGACCGGGCGCCCTGCGAGCAGCGGCCTACCTCCGCATCTCCTCGGACCGCAGCGGCGACGAGCTCGGCGTGACCCGGCAGCGCGAGGACGTGCGTGGCCTCGTCGAGCGGCGAGGCTGGTCGCACGCCGGGGAGTATGTCGACAACGACACCAGCGCGGCAGGCAAGAGACGCCGCCCGGCGTTCGACGCCCTGCTCGCCGCGATCCGCTCGCGTGAGGTCGACGTCGTCGCCGCGTGGGCCCTCGACCGGCTCGCCCGCACCGCTCGCGACCGGCTCGCGCTGATCGACGCGTGCCGGGACGCGGGGGTGATGATCGCCCTCGCCCGCGGGTCCGACATCGACCCGACGACACCCGCGGGCCGGCTGACGGCCGGAGTGCTCGGCGAGGTCGCGCAGCACGAGATCGACCAGAAGTCCGACCGGCAGCGCCGGGCCGCGGTCCAGGCTGCACAGCAGGGCCGCCGCATCGGGGGCCGCCGCCCGTTCGGCTACGACGACAACGGGATGACCGTCCGCGACGACGAGGCGGCCGCGATCCGCCGCGGCTATAGCGACCTCCTCGAGGGCGTCCCGCTGGCCCGGATCGCGCGCGATTGGAACGAGCAGGGCCTCCGCACCGGTCAGCGCTCCTACCGGGCACGCACCCGCGGCGAGCCGGTCGCGTGGCGCGCGGACGCGGTGCGTCGGGTGCTGTCGAACCCTCGGAACGCCGGCATCCGCGCTCACCGCGGCGAGGAGGTCGGGCCGGCGCTGTGGCCCGCGCTGGTCGACGTCGAGACGTTCCGGGCCGCCGCGTCGGTGCTCGCCGACCCGGCGCGGAACACTGCCGGGATGGGACGCGCCGGCCGTCAGCTCCTCACCGGGATCGCCCGGTGCGCGGTGTGCGACGAGCTCGTCCACGGCGGCGGAGCCCGGCACGGCAAGCCGGTCTACCGGTGCCGGTCGATGCGGCACATGCAACGGCTCCGCGACCCGGTCGACGCGTACGTGGTCCTCATCGTGTGCGGCATCCTCGACCGCGAGGGCGCCGCGCTGCTCGTCGACCACAACCGGCCCGACGCCGCCGCCCTGCGCGACGAGGCGGCCACGCTGCGGGCCCGCCTGGACAGCCTTGCCGTCGAGTTCGCCGACGGGGACCTGACCGCGTCGCAACTGCGCACGGCGACCGAGCGGCTCCGCGCCCGCCTCGCCGAGGTCGAGGCACGCCAGGCGGAGGCCGGCCGGGCGTCGGTGCTCGCCCCGTTGGTCGGGGGCCGCTGACGTCGCCGCAGCGTGGGAGGCCCTCGACGTCGACCGGCAGCGCGGCGTGATTGAGGCGCTCGGCATGACGATCCGCCTGCATCCGATCGGCCGGGGCACCCGCACCTTCCGCCCGGAGACCGTGGAGATCATCGCTCCGACCGACTGATGCGCCCCGCTCCCGGCGCGCTCGCCGCTGCATGCCACGCGGTCTCCGACCCCTCGGTGAGGTGGGCGGAGGCGGCGACCTCGTCGAGGGGACGGGGACAGCGCGCCGGGAACGGGGGCGCGGTGATCCTATCGGCGCGGTGACCGTTCTGGGGCGAGCAGGAGATCGGCCACGGCGGCGAGCGTTGTGTCGACGTCAGGAGCGGTCGCGTCGTGACCGGTGAGCGCGTCGTCGTCGGCCGGGTCGATCGAGTAGCCCCACTCGGTGCGGTCGGCTGTGGCCTGCACGGTGGCGAGGTGGCCGGCGTGGCGCACGACGAGGGCGATCGCGCCGGAGGCGAAGGTCTCGCACTCGACCTGCGCGCCCTCGGGTAGCGGCGACGCCTGGACTGCGTCGAGGAGCCACGTCGGGAGCGCACCGCTGGTCACGGTTGTCTCCGCAGGGTGTCGTGGATGTCCTTGAGGGACCGGGCGACGTCGGCGAGTACGAGGGTGACCTGCTGCAGCTCGCGCCGCGTGCTGAGCTCGGCCATGGCCCGGGCGTGGCCCATGTCGAAGCTGGCCGCGCGGGGGTCGGTCGGTTGCAGCGCGAGCGCCCTGTTCGATGCGTGCATCGCGAGGGTCTCGTAGAACTCCGCGGGGTCGTCCTGTAGCGCCGCCGCGGCGTCCTCCGCGCTGGCGAACGGGGAGCCGGCGAGGGTCTCTACGTCGTCGACCGGAGCGTCGGCCGCGGTGGTGTCGTCGTCGGTCTGCTGGTCGCGGGCCATGACGGTGGGGCGTCTCCTCAGGTGGTGGGGGCGAGGTCGGCGGCCTGCTGCGAGTGCAGCACGGCCCGGACGGTGGACGGGTACCAACGGACGCCGCCCTGCGCGGTGGGGACGTCCTCCGCGGTGAGGGTGGTCGCGAGACCGCGCAGCGAGGCGCCGGCGGCGTGCTCACGCACGATGCGCGCGACGACGTCGGAGGGCAGCGACGAGGGCCGCCCGAGGCGGACGCCCTGGGCGCGCTTGGCAGCGAGGCCCTCGCGGGTGCGCTGCCCGATGAGGCGGCGCTCGTACTGGGCGGAGTTCGCGATCGTGTTCGCGACGAACTCGCCCGCCGGGGTGGAGGTGTCGACGCCGAGGTCGAGCAGCACGAGGCGCCATCCCCGGGTGCTCGCCCGCTCGAGCAGGCGAGCGAAGTCGGCGACCGAGCGCGACACACGGTCGAGCTTCGCGGCGACCAGGACGTCCGCGTCGCCGGCGTCAAGACGGGCCAGCGCGGCGACGAGCTCCGGGCGGTCGTCCACCGTCTTGGCCGACAGGCCCTCGTCGGCGACGACCTCGAGGTCCCAGCCCTCCCGGTCGGCCCGCTCGACGAGCGCGGCCCGCTGAGCGTCGAGGCCCGCGCCCGACTCGACCTGCCCGCCCGTCGACACCCGGACGTACCCGATCGCGCGGACGGGGGCGTCGGCGGAGCGGCTGCGGCGTCGGCGGCGCGGTGCGGTCACACCCTCTACGTCGGTCTCTCGCCGCCAGGTGTTACAGCAAACGGTCAAATGCTGTACGGAGGGACCCCCACGCGTGTGACCTGGATCGCACCACCCGAGCCCGGCCGCGAGTCGCTAGCGTGCTTGTGCATGCGCGGTCTCGCCCTAGCCGGCCTCCTGTTCATGACCGTCGGCGTCACGGCCCCCAGGTACGCGACGTACGGGCTCGTCATCGGCGTCATCTGCCTCGCGTGCGCTGCCCTCCTCGCCGTGGCGAGAGCTGCAGAGGACCGCACGTCGCGTCCCCGGCAGGACGGCCCGCCGTACCCCGCCCCGCTGTTCGGGCCCGACTGCCGCTGCGGCGACATGAACCCCCGACCCATCACCCCAACGGGGTCCGACGGCGGGAACGCCCGCGCGATGATGGCCGAGAGAGACAGGGCGGCCCGCGCGCGGAGCATCGGCTGCCCGGTGCACCCCGGATGGTGATGAGCTGCCCCCGGGAGGAGTCGAACCCTCGAACCTCCGGCACCGGCCGCAGGGCCTCGATCAGGCGTCGAGCGACCAACCCTCGGGCGCGAACGACGTCAGGTCCCACCGCTTCGGACCCCGCCGGCGGGCAGCGTTGGGCGGCTGCCCCCACGTGATCGACACGCGGGCGCCGTCGACAGGTCCGTTCATCCCGATCACGAAGGTCAACGTGTCCCCGTCGCCGAGCATCGGCACCGGGTTGGGCAGCCTGCCGGGGTAGGTGCCATCGACGTACGCGGTCCCGCCGTCGATCTCGATGCGGAGCGCGTGCGCCGGCGCGTTCCCCACGTTGGTGAGCGTCCCGTACAGCGAGTTGTTGACGGTGCCGTAGCCGTCCGGCTCGCCGTCGTGACCGCGGAAGACATGCCAGCCCTCGACCGCCAGCCGGAGGTCCGGGGCGGCCTGGTGGCGGCCGCGCCACCACGTCAGGGCCGCGAACACGGCCGCGACCGACGAGGCGATCGCAGCGACGAACTGGACGGTGGTCGCCTGCACGAGACGAGGACGCTACTGATCGTCTCCGTCGTCGGGTGCCGGCGGGTCGATCGCGTCAGCGACCCCGGCCAGGTAGCCGCGGGTGAACGCGTCGCCCTCGATCTCGCCGCTCTCGACGGCCTCCACCGTGCGCCGCAGTGCTTCGGCCGCCGCGACCCGCTCGCCGGGATGAAGAGCAATCAACCCGCCTCCCCACACCCCTACGTTGGCGCAAGCTCGCGGCGCTCGATGAGCTTCGCCGCAACGACAGGACGGACGACGACGGACCCGCCGTTCTGGTGCAAGCAGTCCAGGAACATCGAGACGTGCGACCGAGGGGCGACATCGATGACCGCGTTGTCTTCGCAGGCCACCTGCATACGCGCCTCGGACGCGGTCCACATGATCGCGAGGCGCCAGTGGTCGCCTTCCTTGACGCCGAGGACGGTAGGCGTGCCGCCCTTGTAGCCCTCACGAATGCGGTCCCAGACGAACTCAATGGGGTCGTCTGGCAACGCGGCCACCACGTTGCTGCGCCGACCCTCGCCGCTGACTCGCGCGAGCTCGGCCAGCAAGTCCCGTGACCGGGTGACACGCGCCAGTTCTGCGGCCAGCCCGACGCGCGTCTCGGCCCGGTTGCTACCGGCCTCGCTTGCTGACACGTCGCGCCTCCCGTTCGTTCTCTTGCCAGTGCAGCTCTACCCGTTCGATCGCGTGGTCGACGCCTGCCTCAAGGTCGGCGTACGAGTGCACGGCGAACAGGGTGTTCTCATCACATCGTTCCTCGTCGCCGTTGTACAGGTGCCGGTGGACCCCCTTGCCGTGGCACGTGTCGTACACGGCGATCTTCACCCAATCGCCGTCGCGGCGCGCCATCTGGATCACGGCCCACTCGCACAGCCGTTGGTACTGGTCGTACGCGAGGCGCTGCACGAAGCCGGCGTCGTCGTCGATCTGGGTCCACGGCTCGAACTCTTCCTCGGCGGGGAGATCGGGCCACCAGGTGTCGTCCGGCGTCGGGCTCATGTCCACCAGCCGCCGGTCTTTCGGGTTCGGGTTGCGGCCCACTCCAGCGTCCACCCCTCGCGTATCCGGGTGGCGCGGACGAGCTTCCCCTCCCGTCGCGCCTCGCCACGATGGCGACCGCGTTCATGGTCTCATTCGGGTCCGACGGGTCTCGCCGCTCGGAGACGCCTCGACGGCGCGGCGTGAATCGAGGCGAGCAGCGCCGCAGCCCGTCGGACCCGCGCATCCGCGGCGACGAGAGCGAACACGTCGGCGTAGTCGATCGACGCCAGCACCGCGGCCGCCCGCCGGGCCCGGTCACCTGCGTCCAGCTCGCGCGGGACGACACCGGCCGCGACCACCGCCGCGACGTCGCCGGCCGCGGTCACCGCCTGCCGAGGCGTCGGGAAACCGGGCACGTTCACCGCGAGGACCCCGACGAGCTCGAGGCCGCCCCGCCCGACCGGGCGCCAGTCCCCGGACAGGCTCGACGCCCGCAGCGTCCGCACCTGCGACGGGGTGACGTCCGGCCGCAGGGCGCCCGCGAACCAGATGCCGTGCGCGTCCTCCCCGCACACCACGTCGGCCACCGCCGACCCCGTGTTGTCGTAGTGCTCCGACGCGGCGGTCAGGTTCCCGGCCAGGTCGGCGTGTCCGGTGCCAAGAGTGATCCGGCCGGTCGAGACCAGCCGGCCGGTCTCGGTCTCCACCTGGCCGCTGAGGTAGTAGCGGTAGCCCGACGCCGACGAAGGAGGGGTGACGTGACCGGGGAGCCCGACGTGACGGGTGTTCCACGCCGCGACGTGCCCGAGCACGTGACCCTCGCGCGTCACAGTCAGCGGTGTCGGCCCCGGCAGGCACGGGTCGTCGAACCACGCGTCGGGCGGGGTGACCGGGATCGCGGGAGCCTCCACGGCGGTCATCCTGCCCCGCCAGCGGCCACGCCCGGCGTGATGCTCGGGCCGGCGAACGACGCGCGCTCGTCCACCACCGCGGCGAGCTCGTCGTAGGCCGCGACGAGGACGGCCAGGTCGTCGGGTGATGCGGGCAGGAGGCCGTCGTCGTGGGCGTCCAGCATCATGCCGAGCCCGTGCAGGATCAGGTCGTCCCGCCGGGCCGGGTCGCTCACCACCGACGGGTCGCCCACCGCCGACGCCCGCGCGTCGTACAGCGGGATCGCCGCGACCGGGTCGTCGTCGGCGGCCGCCACCGGTGTCTCGGCGGCGGGTCCCAGGACGTCGGCCATGCCCGTAGCCGCGGCGACCCTGCCCGCCACCGTCGCCGGGCTGTCACCGGCCGCGACGTCGACGATATGGACTCGAACCCCGGGCGCGGCCTCGGCCTGCGCGTAGAGGGCGAGGGTCTCCGCGCGGTCGCGGCCGACGGAGTCGACGGCCCGCCCGATCAGCATCCCCCGCAGTCCAGCCATGTCGTACATCTGCGCGCCGACGGCACGACCCCACCCGCTCGTGAGGCACCGGAACGACCTGCGCAGAGGCGTGTCGAGCGCCAGACGCAAGGCGTACCGCCGGAGCCGCCGCTGCTGCGCGAGCTCCGGGTTGGACAACATCACCGCGTGCACCTCCCACCCGCAGGCCGCCGCCACCGACAGCCAGCGCGGGAGGAGCTTGTTCCACGCCCGGTGGGCGACGAGGCACGACGTCTCGGCCTCGGCGTGCCGAGAGGCCACGTAGGTCTGGGCGTCCCGGTCGGCGGTCATGACCTGCGTCGGCGACGCCTCCGCGAACCGCAATCGGTACACCTCGACCACCGGGAGACGCCCTCGCTCGTCCCGCGCCCCGTAGCCGTGACAGGGCGGCGCCGCAGTCCTCGTGCCGTTCGCGTTGACCAGTCGGTCGGGATCGAGCACGACCGGCTCCCCGTGCCGTGCGTTGACAGCGGCGGTCATCGTCGTGGTCTTGCCCAGACCGTGCTCGCCAAGCACGAACAGCACCCGGCGGAGGGGACCGCTCACAGGGTCGCGACCTCTCCGGGCTCGCACGGGCGGCGGTGCCCCGGGGCGGACAGCGCGCCCGCGAGGTCCACCGCCGCCTCCGCGAACTCGACCACGTCCCGCAGGGTCGAGTCGTAGGCCACCAGCACGTCGAACCAGTCGAGGACCTCCGCCGGCCGCACGTGCAGCGCCCTCCGGCACGCCTCGCACCCGCGCTCGTGCTCCGCCTCAACCGCGAACACGCGCATCGCCTCGAGCACGTCCGGCGGCCACGACGCACGCTCCAACCGGTCCGCAGCGACCCGCAGCATCCGCGGCCGGCTCACCCAGTCACCCCGACGTCAGGCACCGCCCGCAGGTGACGAGCCGCCACGGCCCGCGCCTCGCTCGCCCGGTCCCCCGTCACCCCGGCCGTGTCGAGCGCCGCCTGGACCGCGGCGACGACGAGGTCGGCCTGCTGCTCGCTGACCCGCGACAGCCGCGCGTCGAGGTCGAGCCGCGCGATCAGCCCGAGCACCTTCGCGCACCGGTCCATCGCCCGCTCGAACAGCAGCACCTCGCCGCGGACCTGCTCGCCGTACCCCTCGCTGTCGTACCGGACCGACCGGAGATCAGCGACGAGGCGGCCCAGCTGGTCCTTCCACGCCAGCACCTCCCCCGCGAGCTCCGCCAGCGCCTCGAGCGGGTTGTCGCACGGCGCGACCTCGAGCCGACCGATCGCCCGCCGGACATCCGCGTCGAGAGCACGCTCCGCGGCCGCGGCCCGCACCTGCGGCGCCGCCCCGCCGTGCATCCGACACACCGCCGCCCCGTGCACCGGAGCCGACCGGCACCGCTTCCCGTCCCGACGGCGCGCCGTGCAATGCTCCGCGGTCACGACGCGCCCCGCTGCATGGGGTGCGCGTGCCCCTCCTCGGTGCATGGGGTGGCGTCGAGCCACGCCCGCATCCGGTCGGCGAGGTTGAGCTGCGTCCGGTTCGGTGTTCCGGTCGGGTGCGCGGACGCGGCGTCGAGGGCACGGGCGAGCCGGTCGGCGTCGAGGGGGCAGCCGTGGCCGGCGGCCGGCTCACCCACGGTCGGCTCCGTCGAGGCGGTGGATGCCCCACCGGACCCACGGCGGCAGACCATCGGGCGAGAGCTCGGGGGCTGGGAACGGGCCGCCGCCGCTGAGGTGGCAGCGCTCGGCGTCGGTGATCGCGTCGCGGAACCGGAACCACGCCTCGAGCTCTCGAGAGACGACGCGGCGGGTGTTGTCGTCGTCGGGCACCGCGCGGGCGAGCTTCTGCACCGCGCCGAGCCAGGCGTGGACGTCGTCGCGTGGCTTGCGGTGGGTGACCCTGACGTCGTCCTTGTAGACCCGGAAGCGGATGACGTGGGCGTAGGCGGTCGCGATCGGCCGGGCGACCCGTGTGTAGCGGGAGACGTCGTCGCCGTGGGTGAGGACGAGGGCGCCCCACTCCTCGAGGTCGCGGAGCTCGTTCTCGATCTCGACGCCGCGGCGGCGGCGCTGGTCGGCTCGGGCGTGCCACCCGGCGACGTCGGAGGCGGCGCGCATGGGGTCGTCGAGCTCGTCGAGTTCGAGCTGGGCGGCCTCGGCGCGGAGGGCGGCGAGCTGCTCGGCGACGTCGGGTGCAGGGTCGGCGGGAGTGGCGGTCACGATGGTCGTCTCCTGACGGTGCGGGGTGAAGAGGTCGCGGAGCTTCATGGCTGGTGGTGCTGCATGGCGGCGAGCCACATGTCGGTGCGCACGGCGCCCTCCGCGGCGAGCTGGTCGGCGAACTGGTCGACGGCGTCGGCGATGCCGTGGGGGTGGAGCGCCGCCTCGTCGACGAGCTCGCGGAGGGCCTCGACGAACGCGGTGAGGTCGGCGAGGCCGTCGCCGGCGTTGAGCCCGGCCCGGGCGAGGTCCTGGACGAGCGCGGCGTGATCGCAGCCGGCCCTGATCGACGCGAGGGCGTTGAGTCGCGCGTGCCAGCGGTCGCCGTAGTGGCTGGTGCTGTCGGTGCTCACCGGTCGTCCTCCTTGTGCTGGCGTGTAGTCGTGGTCAAGCGGCTCGCTCCGTGGCGAGGCGGACGCGCCGGTCGTGCGGGTCCGTGAGGGTCGCCGTCCGCTTCCCGCCCCGACGGCACAGCTCCCCGGGCTGCGCGTGGCACTTCGGGCACTCGTGGGCGTAGGGGTCCGCGCGATCCGGCTCCTCCGCCGGTCGACGATCAGGCACCTCGTCCGCCTCGCTGATCGGGCGGAGTCGAGTGAGCTGCTCGCGGGGATCGGACCGGTGGTTGCACCGACCGCGAGGCGCGCCGGTGTGCGGGTCCTCGAGCCAGCCGTTCGGGTCGCAGCGCGGGCACTCGCGGCGTTGTCGGGCGGCGTCGGCGCGCTCTGCTGCGTCCGCTGCTGCGGCGTCGGCGACCTGCTGCTCGTCGGCCTTCCGCGCGTCGCCGCAGGGCCGGCAGGGCGTGTCGGGGTCGTGCCGGCGGCCGCAGGGCTGCGTGAGCGGGGACGAGGGAGGGAGGGGGTGCTGCTCGCTGGTTGTCTCGCGCGCGACCCCCCCGGGACTCACTACGGAACTCACTACGGGAGGGGTGACACCTGGGTGTCTCCCGGTCTGGGCGGATATGTCTTCTGGTTGGGCCGCAGATGTCTCCTGGTCGGGATCGGCGATGGCGTGACTGGGCGACACCCGGGTGTCTCCTGGTTGGTCGGGATCAGGTGACACCTGGGTGTCCTGTGGTTCGTCCGAATCGGGTGACACCTGGTTGTCTCGTGGTCCGGGCAGCGGGGAGAGCCGGTAGCGGGTAGCGAGTCCGCGCGGACCCTGGCCGTTGGCGTGGTTGCTGGTGCGTCGACCACGCTCGACGACGACGGCGACGCCGCTGTCGGTCAGCTCCCGTAGGGCGCGCGTTGCGGTGCGCTCGGTCGACCCGAGGACGTCGGCGACCCGGGCTCGGGCGACACGGCCAGTACGGGTGTCCTCGCGGCAGCCTTCAGCAACGACGAGGGCGGCGATCAGGCCGCGCTGCGACAGGCCGGCCGCGCGGAGAGCTGGGGCTGCGTCCATCACTTCGCCGACGAGGCGCCCCGACACGGCGGACCACCTCCCGGGTGGTCGGGTGGCCGGAGTAGGGCGGTCACGCGGTCGCGTCTCTCACGAGAGAGGGCAGGCCACGCGGCGACGATCCGCGCGACGGCCTCATCGACGTTCGGGTCGGGCGGGCGCGTCGGTGCACGCTGCGGGGTCTCGGTCACGGGCGGGCCTCAGTCCGGACGGTGCGCTCGTCGAGCCACCGCTCGAGGTCACGGAGCCGGTAGCGCACGGGCTGGTTGCGCCCGCCCCGCCCGATCCTGATGAACGGGGGCCCGACGGCGTCGCAGCGCCAGTCCCGCAGGGTGTTGTCCGGGACCCCGATGATCTCGGACACCTCACGCGAGGTCAGGAGGCGCTCGAGGGGGCCGGCGTCTGTGCTCACGTGTCGGACGGTGCCGACTCGACGCGGTAGCAAGAGGGGAATCTCGGGCCGCCCACCCGAGATTCTCTGGGCGGCGTTCCTACCGAGTCACGAGCTGCACGATGCCGAGCGAGACGGCGACCGTGACGGCCACGATCGCGACACCATGTTCTACCGGGCCAGGCGCAGCGCGGCCTGGGTCAACCGCTCGGCCTCGCGGCGTCGCTGCTCGGCGTAGATGTCGGAGAGCGTCGCTGCGGGGTCCTCCACCGCTTCGCTTCCTCGAGCTCGTCGTCGGACAGCTCGTGAAGGCGCCCGACCGTGATCGCGCCTGTCACGTCGGTGCCTGGTCGACGGGGCAGCCGTCGAGGGCTCATCGGGGCTCCTCGGGGTGTCGGGGCGCGTCAGGGCGGGCGGGAGCGGACCGCCGCTCGTCGTCAGCCTCGCGCCGCCGGAGCTCATCCTCGACGAGCCTCCGAACCGTTTCCACGCTCGGCTCGTCGTAGTGGACGTGCACGTTCACCACCGGCGGCGGCGCAGGCTCGGGTTCCTGTTGGGTGTTCGCGAGGACGATGCCCACCACGGTCGCGATGAGCGACAAGATCGTCACCGTGCGCGTATCCGGGTGAGCCTTGATCCACGCGGCCAGCGCAGCGAACGATGACCGGTCGGCGACAGCCTCGGCGGTCTCCTCGCGCGTGGCGCCCGTAGCGACAGCGTCCTCGAGGACCTGGACGAGTTCCCGGTAGTCGGCTCCCGTCGCACTCGCCGGCCGTAGCGCGGACACCAGTTTGCGCAGGCTTCCGTCCTCGGTGACCGAGAATGTGTCGCCGGTGCGGATGCTTCGGTCGATCGCGCCGCAGGACGGACAGGCGATTTCAGGGTCGAACGCGAAGCTGAGCGTGTCGCCCGGCGCTAGCGTCGAGACCGCGCGCGTCCAGGTGTGTCCGCAGTCCGAGCACGTGATCGTGGGTCCGGTCTTCCCGGTCACGAAGGCTCCTCCGGGTGCCGCGGGGCGTCGACGAGGTCCGGAGCGAACGGCGGCCCGCTCACCGAGGCGGGCTCGAGTCGGTCGTGCGCTTCGCGTACCGCACGGAGAGCAGCTGCTCCGGAGTGGCCCCCCTCGCGGACGCGGTCGAGCAGCGCGACGAACTGCCCGTGCACCTCCGGGTCCGACATGACCCGCACCCCGGCGACGGTCTCCACGGTGACGGCGTCGTCGAGGAGCTCGAACCCGTGCAGGATCGGCAGCGGCCGGCGCGCGACGAGGAGCTCGACATCCCCGGTCGCCGCCTGCTCCGCGAGCGCGTCGAGCTGGGCCCGGTGAACGTCCGTACTGCCGTACACCCCGGTCAGCGCCCCCGGTTCGACCGCAACCGTCAGCGCCGCGCCGCGCTGTCGGGCCTCCCGCTGCCGCCGGCTCCGGCGCTCCACGATCGCGTCGACGTCGAGCACACCACCGAGCTCCGGCCGACCCGGCGCCGTCAGCCACTCCCGCGTGTACTCCGGGGTCTGGCTCATCGCAGGGATCACCGTCGGCTGGTACTCCACGAGGGTCCGCGAGCCGGCCTCGAGCCGCGCCAGGTCGTCCTGTAGAGCTTCAACACCGCCCGGGGTCCGCGCCGCCTCCCGGATGTCGAGGTGCCGCGTCAGGGCCCGCTCGCGCGCGTCGAGCAGCTCCCCCTCGTCGACGCCGGCGGCCGCCGCCCAGGCGCGCACGTCGTCCTCGGACGGCTTGATCCGACCGTCCTCGAGCCGCCAGACCTTCGACTGCTGCCAGCCCAGGAGCCGCGCGAACTCCGACTGGTTCGATGTCGTCCGCACCCGGGCCCGCCGCAGCTCCTCACCGAGGTCCGGGTACTTCACCGGCCGCTGCGGGCTCACCGCGCGACCTCGCTGACGATCAGGCTGGCGTCGCGACCGGGGTCGACGCGGCCAGCGCCTCGTCCCGCCACGAGCGCAGCGCCGACAGCGCCCGGTCGGTCGCCTGCACGATGACGCCGAGGGTCCCGTCGTCCTCGTAGTGCATCAGCCAGCCGCGGTGGTCGTCGATCAGCCAGAAGTCCGGCACGGACCAGGGCCGGCCCGCGCGCACCAGGCGCACGTCCTCCCCCGCGGCGAGGTTGTGCGGATAGTGCTGCTCGACCTCGAAGCGCACGTAGGGCGTCCACGGCTCGGTGAGCACGTGCACCCGCTGCATCGTCACGCCCCGCGCCCGCGCCGAGGAGACGATCTCGGTCCACGCGCGCAGGTCGGCGTTCCGCTGCCACGCCTCGCCCCGCTCGTAGCTCTGCCACTGCGGGTCGTCGGCGTAGTGCTGTCGCGCCTCGAGTCGGAACACCGAGGTGCGCGCGGAGGAGATCGCCTCGACGAGCTTGGCGAGGTCGCTCACTCGGTGACGCCCATCGCGCGCATCGCGGCCACCACGATGGCCGGGTCGATCGAGACGGCCTGCTCGCCGGGCAGCGGGTTGGGCAGGTGCTCCATCGACACGCCGTCGCCCTGGACGACGAGCTGACCCGTGTCCTGGTCGAGGTGCACCGACGGGCACCCAACGGTCCCGGAGTTGGAGTCCTTCGCGAGCTGGACGAGGCGCATGGCGGGTCCCCCTTGCTGGCGTTCGCGACGAGCCCAGTGTGCGGGAGCACCCGATGCGCGTCCATAACCGGAGCATAGAGGGCCTTCCCCCGTGCATAAACTGAGCATAGAATGAACATGGCTCGCCGGGTCGGGCCCTCCGTCGTCCCCCACGACCTCGACCCGGCGGGACACCCCACCCCCGCAGCGGGTGGCGTCTCGAACCGACACGACCAGGAGCCGTGACCCGCCATGCCCCTCCGCACCATCCCCGTCGCCCTCGACCAGCTCCCGCTCGTCGCCGCCGGCCCCTGCGAGCCCCAGAACGTCTGGGAGGAGCAGAACGGCCGCCGCGTCCTCACCGACCGCCAGGAGACCGACCCCGACACCGGCGAGCGCCTCTGGTCCGCCTACGTCATGCCCGTCGGCACCGACCGCCCCGAGGTCCTGCAGGTCCGCGTCCGCGCCGACCAGCAGCCCGTCGTGACGCAGTTCGCCCCGGTCACCTTCGACTCCCTCGAGGTCAACGTCCGCGTCGGAAAGGACGGCCGCCTCGCCCAGTACTTCGCCGGGCGCGGCCTCCGCGACGCCGCACAGCCCGGCCGCAAGAACGGCCAGGACCACAAGCAGCACGAAGGCCAGCCCGCATGACCGCCTGTCCGCCTCGCCCCGGCGGAGCGCGACGCGTCGAGCTCGCCACCGACGACGGCCGGCCTGTCGTGCTCGAGCGCTCGGGCGGCCCGGCCATGGCGAGCGGTAGCCGCGTCGCCTACATGGTCAACGTCGACGGCCGCTGGGTCGGCTGGGTGTTCGACGAGCGCCCCTGGCTCGGTCATCGCCACGGCGCCCGTAGCTGGTCAGCCGCGTGGCGCGAGCACGACGACACCGCCGCCCGTTGGCGCGGCGAGGGCTACGGCACCCGCGCCGCCGCCCTCGCCGCCCTCCTCGACGCCTCCGGCACCGCCTGAGGCACACGCCCTCTCCCCCACCACGGGCCCCGGCCGACTTCCCCGCGGCCGGGGCCCGTCCCGTCTCCGGAGGCTCCACCGTGGCCCTGTTCGCGCCCCACCGCCGACGACTCCGCGGCGCACGGTCCGGTGCCTACCGCCGCGAGGTCGACCTGATCGCCGACCGCCACCGCTGGACCGCCACGTGGCGCCACGCCGCCGAGGGCGCCGGGATCACCCGCACTGTCCGCGTCGCCGCCGGCCAGACCGTGATCGTCCCCCCGCTCGTCTCCGTCTCCGCCGGCGCGCCGCTCGTCCTGATCGTCCGGCTCCTGCCCGGCCAGCTCCCCGCCGACGTCCGCGCCGTCGCCGACCGCCTCGCCCCCGCCCTCGGCGCCACCTGCCTCCGCATCGCCGCACTCTCCGACGGCGTCCACGTCCGCCTCGAGCTCCTCGACGCCGACCCCCTCGACACCCCGTTCGTCCTCCCCCCGCCCCACGAGCTCCCCGACGGGTTCCTCGGCATCGACGAGGGCGGCGCCGACCTCGGCATCCCCTGGCCCCGCCGCACCCACGCCGTCGTCCAAGGCTCCACCGGATCCGGGAAGTCCTGGTGGCTCTACGGCGCCCTCTCCGCCCACGCCGGCGACCCGCTCGTCACCGTCGCGGGGATCGACCCCTCCGGGCTGCTCTGGCGACCCTGGACCGGCCTCGACGGCGCCGAACTACGCGTGTCGGGCCTCGCCGGCGACCTCACCGAGCACGTCGCCGCGCTCGAGGCCCTCTGCTCCCGCATGGACGAACGCCTCGCCGTGCTGCCCGACGACCGCGACCAGCTCGACCCGACCACCGACCTCCCGCTCGTCGTCGTCGTGCTCGAGGAGCTCCCCGGCTTCTACGCCGCCGCCGACCTCGTCGACCGCAAGCTCGGGCAGCGAGTCCGCGGCCTCGTCGGCCGGCTGCTCGCCGAGGGCCGCAAGGTCGCCTACCGCGTCGTCATCGTCTGCCAGCGCGCCGACGCCGCGATCGTCGGCGGCGCCGTCCGCGCCCAGGCGCAGCTCCGGCTCTCGTTCCGCGTCGAGCCCGACGGGTTCCGCATGCTGCACCCCGTCGACGTCGTCGACCCCGACGAGCACGAGTGGGCACCGTCCGGCGTCGCCGTGCTCTCCGCCCCCGGCCTGGGCACGCTGCGCCTGCGCGCCGGCGCCCTGCCGTACGACCAGTACGTGGCCCGGGTCCGGCGGGCCGCCGCATGACCGCCGGGCCCGTCCGGCTCGCCGACGCTCTCGAGGACGCCGTCGCCGAGCTCGTCGCCGCCTGGCCGCCGCTGACGCCGGCCCGCCGCGACCGGATCGCGGCTCTCCTGCGGCCCCAGCCGCACACCCCGGCGCCTGGCCCCTCCTCCCCGGTCGCGTCGGCGGGCACCGCCTCGCGCGGGTTGTCGGCCGGGGCAAGGCCCCACGACGCCGCCGCGACGCCGCACCTGCCCGCCCAGCGCTCCGCCCGGGCCTTGCCGCGGCCGGCGTTCCGTGCGATCCCTGAGGCGTCGTCGTGACCGGGGAGGAGGGGCGCCCCTCCCACACCCCCGGGAGCGAGGCCCCCGCCGGAGGCGTCCCTCGTCCGTTTCCCAGCGCGCCCACCGCGGCCGCCGCCGCTCCCCTCCCCGGGGCGGGGCGGGTCGCGGAGGCCGGAGGCCGTAGCGGCCCGCCCTCGCCCACCCCTACCCCCCTCTCCTCTCTCTCGTCTGCTGCCTCTACGTCCTCCCCCCTCTGCGTCTCCCGTGCGTCCCGGGAGGGGCGCGCCGCGCCCGCAGGGCCCGCTCTTGGTAACTACGCAGACACCCCGTCAGGCCGGGCCCGCGCCCCGCAGGGCGAGGGAGAGGATCCGTCCCTCTCCGCCCGGCTCCGTCGCGCTGAACGGTGGTGGATGCTCGCGAGCGCCCGGAAGATCACCGGCCTCGACCGGCTCCGGAAGTGCCGGAAGGTCACCGTCACCGGCACCGGCGGCCCGACCATGCGCGCCGGGGCCCGCCGCGGAGCCGGCTATGCCGGTCTCTCGACCTGCGCGAGCGTGTGGGCCTGCCCGTGCTGCGCCGGGAAGATCGCCGCGCGCCGCGCCGCCGAGCTCGTCGCCGTCATGGCCGCGGTCCGGCTCATGGGCGGATGCGCGTACCTCGTCACCTTCACCGTGCGGCACAACCGCGGGCACCGGCTCGCCGAGCTCTGGGACGCCGTCACGGCCGGCTGGTCGGCGGTCGCCTCCGGCGGGCAGTGGCACCAGGACGCCGCGGGGCTCCTCGGCTGGTGCCGCGTCGTCGAGGCCACCCACACGCCCCGCTCCGGGTGGCACCTGCACGTCCACGCGCTGTGGTGCTGGTCCGGCGACGTCGACGACACCGAGGCGCAGCGCATCGCCTACCGCGCGTGGGCCCGCTGGGATCGGGCCCTGCGTCGCTCCGGGTTCGACTCGACCCCGGTCCGGGGCGTGGATGCCCGCCGGGTCCGGCTCGCCTCCGACGGGTGCGACGACGCGCTCGGCGGCTACTTCACGAAGATCGCCGCCGAGGTCACGGCCCAGCACGCGAAGGACTCCCGCACCGGGCGGTCGCCGTTCGCCGTCCTCCGGGACGCCGTCGAGACCTACCGCGTCGAGGACCTCGAGCTGTGGTGGGAGTGGGAGCGCACGTCGCACGGCCGCAAGCAGCTCACGTGGTCGCTCGGCGACCGGGACCTGCGCCGGCTCGCTGGAGTTCGCGAGGAGACCGACGAGGAGATCGCCGCCGAGGACGTCGGCTCGGAGGACGTCATCGCCCTGTCGGGCGACGCGTGGGAGTCGGTCGTGGCCGGCGGGCACGAGACGACCCTGCTCGACCTCGCCGAGACCGATGGCATGGCGGCGGTGACCGGGTGGCTCGACGACCGCGGCCTCGCCTGGACGCCAGCGCGCGCCGCACAGCGTGATCACCAGCGGCGCGGAGATCGCCGCATCAGTCCACAGACGGAGCGCGAGGCCCGTGCTGTGCTCACACACCAACGATCATGGCCGGGGGGCTGATGATGGAGGACACGACGGGCGCGCACGCGCCCACGGTGGCGGCGAACGGCTGGGCGGTGGTGATCGCCCCGCTCGCCGGAGACCGGCAGGGCTACGGGTGTCCGCGCTCCCGGGTGTTCGTGATCGACGCGGGCGTCCCGGCCGACGCGGTTGTCCTGGTGCTCGACGAGCTCGTCGCGGCCGCAGGCGGGGCGTGGGACCGGGCGCCCCACGCGCGGCGACCCGCGCCCGTCCTGGTGCACTCGACGCCTCGCCCGCAGCGTCGCTCGCGGCGGAAGCGCCCCGACCTGCGGCTCGTCTGACCGCCACGTCAGCTACACGTCGGCCCTCGCGACCCGCAGGGCCCGGTCGACGCCCCGCGCGGTCATCGTCCCGGACCGCAGCTGGCGCTCGAGGAGCTCGGCGGCCGCCCGGGGCAGGCGCCCGCGCCGGCGCAGCTCGGGGCCGGGGACCTCGGCGTTGGTGCGCCACCCGGCGTCGCGCCACCGCTCGCGCGCCGCCGCCCGGGCCGCGAGCACGCGGGCCCGCACCGACGCCGTGCTCTCCGGCGTCTCCTCGAGCGCCGGGCCCGTGGCGCCGTCCCACGACAGCGCCTCGACGGCCTGCAGCTCGACCTGCAGATCGACGCGGTCGAGCATCGGACCGGACAGCCGCTGGGTGTAGCGGCGCTTCTCGAGGCTCGAGCACGTGCAGTCGGTCGGCTTGGGCGGCGCGCACGGGCACGGGTTCGCGGCCATCACCAGCTGGAACCGTGCCGGGTAGCGCACGGCCCCGTCGGTGCGGGCCAGCCGGACCTCGCCCTCCTCCAGCGGCGTGCGCAGCATCTCGAGCACGTGCGGGCCGAACTCGTAGATCTCGTCGAGGAACAGCACGCCCCGGTGCGCCAGCGACGCCGCGCCGGGGCGGGCCAGCCCGCTGCCGCCGCCGATCAGGGCCGCCGAGGACACCGAGTGGTGCGGGGCCACGAACGGCGGGGTCGCCGGCAGCGCCTCCTGCGGGTCGAGCGCGCCCGCCAGCGACCGGACCGTCGCCACCTGCAGCGCCGAGTCGACGTCGAGGTCGGGCAGCAGGCCGGTCATCCGCCGCGCCAGCATCGTCTTGCCCGAGCCGGGCGGGCCCACCATCAGCAGGTGGTGTCCCCCGGCCGCGGCCACCTCCACCGCCCGCCGGGCGGCGAGCTGCCCGACCACGTCCGCGAGGTCCTCGCGCGGACCGCCGCCCTGCGGGCGCGCCCCGCCGCGCACCGTGAGCAGGCGCCGGCGGTCGCCCCGCAACCAGGCCAGCACGTCGGAGAGGTGCTCGGCGCCGAGCACCTCGAGCCCCTCGACCAGGCCCGCCTCGACCGCGGCCGCCGCCGGCACCACGGCCTGCGCCACCCCGAGCCGCCGGGCCGCGAGGAGCGCCGGCAGCACGCCGCGGACCCCGCGCACCCGCCCGTCGAGGGCCAGCTCGCCGAAGAGCACCACGCCCCGCAGCGCCGCCAGCGGCACCGCCCGCGCCGCCGCGAGCACCGAGCAGGCGAGCGCCAGGTCGTAGCCGCTGCCCTGCTTGTGCAGCGTCGCCGGGGAGAGGGCCAGCGTGATGCGCCGCGCCGGCCAGGTCTCCCCGGAGTTGACCACGGCCGCCCGTACCCGGTCGCGCGATTCCGCGAGCGCCGCGTCCGGGAGCCCCACCAGCGACACCGCGGGCAGGCCCTGACCGATGTCGGCCTCGATCTCGACGACCTCGCCGTCGACCCCGCGCAGCCCGATCGACCACGCGCACGCGAGCGCCACGTCAGAACGCCCCCTCGTAGTGCTCGACCTGCGGGGCCGCCCCGGGCGTCACGAGCACGGCGAGCACGTCGAAGCGCACCTCGTCGAAGCCCGCCCCTCCGGCGGCGTGGCGCTCGGCGAGCCAGCGCTGGGCGAGCCGCCGGATGCGGGCCGCCTTCGACCACGTCACGGCCTCGGCGGGCAGCCCGAACCCGGTGCCCGAGCGCGTCTTGACCTCGGCGACGACGAGCACGTCGCCGTCGACGGCCAGGAGGTCGAGCTCGCCGTCGCGGCAGCGCCAGTTGCGGTCGAGCACCGTCAGCCCGCGGGCCGCGAGGTGCTCGGCCGCCAGCTCCTCGCCGCGGCGCCCCAGGGTCCGCCGGTCGTCGGGTGGCTGCCCGTCGTTGACGGCGCGCGTGGTGGTCATGACCCGGCCCCCTCGTCCCCGCCGGGCGGTCCGGCGGCGGGATCGAGCGTGGCGGGCCCGACCGGTCGAGCGGGAGCGAAGAGCTCACGCCTGGGGACAACCGGGCGGGGTGGGGACGGACCGGCGCCGTGGTGGGCCCGCTATCGGGCCGGGCGGAGCAGCGTCAGCCGCTGAACGGGCCCTCGTCGAGGCGGAGGTCGGGCTTCTCCAGCTCCTCGACGTTGACGTCCTTGAACGTCACGACGCGCACGTTCTTGACGAAGCGCGCCGGCCGGTACATGTCCCACACCCAGGCGTCGGACATGGTGACCTCGAAGTAGACCTCGCCGTCGGCGTTGCGGACGGCGACGTCGACCGAGTTGGCCAGGTAGAACCGCCGCTCGGTCTCCACGACGTAGGAGAACTGCGAGACGATGTCGCGGTACTCGCGGTAGAGCGAGAGCTCCATGTCGGTCTCGTACTTCTCGAGATCCTCCGCGCTCATCGCGCCTCTCCCCCCATGTCCTCGGGCTCGTCGAAGGCAGCGTCGTCCAGCGCCACGAGCTCGTCGGCCTCCCCGCTCTCGGCGGACACGTCGTCGACGGTCACCGCACCATTGTGGCGCACGCCCGCCGGAAGTCCGTCCGGGCTCCGGCCCCGCGCGGCCGCGGCCACGTTGACGAAGCTGAAGCGGTGGTCCGGGCTCGGGCCGTGCTCCGTGAGCGCTGCGTTGTGCGTCGGCGTGCAGTAGCCCTTGTGGAGGTCGAACCGGTACTCCGGATGCCGGTCGTGCAGCTCGGTCATCAGCCGGTCGCGCGTGACCTTCGCGAGCACCGAGGCGGCCGCCACACACGCCGCCGCCAGGTCGCCCTTCGGCACGGCGAGCGACGGCACGCCGAAGCCGGTGACCGGGAAGCCGTCGGTGAGCACGTAGCCGGGGCGCACGTCGAGACGGGCCACGGCCCGGCGCATGCCGTCGATGTTGGCGATGTGCACGCCCCGGTGGTCGACCTCCGGAGGGTCGACGAGCACGACCCGCCAGTCGACCGCCCGCCGCTGGATGAGCCGGAAGAAGCGCTCGCGCTCCTCGGGGGTGAGCAGCTTGGAGTCGGTCAGGCCCTCGAACCGCTTGGCGTCGCCGGGCCGCAGGATGCAGGCCGCGACGGCCAGGGGCCCGGCGCAGGCGCCGCGACCGGCCTCGTCGACCCCGACCACCGGCCCGAGGCCGTGGCGCTCGAGGGCGGACTGCAGCGCCCAGCTCTCGGTGCTGCGCCGCACGATCGCGCGCGGCGGCTGGACGCCCGTGCGCGGCGGCAGCGGGCGGCGACGGGCGGGGGTCCGTCCGGTGCGGCCGGCGGCACGCCGCCGGCCCGCATCATGACCCGCCGTCACCGGCCGGGATCGGGGGACGGAGGTTCGGAGGTCCAGCCGTCCTGCGACGTCCACCGCCGGCGCACCCGCCGGGTGACCACGACGAGCGGGACCGCACCCAGGACACCGGCCGCGAGCGGCGCCCCGGACGTCCAGACGGGCGCGCCGAGCGCGGACGGGCGGGCCTGCGGGTCGGTGTCGGGCACGCCGCCCCATCGGCCGACCGGCAGCACGATCACACGGGCCTTGCCGATCACGTCGGTGACGCCGATCGGGCCGTGCACACGGGCGTCGGCGGAGTTGTTGCGGTTGTCGCCCATCACCCACAGCTGCCCCTCGGGCACGCGCACCGGCGCGAAGTCCGCCTGGGTGCGGCCGAGGTTGGGCTGGTAGTAGATGTACGGCTCGTTCAGCGGCTGGCCGTCGACCGTGACGCGGTTCTGCGCGTCGCAGCACGCGACGGTCTGGCCGCCGGTGGCGATGACGCGCTTGACGAAGTCCTTCTCGTTCGGCGGCGCGAGCCCGACTAGCGACAGCCCGCCCTGCAGGCCGCGGACCAGCACGTTCCCCGACGGCTGCTCGCCGGCGACCTCGCCGTTGTCCCCCCACGTCGGCGGCCCGCGGAAGACGACGACGTCGCCGGGCGAGGGGTCGGAGAAGCGGTAGGTGAGCTTGTCGACGGCGACGCGGTCGTTGGCGCAGCCGTTGCAGCCGTGCAGCGTCTGCTCCATCGACGCCGACGGGATGACGTAGATGCGGGCGAGGAACGTCTGGATGACGAAGGTCAGGACGACCGCGACCACGATGAGCAGCGGGAGCTCGCGCCAGAACGAGCCCTTCTTCTTCTGCTTGCCGCCCTTGCGTCCGCCCTTGTCGCCGCCGTGGCGCCCGGCGCGGCCGGCGTCCTCGGCCTCCTCGACGGGCTCGTCGTCACGTCCCGGCCCGGTGCCGCTGCGGCGGTGCCGGCCCGGGGCGACCCCGGCACCGCCGGTGACCGCCGTGGTGGTGGCCGTGGTCGACGAGGAGGGGGCGTCGTCGCGGGACCTCGGGGCCCGCGACGCGAAACCGTCGGCCCCGGCCAGGGTGCTGTCGGGAGCGCTCGGCGCCGGAGCGGCACCCTCGGCCGCCGCGTCCGGGCCCGACGGGGGTCCGGCCGGGCGCGCGGGCGGAGCCGGCGGCGGGGAGGCCGAGCCGCCGGCCTGCGGCGGCACCGGCGGCGACACGGGACGGCCCGCGTGACCGTTGCCCTGCGGGGGCGGCGGGCCGTACTGGCGCGGGCCCCCGGGGGGTCCCTGCGGCGGTGCGGGCCGGTCCGGCGGGAGCGGCGGCTGCGGTGACGGTGGCTGCGGCGACGGCGGCTGCTGGGCCGGCGCGGGCGGACGGCCTGCGCCCCACTCCGCGCCCCAGGGCCCTCCGGGCGGCGCCGCGGGAGCCGCCGGCACCGGGTGGCCGCGACCGGGAGACCCGACCGGCGGGTCGCCGTAGGCGTCCCCGTAGGCGTCGCCGTACACGGTCCCCGCGCCGTTCCCGTTCGCCCCGTGACCGTTCAGGGGGTCGCCGCGGCCCGGGGCCGACGACCAGCCGTTGCCGGGGACGTCCCCGTCGTCGGACGGGAGCCCGTGGCCGTTGTCCCCACGGTGTCCGTTGCCGTACCCGGGCACGTCGCCGTACGCGGCGTCACCCCCGGCGGGCCGGTCGGAACCGCTCCACCCCGACGAGCCGTAGGGCGCCGCGCCCGGGCCGGGGCCCGGGACGTCGCCGTAGGGATCGACCGCGGGATCGTCGTCGTCCCGCGCGTGGGCGTGACGTCCGGACGCGTCGGTACGGGTCGTCTCGCCGCCCGTTCCGTGTCCGCGGAACGGGGGCCCGCCTGGCTCCTGGGGACGCACGCGCTTCAGGTTAGGAGACCGGGTCGCGTCGGCTCAGGAGGCCGGCGTGGTCTCGCGCTTCTCGCGGATCTTCGCGGCCTTGCCCCGACGCTCACGGAGGTAGTACAGCTTCGCGCGACGGACGTCACCGCGCGTGACGACCTCGATCTCCGCGATGTTGGGCGAGTGGACCGGGAACGTGCGCTCCACCCCGACGCCGAAGGAGACCTTGCGGACGGTGAACGTCTCGCGCAGGCCGCCACCGTGGCGACGGATGACGACACCCTGGAAGACCTGTACACGAGAGCGTGAACCCTCGATGACCCGGACGTGCACCTTCACGGTGTCCCCGGCACGGAAGTCGGGGATGTCGGAGCGCAGCGACTTGGCGTCGAGCTCGTCCAGGGCGTTCATCGTCAGCGTCCTCGCGGTCTCACGGCCCCGGTGCCAGGGCCCGCGGGACGGGCGACCTGGGCTGCCGAGGAGAAACGGTTCTCGGGCGCGGCGCGGCGTTTCACCGACCCTGATCGGGCCGTGCGCCGTCCGCGGCAACCTCCCCAGTCTGCCATGCCGCCGGTCGCGCCCCGTGGAGCGGGTCGTACCCGCACGCGACCAGCACCTCGCGGTCGCGGGCGTCGAAGGCGTCGGCGCCGTGGCGCGCCAGGAGCGCGTCGAGCAGGTCGGGGCGCACGGCGGCGGTGCGCTCGAGCGAGCGGTCGCGGCGCCACCGGTCGACGACGGCGTGGTTGCCGCCGCGCAGGACGTCGGGGACGTCGAGGTCGCGCCAGCGCTCGGGGCGGGTGTACGCGGGTGCCTCCAACAAGCCGTCGGAGAAGCTGTCCAGCTCCGCCGACGCCGGGTTGCCCAGCACGCCGGGGACGAGCCGGGACACGGCCTCGACGACCACCAGCGCGGCGACCTCCCCGCCCGCGAGCACGTAGTCGCCGAGCGAGACCTCCTCGACGGGCATCCGCCGCCGGGCGTCGGACAGCACGCGCGCGTCGATGCCCTCGTAGCGCCCGCAGGCGAGCACGAGCCACGGCTCGCGCGCCCACCCCGCCACGCGCTCCTGGGTCAGCGGCGCCCCGGCCGGGGTGGGGACCAGCAGCCGGGGCACGGTGTCGCCCGACCCGGTGACCTCGTCGAGTGCCGCACCCCACACCGGCGCGGTCATGAGCATCCCGGGGCCGCCGCCGTAGGGCGAGTCGTCGACCGCCTTGTGCACGCCGGACGCCCATCCCCGCAGGTCGTGGACTCGGACGTCGAGCAGGCCGGCCCGCCGCGCCCGCCCGACGATGGCCTCGTCGAGCGGGGCGAGGTAGCCCGGGAAGATCGTGACGACGTCGATGCGCATCGGGCACGATCCTGCCCCGGACACGAGCGCAGGAGGTGGCGAGGGGTGGAGCAGTTCCTGTCCTACCCGCAGGAGTGGCGCCTGCTCGCGCCGCTCGGGCTGGCGGTGGTGCTGTGCACGCTGATCGGCCTGGAGCGCGAGCTCGCGGCCAAGAGCGCCGGTCTCCGCACGCACACCCTCGTCGGCGTGGGCTCGGCGGCGTTCATGCTGATCTCGAAGTACGGGTTCAACGACCTGCTCAGCTCCCCCGACATCGCCCTGGACCCCTCGCGGGTCGCGGCCCAGATCGTGTCCGGCATCGGGTTCATCGGCGGCGGGCTGATCTTCGTGCGCCGCGACGCCGTGCGCGGGCTCACGACGGCGGCGACGGTCTGGACCGCGGCGGCCGTGGGCACGGCGTGCGGCGCGGGCCTGCCGCTGCTCGCGATCGGCGGCACCCTCGTGCACTACCTCGTGACCCGCGGCTACCGGCCGCTCGCCCGCTGGGTCACGCGCTCGTCGAGCGTGCCCCGCGACGTCAACCTCTCCTACGCCGACGGGCGGGGCGTGCTGCGCGCGGTGATCTCGGTCTGCACCGAGCGCGGCTTCTCGGTGGCGGGCATGCACGTCGACCGCGAGGACGCGACCGACGCCGTCGAGGGCACCCAGCGCGTGGCGTCGGTGACGCTCTCCCTCGCCGGGCGTGGATCGCTCGCCCCGCTGTCCGGCGAGCTCTCGGAACTGCCCGGCGTACTGGCGGTCGGCGTCCCGGCGGAGGAGGAGTAGCTCAGGCGGCGTACGCGCGGCCCTGGATCTCGAACAGGTCGCGGTAGACCCCGCCGGCGGCCATGAGCTCGTCGTGGGTGCCCTGCGCGACGATCCGCCCCGCCTCGAGCACGACGATCCGGTCGGCCGTGCGGACGTTCGCGAGACGGTGGGTCACGAGCACCGTGATCCGGTCGCCGCCCGCCGAGAGCTCGCGCAGCGACGAGAAGACCGCGTGCTCGGCGCGCGCGTCGAGGGCGGCGGTCGGTTCGTCGGCGACCACCAGCCGGGCGTCCCGGTAGAGCCCGCGCGCCACCGCCATCCGCTGCCACTGCCCGCCGGAGAGGTCGCGTCCGCCCTGGAACGCGCGGGAGAGCACGGTCGCCGCGCCGTGCGGCAGGTCGGCGAGCACGTCGCCGGCGCCGGAGCGCTCGACGGCGTCGGTGTAGGCGCGCCGGTCCGGGTCGATGCGCTCGAGGCGCCCGATGCGGACGTTGTCGTCGGCGCGCACGGGCCAGCGCACCGGGTCCTGGGCGACCAGCGCGACGTGCTCGAGGGCGGCCGCCGCCCGGGTCTCGCGCAGGTCCTGCCCGTTCCACCGCACCCGGCCGGAGTCGGGGAGGTAGAGCCCGACCATGAGCTTGGCCAGCGTCGACTTGCCGGACCCGTTCTCCCCGACCAGCGCGACGGTCTCCCCGCGCCGCAGCGTCAGCGTGACGTCGTTCAGCGCGGGCGTGCTCTGGTCCGGGTAGCGGAAGGTGACGGCGTCGAGCTCGACGGTCTCGGGCGGACCCGGCGGCGGGCCGCTCGCGCTGCGCCGCCGCGCGCGGGCCTCGGTCAGGCAGCGGGTGTAGAGCTCGACGAACAGGCCGGCCTCGAACAGCATGTTCGCGCCGTAGACGGTGGTGACCACCGCGGTGCGTGCGGAGCGCATCGCGACGACGGCGGTGCCCGCCAGCGGCAGCGCGAGCCCGCCGCCGTAGAGCAGCAGGCCGACGACGGCGTAGCCGGCGGCCGTGGCGACGCCCGAGGCCCCGCGCCCGGCGGTGACCAGCAGGTTGCGGCGCTGCTCGACCCGGATGCCCTCGCGGGCCAGCTCGGTCGCCAGGCGCTCGTGCTCGGCGGCCAGGACGTCGCCGACGGTGAACGCCCGCACCTCGGCGGCCTCCTCGCGCCCCGCGATGAGGTCGCCGACGACGGCGAGGCGGCGCGCCTGGGAGGTCGTGCGCAGGACCGAGGCGAACATCAGCCGCACCCCGGACACCGCGGCCCACGCCTGCGGCAGCCCGGCGAGCAGCACGACCGGCGCGAGCACCGGGTGGACCACGCCGGCGGCGGCCACGGCCGCGATCACCGAGACGAGCCCGCTGATCAGGTCGCCGACGGTCTCCGCGCCCCGGCGGATGCGGGCCAGCGCGTGCTCGGCGCGCTCGAGCAGCGCGGTGAAGTCGGCGTCGTCGAAGGCGACGAGGTCGACGTGCACCAGCGCGCCGTACAGCTCGGTCTGCGCGCGGCGCTCGATGCGCGGCACCAGCTCGGCCGTGACCGCGCCGGTCGCCGCGTCGAGCAGCCCGCCGAGCATCAGCGCCCCGGCGACCACCGCCAGGGCCGGCAGCGCGGCGACGACGCGCTCCGGGGTCGGCCCCTCGGCGAGGAGCCGCGTGAACACGTCCGCGGTGGCGAGCAGGCCGAACGCCGCGACCACCCCGGACAGGAGGTGGACGACGCCCGCGAGCAGCGTCCAGCCCCGCGACGCGCGCCACGCCCAGCGCACCAGCACCGCACCGGCCCGCGGCACCGAGCGCGCCACCGCCAGCACCCCCGCGTGCGCGGTCGCCTCCAGGCCGACCGCCCAGGTCGGCGTCTCCAGCTCGTCGGCACCGATCAGCGGCCGGTGCCCGTCCTCCCCCGTGTCCCCCACGGGAGTCAGTCTGCGGGGTCGAGCAGCCCTTCCGGGGGGTCGAGGACGAGCCGGCCGCCGGCGACGTCGACCTCGGTGACGATCGCGGCCACGAACGGCACGAGCAGCTCGCCGCCCTCGGTCCGGTCGACGGCGAGCAGCTCCCCGCCCGCGCCGTGCAGGACCGCGGTGACCGTGCCGACGGCCGTGCCGTCGCCGAGCACCACCGCGAGGCCCTCGAGCTGGTGGTCGTGGAACTCGTCGGGGTCCTCGGGCGCCTCGGCGAGCGCCGGCGCCGTGAGCTCCGCGGTGCGCAGCGCCTCGGCGGCGTCGCGGTCGCCGACCTCCTCGACGGTCACGAGCAGGCGGTCGGCGTGCCGGCGCGCCGCGAGGATCGTCAGCGCGGGGACCCGGAACGCGCGCGAGCCCCGCACCGACAGCACCGTGCCCGGGGCGAACCGGGCCTCGACGTTGTCGGTACGGGGCTCGACGACGAGCTCTCCGCGCAGGCCGTGGGCCTTGACGACCCGGCCGACGACGCGCTCGTCGGACGGGGTGCTCATGAGATCAGCGGTCGGTGTCGACGACGTCGACACGCACGCCGCGGCCGCCGATGCCGCCCACGACGGTGCGCAGCGCGGTGGCCGTGCGGCCGTTGCGGCCGATCACCTTCCCGAGGTCGTCGGGGTGGACCCGGACCTCGAGGGTGCGGCCGCGCCGGTTGGTGACGAGGTCGACCGCGACCTCGTCGGGGTGGGCGACGATGCCGCGCACGAGGTGCTCGAGCGCCTCGGCGAGCTCGCTCATCGAAGGGCTCCAGCTCCGCTGCGCTGCGTGTCGCTCACTCGGCGGAGCCGGAAACCTTGGCCAGCTCCTCGTTGAAGCGGGCCTGCTTGTCGACCTTCTCCGGCTGCGGCTTGAGCTTGCCCTCGGCGCCGGGGAGGCCCTTGAACTTCTGCCAGTCGCCGGTGACCTTGAGCAGGCCGTGGACCGGCTCGGTCGGGATGGCGCCGACGCCCAGCCAGTACTGCGCGCGCTCCGAGTCGATCTTGATGACGCTCGGGTTGCTCTTGGGGTGGTACTCGCCGATCGTCTCGATGACGCGGCCGTCGCGGCGGTTCTTCGCGTCGGCGATGACGACCCGGTAGTGCGGCTCGCGGATCTTGCCGATGCGGGCGAGCTTGATCTTGACTGCCACTGCTGTGGTACTCCTCGGTCGGTGTGTTCGGGGCCGCCCTGCCGAGGAGGACCTCCGGGGCGGCGTGCCCGCTCGTGCGCGGTCGCGGGTTCCCACGACAACTCGTCGATTGTGCCAGACGGCCCCTCAGGCGAACGGCGCGAGGGTGACCCCGGCGTCACGCAGGGCGTCCGCGACGCGCCGGGCCGCGCTCACCGCGCCCGGGCTGTCGCCGTGCAGGCACAGCGAGGCGGCCTCAATGGGGATCTCGGTGCCGTCGACGGCGACGATCACGCCGTCCGTGGCGAGGCGGCGGGCGCGCTCGACGACCGCGTCGGCGTCGGGCAGCAGCGCGCCGGGCTCGCGGCGCGGCACGAGCGTGCCCTCCGGGGTGTAGCCGCGGTCGCCGAACGCCTCGGCGTACGTGGTCAGGCCCTCCTCGGCCGCGCGGGCGAGGAACCGCGAGCCGGGCAGCCCGAGCACCGGCAGCCCGACGTGCTGCGCGGCCGCGACCACGGCGCGGGCCTGGGCGTCGTGGTGCACGACGGCGTTGTAAAGCGCGCCATGCGGCTTGAGGTAGGCGACCTCCCCGCCCGCCGCGCGCGTGAACTCCCGCAGCGCGCCGACCTGGTAGACGAGGTCGGCGGTGAGCTCGGCGGGGTCGACGTCGACGAACCGCCGCCCGAACCCCGCGAGGTCGCGGTACGACACCTGCGCGCCCACGGCCACGCCGCGCCCGACCGCCGCCGCGGCGACCCGCTGCATGGTCAGCGGGTCGCCCGCGTGGAACCCGCACGCCACGTTCGCCGACGTGATCACCTCGAGCAGCGCGTCGTCGTCGGTCAGCGACCAGATGCCGAAGCCCTCCGCGAGGTCGGCGTTGAGGTCGAGGGTGGCCATGACCGCCACCCTAGGCGCCCCAACTTGACCTCGAGTGCACTCCAGGGCGCAGTCTGTAGGGGTGAGTGATCCCCGGCCCCCGATGGTCGAGACCGCCGAGCACGTGGAGCACGCCCAGGAGGACCCGCCGGTCCGCGTCGGCCTGCTGCTCGGGGTGCTGCTGGTCGCGGTGGCGGTCGCGGTGCTCGCCAACAGCATGGTGCTCGTCCTGGTCCCCGAGATCGGCCGGGACTACGCCGCCTCCCCCGGCGGCCTGGCCTGGGTCGTCACCGCGTTCTCGCTGAGCTTCGCGGTCGCCACGCCCCTCTACGGGCGGATCGCCGACGTCTTCGGCGTGCGCCGGGTGTTCGCCGCCGGGATCGCGATCTTCCTCGTCGGCTCGGTGCTCGCGGGGCTGGCGCCGAGCATCGCCCTGCACCTCGTCGGGCGCGTGCTGCAGGGGCTCGGGAGCGCCGCGGTGCCCGCGCTCGGGTCGGTCGCGGTCGCGCGGTCGCTGCCGCCGGGCCGTCGCGGGTTCGGCTTCGGGATCGTCGGCACCGGTGTCGGCGCGGGCCAGGCGCTGGGGCCGCCGCTCGCCGGGTTCGTCGCCGAGCTCGCCGGGTGGCGCTGGCCGTTCATCGGGGCCGCGCTGCTCGTCGCGCCGCTGCTCGTCATCGCGCCGCGCGTGCTGCCCGACGGCCGGCAGAGCGCCGACCCGTCGTGGCGCCAGGTCGACCTCGTCGGCGGCGTGCTGCTCGGCGGCGCCGTGGGCCTGGCGCTCTTCGGGCTCACGCGCGCGCAGCAGGCGGGCATCGGTTCGCCCTCGACGTGGGGCGCGGTGCTCCTCGCGGCGCTGCTCGCCGGCGGGTTCGCGCTGCGCATCCGACGCACGCCCCGGCCGTTCGTGCCGCCGTCCCTGCTCACCCACGGCCCGTTCCTCACCGCGGTCGCGGTCGGGTTCCTCGCGATGTTCTGCTACCTCGGCACGATCCTGCTCGTGCCCCTGCTCGTCGCGACCGTCAACGGGCTCGGCGTCGGGCACGTCGGCCTGGTTCTGCTGCCCGGCGCGCTGGCGGTCGCCGCGCTGTCCTCGCCGGCGGGCCGGCTGTCGGATCGCCTCGGCCCGCGCCGTCTCGTCGGGATCGGCCTCACGCTGCTGCTCGTGGCGGTCGCGACGCTCTCGACCGCCGCCGGCGGGTCGGCGGTGCTGCTGTCCGGGGTGACGTTCGTGGTCGGGCTCGCGCTCGCGTCGATCACCTCACCGCTGATCAACGCTGTCGCCGCCGCGGTCCCGTTCGAGCACGCCGGCGTCGGGCTGGGCATCTACCAGGGCGCGTTCTTCCTCGGCGGCGGGACCGGCGCGGCGGTGCTGGGCACGGTGCTCGCGGCCCGCACCGCCGGCGGCGCCGGGTCCTGGAACCCGCTGCACGACGGCGCGGGCGCGGCGTTCTCCGACGCCCTGCTGGTGATCGCCGTCGTGCTCGTGGCGGCCATCGCGCTGTCGCGGCGCCTGCCCGCGCGCACCTGAGGAGGAGCGAGGGACTCCCTCGCTGCGTCCCACGGAGCCGGGGACGCCCTCGCTCCGCCCACGCCGGCTCAGCGCAGCGACACCCCGGCGCGCAGCACCAGCGTCGGCGCGCGCAGCACCTCCGGGTCGACGCGCGGGTCGTCGGTGGCGACGACGAGGTCCGCCGGCGCGCCGTCGACGAGCCCGGGACGGCCCAGCCAGGTCCGCGCGTCGCCGCACGCCGCGGCGAGCGCGCGCGCCGGCCCGAGCCCGACCCCCGCGAGCGCCACGATCTCGTCGACGATCTGCCCGTGCCCGATCCCGCCGCCGGCGTCGGTGCCCGCGAACACCGGCACGCCCGCCTCGATCGCGGCGGCGATCCGCCCCGGCGCGCGCCGGTACAGGTCGCGCATGTGGGCGCCGTAGCGGGGGAACTTCTCGCCCGCCGCGTCGGCGAAGCCCGGGAAGTTCTCCACGTTGATCATCGTCGGGACCAGCACCGTGCCCCGCTCGACCATCATCGCGATCGTCTCGTCGGTGAGCCCGGTGCCGTGCTCGATGCCGTCGATCCCCGCGCCGATGAGCCCCGGCAGCGCGTCCTCGCCGAAGACGTGGGCGGTGACCCGCGCGCCCTCGGCGTGCGCCGCGTCGATCGCCGCGCGCAGGACGTCGTCGGGCCACAGCGGCGCGAGGTCGCCCGCCTCGCGCTCGATCCAGTCGCCGACGAGCTTCACCCACGGGTTCGCGCGGGCGGTCGCGGCCACCGCGGCGGGCAGCTCGTCGGGCTCGACGTCGATCGGCAGCCCGCGGATGTAGCGCTTGGGACGGGCGAGGTGACGGCCGGCGCGGAGGATCTCCGGCATCCGCGGGTCGTCGTCGAGCGGGCTCGTGTCGATCGGGGAGCCGCAGTCGCGCAGCAGCAGCGCGCCGGAGGCGGCGTCGACGTGGCCCTGCGCGCGGGCCTCCTCGAGATCGACCGGGCCGTCGGGGCCGATGCCGACGTGGCAGTGCGCGTCGACCAGCCCGGGGAGGATCCAGCCGCCGTCGGCGACGGTCTCGGCGTCGGGCACCGGGTCGAGGCTGATGCGCCCCTCGGCGGTGACCCACAGCTCGCCGACGTGCTCACCCTCCGCGGTGCCGTCGAGCAGGACGCCGCGCAGGTGCAGGGCCGAGGGGATCGCCATGGCCGGGAGGGTAGCCAGCCGCGACCTAGGCTCGCCCCGTGAACCCCGCCCGCCTCCCTGCCCGCGTGGAGGACGTGCACGCCCTCGCCGCCGCGATGCCGCACGTCACCGCCCTCGAGGGTCCGAAGGGCAACACCGTCTACCAGGTCGGCGGGAAGTCGTTCGTGTTCTTCCGGACGCCCCAGCCGGACGCCCGCGACCCGGAGACCGGCGAGAAGTACCCCGACGTGATCATGTTCTGGGTCGAGACCGAGGAGGACAAGGACGCCCTCGTGCACGACGCGTCCACGCCGTTCTTCACCACGCCGCGCTTCGACGGCCACCTCTCGGTGCTCCTGCGCGCGGCGCACCTGGAGCGGATCTCGCGCGAGGAGCTCACCGAGATCGTGCAGGACGCCTGGCTGTCGCGGGCCTCGAACCGGCGGCGCGAGAAGTGGCTGAACAGCTAGCTACTTCCGCTTCTTCTTGTTGCCCTTCTTGCCGCCCCCGTTGCCGCGCCCGCCGCCGGCGTTGCCGGGGAAGGTCAGCGCGCCCGGGTCGAAGCCCGCGGGCAGCTCGTTCATGCCCGCGAGCGCCGGCGGGAGCTGGTTGAGGCCCGGGGTCTGGTAGCTGCCGACCGAGCGCTCGCCGCGGTCCTGGCTCCCCGTGCTCTCCTGCGCGATGCCCGCGATCGCCGGCATCTGCTTCGGTCCCTTGCGGCCCTTGACCGCGGCCTTCGCGGCCTGGCGCTTGCCCTTGCGGCCGCCGCCCATGCCGGGCAGGCCGAACTGGCCCGCCATGTTCTTCATCATCTTGCGGGCCTCGAAGAACCGCTCGACCAGCTGGTTGACGTCGCTGACGCCGACGCCGGAGCCGTTGGCGATCCGCAGCCGGCGCGACCCGTTGATGATCTTCGGGTCGGCGCGCTCGGCGGGCGTCATGCCGCGGATGATCGCCTGGACGCGGTCGAGGTGCTTCTCGTCGAGCCCGGCGAGCTGGTCCTTCATCTGGTTCGCGCCGGGCAGCATGCCCAGGACGTTCGCGATCGGCCCCATCTTGCGCACGGCCATCATCTGCTCGAGGAAGTCCTCGAGCGTCAGCTCGCCGGTCCCCATCTTGGCCGCGGCGGCCTCGGCCTGGCCCTCCTCGAAGGCCTGCTCCGCCTGCTCGATGAGGGTGAGGACGTCGCCCATGCCGAGGATGCGCGAGGCCATCCGGTCGGGGTGGAAGACGTCGAACTCGTCGAGCTTCTCGCCGTTGGACGCGAAGAGGATCGGCTCGCCGGTGACCTCGCGGACTGACAGCGCGGCGCCACCGCGGGCGTCGCCGTCGAGCTTGGTCAGCACGACACCGGAGAAGCCGACGCCGTCGCGGAACGCCTCGGCCGTGGTGACGGCGTCCTGGCCGACCATGGCGTCGAGCACGAACAGCGTCTCGTCGGGCGTGACGGCGTCGCGGATGTCCGCGGCCTGGCGCATCAGCTCCTCGTCGACACCGAGGCGGCCCGCGGTGTCGACGACGAGCACGTCGTACTGGCGGCTGCGCGCGTCGCCGACCGCCCGGCGGGCGACGTCCACCGGGTCGCCGACGCCGTTGCCGGGCTCGGGCGCGAACACCTCGACCCCGGCGCGCTCGCCGACGATCTGGAGCTGGTTGACCGCGTTGGGCCGCTGGAGGTCGCAGGCCGCGAGCATCGGGGTGTGGCCCTGGCTCTTGAGCCAGAACGCGAGCTTGCCGGCGAGCGTCGTCTTGCCAGAGCCCTGGAGGCCGGCGAGCATGATCACGGTCGGCGGGGTCTTCGCGAAGCGCAGCCGGCGGGTCTCGCCGCCGAGGATGCCGACGAGCTCCTCGTTGACGATCTTGACGACCTGCTGCGCCGGGTTCAGCGCCTCGGAGACCTCGGCGCCGCGCGCCCGCTCCTTGACCTGCTTGACGAAACCCCGCACCACGGGCAGGGCGACGTCGGCCTCGAGCAGCGCGATGCGGATCTCGCGACACGTCGTGTCGATGTCGGTCTCGGAGAGCCGACCCTTCCCGCGCAGGTCGGACAGGACCGACGTGAGGCGGTCGGACAGGGCGTCGAACACGGCGCTCGCACTCCTCGAGGTGTCGCTGGCGGCGCAAGGCAGACCCCGGCACGACATCACCGAGGGCGAACCCCCAGCCTAACGGTCGCGCCGGGTCACGCCGTCGAGGACCGCTCCGGAGCCGTCAGCCCGCTCACCGCCGCGGCCAGCACGACCTCCTCGACCTTGAGGCGCCGCTCCGGGTCGATCCCCTCGTGCTCGGCGGTCTCCAGGCAGAACGCGTCGAGCACCGAGCTGCCCAGCGTCGAGACCCGCGCCCACCGCACGTCGAGACCCTCGGCCTCCAGCGCCGCCGCCACGCGGTACAGCAGGCCGATGCGGTCGCTGGTGCGCAGCTCGAGCACCACGGCCCCGGTGGCCTCGTCGTCGAACCACAGGACGCGGCTCGGCGCCGGGGCCGGTCCGGGGCGGTCGTAGTCGCGCTCCTTGGCCTCGAGGCGCGACGGCAGGTCGAGCGACCCGCGCAGCACGCGCACGAGGTCCTCGCGCAGCAGAGACGCCTCGGGCAGGCGCCCGAAGCGCGGCGAGACGGTGAACGCGTCGACCGCGACGCCGTCGTGTTCGCCGAGGTCGGCGGTGTGCACCTGCAGCGAGTGCAGCGCCAGCACCCCGGCGGCGCGCGAGAGCAGGCCGGGGCGGTCGGGGGCGGCGACGGTCATGGTGATCGTGGTGAGCTCGCCCTCGCCGGTGACGGCCACCTCGGGGCGGCCGCTCTCCGCGACCTTCCGGGCGAGCGCGAGCGCCTCCTCCGACAGCGGCGACGGCCCGGGCGTCGGCTCGCCGGCCATGACGACGCGGCACCGCTTCACCAGGTCGCCCATCAGCGTCGCGCGCCACGGCGTCCACACGCCCGGCCCGGTGCCCAGCGAGTCGGCCTCGGCGAGGGCGTGCAGCAGCTCGAGCAGCACCGGGTCGGCGTCGAGGGTCTCCACGACGCGCTCGACGGTCGCCGGGTCCTCCGGGTCGCGCCGCGACGCGGTGTGCGGCAGCAGCAGGTGGTGGCGCACCATCGCCGCGAGGAGCTCCACGTCGGCGGGCCAGAGCCCGAGCCGCCGGCCGAGGTGGGCGGCCAGGCGCTCGCCGACCACCGAGTGGTCCTCGTCGCGGCCCTTGCCGATGTCGTGTACGAGCGCACCGAGCAGCAGCAGGTCGGGCCGCGAGACGCGCGTCGTCAGTTCGGCGGCGCGGCGGGTGACCTCGACGAGGTGGCGGTCGACGGTCCAGACGTGCTGGCGGTCGCGCGGGGGCAGGTCGCGCACGGCGCCCCACTCGGGGAACAGCCGCCCCCACAGGCCGGTGCGGTCGAGCGCCTCGATGACGTCGACCATGCCCTCGCCCGCCCCGAGCAGCGCCAGCAGCTCGGACAGGGCCGCGCGGGGCCACGGCTCGCGCAGCTCGGGGGCGGCGTCGGCCAGGCGGTGCAGGGTGCTCGCCGAGATCGGCAGCCGGGTGCGCGCCGCCGTCGCGGCCAGGCGCAGCACGAGTGCGGGGTCGCGGGAGACCTGGGCGTCGCGGGCGAGGACCACCTCGCCGCCGTGCTCCACCACGCCGTCGTCGAGCGGGCGGCGGGCGGGCGCGCGGCGCAGGGCGGCGAGGCCCCGGCGCGGCAGCGCGTTGCGCGCCGAGCGCAGGGCGGTGTCGGTGGCGAACACGACGGTGCGCGCGGCGCCGGACAGGGCCCGCGCGAGGTCGAAGCGGTCGCTGACGCCGAGCTCGCCCGCCGCGGCGGCGACCACCTCGTGGGCGTCCTCGGCCTGCATCACGTCGCGCGCCCGGCCGGCGCGGCGGTGCAGCTCGACGCGCAGGTCGAGCATGAGGCGGCGCGCGTCCTGGACGTCGACGGTGGGCCGGTCGACGAGCTGGGCCGCGGCGAGCGCGTCGAGCAGCTGGACGTCGCGCAGGCCGCCGTGGCCGTTCTTGAGGTCGGGCTCGATGCGGTGGGCGACCTCGCCGGAGCGCGACCACCGGGACTCGGTGGCGGCGACGAGGTCGTCGAAGCGGTTGCGGATGCCGGCGCGCCAGGCCTGGCGGGCGGTGGCGGCGAGGCGCTCGGCGAGCTCCGGGTCGCCCGCGAGGTAGCGGACCTCGAGCAGGCCCAGGGCCACCCGCAGGTCGGTGGTGGCGACCTCGATGGCCTCGCCGACGGTGCGCACCGAGTGGTCCAGCCCGATCCCGGCGTCCCACAGCGGGTACCAGAGCGCGTCGGCCACGCGGGAGATCTGCTCGCGGCCCCCCTTGCGCCCGCGGCCGTCGTGCACGAGCACGAGGTCGAGGTCCGAGTGCGGCGCGAGCTCCTTGCGGCCGAGCGCGCCGACCGCGACCAGCGCGGACCCCTCCCCCACCCCGACCGCCGCGGCGCGCGACGACAGCCAGAAGTCGTGCAGCTCGACCAGCGCCTCGCGCAGCGCGGCCGGCCCGAGCCGCCGTGCCCCCGCGGGCGGGTCGAGCAGCGCGGCGCGGGCCCGGACGAGGTCGACGGCGTCGCCGTTCGTCGTCCCGCGCTCGTCGTCGAGGCTCGACGGTCCCTCACCGTTCCGCCCCGCGTCCGCCACGGCCACCCTGTCCCCTCTCCGGTCCGCCTGTGACTGCGCCTGGATGACAGACGCCGGGCCCCCACATCCGCGGGGACCCGGCGCCGTCGTGTTGCCGAGCTCCTACAGGGCGTCCGCCCCGCGCTCGCCGGTGCGCACGCGCACCACGGTCTCGACCGGGGTCACCCAGACCTTGCCGTCACCGATCTTGCCGGTGCGGGCGGTCTCGGCGATCGCGTCGACGACCTTCTCCGCGGCGGTGTCGTCGGTGACGACCTCGATGCGGACCTTCGGCACGAAGTCCACGGAGTACTCCGCACCCCGGTAGACCTCGGTGTGGCCCTTCTGGCGGCCGTAGCCCTGGACCTCGCTGACGGTCATGCCCAGGACCCCGAGCTGCTCGAGAGCGCCCTTGACGTCCTCCAGCACGAACGGCTTGATGATCGCGGTCACCATCTTCATGTCGTTCAGCCCTCCTTGCCTGCGGTCGCGGTGACCTGCGTCGGGGCGGACAGGCTCGAGTGCGAGGAGCCGAGACCGCTGCCCCCGCTGCGCAGGCTCGAGAAGTCGTAGCCCGACTCGGCGTGCTCGCCCTCGTCGACACCCGCGGCCTCGCTGTCGTCCTCCACGCGCAGGCCCATGATGGCCTTGACGATGAGGGCGATGATGGCAGTCACGATGCCGCTGTAGGCGATGACCGCGACGGCCGCGATGGCCTGGATGCCGAGCTGGCTCCAGCCGCCGCCGTAGAAGACACCCGACACCTCGGACGGCGAGCCGTCCCAGGCGAAGAAGCCGATGAGCAGCGTGCCGACGAGACCGCCGACGAGGTGGACGCCGACGACGTCGAACGAGTCGTCGAAGCCGAGGCGGTACTTCAGGCCGACGCCGTAGGCGCAGGCGATGCCGGCGATGAAGCCGATGGCCATGGCGCCGAGCGGGGTCACCGCGGCGCAGGCCGGGGTGATGGCGACCAGGCCGGCGACGATGCCCGAGGCGGCGCCGAGCGAGGTGGCCTTGCCGTCGCGGATCTGCTCGATGATCAGCCAGCCGCAGATCGCGGTGCAGGTGGCGACGACGGTGTTGAGGAACGCGTAGGCGGCCGAGTAGTTCGCGACCGCGGCCGAACCGGCGTTGAAGCCGAACCAGCCGAACCACAGCAGACCGGCACCGAGCATGACCATCGTCAGGTTGTGCGGGCGCATGGCCTCACGCGGCCAGCCGCGGCGCTTGCCCAGGACGATGCAGAGCACGAGCGCGGCCGTACCGGCGTTGATGTGGACCGCCGTCCCACCGGCGAAGTCGATCGCACCGATGCCGTTGGCGATCCAGCCGGCGTCGAGGTCGAAGACCCAGTGGGCGATCGGGAAGTAGACCAGCGTCGCCCAGAGCAGGGAGAACACCATCCACGAGTTGAACTTCATGCGGTCCGCGGCGGCACCGGCGATGAGGCCCACCGTGAGGATCGCGAACATGGCCTGGAAGGCCACGAAGGCGATGTCGGGCAGACCGTCGGTCTGCACCGTCTCGGACAGCAGGCTCGAGAGCATGAAGTACTGGCCCGGGTTGCCGAGCAGGCCACCGCCGACGTCGTCACCGAACGAGAGCGAGTAGCCGAAGATCACCCACAGCACGCCCACCGTGGCGCACGTGCTGAAGACCATCATCATCATGTTGAGGACGCTCTTCGAGCGCGCCTGGCCGCCGTAGAACAGCGCCAGGCCTGGCGTCATGAGCAGGACCAGCGCAGTGCTGGTCAACATCCAGGCGATCGTACCGCTGTCGAGTTCCACGGCCAGCAGCTTCCCTTCTCGCGGGCACCGATTTCGAAGAGCGAGAATGCGCAGGCCGTGTTTCCGACGAGGACGCCGTTCGTTTCGTGGCAGTTAACAGCCCGCCTCTCGGTGTCACCATCATGTTTCGCGTCCGGCGTTACCGGACACCGGGAGACGTGCGTCATGACGGTGCGCGATGATCGGCCGCCCGATCGGAGCACACCCTCTCACCCCTCCCCGGCCAGCACGAGGCAGAAGGGGTTGCCGTCGGGGTCGAGGTAGACCCGGAACGTCGTGCCCGGCTGCGTCTCGGACTTGGTGGCCCCGGCGGCGAGCACCGCCGCCTCGCCCTCGTGGAGGTCGCCCACCTCGAGGTCGAGGTGAGCCTGGAGCGCGCCGTCCTGCGGCCACGCCGGGGCGCGTCGGGCCGGCGCGAGCTGGAACGCCAGCGTCGCCGCCCCGCCCGCGTCGAGCTCGACCCAGTCGTCGTCGGTCTGCTCGGCGATCGGGAGGCCGAGGAGCGTGGAGTAGAAGCGGGCGAGGGCGAGCGGGTCGGGGGTGTCGAAGGCGGTGAGCTGCAGGCGTGCGATCCCGGACATGGGTCGCACGGTAGGGGCGCGCCCCGACAGCGCTACTTCAGCAGGGCGTCCACGAAGGCGGCGGGCTCGAACGGCGCGAGGTCGTCCGGGCCCTCGCCGAGACCCACGAGCTTCACCGGGACCCCGAGCTCGCGCTGCACCTGGAACACGATCCCGCCCTTGGCGGTGCCGTCGAGCTTGGTGAGCACGACGCCGGTGACGTCGACGACCTCGCTGAACACCCGCGCCTGGGTCAGCCCGTTCTGGCCCGTGGTGGCGTCGAGGACGAGGAGGACCTCGTCGACCTCGGCCTGGCGCTCGACGACGCGCTTCACCTTGCCGAGCTCGTCCATCAGGCCCGTCTTGGTGTGCAGGCGGCCCGCGGTGTCGAGCAGGACCGCGTCGACGCCCGCGTCGGTGCCGCGCTTGACGGCGTCGAACGCGACGCTGGCGGGGTCGGCGCCCTCCTTGCCGCGCACCGTCTCGGCGCCGGCGCGCTCGCCCCACGTCGCGAGCTGCTCGGCGGCCGCGGCGCGGAAGGTGTCGGCGGCGCCGAGCATCACGACGTGCCCGCCGCCGACGAGGACGCGGGCGAGCTTGCCCGTGGTCGTGGTCTTGCCGGTGCCGTTGACCCCGGCCACGAGCACCACCGCCGGACGCCCGTCGTGGGCGAGCGCGCGCACCGAACGCTCCATGTCCGGCCCGAGCGCCTCGACGAGCACCTCGCGGAGCAGGTCGCGCGCCTGCTCGGGGGTGCGGACGCCGCGCGTGGCGATGCGCTCGCGCAGCTTGCCGACGATCTCCTGGGTGGTCGCCGAGCCGAGATCGGCCAGCAGCAGCGTGTCCTCGACCTCCTCCCACGAGTCCTCGTCGAGGTCCCCGGCGCCGAGCAGACCGAGCAGGCCCTGGCCGAGCGTCGACCGCGAGCGCCCCAGCCGGCCCCGCAGACGCTCGAGACGCCCCTCGGCGGAGGGGATCTCCTCGGGCGGCGCGGCGGGCGCGATCGTGGCCCCGGTCGAGGGGGCGACGGCCTCGGTCGCGGTGGTCGCGGTGGTCGCGGTGGTCCCGGTGGTCCCGGTGGTCCCGGTGGTCCCGGTGGTCGGGGGCGCTGGCGGGGTCTCCGGCGCGGTGGTCTCGGTGGTCTCGCGCTCGGCGGTCTCCGGCTCGGCGGCCTCGGGCGGGGCGGTCGCCTGCGGGCCGGCCTCGACCTCGGGCGCGGCGAGGGTGCCGGGGCCGGTGGTGGCAGTGTCCGGCTCGTCGGCCTCGTCCGGCTCGACGGGTGCCGGCGGTGCCGTAGCGGTCGTCGGCTCGGCAGTCGTCGATTCAGGGGCCGTCGGCTCGGCGGGGGGCGCGTCGGCCGCGGCGGGTGACGAGGTGCCCTGCGGGCCGCCGGTCTCGGGGCGCTCGGCGGGCGTCGGTTCGGGCGTCGGTTCGGGCGTCGGTTCGGGCGTCGGTTCGGGCGTCGGTTCGGGCGTCGGTTCGGGACGCGGGGGGGCGAGCGTGCCGCTGCCGCTGCCCGCGCTGAAGCTGAACCCGCCGCCCGCCTGGTACGAGCCCTTGGTGGGCTTGGCCTCCTCCTCCTGCTCCTCGGCGAGCGAGACCTGCCGGCGCCGGCGCAGGTAGAGCCCGACGCCCAGCACGATGAGCAGGACGACGACCACCGCGACCACCACGATCGTGGCGATCAGTCCGGGCGACAGCGCCCCGGGCGCCGCGACGGCGAGCGCCGGGTCGGGTGCGGCGAGGTCGAGCGGGGAGGTCAGCGACGAGCGGGGCGACACGCCGGCCAGTCTCCCAGCCGCGCACGGCGGCGGCGCGCGGCCGGGTGGGACCGCCGGCAGGGCACGTCGGCTTTCGTGGGAACGCTTCGCGGATCGAAGCATCGTGCGGGCGAGGCGGAGGGTGACCGCCCCGCGCCCGCCCGCGCCCACCTCAGGTGATCACGGGCGTTCCCGTGCACCTCGCGCGCGTCACCAGGTGCACCACGCCGCCCATGATCACCGGGCCGGGCACGGGCAGGCGCCAGGCGTCAGGCCACGAGCGGGACGACCGCCAGCACGAGCAGTCCGAGGGCCGCGAGGACGGCGACACCGCCCAGGGCCAGCAGCGCCGCGCACACCGCGAACCCGGCGGTGCGCTGGCGGGCGGGCCCCAGCGAGCCGGCGAGGCGCGGCAGGGCGGGTGCGCGGTAGAAGACCTCGACGGTGTTGCCCGCGCACACCGGCACCGCGTCGGCGACATGGCCCCAGGAGCGGCGGCCGGTGCGCCCGTGCTCGACCTCGATCTCCACGAGGTGCCGGCCCGCGGGCAGGTCGATCGGCGTGCGGCCCCACGCGAAGCGCCACGGGTAGCCGTCGACGCTCACCGCGACCCGGCGCGCGCCGAGGTGCGGGCAGAGGCGGGAGTAGGAGCTGTCGATCACCAGGCGGCCGGGGGCGAGCTCGACGGCGGCGGAAGGAGCCGGCGTCCGGACGACCGTCCGCAGCGGCACCAGCGGGCCCGACGGCGCCCCGGTCTCCCGGCGGGCGTGCCGGCCGGAGGGTGCACTGTCCCGCACCGCCGTCATGTCGCCCCCCGGTCAGCTCCAGCCCGCTCGCAGCGCTCTCACCTGCACGGTAGAGGCGCGGGTCGCGGCCCGGGAGGCCACGACAGCGTCGTCCTCGACCCCCGATCAGGAGCGCCGCTGATACTCAGCGCAACGTAGCAGCACGCAGAGTGATCACGACGGGGTGGTCCCGGCATACGGTCCGGGCGCATCCGCGCCGCGCAGGCGTTGCGAGATGACAGCGGTGATCCCGTCACCTCTCATGCTCACGCCGTAGAGCGCGTCCGCGATCTCCATCGTGGGCTTCTGGTGCGTGATGATGACCAGCTGCGAGTTGCGGCGGAGCTCCGCGAGCAGGCCGATGAGCCGCCGCAGGTTGGCGTCGTCGAGCGCCGCCTCGACCTCGTCCATGACGTAGAACGGCGAGGGGCGCGCCCGGAAGATCGCGACCAGCATGGCCACGGCCGTCAGCGACTTCTCGCCGCCGGAGAGCAGCGAGAGCCGCTTGACCTTCTTGCCCGGCGGGCGCGCCTCCACCTCGACGCCGGTGGCCAGCAGGTCGTCGGGGTCGGTGAGCACGAGCCGGCCGTCGCCGCCGGGGAACAGCACGGGGAACACCGCCTCGAACTCCCGCGCCACGTCGGCGAAGGCCGTCGCGAAGACCTCGAGGATCGTGGCGTCGACCTGCGAGACCACCTCGAGCAGGTCCTTGCGGCTGTTCTTGACGTCCTCGAGCTGCGTGGACAGGAAGCGGTAGCGCTCCTCGAGCGCCGCGTACTCCTCGAGGGCGAGCGGGTTGACCTTGCCGAGCTGGCCGAGCTCCTTCTCCGCGCGCTGCGCCCGGCGCTGCTGGGTGGCGCGGTCGAACGGCTCGGGCGGGGGCATGACGACCTGCTCGCCGCGCTCGCGGGCCGCCTCGACCTCGGCGACCTCGCCGGCCGGCGGCGGGATCGGGACGTCGGGGCCGTACTCGGTGACGAGGTCGGAGAGCCCGATCCCGAACCGCTCGCCGATCCCGGCCTCCATCTGCTGCAGGCGCGTGCGCTGCTCGGCGCGCACGACCTCGTCGCGGTGCACGGCGTCGGTGAGGCGCTCGAGCGACGCCTGCAGCTCCCGCTGCCGCTCGCGGGCGGAGTCGAGCTCCCCGGCCCGCGCCGTGCGCACGGCCGCGGCGGCGTCGCGGGCCTCGGCGGCGCGGGCGAGCGAGGTCTGCAGGCGCGCCAGGGCGTCCTCGCCGTGCCGCACCGCCTCCTCGGTGAGCGCGGCGACCCGCGCGCGCTCGCGGGCCCGTTCCTCCGCCCGCGCCCGGGCCTCGCGCTCGCCCTCCGCGCGCCGGCGCATCCCCTCGGCGCGTCCCGCGACGGCGCGCAGGCGCTCCTCGGCGGTGCGCAGGGCCAGGCGGCCGTCGACCTCGGCGGCGCGCGCGGCGGTCAGCGCGGCGGACGCCCGCTCGCGCTCCGCCGCGTGGTCCTCCGCGTCCGCGCCCGCGGCCCCGCCGTCCAGGTCGGCGGCCTCGTCCTGCGCCATCGCGAGCCGCTCGGTGAGGTCGTCGAGCTCGTCGCGGCGCTCGTCGCGGGTGGCCTCGACCGCAGCGCGCCGCTCGATGAGGCGCTGGGACTCCGCCTCCGCGGCGCGCACCGTCTCGGACAGGCGGCCGTGGCGGCGCGCGGCGTCGGCGCGCGCGGCGTCGTCGGCCGCGCGGCGGGCGTCGGCGGCGCGGCGGGCCTCGGCGTCGGCGCGGCGGCGGTCGTCGCGGACCTGGCGGGCGACCCCGACCTCGGCGCGGGCGGCCGACTCGGCCTCGCGGGCCGCGTCGAGCGCCGCGCCGGCCTCGCGGACGTGGCGCTCGGCGGCGGCGAGCCGGTCGCCGGCCTCGTCGGCGGCGGCCTGCATCTCGAGCAGGCTCTGGTTGCCCGAGGGGCCGCCGGCCGCCCAGTCGGCGCCGAGCAGGTCGCCGCCGCGGGTGACGGCGCGCAGGTGCGGGTGGTCGCGCACGACGACGCGGGCAGCGGCCCGGTCGTCGACGACCACGACGCCGGCCAGCACGCGCGCGACGGCGCCGGCGAGCTCGTCGGGGGCGCGCACGAGGTCGGCGGCCCAGCGCGTGCCCGCGGGAGCTTCACCGGGCGACGGGGGCACGCCCTCTCCCCCGCCCACCAGCAGCCCGGCGCGTCCGCCCTCGGTGTCGTGGAGCCGGTCCAGCGCGTCGGCGGCGGCCTCCGGCCCGCGCACGGCGACCGCGTCGGCGGCGGGCCCGAGCGCCGCGGTGACCGCGTCCTCGTCGCCGCTGTCCACGCGCAGCAGCGCGGCGACGGACCCGAGCACCCCGGGCACCGGGTCGGCGGCCGCGAGCAGGGCACCGGCGCCGTCGCGGCGGGTCAGACCGAGGGCGAGCGCGTCGGTGCGGGCCTGCCAGTGGGCGCGGTCGCGCTCGGCGTCGCGGTGCGCGGCACCGGCGGTGTCGACGGCGGCCCGGGCGGCCTCGTGGCGCTCGACGGCGGCGTCGAGGGCGGCCTCGGGGTCCGGGGACTCGTCGTCGGCGACGTCGCCGGGCTCGTCCGGCAGATGTTCGGCGCTCTCCGGCGCAGGACCCGTCTCGTCCTCCACCGCGGCCAGCTCCTCGCGGGCGAGGGCGGCGCGCTCGTCGGCCTCGGTCAGCGAGGTCGCGATCTGCTCGAGCTCCTCGGTGGACGACGCCAGGCGCCCGCGCAGCGTCTCGACCTGGCCGGCGAGCCGGGCCACGCCCTCGCGCCGGTCGGCGGCGGCGCGCGTGGCGGCGGCGAGGCGGCGGTCGGCGGCGGTCAGGGCGTCCTCGGCCTGCTCGCGGCCCTCGGCGTGCGCCTCGAGGGTGGCGCGGGCCTCGGCGACCTCGGTCTCGAGGGCGGCCTCGTGCTCGGCCGCCTCGCCCGCGCGGCGCTCGAGCTCGTCGGGGTCGGGGCCGGCCGGCGCGTCCTCGGCGGTCGCGACGTGCCGGTGGCGCTCGGCGGCCAGCGCGACGGTGCCGCGCAGGCGCTCCTGCAGCGCGGAGAGCCGGTACCAGCCCTCCTGCGCGCGGGTGTGCGCCGGCGTCGCGGCCTCGACCGCGGTCTCCAGCTCCGTGACGCGGGAGCCCACCTCGGCGAGCGACCGCTCGGTCTCGTCGCGGCGCCGGCGGGCGGCGTCCTCGTCGGCCTGCTCGCGGGAGATGGTGGTGCGCAGGGTGACCAGGTCGTCGGCGGCGAGACGCAGCCGGGCGTCGCGCAGGTCGGCCTGGATGGTCTGGGCGCGCCGCGCGATCTCGGCCTGGCGCCCGAGCGGCTTGAGCTGGCGCCGCAGCTCGGTGGTGAGGTCGGACAGGCGGGTGAGGTTCGCCTGCATCGCCTCGAGCTTGCGCAGCGCCTTCTCCTTGCGCTTGCGGTGCTTGAGGACGCCGGCGGCCTCCTCGATGAACGCCCGGCGCTCCTCGGGGCGCGACTGCAGGATGGTGTCGAGCTGGCCCTGGCCGACGAGGACGTGCAGCTCGCGGCCGATGCCCGAGTCGGAGAGCAGCTCCTGGACGTCGAGCAGGCGGCAGCTGCTCCCGTTGATCTCGTACTCGCCCGCGCCGGACCGGAACACGCGCCGGGTGATCGACACCTCGGCGTACTCGATCGGCAGCGCACCGTCGGCGTTGTCGATGGTCAGCGTGACCTCGGCGCGGCCCAGCGGGGCGCGGCCCGAGGTGCCGGCGAAGATGACGTCCTCCATCTTGCCGCCGCGCAGGGCCTTGGCCCCCTGCTCGCCCAGCACCCAGCTGATGGCGTCGACGACGTTGGACTTGCCGGAGCCGTTGGGCCCGACCACGCACGTGATGCCCGGCTCGAAGCGCAGCGTCGTGGAGGACGCGAAGGACTTGAAGCCCTTCAGCGTGAGGCTCTTCAGGTGCACGCCCGGTCCTCCTCCCCCGCCCCGGGTGCCGATGAGACGCTACGCGAGCCGCGAAACGTCGGTTGCGTCGCATCCGCGCCCGTTTCGGGCCCGGGGTCACCCGCCAACCCCGGTGCCATGGCTACCGCAACGCACTACCTCGAGGTCAACGCCCCGGCCGCGCAGTGCTACCAGTGGTGGCGGCCGCTGACCCACCTGCCGCAGATCCTGGACGACGTGAAGTCCGTCGAGCCGAAGAGCGGCAACGCGGACGTCACGCACTGGGTCGTCGACGGCCCGCTCGGCAAGCAGATCGAGTGGGACGCGAAGATCATCGACGAGGAGACCGACCGCAAGATCGCGTGGAAGTCGCTCGAGGAGAGCAACAACCACGTCGAGACCGGCGGCGCGGTGCGCTTCGACCCGCACGGCGACACGACCGGCGTCGAGGTCAGCCTCCACGTGACCACGCCGGGTGGCGCCGCGGGCGATGCCGTCGCGAAGCTCTTCGACGACCCGCAGAAGAAGATCGAGAAGGCGCTCGAGGAGTTCAAGCAGCTCATGGAGCGCTCCTCGCAGAACGTCTGAGCACGCCGCTCGTCGTCCGGGCCCCGCACCCTCGCGGTGCGGGGCCCGACGTGTCTACGCTCGCCGTGTGAGCGAGCGGGAGACCGAGCCGGGATACACCGAGGACGGCGTGCCCACGTTCGAGCACGTCCGCGAGACGATCGAGCGCCGCTCCGCGACCGCCGCCGGCTACGAGGAGCTCGTCGCCGACAGCCCCGCGGGGCGCGAGCGGGCCGAGCGCGAGGCCGACCACGACGCCGCCGCCCGCGACAAGCTCGAGGAGATCCGCCGCTCCGTGCGCGGCGACGGCTGACAGTCAGGCCGGCGGGACGGCCAGGCGCAGGGCCGCCGACGTGCGGTCGTGCACGCCGAGCGCCGCGTAGGCGTTCTCGAGGTGCTTGCCGACGGTCCGGCGGCTGATCCCGAGCTCGTGGGCGATCGCCGCGTCCGTCGCCCCGCGCGCCACCCGCGCGACCACGGCCTGCTCGCGCACGGTCAGGGCCCGCAGCGGCGGGCCGTGCGCGACCCGCCAGAGCGCGTCGGCGAGGTGCGGGCGCACGAGGTGGAGCAGGGCGAGGTCGCGGTCGGTGAAGTCGGCGGGGCCGGCGCGGTGCACGGCCACGGACGCCTCCCCGCCCTGTCGCCGGAGGACCAGGACGGCCCGGCGATCCACCCCCGGCGCGCGGCCGGCGGGCCAGGTGAACGGGCGCCCGTCGAAGCCGGTGGCGGTCACGGCCTCGCCGGACACCAGCGCGGCGAGCCCGGGCCAGACGGTGCGGTCGAGGTCCGCGCCCGTGCGCGCGCCGGCGACCGCCGCGGCGAGGTCGAGGGCCGCGCACAGGGTTCGCTCGGCGGTCATGGGCACCAGTCCGGTGAACGGGTCACCGAGTGTCGCGCGGCTCGTGGCCGACCGGCAGTCGTCGTCACCCGGACGGCCTACGGAGGCCTCCGTATCGAGCACGCGCGCCGCACAGGACTTGACTGATCCTCCGCCGTCCGTGCGACACCGGCCAGGAGGTCCGCCATGACACGCCGCATGCTCGACTGCCGTGAGGTGCCCAGCGAGAACGACTGCACGCTGACCCTCATCGGCGAGGAGGACGAGGTCCTCGAGGCCGGGGCGGCGCACGCGGTCGCCGTGCACGGGCACACCGACGGCAAGGAGCTGCGCGCCGGGCTCCGTCAGCACCTGCGCGAGGCCCCGCAGGCGACGGGAGCGGGCGCGTTCGTGCAGCTCATCGAGTTCCGGACCCGGCAGTACGACCAGATGGACATGCTCATCGACGGCTGGATGTCCGAGATCGGCGCCGACCGCACCGCGCAGTGGATGGTGATGAGCCGCGACCTCGACCGTCCCGACACCTACGTCGAGGTCGTCGAGTTCCCCAGCGCCGAGGCGGCCCGGAAGAACTCCGAGAGCCCGGTGACGTCGGCGTTCGCGAGCAAGATGACGGGCCTGTGCGAGGGCCCCGTCGGCTTCCGCAACCTCGAGGTCGTCCGCGCCGAGACGCCATGACCCCTGTGTGCGTGATCTTCTGAGCGATAGCTCAGAAGATCACGCACGTGTCACACGTGCCGGCGCCGCGGGCGGGGCTGGCAGGTCGGGCACCAGTACGACGAGCGGTTCATGAACGGCGCGCGCCGCACCGGGGTGCCGCAGCGCGGGCAGGGGCGGTCCTCCTGCCCGTACACCGCCAGCGCGCGGTCGAAGTAGCCCGAGTCGCCGTTCACGTCCACGTACAGGGCGTCGAACGACGTGCCGCCCGCCGCCAGCGCCTCGCCCATGACCTCGCTCGCCGCCGCCAGCAGCCGCCGCCCCTCGGGGCGCGTCAGCGTCGCGGTCGGGCGCTCGTAGTGCAGCTTCGCCCGCCACAGGGACTCGTCGGCGTAGATGTTGCCGATCCCCGACACCAGGGTCTGGTCGAGCAGGGCGCGCTTGAGCCCGGTGCGCCGCCGGCGCAGGCCGCCGACCGCCACCTCGGCGTCGAACGCCGGGTCGAGGGGGTCGCGGCCGATGTGCGCCACGGGCACCGGGAGCGCCTCGGGCCCGGTGACGTCGGTGACCGTGAGGCCGCCGAACGTCCGCTGGTCGACGAACCGCAGCTCGGGGCCGTCGTCGTCGAACCGCAGACGGATGCGCAGATGCTTCTCGTCGAGCCGGTCGGCGGGCTGGACCAGCAGCTGCCCGCTCATCCCGAGGTGGGCGAGCAGGGCGGCCTCGACGTCACCGTCCGGTTCACCCAGGTCGAGCCACAGGTACTTCCCACGCCGGCGGGCGGCGCGCAGGACCCGCCCGGAGAGGCGTTCGCCCAGCTCGACGGCGCCACCGGCCTGGCGGCGCACGGAGCGGGGGTGGGTGACCTCGACGGACTTCACCCGGCGGCCGAGCACGTGGTCGGCGAGACCCCGCCGGACGACCTCGACCTCGGGGAGCTCAGGCACTACTCGACGGTCCGGCTCCGCGGCGCTGCGCGGCCGACCCGTCGTCCCCCTCGAGGTACTGGTACGCCGTGCGGGCGGCCTTCTGCTCGGCTTCCTTCTTGGTGCGCCCGACCCCGGTGCCGCGCTCGTCGCCGGCGACGACCACCGTGGCCGTGAAGACCTTGAGGTGGTCGGGGCCCTCCTCGGCCATCCGGTACTCGGGCACGCCGAGGTCCGAGGCGGCGGTCAGCTCCTGGAGGCTGGTCTTCCAGTCGAGCCCGGCGCCGAGCAGCGGCGCGGTGCGCAGCAGCTCGCCGAACAGGCGCTCGACGACCTGACGTGAGATCTCGATGCCGTGCTGGAGGTGCACGGCGCCGAGCACGGCCTCGACGGCGTCGCCCAGGATGCTCGGCTTGTCGCGCCCGCCGGTCATCTCCTCGCCGCGGCCGAGGTGCAGTCGGTCGCCGAGGCCGAGCTCGCGGGCGACGCCGGCGAGCGCGTGCATGTTGACGACGCTGGCGCGCAGCTTGGCGAGCTGGCCCTCGGGCAGGTCGGGGTGCTCGCGGTAGAGCCGCTCGGTGACGACGACGCCGAGCACGGCGTCGCCGAGGAACTCGAGGCGCTCGTTGGTGGGCAGCCCGCCGTGCTCGTACGCGTAGGAGCGGTGGGTGAGGGCGAGCTCGACCAGCTCGGGGTCGAGATCGATCCCGAGCACCTCACCGAGTGTGGGCTCCGCCGGGCTGTCCGCCGACCGGGTGCTCGACGCCGTCATGCCGCGGGCGTGTCCGGTGCGGCCCTCAGGCCGGGGTGACGGCCCGGCGGCCGGCGTACTGGCCGCAGTGGGGGCAGGCGACGTGCGGCGGCTTCGGCTGCGCGCAGGCCTTGTTCGGGCACGCCTGGAGCTGCGGCACGGACGCCTTCCACTGCGAACGGCGGGCGTGGGTGTTCGCGCGGGACATCCGGCGCTTCGGGACGGCCACTTCGTCAGCTCTCCTCAGTTCTCGTTACTGCTTGCGCCGCCGTACTTCTCCTGCAGCGCGGCCCAGCGAGGATCGATTGTCTCACGAGCCTCCCCGGCCGGGACGAAGGCCCATGCCTCGGGGTCCGGCGACTCCGGGCCCGGGCAGTCCTCGCGGCACAGCGGCGTGACGGGCAGGTCGAGCAGGACCGCGTCCCGCACGGCCGGCTCGAGGTCGATGCGCTCGTCGACGATCCGGCTGACCTCGTCCTCGTCCGCGGTGTCGTCGGTGACGGAGTCGGGATAGGCGTAGAGCTCGGTGAGGTCGACGTCGACGTGGTCGGTGAACGGCTCGAGGCAGCGCGAGCACTCGCCGCGGACGTCCGCCTCGACGCGGCCGGACGCCAGCACGCCCTCCATCACCGACTCGAGACGCAGGTCGAGGTGGATCGGCTCGCCCACGGGCACGCCGACCATCTCGAGCCCGAAGCCCTCGGGCGCGGGGACGTCGCGCTGCAGCGTCTTCATCTGGCCGGGGCGGCGCAGCAGCTCGCGCGCGACGTCGACCACCCAGGGGCTGGCCGCGTCGACGTGGGATTCGGGGTGCTTCTTCTCGCCTGTCATCTCTCGGTCCCGCCGGGTCTGGCTCGATCGGGCCACGACAGGCCCGACCGAACAGTCTACGCGAGCGGGGTCAGGCGCCGAGCCGCTCGCTCCACCGGCGCCAGCCCTCGCGCGGGGCGGCCTCGCGGGCCTCCGGCTCCTCGTCCTCGCGGCCGCGCGGCGGCCCGGCGGCGCCCTGGCCGGTGGGGGCGCTCATGCGCAACTGGTGGCGGTGGCGCCCGACGGTGTCGAGCACCGACTCGAGCGTCTCGGAGAAGTCGGCGAGCGTGCCGTCGACGTAGTGGTCGCACTCGGCGCGGCGGCGGTCGGCCTCGTCGGTGGCGGCGTCGACGATGCGCTCGGCCTCGGCGTGCGCGGCGCGCGTGACCTCGTGCGCCTCGACCAGCCGGGCCTGCTCGGTGCGCCCGTCGGCGACGGAGCGCTCGTAGTTCTGCCGGCCGGCCTCGACCATCCGCTCGGCCTCGGCCTCGGCGCGCTCGGTGAGCTCGGCGTACTCGCGGCGCCCGCGGCCCACGGTGCGCTCGGCCTCGTGCTCGGCCTCGGCGATCATCTGCTGGGCCTGCTCGCGGGCCTCGGCGAGCAGCCGGTCGGCCTCGGTCTGCGCCTCGGTGCGGGTGCTCTCCGCCTCCTCGGTCGCGTCCGCGACGAGCTTGTCACGGTGGTCGAGGACGTCCTGCGCGTCGTCGAGCTCCCCGGGGATGGCCTCGCGGACGTCGTCCAGGAGCTCGAGGACGTCGCCGCGCGGCACGACGCAGCTGGTCGTCATGGGGAGCCCGCGCGCCTCCTCGCAGAGGGTCACGAGCTCGTCGAGCGCCTCGAACACGCGGTACACGGGCGTCAGTGTGCCGCCGCCGATCACGGCCGCGGCGTATTGCGCGCCCCTACCGGCGTGTCGCGGGAGACGGAGCGCAGCGGAGCCCGACCCGTGCGGCAGCCCTCAGCCCAGGCGCTCGAGCAGGCGCCGGTGCACCTCGGGGTGCAGGAACGCGGAGACGTCCCCGCCCCCGCGGGCGACCTCCTTGACCAGCGAGCTCGACACGTACGAGTAGCGCGGGTCGGTGATGAGGAACGTCGAGTCGACGCCGGTCTGGTGCCGGTTCATCTGCGCCATCGGCTCCTCGAACCCGTAGTCGACCGCCGTGCGCAGGCCCTTGACCAGCGTCGCGGCGCCGATCGCGGTGCAGTAGTCGACGACGAGGCCCTCGAAGGCGTCGGTGCGGACGTTGTCCACGCCCTCGAGCGCGGTGCTCAGCAGCTCGCGGCGCTCGTCGACGGTGAACAGTCCCTGCTTGTTCGGGTTCACCGCGACCGCGACGACCACCTCGTCGAACAGCGCCGCGGCGCGGGTGACGACGTCGACGTGCCCGAGCGTGACCGGGTCGAACGAGCCGGGGCAGACCGCGATCGCCATGGTCCCGATCTTTCCATGGCGGGCACGATGCCTGCGTGGACGCCGACCTCCTGCGCGCCGACCTCGCGGCGCTCTACCCGCAGTACGGGCTGCGGGTGGCCCACCGGGGCACGGTGCTCCTCGCGCCGACCGACGAGGAGCTGCTCGAGCTCGCCGAGATCGTCGCCGAGCCCGGCGGCATCGTCGCGCCGGGCCGCGCCGGCGAGCTGCTGGGCTGGCCCGAGGACGAGGGCGTGCCCGCCGCGCGCCGGTTCCTCGAGTGGGCGTGGCGGCTGCGCGAGGCGCCGTCGGCCGCGCGCTGGCGGGTCCCGCTGGCGGTGCTCGACGGTGGCCGGGCGCTGGGGCTCGCGGTGCTCGCCCACGAGATCGACGACCCGGCGGGGACGGCGCGCACCTCGTCGTGGCTCGCCCGCGCCGAGCAGGGCCGCGGGCTCGGGACGCGGGTGCGCCTGATGCTGCTCGAGCTGGCGTTCGGTCCGCTCGCGATGACACGCGCGGTCACCGCCGCGGCCGAGGGCAACGCCGCGTCGCGCCGGGTGAGCGTCGCCTGCGGCTACCGCGAGACCCATCGCGAGACGGGTGGCGACGGCGTCGTCGAGGTGCACGCGGCGGTCACCGCGGCGGCGTGGCGGAAGAAGCGCCTGCGCGACGTCGACGTCGAGGGCGCGGACGGGTTCCTGGCGGCGATCAGGTCGTGAAGGCGGTGACGGTGACGTCGGCGGGGCCCGACGACGCGCTGCGGTGGACGATCGCGCCGTCGGGGTTGGCGATGCGCTGCTGCGCGTCGTCCGACGGGAGCCCGGAGGCCGCGCGCCAGGCCTGGACGTCGCCGGGACGCACCGTGATCACCACCTGTGTGTCGATCCCGCCCTGCGTCTCCAGGCGCGTGACGACACCGCCGACGGGCAGCGGTGCGAGGGCGGCGAAGCGCAGGGCGCGGTCCACCTGCTCGGGGGTCGGCGGGCGCTCGACGTCGGGCGTGCAGGCGAGCAGGGCCACGAGGAGTCCCAGGAGGGCGGTCCACCGCACCCGCTGATGCTGTCAGAGCCGGTCGCGACGGGTCGTGTGCGCCGTCGGGTCGTGTCGCCTGCGCCGACCGGGCTCGTTTCTCCGCCCGTCCGGTCCGGCCACCCTCCCGGCACCGACCAGGAGGCACGCATGGCTGACGGTTCCCCGCGCCGCACCCGGCGAACGAGCACGTCCGACGGCGACGGAGCCGAGCGCTCCGACACGACCCCCGCCCGCCGGAGGGGCGAGCGCCCGTCGGGCGAGCGCCGCGCCTCCGGGTCGACGAGCGGGCGCCAGGAGGCCGGCGGCCGCCCGGACGTCTACCTCGACGTCCCCAAGCTCGAGGTCGAGCACCTCGGGCTCAAGGTCCAGGACCTGCGGGCGAAGGTCTCCCTGCAGGCCGAGGTCCTCAACCTGCTCAAGCTCAACGTCGGTGTCGACGCCCAGCTGGGCTCGGTGGAGCTGGAGATCGACGGGGTCCAGGCCGAGGCCACCCTGAAGGTCCGTCTCGACGAGGTCGCCGGGATCATCGACCGGGTCCTCACCACCATCGACCGCAACCCGCAGATCCTCGAGACGATCGCCCGCAGCGCCGAGACCGCGGTCCGCGAGGTCGGGTCGGGCGTCGGCGCGGCGGCCGGCGAGGTCGGGCGTGCGGCCGGTGACGCGGTCGGCGAGATCGGCCAGCAGGCCGGGTCGGCGGTCGGCGAGCTGGGCGGGTCGGTCGGCGACTCCGTCGGCGACGCGGTCGGGAGTGTCGGCGGTGCCGTCGGCGACGTCGGTGAGGCCGCGGCGGACACCGCGGGCGAGGTGGCCGGGACGGCGACCGAGACCGCGGGCGACGTCGCGGGCGAGGCCACCGGCGAGGACGGCTCCGACGGGGACGAGGCGCCGAAGGCCGCCCGGCGGCGCCGGTCGTCCCAGCAGTCGTCCGGGCAGTCGTCCGGGAGCGAGGACGACTCGGACGCGGCGTCGGAGGAGAAGCCGCGGCGCGGCGCGACCGCCCGCCCCCGCCCGGCGCGCCGGGCCAAGGGATGAGCGAGGACCGCGCCCCCGACGTCGAGTTCCGTGCCTCGGTGCGGGCCCGGCGCCTGCGCTTCCACGCCGAGCCGGGGGTCCGCATCGACGCGACACACTCGGGGAGCCGGCGCACCAACCTGCCCGACGAGGTCGAGGCGCACGTGACCTACGAGGACATCCAGGTCGACGAGGTCATCGCGTCCTGGATCGACGCGGACGCCGAGTGATGCCCCGGGCGGCCGGGGTCCGACCGGCCGCCCGGGCACCGCGTCAGCTCTCCGCGTCCGCCGATCGGCGCCGGCGCGTCCCGGTCGAGCGGCGTGGGGCCGGGACCTCGGCGGTCTCGGTGCTCGACGACCGACGGCGCCGTGCGTTCCCGCCGCGACCCGGCGTCGCGTCGGGAGCGTCGCTCGGGCGCTTCGAGCGACGCGACGAGGTCTCGCTGTCCTCCGACGACCCGGACGGCTCCTCCGACGTCGCCGAGTCGTCCGCATCCGAGGACTCGTCCTGACGGCGACGCCGACGGAGGTGGAGACGGTCGGCGATGCCGTGCCGCTCCTCGCCCTCATCGGTCTCCTGATCGGACTGCTCCTCCGCCGTCGCGGCCCCGGCGACGTCGACGCCCTGGTCGTCGTGCTCGCCGGTGTCCTCCTCGTCCTCCTCCACCTCGTCGTCCCGGTCCTCGGTGTCGTCGGCGTCCCGGCCCTCGGTGTCGTCGGCGTCGTCCGTCTCGTCGACGTCCTCGTCGACGTCCTCGGCCTCATCGACGTCCTCGTCGACGGCCTCGTCCTCGTCGACGGCCTCGTCCTCGTCGACGTCCTCGTCCTCGTCGAGGTCCTCCGCCTCGTCGACGTCCTCCGCCTCGTCGACGTCCTCGACGTCCTCGTCCCGCGCGTCGACGTCCGAGTCGTCGACGTCGCGCTCGGCGAGATCGTCGGACTCCCGTGCGGTGTCCTCGGTGGTGATGTCGATCCGCACGGTCCGGCCGCCGAGGACGACGGAGCCGTGCAGGTCGATCGATTCGATGTTCAGTGCGTCGGTCATGGGGCGTGATCCCTTCCCGGGGAGCGGACACCGTTGTCCGATCGGTGGGCCGTGAACTCGACCCCGTGGAGGGGCCGGTGTTCCCGCGACCCGACCGACCGACGCCGTCGCCACGGCGCGTCGGACGAAGTGGGTCCGAGCGGCGCAGCTCGTGCGCCCCCGGGGCCGCGCGGCGATCCACCTGTCGACGCGAGGTGATCGGCCGTCCGCCTCCCGGGGCGCGCGGGCACTCCACGGCGTGTCGCGCCGGCGAGCGGGTGGCGATTCTGACGTTGAGTCAGCGGGGCCCCACCGCTGACACAGGGTCAGATAGCCGTGGCGAGGTAGAGGGTCGTCTCGCCGTAGGTGCGCGGGTCCTCGGGCTCGAGACCCTCGGGCCAGGCCGGCGCCGGGGACCGCGAGTCCCGTTCCACGACCACGACCGCGTCCCGGCGCGTCCACCGCGGCAGGCGCGCCAGGACGCCGTCGACGGCGTCGGCGTAGGGCGGGTCGACGAAGACGAGGTCGACCGGGCCCGGCGCCTTCCTCAGGTACGCGTCGACGGCGCTGCGGCGCACCAGCGCGCCCTGCACGCCCGCGACGCCGACGTTGCTCTGGATCACCGCGCAGGCCCGCGGGTCGCGCTCGACGAGGATCGCCGTGGACGCGCCGCGCGAGAGCGCCTCGATCCCCAGCGCGCCCGACCCCGCGAAGAGGTCGAGGACCTCGGCGTCCTCGATCACCCCGCGCGCGTCCAGCGCCGAGAACAGGGCCTCGCGCACCCGGTCCGACGTCGGCCGGGTGCCGGTCGGCGGCACCGCGATCTGCCGGCCACCGGCGGTGCCGCCGATGATGCGGGTCACTGACCCAGCACCACGACCAGGTCGCCGCCCTCGACCTGCTGCACCGAGCCGATCGCGACCCGCTCGACGGTGCCCGCCCGCGGCGCGGTGATCGAGGCCTCCATCTTCATCGCCTCGATCGTCGCGACGGTCGCGCCGGCCTCGACCCGGTCGCCCTCGCCGACCTGCAGCGTGACCACCCCGGCGAACGGCGCCGGCACGTGGCCCGGGTCGCTGCGGTCGGCCTTCTCGGCGGCCTTGACGTCGGTGTCGACCGCCCGGTCGCGCACCGACAGCGGGCGCAGCTGGCCGTTGAGCGACATCAGCACGGTGCGCATCCCGCGCTCGTCGGGCTCGGAGATCGCCTGGAGCTCGATGAGCAGCTGCACGCCGGTGTCGATGTCGACCGCGTACTCCCGCTCGGACTCCAGCCCGTAGAAGAACTCCTGGCTGCGCAGCACCGAGGTGTCGCCGTAGGCGCTGCGGTGCTCGCGGAAGTCCTCGGTCGGCCCGGGGAAGAGCAGCTGGTTCAGCGTCGCGGAACGGTCCGCCTCGAGGCCCTTGCGGTCGTCGTCGGTGAGCTCGGCGAGACCCGGCCGCTCGGTGCGGCCCTCCAGCGCGCGGGTGCGCAGGGGCTCGGGCCAGCCGCCGGGCGGGTCGCCCAGCTCGCCGCGCAGGAAGCCGATCACCGAGTCGGGGATGTCGAACTTCGACGGCTCCGCCTCGAACGCCGCCGGGTCGACGCCCGCGCCCACGAAGTGCAGCGCGAGGTCGCCGACGACCTTCGACGACGGCGTGACCTTGACCAGGTGCCCGAGCATCCGGTCGGCGGCCGCGTAGGCGTCCTCGACCTGCTCGAAGCGGTCGCCCAGCCCGAGCGCCACGGCCTGCTGGCGCAGGTTCGACAGTTGGCCGCCGGGGATCTCGTGGGTGTAGACGCGCCCGGTCGGCGACGCGAGCCCGGCCTCGAACGGCGCGTACACCTTGCGCACGAGCTCCCAGTACGGCTCGAGCGCGTTGACGGCGTCGAGGCGGAGGCCGGTCGTGCGCTCGCTGTGGTCGGTGGCCGCGACGAGCGCGGACAGCGAGGGCTGCGACGTCGTGCCCGCCATGCTCGCCACGGCCGCGTCGACGGCGTCCACCCCGGCGTCGATCGCCGCGGTCAGCGTCGCGAGCTGGCCGCCCGCGGTGTCGTGGGTGTGCAGGTGCACGGGCAGGTCGAAGCGCTCCCGCAGCGCGGTGACGAGCGTGCGCGCGGCCGGCGGGCGCAGCAGCCCCGCCATGTCCTTGATCGCCAGGATGTGCGCGCCCGCGTCGACGATCTGCTCGGCGAGGCGCAGGTAGTAGTCGAGCGTGTAGAGCTGCTCGCCCGGGTCGGAGAGGTCGCCGGTGTAGCAGAGGGCCACCTCGGCCACCGCGCCGCCGGACGCGCGGACGGCGTCGATGGCCGGGCGCATCTGCCCGACGTCGTTGAGCGCGTCGAAGATCCGGAAGATGTCGATGCCGACGCGGGAGGCCTCGGCGACGAACGCGTCGGTGACCTCGGTCGGGTAGGGCGTGTAGCCGACGGTGTTGCGCCCGCGCAGCAGCATCTGCAGGCACAGGTTGGGGACGGCCTGGCGCAGGCGGGCGAGGCGCTCCCACGGGTCCTCGGCGAGGAAGCGCAGCGCGACGTCGTAGGTCGCGCCGCCCCAGCACTCCAGCGACAGCAGCTCCGGGGCGGTGCGCGCGACGTGCGGGGCGACGTCGGTGAGGTCGCGGGTGCGCACGCGCGTGGCGAGCAGCGACTGGTGGGCGTCGCGGAACGTGGTGTCGGTGACCGGGACGCGCGTCTGCTCGCGCAGCCACGCCGCGAAGCCCTCGGGGCCGAGCTCACCGAGACGCTGCCGCGAGCCGTCCGGCGGCGCGGCCGTCAGGTCGACCGCGGGCAGCTTCTCGCGCGGGTCGACCAGCCGCGGCGGCTCCCCGTAGGGCTTGTTGACGGTGACGTCGGCGAGGTAGGTCATCAGGCGGGTGCCGCGGTCGGCGGGCGCCCGGGCGGCGAGCAGCTCCGGGTGCTCGGCGATGAACGACGTCGTCACCCGGCCCTCGCGGAAGTCCGGCTCGTCGAGCAGGGCCATGAGGAACGGGATGTTGGTGGCGACGCCGCGCACGCGGAACTCGGCGAGCGCGCGGCGGGCCCGGCGCACGGCGGTGGTGAAGTCGCGGCCGCGGCACGTGACCTTGACCAGCAGCGAGTCGAAGTGCGCGCTGATCTCGGCGCCGGCGTAGGCGGTGCCGCCGTCGAGCCGCACGCCCGACCCGGACGCCGAGCGGTAGGCCGAGATCATCCCGATGTCGGGACGGAACTCGTTGGCGGGATCCTCGGTGGTGATGCGGCACTGGATCGCGAACCCGTGCAGCGCGACCGAGTCCTGCGAGAGCTCGAGGTCCGCCAGCGTCGCGCCGGACGCGATGCGCATCTGGGCGCCGACGAGGTCGACGTCGGCGACCTCCTCGGTGACCGTGTGCTCCACCTGGATGCGCGGGTTCATCTCGATGAAGTGGTGGTTGCCGTCGGCGTCGAGGAGGAACTCGACGGTGCCGGCGTTGACGTAGTCGATGGCCTCGGCGAACTTCACCGCGTCCGCGCAGATCCGCTCGCGCAGCTCCGGGGTCAGGTGCGGCGCCGGCGCGATCTCGACGACCTTCTGGTGGCGCCGCTGCACCGAGCAGTCGCGCTCGAAGAGGTGCATGACGTGGCCCCCACCAGCACCATCCGGACCGCCGTCGGCGAGGATCTGCACCTCGATGTGGCGCGGGTCGACCACGGCCTGCTCGAGGATCACCGTGGCGTCGCCGAACGCGCTCGACGCCTCGTTCATCGCGGCCTGCAGCGCGTCGCGCATGCCGCCGTGCTCCTTGACCAGGCGCATGCCGCGCCCGCCGCCGCCCGCGACCGCCTTGACGAACAGCGGGTAGGTCATCGACTCGGCCGCGGCGAGCAGCGTCTCGAGGTCGTCGGAGGGGTCGGACGAGTCGAGCACCGGCACGCCCGCCTCGCGCGCGGCGGCGACGGCCTTGTGCTTGTTGCCGGCCATCGCCAGCACGCGCGGCGGCGGGCCGATGAAGGTGATGCCGGCCTGCTCGCAGGCGGTGGCGAGCCCCGGGTTCTCGGAGAGGAAGCCGTAGCCGGGGTAGACGGCGTCGGCCCCCGAGCGCTTCGCGGCCTCGATGATCTCCTCGATCGACAGGTACGCGCGGACCGGATGGCCGACCTCGCCGATCTGGTAGGCCTCGTCGGCCTTGAGCCGGTGCTCGGAGTTGCGGTCCTCGTGCGGGAACACGGCGACGGTGGCCGCCCCCAGCTCGTAGGCGGCCCGGAAGGCCCGGATCGCGATCTCGCCACGGTTGGCGACGAGCACCTTGCGGAACATCGAGCGGACCCCTCCTGCCTGCACCACCCGGCACCCGGGCCGGCGGAGGCTACCGCGGTACTCCTGCTGCCGGGCAGCGTCGTGCGGTATCAAGGAGGGCAGGAGAAAGCCCCTGCGGGCGGAGGAGGACACCGTGGACCGACCCCGACGTTCCGCCGCGCCCTGGCTGTACGGCCTCGCCGGGCTGCTCGCGCTCCTCTCCCCGGTGATCTTCCTGGCCGTCTGGGTCGCCGCGGGCGACATGGAGGGCCTCGGGGTGGCGCTGCTCGCCGCCGTCACCGACCTGGTCGCGGCGATCATCGCGGCGATCGTCGCCACGGTCATCGCGGTGCGCCGCGGCGTCACGCGCGTGCGCACGGTCGTGCACGGTCACCCGCAGGGCCGGGTCGGGCGACTCGCCGAGCACGACGCGGCACGCTGGCACCTGGCGCGCGACCGGTTCGCCTCGCTGCAGGCCGAGTACGCCGCCTTCGAGGCCGACAAGTACGCCGTCGCCGCCCGCCCCGCGCTCGCCGACGTCACCGTCCCCGCCACCGCGCGGTTCGTGCAGGCCATGGGCGACGCCGAGTTCCTCGCCACCGACGAGGAGCCCTCCGGCCCCCGGCGCGCCGAGTTCGCCGCCGCCGTCGACCGCGCCGCGTCGGCGTGGCAGGACGCGCAGCGTGTCGCCGAGGGGCTCGCGCAGTCCCGGCAGGCACCCCGGGCCCCCGAGACTCGCGCCGTCGACCCCGCTCCCCCGCGGGTCGACCCGCCCGGCTCGGAGTACACCCAGGCCGCCGACGCCGTGCGCCGCGCCGCCGTCCGCGGGGCCCGCGACCTGCGCGACCGCCTCCGCGCCTAGCCGACGACACGCCCCACGATCCGCGGGCCGCGCCGAGCGGTCCGTCACAGGCCGGACGGTCGGGGCCGCACCGGCGGGCGCAGCAGGACGACCGATCGGCCCGGGATCCGTGTTTGTGGTGCGCGCAACGGGGCTATCCGATGGTCACGGACCTGGTGAGTGGGAGCTGGGGAGCCTCCGCGCACCACATGGCCCGGGCCTGTCGTTCGGGGCGACGGGCCCGGGCCTTTCTCTTGCTCGGGTGGTGTCGGCTCAGCCGAGACGACGGATCGTGTTCAGGTCGTCCATGCGCCGCTCGACGTCCGAGATCTTGACGTCGGAGCCGGTCTGCGGGGCCTCGATCATCTTGCCGCCGCCGATGTAGATGCCGACGTGGCTGACCGGGCTGTTGAAGAAGATCAGGTCGCCGGGCTGCATGCTGCTCTCGCTGACCTCCTGGCCCTCCTGGGCCTGGGCGCGCGAGGTGCGCGGCAGCTCGATGCCGGCCTTCTCGAAGGCGAACTGCGTCAGGCCGGAGCAGTCGAACCCGTCCGGGGAGGTGCCGCCCCAGACGTAGGGCACGCCCAGCTGGCCGCGCGCGGCGGCGATGGCCTGCTGCGCCACGGACGAGCCGGCGCTGGAGGCCTGCGGCGCCTTCTTCTCCGAGCGCTGCGACGACGCGGCGGCCTGGCGCTCCTGCGTCTGCTGGGCCGTGCGGGCGGCCGCGGCGCGGGAGTCCGGCGAGTCGTGCTTGATCGACGAGGCGCCGGAGGCCGCGGGCTGGTTGACGACCGGGAGCACCGAGGAGGTGGCGGCCGAGTCCTGCGCGGCGGGGGCGATCGCGAGGTTCGCGGAGGCGAGCTGCGGGTTGATCGCGTGCTCACCGGTGGCCTGCGGCTCGTCGCCGCCGATGAGGCCGTGGGTGGCCATGCCGCCGGCGGTCGCGACGGCACCGAGGGCCGCGAGCGAGAGCCCGGCGGTCTTCGCGGCGCGCGAGAGGGGGTGGGCCGGGGTCGCCCGGGGCGCACCCTCGGGACGGCCGTGGCGCCCCTGGCCGGACCGCGCGCGGCGGTCGGCGGGGATGACGCCCATCGAGCCGGTCGTCGCGTCCTCGGGGGCGCGGTGACGACCCTGCGGACGCGGGGCCGGACCCTGACCGTCGCGAGGCTGGACCTCGATCTCGGGCAGCACAGCGGTCATGCGTGAACTCCACGCCCGCCGGGCGGCGCTCCACCGGGCCTGGACCGTGGGGACGGTCCGGGTCCGCGGACGGCGAGCCGCTGGGGAGCTGCGGCGCGACGTCGGTCACCCGCCCCGTCCTGGGAGGTCGTGCGCTCCGGGGAGGCCGCCGGACGGGGAGTCGGACGAAGCGGCCGAGCGCGCCGCCCCGCTGATGCCGGGCGACCACCAGAACGTAACCGATCCGTGACCACCGGACGCCACGCCACGCCGTCACAGCGCGCTCGCCGGTCGTCGCACCGCGCTCATCGGCAGGGTGACCGCGGACCTGAACCGCTCGGCGCGAGGCTCCCCTGAATCGGTGACGACGAGCGGCTGCCCTCACCACCGGTCACGGCCCTGCGGCCGGACGAGCGGCGCCCATCCGCGGCCTACAACCGATCGAGGAACGCCGCCTCGTCCTCGCCGACCACCGAGCGCACGAGTCCGGCCAGGCCCGGGTGATGCGCGAGCGTCGGATCGCCCGCCACGACCGAGCGCGCCTCGTCGCGCGCCTCGGCCACGAGGTCGGCGTGCTTGAGCACCGAGAGCATGTGCAGCCCCGAGCGGCGCCCGGACTGCTCCGCGCCGAGCACGTCGCCCTCGTCGCGCACCTCGAGGTCGATGCGGGAGACCTCGAACCCGTCCGGTGTCGCCGCCAGGCGCTCCAGCCGCTCGAGCGCCGGCGAGCCCTCCACGGCCTCGGTGACCAGCAGGCACGACGACGGCGCCGACCCGCGGCCCACACGCCCGCGAAGCTGGTGCAGCTGCGAGACACCGAACCGGTCCGCGTCCATGATGATCATCATCGTGGCGTTGGGGACGTCGACGCCCACCTCGATCACCGTGGTGGCCACGAGCACGTCGACCGTGCCGTCGGAGAACGCCCGCATGACGGCGTCCTTGTCGTCGGTGGGCATGCGGCCGTGCAGGATCTCGAGGCGCAGCCCCGCCAGCGGGCCCGCGGCGAGCATCGGGCCGACCTCGGTGACCGCGAGCGGCGGGCGGGCGGCCTCCTCCTCCGGCTCGTCCTCGTCCGGCGGGCGCATCTTGCGCAGCGCCATCTCGAGCTCGTCGGGCCCCGGCGCCTCCGGGTCGAGCAGGTCGTCGGCCGGCGGTTCGGGCCACGCCTCGCCGGGCTCGCCGCCCTCCTCGCCGATCCGCGGGCAGACGACGTAGACCTGGTGGCCGGCGGCGACCTCCTCGTGCACGCGCTCCCACGCCCGCTCGAGCCACCGGGGCTTGACCCCCGCCGGCACGGCGGTGGTGGCGATCGGCTGCCGGCCCCTCGGGAGCTCGTCGAGCACCGAGGTGTCGAGGTCGCCGTAGAGGGTCAGCGCGACCGTGCGCGGGATCGGCGTCGCGGTCATCACCAGCACGTGCGGCGTCGTCGGGCCGGGGCGCGAGCGCAGCTCGTCGCGCTGGTGGACCCCGAAGCGGTGCTGCTCGTCGACGACGACGAGCCCGAGGTCGGCGAACCCCACGCTCTGCTGGATCACCGCGTGGGTGCCGACGACGATGCCCGCGGCCCCCGACTGGGCGTCGAGCAGCGCCTCGCGCCGCGCCTTGGCGCCCAGCGACCCCGTGAGCAGCGTGACCCGGGTGGCGTGGTCCGGGTCCGCGTCCAGCTCACCGGCCCGCCCCAGCGGCCCGAGCATCGCCTGCAGGGAACGGGCGTGCTGCGCCGCGAGCACCTCGGTGGGCGCGAGCAGCACCGCCTGCCGCCCGGCGTCGACGACCTGGAGCATCGCGCGCAGCGCCACCATCGTCTTGCCCGAGCCGACGTCACCCTGCAGCAGGCGGTTGAGCGGCTCCTCGCCCGCGAGGGCCTCGGCCAGCGAGTCGCCGACCTTCTGCTGGGCCCCGGTGAGCGTGAACGGCAGGCGCGCGTCGAACGCCGCCGCCAGCCCGTCGTCGCGGCGGGGGCAGGCGGGTGCCGGGCGGGTGGTGGCGCTCGCGCGCCGGCCCGCCATCGCGAGCTGCAGCCCGAACGCCTCGTCCCACACCAGGCGCCGGCGGGCCGCCTCCTGCTCGTCCCAGGTGTCGGCCAGGTGCACCCGGCGCAGGGCGTCGCCGAGGGAGGCCAGGCCGTGGGCGGCCCGCAGCGTGTCGGGCAGGGGGTCCTCGGGGTCGTCGAGCAGGTCGAGCACCTGGCGGACCGCCATCATGATCACCCAGGACCGGAGCTTGCGCTTGGCCGGATAGACGGGGATGAGGCCCGGCAGGTCGGTGTTGCCCTCGCCCAGCACGATGAACTCCGGCGCCGTGAGCTGCCACTTGTCCCGGTAGCGGCTCAGGTCGCCGGAGAACAGCGCGGTGGTGCCGGGCTGCAGGTCGCGCTCGCGGTAGGGCTGGTTGAAGAACGTGCAGGTGAAGCGCTGGGCGCCCACCGACACCGTGACCTCGAGGACGTGGCCCTTGCGGTGGCGCATCCGCCGCCCGCTGACGCCCTCGACCGTCCCCAGCAGCGTGACGTGCTGACCGGCGCGGAACCGCTGGTCCTCGCGGTCGGTGGAGTGGGTGAGCCTGTTGTGCGCGATGTAGCGGCGCGGGTAGTGGCGCAGGAGGTCGCCGACGGTCTCGATCTCGAGCTGTCGCGCGAGCGGCCGCGCGGTCTTGTCGCCCAGCGCCGTGCGCAGCGACGTGTCCATCCCGACCACGCCGTCGAGAATGTCATCCCGCACCGACAACGGCGGTGCGCGCCTCGCCGGGACCCCGCCGGACGGGCTCGCGGCGCGTCTCCGTTACTCTGGGGACCAGGAGCGCGCCACCGGCGACGGTGTGGGTGCGCCATTGCGGAAATCGTCAGCGTGTCGAGGAGTTCAGCCGTGAGTGCCGTGTGTGACGTGTGCGCGAAGGGCCCGGGGTTCGGGAAGTCGGTGTCGCACTCGCACGTGCGGACGAACCGCCGCTGGAACCCGAACGTGCAGGTCGTGCACACCCGGCTGGAGAACGGCAACCGCAAGCGGATGAACGTCTGCACGTCCTGCCTCAAGGCCGGCAAGGTCGCCCGCTAGGACGAGCCGGGCTCAGCCCAGCTCCGCGCGCAGCGCCCGCAGGGCGTCCCGCGTCGCGTCGGGCGCCAGCGCCTGGACGCACAGCAGCTCCATGGTGGCGAGGTAGTCGTCCACGTCGGCGCGCTTGTCGAGGTACAGCGCGCTCGTGAGCTGCTCGAGGTAGACGACGTCGGGCACCGCGGACTCCCGCGGGAACCGCAGGATGCTGAACGGGCCGCCCGCCCCGGCGTGACCGCCGAGGTGGAACGGCACCATCTGCACCACGACGCCCCGGTGCTCCGAGGCGTCGATCAGGTGGTCGAGCTGCTCGCGCATCACCGCGGGCCCGCCGGTCAGCCGGCGCAGCGCCGCCTCGTCGAGCACCGCCCACAGCGTCGGCGCGTCGTCCCGGTCGAGTATCTCCTGGCGCCGCAGCCGGAGCTCGACGCGCCGCTCGACCTCGTCGTCGGGCATCGACACGTGCCCGAGCGCGGTCACGTGGCGCACCATCGCCTCGGTCTGCAGCAGCCCCGGCACGAACTGGGGCTCGTAGGTGCGGATCTGGGTCGCGGCCTGCTCGAGCCCGACGTAGGTCTCGAACCACCCGGGCAGCAGGTCGGAGTACCGGTGCCACCACCCCGGCGTGTTGGCCCGGCGGGCGAGCCCGAGCAGCGCGTCGCGCTCGTCGGGGTCGTCGACGCCGTAGAGCGTCAGCAGGTCGCCGACGTCGCGCTCCTTGAACCCGGTCCGCCCGTTCTCCAGCCGGCTGATCTTGGCGTGGGAGCCGCGGATGCGGTCGCCCGCGGCCTCGCGGGTCACGCCCGCGCGTTCCCGCAGGCCACGCAGCTGCTGGCCGAGCATGATGCGCAGGACCGTCGGGCCGCCGCCGGGGGTGTCACGGATGTTCCGCGGCTCGTCCGCACCTGCGGGTTCCCCGGGTGGGACCACGCCGGCACCTCCACACACGCTGCGCAGCGCGCGTGCGGGCGCGCCCGGACAGGGGGCCGACCCTAACAGTCGGTCCCCGCCCGGACGGGATGCGTGGGGTCCGCGTGAGGCGGTGTCTCAGGCGCCCTCGGCGAGCAGGTCGTCGAAGTCGCCGTCCTTGGCGCCCAGCAGGAACGCCGTCATCTCCGCGCGCGTGTAGACAAGGACCGGCCCGTCGCGGTGGCGCGAGTTGCGCACGGCGACCCCGCCGTCGGGCAGCGGGGCGACCTCCACGCAGTTCCCCTTGGGGTTGCTGCGGCGGCTCTTGCGCCACGCGACGTCGCCTCGCGGCGCGTCGTGGGCGTCCGTCGGCTCGTCCATGCGACCTCCCCCTGGTCGTGCAACGGCTCTCGGCGGTGCAGATGTTCTTGCATCTGCACAGTACGTCGGTCAGGATCGGGGGCGTCGCCGACGTCGGGGAGAGCGACGAACGGAGGGTCACGTGAGCCAGCCGGGACGCCCAGGATCTCTGGGGCGTACTGCTGCGCCGCTCCGTGTCGTCTCCGAGCGCCTCACCGAGGACGAGGCCCGTTCGGACGTTGCTGCTCCCCCGGTCGGCCCAGCCCCGACCCCGCCCGCGGCGCCCACCGGCCCGATGCCGGCCGCCCCTCCCGGCGACGGGTGGGGCCCCGCCTCCACCGCGATGCCCACGGGCGCGCCCGTCGTGACGGCCGCTCCGCCGCTCGCACCGTCCGCCGCGCCGGTCGTCGCGCCGCGGCCCCCGCTGCCGGTCGTGGCCCCGCGCCCCCGGCGCCGGTTCTCCGATCTCTGGCGGCTCGTGTTCTCCCGGCGCCGCGCCGGGCGCCACCGTCCCGAGACCACGCCGCCCCACAGCTGGGGCATGATCTCGCCGGTGCGCCGCCGTCGCCGCCGCTGGGGACGGCTCTGAGCTCTTAGGGCAGGCGCCAGTCGACCGGCTCGTCCCCGAGCTCGCCCAGGTACTCGTCGACCCGGCTGAACGGGCGCGAGCCGAAGAACCCGCGGTCGGCGGACATCGGGCTGGGGTGCGCCGACTCGACGGTGGGCACGTCCTCGCCGAGCAGCGGCTTGACCGTCTGCGCGTCGCGGCCCCACAGCACGGCGACGAGCGGCTGGTCGGGGCGGGCGACGAGAGCGGCGACCGCGGCCTCGGTGACCTTCTCCCAGCCCTTGTTGCGGTGCGAGCCCGGCGCGCCGGGGCCGACGGTGAGCACCCTGTTGAGCAGCAGCACGCCGTTCGCCGCCCACGGCGAGAGGTCGCCGGTGCTGGGCGGCGGGTGGCCGAGGTCGCTCGAGTACTCACGGAAGATGTTCTGCAGGCTCTTCGGCAGCGGGCGCACGTCCGGGGCCACCGAGAACGACAGCCCGACCGCGTGCCCGGGCGTCGGGTACGGGTCCTGGCCCATCACGAGCACGCGCACGTCCTCGAACGGCTGCTGGAAGGCGCGCAGGACGTTCGCGCCGGCCGGCAGGTACCTGCGGCCCTCGGCCACCTCGGTGCGCAGGAAGTCGCCCATCGCCGCGACGGTGTCCGCGACCGGCTCCAGCGCCTCGGCCCAGCCGGCCTCGATCGACTCGCTGAGGGGACGGGCCACGGGTCGATCCTCCGCACGGACGGGTTGCCGGGACCCGGCGACGCTAGCGCGGGCGCGCGGTCGCCCCGCACCCCACCCGGCCCGGGCACCCTGCGCGGGAGATCACGGGCCGGGGAGCTCGCGGGCGAAGCAGAGGCTCGAGGGCTCGTCGCGGTAGACGCCGAAGCGCGGGATCGGGGCGTAGCCGCGGGCGCGGTAGAAGGCGAGCGCCTCGGGCTGCTCCGTGCCGGTCTCGAGGACCGTGCGCCGGCACCCCGCGGCGCGGGCCGCCCCCTCGAGCTCGTCGAGCACCGCCGTCGCCAGCCCCCGGCGCCGGTGGGCGGGGTCGACCCACATGCGCTTGATCTCGGCGTCGCCCGGGCGCAGGACGTCGACGTCGCGGGCACCGATCGTCGCCACGTCGTGGCGCCGCCAGCCCCCGCAGCACACCGGCCCCGTGCCCGGCAGGCTCCCGAGCAGGAAGATCCCGCGGGGCGGCGCGAAGTCGGCGGGGTCGACGGGCGTGCGGTCGGCGCCGCCGTAGCGCTCGACGTAGAACGCCTGGACGGCGTCGACGAACCGCACGCTCTCGGGGTCGTCGTAGGCCGCGACGCGGAAGGTCACGCCCGCTTCCGACCGCGGGGGCCCTCCGGTCGGCACGCGACCTTTCTAGTCGATCAGCTCGGCGGCGGGCAGGGTGAGGAACCCGACGTCGACGTTCCGCGATGCGGAATGATGGAGTGGGTCACCGCTCGCACCCAGGGCGTATCCGTCGAGGAGGCCCGATGCCGTCGGTGCAGTCCCTGACCAGGGCGCTCGACCTGCTCGACCACCTCGCCGACGCCGGCGGACGCGCGACGCTCTCCCAGCTCGCCGCCGCCTCCGGCCTGCCCGCCGCGAGCGTGCACCGGCTGCTCGCCACCCTCGTCGCGCAGGGCCACGTGCGGCGCGAGGCCGGGCGGCGCTACGCGCTGGGGCCGCGCCTGGTGCGCCTCGGCGACGTCGCTGGCCACGTGCTCGGCGAGGGCGTCGGGGCGCTGCTGCGCGAGCTCGTCGCCGCGACGGGCGAGACCGCCGACCTCGCCGGGCTCGACGGCGACGCCGCGGTGTACCTCGCGCAGGCGGCCTCGCCGCACCCCATGCGCATGTCCACCGAGGTCGGGCACCGGGTGCCGCTGCACGCCACCGGCGTCGGCAAGGCACTGCTGGCCGCGATGCCGCCGGACGACGTCGACGCGCTGCTCGCGCGGACCGGCATGCCCGCCCGGACCCCGGCGACGATCACCGACGCGGGACGGCTGGCCGGAGAGCTCGCCACCGCCCGCGAGCGCAGCTGGGTGCTCGACGAGGGCGAGCAGGAGGTCGGCGTCCGTGGCGTCGCCGCGCCGGTGCCCGGCGCGCCCACCCCGTGCGCGGTCTCGGTCTCCGGGCCGGCCGTGCGCTTCTCCCCCGCCGACGCCGAGCGCGCCGGGCCGGCGGTCGTCGCGGCCGCCGCCCGGCTCGGCGTCGAGCTCGCCGGACCATCCGAGGAGGACACCGACCGATGACCACCCCCCGCGTCGCCGTCTGCTGGGACGTCGACGGGACCCTGCTGCACGGCGGGACGGTCGGCCGCGACGTGCTCGCCGACGCGTTCACCGCCGTCACCGGGCACCCGGCGCCGATGGAGTCCGTCGCCATGGGCGGGCGCACCGACTGGCTCATCGGCGAGGCGCTGCGCGACGCCCTGCCCGACGAGGACGCGGCGGCGTTCCGGGGCGACGACTTCGGGCACGCCGTCATCGCCGCGGTCACCGACCAGTGGGGCCGGCGCGCCGGCGACCTCGCGGCCGTCGCGCGCACGATGCCCGGCATCCCCGAGACCGTCGCCGCGCTGGCCGCCGACCCCGACGTCGTCCAGACGCTGACCACCGGCAACGTGCGTGTCGGGGCGCGGGCGAAGCTCACCGCGGTCGGGCTCGCCGACGGCCCGATCGACCTCGGGCTCGGCGGCTACGGCGAGGGGCCGGGCGCGCGGGTGCGCGTCGTCGAGCAGGCCCGCGACGCCCTCGCCGGCCGGTACGGCACGGCGCCGATCATGGTCGTGGTCGGCGACACCCCGCTCGACGTGGAGGCCGCGCACCGGGGCGGCGCGGTGGCGGTCGGCGTGGCCACGGGCCGCTCGTCGGCGGCGGAGCTGCGGGCCTCGGGCGCCGAGCACGTCTTCGACGACCTCGCCGACCCCGGCCGTCTGGTGGCGGTGGTGCGGTCGGCGCGCGAGGATCGTCACGCAGCGGAACCGGGGAGGTAGCCATGCTCGACGCCGCCATGGTCCGGGAGTTCACGGATCTGCTCTCACCGAACGGGGTCATCACCGACGAGGTCGGCCTGCGCAGCTACGAGTGCGACGGGCTCACCGGCTTCCGGCAGATCCCCGCGCTGGTCGTGCTGCCGCGGGACGCCGAGGAGGTCGCCGGCGCCGTCCGGCTCTGCGCGAAGTACGGGATGCCGTTCGTCGCCCGGGGTGCCGGCACCGGCCTGTCGGGCGGCGCGATGCCCGTCGCCGACGGCGTGGTGATCTCGCTGCAGAAGCTCCGCCGCATCCTGGAGATCGACGTCGAGAACCGGCGCGCGGTGCTCGAGCCGGGCGTCTACAACCTCGAGATCTCCAAGGCGGCCGCGCCGTACGGGCTGTACTACGCGCCGGACCCGTCGAGCCAGCAGGTGTGCACCATCGGCGGCAACGTCGCCGAGAACTCCGGCGGCGCGCACTGCCTGAAGTACGGCTTCACCACCAACCACGTGCTGGAGATGGAGGTCGTGCTCGCGGACGGCTCGGTGGTCACGCTCGGCGGCCCGACCGGCGAGCAGGCGGGCCCGGACCTGCGCGGGCTGTTCATCGGCTCCGAGGGCACGCTCGGCGTCTGCACGAAGGTCACCGTGCGGCTGCTGCAGACCCCGGAGACGGTGCGCACGGTGCTCGCCGACTTCCCGTCGATCGAGGCCGCGGGCGACACCGTCGGCGACATCGTCGACGCGGCGATCATCCCGGCCGCGGTGGAGATGATGGACTCGCTGGCGATGGAGGCCTCCGAGGCCGCCACCGGCGCCGGGCTCACCGTCGACTCCCCCGCCGCGCTGATCATCGAGCTCGACGGGCCCGCCGACGAGGTGGAGGCGGAGTTCGAGCACCTCACGGCCATCTGCGAGCGCCACGGCGCCACGCGCCAGCACGTGCCGACCGAGGCCGAGGAGCGCCAGAAGGTGTGGAAGGGGCGCAAGGCCGCGTTCGCCGCGGTCGGGCGGATCAGCCCCGACTACATCGTCCAGGACGGCGTCGTCCCGCGGACCCGGCTGGCCGAGGTGCTCACCCGCATCGCCGAGATGGGCCGCGACGCCGGGCTGCGCGTCGCCAACGTCTTCCACGCGGGCGACGGGAACCTGCACCCGCTGGTGCTCTACTCGGAGGCCGCGGGCGAGCACGACGCCGCCGAGAAGCTGTCCACCGACATCGCCGAGCTCTGTGTGGAGCTGGGCGGGTCGCTGTCGGGCGAGCACGGGATCGGCACCGACAAGGCGTGCTCGATGCCCGCGATGTTCTCCTCCGACGACCTCGGCGTCATGCACCGCGTGCGCCTCGCGTTCGACCCGGACTCGCGGTGCAACCCCGGCAAGCTCTTCCCGACGCCGCGGCTGTGCGGCGAGCGCCCGGGCAAGTACGCGCCCCACCCCCTCGAGGAAGCCGGAGTGATCGAGCGACTGTGACCACCACCCTCGCGCCCACCACGCTCGACGAGCTGCGCGACGCCGTCCTCGACCGCCCCGGCACGCTGCGCGTCGCCGGCGCGGGCACCGCCGCCGACTGGGCGGGCACGCCCGCCCCGGCCGACGCGGTCCTCGACGTCACCGGCCTCGCCGGGATCGTCACCCACAACCCCGGCGACATGACCGTCGAGGTGCGGGCCGGCACGCCGTTCGCCGCCCTGCAGGACGAGCTCGGCGAGCACCACCAGCGCGTCGCCGTCGATCCCGCCCGCGCGTCCGAGGGCGCCACGCTCGGCGGGCTGTTCGCCACCGCCGACTCCGGACCCCGCGCGCTGCAGTACGGGTCGCTGCGTGACGTCGTCATCGGCGCGACGATCGTGCTCGCCGACGGCACCGTCGCCCGCTCCGGCGGCCACGTCATCAAGAACGTCGCGGGCTACGACCTCACCAAGCTGCTGCACGGCGCCCACGGCACGCTCGGCGTGATCGCCGGGCTGGTGCTGCGCCTGCACCCCACCCCGCAGGCCGCCGCCACCGTCGCCGTGGCGTGCGACCGGGCCGCGTCCGACGACCTCGCGCGCCGGATCGCGGACAGCCCGGCCGAGGCGGTGGCGGTGCAGTGGCACGGTGCTGATCAGGGGGGCCGCCTGCTCGCCGTCGTCGAGGGCTCGGAGAGCGGCGCCGACGCCCGCGCCCGCCGGCTGGCCGACGCCGTGGGCGGCGAGCTCCTCGCCCCCGACGACGCCACCGCCGCCTGGGAGGCGCACGCCGCGTCCGTCCGCCGCCGCCATGACGACCGGGCTGTGCTGCGCCTGGGCGTCATCCCCTCGGCGCTGACCGGGGTGCTCGACGGCATCGAGGGGATCGGCGACGTCACCACGTCGCCGCGCACCGGGGTGGCGACGGTGTCGCTCCCGGCCGACGCCGACGTCGTCGCCGCCGCGCACCGGCGGGTGGCGGAGGCCGGTGGCACGTCGACCCTGCGTCAGCGGCCGCCGGGTCCTCGCGGCGCCGAGCTGCCCGCGTTCGGCCCGGCGCCCGCGTCGGCCGCCGTGCTGCGCGCCGTCGCCGCGTCCCTCGACCCCGACCAGCGCCTGGGCCGCGGACGACTCGCGCCCTGGGTGCCCCTCCCCGAGCCGACCGGAGTGAGCGCATGACCACCCACCCCACCACCGGCCCCGGACCCGACTTCTCCTCCGAGCGCGGCGAGAAGGCCGCCCCGGAGCGGGCCGACCTGCTCTCCGGTGACTACGGATCCTTCGACGACCACCACCCGCCGGCCCAGGAGCTGCTCGACGACTGCGTGCACTGCGGCTTCTGCCTGCCCACCTGCCCGACGTACGCGCTGTGGGGCGAGGAGATGGATTCCCCGCGCGGGCGCATCTACCTCATGGAGATGGCGGAGAAGGGCGAGATCCCGCTCGAGGGCGCGTTCACCACGCACATCGACCGCTGCCTGGGGTGCATGGCGTGCGTGACGGCGTGCCCGTCGGGCGTGCAGTACGACCGCCTGCTCGAGGCGACGCGGCCGCAGATCGAGCGCAACGTGCCGCGCTCGCGCGCCGACCGGCTGTTCCGCGAGGCGATCTTCGCACTCTTCCCCTACAAGCGGCGGCTGCGCGCGGCGTCGATCGGCGGCGCGCTGTACCAGAAGCTGCGCCCGAAGAGCATGGACAAGCTGATGGCGCGCCTGCCGGACAGGCTCGCCGCCATGGAGTCCCTCCTGCCGCCGGTGCGGGTCCGCGAGGCGTTCGCCCGCATCCCGGCCCGGACGCCGGCGGTCGGCCCGCGGCGCGGGCGGGTCGGGCTGCTCACCGGGTGCGTGCAGGACGTCTTCTTCCACCCGGTCAACGAGGCGACCGTGCGCGTGCTCGCCGCCGAGGGCTGGGACGTCATCGCGCCGCGCGAGCAGACGTGCTGCGGGGCGCTGGGGCTGCACGCGGGGCGCGAGTCCGAGGCGATCGAGCGGGCGAAGAAGCTCATCGCGACCTTCGAGCGCGCCGGGGTCGACACGATCGCCACGAACGTCGCCGGCTGCGGGTCGTCGATGAAGGAGTACGGCGAGCTGCTGGCCGACGACCCCGCGTGGGCGGAGCGGGCGAAGGCGTTCGCGGCCAAGGTCCGCGACATCTCCGAGGTCGTCGACGAGACGCTCGCCGACCCGCGGGCGCGCCGGCACCCCATCGAGGCGAAGGTCGTCTACCACGACGCCTGCCACCTCGGGCACGCCCAGAAGATCCGGTCGGAGCCGCGGCGGGTGCTGCGCGCGATCCCGGGCGTCGAGCTCACCGAGCTGCCCGAGGCGGAGATCTGCTGCGGGTCGGCGGGGATCTACAACATGCTCCAGCCGCAGGCCGCGGGCGATCTGGGCCGGCGCAAGGCGGACAACATCCGCGGCACCGGTGCCGACGTGCTCGTCACCGCGAACCCGGGCTGCCTGCTGCAGATCCGCAAGTACCTCGAGGGCGAGCTCCCGATGCTCCACCCGATCCAGCTCGTCGACGCGTCCATCCGCGGCGTCCGGCCGCCGGAGATGGGCTGACCGTCGCCACGTGCGTGATCTTCTGAGCGATAGCTCAGAAGATCACGCACGTAGGGGTCAGTACTGGACGGCCACGTCGAGCACCCAGGTGACGCCGAAGCGGTCGGTGAGCATGCCGTACAGCGGCGCCCAGCCGGACGGGCCGAGCGGCTCCTTGACCTCCGCGCCCACGGCCAGCTTCTCCCACAGCGCGGTGATCTCCTCGACGGTCTCGCCGCGCACCGACACGTAGAACGACTCGGCGCCCCGGTCGAACGCGCGCGCCGCCGGCACGTCGAACGCCATGACGTGGAACCCGTTCGCGGTCGTCACCTGACCCCACACCACCTGCTTCGCCTCGGCCGGGTCGGTCACGCGGCCCGCGTCCTCGTAGGTGAACATCGCGAGCTCGCCGTCGGTGACCTCCCGGTAGAACTCGAGCGCCTCGCGGGCGTCACCGCGGAAGTTCAGGTGGACGACGGTCTGCACGGTCATGGACTGCTCCTTCTCTCGGGCTGGTGAGGACCATGCTCGTCGCAGAAGAGGCCAGGTTCTGGCCTCTTCTCGACCAGAATGGGAGGCGTGCATGAGACCTCCGCCCGCCTGCTCGCCCTGCTCTCCTTGCTGCAGGCGCGCCGCGACTGGCCCGGCGGCCTGCTCGCCGAGCGTCTCGAGGTCAGCCCGCGCACCGTGCGCCGCGACGTCGACCGGCTCCGCGAGCTCGGCTACCCCATCGCGGCCACCAAGGGCCCCGACGGCGGCTACCGCCTCGACGCGGGCAGCGACCTCCCGCCGCTGCTGTTCGACGACGAGCAGGCCGTGGCGCTCGCCGTGGGCCTGCGGATCGCGGCGGCGAGCGGGGTCGGCGTCGAGGAGGCGGCGGCCCGCGCGCTGGGCACCGTGCGCCAGGTGATGCCGGCGCGGCTGCGCCACCGCATCGACGGGCTCGAGGTCACGGCGATGGGCGGGGCCACCACGGTCGACCCGGCCGTCCTCACCGCGGTCGGCGACGCGGTGCGCGCGCGGGAGGTGCTGCGCTTCGGGTACGGCAGCGACCTCCGCCGCGCCGAGCCCCACCACCTCGTCACCCGCGGCGGCCGCTGGTACCTCGTGGCCTGGGACCTCGACCGCGCCGACTGGCGCACGTTCCGCGTCGACCGGATCGCCCCGCGCACGCCGACCGGGCCCCGGTTCGCCCCGCGCGAGGTGCCGGGCGGCGACGTGGCGCGGTTCGTCGCGAGCCGCTTCCGCGGCGGGGACGGCATCACCACCGGCTGGCCCTGCGAGGGCGAGGCGGTCATCGCCCTCCCCGCCGCCGAGCTGGCCCCCTACGTCCGCGACGAGCTGCTCGAGGAGGTCGACGCGGGCCGGTGCCGGATGGTCGCGGGGGCGTGGTCGTGGGTGGCCCTGGCGGCGCGCTTCGGCGCGCTCGGCGCCGAGGTCTCCGACGTCGCCCCCGCCGAGCTCCGCGACGCCTGCGCGACCCTCGCCGCCCGCTACCGCCGCGCGGCTCGGCCCTCGTGAGTGCTTTCCGCCCCTATAGGGTCGGAAAGCGCGCACGTACTCAGCGCCAGTGCAGGTACCCGGGGTCGCCGGCGCCGCCCCAGCGGTCGGCGTCCACGGTGACGCCGGTGCCGGCGCGCACCTCGCCGCACACGACCCAGCCCGCGGGCACCGTGCCCTCGTCCGGGAACGTCGCGACCAGCGAGTGGTCCTCGCCGCCGGTGAGCGCCCAGGACAACGCGTCGCCGCCGAGGGCGGAGGCGACGTCGCGCAGCTTGTCGGCGACGGGCACGAGCCGCGAGGAGAGGTCGATGTGCACGCGGGAGGCCGCGGCGACGTGCCCGAGGTCGGCGAGCAGGCCGTCCGAGGTGTCGATCATCGACGTCGCCCCGGCCAGCGCGGCGACGGGGCCCTCGCGCCACGGCGGGCGCGGCGTGCGGTGGGCCGCGACCATCGCCACCGGCGAGCGGAACCCCCGGCGCAGCACCGCCATCCCGGCCGCCGACCACCCGAGCACGCCCCGCACCGCCACCACGTCGCCGGGCCGCGCGCCCGAGCGCGTCACCGCCTCGCGACCCTCCAGCGAGCCCAGTGCCGTGATCGAGACCACGATGGTGTCGGACGACACGGTGTCGCCCCCGACGACGCCGATCCCGGCGTCCGCGGCGGCGTCCCACACGCCCGCGGCGAGGCCGTCGAGGACCTCGGTGGGCGTCGATCCGGGGCACGCGAGCGAGAGCAGCAGCGCCGTCGGCACGGCCCCCATCGCGGCGACGTCGGCGAGGTTCGCGGCCACGGCCTTGCGCCCCACCTGCTCGGGCGCGGACCAGTCGAGACGGAAGTGCACGCCCTCGACCAGCGTGTCCACGGTCGCGACGACCCGGCCGTCGGGGGCGGCGACGATCGCCGCGTCGTCGCCGGGACCCAGCAGCGTCGGCTCGGGCTGGAAGCGCTCGCCGGTGAGACGGTCGATGACGCCGAACTCCCCGAGATCCGCGGCCGTCTCCGCGGCAGCGGGCTCCGCCCGGGCGGAGCCACCTCCGCCCGGCGCGCCCGCGCTCCCTCGGAGGGACCCTCCGGATCGTCCGTGTCCCCCGCGCCCGTTCGCCGTCCGGCTCACCCCTCGACTCCCTGCGGTACCTTCCCTGCCACCCTGGCCGACGTCGCCGTCGGCCCCGTTCCCCCGAGGAGGCACGTCCGTGGTCCAGGCCTACATCCTGATCCAGACCGAGGTCGGTCGTGCCGCCGCGGTCGCCTCGGACGTGGCCGGTATCGACGGCGTGACCCGATCCCAGGACGTGACCGGACCCTACGACGTCATCGTCTGCGCGGAGGCCGTTGACGTCGACACGCTCGGGCGGGATGTCGTCGGCGCCGTGCAGAAGGTCCCGGGGATCACCCGGACGCTGACCTGTCCCGTCGTGTCCACCGAGTAGCCCGGATGGTCCTCTCCCGCGCACCGAAGGTGGTGCGCCGGCTCCCTCGCGTGCTCGTCGGGCTCGTCCTGACCGTGCCCGTGCTGCTGGTGGCCGGGGTGATGGTGGCGTCGGTGGTGCTGGTGCGCGAGCCGGTGCCCGACGTCGACACCGTGCGCCTGCAGGTCGCGGCGGTCCCGACGCCCGCCGCGGCGAGCGCCGACTGCTCGCGGCTCTTGTCGGGCCTGCCCGGCGAGATGGCCACCGAGCGGGGGATGCTGGCGCGCCGCGTGCTCGCCGACCCGGTGCCCCCCGCCACCGTCGCGTGGGGCGGCGAGCACGGCACCACGCCGGTCGTCATGCGCTGCGGCCTGCCCCGTCCCGCGGAGCTCTCCGGCGGCGGGTCGCGCACCGTGGTCAACGGCGTCGACTGGATCGAGGTCGACGACGGCGTCCCGGGCAGCGGCACCTGGGTGACCATCGACCGCGCCGTCTACGTCGGCGTAACCGTCCCCGACGACATCGGCACCGGGCCCATCGAGGACATCTCGCGCGGCGTCAAGATCGCGCTGGTCAGCCGCTGAGGTGCGACCGGCGCGCCAGCGCCGTCTCGACCAGCGTCGTGAGCAGCGTCGGGTAGTCGACGCCCGCGGTGGCCCACATGCGCGGGTACAGCGACGTCGCGGTGAACCCGGGCATCGTGTTCAGCTCGTTGACGACGAGCCGCCCCTCCCCGGTGAGGAAGAAGTCGACGCGCGCGAGGCCCTCGACGTCCATCGCCCGGAACACCGCGACCGCCGTGGCGCGCACCGCCTCGGCGACCTCGTCGTCGAGCTTCGCGGGCACGTCGAGCTCGCAGGCGTCGTCGAGGTACTTGGTGTCGAAGTCGTACCAGCCGGCGTCCCCGCCGACGACGCGGATCTCCGCGGGCACGCTCGCCTCGATGCGCCCGTCGGGGTGCTCGAGCACGCCGCACTCGATCTCACGCCCGACGATCGCGGCCTCGACGAGCACCTTCGGGTCCTCGGCGCGCGCGGTGGCGATCGCGGCGTCCAGGTCGGCCCAGTCGGCGACGCGGGTGATGCCCACCGACGACCCGGCGCGCGCGGGCTTGACGAACACCGGCAGGCCGAGGCGCTCGCGCTCGTCGGCGGTGAGCGCGGCGCGGTCGCGGGTGAGCACGACGACGTCGCCGACGGCCAGCCCCGCGTCGCGCAGCAGGCGCTTGGTGATGTCCTTGTCCATCGACGCCGCGCTCGCGAGCACCCCGGCGCCGACGTAGGGCACGCCGGCGCTCTCGAGCAGGCCCTGCACGGTGCCGTCCTCGCCGCCGGGGCCGTGCAGGACGGGCAGGACGACGTCGACGCGGCCGAGCGAGCTGCCGTCGTCGAGGGCGATGAGCTCGCGGCGGGTGGGGTCGGCGGGCAGCGCGACCGGGCGCCCGGAGGTGACCTCCGGCAGCTCGCGGCCCTTCAGCCGCAGCTCGGCGGGGTCGGTGGGGCCGAGCACCCAGGAGCCGTCGGGCGTGATGGCGACGGGGAGGACGTCGTAGCGGGCCGGGTCGAGCTGGGCGAGCACGCTGCCGGCGGACAGACAGGAGATCCTGTGCTCGCTGCTGCGTCCCCCGAAGAGGACGACGACACGGGGGCGCGCGGAGCCCGTCATGGCGGCGCAGCCTACGCGGCCGTCACAGGGCGGTCCGGACCGCATACAGCTCCGGGAAGAACGTCAGGTCGAGGACCCGGCGCAGGAACGACGCCCCGCTCGTCCCGCCCGTGCCGGTGCGCAGGCCGATGGTGCGCTCGACGGTCTTGAGGTGGCGGAAGCGCCAGAGCTGCAGGTTGTCCTCGATGTCGACGAGCTCCTCGCAGGTCTCGTAGACGTCCCAGTGGTGCTCGGGGTCGTCGTAGATGGCGCGGAAGACCTCGACCAGGCGCGGGTCCTCGTGGTGGGGCTCGCGAACGTCGCGGTCGAGCACCTCGGCCGGGACGGGGTGGCCGCGGCGGGCGAGCAGGCGCAGGAACTCGTCGTAGAGGCTGGGCCGGTCCAGCGCCGCGGTGAGCAGGGCCTGCGCGGCGTCGTCGTCGGCGAAGACCTCGAGCATCCCGGGGTCCTTGGCGCCGAGGGTGAACTCGACCGCGCGGTACTGGTAGCTCTGGAACCCCGACGACGAGCCGAGGAAGCCGCGGAAGCGCTGGTACTCCGTCGGCGTCAGGGTCGCGAGCACCGTCCACTGCTCGATGAGCTGCTTCTGCACGTGCTTGACCCGCGCCAGGCGCTTGAGGGCGAGCGGGAGGTCGTCGTCGGCGAGGTCGTCGCAGGCACCGGTGAGCTCGTGGAGGGCGAGCTTGAGCCAGAGCTCCGAGGTCTGGTGCTGGATGATGAACAGCAGCTCGTCGTGGGCCTCGGGGCGCGAGAGCGGGGCCTGCGCGGTGAGCAGCGCGTCGAGGTGCAGGTAGCGCCCGTAGGTCAGCGGCTCGGTCATGGCGCCAGGATCCTCCTCAGCCGCGCCAGCGCACCGTCGAGATCCGCGGCGCCCGGGCCCGCCCAGCCGATCATCACGCCGTGCGAGGCCGTGGGCGCGGCGGGCTCGAGGTGGTACTCCGCGAGCCCGGCGACGCGCACGCCCGCGTCCGCCGCCGCGGCGACGAGAGCGTCCTCGGCCGCGCGGTCGGGCAGGGGGACGACGAGGTGCGCGCCGGCGCGGTCGCCGCGCACGGTGTGCCCGGCGGCGGTGACGGCGTCGACGACCCGGGTGCGGCGGGCGGCGAGCTCGCGGCGCAGCCGGGCGAGGTGGCGCGCCAGCGCGCCGTCCGCGTGCAGGGCGGCGACCACCTGCTGCCCCGCCGGCGCGGGCCGCACGCTCGTGGCCTCCCGGCGCGCGAGCACCGCGTCGCGCCAGGCCGGCGGCGCGACCATCCAGCCCGCGCCCAGCCCCGGGCTCAGGATCTTGCTGGTGGTGCCGAGGTGCACGGTGACGTCCGGGGCCAGGCCGGCGAGCAGGGGCAGCGGGGCGACGTCGTAGCGCAGCTCGCCGTCGTAGTCGTCCTCGACGAGCAGCAGGTCCTCGGCGCGGGCGCGGGCGACGAGGTCGGCGCGACGGGCGACGGGCAGGCGCGCGCCGAGCGGGTACTGGTGGGCGGGCGTCAGGTAGACCGCGTCCACCCCGGCCGGCAGGTCCTCCACGCGCAGGCCCTCGTCGTCGACGGGCACGCCCACCACGTCCGCCCCGGCGGCCTGCAGCAGCGCGGTGGCCCGGAAGTAGCCCGGCTCCTCGACCGCGACCCGCGGCGGGCGCCCGGTGCGCGTGCCCAGGACCGCGACGATCTCGGCGAAGCCGTCGGTGGTGCCGGAGGTCGCGAGCACGTCGTCGGGCGTGGCGGCCAGCCCGCGGTGGTGCAGCAGGAGGCGCGCGACGGCGTCGCGGTAGGCGGGGACGCCGGCGGGCTCGGGCCGGGCGGACGGCTCGACGTCCCCGGCACGGCGCCAGGCCCGTCGCCACGCCGACCGGTCGAGCACCTCGACGCACGGGGACCCGGGCCGCAGGTCGACGGGCTCGGGGCCACGTGCGTGATCTTCTGAGCTATAGCTCAGAAGATCACGCACATGGGCGGTGGCCAGCACGTAGGTGCCGGCGCCGCGGCGGGGGCCGAGCCAGCCCTCGGCGACGAGCTGGTCGTACGCCGCCGCGGTGACCGTGCGGCTCACGCCGAGCTCGTCGGCGAGCGCGCGGGTCGACGGCACGCGCTCCCCCACCCGCAGCGCGCCCCGGGTGACGGCGGCGCGCAGGCCCTCGGCGAGCTGCACCGCGAGCGGGGTCGTCGCGGCGCGGTCGAGCGGGAGCGCCAGCTCCGGGGAGACACCGCGCACGAGTGGCCTCCTGAACTCGGCCGGAAGTGGCCGTTCGAGGATGCCACTCCGGCGGCCACGATGGGAGCCATGACCACCACCTCGACGACGGAGCTGTCTCCCACCGACCGCTCCCGCGTCCGCCGCCACCGCGACCGCCAGCGCAACGACCGGGCCGAGCTGCACGCCGTGCTCGACGAGGCGCTGGTCGCGCACCTCGGCCGGGTCGTCGACGGCGAGCCCGTGGTGCTGCCGACCATGCACGCCCGGATCGGCGACGTGCTCTACCTGCACGGGTCGAGCGGAGCCGCGAGCCTGCGCGGCGGCGAGCCGGTGTGCGTCACCGTCACGCTGATCGACGGCCTGGTGTACGCGCGCCGCTGGTTCACCCACTCCGCGAACTACCGCAGCGCGGTCGTGCGCGGCCACGCCCGCAAGGTCACCGACCCCGACGAGGCGATGGCCGCCCTCCGCGCGCTCGTCGCCCACGTCGCACCCGGTCAGGAGGACCACGCGGCCGCCCCGAGCCGCAAGGAGATGGCCGCGACCTCGGTGATCGCGATCGACCTCACCGAGGCCAGCGTCAAGGCCCGCACCGGACCGCCCGGCGACGGCGAGGCGGTCGCCGACGGCGACGGGCGCTGGGCGGGCGTGGTCCGGCTGGAGACGCGCGTCGCCGAGGTCACCACGTGCCCGGCGCTGCCGGCGGACACGCCGGTGCCGGCGCACGTCCCCCGCGCCGTGTCCTAGACCAGCGCTCCTAGACCAGCGCCGCCTCGCGGGGCGCGGGCACCGGCACGCGCCGGCGCAGCTGCACCGTGGTGCCCGTGGGGCCCGGCAGGACGGCGGTGGCGTGCATCAGCTCGCGCATCAGCGGCAGTCCGCGGCCGCGCCAGCCCGGGCCGCTGCTCGGGCGCCAGGACCCTTCGTCGACGACGGTGACGACGAGGTCGCGGCCGGTCAGCAGCGGGCAGGACACCGCGGCCCAGAGCGTCATGAGCCCCGGGGTGCCGCGCCCGGCGTAGGCGTGGTCGACGACGTTGGCGAGGGCCTCGTAGACCGCGAGCGCGAGGTCGTCGGCGGTGTCGACGTCGGTGATCTCACCGACCCAGCAGCGGAAGCGCCGACGCAGGGTGGCGGCGTTCTCGGTGGTGGCGAGTGCGCACAGCTCGAGCGGCGCGACCGCCGTGGCCGGCGCCGTCCTCGGGCCCATCCGCTGCAGCACGTCCATCGCGCTCAGTGTTCCCGGGGCCGGACGGAGCAAACGTGAGAGGTCCCTACTCGACCTTCAGCTCGCGGTTGATCAGTTCGTCGCCGACCTCCTTGGCCGACACCTCGCCGTCGCAGACCCGCCGCACGGCGTCGACGATCGGCGTGTCGACGGCGTGGCGCCGGGCCAGCTCGCTGATCGCGTCGCACGACTTGACGCCCTCGGCCACCTGCCCGTGGTTCGCCTCCTCGGCCTCGGCGACGGTGAGCCCGCGGCCGAGCGCCTCGCCGAAGCGCCGGTTGCGCGACAGCGGCGACGCGCAGGTGGCCACGAGGTCGCCCATGCCGGCGAGCCCGGCGAGCGTGAGCTGCTCGGCCCCCAGCGCCACCGCCAGCCGGGAGATCTCGGCGAGCCCGCGGGTGATCAGCGAGGCCATCGTGTTGTCGCCGTAGCCGAGCCCGGCGGCCGTGCCGCAGGCGAGCGCGATGACGTTCTTGCAGGCCCCGCCGAGCTCGCAGCCGATGACGTCGGTGTTGGTGTACGGCTTGAAGTAGCCGGTCGAGCAGGCGTGCTGCACGGCGATCGCGCGCTCGTGGTCGCGGCAGGCGACGACCGTCGCGGTCGGCTGCTCGGCGGCGATCTCCCCCGCGAGGTTCGGCCCGGAGACCACCGCGACGCGGTCGGCGTCGGCGTCGGTGACCTCGCAGATCACCTCGCTCATGCGCAGCAGCGTGCCGCGCTCCACGCCCTTCGCGAGGCTGACGAGCGTGACGCCGTCGGGCAGGTGCGGACGCCAGTGCTCGAGGTTCTCGCGCAGCTTCTGGGCGGGCAGCGCCAGCACGACGGCCTGGGCCCCGTCGAGGGCCTCGTCGGCGTCGGCGGTCGCCACGAGCTCGGTGGGCAGCGACACGTCGGGCAGGTACTCGGGGTTGCGGTGCTCGCGGGTGACGGTCTCGGCGACCTCGGCCCGGCGCGCCCATAGCGTCACGGGCGTCCCGGCGTCGGCGAGGACCTTGGCGAACGTCGTGCCCCACGAGCCCGCGCCGAGCACCGCGACCCGCTCGAGGGGGCGCACGCCGTCGGGGAGGATCGCGCTCACTGGTCGGTGCCCCGCGCCCCGCGGGTGACCTCGGGCACGGGCTCGCCGCGGACCTCGCCGAGCAGGTCGCGCACCGCGGTCATCATCCGCTCCGTGGTCTCGCGCAGCAGGGGCCGCGGTCCGCGGTCGGCGAGGCGCGCGCGCAGGTCGTCCATCGGGATCGGCGGGCCGGCCTTCACCGTGATCGTCGTGCGCCACGAGGGCCGGAAGCGGCGGCGGTAGTGGTCGTAGACCGACTTCGTCCCCCAGTGCACGACCGGGATCACGGGGACGTCGACGTCGAGCGCCAGGCGTGCCGCCCCCGAGCGCGCCGCCATCGGCCAGCCGTCCTCGTCGCGGGTGATCGTGCCCTCGGGGTAGATCACGACGACGCCGTCGTCCGCGAACGACGCGCGCGCCGCGTCCAGGCTCGCGCCCGCCTCGGCGGACCCCCGGCTCACCGGGATCTGCCGGCTCCCCTGCAGCACCCGCCCGAAGATCGGGACCTTCCAGAGCGACGCCTTCGCCAGGAACCGCGGCACCCGCCGCGCCCGGTGCACGAAGACCGCGGTGTAGACGGGGTCCAGGTAGGAGACGTGGTTGCACACGAGCAGCGCCGGCCCCCGCGCGGGGATGTGCTCGAGCCCTTCCATCCGCCGCTTCGCCAGCAGCAGGGTCAGGGGGTAGAAGACGACGGCCGCGAGCGCCACCGCCGGCCCGCCTTTCTCGCGCGCCGGTGCCACCGGGTCGCCACCTCCGCCTCGGGTCGGGCCCGTCACTGCGGACCCGTCGGTTCGGGGACGGAGCGTTCCGTCCCGTCGCGCGCAGTCTCTCCCGCGTCCGGCGACCGGTCCAGCGAACCCCGCCACCGTCACCCCGCTCGGCCGAACGGGGGCAGTATGGGGTGGTGGACGTCGCGGTCGACCTGGTGGTGCCGGTCAAGGAGCTGCGCCGCGCGAAGTCGCGGCTCGCGCCCGCCGTCGCCGGCCTGCCCGGTGACGACGCCGACCGCGAGCAGGCCCATCGCGCGCTGGCGCTGGCGCTCGCCCGCGACACGCTGGCCGCCGCGCGGGCGGCGCGACGGGTCGGGCGCCTGGTGGTGGTCACCACGGAGTCCGCCGAGCGCCTGGGCGACGCCGGCGAGCCCCGCGAGGTCGTGCACGACGACGGCGGCGGGCTCAACGCCGCGATCCATCTCGGTGCGGCGCACCTGCGGCGCACCGGCTCCCGGGCCGTCGCCGCCCTGCAGGCCGACCTGCCGGCGCTGCGCCCCGAGGAGCTCGACGAGGCGCTCGCCGGGGCCGTGGCGCTGTTCGCGACGGGGGCGGGCGCGGCCGTCGTCGCCGACCACGCCGGTACCGGCACGACGCTCCTGGTCGCCGCCCCCGCCCGCGCGCTGCGTCCCCGGTTCGGCCCGGGCTCGGCGCGCGCCCACGTCCGCGACGGCGCGGTCGCCCTCGACGGCGACTGGCCCGGCCTGCGCGGCGACGTCGACACCGTCGAGGACCTGACCCGCGCCCGCGCGCTGGGTACGGGCCCGGCCACCGCGGACTGGACGGCCCGGTCCCCGGTCGGCGTGCCCACCGGCCCCGTCTGAGCCGCGCCGCCGTCGGGACGGCGGTCCTCGGCCGTCCGGGCCCGTCCGGGGTGGCACCGGTCGCGGACGCTCGCACCGTCCGGCCACCTCGGGCACGATCGGACGCCGTGAGCCGTTCCGTGTCGTCCTCCGCGTCCCCCGTGTCCGCCGAGACGTCGGCGGCGGCCCCCGAGACGGCCCCCGAGGCGGGTCCCGACACGGCTCCCGACGACCTCGCCGGTCCCCGCCCCCCGGCCCCGCCCGACGAGAACGGCCGGGCGGTCCGCCGCACCCCGACCGCGCCGGCGGCGCCGACCGCGGGCCCCGCCACCGCCGCGGACCTCCCGACCGACCGCTACGACAGCCGTGAGCTCTCGTGGCTGGAGTTCAACGCGCGGGTGCTCGCGCTGGCCGAGGACGTGAGCCAGCCGCTCCTCGAGCGCGCCAAGTTCCTGTCGATCTTCGCGTCGAACCTCGACGAGTTCTACATGGTCCGCGTGGCCGGCCTGAAGCGCCGCGACGAGGCCGGTCTCGCGGTGCGCGGCGCCGACGGCCTGACGCCCCGCGAGCAGCTCGTCCGCATCGCCGCCCGCACCCAGGAGCTCTCCCACAAGCACGCCCGGGTGTTCCTCGACGAGGTCCGCCCCGGGCTCGACGAGGCCGGCGTCCACATCATCGACTGGTCGCAGGTCACCGCGTCCGCGCGGCCGCGGCTCTCGGACTGGTTCGCGCGCCAGGTGTTCCCCGTGCTCACGCCGCTCGCCGTCGACCCGGCGCACCCGTTCCCCTACATCTCGAACCAGTCCCTCAACCTCGCGGTCACCGTGCACGACCCGCAGGCCGGCACGGAGCACTTCGCCCGCGTGAAGGTGCCCAGCAACGTGCCGCGCCTCGTGCGGGTGCACCCCGACCCGGACGACGACGGCGCGGCGGGCGACGACCGGCAGGCGTGGTTCCTGCCGATCGAGGACCTCATCGCCGAGAACCTCGACCAGCTCTTCGAGGGCATGAACGTGGTCGAGCACCACGTGTTCCGGGTGACGCGCAACGCCGACCTCGAGGTCGAGGAGGACCGCGACGAGGACCTCCTGCAGGCCCTCGAGCGCGAGCTCGCGCGGCGGCGCTTCGGCCCGCCGGTGCGCCTCGAGATCACCGAGTCGATGAGCGAGCACATGCTCGAGCTGCTGCTGCGCGAGCTCGACGTCGACCCGCACGACGTCGTCCAGGTCCCCGGCCTGCTGGACCTGTCGGCGCTCATGGAGCTCATGAGCCTCAACCGGCCCGAGCTCAAGGACCCGGTGTTCGTGCCGGCCACCCACCCGGCGTTCAGCGAGGGCGAGACGCCGAAGAGCGTGTTCGCGACGCTGCGCGAGGGCGACGTGCTCGTCCACCACCCGTACGACTCGTTCTCCACGAGCGTGCACCGCTTCATCGAGCAGGCCGCGGCGGACCCGAAGGTGCTCGCGATCAAGCAGACGCTCTACCGGACGTCGGGCGACTCCCCGATCGTCGAGTCGCTGATCGACGCCGCCGAGGCCGGCAAGCAGGTCGTGGCCGTGGTGGAGCTCAAGGCGCGCTTCGACGAGCGCGCCAACATCGGCTGGGCCCGCGCGCTGGAGCGCGCGGGCGTGCACGTCGTCTACGGGCTCGTCGGGCTCAAGACGCACTGCAAGGCCGTCCTCGTCGTGCGCCAGGAGGGCACGGCGATCAAGCGGTACTGCCACCTGGGCACGGGCAACTACAACCCGAAGACCGCCCGGCTCTACGAGGACATCGGCCTGTTCACCGCCGACGAGACGATCGCCGCGGACCTCACCGACCTGTTCAACGTGCTCACCGGCTACGCGCGCCGCACCTCGTACCGCAAGCTGCTCGTCGCCCCGTACGGGCTGCGGCGCGGCATCCTCGCGCGGATCGACGGCGAGCGGGAGCGGGCCGAGCGCGGCGAGACCGCGGGCATCCGGATCAAGGTCAACGGGCTGGTCGACGAGCAGATCATCGACGCGCTGTACCGCGCCTCGGGGGCCGGTGTCCCGATCGACCTCGTGGTGCGCGGGCTGTGCTCGCTGCGGGCGGGCGTGCCCGGGCTGTCGGAGAACATCCGCGTGCGCTCGATCCTCGGGCGCTTCCTGGAGCACTCCCGGATCTTCCACTTCGTCGGGGCCCAGGAGCGCTGGATCGGCAGTGCGGACATGATGCACCGGAACCTGGACCGCCGTGTGGAGGCTCTCGTGCCGGTGACCGACCCGCGTCTGACCGCGCGGCTCGACGACATCATGGACTCGGCGGTGGCGCCGTCGACCCGCTCCTGGATCCTCGAACCCGACGGATCCTGGGACCCGTGGCCGGTGGCCGCCGGCGAGGACCACGAGGGCATGGCCGTCGACGACCACCAGGTGCAGCTGCTGCGGCAGGCGGGGAAGTGACGGTCCACGCGGCGGGCGCCGTGCTCTGGCGGCCGGCGGGGGTGGACGGCACCGACGAGAAGGTCGAGGTCGCCGTCGTGCACCGTCCGCACCACGGCGACTGGAGCCTGCCCAAGGGCAAGGTCGACCCGGGCGAGACGCGGGTCGACACCGCGGTGCGCGAGATCGCCGAGGAGACCGGCTTCGCGACCGTGCTGGGCCGGCACCTGCGGACGGTGCGCTACCCGGTGAACGACGAGGAGAAGGTCGTCGACTTCTGGTCCGCGCGGGCGGGCGAGGGCGAGTTCGTCCCGGGCGACGAGACCGACGAGCTGCGCTGGCTGGCTCCCGACGACGCCGGCCCGCTGCTGACCTACGCCTCCGACCGCGACGTGCTCGGCATCTTCGCCGCGCGCCCGGCGGGGCTGCGCACGGTGCTGGTGGTCCGCCACGCGATGGCGGGCAAGCGCTCGGAGTGGACCCGGCCGGACGCCGAGCGCCCGCTCGACGAGGACGGCCGCCTGCAGGCCCAGCAGCTCGCCGGGCTGCTCGCGGGGTTCGGGGTCGGGGCGCTGCACGCGGTCCCGATCGCGCGCTGCCGCCAGACCCTGGAGCCCGCCGCGGCCCTCACCGGCCTGCCCGTGCACGACGCCCCGGAGCTCGCCGACGAGGCGGTGGAGACCGACACCGCCGCGGCGCTCGCGACGCTGGCCCGGCTCGCCGAGGCCGCGGCCGACGGCGGGGTGGTGTCGGCGGTGTGCGCGCAGGGCGTCGGCATCCCCGAGCTCGTGGCGACCCTCGCCGCGGCCGCGCCCGAGCCGCCGGAGTCGGCCCGTGATCTCGCCGACCCGCCGTGCCGCAAGGGCAGCGTGTGGGTCCTCTCGTTCGGCCCCGACGGGGCCCTGGTGGCCGCGGACTACCACCGCGACGCCGCATTCTGACGCCTGACGCCGCAGCGAATCGCCCGAACGGCCCTTGACTCGGACAGAAGGGGACGTTTCGGGGCGCTCGCAGGGGGTGGGCACGGCTGGGCTAGCGTCGGTCCGCCCCCAGCCCCCTCCCCTCTCCCCGGCCGCCTGTCGCCCACCCGCCAGGAGCTCCCCCCGGTGCGTCCGTCGAACACCCGACGCGTCCGCCAGGTCGTCCTCGTCGTCGTCGCCGCGGCCGTCCTGCTGGGCGTCAACGTCCCCCCGGCGTGGTCGTACATCAGCGAGTGGCGCCACGAGGAACTGATCAACAGCCCGGACTACATGAAGCAGTTCGGGCACTGGGACACGATCGACGTGCCCGAGGAGAGCCGGGTCAACGCGATCCACGCCGCGCTGCTGTCCTCGGGCAAGGTCCTGCTGATCGCCGGGTCGGGCAACAAGGAGGACATGTTCGCGACGCGGGCGCTCAAGAGCCTGCTCTACGACCCGGCCACCGGGCAGACGCGGATGATCCCGGTCCCCGACGACATGTTCTGCGGCGGCCAGACGACCCTGCCCGACGGGCGCCTGCTCGTCGCGGGCGGCACCCAGCGCTACGAGCGCCTCGACGGCGCGGTCACCAACGCCGCCGGCACGATGACGGTCAAGAACGAGGACCCGAACGTCCCGATGACGCTGCCCGAGGGAACGATCTTCGTCTCCCCCACCGGCGTGCGCTACCGGGCGGACGCGGAGACGCGGCTGCCGCCGGCTGCGAAGGCCGGGCAGGGCAGGCGCACGCAGGTGACGGCGTCGGAGGAGCAGGTCTTCGTCGAGGCCGTCGACCCCGGCCCCGCCGCGGTCACCCCCGCGCCCGCGCAGTACCAGGTGGAGGGCCTCCCGGTCGCCGTCGCGCGCAACGTGTACGGGCAGGGCAAGGAGATGACCCTGCGCAAGCAGGACTACCAGGGCACGAACCAGGCGTACACGTTCGACCCGGTCGAGGAGACGTGGTCGCGCGTCCCCGACATGGAGTTCCACCGCTGGTACGCCACGCTCACGCCGATGTCGAACGGCCGCGTGCTGACCACCGCGGGGCTCGACGGCGTCGGCGAGGTCCTCAACGGCCAGACCGAGATCTTCGACCCGGTGTCGAACACCTGGACCTCGCACAAGGACCTCACGCGCTACTTCCCGACCTACCCCGCGATCTTCGAGACCGACGTGCCCGGGCGGATGGTCTACACCGGCGCGAACGCGGGCTACGGCCCCGCGGAGCGGGGTCGCGACCCGGGCTTCTGGGACACCGACACCGGGACGTTCACGACGATCCCCGGCATGCGCGACCCCGACCTGCTCGAGACCGCGGGCTCGGCGTTCGTCGGGCCGGTGAACGACCAGCGCATGGCCGTCGTCGGGGGCGGCGGCGTCGGCGAGAGCCCACGGTCGACCGGGCGCATCGACTACCTCGACCTGCGCGACCCGGCCCCGCACTTCACGCCGGGCCCGTCGATGCCCGAGGGCGTGCGCTACCCGAACCTCGTCAACCTGCCCGACGACTCGACGCTGATCTCGAACGGCTCGCGCGACTACCGCGGCAAGGGCGGCACCAACAACCACATCGCCCAGCTGCTGCACCCCGACACCGGCCGGCTCACCCCCGCCGCCGACCCGGCCGTCGGCCGCGACTACCACACCGAGGCGATCCTGCTGCCCGACGGCCGCGTGCTCACGGCCGGCTCGGACCCGCTCTTCGACGACGAGCAGAACCTCGTCCCGGGCACCTTCGAGCAGCGGATCGAGATCTACAGCCCGCCGTACCTCTACCAGGGCGGCGCGCGCCCCTCGATCGGCAACGCACCGCCGACCCTGGCGCTCGACCAGACGGCGACGATCCCGACGCCCGACGCGGGCCACGTCCGCGGCGCGCGCCTGATCAAGGCGTCGACCGCCACGCACGTCACCACGACCGACATGCGCTCGGTCGCGCTCGACGTCAGCCCGGCGCCCGGCGGGGTCTCGGTGCACGTGCCGCCGAACCCGGCGCTGACCCCGCCGGGCCCGTACATGCTCTTCCTCGTCGACGACCGCGGCGTGCCCTCGGTGGCGAAGATGGTGAACGTCGGCCCGGGCAGGCGGGCGCTCCAGGACTGATGGCCTCCGGCCGTGTGAGGCGGCAGCCCTCAGTCGGGCAGCCAGATGATCAGCTCGACCTGGAGCGCGCGGTCACGATCGAGCACGAGGTAGACGATCATGCCGGCGAGGTCGGGCCCGAAGGCGGCCACGCGGACCTCGGCGTCCGGGTTGTCGTCGCGGACGGACGGCGAGCCCCACGGGTCCCCGGCGACGCGGTCCAGGGCGCGGACGAGATCGACACGGACAGCCGGCGGAAGAGCGTCGATCTGCTGCGCGACGTCCGGCGGGTGCGGCCGGACGTCGTAGCGCATCTCCTAGATGCCCGCCTTCTCGCGGGTGACGGCCAGGGGCTCGTCGGCGGGGCTCGCCTCGCCGGTGACCTGCTCGGCCACGCGACGCGCGAGGGCCGTGAAGCGGCCGCGGTCGCTCTGCACGATCGCGATCCGCCGCCAGTGCTCGAGCATGTCGAACAGGACCGTGAGATCACGGTGCCGCCTGAGCTCGTCGAGGGCAGCATCGAACGCGCTGTCGAATCTCACGCGGTCCTCCGGCAGCAGCGCCTCCCGGATCGCCTCCGGTGACGCACCCCGAGCCAGGGGGTGACGGTCGACCGGCTCCTGCTCGACCGAGTACATCGCCGCCATGCCCCTGCACGCTAGCGGAGAGGCCCGACGGCGACCGGCGGTTCGGGAGACCTAGGCCTTGTCGGCGCGCTTCTCCGCCTGGAACGTGTCCTCGTCGGCGCCGCGGCGCCAGTAGCCCGAGATCGAGAGCAGCTCGCGGGGCACGCCGCGGTCCTCGAGCAGGTGGCTGCGCAGCGCCTTCACGTCGCCGGTCTCGCCGTGCACGAAGGCGTGGACGGTGCCCGCCGGCCAGTCGGCGGCCCGGACGGTCTCGACGAGGTCCTCGCCGGCGTCGCGGTGCAGCCAGCGCAGGGACAGCGCGCCCGCGGTGGCCAGCGGCAGCTCGTCGTCCGGGCCGTCGACCTGGACCCACGCGTGCACCGGCGTCCCCGCCGGCACGTGCTCGAGCGCCGCCGCGATCGCGGGCAGCGCCGCCTCGTCGCCGACGAGCACGTGCGCGTCGGCCTCGGGCGACGGCGCGTAGGCCCCGCCCGGTCCCATCAGCGTGATCTCGTCGCCGGGCGCCGCGGCGAGCGCCCACGGTCCGGCGACCCCGGTGTCGCCGTGCACGACGAAGTCGATGACCATCTCGCCGGCCCGGTGGTCGAGCGAGCGGACGGTGTAGGTCCGCACGATCGGCCAGTCCTCGCGGGGCATCGCCTCGCGGATCGCCGCCACGTCGAACGGCGTCGGGTACTCCACGCCGGGGCGCGGGAAAGCGAGCTTGACGTACTTGTCGGTGAACCCGTTGTCGACGATGCCGTCGAGGCCCGGCCCGCCGAGCACGACGCGCACCAGGTGCGGGGTGAGCCGCTCGGTGCGCAGGACCCGCAACCGATGGCCCGGCCCGCCCTTCCGGGATCGCGGGGCACGGGCCTGGGTGTCGGGAGCAGCCATGATCCCGACACTACTCCTGCTACTTAGGACAACCTAAGTTCAGAGCGTGACGGGCTTGTGCGCCGGCCGAGTCGCCTCGTAGGCGTCGATGTCGTCGGCGTGGCGCAGGGTCAGCCCGATGTCGTCGAGCCCCTCCATGAGCCGCCAGCGTGTGTAGTCGTCGACGGTGAAGCCCACGGTGAGGTCGTCGGCGGTGACCGTCTTCGCCGCGAGGTCGACGGTCAGCTCGAGGCCCGGACGCTCGTCGATCTTCTTCCACAGCAGCTCGACGTCGGACTGCTCGACGGTGGCCGCGAGCAGGCCGGCCTTCGAGGAGTTGCCCTTGAAGATCTCGCCGAAGCGCGAGGAGATCACCACGCGGAACCCGTAGTCCATCAGCGCCCACACGGCGTGCTCGCGCGACGAGCCGGTGCCGAAGTCGGAGCCGGCGACCAGCACGCTGCCGTGCGAGAACGGCTCGACGTTGAGGACGAAGGCCGGGTCGGCGCGCCAGGAGGCGAACAGGCCGTCCTCGAAGCCGGTGCGCGTGACGCGCTTGAGGTAGACCGCCGGGATGATCTGGTCGGTGTCGACGTTCGACACGCGCAGCGGCGTGCCGATGCCGGTGTGGGTCGAGAACTTGTCCATGGCGGATCTCCTCAGGCGAACTGCGGTGCGAGGTCCTCGGGCGAGGACAGCGTGCCGCGCACGGCGGTGGCGGCGGCGACGAGCGGCGACACGAGGTGCGTGCGCCCGCCCTTGCCCTGGCGTCCCTCGAAGTTGCGGTTGGACGTCGACGCGCACCGCTGGCCCGGGGAGAGCTGGTCGGGGTTCATGCCCAGGCACATCGAGCAGCCCGCCGAGCGCCACTCGGCGCCGGCCTCGGTGAACACCGCGTCGAGCCCCTCGGCCTCGGCCTGCGCCTTGACGTGCATCGAGCCGGGAACGACGAGCATCTGCACGTCGTCGGCGACGTGGTGGCCGCGCAGCACGTCGGCGGCCGCGCGCAGGTCCTCGATGCGCGCGTTGGTGCACGACCCGAGGAACACGACGTCCACCGCGATGTCGCGCAGCTTCGTGCCGGGCTCGAGGGCCATGTACTGCAGGGCCTTGCGCGTGGCGGCCGCGTCGTCGTCGTTCATCGTCGCGGGGTCCGGCACGGTCTCGCCCAGCGGCAGGCCCTGCCCGGGGTTGGTGCCCCAGGTGACGAACGGGGTCAGCGCGTCGGCGTCGATGTGCACGACCGTGTCGAACTCGGCGTCGTCGTCGGTGCGCAGCTCGCGCCACGCCGCGACGGCCTCGTCCCACTGCGCGCCCTGGGGCGCGTGCGGGCGGCCCATCAGGTACTCGAACGTCGTCTCGTCGGGCGCGACCATGCCCGCGCGGCCGCCGGCCTCGATCGACATGTTGCACATCGTCATGCGCGCTTCCATCGACATCTCCCGCACGGCCTCGCCGCGGTACTCGAGCACGTAGCCCGCCCCGCCGCCGGTGCCGATCTGGGCGATGACCGCGAGGATGACGTCCTTGCTGGTCACGCCCGGGCGCAGCGCGCCGGAGATCTCGATGGCCATCGTCTTGAACGGCCGCAGCGGCAGCGTCTGGGTGGCGAGCACGTGCTCGACCTCCGAGGTGCCGATGCCGAACGCGAGCGCGCCGAACGCGCCGTGGGTGGAGGTGTGCGAGTCGCCGCAGACCACGGTGGTGCCCGGCTGGGTCAGCCCCTGCTCGGGGCCGATCATGTGCACGATCCCCTGGTTCTCGGTGCCCATGGGGAACAGGCGGACGCCGAACTCCTCGCAGTTGCGGCGCAGCGTCGACACCTGGGTCGCCGAGGTCTCGTCGGCGATGGGCAGGTGGAGGTCGCGGGTGGGGACGTTGTGGTCCTCGGTGGCGACGGTGAGGTCGGTGCGGCGCACGGGGCGGCCGGCCAGGCGCAGCCCGTCGAAGGCCTGCGGGCTCGTCACCTCGTGCACGAGGTGGAGGTCGATGTAGAGGAGGTCGGGCTCCTGGCCCTCTCCGTGGCGGACCACGTGCTGGTCCCAGACCTTCTCCGCGAGCGTGCGTCCCACGTCGTTCCCTCTTTCCCACATCCTGGGACTACGATGTCGTCCTGTGGGACAGGGTAGCGGTATCGGCGTGCTCGACAAGGCGGTGGTGGTCCTGCGGGCGGCCGCGGCCACGCCGTGTGCGCTCGGGGAGCTCTGCGAGCGCACGGGCCTGCCGCGCGCGACGGCGCACCGGCTCGCGGTCGGCCTCGAGGCGCACCGGCTCCTCGCGCGCGACGCCGACGGCCGGTGGCGCCCGGGTCCCGCGCTCGGCGAGCTGGCCCACGGCCACGGCGACCCGCTGCTCGCGGCCGCCGAGGAGGTGCTCCCCGAGCTCCGCGACCTCACCGGCGAGAGCGTCCAGCTCTACCGCCGCGACGGGTCGGATCCGTCGGTCCGCGTGTGCGTCGCCGCGGCCGAGCCGGCCAGCGGCCTGCGCGACACCGTGCCCGTGGGCGTGCGGGTGTCGATGACGGCCGGGTCGGGCGCCAAGGTGCTCGCGGCCTGGTCGCGCGACCCGTCGACCTTCACCGAGCCGGTCCTCGAGGAGGTCCGCCGGCGGGGTTGGGCCCAGAGCGTCGCCGAGCGCGAGGCCGGCGTGGCCAGCGTGTCCGCGCCCGTGCGCGATGCCACCGGCGTCGTCGTGGCCGCCGTGTCGGTGTCGGGCCCGGTGGACCGGATCGGCAGGCGCCCGGGCGCGCGCTGGGCGGACGCCCTGCTCACCGCCGCGCGCCGGCTGGAGGGCCGGCTCGCGGAGGTGGGGTAGCGGCCGCTAGTCCGGCTGCTTGCGTCCGCCGAAGACGGCGGGCCAGGGGTGCGCCGACCCCGGCCGCCGCCAGTGCCACACCAACATCGGCACCGCCGAGGTGACGATCAGCAGGAGGCCGTGGCCGACCGGCCCGATGGCGGCCAGGCCGACGCCCAGCAGGACGCCGACGACGAGCGCCGTCACCGACCACCAGTAGCTGCGGCGGTCGTCCTTCGGCTTCGCGAGACGGGCCAGCGCGGGATCGCTGCCCTCGATCTCGCGCTCGATGTCGGCCAGGATGCGTTGCTCACGTTCGTCGAGCACCAGGAGTCTCCCTCGGCGTCGTGCTGCCGACGACGGGAGCACCGAGGTGAGGTCGCGGGCCGCAGTCGCCGAATCACGCACCGAATTCCCCCCGTCGAGCAGGCAAAACGCCGACGACACCCACGTCACGACGAAGCGACGGCACGCGGCGGCGACCGGGTCGGACCGCGCCGCCTACACCCCGGGGCCGCGCTCCCCCGCTCGTCCCGGTCCGCCGACCGCCAGCCGAGCACGCGGCGCAGGCGGCGACCGGACGGGCGACCCGCTCCGGGACTGCGCGCCCATGACGTAGAGTCCTGCTCATCCGTTCGAGTGAGACCAGCGCCACGATCCCGGCGTGGTCGCGGCGAGAGGTGGCGGGCGTGAACATCGGACAGGAGCGGCGGATCCTGCAGGTCGAGCCCATCGTCGACCCCGTTCCCGAGCGGGACTTCCCCGACCGCCCGGCCCCGGTGCGCCCGCTCCTGCCCCGCCCGACGCCGCGCGCCGGGGCGGCGCCGCACCCCCCGCGTCCTGCTGCTGCGCGGTGACGCCGTCGCGGTGAGCGAGGCTCCGGAGGCCGCTCCCGGCCCCGCTCCCGACACCGCTCCCGACACCGCGACGCCCGTCGTCGGGTGGCGGCTGTGGCTGCTCGCCGGCGACCCGGCCGAGCCGGAGCTGTGCTCGCCCGCGGTCCCGGGCGTCTGGAGGCACCGGACGGCGATGACGGCGGCGTGCACGCGGGGGTGCGCGCGCTCACCGGCCCGGGACTGCGGCTGCGGCCTGTACGCGACCGCGACCCCCGAGCGGCTCCTGGCCGGGTTCGCCGAGGACGGCACGGTCCTGGGCTGCGTCGCGCTGTGGGGCCGCGTCGTCGAGGCGGACCACGGGTGGCGCGGCGAGGACGGGTATCCCCTGGTCCTCCTCGTGTCCCGGCCCGATCCCGCCGAGGACTACCTCTCCCCGTCCCTGGCCCACGCCCGGCGGGTCCGCCGGCTGGTGCGGGCGGGCGGGCCCGCGGCCTATGACGACACGGCCCTGCGCACGCTCGGCGACCGGTACGGCACCCCGGTCCGTCCGGTGACGGGCGCGCTCGCGTCGCTCCGGCACGACGGGTCGGTCACGCGGACCGCCGCGGCGCTGCGGGACGAGGCGGCCGGCGGCCTGGCGGCCCGCCGTCTCGGCGACGTCGCCGCGCGCCGCCGACTCGTCCGCGCCGTCGAGGACGTGGCCGCCGTGCTGGAGCGGCGCGGTCAGGCCTCGCCCGGGTAGCGCGCGAGCGACTCCCCGCGGTCCCGCCCCGCCGTCGCCGTCGGAGCCGGCGGGGACGCGCTGCCGGTCAGCGCCTTCAGCGGTCCCGTCCACCCGAACTGCTCGCTGTGGATGCGGGCCGGCGGGACGCCCAGCTCGTCGAGGGCGACGAGGGCGCCCGAGAGCAGCGACGGCGGCCCGCACACGTAGTACTCGAGGCGTCCGCGGGCGCGCGGGAGGATCTCGGAGATCAGGCCGGCGTCGATCCGCCGGCCGGCGGTCCGCAGGACCTCGAGGTCGAGGCGGCGCGCCAGCACCTCGAGCTCGGGCCCGAACAGCGGCTGGTCGGCGCGCTCGGCGAGCACGAGGCGGTGCAGCCGGCGGTCGCCGCGCTCGGCGAGCGTGCGCAGCATGCTCATCATCGGCGTGATCCCCACCCCGCCGGCGATCAGCACGAGGCCGTCGACCCGGTCCGGCGTCTCCGGGGTGAAGCTGCCGTGGGGGCCGTCCAGCCAGACCTTGCTCCCCGGCCCCATCCGGGCCAGCGCGCGGGTGAAGTCGCCGTTCGCGCGCACGGTGAGCTCGAGGCGGTCGGTCAGCTCGGCGCTCGAGGCGATCGTGAACGGGTGCTCCTGCACACCGACGACGCGGCGGTGCAGGCGCAGCCACACGAACTGCCCGGGCGCGAAACGGCGCAGGCCGCGCCGGCGGAACACCGGCGTGAGCGCGAGCGTCGCGACCTCCGGCCCCTCGTGGCGCACCCCGTACACCACGTACGCGCCGCGCTGGGAGAACAGCGGCTGCCAGACCCACCGCCGGCCGAGGACGGCGAGCAGCAGCAGCGCGAGCGCGGCGACGACGACCCGCATCACCGGGTCCTCGATGAGGTCGCCCATCCAGACGACGTGCAGCCCGGCGAGCAGCAGCGCCAGGGCGGCCGCGGCGACGTGCAGGCGCGCCCACCACTCGTAGCGGGTCCCGCGTCGACGGCCCCACGCCGCGGCACCGGAGAGCAGGACCATCCCGGCGAACGACGCGTACCCGAACTGGTAGCCCAGCGAGGCGGCGAACGGGTCGATCAGCTTCGGGCTCCGGACGACCGCGAGCACCGTGTGCGCGGCCACCAGCACCAGGGCGGCGACGCCGAGCCACCGGTGGGTGCCCATGACGCGGTCGATCCCGAACGCGGTGGTCAGGGCCTTGATGCGGGACGCGCCGACGGTCGTCAGCACCATCGCGACGGTGGCCACCAACCCGGTGACGACGATGCCCAGGCCCAGGAGGTGGCCGGGGTCGATGCCCTCCCGGCTCAGGTACACCGCCGGTGGGCCCAGCAGCAGGAGGACGAAGGCCGACGACCACGTTGCCCGTTTCGCGCGCTTCGACACGGCCCGAGACGCTAGGGGCGGTCCGCCGGCGGATCGTCCGCTCCTGAGAGTGACAGATCAACTCGGGAGACGGGCGGGCGTCTCCGCACGGCGAGCGCCGCTCGGACGCGTCATCGTTACGTCGATCGGACCATTCGAGCGAGCCGGATGCCGCGCCGACTCTCAGGGCCCGCCGTCGGGTAGACCGGGGGCGTGACTTCCCTGCTGACCGGACTCCTCCGTGGCACCGCCGCCGGCGCCGCCGGCACGACCGCGCTGAACGTCGCGACCCAGGCCGACATGGCGTGGCGCGCCCGCCCGGCGAGCGACACCCCCGTCGAGACCGTGTCCGCGCTCGCCGAGCGGGCCGACGTCGCGATCCCCGGCCGCCGCCGGGAGCGCCGCCACCGCCTCGAGGGCCTCGGCGGGCTCGCGGGCGCCGCGACGGGCGTGGCGGTCGGCGGCGTCGCCGGTGCCCTGCGCAGCGCCGGGGTGCGGCTCCCGGCCGTGCTCGGTGTCCCGGTGCTCGGCGCCGCGGCGATGCTCACGTCGGACCTGCCGACCGCGCGCCTGGGCCTCACCGACCTCCGGAGCTGGAGCTCGCGGGACTGGGCGGCCGACGTCGTCCCGCACCTCGCCTACGGCGCCGCCACCCACGCCACGCTCGCCTCGACCTTCCGCGCCGAGGACCGTGAGCGCGCCGAGCACCCGGAGCGCTTCCCCGCCCCGGCGACCGCGGGCGCCCTCGCCCGCGCCGCCGCCCTGGGCGCGGCGACCGGCTCGCGCAGCACCTTCGGTCTCGCCGCCGTCGCCTGGCGCGCCCGTCCCGGTGACGCGGGTCCGAGCGGTGCGCTCGCGGGCCGCGCCGGTCGGGCCGCCACCACGCTTGCGGCCCTCGGCGAGGCCGCCGGCGACAAGCACCCCGCCGTCCCGCCCCGCACGGCGCCGCCCGGGCTGGTCCCGCGCCTCACGCTCGCGGCGACCGGGGCGGACGTGCTCGCCCGGCGCGACGGGTACGAGGGCGGGCCGGGCGTGCTCGTGGCGACCGCCGCCGCGGCCGGCGCCGCCGTCGGCGGGGTGGCCCTGCGCGCCCGGGCCCACGAGCGCTTCGGCACCGACCTCCCCGGCGCGCTCGCCGAGGACGTGATCGCGAAGCTGCTCGCGCTGTGGGGCGCCGGGCGCGGCTCCGCGGGGTGATCAGGGGCGTCGTCATCCCCGTCGGCCGCCGCCGGAGGTGCGTGACGACGCCCGTGATCTCCGGGCGCCGGCTCAGCCGGGAGACGCCGCCACGGTCACGCGGTGGTGCGCGCCGGCCGAGAGGAAGCCGGCCAGCGCGCGTCCCTCCTCGGCGACCGCGGACCGGTCGGCGCGGGTGAAGCGGCGCCGCGGCGTGACGGTGACCGCGCCGTCGGCGGTCGAGGTCCAGGTGCCGGCGACGCGGCCGTCGACGAGCACCGCGCGCTCCCCCGCGACGGAGAGCCCGCGGTCGGCGTCGTCGACGATCCGGCTGCGGTCGTCGTAGCCCAGGATCGCGTTGTCGAACGCGGGCAGGAAGCGCACCGGCGCCGGGGTGTCGGGGTCGGGCCGCGGCGCGTCGGGGAGGTCGAGCAGCTCGCGGCCCCGCTCGTCGCGGAAGCCCACCAGGCGCTCGCGCACCGCCGCGACCGTTCCCGGCAGCCCGGCGAGTCCCGACCACGCCCGCAGGTCCGCCGACGCCGCCGGCCCGTAGGCGGCGAGGTAGCGCAGCACCAGCGACTCGCCCACCGGGTCGGCGCCGTCCGGCGCGGGCGGGTCGACCGGGCGGCCCAGCCACGACGCCACGAGCAGGCACCGCGCCGGACCCGCCTCGCCCCACAGCCCGCGCGGCGGCACCTGCACCACGGGCACCAGCGTGCCCAGGGCCTCGCCGAGCACCCGCGGCGCGACGTCCGGCCAGCGGTCGGCGAGCGCGCGACCGACCTCGGGCAGCGTGCGCGCCTCGTCGGTGATCAACCTGCTGCCGGCCGCGGCGAGCTCGTCGAGGTCCACCGCGGCGAGGTCCTGGCGGTAGACGCCGAGCAGGCGCTGGCGCAGCATCGCGTCGTGGCGCGACCGCCACGCGAGCGCGTCGTCGGCCGTGACGAGGTGGACGGTGCGGCGCATGAGGTGCGTCCGCACGACCCGGCGCGCCGCGAGGTGCCCGGACAGCTCGGCGGGGTCGAACCCGGCGAGGCGCGACCACAGCCCGACGTAGGGCTCCTGCGGCTCCTGGGCCTGCAGGCCGCCGAGGTGCGCGACGGCGTCCAGGGCCGGCAGCGGCGCCCGCTCGAGGAGGTGCTGGCGGGCGAGCGACGCACGGTTGAGCGCGCGCCGGTCGAGAACGGTCACGTCGGAGACCTTGGCACGAGTCCCCGTCAGCGCCCTCGTGCCCGCAGCCGCCGGTCCAGCCGCGGGTAGACGCGGCGGGCGTTGTGCTCGTAGACCCGCTCCCTGTCCTCGGGCTTCAGCGCCGACGCCTCGACGTAGCGGCGGGTGTCGTCGAAGGGGTGTCCGGTGCGCGGGTCGATTCCGCGCACGGCGCCGACCATCTCGGAGCCGAAGAGGATGTTCTCCGGCGCGATGACGTCGACGAGCAGGTCGATGCCGGGCTGGTGGTAGACGCAGGTGTCGAAGAAGACGTTGCCCATCACCGCGTCCTCCACCGGCGGGCGGCCGAGCATGTCGGCGAGCCCGCGGAAGCGGCCCCAGTGGTACGGCACCGCGCCGCCGCCGTGCGGGATCACCAGCTGCAGATCGGGGAGGTCGCGGAAGAGGTCGGCCTGCAGGAGCTGCATGAACGCGGTGGTGTCGGCGTTGAGGTAGTGCGACCCGGTGGCGTGGAAGTTCGGGTTGGTCACCGCCGACACGTGGACCATCGCCGGGACCTCGAGCTCGACCATCGCCTCGTAGAACGGGTACCAGTGCCGGTCGGTCAGCGGCGGCGCCGTCCAGTGCCCGCCGGACGGGTCGGGGTTGAGGTTGACGCCGACGAAGCCGAGCTCGTCCACGCAGCGGCGCAGCTCGGCGACGGAGTGCGCGATCGGCACCCCGGGCGACTGGGGCAGCTGGCCGACACCCGCGAAGTGCTCCGGGAAGAGGTCGACGACACGGGCGACCAGGTCGTTGCTCGCGCGCGCCCAGGCGGTGCTGACGGCCTCGTCGCCGACGTGGTGCCCCATCGCCGAGGCCCGCGGGGAGAAGATCGTCAGGTCGATGCCGCGCTCGGCCATGAGCCGCAGCTGGCTCCCCTCGACCGACTCGCGGATCGCGTCGTCGGGGATCCCGGGATAGGGCGGCGGGGTGTCGCCGGCGTCGGCCGCGGCCGTCTGGGCCTCGCGCCAGGAGGTGTGCGCGGCCGGCGCGGTCGTGTAGTGGCCGTGGCAGTCGATGATCATCGAGGGCCTCCGTCCCGCAGGGCGGCGAGCAGGTCGTGGGCGGCGGTGGCGGTGCGGGGCTCGACGCCCAGCTCGCGCAGCTGCTCGGCCGCGGCGGCCATCTCGTCGGCGCGGCGGCGGGCGTGGCGGTGGGTGCCGTCGACGAGCCGGTCGAGGGTCGCGGCGTCGAACCCGGCGAGCTCGGCGGCGATGTCGCCGGCGAGCCAGTCGGCGCACCCCGCGGCCTCCGCGCCGGCGAGCGCCTCGACGACCGCCGCGGCGAGGCCCTTGTAGAAGACGCTGCGCAGGAGCTTGCGGGAGATCGCGGCGCCCGCGGGCCCGGGCTGCACGGTGACCGACGCCCCGAGCGCGCCCAGCGCCTCGGCGTACCGCGCCGCCCCGTCGCCGGACACCAGCATCGGGGTGCGCAGGCCCTTGCCGGGCACCGGCGCCATGAGGGCGACGTCGACCACGGGCACGTCGGTCGCCGCGACCAGCGCCGCCTTCGTGCCCGGCGACGCGGTGTTGAGGTCCGCCCACAGCGTGCCCGGCCGCAGCCCGGGGCGGGCGTGCTCCAGGGCGGGGAGGGCGTCGTGCGAGCTGTTGGCGCTGAGCACGAGCTCGGCGTCGCGGACGGCGTCGGCCTCGTCGGCACGGGCCGCCACCCCGTGGACGTGCGGGACCGCCGGGTCGTAACCGCGCACGTCGGCACCGGCGGCGACGAGGTCGCGGGCGATCTCGGACCCGGCCTCGCCGAGGCCGAGCAGCGCGATCCTCACGACGCCGCCCGCGGGAACGCCAGGCCGTCGGCGAGCTTGCGCGCTGTGCGCACGACACCCGAACGGATCACCCGCGGCGGTGCGACGGTGGTGTCGACGGCGACGTCGACGAGGAAGTGGCCGGTGGGGTGCTCGACGTCGATGCGGGTCGCGCCGTCCGGCCACTCCTGCGCGATCTCGTGGCCGACCGCCCCGGGCAGCAGCATCCCGGTGACCACGCTGACGGCCGCGAGCACCCCGACCGCCGTGTGCGGGCGGACCGGGATGAACGAGCGCGTCATGACGTGGCCGCCGTCGGCGGGCGCCGCGAGCAGGACCGTCTTGGGCACCGAGGAGTCGGCGACGTCGCCGAGGCCCATCAGGGCGCCTGCCTTGGTCCGCAGGGCGTCCACCCGCTGCGCGAGCGCCGTGTCCGCGGCCAGCTCGTCGTGGCTCTCGTGGCCCGTGAGGCCCAGCGTGGACGCGAGTGCCAGCACGACCGGCATCCCGTTGTCGACGCAGGTGACCTCGGTGCCGTCGACAGTGTCGCGGACCCGACCGGTCGGCAGCAGGGCGCCGGTGGCCGAGCCCTCGGTGTCGGCGAACGCGAGCGTGATCGGCGCGGCCGTGCCCGGCACGCCGGCGATGGCGACGTCGCCGCGGTAGGTCACGCGCCCGTCCGGGGTGGGCACGGTGGCCGTCGCGACGCTGTCGGAGTTGACCATGCGGATGCGCACGTCGGTGGCGCCGTCCGTGGCGGGGACCAGGCCGCGCTCGAGCGCGAACGGGCCGACGCCGGCGAGGATGTTGCCGCAGTTCTGCCGGTCGGACACCGTCGCCTCCTCCACCCCGAGCTGCAGGAACAGGTAGTCGACGTCGGCGTCGGCGCGCTCGGACGGGCTGACCACCGCGACCTTGCTGGTCAGCGACGTCGCCCCGCCGAGCCCGTCGATCTGGCGGGCGTCGGGGGTGCCCATCAGCCGCAGCAGCAGGTCGTCGCGGGCGGACGGGTCGGCGGGCAGGTCCTTCGCCTCGAGGTAGAGCCCGCGCGAGGTGCCGCCGCGCAGGATCATGACGGGGACGCCGTCCTCGGTCATCCGGCCTCCCCGTGCCGCTCGTACTCGATCCCGAGCTCCTTCAGCCGCTCGCGCAGCCCGTAGCGGTCGAGGCCCAGCTCGCCGCGCCGGAATGCCGCGCGGCTCGCCTCTTCCTTCTCGACCCGGGCCTGCGACGCGGTGAGCGCCCGCGCCACGTCGCCGCGCGGGACGACCATGACGCCGTCGTCGTCGCCGAGCACGACGTCGCCGGGATGCACGACCTGGTTGCCGAGGGTGACCGGGACGTTGACCGCGCCCGCCGTGGCCTTCACCGAGCCCTGCGCCGAGACCGCCCGCGACCAGGCCGGGAAGCCGATCTCGCGCAGGTCGGCGACGTCGCGCAGGCCGCAGGCGAGCACCACCCCGCGCACGCCGCGCTGCGCCAGCGACGTCGCGAGCAGCTCGCCGAACAGCCCGTCGGTCGAGGGGGAGGCCGTGGCGACGACGAGCACGTCGCCGGGCCGGCACTGCTCGACGGCGACGTGGATCATCAGGTTGTCGCCGGGCCAGCACAGCGCCGTGACCGCCGTGCCACCGGTCCGCGCCCCCGCCCACGCCGGCCGGAACTCGGGGCCGAGGTAGCCGGTGCGCCCGAGCGCCTCGTGGACCGTCGCGACCCCGTACCCGCCCAGCGCCGCCGCGTCGTCGACGTCGGCGCGCGGCGGGTCGGTCACCACCACCGTCCTCATACCTGCCTCCTCGCTCGGTCCCTTCCGAGCATCGGAGGTGTCGCCAAGATTGTCAACAATCTGCGCGACGGTCAGGTGGCGGCGGGGCTCCCGACCTGCGGCAGGGTCTCGATCACGCTCGCGAGGTGCGCCCGCATGGCGGCCTCGGCCCGGCTCGCGTCGCGCGCGCAGATCGCCTCGACGATCTCCAGGTGCTGCGGCAGCGACACCGACGCGCGCCCGGGCAGCAGGGCCAGCCGGTACTGGTGGCGCACGTTCTGCCCGCGCAGACGGTCGAGCACCGCGTCCGCGACGCCCTGGTCGGCGACGGCCCGCACGGTCGTGTGCAGCCGGCGGTTGAGCTCGGAGTAGGCGAGGACGTCGCCGCCGTCCACGGCGGCGCGCATGTCGTCGCCGATCCCGCGCAGGGTCGCGAGGTCCTGGTCGCTCGCCCGCTCGGCCGCCTTCGCCGCGCACAGGCCCTCGACGACCATGCGCACCTCGGAGATCTCGATCGCCTCGTCCAGCGACACGGCCCGCACCCGTGCCCCGCGGTTCTGGATCCGCTCGACGAGCCCCTCGCCCGCGAGCTGCACCAGGGCACTGCGGACCGTGGCCCGGCTGGCGTGGAACTGCGACGACAGGTCGACCTCGATGAGCCGCTGACCGGGCACGAAGTCGCCCTCGAAGATCGCGCGACGGACGTTGTCGACCACGTCGCCGGACTCCACCGCGGGACTCACGACGCCGACCTTAGCACCGAGAACGCGGACGAAATTGTTGACAATCCTTGCGCCGATCCTGGCGACCGTGGAAGCTCACACCCCGACGACCGGCACCGACGACGGGAGGACGGCCGTGGCATCCGCACCCACCGCCGGGTGGCTCACCTGGGACCCGGCGCCCTCGTCGCCGACGGTGGCGCTGCCGCCGGGCACCGTCGACGCCCACTGCCACGTCTTCGGGCCCGCCGACGTGTTCCCCTTCGCCCCGGAGCGCAAGTACACGCCCACCGACGCCGGCCGCGACCAGCTCTTCGCGCTGCGCGACCACCTCGGGATCGCGCGTCAGGTGATCGTCCAGGCGACGTGCCACGGCACCGACAACCGCGCGCTCGTCGACGCCCTCGAGGCCGCCGAGGGGCGGGCGCGCGGCGTGGCCGCCGTGCGCGGCGACGTCACCGACGCCGAGCTCGCCGCCCTCCACCGGGCCGGCGTGCGCGGGGTGCGCTTCAACTTCGTGAGACGCCTGGTCGACGCGGCCCCGACCGAGGAGCTCACCGCGGTCGCGGAGCGGATCGCGCCGCTGGGCTGGCACGTCGTCGTCTACTTCGAGGCGGCCGACCTGCCCGATCTCGAGGACTTCCTCGGGCGCCTGCCGGTGCCGGTCGTCGTCGACCACATGGGCCGCCCGGACGTCACCGCCGATCCCGACGGTCCCGGCTTCGCCCGCTTCCTGCGCTTCGTCGAGCGCCACGACGTCTGGGTCAAGGTCAGCTGCCCGGAGCGCCTGAGCGTCACCGGCCCGCCCGCCGTCCGCGGCGAGCGGCACGCCTACGCCGACGTGGTGCCGTTCGCCCGCCGGGTGGTCGCCGAGGCCGGCGACCGCGTGCTCTGGGGCACCGACTGGCCGCACCCCAACCTCACCGACCACATGCCCGACGACGGGCTGCTCGTCGACCACGTCCGGCACCTCGCGCCCACGCCCGGGGCCCGGCAGCGCCTGCTGGTCGACAACCCGACGCGCCTGTACTGGCCCGAGGAAACGGAGGCGGCGGGATGACCGCAGCCACGACCCCGAACGCCCAGCAACGCCTCGACCGCCTCCCGATCGGCCGGTTCCACGTCGTCACGCTGGTCGCGGTGTCGTTCGCGTACTTCTTCGAGTTCGCCGACATCAACACCTTCGCCGTCACCGCGCCGCGGCTGCTCAAGCTCTGGGGCGTCACGGTCGACCAGGTCGCCTACGTGACCTCGACGTCCTTCGTCGGCATGTTCCTCGGGTCGATCGGCGCCGGCGCGCTCGCGGACCGCGTGGGCCGCAAGCCCGCGCTCACCGCCACCGTGGTCTTCTTCGGCGTCTTCTCGCTGGTGTCGGTGTTCTCGTGGGACGTGGTGTCGCTCGGCGTCTTCCGCTTCCTCACCTCCGCCGGGCTCTCGGCGATGACGGTCGTCGCGGTCATCTACGTCAGCGAGCTCTTCCCGGCCGCGCGCCGGGGGAAGTACCAGGCGTACGCGATCGCGATCGGCATCTGCGGCACGCCCGCGACCAGCCTCATCGCCAGCTTCGTCGTGCCGCTCTCGGACTGGTCGTGGCGGCTGGTCTACCTGTGGGGCGCGCTCGGCCTGTTCTTCCTCTTCTTCCTGGGGCGGCTGAAGGAGTCGCCGCGCTGGCTCGAGAACCGCGGCGAGCACGAGCGTGCCGACGCGGTGCTGAGCGAGATCGAGGAGTCGGTGGCCGCCGAGAAGGGTCCGCTGCCGGAGCCGGCGGCGCGCACCCCGGAGCCCGCGACGGCGGACGGCGACCCGTGGTGGCGCGTGCTGCTGCGGCGCCGGGTGCTGCTGCCGACGCTGCTGCTCTGCGTCCTGTGGGTCACGCAGACCATCGGCTTCTTCGGCTACTCGAGCTGGGCGCCCACCCTGCTCGCCAAGCAGGGCTTCAGCGTCGAGAACTCGATCTTCTACGTCGCCCTCACCACCATCGGCGCGCCGCTCGGCTGCCTGCTCGCCGCCGCCGTCACCGACCGGTTCGAGCGCAAGTGGTGCCTGGCCGTCTTCGGCGCGGTGATCGGCCTCTGCGGCCTGCTCTACGGGCTGACCTTCGACCCGGTGCTCATCGTCGTCTTCGGGTTCCTCGTGAACCTCGTCGAGCGCGGCTACACGGCGCTGGCCTACGCCTACTCCCCCGAGCTGTTCGACACGCGGACACGCTCGCTCGGCACCGGAATCTCCTACGGCGTCGGGCGGCTGTCGAACGCCGCCGGGCCGCTGATCATCGCCGCGCTCTACACCGGCAACGGCTACCAGGCGGTCTTCGTCTTCATCGCCGCCACCTGGGTCGTCGGCGCGATCGCCGTGGCCCTGTTCGGCCCGCGCACCAAGCAGCGCGCGCCGGTCGCCGCGGCGCCGAACCCGGTGGGGGCCTGACGGCGACCCGGAGGAGGTCCGCGCCGCCCGGGAGAGATCACGGGTGTCCTCATGCACCTCGCAGCGTTCCGCAGGTGCACCTCGACGCCCCTGATCACCCGCGGCGGCCCCACCACCCGCGCAGGTGCAGGACCGCGAGCAGGCCCACGGACACCGCCACGATGAGCACCGCGAACGCCGGGTGCATGTCCTTGGTCAGGCTCGGCGCGCGGTCGGGACCGATCGCCCAGAGCGCGAGCGGGGTGGCGTAGGCGACGGCGAGCGCGGCCGCCCACCAGCGCAGGGCGCGCAGGCGCACGTCGCGCAGGACGCCGACCACGACGACGGTGACGGGCACGATCGCGAGCATCGCGAACCCGCCGACGATCATCACGGGCACGACCCAGGCGGCGACGAGCACCGGGCGCGGGGTGCGGGTGGCGCCGGTCGGGGCGGGAGCGGCGGTCGGGGTGACGGTCATGGCGGCCTCCGAGAAGAAACGAGAGCAGTGCTCACATCGTGCACCACGTCGCCACGCAAGACAAGAGCACTGCTCTCGCAGGCCGCCTCAGCCCGTGACCGCGGACCTCGCACGCAGAGGAGCTCAGCGAACGCCACGTTCACTGCGACCCCCGGGGTGGGCAGCGGCACAGCGGCACAAGGACTGCTGTTCACCCGCCCGCCACCTGGCGCGGCGACGATGCGCCGATGACCGACGACGCCCAGGCCCCCGACCAGCTCGACATCGACGGGGCGTCCGTCCAGGACCACGGTGACGACGACCCGTTGCTCGTCGGCGCGGACGGGCTGCCCGTCGACACATGGCGCGAGGGCTACCCGTACGCCGAGCGGATGCCGCGCGAGGAGTACGAGGAGGACAAGCGCCTCCTGCAGATCGAGCTGCTGAAGCTGCAGAACTGGGTGCGGGACTCGGGCAGCAAGATCGTCGTGCTGTTCGAGGGCCGCGACGCCGCGGGCAAGGGCGGCACGATCAAGCGCTTCATGGAGCACCTCAACCCGCGGGACGCCCGGGTCGTGGCGCTGGAGAAGCCCAGCGAGCGCGAGCGGACGCAGTGGTACTTCCAACGCTACGTCGAGCACCTGCCCGCGGCCGGCGAGATCGTCCTGTTCGACCGCAGCTGGTACAACCGCGCCGGCGTCGAGCGGGTCATGGGCTACACCGAGGCCCGCGAGTACATGGAGTTCATGCGTGCCGCGCCCGACCTCGAGCGGATGCTCGTGCGCAGCGGCATCCACCTGGTCAAGTTCTGGTTCTCGGTGTCGCGCAACGAGCAGCGCACCCGCTTCCTCATCCGCCAGGTCGACCCCGTGCGGCGCTGGAAGCTCAGCCCGACCGACATCGCCTCGCTCGGCCGGTGGGACGAGTACACCGCCGCCAAGGAGGCGATGTTCTTCTACACCGACACCGCCGACGCGCCGTGGACCGTCGTGAAGAGCAACGACAAGAAGCGCGCCCGGCTCGAGGCGATGCGCTCGGTGCTCTCGCGGTTCGACTACCCCGAGAAGGACCGCGAGGTCGTCGGCACGCCCGACCCGAACGTCGTCGGGCCCGCCGCCTCGCTGTTCGAGCACGGGGAGGACAGCACCGCGCCCGCGGCGCCGCCGCTGGCGATGCCGAAGGGCACCCGGGGCTGAGGCCTACTCCGCCCGGGCGAGCTCCCGCGCCTCGACGCGCACGGTCTCCTCGACGTAGACCGACCCGCCCTCGACGGAGACGCTGTGGGTCCGCACCGGCTTCTTCGCCGGCGGGCCGCTCGGCTGCCCGGTGCGCAGGTCGAAGCACGCCGCGTGCAGCGGGCACTCGACCGCGCACCCCTCGAGCCACCCGTCGGACAGCGACGCGTCCTGGTGCGTGCAGGTGTCGTCGATCGCATAGAGCTCGCCGTCCGCGTTGAAGACCGCGATGGCCACCGAGCCCTGCACCCGGACCGACTCCCCGACAGGGATGTCGGACAGCTCGCCCACGTAGATCATTTCGGCTCCTGTTGCGCTGTGCGCATCGAGTCCTGTCATCCGCAACACAGAGCCTGAGGCTTGGGAATCGCGACGTCAAGGGCAGTGGCCGACGTCTGACAGGTTTAACGTTGCGGCAATACCCGCTGACTGATACGCATCTCATATGTCAGCGACGCCGGGCTGACACCGTGGTCGGGGTGTCACACTCCGCGGCGGGTCGGGCCCGTCCACCGTCGTCGGCCCGAGGAGTGGTGACATGGGCGAGCACGCGCAGCCGCGGCGGCGCGGCGGCGTGCCCCGGGCGATCGAGGGCGAGCACACCGTGCGCCGGGCCACCGCCGCGGCGGCGGTCGGCAACGTCGCCGAGTGGTACGACTTCGGGCTCTACTCCTACCTGGCCGGCGCGGTGCTGTCCCGGGTGTTCTTCCCCGACGCGGGTCCGTGGGCCGCCGTGTACACCCTCGGTGCCTTCGCCGCGGCCTTCCTCGTGCGCCCCCTCGGCGGGCTCTTCTTCGGCCCCCTGGGCGACCGCATCGGGCGCACCCGGGTGCTCTCGGTGACCGTCGTGCTCATGGCGGTGGCCACGCTGCTGCTCGGCCTCGTGCCCAGTCACGGGGCGATCGGCGCGGCCGCCCCGGTCCTCGTGCTCGTCATGCGCATGCTGCAGGGCTTCTCGGCCGGCGGCGAGTACACCGGCGCGCTGACCATGATCGCCGAATACGCACCGGACCGGCGCCGCGGCTTCTTCGGCAGCTGGCTCGAGTTCGGGACGATCACCGGCTACACGCTCGGCGCGGGCATCAGCGCCGCGCTGATCGCCCTGCTGCCCGACGAGGACCTGCTGACCTGGGGCTGGCGGCTACCGTTCCTGCTCGCCCTGCCGCTCGGCGTCGTCGGCATCTACCTGCGACTGCGGCTCGAGGACACGCCGGCGTTCCGACAGCTCATGGAGCGCTCCCCCGCCCTCGCGACGATGCCGCTGCGCCGCGCGCTGCAGATCCTGTGGGTCCGCTACCGGCGCGCGCTCGTGGTCGCGGGTGGTCTCGTCGTCGCCTGGAACATCACCAACTACGTGCTCACCAACTACATCCCGATCTACCTCACGAGCACGCTGGGCGAGCACGGCGAGACGGGCACCGAGAAGGCGACCTCGACGGCGCTGCAGGTGGTCGTGATGGTCGCGATGCTGTCGGTCATCACGTCGCTGGGACGGCTCTCCGACCGCGTCGGGCGCCGTCCCGTGCTGCTGGCGGGCAGCCTCGCCCTCGTCGTCGGCGGCCTGCCCGCGGTGTGGCTGCTGCGCCAGGGCCTGCTCGGCCAGCTCGGCGGGCTCGCCCTCATCGGGGCGTGCCTGGTCTGCTTCGCGGCGGTCGCGCCGTCCACGCTGCCCGCACTGTTCCCGACGCTGGTGCGCTACGGGGGCCTCGCGCTGACCTTCAACGTGGCGGTGTCGCTGTTCGCGGGCACGGCGCCGACCGTCATCGCCGCGGCGACGACCGCGACGGGGAACCTCGACTGGCCCGGCTACTACCTCGTCGCCGCGGGCGTCATCGGCGTGGTCAGCGTCGTCTTCCTGACCGAGTCCGCCGGGCGCCCCCTGCCCGGCGCCGCGCCCCTGGCGTCCAGCGCCGAGCTGCCGCCCCCGGCCCTCTCGGAGGACGGGGTCCCCCTCGAGCCGCCGCGGGACTGAGGACTGACGCCGTGTGCGTGTCCTGGGTCGCCCGGGCGACCCAGGACACGCACATGGCCCGGAGGGCCCTCAGGCGGCCTGCGGCCGGCCCAGCTCGCTGCGGCGCACGCGCCCGAACTGGCGCGGGTTCGCCATCGCGAAGACGCCGGTCGTGACGCCCCGGTCGTCGACGTAGCGCGCGACGAAGCGCCCGTCCGCGGGGTCGCCGTCGACGACGTCCACGTGGTCGTGCGCGGAGGGGTGGCCGGCGAGCTGGAGCATGCGCCCGTACTGCTCGGACCACACGTAACCGCTGGGGCGGAAGGTGGCCTGTGCGCGGCCGGCGAGCAGGTTGGCGGCCGCGACCGCGGCCTGTTCCCCGGCGCTGGTCCAGTGCTCTTGACGACGACCGTCGTGGCGCGCCACGTCCCCGACCGCGACCACGTTCGGGAGGTCGGTGACCATGCCGGCGTCGGTGCACACGCCGTTCTCGACCCGCAGGCCGGAGCCGTCGAGCCACCCGGTGTTCGGCGTGATGCCGATGCCGACGACCACGACGTCCGCCTTGACGGTGGTGCCGTCGCCGAGCTCGACGCCGACGACGCGGCGGGCGTCCGGGCCGGCGGGCACCGTCGCGAGGCCGGCCACGGCGGCGCCCGGGCGCAGGTCGGTGCCGTGCTCGGCGTGCAGGTCGACGCAGCTGCGGGCGATCCGCGGCCCGAGGACCGGCGCGAGCGGCAGCGGCAGGCCGTCGAGGACGGTCACCTCGAGGCCCATCGCGCGGCACGTCGACGCGACCTCGGCGCCGATGAAGCCGCCGCCGACGATCGCGACGCGCGGCGAGCCGTCGCGCAGCGCGCGCCGCAGCGCCAGGGCGTCGTCGAGCGTCCGGAGCGTGTGCACGCCCTCGACGCCCTCGGTGCCGGGCAGCCGGCGCGCGCTCCCGCCGGTGGCGAGCACGACGCCGTCGGTGGCCACGTCGGTGCCGTCGGCGAGCACGACCCGGCCGCCGGCGGGGTCGAGGCGGGCCGCGGTGGCCCCGAGCCGCAGGTCGAGGGCGAGCTCCGCCTCCTCCTCGGCGTCGAGCAGGCCGATCCCGTCGACGTCGACGCCGCCGTCGAGGAACGCCTTCGACAGCGGGGGTCGGTCGTAGGGCCGGTGGACGTCGTCGCCGACCAGGACCAGGCGGCCGTCGTACCCGGCCGCGCGCAGGGCCTCGGCCGAGCGGATGCCGGCGACCGATCCGCCGACGATCGTGATGGTGTGCATGGCGGGCTCCTCGAGGGCCTCGACAGGGGAGAGGGACCGGCGGCGGACACCCCACGATCTGGAGTGCTGCGTTGCGCAATGGGAGACGCGATGCGTCGTACGCAACTTCGAACCGTGGGAGACCCGAACCCGCTTGTCAAGAGGGGTTCGAGGTGGAGCTGTGACACACCCGCGCGCGAACTCGCCCGCGCGCTCTCTTGACAGGCGACCTGGCGGTCATCGACCGTGGTGTTGCGCATGACGGATCGTGTTCCTCATAGCGCAACTCATCGGCGAGTCGGCGTCAGGCCGTCGGTTCGCTCCCGCATCGGGTCGCGACCGTTCCGCCGGTCGGACGACGCCCTTCCCCCCGCTGGCGCACCTCGAGGAGCACGGATTCCATGACCACCGGAGAGATCGCACCGGAGATCGCGGCGCCGGCCCTGCCGGCGAGCCTGCGCGGCACCCTGCCGGGCCGGTACTACACCGACCCCACGATCTTCGCGGCCGAGCAGGCCCTCATCTTCGAGACCGGCTGGTTCTGCGCGGTCCTGGCCGCCGACCTGACCAGGGCCGGCGACTTCGAGACGGTGCAGATCGGGCGCGAGAGCGTGATCGTCGCCCGCGGCCGCGACGGCGGCGTCAACGCCCACCTCAACGTCTGCCGCCACCGCGGCGCCCGGATCTGCACCGAGGAGAAGGGCAGCGTCCGGCGCTCCTTCCAGTGCCCGTACCACGCGTGGACCTACGGCCTCGACGGCAAGCTGATCTCCGCGCCGAACATCGGCGAGATGCCCGACATCGACCGCGTCGAGTACGGCCTGCACCGCGTGCACGTCCGCGAATGGCTCGGGTACGTGTGGCTGTGCCTGGCCGAGGAGCCGCCGTCGTTCGAGGACACGGTGATCGCCGACGTCACGGCCCGGCTCGGGGCGCCCGACGCGATCGTCGGCTACCAGGTCGCCGACCTGAAACTGGGCCGGCGCATCGAGTACGACGTGAAGGCGAACTGGAAGCAGATCGTCGAGAACTTCATGGAGTGCTACCACTGCGGGACGATCCACCCCGAGCTCACCGAGGTGCTGCCGGAGTTCGCGAACGGCCTCGCCGCGCAGTACTTCGTCGGGCACGGCGCCGAGTTCGGCGAGGACGTCGCCGGGTTCACCGTCGACGGATCCGCGGGCCTCGAGCGCATCCCCGGCGTCGGCGAGGACCAGGACCGGCGCTACTACGCCATCACCGTGCGCCCGCAGGTGTTCATCAACCTCGTGCCCGACCACGTGGTGTTCCACCGCATGTTCCCGCTCACCGCGGAGCGCACCCTCGTGCGCTGCGACTGGCTCTACCTGCCCGAGGTCGTCGACTCCGGCGCCGACATCGACCGGTCCGTCGAGCTCTTCCACCGCGTCAACCAGCAGGACTTCGACGCCTGCGAGCGCTGCCAGGTCTCCATGGACTCGCGCTCCTACGCCCGCGGCGGCGTCCTCGTCCCGAGCGAGCACCACATCGGCGAGTTCCACGACTGGGTCGCGCAGCGCGTCGGCTGAGCATTTCCGAGAATCACGTCCAGAAAGCCAGGAGAGCGACCGTGTCCATCACCCCCGAGAACCGCGACCCGTCCGACGGAATCGCTCCCACGCGTTACCGCGACGCCTTCCTCGTGGCCGACGAACTGTCGGTGCACGGCAGCGACTGCGTGTGCCCGACCTGCGCCGCCCGCCTTCCCGGGCTGCTCGCCGAGCTCGCGGCGGCCATCCGGAAGGACACCGCGGACTGAGCGTTCGAACCATTCTCCGCACACCGGGAGAACGTGCTCCCGACGTCTGACGACGGGGGCACGGGAGCCCCCTTACTGTCAGGTAGCGTGAGCCCATGTCGGGAGCCAGGGACGGCACGAAGGATTCCGCGGAGAAGAGTTCCGCGGTCCAGTCCGTCGACCGCGCGATCTCGATCCTCGAAATCGTCGCGGCCCGCGGCGAGCTCGGGATCACCGAGATCGCCGAGGAGCTCGACGTGCACAAGTCCACCGCGTCCCGGCTCGTGGCGGCGCTCCAGCAGCGCCACCTGCTCGAACAGCTCGGCGAGCGCGGCAAGTACGCCCTGAGCTTCGGCGTCGTCCGGCTCGCGGCCGCCACGACGGCCCGCCTCGACGTCGCGCGCCTCGGGCAACCCGTCTGCCAGCAGCTGGCCGAGAGCCTCGGCGAGACCGTGAACATCGCCGTCACCGACGGGGAGGCCGGCATCACGGTCGCCCAGGAGTACGGCACGGCGGCGATCACCTCGCAGAACTGGGTGGGCCGCCGCAGCCCCCTGCACGCCACCGGGGCGGGCAAGGTCCTGCTCGCGTGGATGCCCGAGTGCGACCGGCGCCCGGTGCTGCGGCGCCGCCTCACCCGCTACACCGACGACACCATCGTCGAGACCGCCGCGCTGCGCACCGAGCTCGCGCGCGTGCTCGACGAGGGCCACGCCCGGTCGTTCGAAGAGCTCGAGGTCGGCATGCACGCCGTCGCCGTCCCGGTGTTCTCCGCCGACGGCACCGTGGGCTCGGCCCTGTCCGCCACCGGGCCCGCCTACCGGCTCCCCCGCCGGCGCGCCCGTGCCATCGTCGGCGACCTGCGCGACGGCGCGGCGGAGCTCTCGGCGAAGCTCGGCTACCGCGGCGAGTGATCCCCCGCGCGGTGGGCGTCGACGGGCGAGGCGAGCGGCACCTCGCGCAGGATCAACAGCCCTCCGGAACTGCCCAGCGTGCCCCTCGCCCACGCCCGGTCCCGCCCACGTTCCGGCGGAGGGCTCCCCTCGCCCATCTATCCGAGCGAAGGGGCCCTTCGGTCAGAACCGGCGCGCCCTAGCGGAACACCACCGTGCGGTGCCCGTCGACGAGGACGCGGCGCTCGCAGTGCCAGCGCACCGCCCGCGAGAGGGCCAGCGCCTCGGCGTCGCGGCCTACGGTCTGCAGGGCGCGCGGGTCGTAGGAGTGGTCGATGCGCACGACCTCCTGCTCGATGATCGGTCCCTCGTCGAGGTCCGCGGTGACGTAGTGCGCGGTGGCGCCGACGAACTTCACGCCGCGGTCGTAGGCCTGGTGGTAGGGCTTGGCGCCCGCGAAGCCGGGCAGGAACGAGTGGTGGATGTTGATCGCCCGGCCGCGCAGGGTCGCGCACGTGCGGTCCGAGAGCACCTGCATGTAGCGGGCGAGCACCACGAGCTCCGCGTCCAGCTCGCCGACCAGGCGCAGCATCTCCGCCTCGGCCTCGGGCTTCGTCGCCGGCGTCACCGGTACGTGGAAGAACGGCAGCCCCGCCAACTCGGCCATGGGGCGCAGGGTCTCGTGGTTGGACACGATGCCGACGAGCTCCGCGCCGAGGCTGCCCGAGCGCCAGCGGAAGACCAGGTCGTTGAGGCAGTGCCCCGACGTCGACACCATGACGAGCACGCGGGGCTCGTGCAGGCGGTGGAACGCGTGGTCCATGGCGAACGCCTCGGCGACGGGCGCGAAGTCCGCGGAGACCGCGTCGAGGTCGGTGCCCGCCGGCGCGGTGACGCGCGTGCGCAGGAACAGGCGCCCGCTCACGGGGTCGTCGAACTGCTGGTGCTCGACGATGTCGGCGCCGTACGCGGCGAGGTGGCTGCTGACGGCGCGGACGATGCCGCTGCGGTTCGGGCAGCTCAGGGTCAGGACGAACGACTCGGTCACCAGGGATCCCGTCAGCACTCGACGATGTTGAGAGCGAGCCCGCCGCGGGCCGTCTCCTTGTACTTGACCTTCATGTCCGCACCCGTCTCACGCATCGTCTTGATCGCCTTGTCGAGCGAGACGTGGTGGATGCCGTCCCCGCGCACCGCCATCCGGGCGGCGGTGATCGCCTTGACCGACGCGACGGCGTTGCGCTCGATGCAGGGGATCTGCACGAGCCCGCCGACGGGGTCGCAGGTCAGGCCGAGGTTGTGCTCGATGCCGATCTCGGCGGCGTTCTCGACCTGCTCGGGCGAGCCCCCGAGCAGCTCCGCGAAGCCGGCGGCGGCCATCGAGCACGCCGAGCCGACCTCGCCCTGGCACCCGACCTCGGCGCCCGAGATCGAGGCGTTGCGCTTGAACAGCAGGCCGACGGCACCGGCGGTCAGCAGGAAGCGCACGACGGCGTCGTCGTCGAACGCCGGCAGCGACCGGGCCGCGTGGTGCAGGACGGCCGGCACGATCCCGGCCGCGCCGTTGGTGGGGGCGGTGACGACCCGCCCGCCCGCGGCGTTCTCCTCGTTGACGGCGAGCGCGTCGAGCGTGACGCGGTCCATGTCGGTGCAGCCGGCGCCCTCGGCGTCGAGACGTCGCCGCAGGTCCGGGGCGCGACGGCGGACCCGCAGACCGCCGGGCAGCACGCCCTCGGTGGCGCAGCCCCGCGCGACGCACTCGCGCATCACCGACCAGAGGTGCAGCAGCCCGGCGCGCGTCTCCGCCTCGGGGCGCCAGGCCCGTTCGTTGGCGAGCACGACGTCGCTGATGCGCAGGCCGTGGGTGCGCGCGATCGCGACGAGCTGGTCGCCGGACTCGAAGGGGTGGCGCTCCGGCGTCGCGTCCTCGCGGAGCACGGGCTCGCCGGTCTCGTCCTCGTCGAGCACGAACCCGCCGCCCACCGAGTAGTACTCGCGGCGCTCGACCACGTCGCCGTCGGCGTCGCGGGCGGTGAACACCATGCCGTTGCTGTGGAAGGGCAGGCGCCTGGTCCGGTGGAGCACGACGTCGTCGTCGACGGAGAAGTCGATCGTCTGCTTGCGGGACAGGGCGATCCGGCCCTCGGCGCGCGCCGCCGCGACGAGCGGCCCCGCCTCCACCGGGTCGACCAGGTGGGGCTGCTCGCCGCACAGGCCGAGGACGACCGCCGGGACGCTGCCGTGGCCGTGGCCCGTCGCCCCCAGCGAGCCGAACAGCTCACAGCGGACGGACGCGACGTCGTGCAGGCGGTCGGTGTCGTGGAGGCGCGAGACGAAGAGGAACGCGGCGCGCATCGGGCCCACCGTGTGCGAGCTGGACGGCCCGATCCCGACCTTGAACAGGTCGAACACCGAGATGGCCATGGGACACCCCCAGGAGGCCGTGTCGGGCGTTTGATGTTGGACTAGTATATCAATATCCGCCGCACAGGAGAAGTATTGATCCGTCTGATGTAAGGTCCGCCCCGTGACGGTTCTCCCGGACGAGCAGGAGTCGAGCCCCCCGCTGTCGCTGTCCGAGCGCGCCTACCAGGCGATCCAGGACAAGCTGATCATGCTGGAGATCCCGCCGATGGCGCCGATCGACGAGGTCGCGCTGGTGGAGTCGCTGGGGGTGGGACGGACGCCGGTCCGCGAGGCGCTCAAGCGGCTCGAGGTCGACCGGCTGGTCGTCTCCTACGCCCGCCGCGGCACGTTCGCGACGGCCGTGGACATCACCGACCTCGCCTACATCTCCGACATCCGCGTGCAGCTCGAGCCCCTCGCCGCGCGCCGCGCCGCCGAGGGAGCCTCGGCCGCGGTGCGCGAGGACCTCGCCGAGCTCGCCGACGCCACCGAGCGGCTCGACGTGCCCGAGCTGTCGCGCGACGAGCTGATGCGCTGGGACATGCGGGTGCACCGCGCGATCTACCACGCGGCCGGCAACCCGCACCTCGAGGACACCCTGGTGCGCTACGACAACCTGGCGACCCGGATCTTCTGCCTGTTCCTCGACCGCATGCACGACTTCGTGTCGCACGTCGAGGAGCACGCCGGCCTGCTGCGCACCATCGCCGACGGCGAGGCCGACGTCGCCGCCCGCAAGGCCCGCCAGCACGTGCTCGGCTTCGAGAAGGCCATCCGCGCGGTCATCTGACGCTCAGAAGATCACGCACGTATCCCGGTCAGCGCAGCAGCTGCTCGCGGACGACGGCGGTGACCTTCGCGGCGCGCAGGACGACGTCGTCGACCGGATCGACCGCGAGGAGGAGCTCCTCGCGCACGGCGGGGTCGGCGATGCCCGCGAGGTGGACCTCGACCTCGACGCGCGCCGTCCCCACCGCCGCGCGCAGTGCCTCGGCGGCCGCGGCGACGTCGGCCGCCCCCACGCCCCGGTCGCCCGGGCGCAGGGTCTCCGCGAGGCCAAGGGCGCGCTCGGCGACCTCGAGGACGCGCACCGCGGCCCGGGCGCCGGCCACCGGGTCGGCGCCCGAGCCCTCGGCGGCGAGGCGCAACGCGGCGCCTCGCAGGTCGTCGGCGATCTCCGCGGTGCGCCCGCCGTTCGGGCCCACGGCCCGGGCGACGAACGCGGACCCCAGCGCGGTGTGCAGAGCGGCGGCGCTGCCGGGACCGGATCCCGACGACGCCACCGACTCCAGGACCTGGTCGACCGTTTCGCTGCGCACAACGCCTCCTACGGGGTCGTCCGCCATCTCCTCTCCGCGCGCCGATGTCTTCAGCGCCGGATCCGCGTCATCTCGGGATCGACGAGCGGCTCGCTCGCGACCGTCGCGCGCACGGGGTGCCCGAAGTACTGCACCTCCACCGGGGTCCCCGGCTCGAGCCCCGCGGGCAGCCAGGCGTAGGCGATGGGCCGGCCGATGGTGTGTCCGTACGCCGCCGACGTCACGTAGCCCGAGGGCACCCCGTCGACGAGCACCGGCTCGTGGCCGAGCACCACGCTGCGCCCGTCGTCGACCGTCAGGCAGGTCAGCGAGCGCGACACCTCCTGCGCCCCCGGCGCGGTGACGGCGTCTCGTCCGACGAAGTCGCCCTTGGTCGTCGGCCGCACCGCGAACCCCAGACCCGCCTCGTACGGCGAGTGCTCGGTGGTCATGTCGGCGCCCCAGCTGCGGTAGCCCTTCTCCAGCCGCAGGCTGTTGAACGCGGCGCGCCCCGCGGCGACGACGCCCAGGGGCTGCCCGGCGCGCCACAGCACGTCCCAGAGCCGCTGCCCGTACTCGGCGGTCGTGTAGATCTCCCAGCCGAGCTCGCCGACGTACGACAGGCGCATCGCGGTCACCGGGATGACGCCGACCTCGGTCTGCACGCAGCGGAAGAACTTCAGGCCCTCGTGGGACAGGTCCGCCGAGGTCAGGGGCTGCACGAGGTCGCGGGCGAGCGGCCCCCAGACCCCGACGCAGCAGGTGCCGCCGGAGATGTCGCGCACCGTGACGTCGTCGACGAGAGCGGCCTCGCGGCGCAGCATCTCCAGGTCGAGCGGCCCGTTGGCGCCGACCTGGAAGAGCTCCGGGCCCAGGCGGGCGACGGTGAGGTCGCTGCGGATGCCGCCGGCCTCGTCGAGCGCCAGCGTGTAGGTCACCGAGCCGACGGACTTGTCCATCTTCCCGGTCACCAGGCGGTCGAGCATCGCCACGGCCCCCGCGCCGGAGACCTCGATCCGGGTCAGCGAGGTCATGTCGTACATCGCGACCGCGGTGCGGGTCTTCCACGCCTCCACCGCCGCGATCGGCGAGTGGAACCGCGCCGACCACGAGTCACGGGTCGGCGGCAGCCACTCGGTCGGCAGCTCCGCGACCAGCGGCGCGTTGGCCTCGTACCACTGCGGGCGCTCCCACCCGCGGGCCTCGAGGAACACCGCGCCGAGGTCGGTCTGCCGCGCGTGGAACGGGCTCGTGCGCACCTCGCGGGGCGACAGGCGCGGCTGCAGCGGGTGCACGACGTCGTAGATCTCGACGAAGTTCTGCTGCGAGGTCTCGGCGACGTAGTCGTCGGCGAGCTGGAACTCCTCGAAGCGGTGCACCGAGCAGCCGTGCAGCTCGATCTCGCTGCGGCCGTCGATCAGCAGCTGCGCGACGCTGCGCGCGACGCCGGCGGAGTGGGTGACCCACACGGCCTCGGCGATCCAGAAGCCCGCGACGTCCGGCGACTCCCCGATCAGCGGCCCGCCGTCGGGCGTGAACGAGAAGATGCCGTTGAAGCCGGTGTCGACCTTGGTGTCGTTCAGCGACGGCAGCAGCAGGCGGCTCTGCTCCCACTGCGGGGCGAAGTCCTCCTCGGTGAACGGCAGCATCGAGGGCTGGCGGGCCTCGCTGACGTCGTCGACCTCGGGCAGCTCGCCCAGCGACACCGGCATGGGGCGGTGGGCGTAGGAGCCGATGCCGATGCGGTCGTTGTGCTCGCGGTAGTACAGGTCCTGGTCCTGGTGGCGCAGGATCGGCAGCCGGGCCTCGACCGCCTCGTCGTTGCGGCCGACGAGGTCGGGCACCTGGCCGGTGAAGACGTACTGGTGCGCCAGCGGCAGCAGCGGCACCCGCATCCCCACCATGTCGCCGATCGCCTGCCCCCAGAACCCGGCGCACGACACGACGATGTCGGCGGGCACCAGGCCCTGGTCGGTCTCGACGCCGGTGACGCGCCCGCCGTGGCACGCCACGCCGGTGACGCGGGTCGAGGCGCGGAACACCGCGCCCCGCGACTCCGCCCGCCGGATCAGCGCCGCGACGGCGCGGGCGGCCTTCGCGAGCCCGTCGGTGGGGGTGTGCAGGCCGCCGAGGATGCGCGTGGGGTCCATCAGCGGGTGCAGCCGCGCGCACTCGTCGACGTCGACGACCTGTGCCGGGATGCCCCGCGCGGTCGCCCAGCCCTGCTTGCGGTGCAGGTCGGCGAGCCGCTCCGGGGTCGTGGCGACCTCGAGGCCGCCGACCTGGTTGAAGCACCAGGCGCCGTCGACCTCCAGGCCCAGGAACTTCTCCACCGTGTAGGAGGCGAACTCGCTCATCGTCTTCGACGCGTTGGTCTGGAACACCAGACCGGGCGCGTGCGAGGTCGACCCGCCGGCCAGCGGCAGCGGTCCCTGGTCGAGGACGGTGACGTCGGTCCAGCCGCGGCCGGTGAGCTCGTCGGCCAGGTTGGCGCCGACGATCCCGGCTCCGATGACGACGACGCGGGGGGTGGTGCTCATGGCGTCTCCAGGAGTGACGGACGAGACGGGTGACGGGACGGGTTACGGGACGACCGCTGGTTGGAACTCCTGGGCGGCGTCGACGAGCCAGTCGGCGACGTAGCCGGCGAAGGAGGCGCGGACGATCAGGAGCAGGTCGTCGGCCTCGAGCGCGACGAGCAGGACGCCGGCCTGGCCGAGGAGGGTCTGGGCGCAGCGGCCGCGCGGGAACGCGGAGGGGCGCAGGTCGAGCGAGCAGCCGAACGAGAGCAGCTCCCGCGCGGCGGTGCCGCGCACGCGCACGGCGGTGCGCTGCGCGGACACGTCGACGGCCATGCCGCCGTGGGCGGCGGCGGTCTCGTCGACGTGGAACTCCCAGTCCTCGGGTTCGGCGGTGGTGCTGGTGAGCAGCCACTCGTCGGGCCCGAGGCGCAGGGCGAGCCCCGTGGGGAGCGCGGTCCAGGTGTCGGGACGCTCGGGCAGCGGCCCGCCGACGGCCGCGCCGACGGCGGCCGGTCCCCCGTGGGCGGGGTCGACGCGCAAATCGACGGTCGCGACGGGGGCCTCGAGCTCGAGGCGCAGGGCCGGCGAGTCGACCGAGGCCAGCGCGGCGCGCCGGCTCTCCAGCGGGTGGGAGGCGGTGAGGGTGCGGTCAGCCATCTCGGCGGGCTCCTTCCGGGTCGACGAGCACGGACTCGCCGATGCGCGCGGCCACGAGGTCGTCGCCGACGGGCACGTGGACGACCTCGCCGAGACGCTCCCGGCCGCCCTTCACCAGGGCGAGCGCGAAGGGCCTGGCGAGCTCGGCGCTGTGGTAGCTCGAGGTGACGTGCCCGAGCATCGGCACGGGCGCCGGGGGCAGGGTGCCGTCGTCGCAGAAGCGCACGATCTGGGCGCCCTCGGGCAGCCTGGTCGCGGCGTCGGTCGGCAGCAGCGAGACCAGCTGCTTGCGCAGCGGGTTGCGGTTCTCCGGGCGGGCGTACGACCGCCTGCCGACGAAGTCGTCCTTCTTCTTCGACACCGCCCAGCTCATGCCGAGGTCGTGCGGCGAGACGGTGCCGTCGGTGTCCTGGCCGATGATCGGGTAGCCCTTCTCGGCCCGCAGGACGTGCATGGTCTCGGTGCCGTAGGGCGTGATGCCGCAGGGCGCCCCGGCCTCGACCAGCCGCGCCCACACCGCGGGGAAGTACCAGGAACTGACCGTCACCTCGTAGGCGAGCTCGCCCGAGAACGAGATGCGCGCGAGCCGCACCGGCACGCCGTCGAGCGTGGTGTCCTGCCAGGTCATGAAGCCGAAGGCGTCGTTCGAGACGTCGACATCACCGAAGACCGCGCCGATCACGTCGCGCGAGCGCGGGCCCGCGACGGCGGCGATCGACCACTGCTCGGTGACCGAGGTCAGCCGCACCCGCAGGTCGGTCCACTCGGTCTGGACCCACTCCTCCATCCAGTCGAGGACGTGGGCGGCGTTGCCGGTGGTGGTCGTGACGAGGTAGCGGTCCTCGGCGAGGCGCAGCACGGTGCCGTCGTCGAAGACCATGCCGTCGTTGCCGCACATCACGCCGTAGCGGACCCGCCCGACCTTCAGGCTCGACATCATGTTCGTGTAGAGCCGGTCGAGCAGGACCGGGGCGTCGGGGCCGCGGACGTCGATCTTGCCGAGCGTCGAGGCGTCCATGATCCCGACCGACGTGCGCACCGCGGCGCACTCGCGCAGCACGGCGGCGGTCATGTCCTCGCCGGCGTGCGGGTAGTGTCGCGCGCGCTTCCACTGCCCGACGTCCTCGAACTCGGCGCCGGCCTCGACGTGCCAGGCGTGCAGCGGCGTGGTGCGCACGGGGTCGAACAGGTCGCCGCGCTCGCGCCCGGCCAGCGCCGCGAACGCGACCGGCGTGTACGGCGGGCGGAACGTGGTGGTGCCGACCTCCTGGATCGGGCGGCCCGTGAGCTCGGCGAGGATGCCGAGGGCGAGGATCCCGGAGGTCTTGCCCTGGTCGTGCGCGGTGCCGATGGTCGTGTAGCGCTTGACGTGCTCGGGGTGGGTCATGCCGGCGCCCACCGCGCGGGCGACGTCGGCGACGGTGGCGTCGCGGGCGACGTCGACGAACTGCCGGCCGGCCTCGCCCGGCGTGTGCCAGAGCACGAGCGTCGGCTCCGGCCACTCCGGCGCGGGGGCGGTCGGGGCGTCGGTGCCCCCGGCCTCGCGCAGGATGTCGGCGAGGCCGAAGGTGCCGTTGGCGGCGCCGACGGCCTCGACACCCTCCGGCTGCGGCGAGGCCGGGCGGAAGGCGCCGATCGCGGCGTCGTAGGTGAGGGTCCCGCCGACGTGGCTGACCAGGTGCGCGGTGGGGTTCCAGCCGCCGCTGACCAGCAGCAGGTCGCAGGGCACCTCGCGGCGGTCGGGTCCGACGACCGCGGCGGTCAGGTGCGCCTCGCCGCGGGTGCCGTGCACGAGCGTGCCCGTCTCGACGGGGATCCCGCGCTCGCCGCAGCGCCGTCGCCACGCCTGCGGCGCGCGCTCGCGGGCGTCGAGGACGCGCACGGCCGCGCCGGCGTCGGCCAGGTCGACCGCGGCCGCGTAGGCGGCGTCGTCGCTGGTGAAGACGACGACCTCGCGCCCGGCGAGCACGCCGTGGCGGTGCAGGAGGTCCCGCGCCGCCGAGGCGAGCATGATCCCGGGGCGGTCGTTGTCCTCGAAGACGATCGGGCGCTCGATCGCGCCGGCCGCGACCACCACACGCCCCGCGCGGATGCGGTGCACGCGCTGGCGCGTGCGCGCCGCGTCGCCCCGGCGCTCGAGGGCGAGCACGAAGCCGTCGTCGTAGTGCCCGAACGCGGTGGTGCGCTGCAGGTGGGTCACCGCGGGCAGCGCCGCCAGCTCGGCGACGACCCCGGCGACGAAGTCGAGGGCGGGCTCGCCGTCGATCGTCTCGGTGCCCGTCAGCGTCCCGCCGGCCTCCGGGCGGTCGTCGACGAGCACGACGCTGCGCCCCGCGCGGGCGGCGGTGCGGGCGGCGACGAGGCCGGCGGGGCCGGCGCCGACGACCAGCACGTCGCAGTGGGTGTGCTTGCGGTCGTAGCGGGCGGTGTCGGGCACCTCGGCGAGGCGGCCCTGCCCGTTGACCCCGCGCACCACGAGCCCGTCGGTGGCCTCGACGGTCGCGGCGAGCAGCATCGGCTCGGGGAACGGCTCCTCGACCTGGACCAGGCCGGTCGGGTCCTCGGTCCACGCCGAGCCGATCCCGCGCGGGCGCCCGTACTTGACGCTGGCGGTCTGCGGGCGCGCGCCGTGGGCGAGCAGCACCGAGGCGACGGTGTCGCCGGGGTGCCCGGTGTAGGGCGTGCCGTCGACGGTGATGGTGACGGTGCGGCTGCGGTCGACGCGGCCGTACCCGGCGATCCTGCTCATCGGGGCACCTCCTCCAGGAACCGGTGCGTGCGGGTGTCGCGGACGGCGGTGAACCAGCGGCGGCAGCCCGAGGAGTGGACCCAGCGCTCGGCGAACGGGCCCTTCGGGTTGGCGCGGAAGAACACGAAGTGCGCCCACTGCTCGTCGGTCAGCGAGGCGGGGTGCTCGGGGTAGGGCACGTGGGCCTGGCCGCCGTAGGAGAACTCCGTCTCCTCGCGGGGGCCGCACCAGGGGCAGGCGATGAGTTGCATCCGGGCTCCTTAATGCGCGACCGCGGCGGCGCCGTGCTCGTCGACGAGGGCTCCGGTGACGAAGCGGTCGAGGCCGAACGGCGCGACGAGGGGGTGGGGGCGGCCGTGGGCGACGGTGTCGGCGAACGCCCAGCCCAGGCCGGGGGTCGCCTTGAAGCCGCCGGTCCCCCAGCCGCAGTTGAGGAAGACGTTCTCGTAGGGCGTGGCCCCGACGATCGGGCTCGCGTCCGGGGTGACGTCGACGACGCCGGCCCAGCTGCGCAGCAGGTGCGCGCGGGCGAAGACCGGGAACAGCTCGACGGCCGCCGCCATCTGGCGCTCGATGATGTGGAAGGCGCCGCGCTGGCCGTAGCCGTTGTAGCTGTCGACGCCGGCGCCCATCACCAGCTCGCCCTTGTGGGCCTGCGAGACGTACACGTGCACCGCGTTCGACATGACGATCGTCGGGTGCACCGGCTCGAGGAGCTCGGAGACCAGGGCCTGCAGCGGGTGCGACTGCAGCGGCGCGGGGACGCCCAGCATGTCGAGCAGCACCGAGGTGTGCCCGGCCGCGCAGAGGGCGACGGTGCCGGCGGCGATGGCGCCGCGGGTCGTGCGCACGCCCGTCACGCGGTCGCCGTCGCTGACGAAGCCCGTGACCTCGCAGTTCTGGATGATGTCGATGCCGGCCTCGCTCGCGCGGCGGGCGAAGCCCCAGGCGACGTAGTCGTGCTTGGCGATGCCCGCGCGCGGCTGGAACGTCGCCCCCTGGACCGGGTAGCGGATGTCGGCCGAGACGTTGACGATCGGGCAGACCTTGGCCACCTCGTCGGGCCCGAGCCACTCGGCGTCGATCCCGTTGAGCCGGTTCGCCTCGACGCGGCGCACGGAGTCGCGGACGTCCTGCTCGGTGTGCGCGAGGTTGAGCACGCCGCGCTGGCTGAACAGGATCGGATAGCCGAGGTCGTCCTCGAGCCCCTCCCAGAGCTTGAGGGCGTACTCGTAGATGCCCGCCGACTCGTCCCAGAGGTAGTTCGAACGGATCAGGGTGGTGTTGCGGGCCATGTTGCCGCCCGCGAGCCAGCCCTTCTCGAGCACCGCGACGTTGGTGATGCCGTGGTTCTTCGCGAGGTAGTGCGCGGTCGCGAGGCCGTGGCCCCCGCCGCCGACGATGACGACGTCGTAGGCCTTCTTCGGCTCGGCGTCGTCCCAGAGGTGGTCGGGGTGCTCGGGCAGGTGGGCGCCCGGCGGGTTCGTTGCGGTCGTCATCCCTGCAGCTCCCGGTAGAGAGGGTGGCGGTCGGCGAGGGCGGCGACGCGCTGCGCGAGCGCGTCCAGCTCGGTGTCGGTGACCTGCGGACGCAGGGCCCGGGCGATGACGTCGGCGACGACCCGGAAGTCGTCGGCGTCGAAGCCGCGCGCGGCGAGCGCGGCGGTGCCGATGCGGACGCCGGAGCTGACCATCGGCGGGCGGGGGTCGAACGGGACCGCGTTGCGGTTGACGGTGATCCCGACGCGGTGCAGCCGGTCCTCGGCCTGCTTGCCGTCGAGCTCGGAGTCGCGCAGGTCGACGAGGACCAGGTGGACGTCGGTGCCGCCGGAGACGACGCCGACGCCGGTCTCGGCGAGGAGCCGGTCCGCCAGGATGCGCGCGCCGGCGAGCGTGCGGACCTGCCGGTCGCGGAACTCGGGCTCCCCGGCGAGCTTGAACGCGACGGCCTTGGCGGCGACGACGTGCTCGAGCGGGCCGCCCTGCTGACCGGGGAAGACGCTCGAGTTGAGCTTCTTCGCGAGGGCCGTGTCCGCGGAGAGGATCACTCCCCCGCGCGGGCCGCCGAGCGTCTTGTGCGTGGTCGAGGTGACGACGTGCGCGTGCGGCACCGGCGAGGGGTGCAGGCCCGCGGCGACGAGCCCCGCGAAGTGCGCCATGTCGACCATGAACCAGGCGCCGACCGCGTCGGCGATCCGGCGGAACTCCGCGAAGTCCTGCTGGCGCGGGTAGGCCGACCAGCCGGCGATGATCAGCTTCGGACGCCGCTCGTGGGCCAGCGTCTCGACCTCGGCCATGTCGACGCGGTGGTCGTCGGCGCGGACGTGGTAGGCCGCGACGTCGTAGAGGCGCCCCGAGAAGTTCAGGTGCATGCCGTGGGTGAGGTGGCCGCCGTGCGCCAGCGCCAGGCCGAGGATCGTGTCGCCCGGCTCGAGGAGCGCGGCCATGACCGCGGCGTTCGCCTGCGCGCCGGAGTGGGGCTGCACGTTGGCGAACTCGGCGCCGAAGAGGGCCTTGAGCCGGTCGATCGCGAGCTGCTCGACGACGTCGACGTGCTCGCAGCCGCCGTAGTAGCGCCGGCCCGGGTAGCCCTCGGCGTACTTGTTGGTGAGGACCGACCCCTGCGCCTCCATCACCGCGAGCGGCGCGAAGTTCTCGCTCGCGATCATCTCGAGCGTGCCGTGCTGGCGGCGCCGCTCACGGTCGACCGCGGCGGCCACCTCGGGGTCGGCCTCGGCGAGCGAACGGTCGAGCACCGGGACGGTGCGACCCTCGGGAGCGACTGTGAGCGACATCCGCGTTCCTCATCGTAGCCAACTGATATATCTGATGGCGATGACTGTAGACACGGAAGCCGAGCAGGGTCAACACTTGTCTCGTCGGCGGAGACAGGAGGAGGGCGCGCGATGCTCGAGGGCACCGACCAGTGGACGGCCGGCTTCGAGATGGGCCGGCTCGATCAGCAGCTCGCGGCGCTGATCCTGCGTGACCGCAAGGTCGGCCTCACGATCCGGAGTGTCAACGGCGAGCAGGCGGCCGCGATCGCACGCCGGCACGGGTACGGGCTGGACCTGCGCCCGGTCGAGGAGCCGGGACACGTGTGGGCGGTGTTCTCGCCGGAGCCCTGATCGTCGATCCGGAGATCAGCAGGTCGTTCGGCACCTCAGAGGCATGATCGACAGTGCTTGTCGGTCTGCTGATCTCCGGCGGGGCGCGGTGATCGCTGCGGGTGCTCCGACGGGGCGACCACATCGCCCGGGAGGAGCACTCGGGCGGATCAGTCGTCGGGCGTCACGAACAGGGCGCCCATGGACGTCCCGCCGGCGCTCCCGCCGGAGAGCGGGTGCCCGATGACCAGCTCCGCGCCGGTCACGAGCAGCAGCGCGAACAGGAAGATGCCCACGGCGGTGACGACGTACCGCGCGAGGCCGCCGGACGCCGTGTGCTCTCGTCTGGTCACGGAGAGATAACGACCCGCCCGGTCGGGCGATACGTGTCGCCGTGAGCTCCGTGTCAGTCGGGCACTGTCGCCGACCTCTCCAGCGCCGCGGCCGCCGCCCATCCCCCGACCGCGGGAACCACGGACAGCGCCGCCGCCCGGGACCGCCACCCGGCGCGCGCGACGGTCAGTGCGATGGCCGCGAGGTAGGCGCACCCGTGGACCGGGCCGACGAGGGACGCCACCTCGGCGACGTGGACGGTCGCGAGGTTCGCGAGCAGGACGACGAGGCTGACCAGCTCGACGGTGGCGGCGATCCGCAGCGGCACCGCGCTCACACCCCCGTCGAGGAGCCCGGGCGCACGATCATCAGCACCGTCACCACGGCCCACAGCAGGTTGAACACGCCGGTGGCGGCGGCGAGCCGGCCGGTCGCGGCGACGAGCACCTCGCGGGGGCCGGCCCCCTCGAGCAGCACCTTCTGGCGCGGCAGGACCACGCCCGCGAGAACCCCGGCCGCCGCGAGGGTGAGGACGATCGACACGAGCACCCACGGCTCGCCCAGCACGCCCATCGACGACGCCGTCGCCAGCCCGAACACCGGGACCGCGATGCCGACGAGCGCGTAGGTCCGGCAGATCCGCGCGAGCACCGGCAGGCGGGACACCGCGCCCGGTTCGTCGCCCAGGGCCCGGCGCGCCTCCGGCGGGAACATGCTGGCCGCGACGCACACCGGGCCGATCGCGATGATCGCCGCGAGGACGTGGACGGAGAGCAGGACGGCGTTCACGCCACCGCCACCGCGGCCCCGGTGGCCCGCCACACCGTGCCCCGCCGCTCGTGGCACATGAGGCCCTCGACGGCGTGGGCGACCTGCGGGCCGATCTCGCGCTCGAGCAGGTAGAGCGCCATGTCGACGCCGGAGGTGATGTTGCCGGCGCTGACGAGGTCGCCGTCGTCGACGACGCGGGCGTCGACGGGCAGGGCGGCGGTGCCGGCGAGGTCGGCGCCGCGCTCGTGGGTCACCAGCGGCCGGCGGTCGGCGAGGCCCGCGTGGGCGACGAGCAGCGACCCGCCGCACACCGTCGCGACCACCGTGCCCGCGCGCCCGACGGCGTCGCGCAGCGCGGGCGTCAGCGGACCCGAGCCGGCGCGTCCCAGGAGCGCCGCGACGCTCCCCTCGACCGCCGGGTCCAGCGACAGCGAGCCCGCGGCACCGGGCACGACGACGAGGTCGGCGACCGCGGGGTCGAGCGTCGCGGTCGCCGTGAGGGAGACCGCGGGGAGCCCGCTCGGCACCTCGCGGGGCCCCTCGGCGCTGACGAGCTCGACGGTCACCGCCCCGCCCGAGAAGCCGCCGCCCGCGTGGAAGACCTCGAACGGCCCGAGGACGTCGAGGGGGTCGAACCCGTCGAACAGCACGATCTGCACGCGCATGCCGCCTCCTTGGTTTCAGTCGGACTGTAACTGCTTACAGTGTGACTGTAACCCCACTCGTCCCGGAGGTGTGCCCGTGAGCGAGACGCCGCCGCCCGCGAGCGCCGCGTTCCTGCTCATGGCCCTGGGGCGGCGGATCCGCGAGGAGGTCGAGGGCGCCCTGAAGGACCAGGGGATCGCCCTGCGCCACCTCTCCGCGCTCGGCCACCTCGCGCCGGACCCCGGCCTGTCCTACAGCGAACTCGCCCGCCGGGCGGGAGTGACACCGCAGAGCATGCAGGCCACGCTGGTTGCCCTCGAGGCGCGCGGCGCGGTCGCCCGCGACACCGACCCGGGCCGCGGCCGCACCGCCGAGCTGCACGTCACGCCCGAGGGCACACGCCTGCAACGCGCCGCCATGGCGATCATCACCGAGGTGGACGACCGCCTGCGCGCCCGGCTCGACGACGAGAGCCACCAGGTGCTCACGCGCGCGCTGTTCACCCTGATCCGCGGGGAGGTCGAGTGATCCGGGGCGCCGCCCGCATCCTGCTCGGGCTCTTCCTGCTCGGCGCCGGGACCGCGCACCTCACCGTGGCGCGCGAGGCGTTCCGCGCGCAGGTGCCGTCCTGGTTCCCCGCCGACGCCGACGCGGTGGTCGTCGTCTCCGGGGTCGTCGAGATCGTCCTCGGGCTCGCCCTCGTCGCGCTCGTGCGCCACCGCGCGCTCGTCGGGCTCGTCGTCGCGGCCTTCCTCGTGGCGATCTTCCCGGGCAACGTCGCCCAGTTCGTCGAGGGCCGGTCCGCCTTCGGCCTCGACACCGACGCGGCGCGCGGCGTGCGCCTGCTGTTCCAGCCGGTGCTCGTCGCCTGGGCGCTGTGGTGCACCGGGGCCTGGGAGCTCCTCCGGAGGAACGGCCGGGCTAGGACGCGCCCACGATCCTGAGCGCGAAACCGCTGTACTGGTCCGCGACCTGCTCGGCGGTCAGCGCGCCGTCGTCGGAGAACCAGCGCGCGATGCTCACGCACAGCTCGCGGATCGCGAACGAGGCGAGCGCGGGCGACTCGACGTGGAAGTCGCCCGCCTCGACGCCCCGGGCGATCACCGCGCGCAGGGCGTGCTCGTGCTCGCGCCGGCGGGCCTGCATCTCGCCGAAGGCGGGCTCGGAGAGGCTGCTGGTGTCGCGGTTGACGACGAGGGCCTCGCGGCGGTGCGTGGCGTGGCGGTGGGCGTAGACGCGGGTGGCGCGGCGCAGCTGCTCGGCGGGCGGATCGTCCGGGTCGAGCACGCGGTGGAAGTCGTCGAGCACGCCCGCCGTCGTGCGGTCGACGATCCGCAGCAGCAGGTCGTGCTTCGAGCCCATGTGGTTGTAGAGGCTGGGCGTCCGCACCTGCAGCGTCTCGGCGATCTCGCTGAGCGCCGTGCCGTGGTAGCCGCGGCGCGCGAACAGCGTCAGGGCCGCGTCGAGCACGACGTCGGGGTTGAGGCCGGCCCGGGTCACCACCGACTCATGGTGGCACGGCGAACGAGCGCTCGTGAGTCTTGTCCGATCCCTGTGGTGCTCGCTACGGTCAAACTAACGAGCGTTCATCAGCTTGGGAGGCGCGATGCTGCGTACCGAGGTGATCCGGCCCGTGCACGAGCTGCTCGACGGCCACGCGGCCGCCCGGCCCGACGACGTCGCCTTCGCCGACGACGCCCGCGACGTGTCGTGGCGGCGGCTCGCGACCACCACCCGCCGGCTCGCCGGCCACCTCGCCGCCCGCGGCGTCCGTCCCGGCGACCGGGTCGCGATGGTGATGGCCAACGCCGTCGAGACCGCCGAGACCTACCTGGCCATCCCCCGGGCCGGTGCGGTCGCGGTGTGCCTCAACCCGGACGCCGCACCCGCCGAGCTCGCCTACATGCTCGCCGACTCCGGCGCCCGCGTGGTGGTCACCGACGTGGCGCACGCCGGACTCCTGGGCCCGGACGTCACCACGATCGTCGTCGGCGGGGACTACGAGGACCTCGTCGCCACCGAGCCCCCGACCCCGGCGCCCGACCCCGCCGACCTCGACGTCACGGCGTTCATGCTCTACACGTCCGGCACCACCGGGCGCCCCAAGGGCGTCGAGCTGAGCCTGCGCAGCTGCCTGTGGGTGGTCGCCGCGTGCTGGGCGCCGATCGTCGGCCTCGGGCCCGGCGAGACCGTGCTCTCGGGGCTGCCGCTGTTCCACTCCTACGCCCTGGACATGTGCGTGCTCGGGATCGTCGCGACGGGGGCGAGCGAGCGCATCCTGCCGCGCTTCTCCCCCACCCGGATGCTCGAGATGCTCGGCGACGGCTACACGGTCCTGCCCGGGGTCCCGACGCACTTCTCCTACCTGCTGCAGGCCGCCGGCCACCGCCCACGGCACCGGCTCCGGATGGCGGTCTCCGCCGGCGCGATCCTGCCCGCGTCGGTGAACGAGACCTTCGAGCAGGTGTTCGGCGTGCCGCTGCTCGACGGCTACGGCATCACCGAGACCTCGACGATGGTCGCGATGAACTGGCCGCACGGGACGCGGCCGTACGGGTCGTGCGGGCTGCCGCTGCCCGGGCTCGCGGTCCGGCTGGTGGACCCCGCCACCGGCACCGACGCGCCGGCCGGCGACGAGGGCGAGCTGTGGGTGCGCGGACCGGGCGTCATGCGCGGCTACTGGAACCGCCCCGAGCAGACCGCCGACGTCCTCGTCGACGGCTGGTACCGCACCGGCGACCTCGCGCGCGCCGACGCGAACGGCTACCTGACGATCTCCGGCCGCGCGAAGGAGATGATCATCCGGGGCGGCGAGAACATCTACCCCGCCGAGATCGAGGCCGTGCTCCTGCGGGCGCCCGGGGTGGGCGACGCCGCCGTCGTCGGCCGTGCGCACCCCGACCTCGGCGAGGAGCCGGTGGCCTTCGTGGTCGGCGACCCGGACCTGGACGCGGTGGCGGCGCACTGCCGGGAGCACCTCACGGGGTTCAAGGTCCCCGTCGCCTTCCACCTCGTCGACGTCATCCCGCGCACGGGCTCCGGGAAGATCAAGCGCTTCGAGCTCGCGCGGCTGCTCAGCGGCGAGAAGGCCCCGGCGTGAAGGTCGGCGACCTCGAGGTCCTCCCGATCGTCGACGGGACCGGGCGGGAGCAGGCCCGCGAGGTGCTCTCCGCACCCGGCGGCGACCGGTGGGCCTGCCACCCCGAGCACCTCGACGCCGACGGGAACCTCGAGCTGACCCTCGGCGGCTTCCTGCTGCGCACCGGCGACCGCGTCGTGCTCGTCGACGCGGGTGTGGGGCGCATCCACAACGACCACTACGCGGGCGGCGGGTTCCTCGACGCCCTCGCCGCCCACGGCGTCGCGCCGGACGAGGTCACCGACGTCGTCTTCACCCACCTGCACTTCGACCACGTCGGCTGGGCGACGAGCAAGGGGCAGGTCGTCTTCGACCGCGCGACCTACCGCGTGCACGCGGCCGACTGGGCCCACTTCGTCGAGGCGGCCGACGCCGACCCCGGCGCGGTGCGCAAGCTCGCCCCGCTGCGCGAGCGCCTCGAGACCTTCGACGCCGAGCACACCGTCGCCCCCGGCCTCGACGCCCGCCCCACGCCCGGTCACACGCCCGGCTCGACCAGCTACGTCGTCTCCAGCCGCGGGGAGCGCGCCCTGCTGATCGGGGACGTCGCGCACTCGGTGGTCGAGCTCGAGGAGCCCGACTGGGAGGCCGTGTTCGACGTCGACCCGGTCGCCGCGCGGGCGATGCGCAACCGCATCGCCGACGAGGTCGCCGACACCGACGACCTCGTCGTCCCCGCCCACCTGCCCGGACTCGCCGTCGGCCGGATCGTCACCTTCGGCGACCGGCGCCGCTTCGTCATCGCCTAGAGGAGCCCCATGGATCTGCAGCTCGCCGGCACCACCGTGCTCGTCACGGGGGCCGGGCAGGGCCTCGGCCGCGCGATCGGCGAGGCGTTCGCGGCCGAGGGCGCCCAGGTCGCCTTCGGCTACAACACCTCGTCCGCCGGCGCCGAGGAGGCGGCCGAGGCCGCGCGCGCCGCGGGGGTGAAGGCGATCGCGGTCGCCGTCGACACCCGCGACGACGCGGCGGTCACGCGTGCGGTCACGACCGTGGAGGCCGAGCTCGGGCCGATCGGCGTGCTCGTCAACAACGCGGCGGTGACCGGCCGCGGGCGCTTCCTCGAGCGCGACGCCGACGAGTTCGCCGCCGAGATCGACGTGACCGTCACCGGCACCGTGCGCATCTCCCACGCCGTCGCCCGGCGCATGGCCGAGCACGGCGGCGGCGCGATCGTGTCGCTCATGGGCGACTCGGGCCGGGTCGGCGAGTCCGGGCTCACCGTCACCGCGACCGCCCGCAGCTCGACCCTCGGGCTGACGAAGTCGCTGGCCAAGGAGCTCGCCCGCCACGGCATCCGCGCCAACGCCGTCTCGATCGGGCTCGTGCAGACCGACCGCTTCTCCGACCACGCGGGCGGCACCGACGACGAGCGCCTGAAGAAGATCACCGCGCTCTACCCGCTCCGCCGCCTCGGGCGCCCCGAGGACGTGACCCCGACGATCCTGCTGCTGGCCTCGCCGTGCTCGTCCTGGACCACCGGTCAGGTCGTGTCGGTCAACGGCGGCTTCGCGATGCCATGAGTGGTGCCATGACGCCTGACGACCAGCACGCCCCCGCCAGCGGCACCTCGGTGCGCCGCAAGGAGGACGCGCGCCTGCTCACCGGGCGCGGCCGCTTCGTCTCCGACCTCGCCCTGCCCCGCATGCGCCACGTCGCGTTCGTGCGCAGCCCGGTCGCGCACGGCCGCATCACCGGGGTCGACGTCGCCGAGGCGCTCGAGGTCGACGGGGTGTCCGCGGTGTTCACCGGCGAGCACCCGGCGATCGCGCCGGTCGCGCTGCGCGCGCAGTCCGCCCTGCCCGGCTACGTCGAGACCGACCAGCCGCCCCTGGCACGCGGGAAGGTGCGTTTCGCCGGCGAGGCCGTCGCCGCCGTCGTCGCCGCCGACCGCTACCTCGCCGAGGACGGCGCCGAGGCGGTCGTCGTGGACTACGACCCGCTGCCGGCGACGGTCTGCGCCTGGGCGGAGCCCGAGCACCCGGTGCACGACGAGGCGCCGGACAACGTGCTGCTCTCCCGGACCTTCCGCGCGGGCGACGCCGACGCCGCGCTGGCCGAGGCGCACGTCGTCGTCGACCGCGAACTGACCACCAACCGCCACAGCGGCAACCCCATCGAGTGCCGCGCCGGCGTCGCCCGCTACGAGGCGGCGGACCGCAAGCTGACGTTCTGGTCGGGCACCCAGGTGCCCTACATCGTGCGCACCCAGCTCGCCGAGCTGCTCGACCTGCCCGAGGGCAACATCCGCGTCATCGCCCCCGACGTCGGCGGCGGGTTCGGCGTCAAGGCGGTGCTCTACTCCGAGGACGTCGCGCTCTGCCTCATGGCGATGGCGATGCCCGGCGTCCCGCTCAAGTGGGTCGAGGACCGCGTCGAGCACCTGCTCGCGGCCACCCACGCCCGCGACCACCGCTACGTGCTGCGCGCGGGGTTCGCCGCCGACGGCGAGCTGCTCGCCGTGGTGGCCGACGCGTGGTGCAACGCCGGCGCCTACTCCGTCTACCCCTGGACCGCGGGCATCGAGCCCCTCATGGCCGGCGGCCTGCTCACCGGGCCGTACAAGCTCGCGCACTACACGGGCACCGTCCGCGGCGTCGCCACCAACACCAGCCCGTCCGGGCCGTACCGCGGCGTCGCGCGGCCGTCGACGGTGTTCGCGATGGAGGCGCTGATGGACTCGGGCGCCCGCGCGCTCGGCATGGACCCGATCGCCCTGCGGCGCCGCAACCTCATCCTCCCCGCCGACGTGCCCTACCGGATGCCGTCGCGGCTGGTCGACGACTCGGGCGCCTACGAGGCCTGCCTCGACAAGGCCGTCGCCACCTTCGACCTCGACCGCTGGCGCGCCGAGCAGACCCGGCGCCGCGTCGAGGGCGGGCGCCCGCTCGGCATCGGCGTCGGCGTCTACAACGAGCTCACCGGCCTGGGCCGCGCCGCGTCCGCCGGGCCTCGCATGGCGTTCCGCACGGGCCACGACGCCTGCACCGTGCGGATCAACCCCGACGGCGCGGTCACGGTGTTCTCCGGCGTCACCTCCCAGGGCCAGGGCCTCGAGACGACGATGGCGCAGGTCGTCGCCGACGCCCTCGGGGTCGACTACGACGACGTCGAGGTCCGCTACGGCGACACCGACGAGTCGCTGTGGGGCTTCGGGGCCTTCTCGTCGCGCCAGGCCGTGATCAGCGGCGGCGCGGCGCACCTCGCGGGCGAGCACGTCCGCGGGCAGGTCCTCGCGCTGGCCGCCGCGCTGAAGGAGGCGCCGGTCGAGGAGCTCGACCTGCGCGGCGGGCAGATCCACATGGCCGGGCAGGAGAAGCCGATCATCTCGCTGGCCGAGGTCGCCCGGGTCGCGTACCTGCAGTCCGACCGCCTGCCCGACGGCTTCGAGCCCGGCCTGGAGGGGACGAGGTTCTACGACCCGATCCGCGGGGCGTTCGCCGCCGGGGCCCAGATCGCCGCCCTCGAGGTCGACCCCGCCACCGGCGAGATCGGCATCCTGGACTGGGTGTGCGTCGAGGACGCCGGCCGGATCGTCCACCCCGTGATCGTCGACGGGCAGATCGCCGGCTCGATCGCCCAGGGCATCGGCGGCGCCATGTACGAGCACCTCGTCTACGACGACGCCGGCAACCTGTCGACCGGCACCCTGCTCGACTACCTCATGCCGACCGCCGGCGAGATCCCCGAGCTGCGCATCGGGCACGTCAGCACGCCGGCCGCGAACCCGACGGGCGTCCGCGGGGTCGGCGAGGGCGGCACGCTCGCGCCGAACGCCGTGGTGGCCGGGGCCGTCGCCGACGCGCTGGGCGTCGAGGTCGACGACCTGCCCGTCACCCCCGCCCGGGTCTGGGAGCTGGTGCAGCGATGAAGTGCCCGCCGTTCTCCTACCACCGCGCGACCGACGTCGCCGACGCCGTGGCCGCCCTGGAGGCCGCCGACGACGAGGGCAAGATCCTCGCCGGGGGCCAGAGCCTGGTGCCGGTGCTCGCGCTGCGCCTGGCGCGGCCGTCGGTGCTCGTCGACGTCAACCGCGTCCCCGGGCTGGACTGTCTCGAGCGGCGCGACGGGGTGCTGCACGCCGGCGCGCTGGTCCGCCACCTCGCGCTCGCCGACCAGACGCACCATCCCCTCGCCGCCGAGGCCGCCCGCTGGATCGGGCACACCGCCATCCGCAGCCGCGGGACCCTCGGCGGCAGCCTCGCGCACGCCGACCCGTCGGCGGAGCTGCCCGCGGTGCTGCGCGCCTGCGACGGCGCGGTGCACGTCGCCGGGCCGACCGGGTCGCGGCGTGTCGGCGCCGACGACCTGTTCGTCGGCGCGCTGCAGAGCGCCGTCGGCGAGAACGAGATGATCACCGGCGTCGAGCTGCCGGTGCCCGACGCCTGGGGCTTCGCGGAGTTCGCGCGGCGCCACGGCGACTTCGCCGTCGTCGCGGTCGCCGCCGCGCGCTTCGGCGACCGGGTGCGCGTGGCCGTCGGCGGCGTCGCCGGTGTGCCCCACCTCGTCGACGCCGGCGACCTCGACCACGTGGGCGACGAGATCTCCGACGACCACGTCGCCCTCCTCGCCGCGGCCGCCGCCGACGACGTCGACCCGGCCTCCGACCTCCACGGCAGCGCCGGGTACCGCCGCGCGCTCACCGAGCAGATGACCCTCCGGGCGCTCGCGGACCTCGCCGGGCGCCCCCAGCCCGTCCGGGAGCCGGCATGAAGATCACGCTGACGGTCAACGGCGAGCGGCACCGCGTCGACGTCGAGCCGCGCCGCACCCTGTCCGACGCGCTGCGCGAGGACCTCGGCCTGACCGGCACCCACGTCGGCTGCGAGCACGGGGTCTGCGGCGCGTGCACGGTCCTCGTCGACGGCCTGCCCGCCCGTGCCTGCCTGATGTTCGCCGTGCAGGCCGACGACGCCGAGGTCGCGACCGTGGAGGGCCTCGCCGCCGACGACGGCACGCTGCACCCGTTGCAGGAGGCGTTCTCGCGGTGCCACGGGCTGCAGTGCGGCGCCTGCACACCCGGGATGCTCATGACCGCGGCCCATCTCCTGGAGACCGATCCCGACCCCGGGCGCGAGCGGATCCGCGCGGAGATGGCCGGCAACATCTGCCGTTGCACCGGCTACGTGGGCATCGTCGACGCCGTCGAGGACGCCGCCCGGCGGTCCCGGTCGGAGGCGGCGTCATGACCTTCGCGCGCGACGCCGCCCTGCTCTCCGAGCGCCTCGGGGCGCTCGGCGCCGACCTCGAGGAGCTGCCTCCCCGGCCCGAACGAACCGAGGGCCAGCAGGAGCGGGCCACGACGCTGCTCGAGCGGGGCCGCGCGGCCCGCGAGGGCTTCCTCGACCACCACCTCGGCGCCGTCTACGACGCCCTCACCGACGGCGCCACCCGGACCCTGCGCGCCGCGGAGCTCACGTACGCGGCCGGCGAGCTGGTGCCCGGCCTGACGCCGACCCGCGAGCGCATCGCCGCCGAGCGCCGGCACCCGCAGAAGGACAAGGAGGGCTGGGAGGTCGATCAGGGGATCTTCCTGTCCCGCGTCCTCGACGACGCGCGCACCGGCTACCACCTGATGCACGCCATGGCGCAGCCACGCCGCGAGGCGCTCGACATGCTCGACCACTTCCGGGACACCGGTCGCGTCGACCTCGGCACCTGTCGGCTCGAGCGCGACGGCACCGTCGGGCACCTGACGATCGCCCACCACAAGTACCTCAACGCCGAGGACGACGAGTCGACCGCGGCGATGGAGACCGCCACCGACCTCGTCCTGCTCGACGACCGGATCGAGGTCGGCGTCCTGCGCGGCGACGAGGCCCAGCACCCGCGCTACGCGGGACGCCGCGTCTTCGACACCGGCGTCAACCTCACCCGGCTCTACCACGGCGAGGTCTCGCTGATCGAGTTCTTCGTCGAGCGCGAGCTCGGGCTGATCACCAAGTGGTACCGCGGCCACAGCCTCGGAGCGGGCGAGGTCAGCATCGTCGAGCGGCGCCACGAGAAGCCGTGGATCGCCGCCGTCGACACGTTCGCCATCGGCGGGGGCTGCCAGTTCCTCCTGGTCATGGACCGCGTCGTCGCCCGGTCCGGCGCCTACGTCAACCTCCCGGCACGGCGCGAGGGCTTCCTGCCCGGCTGCGGGAACATGCGCCTGCCCCGCTTCGTCGGCGAGAAGGTCGCCCGCCAGGGGATCTTCTTCAACCGCGACATCGACGTCGACTCCCCCGAGGGCCGCCTCATCGTCGACGACCTCGCCGCCGACGAGGCCGGGATGCAGGCGGCGATCGACGACGCCGTCGACGCCCTCACCGCGACCGGGTCGGTCGGCGTCAACGCGAACCGCACCCAGATGCGGGTCGGCGTCGAGCCGCTCGAGACCTTCCGGCACTACATGGCCAACCTCGCCATCGGCCAGGCGCGCTGCATGTACTCCCCGGCGATCATCCGCAACCTCGAGCTCGCGTGGGACCCGAAGCGCCGCGGTGGTGTGAAGTAGACGCCGTGATCACTCCCGACGGTGTCGAGCTGGCGGTCCAGGTGCACGGGCCCGAGGACGCGCCACCGATCCTGTTCCTGCACGAGTTCGGCGGCGACCACCGCTCGTGGGTCCCGCAGGTCGCACACTTCGCGGACCGGTACCGCTGCGTCACCTACGACGCGCGCGGCTACCCGCCCTCGGCCGTGCCGACCGATCCCGCCGCCTACTCGCAGGACCACGCCGTCGCCGACGCCGTCGCGGTGCTCGACGGCCTGGGGATAGAGCGCGCGGTCGTCGTCGGCAACTCCATGGGCGGGTTCGCGACCCTGCACCTCGGGCTGCGCCACCCCGGTCGCTGCGTCGCCCTCGTCGTCGCGGGCTGCGGCTACGGCGCGCCCCCGGAGCAGACGGAGGCCTTCCGCGCCGACGCGCTCGCGCTGGCCGACGCCTACCTGCGCGACGGCAGCGCCGCGGTCGCCGCCGACTACGGGAACCGCGCCTCCCGGCAGCCGCTGCGCCGCCGCGACCCCGCCGCCCACGACGAGCACCTGCGGATCCTCGCCGAGCACGACCCGACCGGCGCGGCCCTGACCATGCGCGGCGTCCAGGCCGCGCGGCCCTCGATCTACACGCTTCGCGACCAGCTCGCGACGATGACCGTGCCGACCCTGCTCGTCGTCGGCGACACCGACCGCGACGCCCTGGACGCCAACCTCATGCTCGCCGCGACGCTGCCGGACGCGGGGCTCGCGGTCCTCCCCCGCACCGGGCACCTCACCAACCTCGAGCTGCCGGAGGTGTTCAACCGGCTCGTGGCGGACGTCCTCCCGTCAGCGTGAGGCCGAGGCCCGGGTCGTCAGCCCTCGGCGACCGCGGCGAGCCGGTCGAGCGAGGCCCGCAGCCGGTCGGGGGTCGTGGCGCGGGCGCGCGCGAAACGGTGCTCGTCGACCAGGTGCGACCAGTCGTAGGTCTGCCGGACCGCGGTGCGGTCCCCCGCCTCGCCACCCAGGGGCTGGAGCTCCCAGCGCCAGAGGTGCCCGGGCGGCGGCACGCGGCCGGGGTCCGACGGCGTCCACGCGAGCAGGCGGCCCTCGGTGAACTCGACGACGTGGTTCTCGCGCTCCTCGCCCATGGTCAGCCGCGTGACGAAGACGTCGCCGACGGCCCGCACCCGCTGGCCGCCCGCGGACGCGGCGAGGTTGTCGTTGCCGTCCCACGCGGGCTGGCGGGCGGGGTCCGCGATCAGCTCGAACACCGAGGCCGCCGGCGCCGCGATCACCCGGGCGGCGGTGGCGACGCGCGGCGTGTCGTACAGGGCGGCGAGGCGCTCGGCGACGCCGCGCACCGTCTGCCCGTACGGGTCGTCGCCGAGCACGCCGAGCACCTCCTGCCCGCGGGCGAGGTGGTGGCGCGCCCGGTCGTCGTCGCCGACCCGGCGGAAGTCGTCGGCCAGGCCGAGGTGCAGCGACGGGTAGAAGGCCGCGACGGACAGTCCGCCGTGGAACTCCTGGGCGCGCTCGTCGGTGACCTCGTCGGCGGCCTCGAGCGCGCGCAGGTCCCACGCCAGCTCCTGCTCGACGTCGGGCTCGGCGTCGGCGGCGAAGTGGGCGACCACGCACCGGTGGAACGCGTCGTCCTCCGCCACGGCGGCGCGCCACAGCTCCGCGAACGCGGACCGCGCGCCCTCGACGTCACCGGCGCGGAAGAGCTCGCCCGCCGCGCCGATGTGGGTCATCACGGGATCATCCGTCACGCCCCGCACCGTAGAGGCTCAGAATCCCCGGCCCGGGATCCAGTTCGTGCCGGCCAGCGGGACGCGGGCCATCGCGGCCGCTTCGATCGTGAGGGCGACGAGGTCCTCGGGTTCGAGGTGCAGCACGTGGGCCTTGCCGCACGCCCGCGCCAGGGTCTGCGCCTCCATGGTCAGCACGCGCAGGTAGTTCGCCACCCGCCGGCCGCCCTCCACGGGGTCGAGGCGGGCGGCGAGTTCGGGGTCCTGGGTGGTGATCCCGGCCGGATCCTTGCCGTCCTGGTAGTCGTCGTAGAACCCGGCGGCGGACCCGATCGCCTCGTACTCCGCGGCGTGGCGGGGGTCGTTGTCGCCCAGGGCGATCAGCGCGGCGGTGCCGATGGCGACGGCGTCGGCGCCGAGGGCCATGGCCTTGGCGACGTCGGCGCCGGTGCGGATGCCGCCGGAGACGATGAGCTGGACCTTGCGGTGCAGCCCGAGCTCCTGCAGGGCCTGGACGGCCTGGGGGATGGCGGCGAGGGTGGGGATGCCGACGTGTTCGATGAAGACTTCCTGGGTGGCGGCGGTGCCGCCCTGCATGCCGTCGACCACGACGACGTCGGCGCCGGCGGCGACGGCGAGTTTGACGTCGTAGTAGGTGCGGGTGGCGCCGACCTTGACGTAGACCGGTTTCTCCCAGTCGGTGACCTCGCGCAGTTCGCCGATCTTGATGGCGAGGTCGTCGGGGCCGGTCCAGTCGGGGTGGCGGCAGGCGGAGCGCTGGTCGATGCCGGCGGGCAGGGTGCGCATCTCGGCGACCCGGTCGGAGATCTTCTGGCCGAGCAGCATCCCGCCGCCGCCGGGCTTGGCGCCCTGCCCGAGCACGACCTCGATCGCGTCCGCCGCCCGCAGGTGATCGGGGTTCATCCCGTACCGGCTCGGCAGCAGCTGGTAGACCAGCGTCTTCGACTCGCCCCGCTCCTCGTCGGTCATCCCGCCGTCGCCGGTCGTCGTCGACGTCCCGACCTCGGACGCCCCGCGGCCCAGGGCCTCCTTCGCCTGCGCCGACAGCGCGCCGAAGCTCATCCCCGCGATCGTCACGGGGATGTCGAGGTGCAGCGGCCGGGTCGCGTGCCGGTCGCCCAGCACCACGTCGGTGTCGCAGCGCTCGCGGTACCCCTCGAGCGGGTAGCGCGACATGCTCGCGCCCAGGAAGAGCAGGTCGTCGAAGTGCGGCACCGCGCGCTTGGCGCCCCACCCGCGGATGTCGTACACGCCGGTGCGCGCCGCGTGCTGGATCGCCGCGATGCTCGCGCGGTCGAACGTCGCCGACTCCCGGAGCCCTCGTTCGGCCGGGTTGGTCACTGGTAGCTCTCCCCTCAATAGCTGGCGCTGTGCTCGCTGGTGAAGTGGTACAGCGTCCGACCCGAGCCGTAGCGGCGGAACTCGTCGACGGGATGGTCGAACCCGGCCGCCGCGAGCAGTTCCGCGAGCTCGGCGCGGTGCTCGTCGCGCAGCGGCTTCTCGACGCAGTCCGCGCCGAGCGACCCGACCCGCCCGCGCACGTAGAGGCGCGCCTCGTAGATCGAGTCACCGAGCCCGTCGCCGGCGTCGCCGCACACGACCAGCCGCCCGGCCTGCGCCATGAACGCGCCCATCGCGCCGATGGCGCCGCCGACGACGATGTCGATCCCCTTCATCGAGATGCCGCAGCGCATCGACGCCCGGCCCTCGATCACCAGCAGGCCGCCGCGTCCCGTCGCGCCGGCGGACTGCGAGGCGTCCCCGCGGACCCGCACCGTCCCCGACATCATGTTCTCGGCGACGCCGTTGCCCGCCGAGCCGTCGACGACCACCCGGCCGCGCTGGTTCATCCCGGCGCAGAAGTAGCCCGCGTTGCCGCGGACGTGCAGGTCGATCTCGTGGTCGATGCCGGCGCCGATGGAGTGCGCGCCCGCCGGGTTGAGCACCTCGTAGGACGCCGCGGACGGCGCATGGAGCTCGGCGTTGAGGGCGCGCACCCCGGCGTCGCGCAGGTCGACGGAGACGGGGCGGGCCGACCGCTCCTCCGCCTCCGACCGGCTCAGCGCCGCCACGTGTAGACCTTGCCGGGGTCGGGCTCCCAGACGCGGGCCTCGCCGATGCCCGGGAGGTCGGCGAGCGCCCGGAACTCCGAGGCCATCGCCACCCACCGCGGGTGCTCGGCGATCACCGCCGGCTTGCAGGCGATCTCGTCGCGGACCACCGCGAAACCCTCGTCGGAGGTGACGAGCAGCGTGTAGAAGCCGTCGAAGGTCTCGCCGAGGCGCAGCAACGCCTTCTCGAGGTCGTCGCCCTCGGCCAGGCAGGACGCCACGAAGCGGGCGCCGACCTCGGAGTCGTTCTCCGAGTCGAAGCTGACACCCCGGCGCATGAGGTCGCGGCGCACGGTGGCGTGGTTGGAGAACGACCCGTTGTGCACCAGGCACTGGTTCGGGCCCACCGAGTAGGGATGGCAGCCCTCGGGGATGATCGCGGACTCGGTGGCCATGCGGGTGTGCGCGAGCCCCTGCCAGCCGGTGACCCCGCGCAGGCCGTAGGTCACGGCGAGGTCCGACGGGTGCCCGACGCCCTTGTAGACGACGAGGTCGCCGCCCCGCCCGACGACGAGCGCGTCGGGAGCCGCCGCGGTGACCGCCGCCGCGAGCGCCTCGGCGGCCACCGGTGCGGTGAGCACGGTGGTGTCGCCGACGCGGGTCGCCGTGACGGCCGGACCGCCCGGCAGCAGCCCGCCGACCGCCGCGTCGAGATCCCCGGGCGCGCGCAGCACCGACACCGCGCTGTGGCCGGGCGGGTTGCGCTGCTCGTCGCCGTAGACCGCGACCCCCACGGAGTCGGGCCCGCGCTCGGAGACACCGCAGAGCATGTCGTCGAGGAGCGCGCCGAGCACCGGATGGAGCTCGGGATCGCGGAGGTGCAGACCGATGATGCCGCACATGGGACTCAGCCTTCCTGCGTCGGGAGGGACCGGGTCGACCTACTGACAGGAAACTAGTTTGCCTAGGAGGAGACGTCGACCGGTACCGCCCGACGGGCCGCCCACGTGTACGCGTCGAGCACGCTCACGGCGTACACGAACAGCCCGCCGGCCAGGCGGCCGACGAGCGAGGTCTCCGGTGTCGTGAGGTTCCAGGTGATCACGCCGAGCAGCAGCGTGTAGAACGCGAACATCAGCCCGCGCACCGGCAGCCGGGCCAGCACGTGGCCGCAGCCGGGCAGCAGGACGGCGACGACGAGGACCATCCAGGGTCGGACGCGCATCAGGACCTCACTTCCACGGCGGTGCGCTCGGCGCGGTCGCCCACGCGGCCGAGCACCGCGACCGCCCGGGCCAGGACGTCGGGACGCAGGCGCGGGTCGTCGAACACCGCCCGCCGGGTGCTGCGGTAGCTCGCCTGCTCGGCCTCGGCGACCCGCAGGACCACCCGCAGCCCGCCCCGGCCGACGGCGAGCTCCTTCGTGTCCGGGTCGGCGAGCAGGTCGGTCGCCGGGGCGAGCACGTCGGGCGACGGCGCCCGCCCCGGGCCCGCGCAGGAGACGCGGACCGGCCGCGGCACCCCGGCGGGCGGCTCCAGCTCGTGGCGGAAGCCGGAGTCCGGCGAGAAGAACTCGGTGCCCAGCGGACGGAGCAGGACGTTCAGCGTGCCCGGCACGGCGAGCCGCCGGTGGACGACGACCTCGACCCACAGCACCGGCAGCTTGCGCAGCGCGACCCCGTCGACGATCACCCGCAGCGTCACCGGCCACCCGTCGAGCCGGCCGGTGAGCACCGGGTGGTCACCGCGCTCGCCGACCAGCCGGGCGTCGTCGAGCAGCGGCACGACCTCGGCGAACAGGCGCCACCGCTGCGCCGCGTCCGCCGCCCGGGCCCGCCGGTGGAGCACGGCGAGCGCGACGAGGCCCGCGGCCACGACCAGCAGCACCACCACCGTCGCCATCTCAGTACCCCTGCGGCCGTGGGAGGTCTGCGGTGAACTGCGCGCCGCGGCGGACATACTTGTAGCGCCGGAGCACGAACCAGATCGAGGCGAGCAGGTAGAACGACAGGATCGAGAGCAGCGCGACGCCGTACCCGAGGAACGTCGCGAAGAAGACGACGGCCGACAGCGCCAGCAGTGCGATCGCCGGCGCCGGGTGCAGCGGCAGCGTGTAGGCCCGGGCGATCGTGCCGAGGGGCCACAGCTTGCGGAACCGCATGAAGCTCGGCCCCATGAAGCTGTACATCAGCAGGCCCGACAGGATCGAGAAGGTGATCACCGTCGAGAGCAGCGTCGGCTCGTCGAGCACCACCGGCAGCAGCGCGAAGGCGATCGCGACGGGGACGAGGAACACGATCGCCCGGAACGGCGTGTGGTACCGCGGGTGCACCGCGCCGAACCATTCCGGCAGGTAGCGGTCGCGCCCCATCGAGAACCACGCCCGCGAGGCGTCGTTGATGCAGCCGTTCGCCGAGGCCAGCGTCGCGCACAGCGTGCCGAGCAGGAGCAGCACCACCAGCACCCCCTGGCCCGACACGAGCGCGGCGTCGAACAGCGGGGTGATCGCCGTGCCCAGGTAGTGCCAGGGCAGGGTGCCGGCGCAGACGTACCAGGTCAGCGACGCCGCGATGATCAGCGTCATGATCCCGGCCAGGCTGCCCAGCGGCACCGACCGCGGCGCGGAGCGGCACTCCTCGGCGGCCTGCGCGGTGCCCTCGATCCCGAGGTAGAACCACATGCCGAACTGGAACGCCGCGATCACGCCGATCCAGCCGTACGGCAGCGCGTTGGTGACGTCGCCCGCGAGGCCGGCCAGGTCGAGCTCGGCCGACGGCGACCACGCCTGCAGACCCACGAAGAGCACCAGGATCGTCGCGAAGGCGAACGCCGTGATGACGAGGTTGAGCGTCAGCGACGCGAACACCCCGCGGTAGTTGAGGAAGGCCAGCGCCAGGATCGCGAGCACCGCGAACGGGTACGGCGAGAGCTCCTGCTCGCTGCCGAGCAGCCCGGACAGCGCGGTGAGCAGCGCGCTCATGACGTTGGCGTTGGCGGCCTCGAGCATCGTGTACGCCAGCGTCAGGTACAGGCCCACGTTGAACGCCATCAGCGGCCCGACGGTGTGCTTGGCCTGCGCGTACTGCCCGCCGGCCGCCGGGATCGCCGAGGTCACCTCGGAGTTGATCATGACGATGCACGTGTAGAGCAGGCCGACCACCCAGCAGGCGACCAGCGCGCCGTACATGCCGCCCTTCTCGACGGCGAAGTTCCAGCCCATGAACTCGCCGACGAGCACGATGCCCACGCCGAGCGCCCAGATGTGCATCGGGGCGAGCACCTTGCGCAGGGCCGGGCGGTCGGTGCCGGGCCCGTCGCCGGACCCCGTCGCGGCGACCGGGGTCGGGGCGTCCTCGGTGGCGCTCATGCCGACCTCACCCCCGCGCCGTCACCGGTGGCCGGCGGCGGGTCCTCGAGCGGATCCGGGGCGTTGACCAGCGACGCCTCGTCGTGCCGGCGCCCGGTGCGCAGCAGATCGTTGATCATCCAGGCGGCGATGACCGCGCTGAGCACCCACGCGATCAGCTCCACCACGCCCACGGCACTCATGGCTGCCTCCCGGCGTTCTCGGTCGGACCGGCCGTCCCGGCGGGACCGAAGCGCTCCTCCACGACCTCGCGGTACTCGCGGTACGACACGCGGTAGACGAAGCCGAGGTACAGGCCCAGCAGCACCACCGTGCCGAGCAGGGCGAGGACGTCGATCTCGTACTTGTCGCCGGAGGGCTGGTTCGCCTCGACGCCCGCGGCGAGCGTCGCCTCGTCGGCGACCCCGGCGTCGATCATCTTCTGGTACTGGGTGCGCTCGCCGGGCGTCAGCGGCTGCTCGGCCAGAGGCCGGGCCGGGGTCGACGTCTCGTCCTCGGCACTGGTGATGTACGTGGTGGCGAACAGCGTCACGAAGATCAGGACGAGCACGACGACGGCGTCGAGGAGCTGGCCGCCCACCGACTGCTTCGGGGGCTCGTAGACCGGGCGTGGTGCGGCGGTGCCGCCGCCGGCCGCGGTCACGACCCGCCCCCGTCGCGGGCGGCGCGCTGGGCGTCGAGGTTCTCGATGTCCGGGCGGTAGACCTGGTCGCTGGCCAGGCGATAGCGGCGGACGAGGGCCGCCGCCGACGCCGTGTTCAGGCCGCCGAGCGCGACCACCGCCACGGCGAGCACCACGAACAGCCCGGTGCTCGGGACGGTCGGGGCGGCGGCGACGAGGACGAAGACCAGCACCACCCACATCGCGACGGTCGCCCCTAGGGCGAGGAGACGGTCGCGGCGCAGGAGCACCGCGATCCGTTCGTCGAGGCTCTTCATCGGCATGCCTCCGGGCGCGGCGCACCGGCGTCACGAGCGATCCGACGACGTCGTGCGGGCGCTGGTCCGTGCTTTGGTCTGGAGCGCAGACCATGGACGGAGGGAGAGTAGGTGGCCCACGCCACACCGTGTCAACCCCGCGTGAAACGGACGGGTGCCCGGATCAGGTCAGGCCGAGGACCACTCAGGGTCGCCGTCCGTGTCGTGATCCGTGCCGAAGACGATCGCCCGCAGCTGACGTCTCGCCCGCTCGAGGTGGGCGCGCATCGCCTCGGCGGCCAGGCCGGCGTCGCCGTCGCGGACCGCCTCGAAGATCGCCTGGTGGTCGCGGAGCGTCTCCTCGACCGGCTCGCGGAACGGCAGCAGGTCGCGCGGGCTGAAGAGCTCGCCGCGGGCGGTCTCGACGGCGTCGGTGAGCCGGTCGTTGCGCGCGGCCCGGGCCAGGGCGACGTGGAATCGCGAGTCGGCCTGGCGGAACGCGGTGCGCCCGATGACGTCGCGCAGCGCCCCGAGCGACTCCTGCACCGGGGCGAGCGTGGCCTCGCTCCGGCGGTGCGCGGCCAGGGTCGCGGTCTGCGTCTCGAGCGCGATCCGGAAGTCGACGATGTCGTCGATCTCCCCGGCCTGCTCGCGCATCCGGGCCCGCCACGCCTCGGCGGGCCGGCGCAGCTCGGTGACGTACGTGCCCCCGGTCGACCCGCGCCGGACCTCGACGTAGCCGTCCTCGCGGAGCTGCCGGATGGCTTCCCGCAGGCTGATCCGCGCGACCCCGAGCTGCTCGGCGAGCTCGCGCTCGGCAGGCAGGCGCTCCCCCGGGCTGACGTCCCCACGGTGGATGCGCATCCGCAGGTGGTCGGCCACCGCCTGGGTCAGCGACGTGGAGGTGACCTGCCGGGCCATGACCCGAGACTAGCGCTCCTGGTCACCGTGTGTATCGGGCCGGAAGTCGGGGCCCTCGCTGGCCTTCCGGCCGGGTGTGACGGGGTTGACACTCTCCCCCGGTCACGGTTGCCTCTCCAAAGGTTCTAACTCCACACCTTGATCCGCCGTCGGCGCGGCAGAGGGAGGCCCGGCATGGCCATCGGTGATGACAGTGCACGGAACGACCTGCGGGAACGCGCCGAGGCCGACGGCATCGAGTTCTTCCTGGCGATGTTCGTCGATCTGCACGGCAAGCCGTGCGCGAAGGCGATCCCGTTCTCGTCCTTCGACCTCCTCATGGACGGCGGGGCCGGGTTCGCCGGTTACGCCGCGGGCGACCTGGGCCAGTCACCGGCCGACCCGGACGTGCTCGTCGTCCCCGACCCCGCCTCCTACACGCCGCTGCCCTGGAAGCCGGGCGTCGCCGTGCTGCACTGCGACCCGCACGTCGAGGGCAAGCCCTGGCCCTACGCGCCGCGCGTGATCCTCAAGCGCCAGCTGGCCGAGCTCGCGGACAAGCGCGGCTGGGTGTTCAAGACCGGCACCGAGCTCGAGTACAGCCTGCTGCGCCGCCGCGAGGACGGAACGCTCGAGTTCGCCGACCCGCACGACACCGCCGCCAAGCCCTGCTACGAGGTCAAGGGCCTCACGCGGATGTGGGACCACCTCTCGACGGTGTCGCGCCACCTCAACACCCTCGGCTGGGGCAACTACGCGAACGACCACGAGGACGGCACGGGCCAGTTCGAGAACAACTGGGAGTACTCCGACGCGCTGACCACGGCCGACCGCACGATCTTCTTCCGCTACATGGTCCACATGCTGGCGCACGACGCCGGCATGGTCGCCACGTTCATGCCCAAGCCGTTCAGCACCGTCACCGGCAACGGCCTGCACATCCACCAGAGCCTCTGGACCCAGGACGGCACGCCGCTGTTCGAGGACGACGCGGACTCGCTCGGCCTCTCGCCGACCGCCCGGCACTACCTGGGCGGGCTCATCGAGCACGGCCGCGCGGTCGCCGGGATCATCTGTCCGACCGTCAACTCCTACAAGCGCATCGGCGTCGGCGCGCCCACCTCGGGATCGACCTGGGCCCCCGCGTACGTGGCCTACGGCGGCAACAACCGCACGGTGATGCTGCGGGTGCCCGAGGGCGGGCGCATCGAGCACCGCGGCGTCGACGGCTCGGCCAACCCGTACCTCGCCGCCACCGCGCTGCTCGCGGCCGGGCTCGACGGCATCGACCGTGAGATCGACCCGGGCGCCTGCACCGACGACAACCTTTTCACCCTGCACAGCGACGAGGTCCGCGCCCGGGGCATCAAGCACCTCCCGAAGACGCTCGACCGGGCCGTCGAGGAGCTCGTCGCCGACGACGTCCTGCGCGCCGCGCTCGGCAAGACCTCGGGCGGCGACTTCATCGACTACTACGCCGCGGTGAAGCAGCAGGAGTTCGACGAGTACCACGCCGCGGTCTCCGACTGGGAGGTCCGCCGCTACCTCACCCAGGCCTGAGAGGACATCGTTGACGAACAACGGCAGTTCCCGGTCCGACGGCCATCGCCTGTCGGGGTACTCGGCGTGGAGCCTGCTGCGGCACGGGGCCGTGGGAGGCGAGTGGCCGCGCGCGTGGCGTGAGCACGACCTCGAGTCGTCGTACGACGCGGTGATCATCGGTGGTGGTGTGCACGGTCTGGCGACGGCCTATTACCTGGCCCGGGATCACGGGATGCGGAATGTGGCGGTGCTGGACAAGGCCTACATCGGGTCGGGGGGTTCGGGGCGGAACACCGCGATCCTGCGGTCGAACTATCTGACCCCGGAAGGGGTGCGGTTCTACGACCGGTCGGTGAAGCTCTACGAGCACCTGGCCGCGGATCTGAACTACAACGTGATGTTCTCCCAGCGCGGGCATCTCACGTTGGCGCACAACGACGCGTCGCTGCGCACGATGCGCTGGCGCACCGAGGTCAACAAGCAGCAGGGCGTCGACTCGTCGGTGATCGACCCCGACGAGATCGCGAAACTCGTCCCGTATCTGGATGTGTCGTCCGAGGCGCGGTATCCGATCCTGGGGGCGCTCTACCACCCGCCGGGCGGGATCGTCCGCCACGACGCCGTGGTCTGGGGCTACGCGCGGGGGGCGGACGCGCACGGGGTGCACATCCACCAGCAGACCGAGGTCACCGGGATCGACGTGTCGCACGGCCGGGTCACCGGTGTGCGGACGAACCGGGGTCGCATCTCCACGCCGGTGGTGCTCAACGCCACCGCGGGGTGGGCGACGCTGATCTCGGACATGGCCGGGGTGTCGATGCCGGTGCAGACCTTCCCGCTGCAGGCGGCGGTGACCGAGCCGGTGCGCCCGTTCCTCGACACCGTCGTCGTGTCGGGCACGCTGCACGTCTACGTCTCGCAGACCGACCGGGGCGAGCTGGTGTTCGGCGCGAGCGTCGACCCGTTCGCGTCGTACTCGATGCGCGGCTCGCTGGAGTTCACCGAGGGGATCGCGGGGCATGTGCTGGAGCTGATGCCGGCGTTGCACCGGATGCGGCTGCTGCGCCAGTGGGCCGGGCTGTGTGACATGACCCCGGACTACTCGCCGATCATGGGTCCGACCCCGGTGGAGGGGTTCTACGTGGACGTGGGGTGGGGGACCTACGGGTTCAAGGCCGGCCCCGTGTCCGGTGAGGCGATGGCCGCGACGCTGGCGTCGGGGAAGCCGCCGGAGATCATCGCGGCGTTCGGGCTCGACCGGTTCGCCGATGGGCGCCTGGTCGGGGAGAAGGGCGCGGCCGCGGTCGGCCACTGAGCAGTCGTGGACCCGTTCTCGTCGTCTCGCTGGGGTGATCTGCTGATGATGCTGTTGCCGTGCCCGTGGTGCGGGCCGCGGAATGCCACCGAATTCCGGTATGTCGGTGAGGCCGGTCCGCGCCCGGACCCGGGGTCCGCGACGCCCGAGGAGTGGCGGCGCTACCTCTACATGCACGCCAACCCGTGCGGGCCGGTGCGGGAGACCTGGTACCACCGCGCCGGCTGCCGCCGCTACCTCGCCGTCGAGCGCGACACCGCCACCAACGAGGTCTTCTCCGTCACCGACTCGGCGTCCGGAGCCGCGCGATGAGCCTGCTGCCCCTGTCCCGCGGCACCCGCGGCACCCGCGCAATCCCGGACTCGGCGCGGCTGGGCCCGCAGCCCGGTGAGGTGATCGACCGCGGGCGCAGCGTCCCGTTCACCTGGAACGGCGCCGCGCACAGCGCCCATCCCGGCGACACCATCGCCTCGGCCCTGGCCGCCGCGGGGGTGCGGGTGTTCTCGCGCAGCTACAAGTACCACCGTCCCCGCGGGCTGCTGACCGCCGACTACCTGGACCCGGGGGCGTTCCTGCAGGTCGGCGACGAGCCCAACGTGCGCGGCGCGCACCGTCTCGTCGAGCCCGGGATGGAGGTGTCGTCGCAGAACACCTGGCCCTCGTTGCGGTTCGACGTCAAGGCGGTCAACCAGCTCGCCGGCCGGTTCCTCGCGACCGGGTTCTACTACAAGACCTTCATCAAGCCCGAACCGCTCTGGCCGCTCTACGAGAAGGTCCTGCGCCGCTTCGTCCACGCCGGAACCATCACCCCCGAGGTCGGGGCGGCCTACTACGACCACCGGTATGCCCACCCCGACGTGGTCGTGGCCGGCGGCGGACCCGCCGGCATGGCCGCCGCCCTCGCCGCCGCCCGCGGCGGCGCGTCGGTGATGCTGGTCGAGGAGAACCACCACCTCGGCGGGCACCTGCGCTACGGCGACACCGCCGACCTCGCCGCGCTGGCCGAGCTGCGCGCCCAGGTCGCCGGCCAACCCGGCATCGAGGTCCTCACCGACTCCGTGGTCACCGGCCGCTTCGACGACAACTGGATCCCCGTGGTCCAGCGCGGCCTGCCCGGTGTCACCGAGCGCCTGATCAAGGCCCGCGCGAAAACGCTGATCGTGGCGCCGGGGCTGATCGAGCGGCCCTACGTGTTCGCCGGCAACGACCTGCCCGGGGTCATGCTCTCCACCGCGGTCCGCCGGCTGATCAACCTCTACGCGGTGAAGCCCGGACAGCGGGCCGTGGTCCTGACCGCCAACCCCGACGGCGACGCCGCCGTCGCCGACCTCGCGCGGGCCGGCGTGGAGATCGCCGCCGTGCTCGACCCCCGCCGCGGCGACGGCGTCCGCGCCGCTCACGGGCACGGCGGGCTGCGCGCCGTCGAGACCGGCACCGGGCAGAGGATCGAGGCGGACCTGCTGGTCACCGCGACCGGGTGGACGGCGCCGACCTCGCTGCTCAACCAGTCCGGCGACCGCCCGATCTACGACCCGGCCGCGGCCCGGTTCCTGCCCGACCCCCGGCGCATGCCCGACAACGTCCTGGCCGCCGGCGGGATCGTCGGCGACGGCACCACCGCCCAGCTCGTCGAGCACGCCGAGGCCGTCGGCCGCGAGGCCGCCCGCCGCGCCACCTCCGGACCCACCCCCGTCTCCGTGCCCGAGCTGAAGCCCGCAGCCCACCCCGAGCTCTTCAGTGCCGGCACCGGGGGGTTCGTGGACTTCTGTGAGGACGTGTCCGCCAAGGACATCACCACCGCGGTGGCCGAGGGCTACGACTCGGTCGAGCTGGTCAAGCGCTACACCACGGTCACCATGGGCCCCACCCAGGGCAAACTCGAGACCGTCAACGCCGTCGCCCTGGTCGCGGCCGCCACCGGCAAGAGCATCGCCGAGACCGGCACCACCACCTGGCGCCCCGTCTACTCCCCGGTCACCCTCGGAGCCCTGGCGGGGCGGCCGCACGAACCGGTCCGGCACTCCCCGATGCAGCCCTGGCACCAGCGCCACGGCGCGACCCCGCTGGTGGCCGGGCAGTGGATCCGCCCCGAGCACTACGGCGACCCCGCCGCCGAAGTCCGCGCCGTCCGGGGCGGGGTGGGGATCATCGACGTCACCCCGATCGGCAAGCTCGACCTCCAGGGCCCCGACGTCCCCCAGCTGCTCAACCTGCTCTACGTCAACAAGTGGTCCAAGCTCCCGATCGGGCGCGTCCGCTACGGGGTGATGTGCGCCGAGGACGGCGTGGTCCTCGACGACGGTGTCACCGGCCGGCTCGGGGAGCACCACTACCTGATGTCCACCACCTCGAGCGGGGCGGCGACGGTGTGGGAGTGGGTGGAGAACTGGCTGCAGACCGCCCACCCCGACTGGCGCGTCCACGTCACCCCCGTCACCACCGCCTACGCCTCGATCAACATCGCCGGCCCCCGCTCCCGCGACCTCCTCAGCAGACTCACCGACGTCGACCTGTCCAGCGACGGCTTCGGCTACATGAACGTCCGCCGAGGGACGGTGGCCGGGGTCGCCGAGTGTGTGCTGTGGCGGATCGGGTTCACCGGCGAGCTGTCCTACGAGATCCACGTCCCCGCCTCCTACGGGCTGCACGTGTGGGAACAACTCATGGCCAGCGGCGCCGATCTGGGGGTGGCGCCGTTCGGGGTGGAGGCCCAGCGCATCCTGCGTCTGGAGAAGGGCCACGTCATCGTCGGGCAGGACACCGACGGCCTGACCCAAGGGTTCACCGCCGGCCTCGACGGGCTGATCAAACTCGACAAGACCGACTTCGTCGGCCTGCCCGAACTGCGCTGGCAACACCAGCGCGACGAGCACCCCCACCTCGTCGGGCTGCGCCCCCTCGACGGCTCGGTCGTCCCGCCGGAGGCCAGCCAGATCCTCGACCGGTCCGGCGGCATCGCCGGGCGCGTGACGTCCAGCCGGATGTCGCCGACGCTCGGCCGCGCGATCGGGCTGGCGCAGATCGACCGCGACCTCGCCGCCGTCGGCACCCACGTGACGGTGCGTCTCCCGGACGGGCGCGACATCACCGCCGAGATCACCGACGCCGTCCACGTCGACCCCGAAGGAGAGCGCCAGCGTGTCTGACCGCACCCCTCCCCTGGCCCGCGGACCGGTCGCCGTCGACCCCGGCGTCGTGCGCGACGGCTGGGAGGTCGACGCCCGGGTCGCCACCGGCCCGCTGACGCTCTCCGACGAGTCCCCGCTGGCCAAGGTGCACGTCCGCGCGCCGTTCGACGGCGCGAGCCCCGCCGCCCTCGGCGTCGGCTTCGGCCGAGCCGCCCGCGCCGACCTCGGCACCGGGGACGTGCTCGTCGTGGGCTCGGGCCCCGGCGAGTGGCTCGTGCTCGGGGCGCCGAACACCGCGGGGGCGCTGCGCGCCGCGATCGAGGAGCGCCTCGCCGGAACCGGGGAGTTCACCACGGTCCTCGACCTCACCCACGGCCGCGCGCTGCTCCGGCTCACCGGCCGCGACGCCGCCACCGTCCTCGCCGCCGTCTGCGCGATCGATCTCTCCGACACCGTCACCCCCGACGGCACCGCCCTGCGCAGCTCCCTCGCCGCCGTCGTCACCGACCTCGTGCGCGACGACCAGGACCAGACGGCCTCCTACCTCCTGCACGTCGAACGCTCGTCGGGCCAGTACCTCGCCGACGCCCTCCTCGACGCCGGCGCCCCGTCGAGGCTGGAGATCACCGGGTTCCGCGGCCTGAGCTGATCGACCTGGTCATCCGCGACTCGGTGACGGCCGGATCGCTCGGCAGCGGACCGCGCTCGCCGGTGGCGACGAAGCCGTGGCGCTCGTAGAAGCCCCGGGCGCGCGGGTTCCCGTCGACGACCCAGAGCGCCAGGCGCACCGCGCCCTCGTCGCGGGCCCACCCGACCACCGCGTCGACCAGCGCGTCGGCGACGCCGTGGCCGCGGTACTCGGGGGCGACCCACATGCCGACCAGGTGCCGGCCGTCCGGGTCGTCCGGTTCGGGCACGCCGACGGCGACCCCGACGTCACCGGCCAGGAACCACGCATGGGTGGACACGCGCCGCCGCCACTCGGCCTCGTCGTACGCCTGCTCGCGGGCCAGGGTCGACGCGAAGACCCCCGGCGCGTCGGCCAGCGCCCGCAGGCGCACGTCCCGCGCCGCGACCCAGTCGTCGGCGGCGGCGCGGCGGATCGTCGTCACCCACCCATGATCAGTCCTCGACGAACGCCACCGCCCGGGCCGGCGCGGCGCTGGTGCCCGGGAGCTTGATCGGGAAGAAGCCGACCGTGAACCCGGTGAGCGGCAGGGCCCCGAGGTTGGTCATCTGCTGGACGATGAACGCCTCCTTGTCGCGGATGGCGAAGTGCCCGTCCCAGATCTGGCCGGGGTCGCCGGTCTCCTCGAACGCCCGGCGCATCACGGGGAACGGCCGGTCCCAGGCCATCGCGTCGGTGCCGAGGATCGTGGCGCCGCGGGAGGTCAGCCAGCGGGTGGTCTCGCCGGTCATGCCCGGGTAGTTGAAGTACTCCGGGTCGGCGACCGTGTACCAGTCCTCCTGACCGGTGCGCAGCAGCACGGCGTCGCCCTCGGCGATGTCGCGGCCGGTCGCCTTGACCGCGGCCTCGAGGCCCTCGATCGGGATCGCCTCGCCCGGCGACACCCATTCCCGCAGGTCGAGCACCATGCCGGGGCGGAAGAGCTCGTCGAGGCCGATGTCGCTCAGGGTGCGGGCGGGGCGGCCCTCGACGCGGTTGCCGCTGTGGAGCGGGGCGTCCACGTGCGTGCCGCAGTGGGTGTTCATGTCGGTGAGCAGGTCCTCGCCCCAGCCCTCGCCGTCGGGGAGGTCGGCGGGCTCGCAGCCGAAGATCGAGGTCATGCGGTCGAGGCCGCCGGACTCCGGGCGCAGGTACTCGATGCGCGGCGCGATCACGGTCTCGAGCGCGCGGAACGACTCGTGGACCTGGGCGCGGCGCTCCGGGTCCATGGTGCGGGTGAGGTCGACGAGGGTCGTCACGGGAAGCTCCGGATCAGTAACCCGACCGCAGCCGGGTGACGGGGGGTGCGGGCAGGATCGTCTGGGAGGTCTCCCCCAGCACCGGTGAGCGCAGGGAGACGACGTCGCCGGGCTTCAGCCAGCCGGAGAAGGCGGCGATGTCGGCGGTGTCGACGTGCTCGAGCAGGCAGCCGCCGGGCACCGTGCCGGAGCCGACGACGTCGCCGGGCACGAGGTCGGTGCCCCGGGAGACGTAGGCGAGGATCTCGCCGAACGACCAGTCGGCGTCCGCGAGCGAGCCGCGCGCGACCTCGGTGCCGTTCACGGCCGCCGACACCTCGACCGGGAAGCGCCCGTCCGGCGCCGGGGCGAACTCGTCGACGGTGACCAGCGCCGGGCCGAGCGTGATGGCGCTGTCCTTCGCCTTGCCCATCCCGATGCCGTGCGCCATGTCGCGGATCTGCAGGTCGCGGGCGGACCAGTCGTTGAAGAACGTGAGCCCGACGATGTGGCTCGCGGCGTCGTCGGGGTGCAGGTCGCGGCCGCCGCGCCCGATGACCGCGCCGATCTCCAGCTCGAAGTCGAAGAGCTCGCACGCCGGCGAGATCGCCACGTCGTCGTGCGGGCCGACGACCGCCGCGGGGTTGCCGAAGTAGAACGCGGGCGTCTGCGACCACACCTCCGGGAGCTCCGGCGGGCGGCCCAGGGCGCGGTAGCAGCCGCGCAGGTGGTCGAGGAAGCACAGCGCGTCGCGCACGGCGGGCGGCCGCGGGACCGGCGCGAGCAGCCGCACCGCGTCGAGCGGCCGGACCTCGGCGGGGTCGGTCCGCGCGGTCTCCCCGGCGGCGGCGAGGCGCTCGCCGTCGTCCCCGAGCAGGGACACCAGCGTGGTGCCGGCGGCCAGGCCGTGGACCTTGTCGCCCTCGAGCAGGCCGGCGCGGTCACCGTCGCCGGCGTCGTAGGTCACCCACTTCATGACGCTCCTCCTGCGGTGGTGGTCGCGGGGACGGACGCGTCCGCCGCGGGGGTGGTGCTCGGGAAGCGCGGCGCGGTGAACAGCAGCACGACCGCGACGCCGAGCAGGGCGACGGCGCCGAGCAGCGGCGCGGTGTAGCTGCCGGTCGCACCGCGCACGGCCGCCATGAGCAGCGGGCTCGCGCCGACGCCGAGCGTGAACACGGCGTAGAAGACGCCGAACATCCGGCTGTAGGCGGCCATGCCGTAGTAGCGCGCGACGAGGTAGCCGACGACGTCGACCTCCGCGCCGAGGGCCAGCCCGACGCCGACTGCCGCGGCGCTCGCGAACGTCGGCCCGCCGACGACGAGCGCGACGTAGCCGAGCGCCGCCACCAGCAGCACGCCGACCATGACGCGTGGCGCGAAGAAGCGGTCGACGAGCAGGCCGCTGATGACCCGTCCGACGATCACCGCGATCCCCACGAGACCGGCGGTGGCCGCCGCGGACGTGGGCGCCACGCCGGCGTCGCGGAGCAGCGGCACGAGGTGGACGGTCAGGCCGCCGACGGCCAGGGAGATGGCGAGGAACGCGACGGCGAGTCGCGCGAACAGCGGGGTGCGCAGCAGGGGCGCGACGCGGAACCGGGGTGCGGCCACGTCGCTCGGCGCGGCCGCGGCCGGGCGGTGGCGGGGCATGAGCAGCAGCACGAGCACCGCGCCGGCGAGGATCACGACGCCGAGGATCCGGTAGCCGCCGCGCCAGTCCTCGGCGATCGTCCCGCCGAGAATCTGCGGGACGGCGAAGGCGACGAGCCCGGCGCCGCCGAGCGCGATGCCGAGGGCGAGTCCTCGCGCGCGGTCGAAGCGCTCGTTGACCGTGCGGGTGAACGACACGGCCGTCGAGGCCGCGGCCAGCACGTACATGCCGACCCAGATCGCGAGGTAGCCGGCGAAGGACCCGCCGCTCGCGGAGAGCAGGAAGTAGGCGGCGCCGAGCACCACCAGCGAGATCACGCCGGGCAGGCGCACGCCGAACCGGTCGACGATCACGCCCACGAGCGGCGAGGTGAGGATCGTGATGACGGCGCCGACCAGGGCCAGCGACGACAGCTGGGACCGGGACCATCCGAACTCGGCCTCGAGGGCCGGGATGAACAGGCCGTTCGTGTAGAAGGGCATCACGGCGACGCCGGTGCCGATGCCGACGGTGGCCGCGGTCAGCGCGGCCCAGTGCCGGCGCAGCTCGCCGACGGGGCCCGGCGACGGGGCGGGCGGGGTGAGGGACATGAGGTCTCCGGTGACAGGAATCCGTACCCGAGTACAACTTCGATGTCCCCGGACGCTAGGACGTTGACTCCTACGAAACAAGACCCGAGTACAGATTCGTGGGTGCTCGTGGTGTACTGGGGGCGATGAACCTCGACGAAGCGCCGACGATCCGCGAGCTCGTGGCGGAGTCGGACGCCACGCCCGGGCCACCACCGTCCCGCCGCACGCGCGGGCGCCACGAGCGCCGCGACCGCATGTTCGAGGCCGCCGTCGAGCTCTTCGTCGAGAAGGGCTTCGACGAGACCTCGATGGACGACATCGCCGAGCGCGCCGGCCTCGCGCGGACCACGGTGTTCAACCACTTCCCCCGCAAGGTGGCGTTCCTGGAGGAGTGGACCCTGCGCCGGCGGCAGCGGGCCGCGCTGTCGTTCAAGGACTCCGACCGCACGCGCCAGCCGGCGCGGATGCTGCTCGGGAACTACTTCCGCGCGCTCGCCGCGGTCAACCTCGAGACCCGGGTGGAGACCTCGGCGATCATGCCGCTCGGCGTCCGCCAGACCGACATCCTGCTCGACCACCCGCTCTCCCGGGATCTCGCGGAGCTGCTCTCGGACGCCGACACGGTGCTCGCGCCGTCCGCGACGCCCACGCAGGTCGGGCGCCTCCTGGCGCTCGGCTACTTCTCGGCCGTCACCCGCTGGGTGGCCGTCGAACCGGAACCCTTCGACCTCGCCGCGGAGCTCGCGGCCCTCCTCGACACCGTGCTCGACGGGGCCCTGGCCGGCGAGGGCCGGCCGGGCTGAGCACGGTTCATCCCGTGATCAGGCGCTTGGTCGTGCGACGGAAGGCCCAGATCACGACCAGGCCCATCAGCGCGGTGAGGGGGAACCCGGTGACGACCTTCGCCGCCGCGAGCCCGCCCGTGGCCTCGGCGAGGTGGAGCGTCCGGTTCACCGCGAAGCGTCCGGCGAACACGACCGCGGCGAACGCGGTGGCGACGACGTGCTCGGCAGCAGGGCGATCCACGCGGTGGCGACCGAGAAGACGATCGCCGGCACGTTGGTGTAGACGACCCCGGGCCAGCCGCCCATCTGCGCGAGGATCGCCCGGCCCGGCGACACGGGTGCTCCCGACGCGGCGACCGGCAGTGGCGCGGTGACGGGATCGAGGTCCTCCCCCCGGTGGCGCGGCTTCTCGGTGATCATGTCGTCCCCTCCCGGGGTGTGCTGCGCCGACCGTGCCGAGGGAAGGCCGTGACGTTGCGGCACACTCAAGGCGGCATGACCGGGGTCACCCGGCGCCGAGGGAACTCCGGTAGGCGGCGAGCGCGGCGCGCGTGTCCGCGGCGGCGAAGACGCCGGCGAACTCGTCGACGCTGAGGTCGATCCCCGCCGACAGCGGCTGGTCCTGCCAGGTCTCGAAGAGCCGCTTCTGGGCCGCGACGACGGTCCGGGTGTGCCCGGTGACCCGTGCGAGCAGGTCGCCGACGGCCGCCTCGAGGTCCTCCGGGGCGACCGGCCGCCCGCAGAGCGCGGCGACCTGAGGGGCGTCGGCCGGGTAGACGTCGCCGGTCAGGATCATCTCCTTGGCGTGGCCGAGACCGACGAACTGCTGCAGCAGCGCGGCGTCGATCACCGAGGGGATGCCGAGGCGCACCTCGGGCAGCCCGAAGCGCGCCCGGGTGGTGACCACCCGCAGGTCGGCGGCGAGCGCGAGCTCGAACGCGCCGCCGAGGCAGTGGCCGTCGATCGCGCAGATCGTGACGGCGGGGATGCGCCGCACCGCGGCGAGCAGGTCCCGCAGGGCGGTGATGAACGAGCGCGCCGCGTCCGGCCCGTCGAGCGCGAGGAACTCGCCGACGTCGACCCCGGCGCTGAACGCGCGGTCGCCGGCGCCGCGGAAGACGACGGCGCGCAGGTCGCGGTCGTCGAGCAGCCCCGTCACCTCGTCGATGTCGGCGCGGCGCAGCGCGTTGCGCTTCTCGGGGCGGTCGAACGTGACGTGCAGGACGTCGTCGGTGCGCTCGGCGCGAGCCATGCCACTCTCCTCGGGGTTCCTCGGCGTCGTCGACGTGCGCATGATGGAGGTCCGGGGAGGGAGGCCGCCGTGTCCGACGAGGAGCTGATCGTCGAGTTCGCCCTGGCGCGTCTGGACCACCCGGGCCTCGATCTCGACGAGGTCGCCGCGCTGCTCGTGCGCCGTCTCGGGCCGGAGCGGACGGTCGACTTCGCCGCGCAGAACCTCGCCGACCGCGGCGAGCTGCGCGGGTCGCTGTTCGACGCGGCCGTCGAGCGGGTCATGCGGGTGGTCCTGACGCTGCGCGACGCCCAGGGCTGAGAGCCGCGCCACAGCCGCTTGAGCATGCCGTGACGGCACACCGTCACCTGGCCCCATGACGCAGACGGCAGGCCCGACCAGCACCAGCAGCCGCCCCCGGCTCCGCGACGTCGAGGAGTTCTTCGCCGACCCCGAGTTCGCCCACGCGACGGTCTCGCCCGACGGCACCCGCCTCGCCTACCTGGCCCCGCGGTACGGCCGGACGCAGGTGTGGATCCGCGGCATCGACGAGGACCACGAGCAGGCCGTCTGCGTCACCCGCGACGCGCGCCGCGGCATCAAGAACTACTCCTGGACCGAGGACCCGCGCTGGCTGCTCTACGAGCAGGACACCGACGGCAACGAGGACTGGCACCTCTTCCGCGTCGACCTGACCGGGGTGGGTGGGGATGACCCCGAGCCGGCGGTGGACCTCACACCGCTGCCGCCCGGATCCCGCGTCGCCGGGACCCAGACGCTGCCGTCGGACCCCGGGCACGTGCTGGTGTGGATGAACCGGCGGCCGATGCACTTCGACGCGTTCCGGATCGAGCTCGCCACGGGGGCGACGACCCTGCACCACGAGCAGCCCGCGCTGGGCGCGAGCTACCTGGTCGACGCCGAGGGCCGGCCCGCGTTCCTGACGGAGCTCACGCAGGACGGCACCTACGAGTTCTCCGCGGTCGATCCCGGGACCCTCGAGACGCGCCTGCTGCGCCGCGTCGGCGGCCCGGAGCACCCGCTGGGCGTGAACCCGCAGATGGCCACGCCGGACGGGTCGGGGCTGCTGCTCGGGCTGTACCAGGACGCCGACGACCTGCGGCTGGTGCGCATCGACCGGGAGACGGGCGAGGAGAGCGTCGTCGCCGCCGTCGAGGGGCAGGACGTCGACACGATGGGGCTGCTCTCCCCGCTGCTCCCGGCGGCGGTGTTCACCAGCGCCCGCACCCGCGAGGTGATCGCGGCCCGCTTCGTCGGCGACCGGCCGCGCATCGAGGTCGTCGACCCGGCCTACGCCGACGTGTTCGACGCGGTCGCCCCGCTGTCCGAGGGCGTGCTGCACGGGCTGTCGTCGGACGAGGCCGAGCGGTACTGGATCGCGAGCTTCGTGCACGACCGCGAGCCGGGCGTGACCTGGCTGGTCGACCGCACGACCGGCGAGAGCCGGCTGCTGTTCCGCGCGTTCACCCACCTCGATCCCGCCGAGCTGGCGCCGGTGACCCCGGTGCGGTTCGCCGCGCGGGACGGGCTGCCGCTGCACGCGTACCTGACGCTGCCGGTGGGCGAGCCGCCGTCGGCGCTGCCGCTGGTGCTGGTGGTGCACGGCGGGCCGTGGGCCCACGACTCCTGGGGCTACGACCCGGAGGCGCAGTTCCTGGCCAACCGCGGCTACGCCGTCCTGCACGTCAACTTCCGCGGCTCGACCGGCTACGGCCGGCGCCACCTCACCGCCGCGATCGGCGAGCTCGCCGGCGCCATGCACGACGACCTCATCGACGCCGCGCGGTGGGCCGTGGGCGAGGGCTTCGCCGACCCCGACCGCATCGGCATCTACGGCGGCTCCTACGGCGGTTACGCCTCGCTGGTCGGGGTCACCGTGACGCCCGACTTCTTCGCCGCCGCCGTCGACTACGTCGGCATCTCGAACCTGGCGAACTTCATGCGCACGCTGCCCGAGTTCGTCCGCCCGTTCCAGGTCAACAGCTGGTACGGCTACGTCGGCGACCCGGCGATCCCGGAGCAGGAGGCGGACATGCTGGCCCGCTCGCCGATCACCATGGTCGACCGGATCCGCACCCCGCTGCTCGTCGCCCAGGGCGCCAACGACGTCCGCGTCGTGCAGGCGGAGTCCGACAACATCGTCGCGTCCCTGCGCGGGCGCGGCGTGCCGGTGGAGTACCTGATGGCCGAGGACGAGGGCCACGGCTTCGCGAACCCCGAGAACCAGTTCCGCCTGTACCGCGCGATCGAGGCGCACTTCGCCGAACACCTCGGCGGCCGCCTGCTCGCCTGACCCGGACTGTCAGCGGTGGGCCACCGCTGACACCGGACGTCCGCGATGCCACACGCTCGCCTGGCGTGTCAGCGGCGTGGCGCCGCAGACGTTGAGTGTCCGTATCTCCACGCGGTCGATTCGGGGCCCCGCCGGGCGGCAAGATCCGGGTTACCGGAGCGAACGCTCCGCTCCGCGAGACATTCGCGCCAGGAATCCGGATCTTGCCGCCGGCGACTGGACCTCGAGTTCTGTCGAGGTCCTAGCGTCGCGCCCATGAGCTGGACCCCGCAGACACTGGAACGCATCGCCGCCGCCGACGAACTGGAGATCGCCGTCCGACGGCCCGACGGCACCCTGCGACGCCCGACGCCGATCTGGGTCGTCACCGCCGACGATCACGTCTACGTGCGGACCTGGTACCGGCGTGGGACCGGCTGGTTCGGCCGCGTCCTCGCGTCCCGCCGGGCCCGCGTGCACGTTCCGAGCGTCGACGCGGACGTCACCGTGGACGATCTCGGCACCACGTCCCGGGAGATCGTCGACGACGCCTACCGCGCCAAGTACGGCCGGTACGGCGCCGGCTCCGTGGACCGCATGGTGGGCGACGAGGCCGCGGCCACGACGCTGCGGCTGGACCCGGAGTAGCCGCTCAGCAGTGCTCGCAGCAGCCGTCGCCCTCCCCCGTCGCGACCGGCGCCAGGGCGAGACCGGGCGCCGAGGACGGCGGGGGCGGCGGCGCCTCCGGCAGCGCCGCGATCCGTGCCCCGCGCAGGGCGTTGCCGATGACGAGGACCTCGGCGAGCTCGTGCACGAACACCACCGCCGCCAGCCCGAGCACACCGAGCGCGGCGAGCGGGATGAGCACCACGATGATCGCGAGCGACAGGCCGATGTTCTGCAGCATGATCCGCCGCGCGCGCCGGGCGTGGGTGAACGTCTGCGGGAGGTGGCGCAGGTCGTCGCCCATGAGCGCGACGTCGGCGGTCTCGAGCGCGACGTCGGTGCCCATCGCGCCCATCGCGACACCGACCCGCGCGGTCGCCAGGGCCGGGGCGTCGTTGATGCCGTCGCCGACCATCGCGACGGCGCCCGGGCCCGCGACCCGCGCGGCCTTGTCCTCGGGCAGCAGGCCGGCGTGGACCTCGCCGATCCCGGCCTCGCCGGCGAGGGCCCGGGCGGTGCGGGCGTTGTCGCCGGTCAGCATCACCGTCCGCAGCCCGAGGGCGTGCAGCGCGGCTGTCGCCTCCGGCGCCTCGGGGCGCAGGTCGTCGCGGACGGCCAGCGCCCCGAGCACCACGCCGGACCGTTCGAGGACGACGACCGTCGCGCCGGCCTCCTCGAGCGCCGCGACGGGCAGGTCGCCCGGCGCGACCCAGCCGGGCCGACCGAGACGTATCGGCGCGCCGTCGACCCTCCCGGTCAGCCCGTGCCCCGGCACCGTCTCGACGTCGGCGGCCCCGGGCACGTCGAGACCGTCGGCGGCCGCGACGATCGCCGGCGCCAGCGGGTGCTCGCTGCGCCGCTCCAGGGCGGCGGCGAGCGCGACCACCTCGGCCCGCGTCCCGGACGCCACCACGACGTCGACGACACGGGGCGCGTGGCGCGTCAGCGTCCCGGTCTTGTCCAGCGCGACGGTGTCGACCCGGCCGAGCTCCTCCAGCGCCGCGCCACCCTTGATCAGCACGCCGTGGCGGCTCGCGGCGCCGACGGCGGCCACGACGGTGAGCGGCACCGCGATCGCGAGCGCGCACGGCGACGCCGCCACCAGCACCACGAGAGCCCGCTCGATCCAGCGCAGCGGGTCCCCGAGCACCAGCCCGAGCCCGGCCACCAGCACCGCGAGCACCAGGATCGCCGGCACCAGCGGCCGCGCGATGCGGTCGGCGAGGCGCTGACCGGCGCCCCGGCGCTCCTGGGCCTGCTCGACCATGTGCACGATCCGCGCGAGCGACGAGTCGACGGCCCGTGTCGTGACGACCAGCTCCACCGCGCTGCCGGCGTTGATCGCGCCGGCCGGGACGCCGTCGCCGGCGGCCACCTCGACCGGCACCGACTCGCCGGTGATCGCCGAGACGTCGAGCACCGTGGTGCCTCCGGCCAGCTCGGCGTCGGTCGCCGCGCGCTCGCCGGGGCGCAGGAGCAGGCGGTCGCCGACGACGAGCTCCTCCGGCGCGACCTGCGCCTCCCCGCCGTCCCGGAGCACCGAGGCCGTGCGCGGGACGAGCGACAGCAGGGCCCGCAGACCCCGCCGCGTGCGGTCCACCGCGTGGTGCTCGAGCCCCTCGGCCGTCGAGAACAGCACCCCGAGCAGCGCGGCCTCCTCGAAGCGCCCCAGGGCCACGGCGCCGACCGCCGCGATGGTCATCAGCAGGCCGACGCCCAGGCGCCCGCGGAGCAGGCCCCGCATCGCGCCGGGCACGAAGCTCCGCGCGCCGACCACCGCGGCGAGCAGCTGCACTCCGGCGCCGACGGGATCGGGCAGCGCCCACCCCGCGCCCAGCAGCACCGCCGCGGCCGCCGCGTACTGCAGCTCGCGGACCCGCCACCACCCGCGCCCGCTCGGGGCCGGCGTCTCCTCGGGACCGCAGCAGGCATCGCTCACGGTCACACCACCGCAGGTCCGAGGACCGCGCGGACCAGCTCCCGCCCGACCGGCGTGAGCCGGTACATGACGAGCTTGCCGTCGCGCCGTGAGGTCACGAGGCCCGCCGCCCGGAGCTGGCGGAGGTGGTGCGACGCGAGGTTCTGCGCGTGCCCGACCACCCACGCCATGTCGCAGACGCACAGCTCGTCGCCGGCCAGCAGCGCCGCGGCGACCGCGAGGCGTGTCGGGTCGGCGAGCGCCCGGCCGAGCGCCGCCCGCGCCGTCAGCACCTCGAGGTCGGGCAGCGAGGTCCGGATGTCCTCGGCGTGCGGGAGGTCGAGGCACAGGAGGTCGCACTGGTCCTCGCTCATGCCAACACGCTAACGACCGTTGGAACGAGGCGACAGGGCCCCCGGCGGTACCGTGCGGGCGTGGACGACCGCCAGCGCGACCCGGCCGCCGACGCCCGCCGCCGGGCCCTGTCCGCCGCGGCACGGCGTGACGCCGAGGGCGGGTCCGGGCTCTCCCGCCGGGTGCGGCCCGACGAACGCCGCCGGTACGTCTTCCAGGTCTGGACGACGTCCGCCTTCGCGGTCGCCTGGCTCGTGGTGTTCGTGCTCACCGGCTCCTGGATCTTCCTCGCGCTGGCCGGCGGGTTCCTCGTCCTCACGGTGCTCGCCGCGCTCGCCCTGCGGACGCTGAGGACCCCGACACCGCGGACCTGAGAGACCTGAACGGCACTCGGACGCCCGATTGCGACATCCGGCGCAGACGGGGCGTTGTTCGGCGCGACGGGCACGCCGGTGGGCGGCGCCGCCGCTCGGGCGCTCTCAGACAAGCGATCACCGGACCGTCGTGTCCCTAGCGTGATCTCCCGTCGGAGCCGGGCGGCGACGCTCCCCCTCGTCATCCCGCCGCCTGCGCTCCGCCGACTCCACCGCAGGACACCCCTGCCCCGGCGTCGGCCCCCGGACGAGCTCCCCCGTCCCCGGCGCCGCGGGCACCGTCAGGAGGTTCCCCGTGCCCCGACGCGGCCGACACCGCTCCAGCCTGCCGACACGCCTGATCGCGGCCGTGGCGGCCCTGCTCGTGACGCTCGGCGTCGTCATGGTGGCCGGCAACGCCGCCGCCTCCGACGAGGCGGGCGACGGCGGCGGCATCCTCAGCTCCCTGACGGGCGGGTCGTCGGACGACGGCTCGGGTGACGACGACGGCGGCGGCGACTCGAGCGGCGACTCCGGCGGCGACGACTCGAGCGGCGACTCCGGGGGCGACGGCGAGGGCGGCGACCAGGGCTCCGGCCAGGACGCGTCGGACGAGGAAGGCTCGGGCACCGAGGACGGCTCGGGCACCGAGGACGGCTCGGGCACCGAGGACGGCCGCCAGGGCGACGGGCAGGACGACCGGCGCGAGCAGGACCGGGACGAGCAGCAGGACGACCAGCAGGCCGACGACGGCGAGAACGCCGACGCCGACGCCGACCAGGCCCGTCAGGACGACGGCCAGGAGAACGGTCAGGAGAACGGCCGGGAGAACGGCCAGGACGACGGCCGGAGCGACCGCGTGGACCGTCAGCGTCCGGCCGAGGACGTCGGCGAGGTCCAGAGCGCGCCGAACGCCGCGGCCGCCGACCCGTTCCCCGGTCGCGCCGAGGCCGCCCCGGCCGGTCCGGAGGACTACGTCGACATCGCCGACGTCGAGCCGAGCGGCAACATCGGCGAGGGCGGCGTGTTCAGCCGCGGGTCGTACACCGTCGACTGCGGCGTGAGCGACCACAACAACTCCGACAACTACATGGCCGCCCCGGGCAAGCGGAACGGCGCGCAGCACGTCCACGACTACGTCGGCAACCGCACCACCGACGCGGACTCGGACGAGCGCTCCCTGGAGCAGGGCGCCACGAGCTGCGTCAACGGCGACCAGTCGACGTTCTTCTGGCCGGTCGTCCGCGACCTGAACGGCACCGGCCCCGACGCGGACGCCGACGGCGGCGGCCGCGACGGCAACGTCGGGGCGATCCTGGAGCCGCGCTCGGCGCAGCTGTCGTTCCGCGGGCACGGCGACCGCGAGGTCGAGCCGATGCCGGCGCACCTGATGATCATCATGGGCAACGCGAAGGCCGGCGCCCAGGACCAGAAGAACGTCAACGCGAAGTACACCTGCACCGGGCAGGAGGACCGGGTCACCGACCGGTACCCGATCTGCGGCCCGGGCTCGCAGCTCGTGCGCTTCCTCGACTACCCGAGCTGCTGGGACGGCGAGAACCTCGAGACCGAGGACCTGCGCTCGCACATGACGTTCCCGGACGCGCAGGGCAACTGCGAGCGCGACGAGGTCCCCGTGCCCGCGCTGCGGATCACGCTGACCTACGACCAGCCCGACGGCCGCTCGTTCTCGATCGACAGCTTCCCGAACGAGCAGCACGACCCGCGCACCGACCACTCCGACTACGAGAACCTCGCCACCGAGGCGCAGTCGCAGCGGGGCGCGGACTGCATCAACGCCGGCCAGCAGTGCGCGAACATCCCGCGCGAGGGCTGACCGACCGTCTGCCACACCGTGCCCGGCGGGACTCCCCCGCCGGGCACGCGTGTCGCTACTGGCGGGCGCCGCCGCGTGCGGCCTGCTCCTGCGACGCGTTGACGACCTGCACCTTGTCGCCGACCTCGAGGTCGGAGAACGTGGCCCGGGCGTCGTCGGTCTCCATGCGGATGCAGCCGGCCGAAGAGCGGGAGGGGTCGCCGCTGTGGAAGGCGATCCCGCCGTCGGCGAAGAACACCGAGTACGGCATCGGCGCGGGCCGGCCGTCTCGGGTCTTCGACTCCCCGGAGACGTGGTCGACCTCCTTGCGGTAGACCCGCAGCGAGTGGCCCACCGGCGTGGCGCGGCCCTCGCCGCCCGAGGCGATGGTCATCGGGCCCCGCGTGACCTTGCCGTCGCGGATCAGCCAGGCGCGCTGCGACTCGAGGTCGACGCAGGCGCGCGCCGACACCGAGCAGGGCGTCCCGGGAACCTGCGCCTCCGCGTGCGCGGCCTGCGCCGCGGGGCTCTCCTCGACGTTCTGGGTGTTCTGCGCCGGTGCCGCCAGGGCGGGCACGGCCAGGGCGGTCCCCGCGGCGACGACCACCGCGCCCAGGACGGACGCCGCACGTCCCGGGTGGCGCCGGACCGCGCCGCGCGCGACGACGAGCCGGTGGCGCCCGCGACCTGCCGGGTTCGAGCTCATGGGAACGTCCCTCCCTCCGCGACGGGCGGTGGCCCGTCCCCCTTCCGTCGACGGTTCATGCCGATCGCTGCACCCGCCGACCGGGTGATGCGTGACGATCACGGAGTGTCGGGACGTCCCGGCGGGTGCGGCGCGTCGAGGCGGAAGCGCAGCCCGAGCAGGCGGACGAGCAGGCACACCGCCGCGCCCGCCAGCGCCGGCAGCAGGGCGCCGAAGCCCGTCCGCGTGCCGACCACGACGACCGCGGCCCCGAGCAGCGCCGGGATCGCGTAGAGCTCGCTGCTCAGCACCGTCGGGACGCGGCGCACGAGGACGTCGCGGATCGTGCCGCCGCCGACCGCGGTGATCGCGCCGAGCAGGATCGCCTGCCCCGCGCCCGCGCCCAGCGCCATCGCCTTGGCCGCGCCGGTCACCGCGAACAGGCTCAGCCCGAGGGCGTCGAAGATCTCGATGGGCGTCGCCAGCCGCTCGAGCTGGCGGCTCAGGGCGAAGGCGACCAGGCCCCCGACGGCGGCGACGGCGAGGTAGCGCCAGTCGTTGAACGTCGCCGGCGGCAGGGCGCCGAGCAGGACGTCGCGCACGATGCCGCCACCCAGCGCGGTGATCATCCCGAGGGTGATCACGCCGACGATGTCGAGCCGCGCCGCCCGGACCGCCGTGAGCGCGCCGTTGAGCGCGAACGCGAACGTCCCGGCGAGGTCGAGGACCAGCGCCGTCACCGCCGCCGTCGTCATGGGGGGCATCCTCGCCCCCGGCCCGGTCACTCCTCGAAGCGCACCGGCAGCGCCGTCGGACCCAGGTGGTTGCCGCCCTGCAGACCGCTCCAGCGGACCTCGTCGGACAGGTGCAGGCGCGGGTGGGCGCACAGGGTGGTGAGCAGGATCGTCAGCTCGGTGCGCGCGAGCGCGGCACCCGGGCACGCGTGGATGCCCCAGCCGAACCCGAGGTGGCCGCGGACGTCGCGGTCGGGGTCGAAGCGCTCGGGATCGGCGAAGCGCGCCGGGTCCCGGTTGGCCGCCGCGAACGACAGCAGCACCGCGTCGCCCTCCTCGACGAGCTGCCCGCCGACGCTCACCGGGCAGGTGGCGCGCCGCGCGAAGTTCTGGGCGGGGCTGCGGTGGCGCAGCATCTCCTCGACGAAGCCCTTCGCCCGCGACGGGTCGGCGCGCAGCCGTTCCTGGCGCGCCGGGTCCTCGAGCAGCAGGGCCACCAGCGTGCTCGCCGCGTTCATCGTCGTCTCGTGCCCCGCCACCGCGAAGGTCGCGAGGATGCTGATCCGCTCGTCCTCGCCCAGGGGACGGCCGTCGATCTCGGCGGTGAGCAGCGTCGTCACGAAGTCGTCGGCAGCGTGCTCGCGGTGGGCGGCGAGCTCGGAGGCCATGAGCTCCGAGACCCGCCGCGCCGCGCCCGCGAAGTCGACCTCGTCGCCGTCGGCGGTCAGCCCCGACCACATCTGCTCGGTGACCTCGCGGAACCGCTCGACGGTCTCCGGCGCGAACCCGACGAGCTCGGTGAGCACCGCCAGCGGCAGCGGCAGCGCCACCTCGCGGACGAAGTCGCCGCCCCCGCGGGCGGCGAACCGCCCCACGAGGTCGGCGATCGTGCGCTCGAGGAACGGCCGCAGCGCCCGCACCCGCGCCGTCGAGAGCGCCGGGCCCATCAGCCGCCGGTACGCGGTGTGCAGCGGCGGGTCGAAGTCGATGGGGATCGACCGCTGGGTGCCGTCGGTCGGGATGCGGTGGCCCGACGCCGACGAGAACGTCGCCGTGTCGCGCAGGGCCGCGCGGACGTCGTCGTAGCCGGTGAGCACCCAGAACCCGCCGCGGCGTGCGGACCGCGCGACCGGCCCGGCCGCGCGCGCCGCGGCGTACACGTCCCAGACTCCCGGTTCGGTGAGGTCCGGGTCGTAGGGGTCGAGATCGACCTCGGTCACTCGCCGGCCTCGCGCGGCCCGACGAACCCGGTCTGGCCCGCCTCGGAGCCCAGCGCCAGCACCGGCCCGTCCATCTTCTCCTGCCACACCAGCGACTCCATGCCGATGTGCAGCGGGTGGTCCTGGACGGTGTAGACGGCGAGGCCGTCGGGACCCTCGTAGTGCGCGTGCTCGAGCCAGCCGGGCGCCGAGAGCAGCAGGTCGCCGGCCTCCCAGGCGATGTCGACACCGTCGACGGTGCTGACCCCGGAGCCGGCGAAGTGATAGTTGATCGCCACCGAGGAGTGCCGGTGGCCCGGGCCACGCCGGCGCGGCGGGCGGCCCGCGGGCATCGCGGTCGCGGTGACGAAGAAGCTGTGCGTGGCGCCCTGGCGCCGCTGGGTCGCCGGGTTGTACAGCGCCATGATCGTGCGCTTGCCGTCGCCCACCTCGCTCGACAGGTGCGACGAGACCTCGGCCCACGGCCAGTGCAGGGGCCGGGACTCGACGACCTCGACGTCGACGAGGAACTCGTACCCGCGCAGGCGGGCGCCCCGGTCCCCGATCGCGATGTCGGGCGCGGTCGCGCGGGTGTAGGCGACCTTCTCGCTGTCCTGCGTCGCCGGGGCCGGGGCGTGCGCCGGCGACGGCGCCCAGGTCAGCGGCAGGTCCTCGGCGTAGTGCACGCCGAGCTTCTCGAGCAGCGGGGCGTTGGAGTAGCTCAGGCGCGCCCAGACCTCGCCGGTGTCGTTGCGGAACCGGAACGGCTGCATCGAGGGCAGGTTCGCGACGTCGAGGTGCGCGAGGTCGACGTGGGAGTCAGCCACCTCGATGCGGCCGCTGCCCAGGATGCCGATCTCCACGCGGTGCGCGTTCTCCCGCAGCGGCGTGGTCTCCTCGCCCGGGTTGAGGACCTCGATCGTCACCGCCACACCGGGCGCGAGCCCGAGGCCCGGGGCCGTCGCGGACGGGTGCACGATCCGGCTGCCGCGCCGCCCGTTGGCCGGGCGGGGGGCGGCGGCGAGGCGCTCGATCTCGGCCTCGATCTCGGCGCGGGAGACCTTGAGCGGCGTCCACGGCCGCGGCGTCGAGGCGGCCGCGCCGCTGACGTCGACGAGGGGCGCGGCGGTCGGGATGTCGGTGAGGCTCATGCGGGCTTCCTCTCGAGAGGCGCGTCGGCGGGAGCCGGCGCGAGGTGAGGGCTGCGGAGGGTGAGGGTCGCGACGAGGCTGATCAGCCCCAGGACGACCACGTAGGCGGAGATCGCCGTGCCGGTGCCGGTCGCGGCGAACAGGACGGTCGCGGCGATCGGGGCGAGCGCGCCGCCGAGGACGCTGCCGAGCGCGTAGGCGACCGACGAACCGCTGTAGCGCACGGCCGTCGGGAAGGCGTCGGCGAGATAGGCCCCGTACGGGCCGGACGCCACGGCGAACCCGGCGCCGGCGACCACGCAGGCCGCGAGCGTGCCGAGCACCGTGCCGGTGTCGATCAGCCAGAAGTACGGGAACGCCCAGGCCGTCAGCGCGAGGACGCCGACGAGGATCACCTCGCGCCGCCCGCGGCGTTCGGCCCACACCGCGGCCAGCGGGATCACGCCCGCCCAGACCAGCGCCGTGACGACGGTGACCGCCAGCATCGTCTGCGCGCCGACCAGCTGGCGCACCGCGACGTAGGCGAGGGTGAAGACGAGCAGGATGTTGGCGAGCCCGGAGACGAGCACGTTGAGCCCGGCGGCCGGGACGAGCACGCGCGGGGCGCGGAGCACGTCGGCGAGGGGGGCGCGCCGGACCTCCGCGGTCGCGCGGACCCGCTCGAACTCGGGGCTCTCGTCGAGGCGCAGCCGCAGCACCAGCCCGAACACGACGAGCAGGGCGCTGAGCAGGAACGGGACGCGCCAGCCCCACGCCGCGAAGGCCGCCTCGTCCATCGCGAGCCGGACGGCGAGGAACACCAGGCTCGCCAGCACCACACCCAGCGGCAGGCCGACCTGCGGCAGCGAGCTGTAGAGCGTGCGCTTGCGGGGCGGGGCGTGCTCGAGGGCGAGGAGGGTGGCGCCGCCCCACTCCCCGCCGACCCCGATGCCCTGGACGAACCGCAGGAGCACGAGCAGCACCGGGGCCGCGACGCCGATGGCGGCGTAGGTCGGCAGGAGCCCGATGAGCAGGGTGCCGACGCCCATGATCAGCAGGGACGCGACGAGCATCCGGCGCCGGCCGAGCCGGTCGCCGTAGTGGCCCATCACCGCGCCGCCGACGGGCCGGGCGACGAAGCCGATCGCGTAGGTCGACAGCGCCGCGAGGGTCCCGGCGACCGGGGAGACCTGCGGGAAGAACTGCGGCGCGAACACCAGCGCGGCCGCGGTGCCGTAGATGAAGAAGTCGTACCACTCGATGGTGGTCCCGATCAGGCCGGCGAGAGCCACCCGGCGGGGTCGGTGCGGTGCGGACATGGCGGTCTTCTCTCGCGTCAGGGCGACTCGAGCAGGGCGGCGCCCTGCGCGAGCAGCGCGTCGACCCGCGGGCGGGCCTCGGCGGTGAGGGGGATCAGGGGCGGGCGCACGTGGTCGGACGCGATCCGGCCCTGCCGGGCCAGCACCGACTTCGCCGGGGCCGGGTTGGTCTCGACGAACAGCAGGTCGACCAGCGGGTGCAGGCCGTAGTGCAGGTCGCGGGCGGTCTCGTGGTCGCCGGCCTCCCACGCCGCGTACATCCGCGCGACGGCGCCCGGGGCGAGGTTGCTGACCGCCGAGATGAACCCGGCGCCACCTAGCGCGAGCAGCGGCAACCCGAGCAGCTCGATGCCCGACCAGACCATCAGCTCGCGCCCGCAGAGGTGCAGCACGCGGGAGAAGTGCTCGAAGTCCTTGGTCGTCTCCTTGACCCCGACGACGTTGTCGCAGTCGCGGAACAGCCGGGCCACGGTCTCCGGGGCCACGTCGACCGCCGTCCGGGACGGCACGTTGTAGAGCACGATCGGCAGGTCCGGGAACTCGCCGGCGACCGTGGCGAACCAGCGGTACAGGGCCTCCTGCGTGGGCCGCGCGTAGTACGGCGTGATCACGAGCGCGGCGTCGGCGCCCGCGTCCCGCGCGGCCGCCGTGATCTCCAGCGTCTCGTCGAGCTTCGCTGAGCCGGTGCCGGGCAGGAACGGCACGTCGTCGTCGACCTCGGCGGCCACCGCGCGGATCGCGGCGATCCGCTCGGCCGCCGTCTGCGCCGACGGCTCCCCCGTCGACCCGCCGATCGAGACGCCGTGCGCCCCGGCGTCGAGCTGCCAGCGGACCAGGCCGCGCAGGGACGCGAGGTCGAGCGCGCCATCGGCGGCGAACGGGGTGATCACCGGGGCGATCGAGCCGCGGATGCGGGCGGGGTCGCTGCGGAACTTCACGAGCGCCCCCCGGTGAGCAGCCCGGCCACGGCCAGGTCGGACAGGCCCATGCCCATGCCCTTGAACACGGTCAGGCGGGGCGTCGCGGGGCGCGTGACCTTGCCCGCGACGACCTCGGCGAGCGTGCGGACGCTCCCCCAGTCGTCCCGTTCCCGCAGCTCCCGGGACCCCCGCCGCGCGTTCGGCTCGCTGTCGACGACGGTGAGCGCGGACCCGGCGAGCACGTCCGGGGCGAGCTCCGCGTGCGTCGGCAGGATCGCCCCGACGGCGTTGAGGTGCGCGCCGTCGGCGAGGTGCGCCAGCGACAGGAACGGCTCGTCGGCCCGGGTGATCGCGGTGACGACCGGGGCGTGGCGCGTCGCGTCCTCGACGGTCGCCGCGACGTCGGCGCGCAGGCCCAGCTCGTCGCGGACCCTCGTCGCCAGCGCTTCGGCGCCGGCCGCCGTGCGGTTCCACAGCCGGACCCGGCGCAGCGGGCGCACCGCCGCGACGGCCTCGACCTGGCGCAGCGCCTGGCGTCCGGCGCCGAGCACCGCGAGCTCGTCGGCGGCCGGATCGGCGAGCAGGCGCGTCGCGACGCCGGAGATGCCCGCCGTGCGCAGCGCACCGGCGGCACCGGCCTCGGCGACGCCGAGGGTCGCGCCGTCGGCGGCGGCGAACACCGTCATCAGCGCGCTCGCCCCGGCCGGGGTGTTCACCCAGGTCTTGAAGATCGTCAAGTCGGCGGTGAGGTCCACCGCGCCCAGGGCGTGCGCGCTGCCCCGGCCGCCCTCGGCCGGCCAGGTGCTCATGGTCTTGTCGATGTTCCACGCCGTGCCGTCGGCCTCGTGGGCGAGCACGCGCTCCAGGGCGTCGATCACCGCGGGCACGGTGAGCCCCGCGCGGACGTCGTCCTCGGTCCAGGACCTCATACCGCCGCCTCTGCGAACGCCGGGACCTCGTCGACGACGCCGTGGCGCAGGACCCCGACGCCCGAGACCTCGACCTCCAGCTCGTCGCCGGGACGCAGGAACCGGGGCGGCTCCTGGCGCAGCCCGATGCCTTTGGGGGTCCCGGTGGCGATGAGGTCGCCGGGGCGCAGCGGGGTGAAGGTGCTGACGTAGGCGACGAGCTCGGCGAACGAGAAGGTCAGCCGGTCGGTCGTGTCGTCCTGGACCACCGCGCCGTTGAGCCGGGTCGTGACGCGCAGCGGGCCGCCGCCGACCTCGTCGGTCGTGGTCAGCCACGGACCGACGGCGCCCGACCGGTGCCAGTTCTTGCCGGCGGTGGCCTGGGTGGAGTGGAGCTGCCAGTCGCGGACGCTGTTCTCCGCGACGCAGGTGACGCCGGCGACGTGCGACCAGGCCTCGGCGGCGGGGATGCGGCGGCCGGCGCGGCCGACGACCAGCGCCGCCTCGCCCTCCCAGTCCAGCGAGTCCTCGCCCGCGGGCCGGACGACGGGGGTGCCGGCGCCGACGAAGGAGTCGCCGAAGCGCGCGAACAGGGTGGGGCGGGGCTGCTCGTCGGGCGCCCGGGACGACTCGGCCGCGTGGGCGGCGTAGTTGAAGCCGACGCAGACGACCTTCGGGTGGTCGCCGATCGGGGGCTCCCAGGCGACGTCGGCGACGGGGACCCGCGGGTCGTCGGGCGTCGGGGTCACGGGGTCGGTGAGCAGGTCGGCGAACGAGGGGACGCGGTGGTCGAGCCGGGCGACGTGGTCGCCCAGGACGACGCCGAAGCCGCCGCCGGTCGCGGTGCGGAAGCGCGCGATCCTCATCCCGCGGCCACCGGCTCCCGCGTCGCGGCGGGCGACCCGACCGGCGTCCGCAGCCCGGCCCGCTCGAGACGGGGCAGCACGTCGCGGGTGAAGTCGGCGAGGCCCGCGTCGTAGTCGACCCAGGTCAGCAGCGCGCCCTCGATGCCGGCGGCGCTGAGCATCTCGAGGCGCTCCGCGATCGTCTCCGCGGTCCCGACCAGCGGGAACCCGCCGGCGCCCGCCGCGAAGCGCTGGCGCATGGCCGTCATGACCTCGGGCGGCATGAGCTGGGTGTTCGCGCCCTGCAGCCGCATCCAGGCGTCGACGCTCTCGACGTCCTCGTACTCCTGGGAGAACCGGCGCAGGTAGGCCTCGGCCTCGGCCTGCGTGTCCCGCTGCACGACGACCGTGTGGGTCCAGAGCCGCACCTCGCGGCCGAACTCCTCGCGCGCCATCTGCTGGTAGCCCTCGACCTGGGCGCGGATCGCGTGCTCGTCCTCGGACGCCACGATGACGAAGCACAGGTCGGCGTGCTCTGCGGCGAACCGCATGCCCCGCGGCGACCCGCCCGCGTTCATGATCGGGATGGTGGGCTGCACCGGCTTGGGCTGGGAGACGCCGCCGACGACGTCGAAGAACCGGCCGTGGACGTCGAACTCCTCGGTCTCGGCCCAGAGCCTCCGGATCACCTCGAGCCACTCGGCGAGGTGGTCGTAGCGCTCGTCGTGCTCGCGCATCGGCGCGCCGAACATCTCCAGCTCCGGCCGGTTCCAGCCGCCCACCACGTTGAGCGCGAACCGTCCGCCGGAGATGTGGTCGACCGTGGCCGCCTGCTTCGCGGCGACGATCGGGTGCATGGTCGGCGCGTGCGAGGTGGCGAAGACGCCGATGTTCTCGGTGGCCGCGGCGATGCCGGCCGCCCAGGTGAACGGCTCCATGACCCGCCCCGACCGGTGCTCCGGGCGGCCCTCGGGATAGCCCTTCCAGCGGGCGAACGGCACGACGGCCTCGAGGCCTGCGCGGTCGGCGGCCCGGGCGGTGCGCAGCGAGAGGTCCCAGTCCATCTCGTGCGCCTCGGGCACCAGCGTCTGCGATGCCCCGGAACCGTTGGTGCAGAACAGTCCGAGCTTGAGCGTATTGCCGCTGAGCAGCGGATTCATCGCAGACCTCCTCGTCCGTGGTGGTGTGCTTCTCGACGCTAGAGACGCGGAACACATAGCACCATGACGAGTAGTACGACCTTCCGATAAGCTTTCTCGTATGAGTCTGTCGTCCCAGCTGCGGCGCCTCGAGACGTTCTGCGCAGTGGTCGACGAGGGCGGCGTGACCCGGGCGGCCGAGCGGCTCCAGGTCGCGCAGCCGTGGGTGTCGGCGCAGCTGCGGACGCTGGAGAAGGCGGTGAAGGCACCGCTGTTCGTCCGCGAGGGCCGCCGGATCGCGCTCACCGAGGCGGGCTCGCGCTTCTACGCGTGGGCGAAGGAGGTCCTGGCCAGCGGCGCGCAGGTGCAGCGCGACATCGAGGACCTCAACGCCGGCGCGGCGGGGTCGCTCTCGGTCGCCACGAGCATGGCGATCGGCACCTACCTGCTGCCCCCGCTGATGACCGACCTGCGCCGCGAGCGCGCGGGCGCCGACATCACGATCTCCATCAGCGAGCCGGCCGTCGCGATGCGCCGGGTCGAGATCGGCGAGGTCGACTTCGCCGTCACCACCTGGTACGACGACGTCCCCCCGGCGGGCGTCCAGGCCGAGAAGCTCTGGGACGAGGAGATCCTGCTCTGCGCCGCCCCCGGCGGGCCGCCGGCCGGCGACGAGATCGACCTCGCCGACACGCTCGCGCTGCCGATCGTCGGGGTGCCGGCGGGCGTCGCGATCGAGCGCGTGCTCGACGCCCAGCTGCGGGCCCAGGGCCTGCCGGCGCCGTCCTACGTCATCCGCCTCGGGCACGCGGAGGCCCTCAAGGCGGCCGTCGCCGCGAACGACTGGGTGTGCTTCGCGCCCTGGTACTGCGTCGCCGACGACGTCGCGTCCGGGCGGCTGCGCGCCGTCCGCATCCGGGACGCGCGGCTCGCCGAGGGGATCGGCCTGTTCTCGCGCGACACCAGCTGGTTCTCGCCGCTGCAGCGCGCGGCGGTCGCGGCGCTGCGCGACGTCGCGGCGAGCAAGCGTCAGGAGCCGACGCGCACCGGCAGGGTCGCGAGCGACGGGAACATCAGCGACGGGTAGCGGTCCGACGGGCCGTCCGGCTCGAGGCGCGTGACGTGGCGCGCCAGCCCGGTCACGGTCTCCTGGAGCTGGATCCGCGCGAGCGGGGCGCCGACGCAGTGGTGCAGCCCGCCGCCGAAGGCCAGGTGCCGGGACGCGTTCGGACGCGTCAGGTCGACCCGCTCGGGGGCGTCGAAGGTGCGCTCGTCGAGGTTCGCCGACCCGATCCCGCACAGCGTCGTCGCGCCGGCGGGGACCGTCGTGCCGTCCGAGGCCACGTACTCCGCGGTGAGGATGCGCGGGACGACCTGCACCGGCGCGCGCAGGCGCAGCGTCTCCTCGACCATCGGGGTGACGAGGGCGAGGTCGGCCCGGACCGCGTCGAAGAGCCCCGGCACCGTCGCGAAGAGCTCGACCATGTTGGAGATCGACGTGCGGGTGGTCTCGAAGCCGGCGTCGAGCACCGTGTGCATGAGCGAGAGCACCTCGTCGCGGGACAGCTCGCCGCGCTCCTCGGCGTCGAGCAGGCGCCGGACGAGGTCGGTCGGCGCGGTGGTGCGGCCGAGCAGGCCGTCGAAGTAGTCGAGGTAGAACCCGGACACCTCGTCGAGGCGGGCCTGGTGCCCGGCGTCCAGCGGGAACGGCGAGAAGATCATGAGGAAGTCCACCTGGGTCCGGAGCAGCGGCTCCCAGTCCTCCTCCGGCATGCCGATCAGCAGACGGAGCACGCCGCGGGGCACCCGCGCCGCGAGCTGCGTGACCGCGTCGAACCGCCCGCCCGCGGCCGTCAGTGCGCCGAGCTCGTCGGCGACCTCCGCCGCCGCGGCCGCCCGGAGCTTCTCGACCTGCCGCGCCGTGAACAGCGGCGCGACGACACCGCGCAGGCGCGTGTGGATCGGCCGGTCGGTCTGCACCATGTTCGCCCGCAGCCGTCGGCGCGCCGGACCCTCGGGCATCCACGGCGGCGCGTCCTGGCCCTCCGGCTGCATCCGCGCCGTCGTGTCGCGCAGCACCGCGTGGGTGTCCGCGTAGCGCGTGAGGACGTGCGTCGGGTGCTCCGGATCGCCGACGGTGAGGACGGCACCCTGCTCGCGGATCGCCCGGTACTCGGCGTGGCGGTCGCCGGTGAGGAAGGCGGGGTCGTCGAGGTCCAGCGTGGCGGTCATGGAGCGGCTCCTCGGTCGCGGGGAGCACCCCACGCTAGGAGCACGCGATCCATCGGCACCAATACCGGAAACCCGGGGGACGCATCACCGAACCGTGATGGGTTGCCCGGCAGGTACCCCGGCTGCTCTGATCATCCGTCGTGGGCGACCCCGGCGCCGGAGCCGATCAGCGACCCGCCCGCACCGCGCCCGGGCTCGCGATCGCGCTGCTCTCGGGCTTCTCCTTCGGGCTCGCCGGACCGTTCGCGGCGGCGCTGCTGGCCACCGGGTGGTCGCCGCTCGCCGTCGTGGTCGGGCGCCTCGGCGGGGCCGCCCTCCTGCTCGTGGTGCCGCTGGCGGTCATGGCGGCGCGGGGCCGCTACCTGCGGCGACGCCACCTGCGCCCCGTCGTCGTGTACGGCGTCGTCCCGCTGGCCGGGGCGCAGGTCTGCTACTTCAGCGCGGTCGGGCACCTCTCGGTCGGCGTCGCGCTGCTCATCGAGTACACCGCCCCGGTCCTGCTGCTCGCCTGGACGTGGGCGCGCACGGCCCTGCGTCCCCGGCCCGCCACGCTGCTGGGCGCGGCGCTCGCGATCCTGGGCCTCGGGCTCGTGCTCGACGTCGGGCGCGGTGCGGACGTCGACGTCGTCGGTGTGCTGTGGGGGCTGGGCGCCGCGGTGTGCCTGGCGGCGTACTTCCGGCTGTCGGCCGACGCGAGCGAGGACGACGGTCCCCCGGCGCTCGTGCTCACCGCCGGGGGCGCCCTGGTGGGGACCGCCGTCGTCCTGCTCGTCGGCCTCGTCGGCCTGCTGCCCCTCGAGGCGAACACCGCCCCCATCGACCTCGCCGGCTGGACCGCGCCGTGGTGGGTCGGCGTGGTGCTGGTCGCGGCGCTGTCGACGGCGCTCGCCTACCTCACCGGGATCGCGGCGGTCGGGCGCCTCGGGTCGCGGCTGGCGTCGTTCGTCGGCCTGAGCGAGGTGCTGTTCGCCGTGCTCGGCGCCTGGTGGCTCGTGTCCCAGGAGCCGACGGCGACGCAGGTCGCGGGCGGCGTGCTCGTCGTCGCGGCGATCGCGCTGATCCGCTGGGCCGAGCCGCCGGAAGGCTGATCACAGGTCGGTCAGCACGTCCACCAGCCGCTCCGGCCACAACTGGATCCCGACGTGCGAGGTCGGCACGTCGACCACCGTGAACGGCTGCGCGAGCGCGGCGTCGGCCTCGGCGACGAAGCGGTCCTGCAGCGCCGGCAGCATCGCGCGGTCCCGGGAGAGCCGCACGTAGGTGTGCGGCAGCAGACCCCAGGCCGCGGGATCGACGCGCACGGCGTCCTCGTCGATCGCGAGCGCCTCGCGGGTGTCCATCGCCGCGAGGACCGCGAGCAGCTCGGGCCGGGAGCCGTCGGCGAGCAGGGCGTCCTGGAGGGCGTCGAGGGCCTGCGGGTCGGTGGTGTGGAGGTCGACGCGCAGCTCCCCGACCTCGGCGGGGTCGGCCGTGATCAGGCTCGGGGCGAGCACGTCGAGGGCCGAGGGCCCCGTCTCCGCGAGGTAGGTCGACGGCCCCGCACCCACGCAGCACCACGCCGAGACGTAGACGACGTGGTCGAGCAGCTCGGGCACCGCGTTCGCGACCGCGGTGACCGTCATCCCGCCCCGGCTGTGGCCGACGAGCACGACCGGACCGTGCTCCCGGGCGGCGTGGACCACGGCGACCACCGCCGCGACGTCGTCGGCGGTGGAGATCCCGGCCATGCCGGTCGGGCGCGCGTCGAGCCCGTGCCCGGGCAGGTCGACCGCGACGGCACGGTGGCCCTCCAGGGCGAGCGCCCGGGCGACCGGACCCCAGTGCGAGGCGTTGGCGAACGCGCCGTGGACGAGGACGTAGGTGATCGACGACAAGGGAGCACTCCTTCGGGGACGGGCCGGCGTCGGGCGAGGAGTGCTCAGATCACGGGGCGGGAGGCTACGGGCGCGGCCGCCGGGGTGTCGACGGGGTTGCCGGCGCCGCGTCCGTCACAGCGCGCGCTTGGCCCCGGCGTCGACGAGGACGTTCGCGCCGATCGTGCTCGCCGAGAGCGGCGACGCCAGGAACACGACGGACGCGGCGATCTCCTCGGGCGTGATCCAGCGCCCGGTGATCAGCCCGGCCTGCGCCGGCAGCGCGGCCAGCAGGTCCTCCCGCGAGACGCCGGCCGCCGCCGCGAACGCGGCGCCGACCTCGCCGTCCCAGAGCGAGGTCCGGGTCGCGCCGGGGCTGATGGTGTTCACCCGGACCCCCTGGGCGCCCTCCTCGACCGACAGCGCCTTCATCGTCGCGTTCAGCGCCGCCTTCGCGGTCGGGTACGCGATCGGCGTGCCCACGGCTCCCTGGCGCGGGGTCAGGGCGCTGTCCGACGACACGCTCACCACGGCGCCGCGGCTCGCCCGCAGCGCGGGCAGCGCCGCACGGGTGATCCGCACCGGCGCCATGAGGTTCAGCTCGAGCGCCTCGTGCCACTCCTCGTCGGTCGTCTCGCCGAACACGAGGTTGCCCACCCGGTCGCCGCCGCCGACGTTGTTCACCAGGACGTCGAGCCGGGGGTCGGCGGCCAGGGCCGCGTCGACGAGCTCCTGCGGGCCGTGCGGCGTCGCGAGGTCGGCCGCGACGAACTCGGCGCCGGTGGCGTCGAGCTCGGGCGTGCTCCGCCGGGCCGCGGCCACGACGGAGGCCCCCTCGTCGCGGAAGGCCCGGACGATCGCGAGGCCGATGCCCCTGCTCGCGCCCGTCACGAGAACGCGCTTGCCGGTGAGTTGGAGATCCACGGTGTGCTCCTGAGCTCGTGCCTGCGAACTAACTGCGACATCAACGTAGCACTTAACTGACCAACTGCGCCGCCGATGTCGCACTTGTGCGAGGCTGGGTACGGTCACGGCGAGGAGGTGGGATGAGGGCGGACGCCGAACGGAGCACGGCACGGATCCTCGAGGCCGCGGAGGACGTGCTGGCCGACGACGCCGCCGCGCCCCTCGAGCGGATCGCGGACGCCGCCGGGGTCGCGCGCGCCACGCTCCACCGGCGGTTCTCGTCCCGCGGCGCGCTGATCGACGCCCTGGCCGCCCGGCTCAACGAGCGCTACGTGAGCGCGCTGGCGGAGACGCGGGTGGAGTCGGCGCCGCCCCTGGTGGCGCTGCGGCGCCTCACGGAGACGGTGTTCGACCTCAAGCTGGGCCACCGGTTCGCCGCCTCGCTGCCCGCCGCGGTGACGCCGGACGTGCTCGCCGGTCTCGACCTCGTCTTCGCCCGGCTGCACGACGCCGGGATGATCACCGCTGCGGATCCGACGTGGGGACGGCGGATCTTCCTGGCGCTGCTCCACGAGGTCGCCGACCTCCCGGCCGGCGCGCCCACCCTGGCCGCGACGGGCATCGACGACGAGATCGACGCCCGCACGGAGCTCCACGTGCGGACGGTGCTCGGCGCCCTCGGGGGCGACCCGGCCCGGAACGACGAACGCGGCGCACCGGAAACCGGTACGCCGCGTTCGTGATGTAGCCCCGAGGGGATTCGAACCCCCGCTACCGCCTTGAGAGGGCGGCGTCCTAGGCCGCTAGACGACGGGGCCCTAGGAGAACGGTGGAGACTCTAGATCACGCTCTGCCACCGCTCGCAGCTGGGGTACCAGGACTCGAACCTAGAACAACTGAACCAGAATCAGCCGTGTTGCCAATTACACCATACCCCATGGCGATCACCGAGCGTGACGCAGCGCGTCCTGCCCGATGACGACGACAAGTCTAGGACATGCCCGCGCGGCGATTCGACACCCCCCGGAGCGACCCGGGGCCGCAGGTCAGGACCGCCACGTGCGCACCGGTAACCTGGGTGAGTTCGGCCGCCGCACCACCAGGAAGATCGTGACGTGAGCTCTTCGCCGTCCCCCGGTTCCGCGGGCAAGCCCGCGTTCGCCCCTCTCCCCGCGAGCGTGGACCTGCCCGCGATCGAGCGCGAGGTCCTGGCCCGCTGGGCCGACCGCGACGTGTTCCGTCGCACCCTCGAGCGCACCGCGGACGGCGAGCCGTGGATCTTCTACGAGGGCCCGCCGACGGCCAACGGCCAGCCGGGCACCCACCACGTCGAGGCCCGCGCGTTCAAGGACCTCTTCCCCCGGTTCAAGACGATGCGCGGCTACCACGTCCCGCGCCGCGCCGGCTGGGACTGCCACGGCCTGCCCGTCGAGCTCGCCGTCGAGAAGGAGCTCGGCTTCACCGGCAAGGCGGACATCGAGACCTACGGCATCGCCGAGTTCAACGCGGCGTGCAAGGAGTCCGCGCTGCGCAACGTCTCGGCCTTCGCCGCGATGACCGAGCGCATGGGCTACTGGGTCGACCTCGACGAGGCGTACCTGACCATGGCCCCGCGCTACGTCGAGAGCGTCTGGTGGTCGCTCAAGAAGATCTTCGACGACGGCCTGCTCGTCGAGGACCACCGCGTCACGCCCTACTGCCCGCGCGACGAGACGCCGCTGTCCGACCACGAGGTCGCGCTCGGGTACGAGGACGACGTCGACCCGTCGGTCTACGTCCGCTTCCCGCTCACCGACGGTCCGTGGGCCGGCGCCGACCTGCTGATCTGGACGACGACGCCCTGGACGCTGCCGTCGAACACCGCCGTCGCCGTGGCCCGCGACATCGTCTACGTGCGCGCGACCACCGCCGACGGTGAGGACCTCGTCGTCGCCGAGGACCTGCTGTCGGTGCTCGGCTCCGAGGCACGCGTGACGGACCGCCTCACCGGCGCCGACCTGCTCGGCAGCCACTACCGCCGGCCACTCGACCTGATCGCCGACGACCGCTTCGGCGACGCGCACCGCGTCGTCCACGGCGACCACGTCACCACCGACGCCGGCACCGGCCTGGTGCACATGGCGCCGGCGTTCGGCGCCGAGGACCACCTGGTCGCCAAGGCCGAGGGCCTCGAGATGGTCAACCCGATCGGGCCGGACGGGCACTTCTACGCCGACGTCCCGCTCATCGGCGGGATGTTCTTCAAGGGCGCCGACCCGACGCTGGTCGAGGAGCTGCGCGCCCGGGGCGTGCTGTGGCGCTCCGAGTCCTACGAGCACTCCTATCCGCACTGCTGGCGCTGCCACACGCCGCTGATCTACTACGCGCTGCCCTCGTGGTTCATCCGCACCACCGAGATCCGCGACCGGCTGGTCGAGGAGAACGAGCGGACGAACTGGTACCCGCCGCACATCAAGCACGGCCGCTACGGCGGGTGGCTCGAGAACAACGTCGACTGGGCGCTCTCGCGCAACCGGTACTGGGGCACGCCGCTGCCGATCTGGCGCAACGACGCCGACCCGTCGGAGATGGTGTGCGTCGGGTCGCTGGCGGAGCTCTCGAGCTGGGCCGGCGAGGACCTCGCCCAGCTCGACCCGCACCGCCCCTACGTCGACGACGTCACGTTCCCGGCGCCGTCCGGCACGGGCACGATGCGGCGGGTCACCGACGTCATCGACGTCTGGTACGACTCGGGCGCGATGCCGTTCGCCCAGTGGGGCGCGCCGCACCACCACGAGGCCGACTTCGAGGCGGCCTACCCCGCGCAGTACATCTGCGAGGCGATCGACCAGACCCGCGGCTGGTTCTACTCGCTGATGGCCGTGGGCACGCTGGTGTTCGACAGGTCGTCCTACGAGAACGTCGTGTGCCTGGGCCTGCTGCTCGACGAGCAGGGCCGCAAGATGTCGAAGCACCTGGGCAACGTGCTCGACCCGTTCGAGCTCTTCGACTCGCACGGGGCCGACGCCGTCCGCTGGCTGATGCTCGCCCAGGGCTCCCCGTGGGTCGACCGCCGCGTCGGCCACGAGGCGCTGCGCGAGATCGTCCGCAAGATCCTGCTGACGTACTGGAACACGGCGTCGTTCCTCGTCACGTACGCGAATGCGGCGGACTGGACGCCCTCTGGCGGACCGGTTGCCAGTGACCACCCGATGGACCGCTGGGTGCTCGGCGAGCTGGCCACGTGCGTCCGCGAGGTCACGCGCGCGCTCGACGACTTCGACTCCTCGAGCGCGGGGCGGGCGATCTCGGGGTTCGTCGACGAGCTGTCGAACTGGTACGTGCGCCGCTCGCGCCGCCGCTTCTGGGCGGGCGAGCCCGCGGCCCTGGCGACGCTGCACCACTGCGTCGAGACGCTCTCGCGGCTCATGGCCCCGTTCACGCCGTTCGCCACCGACTACCTCTGGACGCTGCTGCAGGGCGACGTGGTGGAGGCCGCGCCGGACTCGGTGCACCTCGCCGACTGGCCCGTCCTCGACGAGGCCGCGATCGACCCGGGCCTGGCGGAGCGGATGGCGCTCGTGCAGCGGATCGTCGAGCTGGGCCGGTCGACGCGGGCGGCCAGCGGGGTGCGCACGCGCCAGCCGCTGTCGCGCGCGGTGGTGGCCGCGCCGGGGTTCTCCTCGCTCGACGACGACCTGCTCGCCGAGATCGCCGAGGAGCTCAACGTCGGGCGCGTCGAGGCCGCCGGCTCGGACCTCGTCGAGGTCACCGTGAAGCCGAACTTCCGCGCGCTGGGCAAGCGCTTCGCCAAGCAGACCCCCGTGGTCGCGGAGGCGGTGAAGACGTCCACGGCGGCGCCGGTCGACGGGACGCTGACCGTGGTCGTCGAGGGCGAGGAGATCGCGCTCTCCGGCGACGAGATCCTCGTCGAGGAGACGCCGCGCGAGGGCTGGGCGGTCCGCTCGGAGGGCGGGCTGTCGGTCGGCCTCGACACCGAGCTCACCGACGAGCTGCGCGCCGCCGGGCTCGCCCGCGACGTCGTGCGCGTCGTGCAGGAGGCCCGCAAGACGCGCGGCCTCGAGGTGTCCGACCGGATCGCGCTCACCTGGGCCGCCGAGCGCGCCGACGTCGCGGACGCCGTGCGGGCGCACGCGGGCACGATCGCCGAGGAGGTCCTCGCGGTGTCGATGACCGAGGGGGCGGTGAACGGCGACGCCGCGGCCCGCTCCGACGACCTCTCGCTCGCCGTCGCGATCACGCCCGCGGGGGCCTGACCGCCCGCGGTGTCAGCGGGGGGCCACCGCAGACGTTGAGCGTCCGTGATGCCACCCGCTCGGTGTCGGGCCCCCGGGGCGCGCGGAGTGTCAGCGGCGTGGCGCTGCAGACGTTGAGTGTCCGTAACGCCACGCGCTCGCGCGGCAGGGGCCACCTCTCCTCTATCGTTACCAATCCGTGACCTGCACCCTGGCGGTGACCTGCGCTTTCTAGGGCGGCACTGTCGGGGGTCGGTTCTAGCGTTCTTCCCGTGAGCGTCGAGCAGGATCAGCGGCCTGGGCTGGCGGCCCGGCTGTCGGGTCGTGCGCCGGATGCTGATCTGCACGCGCTGCTCGACACCATCGACCCGGCCGGGTTGGACGGCCCGGAGCTGGCCGCTTATGTGCGGGCGCGGTTCGCGGTGCACAACCGCGCGGAGGCCCAGCTCCTGGCCGGGTTGCGGGAGCTCGGGCTGGCGGTGGAGGACGCCGACGGGCGCCCGCGGCGGTTGCCGAGCTCGGACGAGTTCTCCGGCGACGAGGTCGCCGGAGTGCTGGGCTGCTCACGCACCATGGCGGCCCGTCGGCTGGCGCTGGCCGAGGATCTGTTCTGCCGGTTGCCGGCGCTGGGCGCGGCGCTGTGGCGCGGCGTGTTGGACGAGTCCAAGGTGCGCGCGATCAGTGAGTGTGTGGCCGATCTGTCCGCCGACCACGCCCGGCTGGCGGTGGCCGAGGTCCTCGACGAGGCCGCCGAGCTGCCGGTGATGGCGCTGCGCGAGCGGGTCGGTGAGGTCGCGCTGGCGCTCGACCCGGAGTGGGCCGAGCGGCGCCGCCAGCGCGCCGAGGCCCGCGGGCGGGTGGGGTTGGTGTCGAACCCAGCCGGGACGGCGACGTTGTCGCTGCTCGACGCGCCGGCGGCGGACGGCATCGCGTCGATGGCGCGGGTCGAGGCCCTGGCCGCCCAGCTGCACGCGGCGGGGGTGCTGACCCCGATCAACCAGCTGCGCTTGCATGTCGGAACCCGGCTGCTCGACGGGTCCACCGCCGGCATGACCGACGCCGAACTCATCGCGCTGCTCGCCGCCGAGTACCACGCCGCGAACGGTCCCGACCCCGACGACGGGCCCAACGGCGACGGAAGCGATGGCCCAGACGACAGCCCCTACGGGCCGGACGACGAGCCAGACGACGAGCCAGACGACGAGCCAGACGACGGGCCAGACGACGGGCCAGACGACGGGCCAGACGACGGGCCAGACGACGGGCCAGACGAGGGGCCGGACGACGGTGGCCCGGACAGCGGGCCGGGTGGCGGCGCGCCCGGCGACGGCTCGGGCGACCGCGGGCCCAGCTCCGGCGAGAGCTCCGGCGAGGACCCCGGCTCCGGCGAGGACGAGCCGGGCAGCCGCCACGACCTCGACCTCGCGCTGCCCGCGCCGGGCTCACCCGCCGCGCAGGGTGTCCTCGACCTCAACGGACTACCCAACCTGTCGGAGCCGGTGGTCGAGCCCGAGCCGGTGGAGCCGCGGGCTGGGCGGGTGCGCCACGGCACCGTCGAGATCCGCCTCCGGCTGACCACCGCGTTGGGGCTCGACCAGCACCCCGCCACCGTCCCGGGTTTCGGGGCGGTCACCGCCCCCGTGGCCCGCGACCTGATCACCGAACGCCACCGCGGGGAGTGGCGGGTCGTGCTCGTCGACGACGACGGGCACCTCCAGCACGTCCTGCTCGCCCGCAGCCGACCAACCCGCCCCCGCAACCAGACTCGGGTGCGGGGGCGGGCACCGGGCGCGACCCGGACCGGGGCGATCGTCGAACTCCACGTTCCGACGACGATCCTCGCCGCTCTCGACCCGGACGATCACCCCGGATGGGCCGGGCTACTCGCCGAGCTCCACGCCCGGCTCACCGACCTCCAGCACACCGGGCGGCTCGGGCTACCCCCCGACGCCGACTCCGGGCCCGCCGACTGGTTGCGTCGGCGGCCCGGTGCCGAGGCCGAGCGCTGGACCCGCGCCCGCGACCGGCACTGCATCGTCCCGTGGTGCCGCCGCGCCGCGCACCGCGCCGAGATCGACCACACCCGCGACCACGCCCACAGCGGGCCGACCGTGACCTGGAACCTCGGCGCCTGGTGCAGCCACGACCACCGCGCCAAACATCACGCCGGCTGGCACGTGCGCCAACCCCTACCCGGCTGGTTCGTCATCCGCACCCGCGCCGGGATCACCCACACCACCCGGCCACCACGCATCCTGCGACCACTCCCGACACCCAGCCCGGCGCAGCGCCCGCGACCACTCCCCGACGACGGCTGGGCCGACACCGACGGCGAGTACCTCGACGACTGGCGCCGACGCTTCGCCGCCAAATTCGGCGGCCCCCGCGACACCACGACCGCGAGCACCCCGCCGCCCGTCCTCCACGACCCCAACGACCCGCCACCCTTCTGACCGGCCACGCCGAAAGAGAGCATCGCCGGCCACGCGCCACCGCGAAGAAAGACCCAGCTCAGGCCGGGCTCCCGCCTAATCCGGCCGCCCGACAGGCCCCGACCACCTCTCGTGATCACACCCGCGGGGGCCTGACAGGCGCGTCGACGAGCGACACGCCGAACGCACCGTCACTCGTTGGGCTTTTCGGGTCAAGACATAGGTCCGTGCGTCCGTTGGCCAGAACGCGCGGTGGGATGCGCCCGCCGAGCAGCACTCGTCGTCGCTCGGAAGGTGGTTCTGATGCCTCGGGACAACGCGTCCCCCAGCAGCGCCGGTTCGTCCGGTTGATCATCGCGGCCGGCCTGGTCGGCGCGCTGATGATGTCGCTGGCCATGACGAACACCTTCTCGGCGTTCGTCGCGACGATCACCAACACCAACGACACCGCCGCCGCGGGCTCGCTCATCCTGCAGGAGTCCGGCGCCACGGGCGCCCCGTGCAACAGCACCGACGGCGGCGGCGTCAGCACGAACACGTCCACCTGCGCGACGTTCAACAAGTACGGCGGCAGCACTACGTTGGTGCCCTCGAACGCCACCGGGACCACCAACAACGTCGTCACCACGGTGAGCTTCCGGAACACCGGCACGCTCCCGGCGACGTCGTTCACGATGGCCTTCGGCGCCTGCACCCAGCCCGCCCCCGCGGCCGGCGCGACCGCCGGCACCGCGACCGACTTCTGAAGCAAGCTGCACGTCAAGGTCACGTCGGGCACCACGGAGGTCCAGGCCGACACGGTCGCCTCGACCCTGGCCAACAAGACCGTCACCCTGCCCGTCGGGCTCATCCCGCCCGCCAACGGCGGCACGGCGGTCCCGCTGACGTTCACCGTCTATCTCGACAGCACGGCCGGCAACACCTACCAGGGACTGTCCGCCTCGCAGCCGATCACCTGGACGCTCACGAGCTGAGCGAGTCCGACCCGACCGAGAGCAGGCTGTGGGTGCACGCGACCCCGGCACCGACGGGCTCGATGTCGACCCCGACGCGGTGACCGCTCCCCTCCCGCTGCCGCTCCCCCCGCAGGCTCCGGCCCGGCGACCGTCCTCGCTCGTGCCGGGGGTCATCGTCGCCGCCGCGGTGCTCGCCGTGTTCGCGGCGGCGCTGGCCTGGCACGCGACCGGGGGGCGCTGGCAGATCATCTCCACCCCGTCGATGGGCACCGCCGCGCCCGTCGGCTCGGTGGTGCTGACGCGACCGGACCCGAGCCCGGCCATCGGCGACATCCTCACGTTCCAGCCGCCGTCGACCGAGCGTGCGCGGTCGGTGACCCACCGCGTCGTCGCGGTCGAACCGGGCCCGCGCGGCACGGGCATCAAGACCCGCGGCGACATCAACGGCGGGGTCGACCCGTGGGTCCTGCACGCGCCGGACCTCACCGGCCGCGTCGTGCTCGTCCTGCCCGGGCTCGGCTGGCTCGTGCGGGCCCTGCCGGCGCTCATCGCCGGGATCGTCCTGCTGTGGTGGGCGACACGGCGGTGGCTGCCGTGGCTGTGGGCGGTGCCGACGCGCGTGCTGGGGCTGTCGCTCCTGCTCGCCGCCACGAGCCTCGTCCTCAAGCCCTTCGTCGGGACGACGACGCTCGCGAGCCACGCCGACGCGGGCGGCGCGCACCTCACCCTGGTGTCGACCGGGGTGCTGCCGACGCGGATCACCGCCGACACCGGGGGCGAGCTCGACCTGGTCAGCGGCCAGGTCGGCCTGCTCACCATGCCCCGGCCCCCGCAGGCGAACGGCAACGTGCTGACCAGCGGCGTCCACATGCCGTGGTGGCTCTGGATCGTGATGACGGCGTTCTGGCTGCTGCCGATGATTTACGGCCTGGTCGCGGCCCGGCGCCACCCGCTGGTCGAGGAGTCCGGGCCGGCCGACCGCGGCCCGCCCCCGCCGCTCGACCCCGACACCGACCCCGGCCCGTCCGACCCCGCTCCCGACCGGGGCCGTGGCGGGGGCACGACGTTCCTCGGGATGACGCTGGCCCTCGTGCTGACGGTCCTGCCCGACCCGACCTTCGCGGCCTTCACGGCGCGGGTGGCCAACACGGCGAACACGACGACCGCGAATCCGTACTTCACGTGCCTCGGCGCCACCGCGGGCTTCGGCACCAACTACATCGCCTGGCCCCTCGACGACGCGACCGTCACCAACGGCGCCACTGCCCGCTCGCTGACCGGCGGCGCGACCGGCACGTACACCGGCATCTTCAACCCGGCCACGAGCAAGCCGTGCCCGCGGGACCCGGGACGCGCGGTGACCCTGGCCCCGACGCTCCTCGCTCCCTCCTCGATCGTCACGACCAACACCACCGCGAGCGCGAGCACCACCGTGTTCTCGCTGGTCCTCTGGTTCCGGACGGGCACCACCACCGGCGGCAGGCTCCTCGGGTGGTCCAGCTCGCGGACACCGGGCCTGCTGTCCGACCTCGGCGGCTTCGACCGGCACCTGTACATGACCAACTCCGGCCAGCTCGTCTTCGGCGTCTACCCCAACGCCTACAAGACGGTCACCAGCCCGGGCTCCTACAACGACGACGCGTGGCACCTCGCCGTCGCCACGCTCTCGCCCGCGGGCATGGTGCTCTACGTCGACGGCGCCCAGGTCGCCGCCGACCCGGCGACCACCACGGCCCAGGGCGGCACCACCCGCACCGGCTGGTGGCGTGTCGGCGAGGGCAGCCTCACCGGCTGGGCGTCCTCTCCGACGACCACCGCCTGGAGCGGCAGCCTGTACGACGCCGCCGTCCTGACCAGCGCGCTCACCCCCGCCCAGGTGGCGCAGCTCTACCGCTCCGGCACGTAGAGCCCCGACACTGCTGGTCATGGCCCTGACCACACACGACTGGACCGTCGTCGACGAGGGGTGGGGCCGCCGGGCCGCCGACTTCGCGACGCTCTCGGAGCCCAGCAACTGCCGCGAGTACGTCGCGATGCACCACCACCTGCACGTCGACGCCGGCGACCGGCTCCTCGACATCGCCTGCGGCTCCGGGCTCGCGCTCGAGCTGGCCGCCCTGCGCGGCGCGACCTGCGCCGGCATCGACGCCTCCGCCCGGCTCGTCGCCGTCGCCCGCGACCGCAACCCGGACGCCGACGTCCAGGTGGGCGACATGCACGCGCTGCCCTGGGCCGACGGCAGCCAGGACGTCGTCACCAGCTTCCGCGGCATCTGGGGCACCACGCCCGAGGCGCTCGCCGAGGTGCACCGCGTGCTCGCGCCCGGCGGCCGGGTCGGACTGACCGTGTGGGGCCACCTCAAGATGTCGCCCGGCGCGTGGATGCTCGCGCCCTTCCGCCTCGCCGACGAGCCGGCCGTCGCCCACCAGGCGGCGATGGTGTCGCTGGGTCGCCCGGGCGCCGGCGAGGAGCTGCTCGCCTCCCACGGGTTCGCCGACGTCCGCCGCGTCGACCTCCGGCTCGCCTGGGAGGCTCCCGACCCGCGGGGCTACGCCCGGGCGCTCGCCTCCACCGGGCCCGCCTACGAGGCGATCCGCGCCGTGGGTGAGCAGGCGTTCCACGACGCCGCGGTGGGCATCGCCGAGCAGCACGTCCGCGACGGCCTGCCGCTGCGCGCCGAGCTCCCCGTCGTCGGCTACCTCGCGCGCAAGGCCGCCTGAGTCACGCGAACTCCTTCTCGCTCACCGACTCGTGCCACGGGATGACCAGGCGCTTGGCCAGGTTGACCGCGAAGAACAGCACGGAGCCGACCGCGGCGAGCAGCACGATGACGGCGAACAGCGCGGGGGCGTCGAGCGCGTTGAGGCTCGAGACGACGAGGAACCCGAGGCCCTCGTTGCCGCCGAGGTACTCCCCCACGATCGCGCCGATCACCGAGAAGACGATCGCGACCTCCATGCCCGCGAAGACGTAGGGCAGCGTGCTCGGCAGCTCCAGGTTGCGGAACGTCGACCACCGGCTGGCGCCGAGGCCGCGCATGACGTCGCGGTGCCCGCGGTCGACCGAGCGCACGCCGAGCAGCACGTTCAGCAGGATCGGGAAGAACGCCAGGATCGCGGCCATGATCACCTTGGAGGTGAGGCCGAACCCGAACCAGATCACGAAGATCGGGATGAGCGCGACCTTGGGCACCACCTGGAAGGCCACCAGCGCCGGGCGCATCGCCACCTCGAGCCACGCGATCCGCCCGAGCACCACCCCGCCGAGCACGCCCAGCACGAGCGCGATGGCGAAGCCGGACAGCACCTCGGTGACGGTCACCTGCACGTGACCCCAGGTCGCCGGGTCGACCACCAGCTCGCCCAGCGACGCCGCCACCGCCGAGGGCGCCGGGAGCACGAACTCCGAGACCCCGAACACCGAGACGACCAGCGACCACACGATCACCAGCAGGATCAGCAGGACCGGGGCCGAGACCCACGGCAGCCACTTCGCGAGATTGCCGCGTTGTTCCATCAGTCCTCCTCCCATGGTCCAGCTCCGCTGCGCTTCGTGTCCTCCTCGTCCAGGCCTGCCCGCAGCGCCCGCACCGTCTCCCGGAACGCGGGCTCCACGTCGATCTCCAGCTCGCGCGGGCGGGCGAGGTCGACGTCGGTCACCGAGTGGATGCGGCCGGGCCGCGGCGAGAGCAGCACGACCCGGTCGGCGAGGAAGACCGCCTCGGGGATCGAGTGCGTCACGAACACGACGGTGGCGCCGGTGCTCGACGCGATGCTCTGCAGCTCCAGGTTCATGCGATCGCGGGTCAGCGCGTCGAGGGCGCCGAACGGCTCGTCCATCAGCAGCACGCTGGGGTCGCAGCTCAGGGCCCGGGCGATCGCCGCGCGCTGGCGCATGCCCCCGGAGAGCTCGCGCGGCAGCGACTTCTCGAAGCCGCCGAGCCCGACGAGCTCGCACAGCTCGTGCGCCCTGGCCCGGCGCGTCGCCCGGTCGGTGCCGCGCAGCTTGAGCGGCAGCGCGACGTTGTCCTCGATCGTGAACCACGGGAAGAGGTTCGGCTCCTGGAAGACGAGCCCGAAGCGGCTCACGGTCTCCTCGTCGCGCCGCCCGCCGCGCCACACCGGGCGCCCGCCGGCGCGCACGTCCCCGCCGGTCGGCGGGAGCAGCCCCGCGAGGATCCGCAGCAGCGTCGTCTTCCCGCACCCGGACCGTCCGACGAGCGCGACGAACTCGCCGGCGGCGACCCGCAGGTCGATGCCGCGCAGCGCCTCGGTGCTCCCGCGCCGCGAGCTGTAGACCTTGTCGACGCCGGCCAGCTCGAGCTCGGGGGTGACGACGTCCGGCGGGGTGGTGGGCTCGGCCAGGAGGTGATCGGTCATGCGGCTCAGCTCCCGAGCAGCTCGTTGGTGAACCAGGGGTCGGGCTGCAGGCCGCCGGGCATGATCCCGGCGGAGCTCAGCTCGGCGTAGCCCGCCTGCCAGCGCGCCGGATCGGTGCGCATGACGTTCTGCGGCCCGGCCGCCTGCCAGTTCGCGGTGTAGGCGGCGAGGCTCGCCTTCGCCAGCTCCGTGTCCTGCAGGATCGGGAAGTCGAACCGGCTGCGGATCGTCGCGAGCGTCTGGTCGCCGGTGGGGTCGGCGAGCACGGTGTTCACCGACGACCGGATCGCGCGCAGGTAGCGCGTCATGAGGTCGCGGCCCCGCGGGTCGTCGAGCTGGGGCCGAGAGGTCGCGTAGACCTGGGCGCCGCTGGCGATGACGTCGGCGGGGTTGAACACGACGGCGTCCGGGCGCTGGCGGCGCAGCTGCTCGGAGGTGTCCAGCGAGGCGATGTAGGCCGCGATCCGGCCCTGGGCCACCAGGTCGAACACGCCGGGGGCGACGCCGACGACCTGGCGCTGCACGGTCGCGGGGTCGACGCCGCCGCGGGCGAGCACGAGGTCGAGGGTGGTCTCGCTGGTGCCGCCCTCCGAGGGCAGCCCGATCGTCTTGCCCGCGAAGTCGGCCGGGGTGCGGATGGGCGCGCTCGCCGCGGACACCATCCGCACCGTGACCTGCTGCAGCATCGTGCTGACGTTCACCAGCGGCGCGTTGCGCGTCCCGACGGCGATCATGGTCTCGATGTCGCCGATGCGGGAGACGAGCGCGCTGCCCGCGATGAGCGTCTGGATCGCCTGCGCCGAGCCCCGGGTGGTCTGGAACTGGACGTCGAGGCCCTCGCGGGCGAAGTGCCCGCCGGCCGACGCGACGAGCTCCGGGGTGAACGACAGCGTCTCCAGGGGCAGGACGTTCAGGAACGTCACCCGGTCGCCGCCCCCGCCCGCCCCCGACGAACAGGCGGGGACGACGACCGCGGCGGCCCCGACCGTCGCGGCGAGCCCGGCGCGGTGCAGGAATCGACGGCGGGACATCCCCGGCGTCGAACTGATCGGGAACGTCGTCGTCACCCGAGCCTCCTCGTCAATTCGCCGGAGCGGTGGCTGCGCGGAAAATCACACTACGAACGATTCCGCGTCGGCGGCCAATCAGTAGTTCGAATTGACGTCATCATCGGGGTGTATGGCTTGTCGCCGTGATCGCACCGTGATCGGCGAGGCGGATCTCGGGGGCCTGCCGGGCCGCCTGGCGGATCACGCCGCGCAGCCACCGGTGCGCCGGGTCGTCGTCGAGGCGCTGGTGCCACCACAGGCACTCGACGATCTCGGGCGGGTCGCCCGGGCACGGCACGATCCGCAGGTCGGGGCGGTCGGCGAACGTGACGGCGAGCCGGCGCTGCATCACCGCGACCCGGTCGGTGCCGGCGACGAAGTAGGGCGTGGCCCGGTAGCTGTCGACGCGCACCGCCACGTGGGGGCGCCGCGAGAGCCGCGCCAACAGCGGCGTCAGCGGGTAGCTCGCCGGATAGCCGCCGTCGGGGTGGTGCGGCACGACCCAGGGCAGCGCCTCGAGGTCGCGCAGGCCGAGCCCCTCGGCCGCGGGGTTGTCGCGGTCGAGCACGCACACCCACCGGTCGCGGAAGAGCTCGGCGTCGCGGATGCCCGCCGTGCGCAGCGCCTGCGTCGGGGCGGACAGGATCCCGTCGATCACCCGCAGCGTGTCGAGCGGGTCGGTCGGCAGCGCCTCGTTGACCAGCTTGACGTGCAGGCGCGTGCTCGGCGCCGCCGCGAACATCGTGCGCGACAGCGTCTCCCCGAGCGCGGTGACGACGTAGTCGGGCATGAGCAGCGTGAACTCCCGGCGGGAGTCGTCGGCGCGGAAGTCGCCGGTGGTGACGAACAGGGCCTCCAGGCCCTCGCAGACCGGCTCGACCTGCCCGGCGAGCTGCTCGGCCAGCGGGGAGAGCACGAACTGCGCGCCGTTGCGCACCAGCAGCTCGTCGGAGAAGTGGCGGCGCAGGCGCAGCAGTGCCGCGCTGGCGGCGGGCTGCGTGACCCCGATCCGCTCCGCGGCCCGGGTGACGTTGCGTTCGCGGAGCAGCTCCCGGAGGAAGACCACGAGGTTGAGGTCGAGGTTCGCCAGCGACGCCCGTGAGCGGCTCATGCCCGATTCTGCTGGTGGGACGGCCTGCCGCGTCAACGGCCTGTCTCAGCAGGCGAGAAGCTCCCGGACCGCCTCCAGTGTCTCCGCGGGCCTCTCCTCGGCCGGGTGGTGGCCGCACGCGAGCGCCCGGCCCGTCGCCGTCGGGGCCCAGCGACGCCAGGTCCCGAGCACGTCGGGGGCCCGCCCGAGCGGTCCCGACGCGCCCCAGAGCACCAGGGTCGGGCACGCGATCCGGCGGCGGTCGCGGTCGGCGTCGTCGTCGGCGGCATCGATGGTCGCGCCGGCGCGGTAGTCGGCGCACATGGCCGCGACGACCTCGGGACGGCGCCACGCCTCGCGGTGCGGCGCGGGATCGGGCACGTAGCGGGCGAAGAAGGCATCGGGGTCGGCGAGGATCATCCGCTCCGGGACGCCGCCGGGCTGGGCGAGGAAGAACCAGTGCCAGGCCGAGAGCGCGAACGCCGCGTCGACGGCGGCGAACACGTCCCCGGTGGGCAGGACGTCGAGGACCCCGAGCGCGGTGACGGCGTCGGGGTGGTCCAGGGCGAGGCGGTAGGCGCAACGGGCGCCGCGGTCGTGGCCGACGACCGCGAAGCGCTCGTGCCCCAGCGCCGCCATCACCGCGAGCTGGTCGCGGGCCATCGCGCGCTTGTCGAACCCCGCGCCGGCCGGGGCGGTGCTCTCGCCGTAGCCGCGCAGGTCCGCGGCGACGACGGTGTGGTCGCGCGCGAGATCCGGGGCGATCGCGTGCCACATCGCCGAGGTCTGCGGCCAGCCGTGCAGCAGCAGCACCGGCGGGCCCGACCCCGCGACGTGCACCCGGATCCGCACACCCGGCTCGGTGTCGACGTCGCGCGCGACGAAGCCCGGCAGGCTCACAGCCGGTACCAGGCGACGGCGTTGTCGCGCGTCACCGCCGTCCGCTCGTCGTCGGTGAGCGCGTCGAGCAGCCACTGCCCGCCGGGACCGTGGTCGTGCGGGTGGTCGCTGGCCCACAGCAGCGGGCCGGTGCCGCCGAGCAGCTCGAGCACCTCGCGGATCCGGTCGCGGTCCGGCGGGAGCGCCGCGGGGGCCGTCGTGAACCGCACCTGCTCGCGCACGATCTCCGATGGGCGGCCGGCGACCCACGGGACCTCGCGCCAGACGCCCTTCCAGTCCTTGTCGAAGCGCCACAGCAGCGCCGGCAGCCACGAGAAGCCGCACTCCAGGAACGTCACGCGCAGGTCCGGGACGGCGGCGAACGCACCCTCGGCGACGAGGCTGGTGAGCTGGGCCTGGGCGGCCACCTGGGAGTTGGTGAGGTAGTCCTCGAGGTAGGTGTGGGTCAGCCCGGACGGGGTGCCCGCGTGCCCGGCGCGGCCCCACGCGTGCAGGCCGACGACCAGCCCGTGCTCCGCGGCCGCCTCCAGCACGGGGCGGTGGCGGACGTTGCCCCACGGCGCGTCGGTGCGCACGGGCAGCAGGACCTGGACGACGCCGGGGTGCGCCCCGACCCGCTCGATCTCCGCGACGGCGGCCCGCGTGTCCAGGGTCGGCACGACGATGCTCGCGCGCAGGCGGGCGTCGTGGGCCAGCCAGTGCTCGAGCAGCCAGTCGTTGACGGCCCGTGTCAGGGCCGCCTCGTAGTACGGGTTGCGGTTGACCGGGAACGCGCTCGTGCAGCTCAGCACGGCCGTCCGCAGGCCGGCGGGGTCGAGCAGCGCGTCGCGCAGGGCGTCGACGGTGCCCGCCGCCGGGAGCAGGCCCGCGGCGCGCGCCTCCGGGGTCGCGCTGGTCGGCGCGGTCGGCGGATAGGCGCCGGCCTGGGTCGGCGACAGCGTGATCCCGCCGTCGGCGACGTAGTTGCGCCAGTAGCCGTCGAGGTAGCCGGTGAGCACGTCGAGGTGCGCCGGGGCGACGTGGACGTCGCAGTCGACCGCCGAGGTCAGCGTCGGCGCGCTCACCGCGACTCCCGCGCCGGCAGGCCGTAGAGGCGGCAGGCGTTGGCGCCCATCACGGTGTCGCGGATCGCGGACGGGAACGCCCGGGGCGCGTGCCTGGGCGAGTCGAAGTCCCAGTGCGGGTAGTCGGACGCGAACAGGATGCGGTCGTCCATGTCGAGGTGGCGCAGCGCGATCTCGAGGTGGGCCGGGTCCTCGGGCTCCTCGATCGGCTGCGTGGTGAACCAGACGTGCTCGCGCACGATCTCCGACGGCGGGCGGCGCAGGTGCGGGACGTCCTCGCGCAGCCGCGCCCACGCCTGGTCGAGCGCCCAGAGCAGCGGCCCCGCCCAGGCGATGCCGCCCTCGACGAGCACGAGCTGCAGGGACGGGAACTCCTCGAACACGCCCTCGAGCAGGAAGCTCGTCAGCAGCGAGGCCATGGTGTTGCCGTTCCAGACGTGCTCCTCGAGGTAGAACGAGGGCCAGCCCGCGGACCGGTGCTGCGCGAGCCCGCCGGTGTGCGCCGCGATCGGGCGCCCGGCCTCGGCGGCCGCCGCGTAGATCGGCCAGTAGTTCCGCCGCCCGAGGGAGAGCTCCGCGCCGGTCGAGAGCAGCACCTGCACGAACCCGGGGTCGTCGGCGTGGCGCCGGATCTCGGCGGCGGCCAGGTCCGGGGCCTCGTGCGGGACGGCGATCGAGCTGCGCAGCCGCGGCTCGGGGTCGAGCCACTCCTCGCGCAGCCAGGTGTTCAGCGCGCCGCACAGCGCGGCCGCGTACTCCGGCGCCTCCATGCCCCAGCTGTGGCCCTGCAGCGGGATGAGGACGCCGTGGTCGACGTCGAACTCGTCGAGCAGCTGGTCCCGGACCATCCCGAGGTCGCTGCCGGGAAAGCCGCCGGGCGGCCACGCGTCGGCGCGGAACCCGGCGTTGCGCACCCGCGGGTAGATCTCCGGCGGCGCCAGCACGCGGCTGCCGAACATCTCCCAGCGCCGCCGGTGCCCGGGCGCGAGCCGCGCCGCGATGTGCGGGGCCAGGGCGGTGGGGTGGATGTCGGCGTCGACCAGCGTCCGCGCGGTGCGCGCGCGTCCGGGCTGCTCGGTGGCCTGTTGAGTGGCCTGCTGGGTGGCCTGCTGGGTGACCGTCATGCCGAACCCTCCCCACGGGTCGCGGTGTCCACCACGACCCAGGCGTCCTCCACGTGCACCGGGTACGTCTCGACGACGTACGGCCCCGGCTCCCGGGTGCTGTCGCGCGCCCCGACGCTGACCCCGTAGGTGCGGACCGGCGGCTCCCCCGGGCCCAGGAACGACTGGCCGGTGGCGAGGTCGTACTCCCAGCCGTGCCACGGGCACGCGACGAGGGCGTCGTCGCCGTCCACCCGGTAGTCGCCGGGGGTGGTCGAGCTGACCCACGGCACCGTGCGCCCCAGGCAGAGCGGCCCGCCCTGGTGGGGGCAGTGGTTGTTCACCGCGTAGAAGCGGTCACCGACCCGGAACACGCCAATCGAGCGCCGGCCGTTCTCGACGATGCGACGTTCCCCCGGGGGGAACTCGTCGAGCCGTGACACCGCGATCCGCACGGAACCGATCGTAGGAATGGCGTCAGCGGGCGGAGAAACAGCGATCGGGAATGACCGGCATCAATTCCGCTGATGCTCGCCCTGTTCCTGCGTCCGGGCGGAGCCCTCGCGCAGGCCGAACACCGCCAGGAGCGTCAGCAGCGAGAGGGCGGCGACGTAGAGCGCGATCGGGGTGGACGAGCCGGTCGCGCCGAACAGCGCCGTGGCGACGATGGGGGTGACGGCGCCGCCCACCATGCCCCCGATCTGGTAGGCGATGGAGATCCCGCTGTAGCGCACGCGCACCGGGAAGATCTCGCTGAACAGCCCGCCCTGGGCGCCGGCCATGATGCCCTGGACGACGGCGGCCACCGCGAACGCGAGCCCCGCCAGCGCCGCCGACCCCGTGTTGACCAGCGCGAACATCGGCAGCGGCCAGATCACCGCGGTGAGCGCGCCGATCACGTACACCGGGCGCGAGCCGTAGCGGTCGGAGAGCACGGCCGCCCCGACGATCGTCGCGACCCACACCACCGTCGACAACATGATCAGCGTCAGTAGCGTGGTGCGCTCGTAGTCGAGCACCGTCGTGCCGTAGCTGAGCATGTAGACGATCACCGTGTAGCCGATCGCCGGCGGCGCGATCGAGGCCAGGCTCGCGAGCACGAGGGTCCGCGGGTGCCGCCGGACGAGCTCGGCGACCGGCACCGTGCTGGTCTCCCTGCTCTGCTTCACCCGCTCGAACTCCGGCGCGTCCTGCAGGCGGCTGCGCACGACGAAGCCGACCACCACGAGCACGACCGACAGCAGGAACGGGATGCGCCAGCCCCAGGAGCGGAACGCCTCGTCGGGCAGGCCCGCGACGGCGAGGAAGGCGAGGTTGGAGGTCAGCACGCCGATCGGCACGCCGAACTGCGCGAAGCTGCCGTAGACCGCGCGGCGCCTGCTCGTGGCGTGCTCGGTGGCGATGAGCACGGCGCCGCCCCACTCCCCGCCGACGCCGAAGCCCTGCAGCAGGCGCAGCAGCACGAGCAGCAGCGGGGCGCCGATGCCGATCGCGGCGTAGGTCGGCAGCAGGCCGATGAGCGCCGTCGCCCCACCGGTGAGCAGCAGCGTCAGCACGAGCATGGCCTTGCGGCCGAGGCGGTCGCCGTAGTGGCCGATCACCGCCGCGCCCAGCGGGCGGGCGATGAAACCGACCGCGAACGTGCCGAACGCCGCCAGCGTCCCCGCCACCGAGGAGAACTGGGGGAAGAACAGGCTGCCGAACACCAGCGCCGCGGCGGTGCCGAAGATGTAGTAGTCGTACCACTCGATCGACGTGCCGACGAAGCTCGCGGTGAAGATGCTCCGCCGCGAGGGCGCCGTGCTCTGCTCGGCCATGGTCCGGCAGGGAAGCGCAGCGGGCCGGTGAGGACAAGCGGCCGGCGTCAGGTCTTCCGGAACTCGGAAAGGACGGCGTCGGTGTGCTCGCCGACGTCGGGGATGTCGCCCATGCGCAGCGGCCGGTCCGCCAGCCCGATCGGCGGGACGAGCGCGGGCACCGCGCCGGCCGGGGAGCCCACGGTGCGCCAGCGGTCGCGGGCGAGGTGCTGCGGGTGGGTCAGCACGCCCTCGTCGCCGACGAGGTCGCGCCGGCGGGCGTGCGCGATGCCGGCGCCCACGAGGCGGGCGACGACCTCCTCGCCGTCCAGGCCGCCGAGCACCGCGTCGATCACCGCGTGCAGGTCGCCGCGGTGCTCCACGCGTGCCGAGCCGGTGGCGAAGCGCTCGTCGGTCGCCACCGCCTCGTCGCCCAGGACCTCGGCGCAGAAGCGCGCCCACTCGCGTTCGTTCTGGATCGCGAGGACGACCTCGGTGCCGTCGCCCGCGGTGAACGTCCCGTACGGCGCGATCGCGGGGTGGGACGTACCCGCGCGCTGCGGGGCGTGCCCGGCCCCGGCGGCGTAGGTCAGGGGGAAGCCCATCCACTCGCTGAGCGCGTCGAAGAGGCTGACCTCGAGCGCGGTCCCCTCCCCCGTGCGCTCCCGCTCGTAGAGCGCGGCGAGGATCCCGGAGAACGCGTACATCCCGGCGCCGATGTCGGCCGCGGGGATGCCGGCCTTCGCGGGGTGCTCCGGCGTCCCGGTCATGGTGACCAGGCCCGCCTCGGCCTGGATCAGCAGGTCGTAGGCCTTGGCGTCGCGGTACGGGCCCGCCGAGCCGTACCCGGAGATGCTGCAGTGCACGAGCCGCGGGAACTCGCGGCGCAGCTCGTCGGCACCGAGGCCCAGGCGCTCGGCCGCCCCCGGCGCGAAGTTCTGCACGAAGACGTCGGCGCGCGCGAGGATGCGCCGCAGGTCGGCGATCGCGTCCGGGTCCTTGAGGTCGAGGGTCACGCTCTCCTTGCCGCGGTTGAGCCAGACGAAGTGGCTCGACAGCCCGCCGACGACGGTGTCGTAGTCGCGCGCGAAGTCGCCCCGGCCCGGGCGCTCGATCTTGATGACGCGGGCGCCGAGGTCCGCGAGGTGGCGCGTCGCGAGCGGGGCGGCCACGGCCTGTTCGCAGGCCACGACCAGGACGCCGTCGAGCGGGAGGGACACGGGGTCGGGCATGCGCTGATCGTGCCCTCCCCGTCGCATCCTCGCGCGGTGCCGCTCGTTGTGACGGACGTCGTCCTGATCATGCGAACCCGCTCGCCCATTCGGCCGAATACTGGGGCGTCGGGGCAGGGGATCGGGCACGGCGAGCAGCAGGAGACGGCGGATGGGGCCACGAATGGGGCGGTTGGTCGGGCAGGTGGTGGGACGCCGGGCGGGCACGGCCGCGCTCGCGCTCACCACGACGGCGCTCGCGATCGGCGGGACCGGCGTGCTCGCGCAGGCCGGCGTGGTGTCACTGGCCGTCGAGCCCTCGTCGCAGTCGTCGCCGTCGGCGCCCACCGACCAGGGACTGCTGCGCGTCGCCCACCTGTCGCCCTCGACCGGTGCGGTCGACATGTACGCCGAGGGGCCCGGGCTGCCGCTCACCAAGGTCGCCTCGAGCGTGTCGTACCGCGGGCTGACCGACTACCTGCCGGCCGCGCCCGGGGTCTACACGCTGCAGGCGCGCCCCGCCGGCGCCGCGGCGTCCACCCCGCCCGCGCTGTCCGCGAGCGTCGCCGTCACCGCGGGATCGGCGCAGACCGCGGCGTTCGTCGACGTCGGCCCGAACGGCACGCCGCAGGCGGAGCTCCTCAGCGACCGGACCACCGCGCCGCCGCCCGGCTCGGCGCTCGTGCGCGTGGTGTCCGCGGCCGCCGGGGTGGGCGCGGTGGACGTGACCGCGCAGGGCGGCGGCCCGATCGCCGACGACATCTTCTACGGCGCCTCCTCGGACTACGCCACGGTGGACGCGCGCACCTGGACCATGGACGTCACCACCAGCTCGGGGCAGTCGACCCAGGTGACGCTGCCGGTCGGCAGCTCCTCGGTGAACTCCGTGATCGTCACCCGCGACCCGCAGGGCGCGCTCGCGGTCACCGCCGTCCCGGACGGCGCCCCGCCCGCGCCCGCGTCGGCCGACCCGACCACCACGGCGAGCCCGGCGCCGTCGTCGACCCCCTCCTCGTCGGCCTCCGCGAACCCGCCGGCCACCACCGGACCCGCCCCGACGGCGACGCGGTCCCCCACGGCGCCGTCGTCCGGGAGCGCCCCGACGCGCCGGACCCCGAACGGCGGCGTGCCGGCGGGCTACGGCGGCCTCGCCGGCGCGTCCGCGCCGACCCTCGCCCCGGCCGCCGGCCCGATGCCCGTCGTCGGCCTGCCCGCCTCGCCGCACTCCGCCCTGCGCCCGACCGGGCTGTCGGTCCCCGCGGCGGGCGTCGCGGCCGATCACCTCACCGACCTCGGGCTGGAGCGCCGGGGCGGCGCGCTCCAGGTGCCGGCCGGCCCGCAGGAGGTCGGCTGGTTCAGCGAGGGGTCGGTGCCCGGCGCGACCGGGCCGGCCGTCGTCGTGGGGCACGTCGACTCGTGGCAGGGACCGGGCGTCTTCTCGCGGCTGCGCGACCTGCGCCCCGGCGACACCATCGACGTCCCGCGCAGCGACGGCACCGTCGCGCACTTCGCGGTCGACTCCGTGGAGCGGTTCGGCAAGAACGCGTTCCCCACCGACCGGGTCTACGGCCCGACCGCCGGCCCCACGCTGCGCCTCGTCACCTGCGGCGGGCCGTTCGACCCGCAGACCCGCTCGTACGTCGACAACGTCGTCGTCTTCGCCTCGCCCCGCTGACACACTCCGGGGCATGCGCAGCAACCTCTTCGCCCCGGAGAACCAGGAGCAGGAGTCCGCGCAGCCGGGCCTGCGCCTGCAGAACTCGAAGATGCTCAAGATCGAGCTCAACGGCGAGTGCCTGGCCCGCCAGGGGTCGATGGTCGCCTTCCAGGGCGACGTGCGGTTCGAGGCCAAGGGCTCGGGCGGCATCGGCCAGTTCCTCAAGCAGCAGTTCACGGGCGAGGGCGTGCCGCTGATGACGGTGGCGGGGCGGGGTGACGTCTTCCTCGCCGACGCCGCCTCCGACGTGCACCTCATCGACCTCGAGGGCCCGCACGACGCGCTGTCGATCAACGGGAAGAACGTGCTCGCCTTCGAGCCGACGCTGTCCTACGACATCCAGATGGTGAACGGCGCGGCCTCGATGTCCGGCGCGGGCCTGTTCAACTGCGTCTTCTCGGGCCGCGGCCGGCTGGCGATCACCTGCAAGGGCACGCCGGTCGTCCTCAACGTCGACCAGCCGACCTACGCCGACCCCCAGGCCGCCGTCGCGTGGTCGGCGGGCCTGCAGACCGGTGTGCACCGCGCCGACCAGCTCGGGCTCGGCACGCTCATCGGCCGCACCACGGGCGAGGCGTTCACCATGGGCTTCTCCGGCCACGGCTTCGTCATCGTGCAGCCGTCCGAGGAGGTGCCGCTCAACAGCGGCGTCGGCGGTGTCGGGGGCCAGGGCGGCGGCGGGCAGGCCGGCCAGAACGGCGTCGGCGGCGTGCTGGGCAGCTTCCTGCGCTAGCTGTTCTCGCCGCCGAGGAGGTGGCGCACGCGCTCGGGGCCGGCGGCGAGGAGCAGCGTGGGCAGGCGCGGGCCGGTGTCCGCGCCGACCAGGAGCTGGTAGACGACCACGAAGAAGCGGCGCTGGGCGGCCTTGAGCTCGTCGGTCGGCTTGACGTCGAGCGGCAGGCCGGCCTGCTTCTTGGGCACGCCGTAGACCAGCGACGTGAGGCCGTCGAGCGACCAGTCGTCGGTCAGGTGGTCGCGCAGCATCGCGACGGCCTCGCGGTCCTGCTCGTCGAGCGAGCCCAGCAGGGCGGTGTCGGGCTCGTCGCGCAGTCGGGTGTGGGCGTCGTCGGGCATGTAGGTCTCGACCCACCGCGTGGCCCGGTCGAGACGCGGACGAGCGCCGTCGAGCGTGGCGCCGACCCCGGCGAGGATGCGCTCGAGCTGGGCCGGGTCGCCCGCGGTGATGTCGACGACCGACGCCAGCGTCCGGTACGCGACCGGCTCCGGGGTCCGGGGCAGCTCGCGCTCGGCGGTGCTCACCGCGCGCACGTGGCCGGTGGTCTCGATGCCGCCCGCCGTGCCCGCGGCGACCTTGCGCTCGAGGGCGTCCCACTCGTCGTAGAGACGGTGGATCTCCTGGTCGAACGCGACCTTGATGGCCTGGTTGGGCCGGCGGCGCGCGAACTGCCAGCGCAGCACGGGGACCTCGAGGATCTCCAGGGCGTCACCGGGCGTCGGGACGGAACCGCGCGAGCTCGACATCTTCGCCTGGCCGCTGATCCCGACGAACGCGTACATCGGGCCGATCGGCTGCTCGCCGCCGAAGACCTCGTCCACGATCAGCCCGCCGACCTGGAACGACGACCCGGGCGAGGAGTGGTCGACGCCGGACGGCTCGAAGTGCACGCCCTCGTAGGCCCAGCGCATCGGCCAGTCGACCTTCCACACGAGCTTGCCGCGCGTGAACTCGCGCAGCAGCACCGTCTCGCCGGCCCCGCACGCGCACGTGTAGGTCATCTCGGTGGTGTCGTCGTCGTACGCCGTGATGGTCGTGTCGTCGCGCCCGCAGTCGCCGCAGTAGGGCTTGAACGGGAAGTACTCGGCGCTGGTGACGACGTCCTCGCCATCATCGGAGTCGACGTCCGGCGCGTCCTTCTTCTTCGTGCGGAAGCGGCCGAGGATGCCGTCGATCTTCTGCCGGTCGCGCATCGCGAGCAGCACCTGGTCGCGGTAGGCGCCGCCGGTGTACATCTCGGTCTGGCTGATGCCCCGGTACGGGACGCCGAGCTCCTCGAGCGCGGCGATCATCGGCGCCTTGAAGTGGTCGGCCCAGCTGTCGTACGGGCTGCCGAACGGGGCCGGCACCGCCGAGAGCGGCTTGCCGACGTGCTCCTGCCAGGCCGGGTCGATGCCGGCGGGCACGCGGCGGAAACGGTCGTAGTCGTCCCACGAGATCAGGTGATCGCAGTCGTGGCCGCGGCGGCGGATCTCGTCGGCGACGAGGTGCGGGGTCATGACCTCGCGCAGGTTCCCGAGGTGGATCGGGCCGGAGGGGCTGAGCCCGGACGCGCACACGATCTTCCCGCCGGGACTGCGTCGTGCGGCGGCCTCGATCACCTCGTCGGCCATCTTCGACACCCAGTCCGGCTCCGGTGTCCCGGCCGTCTCCACCACCTGCACGTGCTCCTTCTCGAACGGTCCGATCCTGTCCAGGATACGAGCCGCTAGCGGGCCTGGACCGGGTTGGTGAGCGTGCCGATGCCCTCGACGGTGACGCTGACCTGCTGGCCCGCGGTCATCGGCCCGACGCCCGCCGGGGTGCCGGTGAGGATCACGTCGCCGGGCAGCAGCGTCATGACCCGCGAGATGTAGGCGATGAGCTCGTCGATCGGGTGCAGCAGCAGGTGCGTGCGGGAGTCCTGGCGGACCTCGCCGTCCAGCTCGGTGCGGATCGCGAGGTCGCCCGGGTCGACCGACGTCTCGATCCACGGACCGAGCGGGCAGAACGAGTCGTAGCCCTTCGCGCGGGTCCACTGGCCGTCGGCCTGCTGCAGGTCGCGGGCGGTGACGTCGTTGGCGACCGTGTAGCCGAGGACGACGTCGCGGGCGCGGGCCTCGGGCACGTCGCGGCACGGCATCCCGATCACGATGGCGAGCTCGCCCTCGAAGTCGACGCGCTGGGAGTCCGCCGGCAGCTGGATCGGCAGGCCGGGCCCGATGACGCTGGTCGAGGGCTTCATGAAGATCAGCGGAGCGGGCGGGGCCTCGCCGCCCATCTCGTCGACGTGCGCGGCGTAGTTCTTGCCGATGCAGACGACCTTGGTGGGCAGGATCGGCGCGAGCGTCCGCACGTCGGCGAGCGGCCAGGTCCGTCCCGTGAAGGTCGGGTCGCCGAAGGGGTGCTCGGCGATCTCGGCGCAGACGTCGCCGCCTCTGGGGTCGCCGCCGGCCGTGGTCGGCGACTGCAGCGCGGCGAACGAGACTCCGTCGGCGTGGGCGATCCGGGCGAGGCGCACGGGCGGTGACCCTATCCGGCGGAGTGCTCAGAGCGCGCCGGCGGCCATCGGCTCGTCCTCGTCCACCCACGACCACCGCTCGTGCTCCGGGGCGACCGCGTTCAGCTCCGCGAGGCCGCCGGCCGGCACGGCGATGTACACGCCCTGGTCGACCCACAACCACGCGAGACGGGCGCCGGCGGCCCGGGCGGCGCGGGCGACCGCGACGTGCAGGACGGTGCTGAGGTACTTGACGTGACCGGCGTAGTCGAGGTCGGCCACGTCGTCGCCCAGACGCAGGCGCAGGTGGTGGCGCCAGTCGTCGGTGATCTCGACGTGCTCGAGGCGCACGGTGAGCGCGTCCCCGACCAGCCGGGCGAGGTCGTCGACCTGCTCGCGCAGGGTGTCGGCGAACTGCTCGGCGTGACCGTCGTGGAACGCGAGATTCGCGAGGTGGGGCCCGGCGTCGAAGCCGGGGTGCCAGAAGCCGGCCTCCCCGATCGCGCCGAGCACCGACCCGGCGGTCGGCGGCTCGCCCGCGTCGGCGACGGCCTCGGCGATCGCGTCGACGTCGGGGACGGTGGGCGGCAGCACTCCGGCCCTGGCGAGCACCCGGAGCAACCGCTCGGTCTCCGTCCGACCCTCCGGCGACAGCTCGGGCACCTCGGCGGGCGGGGACATGGTCGTGGTCGCGGTCGTGGTCGTGGTCGTGGCGCGGGGAGTGCCAGCGATGCGGCTTTGCTGGCGTGTGACGCCAGGATCGCCACATCGATCACTCGCGACCGATACCGGCCTGTCGCGGGAGCGCCGGACGCTCCGCCAGGCCATGCCGCCCAAGACGGCGAGGGCGAGCGCCGCCAGGGCGAACGGGAACGCGCGGTCGACCGCCGTGCGATCCGGACCGTCGGCGGTCAGGCCGACGACGACGAGATAGATCGCGACGCCGACACCGCAGGTCAGTTCGATCGCGGCGACGGCGAGATGCGCTCGGCGTGTCGTCATCGAGGATGTGGCGATCCTGGCGTCAGACGCCAGCAATGCCGCATCGCTCGCACCGGGACGGGCGGCCGCTCTAGGCCGGGGTGCGGGTGCCGGCGGCCGAGGAGACGAGGGCCGCGAGGCGGTCGCCGACGGCGTGGGTGCCGCCGGGGTTGGCGTGGTCCCGGGTCGCGAGGTCGAAGGCCACGGCCGCCTCGACGCGGCGGGCGAGCTCGGGCTCACCCAGGTGGTCGAGGAGCAGCGCCACCGACAGGATCGCCGCGGTCGGGTCGGCGATGCCCTTGCCCGCGATGTCCGGCGCGGAGCCGTGCACCGGCTCGAACATGCTCGGGTTGGCCCGCGACACGTCGAGGTTGCCCGAGGCCGCGAGCCCGATGCCGCCGGTGACCGCCGCCGCGAGGTCGGTGAGGATGTCGCCGAAGAGGTTGTCGGTGACGATCACGTCGTAGCGCGACGGGTCGGTGATCAGGTGGATCGTCGTCGCGTCGACGTGCTGGTAGTCGACCGAGACGTCCGGGTGCTCGAGGGAGACCTCCTCGACCACGCGCGACCACAGCGACCCGGCGTGGGTCAGCACGTTGGTCTTGTGCACCAGCGTCAGCTTGCGGCGCGGGCGGTTGTTCGCGCGGGCGAAGGCGTCCCGCACGACCCGCTCGACGCCGAACGCCGTGTTGACGCTGACCTCGGTCGCGATCTCCTGCGGGGTGTCCTTGCGCAGCAGGCCGCCGTTGCCGGCGTACGGGCCCTCGGTGCCCTCGCGCACGACGACCAGGTCGATCTCGGCGTTGCCGGCCAGCGGCCCGCGCACGCCCGGGTAGAGCCGGGCGGGACGCAGGTTGACGTGGTGGTCGAGCTCGAAGCGCAGGCGCAGCAGCAGCCCGCGCTCGAGGATGCCGCTGGGCACCGACGGGTCGCCGACCGCGCCGAGCAGGATCGCGTCGTGCTCACGCAGCTCCGAGAGCACCGATTCGGGCAGCAGCTCACCCGTCGAGTGCCACCGCGCGGCGCCGAGGTCGTACTGGGTGGTCTCCACCGACGGGGCGACCTCGTCCAGCACCTTGAGCGCCTCGCCGACGACCTCGGGACCGATGCCGTCGCCGGGCACCACCGCGAGTCGCATCCCTACCAACCTCCACGAGCGGGTCGCCCCGCGACGGGGTGACCGGGGCCGACCCGGGGAGACTACTAGGCGTATCGGTCGATCACGGAACCGGATCGCCGGATCGTAGGAACGCGGTGTCCGACGGAGTTGCTGCGCCCGGCGGGGTTTGACATCGGGGACGCTCCCCCGCCGGGCCCAACAAGATCGGCAACTCGGCCGCCCGTTCGGCGAGGACGCGCGGGCGCGGAGCGACCGCGGGTCCTCGCTCCGAACGGATCAGCCGAAGCTGATGAGCCGCGTCGTCCGCGCGTCGAGCGCCTTGCCGATCGGCTCGAGCACCTCGGCCGCGACGCGCTGGTCGACGCGCAGCAGCATGATCGACGAGGACCGGTCACGCTGCTGCGAGAGCTGGGCGGCCTCGATGTTGACGCCGGACTCGCCGAGCATCGTGCCGACGGTGCCCATGGCGCCGGGGCGGTCGGAGTACTCGAAGAGCAGCACGTGGCCCTCGGCGCGCAGGTCGAAGCTGCGGCCGTTGATCTCGACGAGCTTCTCGACCTCGTCCTCACCGGTCAGCGTGCCGGACACCGTGACGGCGTCGGCGCCGTCGCGCACCGCTCGCAGGGTGACCAGGCTGCGGTGGTTCGGGCTCTCGGTGGCGGTCTCGACCGTGGCGGTGACCCCGCGCTCCTCGGCCAGCGCCGGGGCGTTGACGAAGGTGACCGGCTCGTCGACGACCTCGCCGAACACCCCGCGCAGCGCGGCCAGCGCGAGCACCGAGACTTCCTCGTGGGACAGCTCGCCGCGCACCTGCACCTGCAGCTCGCTCGGCGTGCCGACCAGGTCGGAGAGCAGGATGCCCAGCTTCTGGGTGACGCCCAGCCAGGGCCGGACCTCCTCGCCGACCGCGCCGCCGGACACGTTCACGGCGTCCGGGACGAAGTCGCCGCGCAGGCCGGCCAGCACGGAGTGGGCGACGTCGGTGCCGGCGCGGTCCTGCGCCTCGGCGGTCGACGCACCCAGGTGCGGCGTGACCGTCACCTGCGGCAGCTCGAACAGCGGGCTCGAGGTGGTGGGCTCGGTGACGTAGACGTCGATGCCGGCGCCGGCGACGTGCCCGGAGCGCACGGCCTCGGCGAGGGCCTCCTCGTCGACGAGGCCGCCGCGCGCGGCGTTGACGATGATGACGCCCGGCTTGGTCTTGGCCAGCGCCTCCTTGCCGATGAGGCCCTGGGTCTCCGGGGTCTTCGGCAGGTGGATGGTCATCATGTCGGCACGCGCGAGCAGCTCGTCGAGCTCGACGAGCTCGATGCCGAGCTGGGAGGCGCGGCTCTGCGGCAGGTAGGGGTCGTACGCGATGACGTGCGTGCCGAACGCCGCGATGCGCGCCGCGAACAGCTGACCGATCTTGCCGAGGCCGATGACGCCGACGGTCTTGCCCTGGATCTCGACGCCGGAGAGCTTGCTGCGCTCCCACCGGCCGTCGCGCAGGCTCGCGTCGGCCTGCGGGATGTGGCGCGCGGTGGCCAGCAGCAGCGCGAGCGCGTGCTCGGCGGCGGAGACGATGTTCGAGGTCGGCGCGTTGACGACCATGACGCCGTTCGCGGTGGCGGCGGGGACCTCGACGTTGTCGAGGCCGACACCGGCCCGGCCGACGACCTTGAGTTGCTTCGCGGCGCCGAAGACCTCGGCGTCGACCTGCGTGGCGGAGCGCACGAGCAGCGCGTCCGCGGTCGCGACGGCCTCGAGCAGCGCGGGCCGGTCGGTGCCGTCGACGGTGCGGATCTCGACCTCGTCGCCGAAGACCTCGAGTGCCGATGGTGCGAGCTTCTCGGCCATCAGGACGACGGGCTTGCTGGCGGCGGTGGTCACGTGAGATCGCTCCCGGGGGTCGACGGTCGGTCGGTCTGAACGCCGCCGACGCCCCTGCACCTGCTGATGTCACACACGCCGACGTGCTCGCAGGACACTGTCCCGCACTCACGCGGACCCTACCGACCTGTCGTGAACCGATTCACATGGCCGGACGGAGCCCCGCCCGGCCACGCGAACCGGACGCGGACTACGTGGTCGGGCGCGCCATCCACGGCATGAGGCCGCGGAGCTTGGCCCCGACCTGCTCGATCTGGTGGGCCTTGCCCTCGTCCTCGAGCTTCTGGAAGTTCGGGCGGCCGTTGTCGTCCTCGGCCACCCACTCGCGGGCGAAGGTGCCGTCCTGGATCTCGCCCAGGATCTTGCGCATCTCCTCCTTGACCGCGTTGTTGACGATGCGCGGGCCGCGGGTGAGGTCGCCGTACTCGGCGGTGTCGCTGATCGAGTAGCGCTGGCCCCAGATGCCGTTCTCGTACATGAGGTCCACGATCAGCTTGAGCTCGTGGAGGCACTCGAAGTAGGCGATCTCGGGCTGGTAGCCGGCCTCGACGAGGGTCTCGAACCCGGCCTGGACCAGCGCCGACGTGCCGCCGCAGAGCACGGCCTGCTCGCCGAAGAGGTCGGTCTCGGTCTCCTCGGTGAACGTCGTCTTGATGACGCCGGCCCGCGCGCCGCCGATGGCCGCCGCGTAGGACAGCGCGAGCGCCTGGGCGCCGCCGGTCGCGTCCTGCTCGACGGCGATGAGGCAGGGCACACCCTTGCCGTCGACGAACTGGCGGCGCACGAGGTGGCCCGGGCCCTTGGGCGCGACCATCGCGACGTCGACGTCCTTCGGCGGCTGGATGAGGTCGTAGCGGATGTTGAAGCCGTGCCCGAAGAAGATCGCGTTGCCCGACTCGAGGTTGGGCGCGATGTCCTCGGCGTAGATCGTGCGCTGCTTCGTGTCCGGCGCCAGGATCATGATCACGTCGGCCTCGGCGGAGGCCTCGGCGGGCGTGACGACGCGCAGCCCCTCCTCCTGGGCGCCGGCGCGGCTCTTCGACGACTCCGGCAGGCCGACCCGCACGTCGACGCCCGAGTCGCGCAGCGACAGCGCGTGGGCGTGGCCCTGGCTGCCGTAGCCGATGACGGCGACCTTGCGCCCCTGGATGATCGAGAGGTCGGCGTCGCTGTCGTAGAAGACCTCCGCCGATCCTGTGGACACAGCGCCGGTGGTCGGGGCACTCATGATGCGGGACTACTTCCTTCCGGGAACAACGAACAGGGTCGAACTTAACGGTGGTGCGCGGCGATGGAGCGCGGCCCACGGGCCAGCGCGACCATGCCGGACTGCACGATCTCGCGGAGCCCGTAGGGCTCGAGCATGCGGCGCAGCGCGTTGAGCTTGTCCTCGGTGCCGGTGGCCTCGACGGTGACCGCCTCGGGCGAGACGTCGACGACCTTGGCCCGGAACATCTGCGTCACCTCGAGCACCTGCGAGCGGACGCTCGCGTCGGCCCGGATCTTCATCATCACGAGCTCGCGCTGGACCGACGTCGACGGCTCCAGCTCCACGATCTTGATGACGTGGACGAGCTTGTTGAGCTGCTTGGTGACCTGCTCGAGGGGAAAGTCGTCAACCGTCACGCAGATGGTCATGCGCGAGATCCCCTCCTCCTCGGTGGGGCCCACGGCGAGCGACTGGATGTTGTAGCCGCGCCGGGAGAACAGGCCCGAGATGCGCGCGAGCACACCGGGCTTGTCCTCGACGAGCACGGACAACGTGTGGGTCGTGGTCACGCGGTCACCTCGTCCGCTCCGCCCGCCTCCGGGTCGTCGAACAGCGGGCGGATGTCGCGCGCCGCCATGATCTGGTCGTTGCCGGTGCCGGCGGCGACCATCGGCCAGACCTGCGCGTCGGCGCCGACGGTGAAGTCGATGACGACGGGGCGGTCGTCGATCGCCATGGCCTGCTCGATGACGCGGTCGACGTCGTCCTTCGACTCGCAGCGCAGCCCCTCGCAGCCCAGCGCCTGGGCCAGCAGCACGAAGTCGGGCACGCGGTGCTTGTGCGTGCCGAGCTCGGTGTTGGAGTAGCGCTCCTCGTAGAACAGGGTCTGCCACTGGCGGACCATGCCGAGGTTGCCGTTGTTGATGACCGCGACCTTGATCGGGATGCCTTCGATCGCGCAGGTCGCGAGCTCCTGGTTGGTCATCTGGAAGCAGCCGTCGCCGTCGATGCACCACACCGTGGTGTCGGGCTGTCCGACCTTCGCGCCCATCGCGGCGGGCACGCCGTAGCCCATCGTCCCGGCGCCGCCCGAGTTGAGCCAGGTGCGCGGCTTCTCGTAGCGGATGAACTGCGCGGCCCACATCTGGTGCTGGCCGACGCCCGCCGCGTAGATCGCGTCCGGGCCGGCGATCGCGCCGATCCGCTCGATGACGTACTCGGGCGACAGGGTCCCGTCGGCGGGGTCGTCGTACCCGAGCGGGAACGTCTGGCGCCAGCGCTCGAGCTGGTCCCACCAGGGCCGGAGCCGCTCGGCGCGGGCGTCCCGGCCGCCGTCGTCGGCGCTGCGCAGCGCCGCGGTGAGCTCGGTGATGACCTCGCGGGCGTCGCCCACGATCGGCACGTCCGCGACGCGGTTCTTGCCGATCTCGGCGGGGTCGACGTCGGCGTGGACGACCTTCGCCTCGGGGGCGAACGTCGACAGGTCGCCGGTGACGCGGTCGTCGAACCGCGTGCCGAGGGCGATCAGCAGGTCGGCCTTCTGCATCGCGGCGACGGCGGCGACCGTCCCGTGCATGCCCGGCATCCCCAGGTTCTGGTGGTGACCGTCGGGGAAGGCGCCGCGGGCCATGAGGGTGGTGACCACGGGCGCGCCGGTCTCGTCGGCGAGGTCGAGGAGCTCGGTGGAGGCCTCGGCCTTGATCACACCGCCGCCGACGTAGAGGACGGGACGACGCGCCTCGCCGATCAGGCGGGCGGCCTCCCGGATCTGCTTGCTGTGCGGCCGGGTGGTCGGCCGGTAGCCGGGCAGTCGCGTCTCGACCGGCCAGCTGAAGGTGGTCTGCGCCTGCAGGACGTCCTTGGGCAGGTCGACCAGGACCGGCCCCGGGCGTCCGCTCGACGCGATGTGGAACGCCTCCGCGATCGCGCGCGGGATGTCCGCCGGGTCGGTCACCAGCATGTTGTGCTTGGTGATCGGCATCGTGATGCCGCAGATGTCGGCTTCCTGGAACGCGTCGGTCCCGATCAGCTTGCGGCCGACCTGACCGGTGATCGCGACGACCGGCACCGAGTCGAGCATCGCGTCCGCGAGCGGGGTGACGAGGTTCGTCGCCCCCGGCCCCGAGGTCGCGATGCAGACCCCGACGCGGCCCGTGGCCTGCGCGTACCCGGTGGCCGCGTGCCCGGCGCCCTGCTCGTGGCGCACGAGGATGTGGCGCACGATGCGGGAGTCGTACAGCGGGTCGTACGCCGGGAGGATCGCCCCGCCGGGGATCCCGAAGACGACGTCACAACCGACGGCCTCGAGCGAGCGCACCAGCGACTGGGCGCCGGTGGCCGGCGAGGGGTCGACGTGCGTGGGGCGGGTCGCGCCCTCCTGCACGGGAGCCTGCAGGGCGGTGTCCTGCTGCTCGGTGGGCGCACCGGTCCGCGGGGTGGGACGCCGGGTCTCGGCGCCGTTCGCGGCCGGACCCGTGGTGCCGGGGGGCGCCGGTCTGGCTGTGGTCATCGGGTGGAACACCTCGGTGGGTCGATCCGGATACGGAAACAGGGGCCGAACATGAAAAAGCCCCCACCGCCTCGAGGCGGAGAGGGCAGGCGCGTCAGCAGGTAATCGCGGCGGGCTGGTGGGCCCGTCAGGCGCTGACGCGCCCCGGGATTACGAGAATTCGCCGCTGGATCACGGCGCCGAGGGTAGGTGGCCGATCTGTACGACGTCAAACCGGGTGGCACCATCGGCAGGGTGAGCGAGCAGACCACCGACGACCCGGTCACCGCGGCGGCCGGCCCGGCGACCTTCCGGCCCGTGCCGCTGGTGGCGCTGGTGGCCGTGGGGTTCGTGGTCATCGGGATCTCACCGATCGCCTTCCAGGGCGGGGCGTGGTTCCTGCTGTTCCTGCTCCCGCTGGCGCCGGCCTGGTGGCTGCTGCGCACGCGCACGATCGTCGACGGCACGTCGCTGCGGGTGCTCTCGGCGTTCGGGTCGCGGCGGGTGACGTGGGACGAGCTCGCGACGCTGCGGGTCGCCGAGCGGGGCTGGGTGCGCGCGGTCGAGGCGGATGACCAGGAGGTCGCGCTCGTCGGCGTGCGACCGCGCGACCTGGGCCGCGTCGCCCGCGCCAGCGAGGGCCGGATCGACATGCCGACCCCCGAGGAGGTCGCCGAGGCGCGCGAGCACCAGCGCGAGCTCGAGGCCACCCGGATGCGGATCGCGCGGTTGCGGGAACGGCAGGAGTCGGAGCAGGAGTCGACCTCCGAGGAGGGTGACGACCGGGCGTAGCCTCGCCGGTGGTCCACCACCGATCACATCCCTGCGAGGTCTGCCGTGCCGCCGCTGCGCTCGCGCGTCACCACCCAGGGCCGCAACGCCGCCGGGGCTCGCGCCCTCTGGCGCGCCACCGGCCTCACCGACTCCGACTTCGGCAAGCCGCTCGTCGCGATCGCCAACTCCTACACGCAGTTCGTGCCCGGGCACGTGCACCTCAAGGAGCTGGGCGAGCTGGTCGCGGGCGCCGTGCGCGAGGCCGGCGGGATCGCGCGGGAGTTCCACACGATCGCCGTGGACGACGGCATCGCGATGGGTCACGGCGGGATGCTGCACTCGCTGCCGTCGCGCGAGGTGATCGCCGACGCCGTCGAGCACATGGTGCAGGGCCACGCCGTCGACGCGCTGGTGTGCATCTCGAACTGCGACAAGATCACCCCCGGCATGCTCAACGCGGCGATGCGGCTGAACATCCCGACGGTGTTCGTGTCCGGCGGGCCGATGGAGGCCGGCAAGGCCGTGGTCGTCGACGGTGTCGCGCAGGCGCCGACCGACCTCATCACCGCGATCTCCGCGTCGGCGTCGTCGCAGGTCACCGACGAGGGCCTCACCGAGGTCGAGCGTTCCGCCTGCCCGACCTGCGGGTCGTGCTCGGGCATGTTCACCGCCAACTCGATGAACTGCCTGACCGAGGCGCTGGGCCTCTCGCTGCCCGGCAACGGCTCGACGCTCGCGACGCACGCCGCGCGGCGGCAGCTCTTCCTCGACGCCGGGCGCACGGTCGTCGACCTCGCGCGCCGGTACTACGCCGAGGACGACGAGTCCGTGCTGCCCCGCAACGTCGCGTCGAAGCACGCGTTCGAGAACGCCATGGCGCTCGACGTCGCCATGGGCGGCTCGACGAACACGGTCCTGCACATCCTCGCCGCCGGCCACGAGGCCGACCTCGACTTCACCCTCGGCGACATCGACGCCGTCAGCCGCCGGGTGCCGTGCCTGTCCAAGGTCGCGCCGAACTCGTCGCACCACATGGAGGACGTCCACCGCGCCGGCGGCATCCCCGCGATCCTCGGCGAGCTCGACCGCGCCGGGCTGCTGCACCGCGACGTGCACGCGGTCCACGCGCCGTCGCTGGAGCAGTGGCTGGGCACCTGGGACATCCGCGGCGGCTCCCCGTCCGACGAGGCCGTCGAGCTGTTCCACGCCGCCCCGGGCGGCGTCCGCACCGTCGAGCCGTTCTCGACCACCAACCGCTGGTCCTCGCTCGACACCGACGGCGCCGAGGGCGTCATCCACGACGTCGAGCACGCGTTCAGCGCCGACGGCGGGCTCGCGGTGCTCACCGGCAACCTCTCCCCCGACGGCGCCGTGATCAAGAGCGCCGGCCTGCCCGAGGACGGGCGCCACTTCCGCGGGCCGGCCCGCGTCGTCGAGAGCCAGGAGGAGGCCGTCTCGGTCATCCTCGGCAAGCAGGTGCAGCCCGGCGACGTGCTCGTCGTGCGCTACGAGGGCCCCGCGGGCGGCCCGGGGATGCAGGAGATGCTCCACCCGACCGCGTTCCTCAAGGGCGCGGGCCTCGGTGCGGTGTGCGCCCTGGTCACCGACGGGCGGTTCTCGGGCGGCTCCAGCGGGATCTCGGTCGGCCACGTCTCCCCGGAGGCGGCCGCCGGCGGGACGATCGCGCTGGTCCGGGACGGCGACGAGATCCTCCTCGACGTCGACACCCGCCGCATCGAGCTACTCGTCGACGACGACGTGCTCGCCGAGCGCCGCGCCAAGATGGACGCCTCGGAGCGCCCCTGGCAGCCCGTGGCCGAGCGGAACCGCCACCTCACCAGCGCCCTGCGCGCCTACGCGAAGCTCGTCACCTCGGGCGCGACGGGCGCGGTCCGCTCGGTCTGAGCCGGGATCACCGCGGCGGGTGCCGCCGGGACGCCGCGCGCAGCGCGTCGGCGATCCGGCGGCACTCGTCGCGCGTCAGCACCGCGGTGTAGCGCCCGAGCGCCAGCACCGCGTACGGGTCGCCGTCCTCGACCTGCACGGACACGATCTCCTCGCCCGCACCCGCGTTCACGCTCGTCCTCGCCGTCATGGCTCTACCTCGCTGAAGGAGATGTCGTCCACGTCGGGGTGCGTGGGCGTACGTGTCCTTTCTACATACTTGCGTGTCAGCTGGCAAGTAAATGCGGTCAGTACCCGTTGATGACGAGGTTCGGCGGGTCCTCGCCGCGCGCGACGGCGGCGAGCTGGTCGTGCACGACGCGGTAGGCGCGGTCGAGGTGGCCGGGGACGCTGCCGCCGACGTGCGGGGTGATCAGGAGGTTGGGCGCGGACCAGAGCGGGTGGTCCGCGGGCAGCGGCTCGGGGTCGACGACGTCGACCGCGGCGCGCAGGCGCTCGGTGCGCAGCTCGGCGAGCAGGGCGTCGGTGTCCACCACGGGGCCGCGCGCGGCGTTGACCAGCAGCGCCCCGTCGGGCATGCCGGCGAGGAACGCGGCATCCACCAGCCCGCGCGTCTCGTCGGTGAGCGGGACGAGGAGCACCACCACGTCGTGGTCTCCCAGGAGGTCGGGCAGCTCGGAGGTCGCGTGCACGCCGTCGCGGGCACGCCGCCCGACGCGCGTGATCGCGGAGACGTCGAAGGTCTCGAGACGCCGGGCGGTCTGCTCGGCGAGGTCGCCCGCGCCGACCAGCAGCACCCGCTTGCCGGTGAGGGTGTCGGTGATGTGCTGGTCCCAGCGGGCCTCGTCCTGGGCCCGCACGAACGGGGGGATCTCGCGCAGCACCGCGAGCGTCGTGGCGAGCACCCACTCCGCGGTCACGCCGCCGTGCGCGCCCTGGCAGTCGGAGAGCTGCACGCCCTCGGGCAGCCGGCCCACCCACATCTCCGCGCCCGCCGAGAGCAGCTGCACCAGGCGCAGCCGCGGGCAGCGCTCGACGAGCTTCAGCGCCTCGGTGGTGGCCAGGAAGCCGGGGATGAGGACCGCGGCGCGCTGCGCGGCGTCGGGCAGCTGGTCGGCCTGTTCGTCGTAGCGGACGAGCTCGAGCCCGTCGATGTCGGCGAGGGCGGCCTCGCCCTCGGCGTGCGGGACGAGGACGGTCACGGGTTCCGGGGCCACGGTCGGCGGAGGGTAGTGCACCGCGCGCCACCCCGTCTCACGGCCGGCACAGCCGGGCACGCCTAGTGTGTCCCACCGTGATCGGTCCGGGGTGCGGCGTCTCCCGGCGGGCAGCGGTGCTGCTCGCTGCCGTGGGAACAGTCCTCGCCGCACTGCTGGCGGGGTGCGCCCAGTTCCCGGACGCCGGTCAGCAGCCGTGGCGGGAGCGGCCCGACCTCGGCGCCGAGCGCGCCCCCCAGCCCCAGCTGCCCGAGACCGGCGAGCCCACGCCCGCTCCGAACTCCGGTCCGCCGTCGACGCCCCCGCCGTGCGTGGACCCGGACCCGCAGGTCGTCGCCACCTGCCTCGAGCCGCTCTCGGCCATCGTCACCCTGCCCGGTGGCGCGGCCGCCCTGGTCGCGGAGCGCACCACCGGGCGCATCCTGCGCGTCGCCCCCGACGAGGAGCCCGAGACCGTGGCGACGGTGCCGGTGACCGCCGCCGGCGACGGCGGGCTCACCAGCATCGCGCTGTCCCCCAGCTACGCCGAGGACCAGCTCGTCTACGCCTACGCCACCACCGCCGGCGGCAACGCGGTCATGCGCGTCGCGCCCGGCGACGTCCCGAAGACCGTGCTCGGCGGCATCCCGAGCGGGCCGTCGGGCAACAGCGGCGCGATCGGCGTCGAGTCCGACGGCACCCTGCTGGTCGCCACCGGCGACGGCGGCGACCGCGCGGCGGCGGCGTCACCGACCTCGCTCGCCGGCAAGCTCCTGCGCATCGACCCGTTCGGCCGGCCCGCCCGCGGGACGCCGAACCCGACGTCGCCGGTGGTGGGCAGCGGCCTGCACGCCCCGGGCGACGTGTGCGCCGACCCGACCACCGGCGTCAGCTGGGTCACCGACCAGGCCGGACCGCGCGACGTCCTGCTCGCCGTGCGGCCCGGCGAGGCGCCGGGCGCGAACGCCGCGACCTCCCCGGCGTGGACCTGGCCCGACCGGCCGGGCGTCGCCGGGTGCGCCGCCCTGCCGGGCACGCTCGTCGTCGGCCTGGAGGGCTCGAGCGCGATGTTCGTGCTGCGCCCGACGCCGCAGGGGTCGTTCGTCGGCAACCCGCAGTCCGTCCTCGCGGGCACGTACGGGCGCATCACCGGCACGGACGTGGCCTCCGACGGGCTCATCTGGTTCACGACGGCCAACAAGGGCGGCGGCGGGCCCGTGACGCCGACCGACGACCGGGTCGTGCGCATCCGGCCGCCGTCAGGCGGGGCGAGCGGGGCCGATTAGCCGGGGACCGGTCGTGGGCAACCGAACCCGTGACCACCACCCCGCTGCCGTACTCGGACGACGTCGAGGTCCGTGAACCCGACGAGGACGAGCACATCCGCCGCTGCATCGACTCGCTGCTGCGGACCAACGAGATGACGTTCGACCTCTACCGCCACGGCTACCGCGCGACGCACGCGAAGAGCCACGGCATCCTGCGCGGGCACCTCACCGTGCACGACGACCTGCCGCCGGAGCTGGCGCAGGGCCTGTTCGCGACGCCGGGGAGCCACGCCGTCGTGGTGCGGATCGCGACCGAGACCGGGCAGCTCGACGACGACCGCAAGCCGAACGCCCGGGGACTCTCGCTCAAGGTGTTCGGGGTCCGTGGCGAGTCGATGCACCCCGACGACCCGGGGCACGACGTCCAGGACTTCCTGTTCAACACGCTGCCCGTGCTGCCGCCGGGGACCGCGCGGAAGTTCATGGAGATCACCGAGATCCGCGAGAGGCACTTCTCGGACCCGGATGCGATCGCCGCCGAGATCGCCGCGCGGCCCGACGGCGAGGCGATGTCGGCGTTCGACCGGCTGGCGGTGCTGCACCCGGTGGCGAACGCCTTCTACACCCAGGGGGCGTTCCGGTACGGCGACCACGTCGCGAAGATCGCGCTGTACCCGGGCACCGACGAGCAGGAGGCGCTCGCGTCGCAGGAGTACTCGGGCGCGGAGCGGCGCGGCATCCTGGCCGACCTGCTCGACACCTGGGCGACCGACCGCGAGACCGTCTTCGACGTGCGCGTGCAGCTGCGCACCGACGCCGCGACGATGCCGGTCGAGGACGCGGGCGTCGACTGGCCGCAGGAACAGAGCCCGTACCGCAGCGTGGCCACCGTGCGCCTGCCGCCGCAGGACCCCTACTCGCCGGCCCGGCGCGTGTTCGCCGACGACCGGCTCGCGTTCCGGCCCTGGCACGGGCTCGCGGCGCACCGCCCGCTGGGCTCGGTGAACCGGCTACGCCGGCAGGCCTACCGGGAGATGGGCGGGCAGCGGTTCGCGCTCAACGCCGTCGAGGGCACCGAGATGCGCGCCGCGGACGAGCTGCCGGACTGACCCTCAAGATCGACGTGGCCCTATCGGCGTGCTCAATTGAACTCGGACGTTCAGCGTCAGCGACGCCACGTCGCTGACACGAGCCCTGGACGCACCAACGGCCCCGGTCCTCCTCCTCGGGGTGGGGAGGAACGGGGCCGCGGGCTCGCCTGACCTGGGGAGCGGGTCAGGCGTCCTCGTCGTCGCTGTCGGCGTGGCCGCCGAAGGAGAGCACGCTCGAGCCCTGCGAGGCGGCCTCGTCGAGCTCGAGGGCACCGGCGCCGGTGGCGTCGTGAATCTTGCCGGAGGCCTGCGAGACGGCGCCGGTGATCTTCTGCTCGCCGTCGGTCAGGTTGCTGCCGAGGCCCGCGCCGTGGGCGTTGGCGACGGTCTGCACGTCGGAGGTGACCGCCGAGGTGATGCGGTTGACGGAGTGCTGGCCCGCCGAGACGTGGCCGCCGACGAACTCCTCGCCGCCCTTGAAGGTCGTCGGGACGTCGGTGTCGGGCAGCGCCGCGAGGCTCTCGGCGTTGCTCTGGGCGACGTCCTGCAGCGTGCTCGTGGTGTTGTCGAAGTTCGCCGGCGCGTCGGCGAACGCGAACGAGGCGGTGCCGCCCGTCAGCGCGAGCGCAGCGGCAGCGGTGAGCGCGCCGCGACCGGCGACCTTGCCGACCGTGCTGGTCTGCCGGGCACTGTGTGCACCCATTCGGAACCCTCCAGTACTTCGTGTGGCGTCGGGGGATACGACCGAGCGATGGCACGCTGTGACGCCCGGTCAAGAAGCCGCTACACGCTGCTCCCTGAATCACCCAACGGAGGGATCTCGTTCGGGTTACGGCCGGATCACGGAAAACATGATCCAGATCTTCGCGCGACGGCCTACTGGCAGCGCTCCAGCACCAGCTCCTGCACGCGGGCGGCGTCCGCCTGACCCCGGGTGGCCTTCATCACAGCCCCGACGATCGCACCGGCGGCCTTCGTCTTGCCCGCGCGGATCTTCTCGGCGATGTCCGGCTGGGCGGCCAGCGCCTCGTCGACCGCGGCCGTGAGCGCGCTCTCGTCGCTGACCACCGCGAGGCCCCGGCCGGCGACGACCTCGTCGGGCTCGCCCTCCCCCGCCAGCACGCCGTCCACGACCTGGCGCGCCAGCTTGTTGGTCAGCGTGCCCTCGGACACCAGCGCCACCACACGCGCCACCTGCGCGGGCGTGATCGCGAGCTCCGGGAGCGTCACCCCGGCGGTGTTGGCCTGCTGCGCGAGGTAGGACACCCACCAGGAGCGCGCCGACTCGGGCGGCGCGCCGGCGTCGACGGTGTCGGCGACGAGGTCGAGCGCGTCGGCGTTGACCAGGTCGCGCAGCTCCTCGTCGGACAGGCCCCACTCGGTCTGGATGCGCGCCCGGCGCTCCCACGGCCGCTCGGGCAGCCCCGCGCGCAGCGTCTCGACCCAGTCGCGCGGCGGCTCCAGCGGCGGGAGGTCGGGCTCGGGGAAGAAGCGGTAGTCGGCGAAGGTCTCCTTCGGCCGGCCCGCGGACGTCGTCCCGGACTGCTCGTCGAAGTGCCGGGTCTCCTGGGTGACCGTCCCGCCGGAGAGCAGGACGCCGGCGTGGCGCCCCATCTCGTAGCGGACCGCGCGCTCCACCGAGCGCAGCGAGTTGACGTTCTTCGTCTCGGTGCGGGTGCCGAACGCCTCGGTGCCCTTGGGCTTGAGCGACACGTTGGCGTCGCAGCGCATCGAGCCCTGGTCCATGCGCACGTCGGAGACGCCGAGCCCGCGCAGGACGTCACGCAGCGCCGTCACGTAGGCCCGCGCGACCTCGGGTGCGCGCACACCGGCCCCGACGATCGGCTTGGTGACGATCTCGATGAGCGGCACGCCGGCGCGGTTGTAGTCCAGCAGCGAGTGGTCGGCGCCGTGGATGCGCCCGGTGGCCCCGCCGATGTGCAGGGACTTGCCGGTGTCCTCCTCCATGTGCGCGCGCTCGATCTCGACGCGCCACGTGTCGCCGTCGTCCAGCGGCACGTCGAGGTACCCGTCGAAGACGATCGGGTCCTCGTACTGGGAGATCTGGAAGTTCTTCGGCATGTCCGGGTAGAAGTAGTTCTTCCGGGCGAAGCCGGAGCGCTCCCGCACCTGGCAGTTGAGCGCCAGCCCGATCCTGATCGCCGACTCGACGGCCGTGCCGTTGAGGCGCGGCAGCGAGCCGGGCAGGCCGAGGCAGACCGGGCAGATGTTCGTGTTGGGCTCGGCGCCGAAGGCGTTGGCGCAGCCGCAGAACATCTTGGTCGCGGTGTTGAGCTCCACGTGCACCTCGAGCCCCATGACGGGGTCGAAGCGCTCGCAGACCTCCTCGACGGTGTAGGGAGCCGCATCGACGGTGACGGTCATCGGGTCGTCTCCAGGGCACGCAGTTCGGGAATGCGGGGGCCGGTGTCGCCGCGGGCGACCTCGTAGGCGGCGGCCACCCGGTAGGCACGGTCGTCGGCGAGCGCCGGGGCCATGATCTGCAGTCCGACGGGCAGGCCGTCGTCCGCGGAGAGGCCGCACGGCACCGAGAGCGCGGCGTTGCCGGCGAGGTTCGACGGGATCGTGCAGAGGTCGGCGAGGTACATGGCCAGCGGGTCGTCCGCCCGCTCGCCGATGGGGAACGCCGTGGTCGGGGTGGTCGGCGAGATCAGCACGTCGCAGGTCTCGAACGCGGCGGTGAAGTCGCGGACGATCAGCGTGCGCGCCTTCTGCGCCTTGCCGTAGAGCGCGTCGTACGACCCGGCGGACAGCGCGTGCGTCCCGATCATGATGCGGCGCTTGACCTCGGCGCCGAAGCCGGCCTCGCGCGTCAGCGACATGACCTCGTCGGCCGCGTGCTCGCCGTCGTCGCCGACCCGAAGGCCGTAGCGCATGGCGTCGAAGCGGGCGAGGTTGCTCGACGCCTCGCTCGGCGCGATGAGGTAGTACGCCGGCAGGGCGTAGCCGAACGACGGGCACGAGACCTCGACGACCTCGGCGCCCAGCTCGCCGAGCACCCGCACGGCGTCGGTGAACGCCCCGAGCACGCCGGGCTGGTAGCCCTCGCCGGAGAACTCGGTGACGACGCCGACGCGCACCCCCGCGAGGTCGCCGCGCGCACCGGCCTGGGCGGCCTCGACGACGGGCGGCAGGGGCGCGCTCACCGAGGTCTGGTCGCGCGGGTCGGCGCCGCCGATGACCTCGTGCAGCAGGGCGGCGTCGAGCACCGAGCGCGCGCAGGGGCCGATCTGGTCCAGCGACGACGAGAACGCGATCAGGCCGTAGCGCGAGACCGTGCCGTAGGTCGGCTTGACGCCCACGGTGCCGGTGACGGCGCCGGGCTGGCGGATCGAGCCGCCGGTGTCCGAGCCGAGCGCGAGCGGCGACTCGCCCGCCGCGACCGCCGACGACGACCCGCCGCCGGAGCCCCCGGGGATGCGCGTGAGGTCCCACGGGTTGCGGCTGGGCCCGAACGCGGAGTTCTCCGTCGAGCTGCCCATCGCGAACTCGTCGAGGTTCGTCTTGCCCAGCGGCACCAGGCCCGCGGCGCGCAGCCGGGACACGACCGTCGCGTCGTACGGCGGCCGCCAGCCCTCGAGGATGCGCGAGGCGGCCGTCGTGGGCATGTCGGTGGTGGTCAGGTTGTCCTTGAGCGCGATCGGCACCCCGGCCAGCGGGGACGCGGGCGCGCCCTCGGCGATGGCGCGGTCGGCAGCCTCGGCGGCGGCCAGCGCGCCCTCGGCGTCGAGGTGCAGGAACGCGTGCACGCCGCTCTCGGCAGGGCCGTCGACGGCCTCGATGCGCTCGAGGTGCGCGCGGGTGACGTCCACCGACGACACCTCGCGGGCGTGGATGCGGCGCGCCAGCTCGGCGGCGTCGAGCGAGATCAGCTCCGAGGCGTTCACAGTTCCTCCCCCAAGATGCGCGGGACGCGGAAGCGGCCTTCCTCGGCGGCCGGGGCCTCGGCGAGCGCGACGTCCCGGGGCAGCGACGGCTCCACCGCGTCCGGGCGCAGCACGTTCGTCTGCGGCACGACCTGCGCGGTCGGGGGGACGTCGTCGGGAATCTCGCCGACCCGGGACACGGTGTCGACGATGGCGTCGATCTGTCCCGAGAACACGTCGAGCTCGGCGTCGGAGACGGCGAGTCGGGCCAGGCGGGCGAGGTGGGCGACGTCGTCGCGGGTGATGTCGGACATGTCCCTCCGGGGTCGTGCACGGTCGTGCGTGCACGACGGGCGTCGTCGTGCCGTGATCGGGTCGAGCTCCGCTTCGCTGCGTCTCCCGGCGCGAACGTCCAGTCTAGGACCGGCCCGGAGGAGGTTTCCGGCGGTCAGGCCTGATCATCGCTCGCCTGGACGGGGGTCGGACTGCGAGGATGCGCCGGTCCCGTCGGCGGGGTCCCATGACGGGCGTCCCGCGGGCGCGGCGCCGGGTCCAGCCACGTGCCCGCGCCGCGGGAGCACGCCGGAGCCGTCGGGAGTCCCGGGAGTCGAGGAGGGCCGTGACCTACCTGCTGCGCGTGGTGCTGCCGGACCGTCCGGGCACCCTCGGGGCGCTCGCGTCCGCACTCGGGGCCGAGGGAGCGGACATCCTCTCCGTCGACGTCGTCGAGCGCGGGGGCGGCTCGGCGGTGGACGACCTCGTCGTCGACATGCCCAGCTCCCGCCTGCCGGACGTGCTCATCACCGCCGCGGAGGCCGTGGACGGCGTGATGGTCGAGTCGGTGCGCCCGTTCGCGGGCGCGCTCGACACCACCCGCGAGCTGGAGCTCGTCGAGGCCATCACCGCGCGGCCCGAGGAGGGCCTGGCGCTGCTGGCCGAGGGCGTGCCGCGGCTGTTCCGCTCGGCCTGGGCGCTGATCACCGAGCGCACCGGCGACGGCACCCGCGTCCGCCGCGTCGCCTCGAGCGCGGCGGCCCCGGAGACCGAGGCCGCCGAGCTCCCCTGGCTGCCGCTGGACAAGGCCACCGTGCTCGACCCGGCCGGCGGGCACACCGTGCCCGAGGCCTGGACCGCCCTCGACACCGAGCTCGCCGCCGCGCCCCTGGGCCACCCCGAACGCGCCGTCGTCGTCGGACGCCCGGGCGGGCCGGCCTTCCGGCCCTCGGAACTCGCTCGCCTGTCCCACCTCGCCGGGATCGTTGCGACGATCACCGGCTGAGATCCGTCAGGCCACCGGCGGGATGTTGGCGTTGCGGTGGAAGAGGTTCTCGGGGTCGTAGGCGGCCTTGATGCGCGCGAGCCGGGCGTACTTCGAGCCGTAGGACGCCGGCACGCGATGGACGTCGTCGGGCATCATCTCGTTGACGTAGCCGCCCCGGCTGATGGCGTGCGGCATGAGCGCGTCGTAGAAGCCCCGCACCCAGACGCGCTCGTCGGCCAGCCCCTCGGCGCCCGGTGTCATGCCCACGATGAACACGCACAGCCGCGGGGACCGTCCGCCACCGAACGCCGTGGCCTCCTCCTCCGCGGTGCTGAAGGCGCCGGAAAGCACGTAGAAGAACAGAGCGCTCATCGGTGAGGCCATGCGTCCGGCATGCTCGACGATCACGTCGACCGCACCGTCGGTGAAGCTCGCGAGATCGAGGGACTTCTCGTAGGTGTGCGTGCCCCACGGGAACCCCTCGTCGAACATCAGCTGCAGGGCGGTGAAGGGCATCGGCGTGACCAATTCCCACAACGCCGGTGGCAGGGCGTCGCGCACCCGGCCCACCACGCCGCGGTGGCTCTCCTCCGTCCCGAACCCCACCACGGCGATCGCGACACCGAGGCGGCCGCGGTGCTCCTCGGGCACGAACGGTTCCGGCGGGGCGTGCAGGAAGACCGCTTCGAAGCTCACGTCGGGCGGCAGGTCGGCGATGACGTCGCGAGCCACCCGCAGCGCGTCGGCGGCGTCGTCCATCCCGTAGAAGAGCATCCCCAGCTCGACCTGCGGACCGACCTCGTGCAGGGCGACCTCGAATTCTGTGATCACACCGAAGTTCCCGCCTCCGCCGCGGATCGCCCAGAACAGGTCGGGGTTCTCGTCCGGCGCCGCGCGCACGATGCGCCCGTCCGCGAGGACGACCTGCGCGGCGACCAGGTTGTCGCAGGTCAGGCCGTACTGTCGGGTCAGCCAGCCCATGCCGCCGCCGGTGGCGATCCCGCCGATGCCCGTGTGCCCGATCTCGCCGAGCGGCACGGCGAGCCCGTGCGCCTGGGTGGCCGCGTCGACGTCCCGCTGCAGCGCGCCCCCGCCGATCCGGGCTCGGCGGGCCGTGGGGTCGACGACGACGTCGCCGATCCGGCTCAGGTCGATGACGATGCCGGCGTCGCCGACGCCCATGCCGGACGCGGAGTGGGCGCCTGCACTGCGCACCGAGATCTCGAGCGATGCCTCGCGGGCGTACGACACGGCCGTCGCGACGTCCTCCGCGCTCGTGCAGTACGCGACGACGGCCGGTCTCCGGTCGATGGATCCGTTCCACACCTGGCGGGCCTCGTCGTAGCCCGGGTCGTCCGGGGTGACGACGGCGCCGTCCAGCGCCGCCCGGAGCTCGTCGAATCGGGAAATGACCTGTGTCATGGTGGTGCTCCGCTCGCGCGAAGAAAATGGGCCACCACGGTACGGCGACGCTGCGTATTGACGCGCTGCTCTGAACGAGTCGTACAGCGGGTGAACTCAGAAAGTGAAGCGCGTATTCATCACGCCGCGTGAGAGATCGAATGCGAACGGGGAATCAGCGTCGGTGGTCGGCCCGCGAGCCGGACCAGAAGCCCGACGACCGCAGGCCGCCGCGGCCACCGTTGCGCCGGCGCTCGTAGCGCCCGCCGACGTCGTGGCCGAGCGCGTAGCGCACGAGCTCCTCGTTGCCCGTCGCGAGCCAGGTGCCGTCGGGACCCTTGAGGGTGTCCTCGAAGCCGATGCGGGTGTCGAGGTTGTTGCGCTTCGCGTACTCGAGGACGGGCCAGGCGCCCGCCTCCTCGCCGTGCAGCAGGATCGGCGCCGGGACCGGGCCGAGGGCCTTGAGGATGCGGACCGCCTCGGCGACCGCGGTGTCCGGGTCGGTGACGGTGACCTCGGCGAGCACCCGCACGGTGCCGCGCGGCAGGCCGGCCTGCTTGAGCTGGACGGCGTCGCCGGTGGTCCAGACGCCGAGCTCGACGCCGATGTCTACCGCGTCGAGCGCCGCGCACACCCGCTGCCAGCCGCGCTCGTGGACGTTCACCGACGCGACGTCGGGGCGCGCGTGACGCGGCAGGCGTCCCCACTGCCCGATGATCTCGGTGCGTTTGAGGGGGTCGGGCTCGACCCAGCGGGCCGTGGTGACCCCGATCTCCATCTCCGGCGCGTCGGTGCGGATCGCGTCGACGACGGTGCCGATGACACGCGGGTCTAGGCTCTCCTGGCCGTCCCGGTCGCGGGGGTGCACGTGGAGGCTCGTGACCCCGAGGGCGGCCACGGCGCGGGCGTCCCGCGCCAGGTGGCGCGGGCTCATCGGGACCGCCGGGTACACGTCGGCGGGGCGGGCACCGTTGGGGCAGCACTGCAGCACCGCGGCGTCCCTCCCCTCTCGCGACCCGGACCGGGGGTGTCCAGCTTCGACGCTGCCGACGGCGAGGGCAACGCCAAGCCGACGACGTCGGGAATCCCACATCGATGCCACCCGGACGGACGCAGGCGTGGTCACCCGACGGTGTGAGTGTGCCCGATGCCCCCGGCGTGCCGCAGACCGCCCGGTTCGTCCCGGTCCCGGCGGGCGCTCAGGCGTCGGTGCCGGCCTCGGTGCCGGCCTCCCCGGCGGACGGGTCGACCGCGGCCGCGGTGGCCGCCTCCGGCCCGTCGGCGAGCAGCACCCGGAAGCCGTCCTCGTCGAGGATCGGCACGCCGGCGGAGACCGCCTTGTCGTACTTCGACCCCGGCTCGTCGCCGACGACGAGGAACGCCGTCTTCTTCGACACCGACCCCGCCGCGCGGCCGCCCCGGGCGAGGATCGCCTCCTTCGCCTCGTCGCGGGAGAACGTCGGCAGCGAGCCCGTGACGACGATCGAGAGGCCCTCGAGGGTGCGGGGCACCGAATCGTCCGCCTCCTCGGCGAGCTGGACCCCCGCCGCGCGCCACTTCTCGACGACCTCGCGGTGCCAGTCGACCGAGAACCACTCCCGCACCGCCCGGGCGATGGTGGGCCCGACGCCGTCGACGGCCGCCAGCTCCTCCTCGGTCGCCGCGTCGATGGCGTCGACCGACTGGAAGTGCCGCGCCAGCGCCTGCGCCGCCGTCGGGCCGACGTGGCGGATCGAGAGCCCGACCAGCACCTTCCACAGCGGGCGGTGCTTCGCGGTGTCGAGGTTGGTGAGCAGCTTGCGCCCGTTGGCCGAGACGTTGCCCGCCTTGGTGCGGAAGAGGTCGACCTGGATGAGGTCGTCCTCGGTGAGCGCGAAGACGTCGCCCTCGTCGGCCACCACCCCGGCGTCGAGCAGCGCGGTGGCCGCCTCGTAGCCGAGCACCTCGATGTCGAAGGCGCCGCGGCCCGCGACGTGGAACAGGCGCTCGCGCAGCTGCGCGGGGCAGGAACGGGCGTTGGGGCAGCGCAGGTCCTTGTCGCCCTCGCGCATCTGGCGCAGCTCGGTGCCGCACTCGGGGCAGTGGGTCGGCATCACGAACGCGTGCTCGCTGCCGTCGCGCGCCTCGACGACCGGCCCCAGCACCTCGGGGATGACGTCGCCGGCCTTGCGGATGATCACGCGGTCGCCGATGAGGACGCCCTTGCGCTCCACCTCGCCCGCGTTGTGCAGCGTCGCGAGCGAGACCGTCGAGCCCGCGACGAGCACCGGGTCCATCTCGGCGAACGGCGTGACGCGCCCGGTGCGCCCCACGTTGACGCTGATGTTGCGCAGCGTCGTGGTGGCCTGCTCGGGCGGGTACTTGTAGGCGATCGCCCAGCGCGGCGCCCGCGATGTGGAGCCCAGCCGGCGCTGCAGCGACACGTCGTCGACCTTGATCACCACGCCGTCGATCTCGTGCTCGGCGTCGTGGCGGTGCTCGCCCCAGTAGGCGACGTGCTCGATCACCGCGTCGACCCCGTGGATGACGCGCGTGTGCGTCGAGACGGGCAGCCCCCACGCGGCCAGCGCGTCGTAGGCCTGCGACTGGCGCTCCGGGGTGAAGCCGCGCCGCTTGCCCAGGCCGTGACAGATCAGGCGCAGCGGCCGCGTGGCCGTCACCCGCGGGTCCTTCTGGCGCAGCGAGCCCGCCGCGGAGTTGCGCGGGTTGGCGAACGGCTGCTTGCCGGCCGCGACGAGCCCGGCGTTGAGCTCCTCGAAGTCGGCGAGGCGGAAGAACACCTCGCCGCGGACCTCCATGAGCTCGGGCACGGGGAACTCGTCGGTGCCCGTGAGCTCGGTGGGCACGTCGGCGAGCGTGCGCATGTTGAGCGTGATGTCCTCGCCGGTGCGCCCGTCGCCGCGCGTGAGCGCCCGGGTGAGGTGGCCGTTCTCGTAGAGCAGGTTGACCGCCAGCCCGTCGATCTTGAGCTCGCAGAGGTAGAGCAGCTCCTCGGTGGGGAAGTCGAGCTCGCGCTGCACGCGCAGCACCCACTCGCGCAGCTCGTCGGCGGTGAAGGCGTTGTCGAGCGAGAGCATGCGCTCGAGATGGTCGACCGCGACGAAGTCGGTGGAGAACCCGCCGCCCACCCGCTGCGTCGGCGACTCCGGCGTGACCAGCGACGGGTACTCCTCCTCGAGCCGCTGCAGCTCGCCGAACAGCTCGTCGAACTCGCCGTCGGTGACGATCGGGGCGTCGAGCACGTAGTAGCGGAACTGGTGGTCGGCCACGACCTCGGACAGCTCGCGGTGGCGCTGGGCGGCCCCGCTCGGCACGTCGGTCTGCTCCGTGCTGGTCACAGCGCCGAGATTAGCCGCGCACCCCGACAGTGAACCGTGACTCGGCCGTGTCGGGGCCCGGCGGCGGCGCGGCGCGGAACGGGATCGAGCACGCGAGCGTCAGGACGCCGAAGCAGGCGAACAGCAGCACGGCCGCATCGACGCCCGCGGGGGTGAGTACGTTCCGGCCCGCGTCGAGCAGCGCCACGATGACGACGAACGCCACGACCGGGACGGCCGTCGCCGCCCACGCCCACCGCCGCCCGCGCGGGGTCCCGCGCCCGGCCAGGGCCCACCCGCCCGCCATCGCCGGCAGCACGAGCAGGAGCGCGGACGGGTCCAGCGCGAAGATCAGCGGCACGTACCGCAGGCGGCGGCCCGGGCGGCCGGCTCGCCGCCGGTGCTCGGCGTACCCCAGCAGGCCGCCGACGACGGCGCTGGTGAGCAGGATGAAGCCGAAGGTGCCGAGCCAGCTCACGACCGACGCCGGTCCGGCCACGCCCGCCATGAACCCCCGCAGCGCGGCACCCCAGGCGATCCCGGCGACGACGCCGACGGCGACCAGCTGCGCGCCGGTCCGTGGCGGCGCGCCGGCGAGGGCGAGCACTCCGAGCCCGAGCACGGCGACCAGCGCCCCGAGCAGCACGGCGTGCCACGCGCCGCGCGGGGTGTCGAGGGCGAAGCCGCCGTCGGTGGGGGCGGCGAGGACCACGGGCAGGGCCGCCGCCCAGGCCAGGGCGCAGACGCCGCCGGCGAGCACCCGCGATCGCACCATGGCCGCCTCCCCGGAGCGTCGGTGCTCACGGAGAGTACTCGCCTGCGGGGCCTTGCGGGTGAGATCGTTCGTGGGCGATCACGCCACGTGTCGACCGAGGTGTCGTTCCACCGAGGCGACGAAGCCGGTGGCGATGCCGGCGTAGGAGGTCTCGGTGACGCCGCCGACGTGCGGGGTGACGGCGACGTTCTCGGCGAGCAGCGGGTCGTCGGGGTCGATCGGCTCGGCCCAGGTGACGTCGAGGCCCGCGCCGGCCAGGTGGCCCTCGTGCAGGGCGGCCCGCAGCGCGTTCTTGTCGACGACGCCGCCGCGCGCGACGTTGACGAGGTACCCGCCGGCGCGCAGCGCGTCCAGGGCGGCGGCGCCGACGATCCCGCGCGTCTGCGGGGTCAGCGGGCAGGCCACGACGAGGTCGTCGCAGCGGGCGAGGGCGGGGAGCAGGTCGTCGACGTGGTGGTAGTGGGCGTCGTCGAGGAGGTCGGCGGCCCGTGGGGTCTCGGTCCTGGTGCGCCGGCCGATCCCGATCGCGTCGGCGCCGAACGCCCGGAGGCGCACGATCACCTCGGCGCCGATGTCGCCGACGCCGAGCACGCCGACGGTGCGCCCGGCCAGGGTGCGGCCCGACGGCTCGCCGACCAGCTCCTTCGCGACGTTGGCCCGGGCCTCCTCGAAGCGGCGCAGGAGCGCGAGCAGGTGCAGCAGGGCGACCTCGGCGACGGCGACGGCGTTGCCGGACTCGGCGCCGGAGACGTTGTCGACCTCGAGCCCGCGGGCGGCGGCCGCGTCGAGGTCGACGCCGGACAGGCCCACGCCGAACTGCTGGATCATGCGCGGCGTCGTGGCGTCCATCAGGGCGCCCGAGATCGTGCTGCCCATCGGGCACAGGACGTCGACGTGCCCGAGGCCGCCGTCAGGGACCTCGACGGGGATGTCGACGATCTCGATGCCGGCCCAGCCGACCTCGTCGAACGCCGACTCCAGGGCCCCGCGCAGGGCGGCGAAGCCGCCGCCCACCAGTCCGATCCGCACGGCGGTCAGTATCCCCAGCCCTCGGGCGGGTCGAGGAAGGCGCGGGCGAGCTCGACGGACGTGCTCGTCGCGCGTCGTGCCCATCCCGGGCTGGCGCCGGCGAGGCCGCAGGTCGGGGTGACGACGGCGCGGTCGGCGAGGCGGGCGCGGTCGAAGCCGAGGCGGTCGGCGAGGTCGAGGGCGGGGCGGGCGAGCGCGTCGAGCTCGGGTTTCGCGGCCGGGTCGGTGGAGGGCACGACACCCAGCCACAGCTCGGTGCCCGCCTCCCAGATCTCGCCGAGGGCGTCCAGGACCTCCTTGGGGGCGTCCGGTCCCCCGAGGGCGCCGAGGTCGACGGCGACGGCGTCGGGGCGCGTCGCCTGGATCAGCGCGAGCGGCGGGGTGGGGTGGCAGCAGTGGACGACGGTGGTCGCGCCGGCGTCCCGTGCTGCGCCGATCGCGCTCTCGAGGAGCGCGCGGGCCTCGGCACCGGGCACCGCGCCGACCGTCCCGTACCCCGAGGGAGTCTTCAGCGACCCGGCGAGCACGGCGGGCAGGGTCGGCTCGTCGATCTGGACGACGACGGGCGCCTCGGTGCGCCGGCGGATCTCGGCGACATGCGTGCGCAGGCCCTCGCCGAGGCTCGCGGCGAACTCGGCGAGCGCGCCGCGGTCGGTGAGCACGCGGTGCCCGGAGCGCAATTCGATCCCGGCGGCGAGCGTCCACGGGCCCGCGACCTGGCACTTCACCGCCGGCGGGCGCGCGCCCGCCTCCCCCAGCGCCTCGTCGAGGGCGTCGACGTCACGGGCGAGCAGCTCCTCGGCGCGGCGGTGCTCCACGCCGGGCCGGCGTGCCACCCGCCAGCCGGACGGCCACACCTCGACGGCGAGGTCGACGAGGAGCGCGGCGGTGCGCCCGACCATGTCGGCGCCGGCCCCGCGGGCGGGGAGCTCGGGCACGTACGGGAGGCCGGGCACCTCGCCGACGATCGTGCGCGCGGCCTCCCGCGCGTCGGTGCCGGGCCAGGACCCGAGCCCCGTCGCCCGGTCGCCGGGCTGGGGCTCGCGGGCTTCCGGTGCCGCCGACGCGCTCGTCTCGCTCACGGCGCCAGGATCCACCTGGGGGCGGGGGTCGGGCGCGCCGGGGGTTGTCGGCCGGCCGGGGTTCTGACCGAAGGGCACCTTCGGTCGGCTAGATGGGCAAAGGGCGCCCTCGGCCGGAACGCGGCCCCGGGGTGGCGCAGCGCGTGGGGAGATCACGGGCGACGTCATGCACGTCGGGAGACGCATGGACGTGGATGAGGGCGCTCGTGATCTTCGGGGTGATGCGCGAGGAGGTCAGGCGCGAGCACCCCGGAGATCGACCGAAGGGGGCGGCCAGCCCACCCCTAGTCGGTCGGCGAGGCCGGCGACGCCGGCATCGGTCACCGTGAGCGCGCGGTGCCCGGGCGAGGAGCGCAGCCAGCCGTCCTCGTCGAACCGCGTGAGCAGCGCGGCGGCGAGCGGGCCGGAGAGGTGGTGGCGCTGTTCGGTCCAGTCGACGCAGCAGCGCACGGCCGACAGGCCGTCCGGCACGCGCACGCCGAGGTCGCCGAGACCCGCGCGGCCCGCGTCGGTGAGGCGGTACGCGCCGTCGTCGGCGACGTGGCCCGGCAGCTGGTGGCCCTCGCGCGCGGTCGGGTCCTGGGTGCCGTCGGAGCCCTCGACCCAGCCGCGCTCGCGCAGCGCGTCCGTGACGGGGACGCCGAGGCGACCGGCGAGGTGGTCGTAGCAGCGGCGCGCCATCCGCATCGCGTGCGCCCGCGTGCCCTCGCGCAGCGACCGGACCGGGCGGGCCGGCGCGATCCGGCCGACCACCTCGACGAGCCGGGCGACCTCGGGGCCGGCGAGGCGGTAGTAGCGGTAGCGGCCGGTGGCGACCACCTCGGTGAGCCCGCGCTCGGTCAGCCGCCCGAGGTGACCGCTCGCGGTGGACGGCGCCACGCCCGCCTCGGACGCGAGCACGCTCGCCGGCAGCGCGCGGCCGTCGGCGAGCGCCAGCAGCATGCGGCAGCGGGCGCGGTCGGCGAGCAGCTCGCCCACCGCGGCCATGTCGACGTCTCCCCCGGTGTCCATGGTCCCGACGGTAGGAGCGCGACGGTGCGGCGTGCGCCGAAGTGTCGGCGCACCAGGATCGAGCGTGCGGCGTGACGGACGCTCAGCGTCAGCGGTGGCCCACCGCTGACACCGGGATGCCCACGGTCGAGCGCGTGGCGATAAGGACACTGGATGACAGCGACGCCACGCCGCTGACATCGCGCGCGCTGGCAGCATGGGGCGGGTGGAGGTGCTGGCGAGCGAGGTGTGGCGCGCGCGGGCCGCGGCGCACGCCGAGCGCGCCGACGCGCTCACCGCCGGGCACCGGGCGCGGAGGGCGCGGGGCGAGGCGCACCCCGTCGAGGACTTCCTCTACACCTACTACCCCACCCGTCCCAGCCGGTTGCGGCGCTGGCACCCGGGCGCCGGGGTGCTGCTCGAGGACGCCGAGGAGCGCGCCGACTGGCGCCACTACGTCCGCGACGGGAACGGCGTCCGCGTCGACCACGCCGCCCTCGCGGACGAGCGCGCCACCACCCTCGCCTTCGTCGCCGGCCTGCTGCGCGCCACCGCGGGGCGCCCCGCCCAGCTCGGGTGCTTCGGGCTGCACGAGTGGGCGATGGTCTACCGCGACGCCGACACCCGCCATCCCGTCCCGCTGCGCCTCGGCCGCGGGGGCACCGATGCGGTCGTCGAGTCCCACCGCATCCGCTGCTCGCACTTCGACGCCTACCGGTTCTTCACCGACGCCGCCGCGCCCCGCAACACCGTCACGCCGACCCGGGAGCGCCAGGTCGAGCTCGAGCAGCCCGGCTGCCTGCACGCCGGGATGGACCTCTACAAGTGGGCCGACAAGCTCGGGCCGCTCGTGCCCGGCGAGCTGCTGCTCGACACGTTCACGCTCGCCCACGACATCCGCGCGCTCGACATGCGCGCCTCGCCCTACGACCTCGCCGGCCTGGGCTACGAGCCCGTGCGCATCGAGACCGCCGAGGGCAAGGCCGCCTACGCCGCCGCGCAGCAGGGGTTCGCCGAGCGCGGCGCGGACCTGCGTCGACGGCTCCTCGCGGTCGGCGATCAGGCGACCAGGTCGTCGGAGAGCACCCAGAGCCGCCCGGCGAGGTCGGGGTCGAGCGCCCAGCGCTTCACCCCGTGCGGCACCGCCGTCGGGTCGGCGTCGTCGTCGACGGTGACGGCCTCCCGCCCGTCGTCGAGGTAGTGTCCGCCGGTCCGGGCGAACGCCGGGTCGACCGCGGCCACCAGCGTCGTCGCCGCGCCCTGCTGCGGGGTCTTGTAGCGGAAGGTCCCGCCCTCGGCGTAGCCCTCCATCTGCTCGGCGAGCTCGGCGTCGAAGTGGCGCTGCAGCCCGGTCCGGATGCCGCCCGGGTTGACCGCGTTGGCGACGATCCCGTCGTCCGCCCAGCGCCGCGTGGCCCCGACCGCGAACAGCACCGTCGCCGACTTCGACCGCCCGTAGGCGACCATCGGGTCGTAGGCGCGCTGCCGGAAGTCGACGTCGTCGAGGTCGACCGGCGCGAACATGTGGGCCGCCGAGCTGAGCGCGACGACCCGGGCCCCGCCCCGCTCGCCCGCGCCGGCCGCCAGCGCCCGGTGCAGGCCGCCCGCCAGCGCGTGGTGCCCGAGGTGGTTGACCGCGAACTGCCACTCGCGGCCCTCCGGCGTCCGCCGCAGTGGCGTCGCCATGACGCCCGCGTTGTTCACGAGCAGGTGCAGCGGCCCCTGCCAGGCGTCGGCGAACCCGGTCACGGACGCGCGGGACGCCAGGTCGAGCGGCCTCACGGTCAGCCGCGCACCGTCGACGTCCGCCGCGATCTCGCCCGACACCCGCTCCCCCGCCTCGACGGACCGCACGGCCAGCACGACCTCCGCGCCCCCGCGCGCCAGCGAGCGGGCGGTCTCGACGCCGAGGCCCGACGCCGCGCCGGTGACGACCGCGCGCACGCCGCGCAGGTCGTGGTCGGCCACCACCTCGTCGGCCGTGCTCGCGGCGCCGAACCGCGTGGTGATCGGTGCCGTCTCCTTGACCTCCACCATGGTCGTCCCCTTCACTCGACAGAACGGAGACCTTCTCCGCTTCCGTCGCCACGGTAACGGAGACCCTCTCCGTTTCGCAGAGGAGGCCCTGTGCCCCGCTCCGACGCCCGCCTGAACCGCGAGCGCATCCTCGACGCCGCGCGCACGGTGCTGGGTGCGGGCGGGGAGCCGTCGATGAACGCCGTCGCCAAGGCGGCCGGGATCGGGCCCGGCACGCTCTACCGGCACTTCCCGACCCGCGACGACCTCGTCACCGCCGTCTTCCGCGCCGACGTCGACGAGCTCGCGGCCGCCGTGGGACCCCTGCTCGAGCAGCACGGCCCGCTCGAGGCCCTCGACCGCTGGCTCGTCCTCGTCGTCGAGCGGGTGCACGCCCGCGCCGGGCTCGCCGACACCCTCGCCGGCGCCGAGGCGAGCGCCCTGTACGCGGTGGTCCGCGACGCGCTCGCCGAGCTGCTGCGCGCCGGGATCGGGGCCGGGCAGGTCCGCGCGGAGCCCGACCCGGACGACGTCGTGCTCGTCGTCGGGCTGCTGTGCCGCGCCGACGTCACCCCGGAGCGCGCCGCCCGGCTCGTCGACCTGCTGCTACACGGCCTCGCCGCCCGCACCGCCGCGTGAGGTCCGCACCGCCCCGATGCTCGCCGCGACGACGAGACCGACGGCCAGGGCGGACAGCGGCGTCACCTCCTGGCCCAGGACCACGAAGCCGGCGGTCGCGGCGATCGCCGGCGCCAGGCTCATGAGCACCGAGAACGTCGAGGTCGGCATCCGGCGCAGGGCGAGCAGCTCGAGGCTGTAGGGCACGAGGGACGACAGCAGCGCCACCGCCGCGCCCCACCCGAGCACCACGGGGTCGACCATCGCCGCCCCGCCCTGCACCACGCCGAACGGGACGGTGAGCACCGCGCCGACGGTCATCGCGAGCGCCAGGCCGTCGAGGCGCTCGAACCGCCCGCCCGCGTGGCGGGACGCGAGGATGTACGCCGCCCACATCGTCGCGGCACCCAGCGCGAACAGCGCGCCCGTCAGCGTCAGCCCCGCCAGCCCCGCGCGGCCCAGCAGCGCGACGCCGGCGAGCGCGAGCGCCGCCCACAGCCAGCTCGACGCCCGCCGTGCCGCCACCACGGAGAGCACGAGCGGGCCGAGCACCTCGAGGGTCACCGCCGCCCCGAGCGGGATGCGGGCGATCGCCTCGTAGATCAGCGAGTTCATGCCCGCGAGGGCCACGCCGAAGCCGACGACGGTGGCCCAGTCGCGCGGACCGAGGTGACGGAGCCGCGGCCGGCAGACCACCAGCAGCACCAGCGCCGCGAACGCCAGCCGCAGCGACACCGCACCCACGGGCCCGACCCGCGCGAACAGCCCGGTCGCCGCCGTCGCACCGAACTGCACGGAGAACTGGCCGACCAGGACCATCGCGACGGCGTCGGCCCGGGTCCGGCTCCGGGCCGCGGGGCGCACGTCCGTCACCCCCCGACAGTGCCATCACGTGGCCCGATCACAGCACGCGGCCGGTGGATCGTGCCGATCAGCCGGCGCGCAGGTGGTCCGGCGGCGGGTGCTCGACGCCGCCGGCGAGCCAGGCGCAGAGGTCGTCGACGTCGGCGTGCTCGTGCAGCGGCCCGGCGACGACCGCCGGGGCGGTGGGGCTCCGCGCGTGGTCGCAGGGCTGGACCAGCACGAGGGCGCCGGCCCCGTGCGGCGCGGTGCCCTGCCCGCACGCCGAGGTCGTCAGGCAGGGCGCGCTGACCAGCACCCCGTGCGGGCACCGGCGCACGGCGCCGCGCAGGGCCTCGCCGACGTCCTCGCGCCCGGGCGCCGGGTGCTGGTGGTGCGGGCAGTCGGCGGTGCCGCAGTAGACGGCGGTGAAGCCGACGGTGCCGGTCACCGCTCCCCCTCGGTGAAGGCCTCGTCGACGACCCCGGGCAGCTCCGCGCACGGGTCGACGTGCCGGTGCTCGAACGGGTCGGGGAACCGGCGCCACGCCGCCTCCCCGAGCGCCAGCTCGTCGTCGGTGAGCAGCGCGGCGTCGAGCGCGGTGACGATCGCGGCCGGGTCGGCGTCGTGGACGAGCACCACGAGCTGCTGCTCGCGATCGCCGAACCGCTCGTGCCAGCCCAGGGCCGCGGCGGCGCGGCGCTCGTCGTCGACGTCGTCCCAGGTGCCCCCGGCCGCGAGCCACGTCCCCGCGGACCCGACCTGCAGCGCCCCGCCCGCCGGCTCCAGCCACAGCACGTGCTCGGGCTGCGAGGCGACCCAGACCCGCCCGCGCGCCCGGATCGTGCCGTGCAGCAGGACGTCGATCGCGGCGTGCAGGCGCTCCGGGTGGAACGGGCGGCGGTGCCCGACGTGCAGCAGCGACATCCCGGCGTCGCGCGCCAGCGGCGGCTGGCCGCGCAGCAGCGGCGCGTGCGCGTCCTCGACCACGCCGCGGCGGGCGTCGGGACCGAGCGCCGCGAGCCGGGTGACGATCTCCGCGCCCAGCTCGGCGACGACCTCCGGCGCGCTGCCCGGCGGGTCGGCCACGGTGAGACGCTGCGCGCGCGGGGCGAGGCGGTCGAGCACGGCGTCGAGGCGCACGCGGTCCCAGGGCGTCGGGCAGCGCCCGGCGACCACGAGGACGTCGGCGAACTCCGCCTGCGCCACCGCCATCTGCGCGACCGTGCGCTCGTCGTCCTCGGTGAGACCGAGCCCCCGCTCCCGCAGCGAGTCGTCGCCCCCCGCATCGTCGAGCCAGGTCCCGGCGTCGATCACGCCGACGACGCCGCGCAGGGCGAGCACGTCGGTGACCGGGCCGTCGGCGCCCTCGGGCACCAGCGCGTGCAGCGCCCCGGCGGTCGCCTCGGGCTCCATGCCGGGGTCGAGCAGGAGGACGACGTCGCGTACCGCGGGGTCGCGGGCCAGGCGCAGCAGCAGCGGCAGGAGGTCCTCGCGCAGCGTGCAGGCCACGCAGCCGTGGGCGAGCTCGAGCACCGAGTCGCACCCGCCGTCGTCGTCGACCACCCGCCGGTGCACGACGCCCTCGCCCCGTCCGCGCAGGTCGTGGGCCACGAGCACCCCGTGCGCGGCGCGCAACGACCCCGCCACCGCGGCCGTCGCGGCCCGGTCGGCGCCGCACACCAGCGTCAGTCCGGTCTCCGGACCCTCAGGCATAACGCTCCCTCCGTCGGCGTTATCGTGAACGATAATCATTCTCAACAAGAAGGGGAACAGTGGCCCGCAACGACATCCGCCCGATCGTCAAGCTGCGCTCGACCGCCGGCACCGGCACGACCTACGTCACCCGCAAGAACCGCCGCAACGACCCGGACCGGCTCGTGCTGCGCAAGTACGACGCCGAGGTCGGCCGCCACGTCGACTTCCGCGAGGAGCGCTGACGACGGCGCGGCGAGTAGGACCGCGCAGGGTGCCCGCCCGGCGTCGGGTCGAGCTGGTGAAGGAGTCGAGATGAAGGTCCGCGCCTCGCTGAAGGCCCTCAAGCAGAAGCCGGGTTCGAGCGTCGTGCGCCGGCACGGCAGGACCCTGGTGATCAACAAGCAGAACCCGGGGTGGAAGGCCCGCCAGGGCTGAGCTACGCCTGCTCCGGCGGTGTGTCGGTGACCCGCAGCAGCAGGGCGACGAACGCGTCCGCGTGCAGCCGCCCGCCGCTGCGGGGCACCGCGCCCCGGCGCTCGTCGTCGGCCGCGAGCTCCTCGGACACGCGGCTCATCGCGCGCAGGAGGGGGTCGGCGAGCTCGGGCGGCACGTCGCCGAGCAGCTCGAGCGAGCCGTCCTCCCGCCGCTGCGTCGACAGGTGCGCGAGCGCCCGCCGCAGCACCCGGCGCGGCTCGCCGGCCACCAGGTCCGCGTCGTCGCCGTCCGGCGTGGCCATCGGGGCCTCCTCTTGTCGACCGTGGCCCGAGTGTGCCGGGCGGCGCTACCGTCATCACGGTGGCCGTCTGGGACATCTCGACGCTGCCGGCACGGGACCAGTTCTCGTACTGGCACGAGGTGATCTGCCAGGCCTTCGTCCCGCTCACGCCGCACCGCACGACCGACGAGGACGGGTTCGCGGCGAAGGTCGAGACCCGCCGGCTCGCGGGCCTCAACCGCGCGCGGCTGCGCTCGCGCCCGCAGCGCACCGACCACGGCCCGCGCGAGGTGGCCCGTACCGACGGCGCGTACTACTTCGTCAACCTGCAGCTGGCCGGGCGCTGCATCACCACGGTCGGCGACCGCACGAGCGTCGTCCGTGCCGGCGAGATCGTCGTCGTCGACACCGCCGAGCCCTACTTCTTCGAGCTCGACCGGCCCTGGCAGATGCTGTCGTTCCGCGTCCCGCACGGCGACCTCGACGCGAAGCTGCACGGCCGCCGCCCGCGGCTGGGCCGGTCCGTCGCCCCGACCGGTGCCGGCGCCGCGGTCGCCGCCCTGATGCCCGCGCTGTGGTCGGTCGACCCGGACGCCCCCGGGAGCGGCGAGCTCGCCGAGTCCTTCGCGACGGCGGTGGCCGCGGCGACGGCGGAGCACGCCGAACACCCCAGGGCCGGCGTCACCCGCGCCGCGGTCCTCGCGCACGTCGAGCGCCACCTCGCCGACCGCGACCTCACCGTCACCGCGGTGTGCCGCCACTTCGCGATCTCCCCGCGCACCCTGCACAACCTGTTCGCCGACACCGGCGAGTCGTTCGCCGCGACGGTCCGCGGCCGACGCCTGGATCGGTGCGCTGCCGTCCTGACCTCGGGGACGCCGGCCACCGTCACCGCCGTGGCCCGCGCGCACGGCTTCGACGACCCGACGGCGTTCGCGCGGGCGTTCCGCCGGCGGTTCGGGGTCTCGCCGCGGGAGATGCGCCCGTAGGAGCGGTGCACGCACGGCACGGTCCGGTGCGCGCACGGCCGGGACGGGCGCCCGCACGGTGGCCAGGATCTGCAGGGCATGACCGTGTCGTTCCTGCTGAGCCCCGAGCAAGAGCAGCTCAAGGCCGCCGCCCGCGGCTTCGCCGAGGAGCACCTGCGCGACCTCGCCGCCGCCGTCCGCGCCGAGCCGGACCCGCTCACCCGCGCCCTGCTCGCCCGCCCCGTGTTCGAGAAGGCCGTCGGGCAGGGCTTCCTCAAGGGCCTCATCCCGGCGCCGGTCGGCGGCGCCGCGTCGAACGGGGTCGACGCGGCGATCTTCGTCGAGGAGTGGGCGGTCCACAGCCCCGACTTCACGATCTCCATGGCCGGCCCGCTCATCGCGCTCGCGCCCGTCTACGAGGCGGGCACCCCGGAGCAGGTCGCTCGCTTCGTCGCGCCGTTCCTGGCCGATTCCGGGGCGCCGCTGGCGGCCATGGCCTACAGCGAGCCCGAGGGCAGCGCGAACTTCGACACCCCCACCGGCACGCGGACGACCGCGACACCCGACGGCGACCACTACGTGATCAACGGCCGCAAGGCGTGGGCGTCGCACCTGTCGGGGTGGGACGGCGACGGCCCGGACCTCATGACGATCGTCTGCCGCGCGCCCGGCGGCATCTCGCTGATCGTCGCCGAGCGCGAGCACCTCGCCGGGCACGTCGAGGTCGAGGAGCACCTCGACCTGCCCGGCCTGCGCGGCTGCCTGACCTCGCGGGTGCGCCTGCACGACGTCCGCGTGCCGAAGGCGAACCTGCTCGGCGCCGAGGGCCAGGGCGCCGCGCTCACCCGCAACGCGTTCCTGCCCAGCGGCGCATCGATCGGCATCTTCGCCGTCGCCGCGATGCGCGGGGCCTTCGAGATCGCCTGGCGGTTCGCCACCACCGAGACCCGCGGCGGCCCGTCCCCGATCATCGACCACCAGTCCGTGGCGGACGTGCTCGCCGACGCGAAGGGCCGGATCGAGGCCACGCGGCTGCTGGCGTGGCGCGCCCTCGACGCCGTCCTGGCCCAGCACCCGTCGGCGCCCGAGCTCGCGCTGCACTCCAAGGTCTTCGGCTCCGAGACCGGCGTCGACGTGATCAACGACCTGGTGAAGCTGGTCGGCGTGACCTCCTACGACGCGCGCTTCCCGATCGTCGAGTACCTGGACGAGGCGCTCGCCTACCCGATCATCGAGGGCAGCAACATCGGGGTGCGCCGCCGCCAGCTCCAGGACCTGTTCCGCGCGCCGGGCTACGACCCGCTCGCGGCGTCCGGGATGGCCTGAGCGCCGACCTCCTCCAGCAGCGCCGACCAGAACCGCAGGGCGGCGTGCTCCATCTCCAGGCCGAGCCGCAGCGTGATCATGCGCTTGGCGACGGCGTCGAGGTCGGTGTACCGGGCCTGCATGTCCTCGTAGACCGCGATGCGCTCGCGGTGCGCGGCGATCTGCTCGCGCGCCAGCCGCTCGACGTCGCCGGGCTCGCCGACCTCGTTGAAGAACAGCTTGAGCTCGGCGATGTCGCGCATCTGGAAGTGCTCCGGCGTCGGCTCGGCGAGCCACGCCTTGAGCTCGCGGAGCCCCTGGTCGGTGAGCCGGTAGGTCCGCCGGCGCCGGCCGTCGGGCTCGGTCTCCGCCTCCAGCAGGCCGAGCTCGGCCAGGCGCTGCGGCTCCGAGTAGAGCTGGGCGTGCGGGAAGTGCCAGAAGTAGCCGATGGAGCGCCCGACCGCCCGCTTGAGGTCGTACGACGTCGACGGTCCGCGCAGCGCGATCGTGCCGAGCACGACGTAGGAGGTCGGGGAGAGCCGATCGGCCACGAGCACGGAGCGTACCGACCCTTGCCACCCCGCGGTACGTCCCATACCGTCCGAAACAGATGGTATGCGTCGGAGCATGATCAGGAGGCGGGCCCGTGGATCTGGCGACGGTCTGGGCGTGGGCGGTCGAGCGCTTCCCGACGCGGCGAGCCGTCGGCGGCCCGCGCCCGATGACCTACGCCGAGTGGGACGCCCGCACCGCCCGCCTGGCCCACGCCCTGCTCGCGCTCGGGGTCCGCCGCGGCGACCGCGTCGCCCTCGTGCTGCACGGCGGCGAGCCGGCGGCGTCGCTGCACCTCGCGGCCCAGCGGATCGGCGCCGTCGCCACCCCGCTCTCCCCGCGCTTCGGCCCGCCCGAGCTCGCGCACTGCCTCGCCGACGCCGCGCCCGCGCTGGTCGTCAGCGAGCCCGCGACCGGGGAGGCGACCGCGGCGGCCCTGGGCGACGAGCGCATCCGCCCGGTCGCACACCTCGACCTCGCGGAGGTCGAGCGCCGGTCCCTCGACCAGCACGACACCGCGCCGTCCGACCCGCCGACCGCGGACGACGTCAGCGTCATGCTCTACACGTCGGGCACCACGGGCCGCCCGAAAGGCGTGCCGCGCACCCACCGCGCCGAGCACGCCGCGGCCGTCGCGCACCTCGTGCAGACCGGCGGGCGCCCCGGCGACGTCGTCCTCGGGGTGATGCCGCTGTTCCACACGATGGGCGTGCGCACCCTGCTCGCCACGATCGTCGCGGGCGGGACGTGGGTGCCCCAGGCGCGCTTCGACGCCGCGGAGGCCGCCGAGCTGATCGCGCGCGAGCGGGTCACGTCGCTCTACCTCGTGCCGACGATGTACTGGTCGCTGCTGCGCGAGGCCGACCCCGCCGCGCTCGCCGGGGTGCGCCGGCTCGCCTACGCGGGCGCGCCGATGGCGCCCGCGCTCGCGGAACGGCTGGTCGACGCCGTGGCGCCCGAGGCGTTCGTCAACCACTTCGGCTCGACGGAGATCTACACGTTCACGATCGGCCCGGACGTCGCGGCGAAGCCCGGCTGCGCGGGACGTGCCGGGATGTTCGGCCGCGTCCGGCTCGTCGACCCCTCCCCCGGCGCGTCCCCGGACGACGAGGTGGCGCCGGGCGAGCAGGGGCAGGTCGTCGTGTCGATGGCGAGCCCCGAGGCGTTCGCGGGGTACTGGCTGCGCCCGGACGCGACAGCGAAGGCCGTGCGCGGCGGCTGGTACTTCACCGGCGACCTCGCGGTGGCCGACGACGACGGCGACCTGTGGGTGTCCGGCCGCGTCGACGACATGATCAACACGGGCGGCGAGAACGTGTACCCCGACGAGATCGAGGCCGCGCTCGTGCGCTGCCCGGCGATCGCCGACGTGGTCGTCGTCGGGCTGCCCGACGAGCGGTGGGGGCAGGCGGTCACGGCGTTCGTGGTGCCGGCGGCGGGCGTCGCGCCCGACGAGGCCGTCGTCGCGGCCGACCGGTGGGGGCGCGACGCGCTGCCCTCGCTGCGCCGTCCGAAGCGCGTGATCGCCGTCGACGCGGTGCCGCGCTCGGCGGTGGGCAAGACGCTGCGCCGGGTGCTCGTCGGCGGCGGCTACTCCGCGCTCGCGGACAGCGCGGTGGTCCCGACCGAAGGGCACCCTCGGTCGGATAGAACGACCGAAGGGGCCCTCCGGTCGGATCGGGGGACGCCGTGAGCTGGGTGCCCGCCCGCGACGAGGACGCGGCGCTCGTGGTCGGCGCCGGTCGGTTCGTCGACGACCTCGACCCGCTGCCCGGCACGCTCGTCGCCGCCGTGGTGCGCAGCCCGCACCCGCACGCGCGGATCGTCGCCGTCGATCTCGAGGCGGCGCGGGCGCACCCCGGCGTCGCGGCGGTCATCGGGCCCGACGAGGTGCGCGCGGCCGTGCGCCCGTTCCCGCTCTCGACCGCGACGCCGATGCCCTACCTGCCCTCCGCGGTCGACGTCGCGCGCTACGTCGGGGAGCCGGTGGCCGTGGTCGTCGCGAACGACCGCTACGTCGCCGAGGACGCGTGCGAGCTCGTGACCGTCGACTACGAGGTGCTCGACGTCGTCGTCGACACCCGGGCGGCGCTGGATCCCGAGGCGGTGCTCCTGCACCCCGAGGCCGGGACCAACGTCGCGACCGACCGGACGTTCTCCTTCGGCGACGTCTCCGCCGCGTTCGAGCGGGCCGACCACGTGGTGCGCGGCGAGTACACGTTCCCGCGCTACTCGTCGGTGCCGATGGAGTGCTACGGGCTCGTCGCGCACTGGGGTGTCGAGACCGTCGAGGTGTGGGCGAACTTCCACGGGCCGTTCACGATGGTCCCGGTCGCCGCGGGCGCGCTGGGCGTGCCGGTGTCGCGGTTCCGGCTGCACGTGCCCGCCGACATCGGCGGCAGCTTCGGGATCAAGTCCGGCATCTACCCCTACGTCGTGCTCATGGCGCTCGCCTCCAAGCACGCCGGGCGGCCGGTGCGCTGGACCGAGGACCGCGTCGAGCACCTGCTCGCGAGCTCGTCGGGGGCGGGGCGGGCGATGTCGTTCGAGGCGGCGGTCTCCTCCGACGGCACCGTCGAGGCCCTGCGCGTCGACCTCGTCGACGACGTCGGCGCCTACCTGCGCCCGCCGGAGCCGAGCACGCTCTACCGCTGCTTCGGCAACATCACCGGCGCCTACGACGTGCCCGCCGTCGGGATCCGCGCCCGCGCCGTCGTCACCAACCGCGCGCCGACCGGCCTGAACCGGGGCTTCGGCGGCCAGCAGCTCTACTTCGGGCTCGAGCGGCTCATGGACGCCGTCGCCGCGCGGACCGGGCTCGACGTCGCCGAGGTGCGCCGCCGCAACCTGGTGCGCTCGTTCCCGCACCGCACCCCGACCGGCGGGCTCTACGACTCCGGCGACTACCCCGGCGCGCTCGACCTGCTGCTCCGCAAGGGCGGGTACGACGAGCTGCGGGCGCGGCAGGTCCGGGCCCGCGCGGCCGGCGCGTTCTACGGGGTCGGGCTCGCGCTGGTCGTCGACCCGTCCGGCACCAACATCGGCTACGTCGGGCTGGCGACGCCGGCCGCCGACCGGAAGCCGGGGCGCGACAAGTCCGGCTCGACCGAGATCGTGCGGGCGTCGGTGGACCTCCAGGGCGTCGTGACGGTGCTGCTCGGCTCGGTGCCACAGGGCCAGGGGCACGCGACGGTCGCGCGCCGGGTGGCGGCGGACCGGTTGGGGCTGCCCGTCGACCAGGTGCGCGCAGTCGTCGACATGGACACCGCGTCGACGCCGTGGACGGTGACCTCGGGGAGCTACTCGTCGCGCTTCGCGCCGCTGGTGACGAGCGCGGTCGTCGCGGCGGTGGACCGGCTGGCGGAGACGGTGCGCGCCGGGGCGTCGGTGCTGTTGGGGGTCTCGGCCGAGGACCTGGAGCTGGCGGACGGGTCGGTGCGCGACCCGGCGACCGGCGCGTCGTGCCTGTTCCGGCACGCGGCCGGCGTCGTGCACTGGGACCCGGGGTCGCTGCCCGCGGGGGCGCCCGCGCGCCTCGCGACCGAGGGCGAGTTCGTGCCGCCCGAGGCCGTCGCGGCGACCGCGGAGGACAGGATCAACTCCTCGCTCTGCTACGGCTTCGTGGCCGAGATGGTGGGCGTGCGGATCGACGCCTCGACGTTGGAGGTCACCCTCGACCGGGTCGCGACCGTCCACGACGCGGGCACGGTGCTCGACCCGGTGCTCATCGAGGGACAGGTGCTCGGGGCGCTCGTGCACGGGCTCGGCGGGGCGGCCTACGAGGAGTTCCGCTACTCCCCCGCCGGCCAGCCGACGTCGGCGACGTTCCTCGACTACCTGTGCCCGACCAGCGCGGAGACCGCGTTCGAGCTGGTCTCCGACCATCTCGCCTCGCCCTCGCCGCTGACCCCGCTCGGCGCGAAGGGCTGCGGCGAGGGCAGCTCGATGAGCCTGCCCGTGGCGTACGCGAACGCGGTCGCCGACGCCCTCGCCCCCGCGGGCGTCGCGATCGACTCCCTGCCCCTGCACGGCTCCGTGATCCACGACCTCCTCATGTGAGTGCTTTCCGGCCCTATAGGGGCGGAAAGCGCGCACGTACCCCGACGACGAGAGGCACACGACCCATGGCACTGACCGGTGGCGAGGTCCGGCTCGAGCGGTCGCACGACGGCCGCGTCGCGGACGTGACGCTGTCCCACGGGCGCTACACGGTGATCACCTGGGAGATGCGCCGGCTCATGGCCGAGCGCTTCGCCGAGATCGACCGCGACCCGGACGTGCAGGTCGTCGTCATCCGCTCCGACGGCGAGCACTTCTCCTCGGGCGGCGACATCGCCGGGTTCATGGAGGTCGACCCGATCGACTTCACCGACCTCGGGCACGACGTCACCGCGCCCGCCCGCAGCCCGAAGCCGGTGATCGTCGCGGTCGACGGCTACGCCTTCGGCGTCGGCCTCGAGCTGGTCCTGTCCTGCGACATCCGGCTCGCCACCGAGCGCAGCCGCTTCGCGCTGCCCGAGATGAACCTCGGCATGATCCCGGGCTCCGGCGGCACGCAGCGCCTCGCGCGCCTGATCGGGCTCTCGCGGGCGAAGCACCACGTCATGACCGCGCGCCGCATGACGGGCCGGGAAGCGGCCGACTGGGGCGTCGTCGCCGAGCTGCACCCCGACCGCGAGGCGCTGGACACGGCCACCGAGGCGCTCGTGACCACGATGCTCGGCTTCTCCCCGCTCGCCCTGCGCGCCGCGAAGGAGGTGCTCGACCGCGGCGTGGACGCGCCGCTGGCCACCGGTATCGAGCTCGAGCGGAAGGCGTACGCGATGCTGCGCTCGAGCCACGACTTCGCCGAGGGCGTCGCCGCGTTCGGGGAGAAGCGGGCGCCGGAGTTCACGGGACGATGAAGGCCGCTCCGTTCGCCTACTGCCGCCCCGACAGCGTCGACGAGGCGGTCGGCGTGCTGGCCGGCGGCGACGCGAAGGTGCTCGCCGGCGGCCAGTCGCTGGTGCCCGTGCTCGCGATGCGGCTCGGGCGCCCGGGGACGCTGGTGGACATCACGCGGCTGCCGGGGCTCGACGCCCTGGTGATCGAGGACGGTCAGCTCCACGTCGGCGCCGCGGTCCGGCAGCGGGCGCTCGAGCGGTCGTCCCTCGCCGGAGCCGTTCCGCTCGTCGGGCGCGCGCTGCCCTTCGTCGGGCACCGCGAGCTGCGCAGCCGCGGGACCGTGTGCGGGAGCCTCGCGCACGCCGACCCGGCGGCGGAGCTGCCCGCCGTCGCCGCGTGCCTCGGGGCGTCGGTGCTGGTCCGGGGCCCGCGCGGGGAGCGGGTGGTGCCGGCGCGGGAGTTCGTCACCGGCGCCATGACGACGGGCCTGGGCCCCGACGAGCTCGTGACCGGCGTGCGCTTCGCGGTGGCGCAGCCCGGCGAGGGCTTCGGGTTCGCCGAGATCGCGCGGCGCCACGGCGACTTCGCGCTGGCGGGGGTGGCGGTGCGGGTGCGGGGGAGCTCGGCGACGCTGGCGGCGTTCGGGGTGTCCGATCGGCCCGTGGTCCGCGAGCTGACGCTGGACGACCCCACCGAGGCGGGGCTGCGACCGATGACCGACGCGCTGGCTCACGAGATCGTCGACACCGACGGCGACGCCCACGGCTCGCGGGGCTACCGGGCGCGCCTGCTGGGCGTGCTCGCCGCCCGGGAGCTGGCGCGGGCACACCGGGAGGCGCACCGATGAGGGTCGAGGCCGACGCCACCACCGACGTGACGATGACCGTCAACGGGCGCGAGGTCACGCTCGCCGTGTCCCCGCGCACCACCCTGTCCGACGTGCTGCGCGACCGCCTCGGGCTCACCGGCACCCACGTCGGCTGCGAGCACGGCGTGTGCGGGATGTGCACGGTGCTGCTCGACGGCGAGGCGGTGCGCGCGTGCCTGCTGTTCGCGGTGCAGTGCGAGGGCGCCGCGCTGACCACGGTCGAGGGCCTCGGCAGCGCCGACGACCAGCACCCCCTGCAACAGGCGTTCTCCCACCACCACGGCCTGCAGTGCGGGTTCTGCACGCCCGGGATGCTGATGAGCGCCTACGACCTGCTCGCCGGCGGGACCTACGCGCAGGAGTCGCTGCCCGAGGACATGTCCGGTGTGCTGTGCCGCTGCACCGGCTACCGCGGCATCCTCGCCGCCGTCGCCGACGTCGCCCGCGAGCACCCCGACGGCGTCCCCCCACCCCGCGCCGCCGTCCCCCCGGCGCTCACCGGGCGCCTCGGCAACGTCAGCGGCGTGGCGTCGCAGACAACCAGCGTCCGTAGCGCCACGCGCTCGATCCCGGAGATCACGGTTCCCTCGGGCCCTCCGACCGCGACGGTCGACGTCCGCCGCGAGCTCACCGCGGGCGTCGACGACGTCTGGGCGGTGCTCGCGGACATGGACCGCCTCGCCGCCTGCCTGCCCGGCGCCGAGATGACCGAGGACCTCGGCGACGACCGCTACCGCGGGCGCGCCGTCGTCGCCCTCGGCCCGGTGTCGCTGCGCTTCGAGGGCCTCGCGCACGTCGTCGAGCACGACCCGTCGACGCACCGGATGCGGGTCCTCGCCCAGGGCGCCGACCGGGGCGGTTCGTCCACCCAGGCCGTCATCCGCCTCGCCGCCGACGCGAACGACGGCGGCGGCACCACGCTGACCGCCGACGCCGACGTCCACCTCACCGGCCGCGTCGCCCAGTTCGGCCGGGCGCTGGCCGGCGACGTCTCCCGCCGGCTGTTCGAGCAGTTCGCGGACGCCGTCGACGAGGCCGCGCACACGGGCCGGGCGCCCACGAGGACGACGAGTCCCCTGCGCCTCGCCCTCGCCGCACTCCTCGCCCGCCTCCGGCGGTTGCTCGGTCAGCGACCCTCGTAACGCGGCGGGCGCTTCTCCGCGAAGGCCGCCGGGCCCTCGAGCGCGTCGTCGGTGCGCATGACCCGCAGGAACGCCTCGTGCTCGCGCGCCATCGCCTCGTCGTGCTCGAGCCCCAGCCCGTCCAGCACCCGGGCCCGCGCCTCGCGGACCGCCAGCGGCCCGCGGTCGGCGATGGACCGCGCGAGCCCCAGCGCCGTGTCGAGCAGCGACGGCAGCGGCACCACCCGGTTCACCAGCCCGACACGGTGGGCCTCGGCGGCGTCGATCGGCTCGCCGGACAGGATCATCTCCATCGCCAGCCCCAGCGGCACCGCGCGCGGCAGCCGCACGGTCCCGCCCGCGCCGGGGATGATCGCCCACTTCGTCTCGGCGAGCCCGAACGTCGCGTTGTCCGAGCACAGGCGGATGTCGCAGGCCAGCGCCATCTCGAGCCCACCCGCCAGCGCGTGGCCGTTGACGGCGGCGATCAGCGGCTTGGCCCGCTCGACCGCGGTGAACCCGCCGAAGTTCCACGGCACGTCCTCGCCGGCGCGCACGCGGTCGCGGTAGGCCGGGATGAGCCGCTTGAGGTCGGCGCCGGCCGAGAACGTCGTCTCTCCCGCCCCGGTGAGCACCGCGACGAGCAGCGCGTCGTCGGCCTCGAACGCGGCGACGGCGTCGCCGAGCGCCTGCTGGTGCTCCGGGTCGAGCGCGTTGCGCGCCTCGGGCCGGTCGATCGTCAGCACCGCCACCCGGGGGTCGGCGGCATCGGTCTCCACGCGGATCGCCACGGCGACATCATCGCGCCCCGGCCGCCCGCGGCGGTCTGCGCGGCACGGTCATGAGCGAGCGGGGGCAGCCGCAGCTCGTGCCGATGCGCAGGGTGTGGGGCACGGTCTCGTCGAGCGCGCCGCCGCCGTGCCCGTCGATGCGCCGGATGAGCTGCTCCACCGCGATCCGGGCCATCGTGCGCCGGGCCAGCGCGACGGTCGTGAGCTCGGCCAGCATCGACGCGCCGGGGAAGACCCCGTCGATCCCGGTGACGGCGACGTCGTCGGGCACCCGCAGGTCGTGCTCGCGGAGGGTCCCGATGACCCCGGAGGCGATCGCGTCGGACCCGCACGCGATCGCGCGCGGGACGTCGTCGGCGTCGACGAGGTGCTGCGCGACCCGGCGTCCGCCCTCGGCGTTGAGGAACGCGATGAACCGCCGGTGGGCGGGCAGCGGCACCCCGAGCTCCGCGGCGGTGGCGGCGAACGTCCGGGCCCGCTCGGCCGACGACGACGAGCTGCGCGGGCCGGTGATGATCGCGAGATCGGTGTACCCGTGGCCGAGGAGGTGGCGCAGGATGTCGGCGGACAGCGCCGTCTCGTCGACGCCGATGAAGTCGGCGCGCAGCCCCGGGATCCGGCGGGTGACCTGCACGAACGGCATCCCGGCACGGCGCAGGGTGCGGATGGCGTCGCCGTCGTCGGTGTGCAGCGAGGTCAGGACCATCCCGTCCACCCGGCGGGCGATCATCGTCCGGACCACCGTGTCCAGCGTCGGCGAGCTCTCCTGGGTGTGGGCGACGAAGACCTCGTAGCCCCGGTCGCGGGCGATGTCGATCGTCCCGGCCGAGAACTCCGAGTAGAACGGGTTGCTGATGTCGGTGAGGACCAGCCCGAGCACCCGGGAGGGTTCGGGCTCGACCGCACGCTCGTAGCGGTCGAGCGAGTGGCCGAGCTCCGCGGCGGTCGCGAGCACGCGGGCCCGCACCTCCGCCGAGACGCCCGGCTTCCCGTTGAGCGCGTAGGAGACGGTCGCCGCCGACACCCCGGCCCGGCGGGCGACGTCGGCCGCCGACACCCGCAACGCGCGGACGCCCGAGCGGGGGCGCGCGTCGCCGGTCACGCTCCTCAGCCTGCCGTCGGCCGCCGACCGCGTCACGCCCCGTGCGGTCCGAGGACGACCCGAGCGTCATCGGGGCAGGCGGGGAGGGCCATTCGGACGCCGAGGGTGAAACCGACGCGACTTAACGTTGCTTAAGTCACGAGCGAACGTCGACCATCGACCGCAGTGTGATCTGAGGCACACCACTCGAGGTCCGGTCCCACCACCCGGCCTCTCCTCACGACCCGCCCGTCGGGGCGCCGGTCGAGCACACCAGCACCCGGAGGTGCCCATGAAGCCTGCGCCGTTCGAGTACGCGGCACCACGGGATCTCGACGAGGCACTCGACCTCCTCGCCGAGCACGGCGACGACGCGCGGGTGCTGGCGGGCGGCCAGAGCCTCGTGCGGATGATGAACGCCCGCCAGGTCAGCCCGGCCGTCGTGGTCGACATCAACCGGGTACGCGGGCTCGACTCCCTCGGCGTGACCAGCGACAACGGCTCGTCCACCCTGCGCCTGGGCGCCACCGTCCGCCAGCGCACCAGCGAGCTCTCCGGCGAGGTCGCCGCCCACGCCCCACTGCTGGCCGAGGCCGGCGCGCAGGTCGCCCACGCGCCGGTGCGCGCCCGCGGCACTGTCGTCGGCAGCGTCGCGTTCGCCGATCCGTCCGCCGAGCTCCCGGCCGCCCTGCTCGCGCTGGACGGTCTGGTCAAGGTGCGCAGCCGCGCCGCCGAGCGGACCGTCGCCGCGGACGACTTCTTCACCGGCCCGTTCCGCACCTCGCTGGCGCCCGACGAGATGGTGGTGGGGGTCGAGGTGCCCCTCACGCCCGGCCGGACGGGCAGCGCCTTCGTCGAGCTCACCCGCCGCCAGGGCGACCTCCCGGTCTGCGGGGCCGCCGCGGTGGTCGGCGTGGGTGACGACGGCCGGGTCGCGCAGGCGCGGGTCGCGCTCTGCGGCGCCGACCAGCGGCCCGTCCGCGCCACGGCCGTCGAGGCCGCGGTCGTCGGTGCCGACGGCCCCGCCGCGTTCACCGAGGCCGCCGCCCGTGCTGCCGACGGCCTCGAGCCCATCCCGAGCTGCCACGGCTCGGCCGACTTCCGCCGCCACCTCGCGCGCGTGCTGACCGCCCGCGCCCTGCGCACCGCCTTCGCGCGTGCGACCTCGCCGAAGGAGACGACCGATGCCCGATAAGGTCCGCGTCCGGATCACCGTCAACGGCACCCGCCACGACCTCCTCACCGAGCCGCGCACCCTGCTGGCCGACCTGCTCCGCAACGACCTGGCCCTGCCGGGCACGCACCTCGGGTGCGAGCAGGGCGTCTGCGGCGCGTGCACCGTGCTCGTCGACGGCGTCGCGACGCGCTCCTGCCTGGTCTTCGCCGCGCAGCTCGACGGCTCGTCGGTGCGCACCGTGGAGTCGCTGGCCGGCGTCGACGGCACGCTGCACCCGGTCCAGCGGGCGTTCACCGAGGAGCACGGCCTGCAGTGCGGCTTCTGCACCCCCGGGATGCTCATGGCCACCTGCGAGCTGCTCGAACGGGTCCCCGACCCCGGACGCGAGGACGTCGAGGAGGCGCTCGGCGGCAACCTGTGCCGCTGCACGGGCTACCAGAACATCGTGCGGTCGGTGCGCGCGGCCGGGCGGCTGATGGCGGACGAGAAGAGCGGGGTCCGGGCATGAGCACCGTCGAGGAGACCCGGCGCTGGATCGGGCAGAGCGTCGCTCGCAAGGAGGACCCGAAGCTCCTGACCGGGCGCGCCGGGTTCGTCGGCGACGTCGTCCTGCCCGGGATGCTGCACGGCGCCGTCCTGCGCAGCCCGCACGCCCACGCGAAGATCGTCTCGATCGACACCTCGGAGGCCGAGGCGCTGCCCGGCGTCGTCGTGGTGCTCACGGGCGCGGCCGCCGCCGAGCTCGTCGACCCGATGCCGGCCTTCTGCGCCGAGCCGGTCGAGCAGCGCGCGATCGCGGTCGACCGCGTGCGGTTCCCCGGCGAGGCCGTCGCCGCCGTCGCGGCCACCGACCGGTACGTCGCCGAGGACGCCTGCGCGCGCATCCGCGTGGAGTACGAGGTGCTGCCCGCCCTCGTCGACCCGGTGGCGGCGATGGACCCGTCGGCGACCCGGGTGCACGAGACGCTCGACTCCAACGTCGTCTTCCACCGCAGCCTCGACTGGGGCGACGTGGACGGCGACCTCGCCCGCGCGCACACGGTCGTGCGCTCGAGCGCGCGGTGGCACCGGATGGGGGCGCACCCCATCGAGACGGCCGGGGCCGTCGCGTCCTGGGACCCGTTCGGCCAGTCGATGACGGTCTGGTCGAACAGCAACTTCATCAACTTCCTGCCCTGGGCGTTCGCCGGGATCCTGCGGGTCTCGACCAACCGGCTGCGCATGATCCCGTGCACGGTCGGCGGCAGCTTCGGCAGCAAGCACCTGATCACCAAGGTCGTCTCGATCACCGGGGCGCTCAGCAAGGCCTGCGGCCGCCCCGTCCAGTACCTCGAGGACCGCCCCGACAACGTGGCCGCCAACGACAACGTCGGCTGCGACCGGATCTACGACGCCGAGCTCGCCCTGGCCGAGGACGGCGAGATGCTCGGCCTCGTCCTGCGGATCATCGACGACTACGGCGCCTACTTCCAGTTCGCCCACGGCCAGCACGGCAACGCGGTCGCCCAGCCCGTCGGCCCCTACCGGATCGGCAGCCTGCGCTACGACGTCTCGTGCGTGCTGACCAACAAGGTCCAGCAGGGCTTCTTCCGCGGCGCGGGCGCCGACCCGGGCAACTTCATCCTCGAGCGGCTGGTCGACAAGGCCGCCCTGGAGATGGGCGTCGACCGCGTCGAGCTGCGCCGGCGCAACTTCATCCGGCCCGACCAGTTCCCGTACAAGATCCCGACGGGCAACATCTACGACAGCGGCGACTACGAGACCGTCCTCGACCGCGCCCTCGAGCTCGCCGGGCTCGACCGGTGGCGCGCCGAGCAGGAGCGGCTGCGCGCCGAGGGCCGCTACCTCGGCATCGGCCTGGCGAGCTGCCAGGAGCGCTCGGGCTACAACGCCTCCGAGTGGTGGTCCTTCTACGACGAGCCGCCGCTCCCGGCGACCAGCACCCCGGAGAGCTGCAAGATCGACGTCGACGCCATGGGCGGCGTGCGCGCCACGATCGGCTGCCCGCTGTGGGGCAACAGCCCCGAGACCGTCGTGGGCCAGGTCGTCGCCGAGGAGTTCGGGATCGACCCGTCCGCCGTCTCGGTCGTCTACGCCGACTCCACGATCGGCGCGATCTCGGCCGGCCCCGGCGGCAGCCGGGTCACGATCATGCTCTCGGGCGCGACCCGCGGCGCCGCGCGCACGGTCAAGGACAAGATGATCCGGGTCGCGGCCTCCGCGATGGAGATGGACGCCGAGGACGTCGAGTGCGTCGACGGCGTCTTCCGCGCCAAGGGGGCGCCCGGCACGTCGATGACGATGGCCGAGGTCGGGATGAGGGCCCACCTGTTCCACGACGGCACCGACGAGGCCGAGAGCAGCGGCCTCGTGTCCGTCTACACCTACGACCACCCGTACTTCACGCCGCCCACGGCCGACCGCAGCGACCTCGGCGCGTTCTACCCGATGGTCTCGCACGCCTGCCACATCCCGATCGTCGAGGTCGACCCGGAGACCGGCGAGGTCACCCTGCGCGCCTACTACGTCGTCAACGACTGCGGCACCGTGATGAACCCGGCCCTGGTCGAGGGCCAGGTCGTCGGCGGCATCGTGCAGGGCATCGGCGCGGCGCTGATGGAGGAGTACAGCTACGGCGCCGCGGACGGCGCGCTGGAGACGCCGACGTTCCGGGAGTACCTGCTGCCGAGCATGCACGAGGTCCCCGAGATCGTCCTCGAGCACGTCGAGACGCCCTCGCCGTTCACCACCTACGGCGTCAAGGGCGCCGGCGAGGGTGGGCGGCTGGTCGCCCCGACGGCGATCGCGAGCGCCGTCGACGACGCGCTGCGGCCCCTCGGGGTGTGGGTGGACGAGCTGCCCATGACGCCGGAGCGGGTGGTCGGGATGATCGCGGACGCGCAGGGGAGCCCGTGACGGCGGTCGACCCGGAACGCGGGCCGGCGGCCTTCCGGCGGCCGGAGGAGATCCTCGCCGCGCTGGCGCTGCCCACGCGCGGCGAGGTCTTCTCGCTGGCGGTGCCCCGGTTCACCGACATGCCGCTGTTCGGCGCGCACCCGCCGTTCCGGGTGAGCATGGCCCGCACGCCGGGCGGGCTGCGCGCCGAGGGCGCCCAGCCGTGGGGCCCGCGCAACGGCGTCGGCTACGGGTACATGGCCGAGCTGCTCAGCGCGACGTCGCACAGCGGCGCCCACGTCGACGCGCTGGCCCACGTCACCATCGGCGACGACGACCACTGGTACGGCGGCGGCAACCCGCGCGAGCACCTCGGCGACAGCGGCCCGCGGCACGGCGACGCCTCGAAGCTGCCGCCGTTCATCGCCCGCGGCGTGCTGATCGACGTGCCCGGCCACCGCGGGGTGGACGCCCTGCCGCGGTCGTCGGTGGTGGACGCCGAGGAGCTCGCGGCCGTCGCGGCGCACCAGGGCGTCGAGGTCCGGGCCGGGGACGTCGTGCTCGTCCGCACCGGGTACCTCGGGCACTGGCCGGACACCGAGGCGATGACCCGGCACGCCACCGCCGGCCCCGATCTCTCCGCGGCCCGCTGGATGCTCGAGCGCGGGGTCGTGGCCGCGGGCAGCGACACCGAGACCTTCGAGGTCCAGCCACCCCCCGACTACGGCGACCCCGCCAACCCGCAGCCGGTCCACAGCCTGCTGCTCATCGAGCACGCGATCTACCTGTTCGAGTCCCTCTACCTGGAGGAGCTCGCGCGGGCCGGGGCGTACGAGTTCCTCTTCGTCGCGCTCCCCCTCAAGATCCAGGGTGCGACGGGCTCGATGCTGGATCCGGTCGCGATCGTCTGACGGTCAGCGCCGGGCGAGACGACGGGCCGCGCCGGGCGACGACGCGGCGAGGCCGTAGTGCTCGAAGATCGCCGGCTCGTCCTCGGCGGCGAGCTCCCCGTCGGTGTCGATCGACGGGGCGTGCTTGGCGAGGTCCTTCGCGACCGTGACCCGCACGTGGTCCGGCGCCACCGTCGCCCCGGCCAGGGGGACGAACGCCAGGCGCCGGCGCCCGACGATGCCGACCACGGCCGTCGCGAACGCCGGCTCGTCGGTGAGGGTGTCGACGTAGATCGCCTCGAGCGTGCCGATCTTCCCGCCGGCGGGGTCGACGATCGCCTTGCCCTGCCAGTCGCGGATGTTCTCCGCCTCGAAGCCCATGGGCGGGAGGTTAGCGGCGAGGAGACGAGAGGATGCGGACCGCGAGGTTCTCGGTCACGTCGAGCCGCGGCGTGTTCTGGCGGGCCCGCTCGGCGATCTGCCGCGGCGAGAGGCCCATGTCCGCATAGAGCCGGACGATGTTCTCCTGGGCCGGGGTCCAGGAGGGACTGCTCCGGCGGGAGGGACGGGTCTGGCGGCGTGTGACGGGGCGGCGCGGCGCCGGCACCCGCGGCACGTCGACGTGCTCGGTGCCCAGGCCGGTGTTCTTCCGGCCGAACTCGCCCGCGGCGGCGCGCGCCGCGATCTCCTCGGGTTCGGCGACCCGGAAGGCGTCGCCGCTCTTGTTGACGGCCACCGCGGTGACCGTCGGGCCCCGGCGGAACCGCGCCTGGCAGTCCGGGGCCGTGCAGTAGGTGTATCCCAGCTCGGCGCGCTCCGCGGGGATCTCGCGGCCGCACCCGATGCAGTCGGTGCTCATGCTCACACCGATTCTACGCCTCGCGCTATACGGAGTGGGGCGCCGCGAGGGGGTTCGAGCTGCCCCGGGGGCCGGTCGGTCTCCGGGGCGCGCTCAGCCGGACGTCGACGCGATGGTCGCGCTGCCCAGCACGACGTCCCCGCCGGGCTCCGGGCGGTAGAACACCACCGCCTGCCCGGGCGCGACGCCGCGCAGCGGCTCGTCGAGCACGACCTCGACGCCGTCGCCGACCGCCCGCACGGTGGCGCCGGCCAGCCCGCCGTGGGCGCGGACCTGCACGACGCAGGTCAGGTCGTGCGCCGGCGGGTCGACGAGCCAGACCGGCGAGGTCGCCGCCAGCGCCGTGACGTCGAGGTCCTCAGCGGGCCCGACGCGCACCGTCCGGCTCACCGGCTCGAGCCCGAGCACGTAGCGCGGGCGCCCGTCGGGGGCGGGGCGGTCGATGCCGAGGCCGTGGCGCTGGCCGACGGTGAAGTCGTGGACGCCGCGGTGGTGGCCGACGACCTCGCCGGCCGGGTCGACCATCACCCCGGGCGCCTCGCCGATCCGCGCGGCGAGGAAGCCCCGGGTGTCGCCGGAGGGGATGAAGCAGATGTCGTGGCTGTCGGGCTTCTCGGCGACGACCAGCCCGCGCGCCGCGGCCTCGGCGCGCACCGCGGTCTTCGGGCTGTCGCCGAGCGGGAACAGCGCGCCGGCGAGCTGGTCGGGGCGCAGGACGCCGAGGACGTAGGACTGGTCCTTGTCCGGGTCGGCGGCCCGGCGCAGCACCCCGTCCGGTGAGAGGCGCGCGTAGTGCCCGGTGCCGACCGCGTCGAAGCCCAGCGCCCGGGCCCGCTCGAGCACCGCCGAGAACTTGATCTTCTCGTTGCACCGCAGGCACGGGTTGGGCGTGCGGCCGGCCGCGTACTCGGCGACGAACGGCTCGACGACGTCCTCGCGGAACCGGGCGGCCATGTCCCAGACGTAGAACGGGATGTCGAGGACGTCGGCGCAGCGACGGGCGTCGCGGGAGTCCTCGACCGAGCAGCAGCCGCGCGCCCCCTCGCGCATGGTCGCGGGCTTCGCGGACAGCGCGAGGTGCACACCGGTGACGTCGTGCCCCGCGTCGCGCAGCCGCGCGGCCGCGACCGCCGAGTCGACGCCGCCGCTCATCGCGGCCAGGACTCTCATGGGCGGAGCCCATGTGAGTGGAATGGGTCGCCGGGGCCGATCCGTATCGCTCACCTGGCCGGAGGCCATCACGACCGCGCCAGCGCGTCCCCGGCCCGGCGCGCGCGCTCCACGACCGGGCCGATCGCCTCGACCACCGCGTCCACGTCGGCGGCCGTGGAGTTGTGGCCCAGGGAGAAGCGCAGCGAGCCGCGGGCGAGGTCCTCGTCGAGGCCCATGGCGAGCAGGACGTGGCTCGGGCGGGCGACGCCGGCGGTGCAGGCCGAGCCGGTGGAGCACTCGATCCCCCGGGCGTCGAGCAGCATGAGGAGGCTGTCGCCCTCGCAGCCGGGGAAGGACAGGTGCGCGTTGCCGGGCAGGCGCTCGCCGGGCCGGTCCAGCGGGACGCCGTTGAGCCGGGCGTCGGGCACCTCGGCGCGCACGCGGGCCACGAGGTCGTCGCGCAGGGCCGTCATCGTCGCGGCGCGCCGCTCGACGTCGGCGACGGCGGCGCGCACGGCGGTCGCGAGGCTCATGGTGCCGGGGACGTCGAGGGTCCCCGAGCGCACGTCGCGCTCCTGGCCCCCGCCGTGCAGCAGCGGCGTGCACGCGGTGTCGCGGCGCAGCAGCAGGGCCCCGACGCCGACGGGCCCGCCGAGCTTGTGCCCGGTGAGCGAGAGGGCGTCGACGCCGCTGGCGGCGAAGTCGACCGGCACCGCGCCGACCGCCTGCACGGCGTCGGTGTGGATCGGCACCCCGAACTCGTGCGCGACCTCCGCCAGCGCGGCGACGTCGTTGACTGTGCCGACCTCGTTGTTCGCCCACATCACGCTGACGACGGCGACCTCGTCGCCGTGGTCGTCGAGCAGGGCCTTGAGCGCCGCCGGGTCCGCGCGCCCCTCCGCGTCGACGGGGAGGACGTCGAGGAGCGCGCCCTCGTGCTCCGCGAGCCACTCGCCGGCGTCGAGGACCGCGTGGTGCTCGGCGGCGGACACGACGACGCGGGTGCGGCGGGGGTCGGCGGCCCGCCGGGCCCAGTACAGGCCCTTGAGCGCGAGGTTGTCGGCCTCGGTGCCCCCGGTGGCCAGCACGACCTCGGACGGCAGGGCCCCCACGGCCTCGGCGATGGTCTCGCGGGACTCCTCGACCGCGCGCCGCGCCCGCCGCCCCGCCGAGTGCAGCGACGACGCATTACCGACGCGCCCGAGCGCCTCGGTGAGGGTTGCCGCCGCCTCGGGCAGCATCGGCGTGGTCGCCGCGTGGTCGAGGTAGGTCATCGACCGGCCAGCGTAATCCCCTCGTGCGCGACGGGTCTCCCCACATCGATTCCGCTCCGGGTGATCTGGCCCCGTGTCGCCGCGGCGCACTAGCGTCGCGGCCGGTCACGCCCGTCCGTCGCTGGAGGCCGTATGACCGAGCACACGGGCTACTGGGCACCGGGATGCCCCGCCGGCGCCCACGACGACCCCGCGCACGTCCGCGACCACTTCGACCCGCTGTCGCCGGACCTCACCCGCGGCCGGTACGTGCGGGTGGCCGGCGCGATGGCGGCGGGGTGCCCGGTGACGCGGACCGACGGGTTCTCCGACGGCGAGAGGGAGGGCATCTGGACCGTCTCGGGCTACGCGGAGCTCCAGGAGGTGCACCGCCAGGAGGATGCGACGTTCTCGGCGTTCCCCGTGCTGCTCCAGCACTTCGGCAACACGCGCCCGATGATCCCGATGGAGTCGGACCCGCCGCTGCACCGCCAGTACAAGCAGATCATCGCGCCGCTGCTGTCGCGGTCGGTGCAGGCCGGCAAGGAGCCGGCCTACCGCGCGATCGCCCGCGACCTCGTCGACCGGTTCGCCGGCCGCGGGCGCTGCGAGCTGTTCGGCGAGCTGTGCAACCCGATGACCGCGCACGCGCTGATGGACGCGCTCGGGGTGCCCGCGCCCGACCGCGAACGGCTCGCCGACCTCGCCGTCGCGCTCGTGCGGGGCCGCGCCGAGGGCGGCACCCAGGCCGACGCGATCTACGAGTACTTCACCGGCCTCGCCGCGGCCAAGCGCCGCGAGCCCGCCGACGACCTCGTCTCGGCGCTGACCACCGCGACGGTCGACGGGCGCCCGCTCACCGAGGAGGAGATCCTCGACTACTGCGTGATCCTGCTGCCCGCGGGCTTCGAGACGACCGCGAGCTCGATGAGCTTCGTGTTCCTGCTGCTCGCCGAGCACCCGGAGCTGCAGGACGAGCTGCGCGCCGCCCCCGAGCGCATCCCGGACGCCCTCGAGGAGCTCATGCGCCTCGCGACGCCGACGCGCTCGCACACCCGCACGGTCCTCGCCGACACCGAGATCGGCGGGCAGCGGCTGCGCGCCGGCGAGCGCGTCTACCTCAACTGGGCGGGCGCCAACCACGACCCGCGCACCTTCGACCGGCCCGAGGAGCTCGACGTCGACCGGCGCCCCAACCGGCACATGGCCTACGGCTTCGGGCCGCACCTGTGCGTCGGGATGCACATGGCGCGCGCCGAGCTCAAGGTCGCCGTGGAGGAGGTGCTCGCGGCCCTGGACGACATCGCCGTCGAGGACCCGGCCGCCGTCGTCGAGGAGATCGGCACGACCTGGGCGCTCACGCACCTGCCGCTGACGTTCACGCCGCGCCGCTGAGACGCGCCCGGAACGACCGAAGGGCCCCTTCGCTCGATCTACGCGAGCGAAGGGGCCCTTCGGTCAGAACGGCGAGCGCGGCCCTACGAGCTGCGCTTCTTGACCTCGTCGGTCAGCTGCGGGCTGATCGAGAACAGGTCGCCCACGACACCGAAGTCGGCGATCTCGAAGATCGGGGCCTCGGGGTCCTTGTTGACCGCGACGATCGTCTTCGAGGTCTGCATGCCGGCGCGGTGCTGGATCGCGCCGGAGATGCCGAGCGCGATGTAGAGCGACGGCGACACCGTCTTGCCGGTCTGCCCCACCTGGAACTGGTTGGGGTAGTAGCCGGAGTCGACGGCGGCACGCGAGGCGCCGACCGCGGCGTGCAGCGAGTCGGCGAGGGTCTCGACGACGTTGAAGTTGTCGGCCGAGCCGACACCGCGGCCACCGGCGACGACGACGTTCGCCTCGGTGAGCTCCGGGCGGTCGCCGCCGACGATCGGCTGGCGGTTCGACACCTTGGCCGACGTCGCCTCGTCGATCGCGGGGACCTCGACGGTCTCCTGCGTGCCCGCGCCGGCGTTCTCCTCGGCCTCGATCGAGCCGGAGCGCCACGAGATGACCGCGGTGTCCGTGGTCGCGCGCGACTGCACGGTGAAGGCGCCACCGAAGATCGAGTGGGTGCCCTCGCGCTGGCCGTCGATCTCGACGAGGTCGTTGAGCCAGCCGGAGTTGGTGCGCACGGCCAGGCGGCCCGCGACCTCGCGGCCGTCGGCGCCCGCCGCGATCAGCACGGCCGGCGGGGAGACCCGCTCGACCAGCGCGGCCAGCGCGTCGACCTGCGGGGTCGACAGGTAGTTCACGGCGTCGTCGGACTCGGCGACGTAGACCTTCTCCGCGCCGTGCGCGGCCAGGCCTTCGGCGAGCTTCGCCGCCGTGCCCGGGGTGCCGACGACGACGGCCGACGGCTCGCCCAGGCGGCGCGCCGCCGTGAGCATCTCGTAGGTGTTCTTCTTGATCTCCCCGTCGACGTGGTCGACGAGGACCAGGACCTCAGCCATGGTTTCCTCTCGTGTCGGTGGGGTGGATCAGATGAGCTTCTGGCCCACGAGGAACTCGGCGATCTTCGAGCCGCCGTCGCCCTCGTCCTCGACCTTCTGGCCGCCGGACTTCGGCGGGCGCGGGGCGAAGGAGTCGACCTGGCTCAGCGAGCCCGCGAGGCCGACCTCACCGGCGTCGAGGCCGAGGTCGGAGATGCCGAGGGCGCTGACCGGCTTCTTCTTCGCGGCCATGATCCCCTTGAACGAGGGGTAGCGCGGCTCGTTGATCTTCTCGCCGACGCTCACGACAGCGGGCAGCGCCGAGGTGACGTCGCAGGTGCCCTCGTCGGTCTCCCGCTTGACGTTGGCGGTGCCGTTCTCGACGGTCAGGGCGTTGGCGTGGGTCAGCGACGGCCACCCGAGGACCTCGCCGAGCATGGCGGCCATCGCGCCGCTGCGGCCGTCGGTGGCCTCGTTGCCCGCGAGCACCAGGTCGACCTCGCCGACGGTGCCGATGGCCTTGGCCAGCACCTTGGCGGTGGTCACGGCGTCGGAGCCGTGCAGCGCCTCGTCGTTGACGTGGACGGCCTTGTCCGCGCCCATCGAGAGGGCCTTGCGGACGGCGTCGGTGGCGCGGTCCGGGCCGACGGTGAGCACCGTGACCTCGGCGTCGCCCGACTCCTTGATCTTGAGCGCCTCCTCGACGGCGCGCTCGTTGATCTCGTCGAGCACCGCGTCGGAGGACGCGCGGTCGAGCGTCTTGTCGGCGTCGGAGAGGGTGCGCTCCGACCAGGTGTCCGGCACCTGCTTGATCAGCACGACGATGTTCATGGGCCTTCTGCGACCTCCTGTGCTCGCATCCGTCCCGGTGGGACGCTGTTACCGCCCAGTAAGATACCGATCGGTAACTTACCTTCTGCCCTGACTCTCCCATGCCCCGTGCCCGGTGGCAGCGTGGCGTATCCCTCTCTTGTTACTCGTCAGTAGGGTGTAGGCCCCTACCCGCCGGTAACAACTGGGCGCCCGATTCGGGCGATATCCTGGGCGGACACGGGGCGGAAAGACCGCCTCGCCCTCCGTGAGGAGCCGTCGTGCCCGGTCTGTTCTCGAAGATCAGTGAGTTCCTGAAGAGCCCGCAGGGACGCAAGTACACCGACCAGGCCAAGCGCTACGCGCAGGACCCGAAGAACCGCCAGAAGGCGCAGGACGCACTCAACAAGTTCCGCGGCAAGGGCGGCGGACAGGGCGGCCATCACTAGGCAGCTACGTCGAGGCGTGCTCCGCCGGCGCCCGGCGGGGCAGCCTCGTCGCCCCGACCACCGCGACGAGACAGAAGCCGAGCGTCCACCAGAACGTGTCGGCGAACGCGAGCGCGACCCCCGGCTCCCCCAGCGGGGCGCGCGCCGCCAGCCTGCTCTGCAGGATCACGGCGAGCACCGCGGTCCCGACCGACCCGCCGAGGGTGTTGAGCAGGTTCAGCGCGCTCGAGGCCCGCGGGAGCTGCGCGTGCGGCATCGACGAGTAGACGATGCTCATGACCGGCGCGCCGATCATGCCGAGCCCGATCCCCCGCACCAGCAGTGACGCGACGATGAGCGGGTCGGACGGGACGCTGCCCAGCTGGGTGAACAGCACCGTCCCGAGCGCGATCAGCCCGATCCCGGTCAGCACCAGCGTGCGCGGCGCGACCCTGTCGACGGTGCGGTTGACGACGATCGAGCCGATCGCCGCCCCGACGCCCTGCGGGACGAGCAGCAGGCCCGCCGCGAACGGCGTCAGGCCGCGGCCGATCTGGAAGTAGAGCGGGAGCAGGAACATCGCCCCGTAGACCGAGGCGCCCAGGATGATCAGGGCGCTCGCCGCGGCCCCGAACGGCGACCGCGTGAACAGCCTCAGGTCGATGAGCGGCACGCCCCGCATCCGCAGCGCGTGCACCACGTAGCCGGCGAGCAGCACCACGCCCCCGACGAGGCCGAGCAGCACCGGCGCGGAGCCGACCGCGCGCCCGTTGCCGAGCTCGGTCAGCCCGAACACGAGCGCCGCCACGCCCGGCGGGAGCAGCGCCGCACCGCGGACGTCGAAGGGCGCACCCTGCGCCGCCGGCGGGTTCGGTGCCACGAACCGCAGCGCGAGCAGGGCGGCGACGATGCCGATGGGCAGGTTGACCCAGAAGAGCCACGGCCAGTCCGCGACGCCCAGGATCGAGCCGCCCACGATCGGCCCGATCACCGGCGAGAGCAGCGGGACGACCCCGACGATGCTGATGATGCGCCCGATGCGCTTGGGCCCGGCCTCGCGCGCCACCAGGGCCTGGCCCACCGGCGGGAGCAGCCCGCCGCCGAGGCCCTGGATCACGCGGAACACGATGAGGCTCTCGATCGACCACGCCAGCGCGCACAGCAGCGAGCCGGCCAGGAAGAGGATCACCGCGCCGATCCACGTCCGCCGGCCGCCGAACCGGTCGACGATCCAGCCCGACGACGGCACGGCCAGCAGGACGGCGAGCAGGTAGGCCGTCGTCACCCACTGGATCTCGGTGACCGTGGCCCCGAACTCCTGCGCGAGCGTGTCGATGCCGACGTTCACGATCGTCGCGTCGAGCGTCGCCATGAACGTCCCGAGCACCAGCACGAAGGCGGCGCGCAGCAGGCGCGCGTCGATCTCCGTGGGCGGATCGGTCACGGGCGGGGTTCTCCCCGGATCGGCGGCAGTCAAGGCAAGGGTTACCTAACTATGGCAGGGTCGCGGTGATCGTCGAGGAGAGGAGAGGACGGGGCATGGTGGATCGGGATCGACCCCGGGAGCGCGTGGCGGAGGCCCTGCAGGGCGCGGCGGTCGCGAAGGTGCCCTACCCCATCCGCATCCGCCGGCTCGAGATCGCCGGCACCCGCAGGGTCGGTCCCGCGATGCTGCGGATGACGCTGACCGGCCCCGAGCTCGCGGGGTTCGAGAGCCACAGCGTCGTCGACGAGCACGTCAAGCTGATCTTCCCGGACGACGACGGCGGGCTGCGCGTGCCCGAGCAGGACGGGCTGATGCTGTTCTGGCCCAAGCCGATGCCTCCCACCCGCGACTACACGGTCCGCCGCCACGACCCCGAGGCCGGCGAGCTCGACCTGGACGTCGTGCTGCACCCCGGCGGGCTCGCCTCGGAGTGGGCCTCGCGCGCGCAGCCCGGCGAGCTCGTGTGGGTCGCCGGCCCGCCCGCGGGGCTCGCCGTGCCCGGCAGCTACGACCGCTACCTGCTCGCCGGCGACACCACCGCGCTGCCCGCGATCGCGCGCTGGGTCGAGAACATGCCGCCGGACACCCGCGGATGGGTGTTCGTCGAGGTCGCCGACGCCGCCGAGGAGGTCGACCTCGGGGCGCCGGCCGGTGTCACGGTCACCTGGCTGCACCGCGACGGCGTCGCCCCCGGCCGCAGCGACGTGCTCGCGAGCGCCGTGCGCGCCGTCGCCGTGCCGCCCGGCGAGTCGGTCTACGTCTGGGTCGCGGGCGAGGCGGGGTCGATCAAGCCACTGCGCCGGTGGGTGCGCGACGACCTGGGCCTCGACCCGGCCGACGTCTCCATCACCGGCTACTGGAAGCTCGGCCTGTCGATGTTCGACGAGGACCACAACCCCGGTGAGGGCGAGGCGCACGGTCACGGCCACGGGCACGCCCACGCCTGAGCCGTCACTCCGGCACCCGTCACGCCAGCGCCCGTCACGCCGGCACCCGTCACGACAGCGCCCGCGCGACGACCGGGCCGATCGCGGCCCAGCCCCGCGGCGACACCATCGCCCCGTGGTCACCCTCCACCTGGTGGGCGACGAGGCGCTCGGCACCCACGAGCGAGCGCCAGGCCGCGACGAGCTGCTCGCCGTCCCCCTCGGCGCCCTCGGAGGCCGCGAACAGGGTCAGCGTGCCCGGGTAGGTCGGGGCGTGCGAGGCGGTGCGGATCGCCACCGTCTGCTCGACCGCCCGGCGGACCGCCGCCAGCAGCTCCGGCGCGTCCTCGGCGGCCCCCGGGGGCAGGGCCGCGCGCAGCTCGCGCTCCACCACGTCGGCGCTCGGCCCCCGCCCGTCCGCGCGCTCGGCGGCCAGCGGGCCGGAGTCGATCATCCCGGCGAACGCCACCTCCTCGCCCCGGGCCGCCAGCAGCGCCGCCAGCGAGTGCACGACGTTGCCGCCGAACGAGTAGCCCAGCAGGTGGTACGGGCCGGCGGGCTGGATCCCCCGAATCGTCGCCAGGTAGGACTCCGCGAGCTCGTCGACGGTCGCCGCCGCCACCTCGGCGCCGTCGAGGGACGGCAGCTGCAGCCCGATCACCGGCCGGTCGGCGGGCAGCTCGCGCACGAGCCCGGTGAACACCGTCGCGAACCCGCCGGCGGGGTGGACGCAGAAGAACGGCTCCGCGGAGCCGGCGCGGCGCAGCGGCAGGACGTGGGAGCGCGGGAGGTCGATCACGTCGGCCCCGGCACCGTCGGCGGTCCCGATCGTCGCGCGTGCCGCGATCCCCGCGACGGTGCCGCCCTCGAGCACGTCGCGGACCGACAGCTCGACGCCCTGGCGCCGGGCCCGGGAGACGAGCGCGAGGGAGACGATGCTGTCGCCGCCGACGTCGACGAACTCGTCGTCGAGCTCGATCGCGTCGTTCTCCAGCACCTCGCGCAGCACGCCGAGCAGCACGGACTCCGCCGGCGTGCTCGGGGCCCGGGACGCGGTGGCGTGGTGCTCGGGGGCGGGCAGCGCGCCCCGGTCGAGCTTGCCGCTGGGGCCCAGGGGCAGGCGGTCGAGGGGCACGATCGCCGTCGGCACCATCGCCGTCGGGAGCACCGCGGCGAGGTCGGCGCGCAGGGTCGCGGGGTCGAGGTCCGCCCCGTCGACGGGCACGACGTAGCCGACGAGGCGGCGCTCGCCGGGCCGGTCCTCGCGGATGTCGACGACCCCGGCGCGCACGGCGGGGTGGCGGGCCAGCGCCGCCTCGATCTCGGCGGGCTCGATGCGCACGCCGCGGACCTTCACCTGGTCGTCGGTGCGTCCCAGGTAGACGAGGTTCCCGTCGGCGCGCCAGCGCACGCGGTCACCCGTGCGGTACATCCGCTCGCCGGCCGGGCCGAAGGGGTCGGCGACGAACGCGCCGGCGGTCTGGCCGGGCAGGTGGAGGTAGCCGCGGGCGAGGCCGGGCCCGGCGAGGTAGAGCTCGCCGACCATGCCGACGCCGACCGGCCGCAGCCCGGGGCCGAGGACGTAGGCGCGGACGTCGGGGTCCGGCCGGCCGATCGGCAGCGTCCCCTCGTCGGTGTCGAGCGCCGGCTCGGCGGGGTCGTAGCGCCAGGTCACCGCGTTGATCGTGACCTCGGTCGGGCCGTAGGCGTTGAAGAGCGCCCGCCGCCCGTCGCCCCAGCGGCGCGCGAGGGCGGGGTCGAGGCGCTCGGCGCCGACGACCATGAACACGTCCGGGTCGATGCGGGCGTCGTCGGGCATCGCGGCCAGGAAGGACGGCAGCAGGTTGATCCCCGTGACCCGGTGCGCGGTGATGTAGTCCAGCAGCTCGGGCCCGGGCAGCCGGACCTCCTCCGGCGCGATCACCGAGGTCCCGCCCGAGAGCAGCGGCAGCATGGTCTGCCACATCGCGACGTCGAAGCTGGTCGTCGCGAAGTGCAGGTAGCGCTCCTGCCCGACACCGACGACGTCCTCCTGCAGCGCGATCAGGCCGGCGAAGCCGCGGTGGCTCACCGCGACGCCCTTCGGCCGGCCCGTGGTGCCCGAGGTGTAGATGACGTAGGCCAGGGCGTCGTCGGTCAGGCCACGACGGGCGTGCCCCGGATCGGTGTCGTGGGCACCGCCGACCAGCTCCGGGTCGTCCAGGCGCAGCACCGGGACGTCGGTGATGGGCAGGTCGAACGGGACGTCCGAGGTGGTCACCGCCGCCACAGCGTGCGCGTCGCCGACCATGTACGCCAGGCGGTCGCGGGGGTAGTCGGGGTCCATCGGCACGTAGACCGCGCCGGCCTTGAAGATGCCGAGGATCGCCACGACCATCTCGACGTCGCGGCGCAGCAGCACGGCGACGGGCTGCTCCTGGCGCACGCCGAGGTCGAGCAGGGCGTGGGCGAGCCTGTTGGCCCGCCGGTCGAGCTCGGCGTAGGTCAGGGTCCGGTCGCGGCACTCGACGGCGGCCTGGTCGGGCCGCGCCGCGACCTGGGCCGCGAACTCCGCGAGGCAGCCGCCGCGGACGCGGTGCGAGGCGACGTGCTCGGTGCCCGCCGCCAGCACCAGGGCCTCCTGCTCCGGCTCGAGCAGGCGCAGCCGGGAGACCGCGCGTCCGGGGTGGTCGACCATGTCCCGCAGCAGGGTGCGCAGCCGGTCGCCGATGTCGCGCACGGCGTCGTCGTCGAACGCCCGGGGCTGGTAGCCGAAGCGGACGACGATGCGCGGCTCCGGCAGCACCACGACGTTGAGCGGGTAGTGGGTGCCGTCGTCGGTGTCGACGCCGTCGAGCTGGACGCCGGGGGCCAGCGTCACACCGGTGCGCGCCGACATCGGCAGGTTCTCGGTGACCAGCAGCGTGTCGAACAGGTCGCCGACGCCGACCGCGCGCTGCACCTCGGCGAGGCCGACGTGGTGGTGGTCGGTCATGGCGACCGACTGCTCGTGCATCGCCGCCAGCACCTGCTCGACGGTGTCGCCGTCGCGGTGGGCGAGGCGGACGACGACGGTGTTGCCGAGCTGGCCGATCATCGTCTCGATGCCGTCGACCTGGCCGGAGCGCCCGGAGACCGGCGTGCCGAACAGCACGTCGTGGCGGCCGGTGAGCCGCGCGAGCAGCAGGCCCCACGCGGTCTGGACGACGGTCGCCAGCGTGACGCCGCGCTCGCGGGCGAAGGCGCGCACGTCGTCGGAGAGCTCGCGGTCGAGTTCCATCTGGCGGCGCGCCGGGCGCTCGGGACCGGCACCCCTGGCCGCCGGCGCGAGCCGGGTGCCCTCGTCGATGCCGGCGAGGCGGTCGCGCCACGCCGCGAGCGACGCCCCGCGGTCCTGGCGGGCGAGCCAGCGCAGGTAGTCGGTCACCGGGGCGAGGACCGGCGCCGGGGCGCCGCCGCCGAGCTCGTCGTAGATCGCGAACAGCGTCCGGCACACCAGCGGCATCGACCAGCCGTCGAGCAGCGCGTGGTGGTTGGTGACGACCAGCCGGTGATCGGTCCCGCCGAGCGTGAGCAGGGCGAACCGGATCAGCGGCGGCCGGGCGGGGTGCCAGTCGCGGTCCGTCTCGGCGCGGGCGGCGGCGGTGACGGCCCGCTCCTGCTCGTCGGGCGGGAGCGCGGACAGGTCGGCCGACGACCAGCCCGGCTCCACCTCGGCGGGCACCACCGCGACGACCTCGCCCGACGCGGCGGTGGTCAGCGCGCTGCGCAGCGCGGGGCTGCGGCGCAGCAGCTCGGCGGCGGCCGCCCGCAGGCGCTCCGTGTCGAGGGCGCCGGTGAGGTGGTGGACGCCCTGCACGAGGTACACCTCGGCGTCCCCGGCCTCCCGGGCGAGGCTGTGCACCACGAGCCCGGCCTGCAGCGCGGTCGCCGGGAGCGCCTCGCGGATCGCGCCGTCGAAGTCGACGCCGGCCGGGTCGACGGCGACGTCGACGGTCGTGTCCTCGTCCTGGTGGAGGCGCGCCAGCGACGCCAGCGACGCGAGGTCCGGCGCCGCGAGCAGCTCGCGGGGCCGCAGCTCGAGACCGTGCGCCCGCAGCCGCGAGCACACCGCGATCGCGGTGATGCTGTCGCCGCCGAGCCCGACGAAGTCGTCGTCCGCGCCCACCGTCTCCAGGCCCAGGACGTCAGCGAGCACCGCGGCCAGCGCCCGCTCCGACGGCGTCTCCGCGGCCCGGCCGGAGCGCGCGGTCGGCGGCGCGGGCAGGGCGCGGCGGTCGAGCTTGCCGCTGGTCGTGGTCGGCAGCTCGTCGAGCACGACCACCGTCGAGGGCACCATGTGTTCGGGCACGCGGTCGGCGAGGGACGTGCGCACGAGCTCCGGCGTGACGTCCCCGACGACGTAGCCCACCAGCTGCGGGCGACCGGTGTCGGTCCGCACCGCGGTCGCCGCGGCGCGCACGCCGGGCAGGTCCGCGAGCTGTCCCTCGACCTCGCCGATCTCGATCCGGTAGCCCCGGATCTTCACCTGGCCGTCCCCGCGGCCCAGGTAGTCCAGGCCGCGGCCCGGGACCCAGCGCGCCAGGTCGCCGGTGCGGTACATGCGCTCGCCCGCCGGGCCGAACGGGTCGGCGAGGAAGCGCTCGGCAGTGGTCCCGGGGTGGTTCAGGTAGCCGCGCGCGAGGTGCGGGCCGGCCAGGTAGAGCTCGCCGACCGCGCCGTGCGGCACCGGCTGCAGGGCGACGTCGAGCAGGTGGACGCGGGTGCCGGGCAGCGGTCCGCCGATCGTCGGCACGCCGGGTGTGAGCGCGGCGGCGGTGGCGTCGACGGTCGCCTCGGTCGGCCCGTAGACGTTGCGCGCGGGCACCCCGGAGTCGACCACCCGCTGCCACAGCGCGGGCGGGGTGGCCTCGCCTCCGAGGATCAGCAGGGCCGGCGGGTGCGCGCCGCTGAGCAGGCCGAGGTCCACGAGCTGCGTCGCCATCGAGGGCGTCGTGTCGACGACGTCGATGCCGTCGGCACCGAAGGCCGCGAGGAGCTCCTCGGCGTCCCTGGTCAGGTCGGCGTCGTAGAGGTGCAGCTCGTGGCCGTGGAGCAGCCAGAGCAGCTGGTCGATCGAGGCGTCGAAGGCGAACGAGTAGGTGTGCGCGACGCGCAGGACGCCGCGGCCGGCGAGCTCGGGGGCGGTCGCCGGGTGGTGCGCGAGCAGGCCGGACAGCCCGCCGGCGCGCACGAGCACGCCCTTGGGCCGGCCGGTCGAGCCGGAGGTGTAGATGACGTAGGCGAGCCGGTCGGGCGCGAGGGACCGGTCCCCGGGCGCAGTGGCCGGTTGGGCGTCGGCCTCGGCGCGGAGCTCGGCGACGTCCTGCTCCCCGATCACCAGCGCGGGGCGGGCGTCGTCGATCAGCTCCTGCCGCCGCGCGGCCGGGTGCGCCAGGTCCAGCGGCAGGTAGGCGGCGCCGGCGTCGAGCGCCGCGAGCAGGGTGACGACGAGGTCGACCCCGCGCGGCAGGGCGACGGCCACGACGTCGTCGGTGCCGATCCCCCGCGCCCGCAGGGCCCGCGCGGTGCGGTGCACGCGGGCGGCGAGCTCGGTGCCCGTGAGCCGCTCGTCGCCGCAGACCAGGGCCGTGCCCGCGCCGAGCCGGTCGATCGCCGTCGCGACGTCCTCGGGGGCGCCGGCCGCCGGGCCCGACCGGTCGGCCAGCAGCCGCCGGCGCTCGTCGGGGGCGAGCAGGTCGACCGCGCCGATCGCCGGGGCGTCGGGCGCGGTCAGGGCGTCGACCACCCGCAGCAGCGACTGCGCCCGCCACGCGACGCCGGCCTGGTCGGTGAGGCGGTCGTCGACCTCGAAGCCGAGCCGCAGCCCGCCGTCGGCGGTGGGCGTCGCGGTGAGCTCGTAGTCCTGGGGCGGCCCGCCCGCGACGTTGCGCATGACGCCGGTGGAGCCGGCGAAGTCGATCGTGTAGTCGAAGGCCTTGAGGTTGATCCCGCCGAGGAGCATGGCGCCGAGGCCGGGCACGCCGAGCTCGCGGGGCAGGTCGGCGCCGCGGAAGCGCTGGTGCGAGCGCATCTCCTTCATGCGCTCGGCGACCCGGCGGCTGAGCGCCTCGAGGCGGTCGTCGCCGCGCACCGCGACCCGCAGCGGCAGCAGGTTCACCGCCATCGCCGGGGTGCGCAGGGCGGCCTTCCCGACGCGGCACATCAGCGGCATGCCGATCACCACGTCGGACTCGCCGTGGGCGCGGTGCAGGAAGGCGGCGAAGCAGGCGATGAGCACGTCCGCCCAGGTCGTGGACGTCTGCTCGCCGACGGCCTTCAGGCGGGCGAGGGTCTCCGCCGGGACGACGACCGACGCGGCGACGGTGCGCTCCGGGGCCCCGGACGCGGTGCGGGACGCGCCGGCGGGCTCGGGCAGCGGGGTGAGCCGGTCGCGCCAGTAGGCCCGGTCGCGCTCGTGGCGCTCGCCGGCGCGGTACTCCTGGTCGGCCGCGACGAGGTCGGCGATCGCCCCGAACTCCGGCGCCGGGGGCTCGGTGCCCCGGACCAGCGCGGTGTAGTGCGCGGCGGCCCGGCGGGCCATCATCGCCGCGGAGTACCCGTCGATGATCACGTGGTGGTAGAGCTGCACCCACCACACCGCGCGGTCGGACAGGCGCACGAGCGTCTGGCTGTCCAGCCGGCGGTCCACCAGGCCGCGGCAGGCCTCGGCGGCCCGGGCCCGGATCGACGCGACGGCCGCGTGCGCGGCGGCGACGGGGTCGGGCTCGCCGCGGAGGTCCACGACCTCGGGCGGCACGGCGGGCTCGTCGGAGAGCGTCTGGCGGGGACCGGCGGGGGTGTCGTGGAACCGCAGCCGCAGCGTCTCGGCCTCGTCGGTCGTGCGGCGGACGGCCTCGGCGAGCGCACCGACGTCGAGGACGTGGCGGCCGTCGATCTCCACGACGTCGCCGACGAGGTAGTGCGGCGAGTCCGGCTCCAGCCACTGCGCGTTCCAGATGCCCAGCTGGGCACCGGTCAGCTCCAGCAGCTCGGCCTGCGCCCGGACAGCAGTGCTCAACCCGTCCTCCCGTCCCGCGCGGAGGACGGACCTCGTCGACGTGCCCGAGCCGTCCCCGCTGCCGATTCTGGTTAGGCAAACCTAATTCACCCGTCCGGGGACACCCCACCCAGCGTTGCCCAGGTCACTCCTGGTGCCCGAATCACCACCACGGGCGATCACCCGGCTGGTGCACTGATGCAAGGCTGCCCTAACCTCCGTCGCGACGAGGGTGGTGCGACGAGAAGGAGGACCCGTGGGCCCTGGGGGCAGAGACGCCGCAGCCGTCCGAGGAGCGACGGCGGCCGGACGGCTCACCGTGCGGGCGCTGCTCGCCGGGCTGGCCGCGCTGCTGGTGGTGGCCGGCTGCAGCGGCGGCGGCGAGCAGGGCGGCGGATCCGGCGGCGAGACGCGCACCGTCCAGTCCGAGCGCGGCCCGGTGCAGGTCCCCGCGGCCCCGCAGCGGATCGCCGTGCTCTCGGGCAGCCTCGCCGGTGACCTGTTCACCCTCGAGGCGCCGGTGGTCGCGGCCGATCCGCGCGTCCTGGGCGTCCAGGCCGACGCCTCCGGGTTCCCGCCGAGCTGGTCGGCACAGGCCCAGCAGCAGGGCACCCAGCGCCTCGCCAGCGAGGGCGCGGGCCTGTCGATCGAGCAGGTGGCCGCGGCCCGGCCCGACCTGATCATCGGCGGCGGCCAGGGCTTCACCGCCGCGCAGGCCGCGAACGCCTACCCGCAGCTCCAGGAGATCGCGCCCACGGTCCTGCTCCCGGCGTTCACGCAGTGGCAGGACCAGCTCACGCGGATCGCCGAGGTCGTCGGACGCTCCGACCGCGTCCCGGGCCTGCTGCAGGCCTACCAGGACCGGGCCGCGCAGGTCCGCGGCGCGCTGCGCCTGCCCCCGCAGCCGACGGTGTTCCTCTACCAGGCGCGCGACGGCAAGTCCTACGTCGTGACGCCGACCGCGGCCCTGCCGCGCATCGCGACCGACCTCGGCTTCACGCCCGACGACGTCATCCGCAAGGCGAACAACCCGCCGCTGTTCGGCACCGGCGACTCGTTCGAGGTCAGCCAGGAGCTGCTCCCCCAGGTCGCCGACGCGCCGACCGCGATCGTGCTGCCGATCGGCCAGATCCCGCTCGACCAGCTGCGGACCAACCCCGTCTACGCGCGGCTGCCGGCCTTCGCGAGCGGCAACGCCTACGAGGTGCCCTCGACGAGCTTCCGCCCCGACTACCAGGGGGCGATGAGCACGCTCGACACGTTCGCGACCCTGTTCCGCTGAGCACCGCTGCCACCAGAGGAGCCCGATGCGCGTCGTCCTGTTCGGCTACCAGAAGTGGGGAGCGCGGCTGCTGGCCGCGCTGCTCGAGTCCCGCCACGAGGTGGTGCTGACGATCAGCCACCCCGAGGAGGGCGAGTGGGCGCCCGCGATCTTCGAGGAGTCGATGGGGGATCTCGCCCGCGAGCACGGCATCCCCGTCGTCTACCGGGAGAAGGCGGTCGACGACGAACTGGTCACGACCATCAAGGAGTCGGGCGCCGAGATCGGGCTCGCCTGCAACTGGCGGACCTGGATCAGCCCGGAGGTGTTCTCGGCGCCGGAGCGCGGGACGGTGAACACCCACGACTCGCTGCTGCCGAAGTACGCGGGCTTCTCGCCGCTGAACTGGGCGCTGATCAACGGTGAGAGCCAGGTCGGGATCACCGCGCACTGGATGGACGCCGACCTCGACCGCGGCGACATCATCACCCAGCGGACGGTGCCGGTGACGCCGACCGACACCACCGAGGACCTGTTCCACCGCACCGTGGAGCTGTTCGGGCCGCTGTCGCTCGACGCGTTCGACCGCATCGAGCACGGGCCGCACGACTGGCTGCGCCAGGACCCGGAGCACGCGTCCTTCTTCCACAAGCGCGCCGACCCGGACAACAGGATCCACTGGGACCGGTCGGCGCGGGACCTCGTCAACCTCGTGCGCGCCCAGACCGGGCCGTACCCCAACGCCTGGTGCCTCCACGAGGGGCGCCGGCTGCGGGTGCTCGAGGCGTCGGTGTCGCGGGAGAAGGCCGGCGGCACGCACGGGCGGGTGTTCGCCCGCGAGGGCCGTGGCGTGATCGTCGTCGCCGGGCCCGAGTCGTGGCGCGGCGGGCAGCACGGGCTGGTGCTGCAGCGGGTCCTCGACGAGGACGGCACCGAGCACGTCGCCGGCGACTACTTCCGTCGCATGGGCGACTACCTCGAATGACGGCCGCGACGGCGAGTACCGCCGAGGAGCGCAGCGCCCCTCCCCTGGCCACCGGGACCGCCCGCACGGCGGGCCTGGTGGTCGGGCTCGCGCTGCTCCTCGGGGCGGTGCTGCTGTCGCTCGCGGTGGGCGCGCTGCCGGTCCCGCCGGCCCAGGTGATCACCGCGTTCACCGACTGGGCCGGCACCGACGCGCACGTCGCCGTCCGGGAGCTGCGGCTGCCCCGGACGCTGATCGGGATCGCGGCCGGCGCCGCCCTGGGGGCGGCGGGCACGGTCATCCAGGGCGTGACCCGCAACCCGCTGGCCGACCCCGGGATCCTCGGCATCGAGGCCGGGGCCGCGTTCGCCGTGGTCACCGCCATCTACGTCCTCGGCATCACCGCCGTCACCGGCTACGTGTGGTTCGCGCTGGTCGGGGCGGGGGTGGCCGCCGTCGTCGTCTACGCCCTCGGGGCGTCGGGCCGCGCCGCCGCGAGCCCGGTGACCCTGGCGCTGGCGGGCGCGGCCGTCGCGGCCCTGCTCACGGCGCTGACGTCGGCGCTCGCGCTGCTCGACTCCGGCACGCTCGACGCGTTCCGGTTCTGGGTGGTCGGCTCGCTGTCCGGGCGCGACCTCGGGACGCTCGCCGGCGCGGAGCCGTTCATCCTCGTCGGTCTGCTGCTCGCGCTGTACTCGACGCGCGCGCTCAACGCCCTGGCCCTCGGCGAGGACGTCGCGCGCTCGCTGGGCCAGCGGGTGGCGGTGTCGCGGGCGCTCGCCGCGCTCGCGGTCGTCTGCTGCGCGGGCGGTGCTGTGGCGGTCGCCGGCCCGATCGGGTTCGTCGGGCTCGTCGTGCCGCACGCCGCGCGGGCACTGGTCGGTCCCGACTACCGGTGGATCGTCCCGTACTCGCTGGTCATGGGCCCGATCCTGCTGCTGGTCGCGGACGTGCTCGGCCGGGTGCTCGTGTCGCCGGGCGAGCTGCAGGTCGGGATCGTCATGGCCGTGATCGGCGCGCCGGTGTTCATCTGGCTGGTGCGCCGGGGCAAGTTGGTGCAGCTGTGACCGGGACGCTGACGCGCCGCGTCCCGGTCCGCTCGCGGGGGTTCTCGCGGCTGCTCGACCTGCGGCTGCTCGCGGTGTGCCTCGGGGCGGTCGTCGTCGGGGTGGTCGCGACGGCGCTGTCGGTGAGCCTCGGGGAGTTCGCGATCCCGCTCGGCGACGTCGCCGCCACCCTGGTCGGGGCGGGCACGCGCACCGACGAGTTCATCATCGTCGGGCTCCGGCTGCCGCGGGCGCTGGTCGGGCTGGGCTGCGGCATGGCGCTCGGGGTCTCCGGGCTGATCTTCCAGACGCTGGTGCGCAACCCGCTCGCCGCGCCGGACATCATCGGCGTCACCGGCGGCGCGAGCCTCACCGGCGTCGCGATCCTCATCCTCGGCGCGCCGCCCGCCCTGCTGCCCGTCGGGGCGTTCGTCGGCGCGGTGGCGTCGGCGACGCTGGTCTACGCCCTGGCCTGGCGCGGCGGGCTCTCGCCCTACCGGCTGGTGCTGGTCGGCATCGCGCTGGCCGCCGCGTTCGGCGCCGGGACGTCGTACCTGCTGGTGGTCGGCGAGCTCATCGACGTCCAGCGCGCCGCGGTGTGGCTGGTGGGCAGCCTCAACGGCGTCACGTGGGACGCGTTCTGGCCGCTGGTGGTGGGGCTGGTCGTGCTCTTCCCGGCGACCGCGGCGCTCACCCGCGCGCTCGACGCGCTGTCGCTGGGCGAGGAGTCGGCGGTCGCCCTCGGCGTGCCGGTGCAGCGCGCCCGCCTCGGGCTCGTGGTCGTGGCCGCCGCGCTGGCGGCGTTCGCGGTCGCCGCGTCGGGGCCGATCGGGTTCGTCGCGTTCATCGCCCCGCACATCGCCCGGCGCCTGTCCGGGCTGACCGGCGCGGCCGTGCTCCCCGCGGCCGCGCTCGTCGGCGGGGTGCTGGTGATGGTGTGCGACCTCGTCGCGCGGCTCGTCCTCGCCCCCATCGAACTGCCCGTCGGCACGGTCACCGCCGTCGTCGGCGCGCCGTTCTTCCTCTGGCTGCTGTACCGCGCCAACCGTCCTGTCCGAGGAGGCTGACGTGAGCCTGCGAGCTGATGATCTGACCCTGGGCTACGGCGGCGACCCGGTCGTCGCCGACCTGTCCCTGGAGCTGCCCTCCGGGGCGATCACCGCGATCGTCGGCGCCAACGCGTGCGGCAAGTCGACGCTGCTGCGCGGGCTGGCGCGCCTGCTCGCGCCGCGGTCCGGGGCGGTGCTCCTCGACGGCACCGAGCTCGCGAAGCTCGGGACCCGCGAGATCGCCCGGCGGCTCGGCCTGCTGCCGCAGTCGCCCGCGGCGCCCGAGGGGCTGACGGTGGAGGACCTCGTCGCGCGCGGGCGCTACCCGCACCAGTCGTGGCTGCAGCAGTTCTCCCGCGACGACCAGGACCACATCGAGTGGGCCCTCGAGGTCACCGACACGGTCGGGCTGCGCCGGCGCGCGCTCGACCAGCTCTCCGGCGGCCAGCGCCAGCGCGCGTGGATCGCGATGGCGCTGGCGCAGGACACCGAGACCCTCCTGCTCGACGAGCCCACGACGTTCCTCGACATGGCCCACCAGGTCGAGGTGCTCGACCTGCTCGCCGACCTCAACCGCGACCAGGGCCGCACCGTGGTGATGGTGCTGCACGACCTCAACCAGGCGGCGCGCTACGCCGACCACCTCGTCGCCATGCACCGCGGACGCATCCACGCCCAGGGGCCGCCCGCCGAGATCGTCGACGCGGACATGGTGCGCGCGGTCTTCGGGCTCGACGTGCGGATCGTGCCCGACCCCGAGGAGCACACGCCGATGTGCGTGCCGGCCCGGCGGCGCCGGCGGCGATCGGAGGTGGCCGTCGGTGACGCGGAGCACGAGCCCCTGGCACCCGACCGTTCCTGACCAGCACGCTCGATACGAAAGGACCCAGTCATGGCGGCAGTGACCCTCGACCGCGACCGGCTCCGCGCCGACATCGCGGCGGCCCTGGGCGAGGCGCCCGAGGACGTCGGCGACGACGACGACCTCATGGACCTCGGCCTCGACTCGATCCGCCTCATGAGCCTCGTGGAGCAGTGGCGCGCCGAGACCGGCTCCGAGATCGGTTTCGTCGACCTCGCCGAGGAACCCACCGTCGCGGCCTGGAGCCGCCTGTTCAACGGAGCGTGATCCGATGCCGAATCCTTTCGACGACCCCGACGGCCGCTTTCTCGTCCTCGTGAACGAGGAGGGCCAGCACAGCCTCTGGCCCGTGTTCGCCGACGTCCCCGCCGGCTGGACCGTGGTGTTCGGTGCCGAGGGAACCGACGGCGAGCCGGGCGCCGACCGCGCGGCGGCGCTCGAGTACGTGGAACAGCACTGGACCGACATGCGCCCGCGCAGCCTCGTGGAGCGCATGGACGCCGCCGGCTGAGCACCTCGTGACGCGGTTACTGGCTGGTATCGCTCGCCTGGCGAGCGATACCAGCCAGTAATGCGGGGTGCGGGCGGGGCTCGAGCCGATCAGGTCGTGGAGACGGAGCCGGCGGCGCGCAGGACCTGGGCCGGGGTGACCCGCGCCGCCAGGAGCTCGGCGAGGCGGGCCGGGGTGGGCGCGTCGAAGACGTCGCGGACCGACGGGGTCACGCCGAGCTCCTCGCCCACGCGCGACATCAGCACCATCGCCAGCAGCGAGTGACCGCCGAGGGCGAAGAAGTCGTCGTCGGGACCCACCGCGTCGACGCCCAGGACGTCGGCGACGATCGCGCACAGCCGCTCCTGCGTCCGGTCGGCGGGCTCGCTGCGCGGGGTCGTAGCGGGCAGGCGCGCCGTGTCCACGCGGCCGTCGGCGGTGCGCGGGAAGGCGTCGACCGCCACGACGTCCGCGGGCACCAGGGCCGCCGGGAGGACCGCGGCGAGGCGGTCCCGGACGTCGGGGGGCACCGCGCCGACCACGTGTGCCACCAGCCGCCCCTCGCGCACCGACACCACGGCCGCCGCGACGTCGTCGAGGGCCTCCAGCGCGGCCTCGACCTCGCCCGGATCGACGACCCGGCCGTCGAGGACCAGCTGCCCGTCCACGCGCCCGAGCACGTGCAGCGTGCCGTCGTGGTCGCGGCGCACGAGCTCGCCGGTGCGCAGCATGCGGGCCCCCGCGTCGCCGGCCACGAAACGCAGGGCCGTCAGGCCGGGGAGACCCGCGTAGCCCTCGGGCAGCGCCGCGCCCCCGACGTACAGCTCCCCCGCCGCGCCGTCCGGGACGTCGTGCAGCGCGCGGTCCAGCACGCGCGCCGTGGTCCCCGGGCGCGGGCGCCCCTCCGGGGTGAGCCACGAACCGTCCCAGGACAGGCCGAGCGCCCCCCGTACCGCCGCGCGCGACACCACGAGCCCGACCGGCCGCCCGTGTCCCGCCGACACGGGCACGACGAGAGCCGGCTGGGCGTCGTCGACCTCGGGCAGCGGCGACGGCTCGGGACGCGGCTCCCCCACGTCCACCGTCACCAGCCCCGCGGGGAGCACGTTCCGCGTCGCCGCGGACACCACCCCGAGCACCGGGGCCGTCTCGGCGAGCAGCGGAGCGAGTCGCGCCGGTGGGGCGTCGACGTCGACCGGGAGCACGCTCGCGCCCGCGTGCAGCACGGCCCTCACGGCGGCGTCCCGCTCGGGGCCCGAAGGCAGCGCGACGGCGACCGTCGTCGCGGGGCGCGCGCCCGCGTCGCGCAGCCGCACCGCCGGCCCGTCGGCCGCACCCAGCAGGGACGCCAGGTCACCGGTCTCAGCCGGCGCCCCCCGACCAGCAGCGATCGCGGCCGCGCGCTCGTCGGCGTCGAGCAGCGGGACGGCGGCCAGCGACGTGTCCGGCGGCGTCCCGGTCAGCGCGCGCAGCAGCCCGTCGAGGTGTGCCTGGTGGCTCTCGAGGGCGGCGACGTCGTAGGTCTCCGGGTTGGCGTCGACGTCGAGGGCGAGCCCGCCGTCGGGGAGCCGCTGCACGTGGACGGCGAGGTCGTGCACCGGACCGCCCGAGACGGGGCGCGTGACGCCCGTGGTCCGCGCGCCGAAGCGCAGCAGGTCGGGCGGCCGCACGTTGACCCACGGCCCCACGAGCGCGGCCTCCCCGCGGGGGCCCTCGGCGGCGTCGAGCCGCAGGTCGCGGCGCAGGTCCTCGAACCGGTAGTGCTGGTGGGCGCGCACGGCGGCGAGCTCCGCGACGACCTCGGCGACGAGCTCGCGCACCGTCGCCGTCGGACGCGGAGCCACCCGCAGCGGCACGATGTTGACGAGCATCCCGGGCGTCCTCGCGGCGGGCGCCCCGGGCTTGCCGAGCCGTCCCATCATCGGCACCCCGAGCACGACGTCCGGGGCGTCGCAGAGCCGGTGGAGGTACAGCGCGACGCCCGCCAGCACCATCTCCGGCCAGTGCCCCGTGGCCCGGTCGGCCGCGGCCTCCATCCGCACGACGACCTCGGGCGGCAGCGTGCTGCTGCGGCGCAGGCGCGTGCGGGTCACGCGCCGGGTGCGGCCGGCGAGCGTGGCGGGCGAGGGCGGCCCGGGGAACCGCTCGGTCCAGAACGCGCGGTCGTCCTCGACCGCCCGCCGCCGGGCCTCGGCGTCGGCGGCGACCAGCTCGGGCAGCGTCCCGGCCCGCGACGGCGGCGCGGCGTCGACCGCGAGGCGCGCGCCGTAGAGCGTCGCGACCCGCCGCGCGATCAGCGAGAAGCCGTAGGCGTCCATCACGACCTGGTGGTAGCGGTGGAACCACACGTGCTGGCCCTCGCCCAGGCGCAGCAGGGCGTGGGAGAACCGCGGCCCGTCGTCCAGGTCCGACGGCGCGCCCAGGGCCTGCTCGATCCACGCCTGCGCGGCCGCCTCCGGGTCGGGCTCGCCGCGCAGGTCCACCCGCTCCACCGCCCAGGCGGCGCGCTCGTCGCGGCCCAGCGGGACCTGGCGCGGCCGCCCGTCGCGGACGACGAACCGCACGTGCAGCGCCTCGGTCTCCTCGACCGCGTCGTGGATCGCCGCGGCGAGCACGTCCCCCGCGAGCGGGCCGGTGATGTCGACCCGCGCGCCGGTGGTGTAGATCGGGTTGGCGGGGTCGAGATGGTGCGCGAACCAGATGCCTTCCTGCGCCCCGGTGAGGGGCAGGTCGACCGTCACGCCAGCGCCCGGGGGGCTGCCTGCTCGAACGCCCCCAGCACCGCGTCGGCCGACAGCACGACCCCGCAGCGCTGCGCGGTCCAGGTGAGCGCCTGCTCGTGGTGCGCGCGCGAGAAGTCGGCGACCGCGTCGGCCACGAGGAACGGCTGGACGTCACGCATGAACGCCTCCACCGCGGTGACCATGCACCCGATGTGCGCGTAGATCCCCGTGATCAGCAGCTGGTCGCGGCCGGCCTCGGCCAGCAGCTCCTGCAGCGAGCTGCGCTGGAACGCGCTGTAGCGCCACTTCGTCAGCACCTCGTCGCCGGGCTCGGGGGCGAGCTCGTCGACGATCGACACGATGCCCGGGTCCTCGAGGTAGGCGGCGGCCGGGCCGCGGCCCCAGAAGTCGTCGAGCAGCCCGCGGTCGGCGGGCGGCTGCTCCCCCGGCTGGGCGGTGTAGACGACGGGGACGCCCAGCGCGCGGGCGCGGGCCGTCAGCGTCGCGATGTTCTCGACGGCGACGCTCACCGGCTCCTCGCCCCGCGAGAACGGGGCCAGGAAGTAGCGCTGCATGTCGTGCACGAGCAGGACCGCCCGCGCGGGGTCGGGCGACCAGTCGGGGCGGCTGGCCGGCAGCTCGTGCGACCGCGGCATCGGGTAGGGCGCGATCGACGGAATGCTCACGACGGGCTCTCCTTCTCTGCCTGCTTCTCGGTTGCCCGCGCGGCGAGCGCCGTGCGCAGCGCGCGGCGGCTGGTCTTGCCGACGCCGGTGACGGGGAAGGCGTCGACGACCTCGACGGTGTCGGGGACCTTGTAGGCCGCCACCCCGCGCTCGCGCACGAAGCGGCGCAGGGCGTTCGGGCGCGGCGCGTCCCGGTCGGGCACCGGGATGACGTAGGCGTGGGTGCGCTCGCCGAGGAAGTCGTCCGGGACGCCGACGATGGCCGCGTCGACGACGTCGGGGTGCGCCAGGAGGTGGTTCTCGACCTCCTCGGCCGCGATCTTCTCGCCGCCCCGGTTGATCTGCTCCTTCACCCGGCCCGTGACGACGATGTCGCCGCGCTCGGTGATCCGGACGAGGTCGCCGGTGCGGTAGAAGCCGTCCTCGGTGAACGCCGTCGCGTTGTGCTCCTCGGCGCGGTAGTAGCCGCGGATCGTGTAGGGCCCGCGGGTGAGCAGGGCGCCGACCTGGCCGCGCGGGACCTCGCGCTCGTCCGGGTCGGCGGGGTCGACCACCCGGATCTCGTCGTCCGGGGAGATCGGGCTGCCCTGGGTCTCCTCGACGACGTCGTCGGGGTCGTCGTCGCGGGTGTAGTTGACGAGCCCCTCGGCCATGCCGAACACCTGCTGCAGGCGCGCGCCCAGCGCCACGGGGATGCGGCGGGCGAGCTCGGCTGCGCACTTGGCGCCGCCGACCTGCAGCATCGCGAGACTGGAGAGGTCCTTCGTGGTGCTCGACGCCGCCTGCACCCACGCCGCCGCCAGCGGCGGGACCACCGCCGCCAGCGTGACCCGCTCGGCCTCGATCAGCCCGAAGCAGGTGTCGGCGTCGGGCGACGGGGCGAGGACCGTCGTCCCGCCCGCGTGGATCACGCCGAGCAGACCCGGCGAGCTCATCGTGAAGTTGTGCGCCGCCGGCAGGGCCGCCAGGTACACCGTCCCCGGCGACAGACCGCAGATCTCCGCGCTGGCCCGGACGCTGTAGAGGTAGTCGTCGTGGGTGCGCGGGATCAGCTTCGGCAGGCCGGTCGTCCCCCCGCTGAGCTGCAGGAACGCGACCGACGACGGGTCGGCGTCGTCGCCGGGCAGCGCGTCGCGCGGGGTCTGGCGCAGCGCCGCGAGCGGGAGCGCGCCGACCGGCAGCTCGGCGTCCCGGGGTGCCGCCACGACGACGTGCCCCACGCTCGGCACGGCGGCGGCCACCTCGAGGGCCGCCGCGGCGTGGTCGAACCGGTCGTGCCGGGCGACGGTCACGATCGCGACCGCCTCGGCGTGCTCGGCGAAGTAGCGGATCTCGCTGCCCCGGTGCGCGGGCAGCGCGAACACCGGCAGGGCGCCGAGCCGGAACAGCGCGAAGATCGTCTCCAGGTACTCCGGGACGTTCGGCAGCCACACGACCACCCGGTCGCCGGGCTCCACCCCGAGGTCGGCCAGGCCGGCGGCGAGGCCGCGCGCCCGGGCGTCGAGCTCGGCGTAGGTCCAGCGCTGCGTGCCCGACGGGCCGGTGCCGACCACCGCGGTCCGCCCGCCGTGCTCGGCGACGGCCGTGTCGAGCAGGTCGGGGAACGTCTGGCCCGTCCAGTACCCCGCGGCCCGGTAGCGCTCGGCGAACTCCGCGGGGTACGGGACGACGCCGTCCGCCACCAGGTTCACGGGGTGGCCTCCAGCCCCAGCGCCGAGAGCAGCGTGCGGAACTTGGCGGCGGTCTCGGCGAGCTCGGCCTCCGGCCGCGAGCCCTCGACGACGCCCGCCCCCGCGTACACGCGCACCGCGCGCCCGGCGACCTCGGCGCACCGGATGGTCACCGCCCACTCCCCGTCGCCCGCGGCGTCGCACCACCCGACGAGCCCGGTGTAGAAGCCGCGCGGGAACTCCTCGAGCTCCTCGATGGCCGCGCGCGCCGCGTCGGTCGGCTCCCCGCACACCGCGGGCGTCGGGTGCAGCGCCTCGGCGAGCTGCAGCGACGTCGGCGCGGGGTCGCGCAGCGTGCCCTCGATGCGGGTGCCGAGGTGCCACAGCGACGCGGTGCGGGTGACGCTCGGCGAGGACGGGACCTCGAGCGAGGTGCAGAACGGCTCCAGGCGCTCGGCGACCCGGTCGACCACCAGCGCGTGCTCGCGCAGGTCCTTCGTCGACCGCGCGAGGACCTCGCCGCGCCGCGCGTCCTCCTCGGGGTCGGGGCTGCGCGGCGCGGTGCCGGCCAGCGGGTGCGACACGACGACGTTGCCCCGGCGGGCCGCGAGCAGCTCGGGGCTGTTGCCGAGCAGGGTGCGGCGGCCGTCGACGTCGGGGTCGGTGACGTCCGCGGCGAACACGTACCCGGAGGGGTTGCGGGCGGCGAGACGCTCCAGGACCGCGGCGACGTCGAGCGGCTCGGGGGCGGTCAGCGTCGCCGCGCGGGCCAGCACGACCTTCTCGAACTCGCCCTCGGCGATCATCTCCAGCGCCCGCGCCACGGCCGCCGCGTAGCGGGGCGGGGGCGGCTCGGCGCGGAAGTCCCAGCGGGTGCCGACCGACGCCGGCGCCGACGGCGGCGCCACCAGCGGCGGGACCGGCGGCGCGTCGCCCTCCACGCGGTCCACGGTGGGCGTGCGGTGGACGTGCGCGGGGACCACGAGACGGGCCTCGCCGTGCGCGAACCCGACCGCCCCGACCACCAGCGGGTCCGGGTTGCCGGCGGCGCGCTCGGCGGCGAGCGTCGCGGCGGCCATGGCCCCGACCGACCCCGGCGAGGCCCCCGGCACGCGGGTCCGTCCCCCGGTCGTGCGCAGCGTCATCTCGCGCGTCGAGAAGAGGAAGGCGCCCGGCCCGGCGCCGGGGCCGGGCGGGACGTCGACCGACACGTCGGGATCCGGACCGGCGCTGGTCGGGGTGCTGGTCATGGGTGTCCTCTCACAAGCGGGCGGGTGGTCGTGCGAGAACAGGGCGGTCAGGGCCCGAGCGAGGCCCCGCCGTCGACGTAGACGGTCTGCAACGTGACGTGCCGTGCGGCGTCGGAGGCGAGGAACGCGACCACCTCGGCGACGTCCTCGGGGGCGGCGACCCGGCCGAGGGGGATGCCGAGCTTGAACGTCTCCGCCGAGCCGCGGACGAGGGCGGCGTGGTCGGCGGGCAGGTCGCCCATCGCGTCGAGCATCGCGGTGTCGGTCGACCCGGGGCACACGACGTTGGCCCGCACGCCCTGCCCGGCGAGCTCCAGGCCCAGGCAGCGCGTGACCGCGACGGCGGCGGCCTTCGACGCGGCGTACGCGGCCATGCCCGTGCGGGGCACGCCGGCGGCGTTCGACGCGACGGTCACGACCGACCCGCGGCCCCGCGCGGCGAACCGCGCGCCGACCGCACGGCAGGCGTGCATGACCCCGGTGGCGTTGACGTCCAGGCAGTGGCGCCAGTCGGCGTCGTCGATCTCGGTGACCGCCGCGACGTGCAGCACGCCGGCCACGTTGACCAGCGTCGCCAGCGGCCCGAGCGCGTCCTCGGCCGCGACGACCGCCTTCTCCACCGCGCCGGCGTCGGTGACGTCGCCCGGGACGGCGACGGCGGTGGCGCCCCGGGCGCGCAGGGCGTCGGCCGCGGCCTCGGTGGCCTCGGGATCGCGGTCGAGCAGCGCCACGGGAGCGCCCGCGCCGGCGAGGCGCCGGCACACCGCGGCCCCGATCCCGCCGGCCGCGCCGGTGACGAGGGCGGCACTCATGACGTGATCACCCCGGGGTCGCCGAAACCGTTGCCCATCGCGGCGGGCTCGCCGGACGCGTCGTGCGCCACGTTCAGGTCGGGCTCGGGCCGACGGTGGCCGAGCACCGAGTCGAGGATCTCCTCGGCCCGCACGGCCGTCGTCGACAGCAGCGTCGAGCTGATGCCGTGGGTGTGCTCGGTCGGCCCCTGCAGGTAGATCCCCGCGCGCAGCGGGTGGACGGTGTGGAGCCGGTAGTCGCGCTCGACCAGCAGCTCGCCGTCCTCGGCGCGCCGGCACCACGCGCCGACGTCGCCCAGCAGCCCGCTGGGATCGATCGGCCGGTACCCGGTGGCGTAGACGACGATGTCGGTGTCGATCGTGTGCGTCTGCCCGGTGGGCAGGAACTGGATGTCGAGCGCGATCCCGGCGGTGTCCGGCGACGTCGTCGGGGTGCCCGCGACGCGGCTCGCGCCGTGGACGTGCAGGCGCTGTGTCCCGCCGACCTTCTCCTGGTAGGCGCGGGTGTAGAGGTCCTGGATCAGCTCGGGATCGACCACCGAGTAGTTCGTGTTCGCGTGGTAGTCCATGAGCATCTGCTTGACCTCGCCGGGGGCCGCGTAGAAGTGGTCCACCGCCTCGGGGTCGAAGATGCGGTTGGCGAACGAGGTGTCGTCGGCGGGACTGTAGCCGTAGCGCGAGAACACCGAGTGCACCGCGGCCGCGTCCTCGCGGTCGTGCAGGTAGGCGGTGGCCTCCGCGGCGCTCTGCCCCGCGCCGACGACCACGTAGCGGCGGCTGCGCGGCGGGGCGGGCGCGAGGTCGGCCAGGCGGAACAGCAGCTCGCTGTTGTGCCAGATGCGCTCGCACCGTTCCACCCCCGGCGGCAA